>LNDW01000015.1 GCA_001464815.1 Betaproteobacteria bacterium Ga0077527 | reverse complement strand
GCATCGCGCACCGCTTCTAAGAACCGCTTCAAAGAAACTGAGCTACACCTTCCGCGCAAGCGGAATTCAAACGGGCACCTTCGGGTGCCCGTTTTTTTTCAGGGTCGGGGCAGGATGTCGAGATACAGGGTTTCCAGCGCGCGGGTGAAGCCCGCGGTGTCAAACAACGCTGCGCTGCTGCGCGCGGCTTCAAGCCGCCGCCCGAGATCACGGCGCAGCTCGGCATGGCTGGCGAGCTGGATGATGCGGGTTTCGTACTGCGCCAGGTCGTCGGTGACCAGCGCCGGCAGTTGCGCGGCGGTGAGGATGCTCGCCGAAACCCGCGCGGCGAAGGTGTCGCCACGCAGCGCGACCAGCGGACAGCCGCACCACAGCGCGTCGCTGGCGGTGGTGTGCGAGGTGTAGGGAAAGGTGTCCACGGCGAGGTCGGCCACGCGGTAGCGGGCCAGGTGCTCAGACAGCGGCAGCCGCGGCGCGAAGACCAGCCGCTCCACCGCGATGCCGGCATCCCGCGCCGCCTGGCGCAGGTTGGTGGTGGACCAGCGGTTGTCATCGACCAGCCACAACACGCTGCCGGGCACCGCCTGCAAGATGCGCATCCACGCCGCGAACAGCGCCGGCGTGATCTTGAAAGTCTGGTTGAAGCAGCAGATCACCACCGCATCTTCCGGCAGACCATATTCAACCCGGGGTCGCGGCTCCGCTACGAGCCGCTTGCGATCGACCGGCTGGTAGCAGTGCGGCAGATACAGTATCTGCTCGCTGCAGCCATGCGCGCTGTCCGGCGGCACGATCAGCGGATCGGCGATCAGGTAATCGATGAACGCGGCACCGGTGGTGCCGGGATAACCCAGCCAGGTGAGCTGCACCGGGCTCGGCCTGCGCGCCATGATGCCCAGACGGTCACCGACGGTATAACCCTTGAGGTCGACCAGGATGTCGATGCCATCGTCGCGGATGCGCGCCGCCGCCTGATCGTCGCCGATCCATGCGATATCGACGAAATGATCGACCGCGGCGGTGATGCGCCGGCGCATCGCGCCGTCGTCGCGCGGACCATGGGAATAGGCAAACACCTCGAAACGCTGGCGGTCGTGCAACTCCAGCAATTCGGTGATCAGGTAGGCCGCCGGGTGTTCCTGGAAATCGGAGGACAGATAGCCGATGCGCAGGCGGTCGCTATCGCCGCGATCGCGGGGTGCCGGTTTCGGCGCGATGCTGGTGAAACGCCGTGCCGCCCAGGCACGGGTGTATTCGCCGAGCTGAGCGGCGTTGAGATCCTCGCAAAGCAGCGCGAAGGGTGTGCCTGCCTCCTCGCCGGCGAGGATCCGCGGCTTGAGCATCGCCCATGACTCCGACCACCGCGCCCAGTCGCAGAGATGGCGGCAGTGCTGGTTGTACATGCCGAGCAGCGCGGTGCTGTTGGTGGCCTTGAAACCAGCCTCCAGCAGATCGACGCCCCCGGCCAGTTCGCCGCGCAGCAGTTGCAGTTGCGCACGCAGGCTCCATGCCCAGACCAGTTGCGGATCGAGTGCCGCGGCCTGTTCCGCGGCCGACCCGGCCTCCTCCAGTTCGCCGGTCTGCAGCAGGCTGTCGGCGAGTGCCGCCCAGCCGGTGGCGGCTGCGGCGTCGGCCGCGACCAGCGTGCGCAGATGATGCACGGCTTCGCCGAAACGGCCTTCGGCACGTGCCGTGGCGCCGAGTCCTTCGAGTGCTCCGGGCAGGCCCGGCAACACCGCCAGCGCGGCTGCGAAGTGTTGCCTTGCTGCGCCGGTGTCACCGCCGCGCAGGCGCAGGCTGCCGAGATTGGCATGGGCATGCGGGTGTTGCGGGGCGTGTTGCAGCGCGCGTGACAGCAGTTGCGCGGCTGCATCGTCCTGCCCGCTGCGTTGTTTGAGGATGGCGAGATTGACCATCGCATCCGTATGCGCGGGGTGGCGTGCCAGCACCGCTTCAAAGTACTTCTGCGCCGCCGCCGTGTCATCGGCGCCGAGCGCAAGCACGCCGAGATTGAACAGTGCATCGGGATGACCTGGCGCGGATTGCAGCACGGATTCGAAGCAGCGCGCCGCACCGGCAGGGTCATCGCCGGCGGCCAGCGCCTGTCCCAGCGCGAACTGGAAGGCCGGCTCCGCCGGTTGTGCGGCAACCGCGCTGCGCAACGGTGCCAGGGCCTCGGCGGCGCGGCCTTGCTGCAGCAGGGCGAGACCCAGACGCATCGCCACCGAAGGCGGCGCGCCGGGGAGCGCCGCGGCGCGCCGCAGCACCTGCGCGGCTTCGCCGGCCTCGCCGAGCTGCAGCAAGGCCTGGCCGAGGTATTCGAGGGTCATGCCGTCGCCGGGTGCCGCGGCTGCGGCCTGATGCAGGTCGGCGGCGGCATCCCGCGCCGCGCCGGTCATCAGCCGCGCGATGCCGCGCAGGCCGAGCGCTTCGGGGTTGCGCGGCGCTTTAGCCAGGACTGCATCGCAGGCGGCAATGGCTGCCGCCGGCGTGCCGTTCTGCAGGTGCTCGCGCGCCGCGCGCAGCTTGTTGTTGAGGAGGGCGGACATGAATTGTGCAGGCGAAAGATACCTGTTTCCCGATGTGCTGTGTGCGCCGCGGGGGCGTGATTTTTTGGACAGCAATGCAGCAGGTACCTAGAATGTCGCCGCAGCTTCGGGCAATTTCACAATAAGCGGGCGCGCACGTGGCAGACCGGCAGGATAAACG
Source organism: Betaproteobacteria bacterium Ga0077527 (assembly GCA_001464815.1). Classification (GTDB taxonomy): domain Bacteria; phylum Pseudomonadota; class Gammaproteobacteria; order Burkholderiales; family SG8-41. The sequence goes on along the minus strand of LNDW01000015.1, from coordinate 547,475 downwards.
CGGCGGCAATGAACATCACCTGCAGCAGGTTGTCGCGCTGCTGCATCGTCACGAGCTGGTCGAGAACCTGGTGCAGCGTGAGGGCGGTGCGCGCCAGCCGCTGGTCGAGCACCTGGTCCACCGCCAGCACCTGAACGAGCTGCAGCAGCTGCTCGACCGGCTGCATCCGGCCGACATCGCCTATGTCCTCGAGGCCCTGCCGCTGGAGCAGCGGCTGGTGGTGTGGGATCTGGTCAAGGCCGACCGCGATGGCGAGATCCTGCTCGAGGTCGCCGATGCGGTGCGCGAGACGCTGATCGCGCACATGGACGAGGACGAGCTGGTGGCCGCCACCGGCCAGCTCGATGCCGACGAGATCGCCGACCTCGCGCCCGACCTGCCCGAGGAGGTGATCCAGGACGTCTTCAAGTCGCTGTCCGGCGAGGAGCGCGAACAACTGCGCTCGGCGATGTCCTATGCCGAGGAGACAGTCGGCGCGCAGATGGATTTCGAGATGATCGAAATCCGCGAGGATGTGACGCTGGAAGTGGTGCTGCGCTATCTGCGCCGGCTCGACCAATTGCCCGACCATACCGACCAGTTGTTCGTGGTCGATCGCGAGGAGCGGCTGCGGGGCCTGCTGCCGGTGAACCGCCTGCTGGTCAGCGACCCTGAAATAATGGTCGCCGACGTGATGACCCGCGAATTCACCAGCTTCAGTCCGGAACAGGATGCGCAGGAGGCGGCTGGTGCCTTCGAGCGTTATGACCTGGTATCGGCGCCGGTGGTTGACGGAGAGGGTTTTCTGGTCGGCCGGATGACGGTGAATGCGGTGGTCGATTACATCCGCGAGTCCAAGGATTCGGAAACACTCGCGGCGGGCGGCCTGGCCGAGGATGAAGACCTGTTTGCGTCGGTCTGGAAAAGTGTGCGCAACCGCTGGGCCTGGCTGGCGGTTAACCTGGTCACCGCTTTCATCGCTTCAAGGGTGATCGGCGTTTTCGAGAATTCCATCGCACAGCTCGTCGCGCTGGCGGCGCTGATGCCGATTGTCGCCGGTATTGGCGGCAATTCCGGAAACCAGACGACGACGATGATCGTACGTGCCCTGGCGCTGGGCCAGATCACCCGCGACAACGCGCGGACCCTGTTCATCAAGGAAATCAGCGTGTCGGCGTTGAACGGCCTGCTCTGGGGCAGCATCGTCGGCCTGTTCGCCTTCCTGATCTATCACAGCTGGCAGCTCGGCCTGGTGATGACCGGCGCGATGGCGCTGAACCTGCTGCTGGCGGCGGTGATGGGTGTGGTGATTCCGCTGGCGATGCAGCGCTTCGGCCGCGATCCGGCGATAGGCTCCAGCGTGATGATCACCGCGATCACCGACAGCGGCGGCTTTTTCATTTTTCTCGGTCTGGCGACTGTTTTTCTGGTGTGAAAGGAAGCTGTGGCCAAAGCCGGCTCAGGGACCGCTGATATTCAGGCCTGCCGTGAACGCGGCCGGCGCAGTGTGGCCGCGGGTGACTGGCCTGCCGCGCTGGCCGCCGCCGATCAGGGCTTGCGCGCGCAGGCGGGTGACGCGGAGCTGCTGTTCTATCGCGGATTGGCGTTGCGCCGGATGGGGCGCAACCACGAAGCGCTGGCGGCGTACGAGGCGGCCCTCGCGGCCGCCCCGGATCATCCGGACCTGCTCGGAAACTACGGCAACAGCCTGAAGGATGCGGGCCGTATCGACGAGGCGCTGGCCTGTTACCAGCGGGCCTTGCAGGTGGCCCCCGGTCTGGCCTGGCTGCATGTCAATCAGGCCAATCTGCTCGCAGACAGCGGGGATTACCGGTCCGCCCTGACTGCCTACCAGGAGGGACTGCGGCTGGCCCCCGATCGTGTGGATGGCTGGTGCGGTCTCGGACGTGTGCTGCTGGAACTGAACCGGGCCGAAGAATCACTCGAGAGTTATTCCCGCGCGCTGGCCATCGATCCCGACAACACCGGCGCCCTCGCCGGGCAGGGCCATGCCCTGCTGGAACTGGATCAGTTGAAGCCTGCGCTGCAGTCCCTTGCCAGGGCGGTGGATATCGCCCCCGATGATCCGGATCTGCGCAACGGGCTGGCGATGGCGGTGCAGAGAAGCGGTGATTTGAGTCGCGCCGAAACATTGTTTTCGCAGGCATTGCAGCAAGACGGTGAATTTGCCGAGGCTCGTTACAACCGCGCGCTGCTGCGTCTGTCGATGCGGCAATTCAGCCTGGCCTGGGCGGATTACGAACAACGCATCGGGCTGCCGTCTTTTCGCGAGCATCTGCGCACCGATCCGGCATCGATTGCAGCGTTTTCCAGGATGCCGCGGTGGAGCAGGGCTTCAGCCTCCGGCGGCACGCTCGGCGTCTGGGCCGAGCAGGGGCTGGGGGATCAGGTGCTGTTCTCGATGTTGCTGCCGGAGTTGCTCAAACGGGACCTGCCCCTGGTCTTTGAGCTTGACCGGCGGTTGTTGCCTGCCTATCGCCGGGTTTTCCCGGATACCCGTTTTGTCGCGCTGGCCGTACCACCTGATCCGGCGCTGCTCGGCGCCGATCAGGCGATTTTTTGCGGTTCGCTGCCGGGACAGTTGTGTCCCGAAATAAAACCCGCCGAGCCGTGGTCAGCCGTACTCAGCGCCGATGCAGGCCGGGTCGCGCACTACGCGGCACGCATGTCCCGGCAGCCAAGGATCGCGATCTCATGGCGCAGCGCCCGCGCGGGCTGGGTCGGCCGCGGCAAAAGCGCGGAGCTTGGCGCGCTGGCTGCGTTGCTGAAGGTGCCCGGTGTGCAATGGGTTGATATCCAGTACGGGGATACCGCCGGCGAGCGGGCCGCCCTGAAAGCGCAACACGGCGTGGAGCTGCTGCATTTTGACGACGTGGATTACCGCAACGACCTTGACGACGTGCTGGCGATCATCGAGGCCTGCGATCTGGTGATCGCCACCAGCAATGCCACAGCGCACCTGGCCGGCGCCATGGCAAAACCGGTCTGGCTGCTGCATCCCGGCCGTCCGCCGTTTCACTACTGGGTGCCGGATGTCGATGGCCGCAGTCACTGGTATCCCCGGGTCGATATTGTCGCCGCGGACAGCGGACAGGACTGGTCCGCATTCTCGTCAAAATTGGCGGATCGGCTGCGTGTATGGCTGGAGCGGCCCGGGCTGGCATCGCCTGCCTGAAGGGGGGCATGACCGAGCGGCCAAGGCCGGCAGCACGGCTTCCGCGGTTGAGGAATAGAATTCCGCAGCAGCGTGTTTCAGGAGGAAGGGCTTGAATTCCAGGGATCGGTTTGCGCCCCAGGTTTTGCCGCTGATACCGCGGTTGCGGCGCTATGCGCGCGCGCTGACCGGCAATGCCGCTGCGGCTGATGACCTTGTGCAGGACACTCTGGAGCGGGCGCTGCTGAAGCAGGCGTTGTGGCGCGAGGGCAGCGATCTGCGGGCGTGGCTGTTCACGGTGATGCATAACGTATTCATCAACCAGGTCCGGGGTGCGGCGGCAAGCCGCACGGTGCCGCTGGACGAGGCGCTGCTCCAGTCCGTTGGTGGTGCTGTCGAGGCGGCGGACCGGCTGGAAATCCGGGACCTCGATGCCGCGCTGCAGGCGCTGCCCGACGAACAGCGCAGCGTGCTGCTGCTGGTCGGCATGGAGCAGTTGAGCTACGACGAGGCGGCGCGGGTGCTCGGAGTGCCGATCGGCACCGTGATGTCACGGCTGTCGCGCGGCCGCGAGCGGCTGCGCCGCCTGATGCAGGGCGAGCCGCCGGTGCAGCCGCTGAAGGTGGTGAAGTGATGGTGATGAAATGAAAGAGTTGCGTGAGAGAGTGATGCGATGAAGGTGATGCGGTGAGCGCTCCGGTTTCCGAAGCCGAGTTGCAGGCCCATGTTGATGGCCGGCTGGCTGGCGCGCGTGCCGCCGAGATCGAGCACCATCTGGCGCAGAACGCCGGTGATGCCGCGCTTGTCGCCGCGTACCGCGAGCAGAACCGCCGGCTGCGCGAGGCCTTTGATGATTGGCTGGTCGCGCCGCTGCCATCGCGTCTGCAGCCCGCGGTAATGAGCGGCGGAAGGCCGTGGCGCCGTTATGCGGTGGCCGCGATGCTGATGCTGGCCAGTGGTACGGCAGGTTGGCATTTGCACAGTGAAGTGGCTGCTGAGCGTAATCAAACCGTGCAATTCGCGCGAATTGCTGCAGTGGCACATGCCGTCTACAGCCCGGAGAAACGCCACCCTGTCGAAGTCGGCGCCGATCAGGAGCAGCATCTGGTCAACTGGTTGTCCAAGCGGCTTGGCGCCAGCCTCAAGGTGCCGCATCTCGCGGACCAGGGTTATGCGCTGGTCGGCGGCCGCCTGCTGGCCAGTGAGAGCGGTCCCGCGGCGCAGTTCATGTACCAGGATGCCAAAGCGCAGCGATTGACCTTGTATGTGCGTGTTGCCGCGACGACCCACGCACCCACTGCATTCCGCTTCACTCATGAACAGGGCGTCAGCGTGTTCTACTGGCTTGACGGGCGCATGGGTTATGCGTTGTCGGGTGAAGTGGAGCGCGCGGAGTTGCTGCGCGTGGCTGATGCGGTATATCGCCAGCTCGATCGCTGAGTGATCGCCACGCTGTTCGAAAGCAGCACGAGGCTTCCCGCGGAATTAATCTAAGTAATTGATTTTATTTGATAATTTTTACTGTTCACAAGGTCGGGGGATGACCGGATTGCAGTAAAAGGGCGGCGCGTGATGCGGATGGTGTTGGGTGTTGCCGCTGTTGATCCGCCGTTTGCGGATTGGTGCGCTGAAAATGCGAAGGCCGGGTTTCCCCGGCCTTCGCACTTACTGCCTTACTTCTTCTTGGCTGCCTTCTTCTTGGCTACTTTTTTCTTTGCTTTTTTCTTCGCTGCCATGATCGTCTCCTTGAAAGTTAACTTAGGCATCGTTTGAGTGCGGCTTTTGTTCCACACTACCATCGCACGATCATCGAGAACATTTTGCATTTCTGCGCCGTGTTCACCAAAAAATTTTGGTGACGACCGTGTGCGGTGGCCAATTCTATGCTAGGCCGAAAAAAAAATGCAATACCTTTGTAAAATTTATTTGCATGTACGAAATCCGGTGTGTGTTCAACGCCACAGTGCATCGCAACGCAAAAACGTACCTGAACGCGGTATCAGGCGTGATCAATCCGGCAAACGATGCTCGTTGGCCAGCAGTTGCGCCACTGATTCGCGATCGCGTACCGGATAAAAACGGTCGCCATCAACCATGACTTCGGCCGCGCGCGGCCGGGTGTTGTAGTTGGAGGCCATGCTCATGCCGTAAGCGCCGGCCGAAGCAATCGCGATCAGATCGCCGGCCTTTGCCGCGAGCGGGCGGCCCCGGGCCAGGAAATCGCCGCTTTCGCAGACCGGCCCGACGATGTCGTATTCGCGGGACGCCGTGCCGCCGCCGCGCAGCGGCAGCACTTCGTGCCAGGCGTCGTACAGCGCGGGGCGCATCAGGTCGTTCATCGCGGCATCGACGATGGCGAAATTGCGTTCGTCGCCATGCTTCAGATAGAGAATTTCCGAGAGCAGTACGCCGGCGTTGCCGGTGAGCAGGCGCCCTGGTTCGAACAGCAATTTCTGCGGCCGTTTGCCGAGTGCCGCAATCAGCGCGGCGGCGTAGTCGGCCATTGCCGGCGGGGTTTCATCACGGTAGCGGATGCCCAGCCCGCCACCGAGATCGAGGTGGCGTACGGCGATGCCGTCGCGCTCCAGCGCATCGACCAGCGCCAGAACCCGCTCCAGTGCCGCGACAAAGGGGGCGATCTCGGTGAGCTGGGAACCGATATGGCAATCCACACCCTCGATGCGCAGGTTGCGCAGCCCGCAGGCACGGCGATAGACCGCCAGCGCATCGTCGTAGGCGACACCGAACTTGTTTTCCTTGAGGCCGGTGGCGATGTAGGGGTGGGTCTTGGCATCGACATCGGGATTGACGCGCAGGCTCACCGGCGCGATCCGCCCCGTTTCGGCGGCCACCCGGTCGAGCAGTTCGAGTTCGGCCGCGGATTCGACGTTGAAGCAGAGGATGCCGGCTTCCAGTGCCGCGCGCATTTCGGCGGCGGTCTTGCCGACACCGGAAAACACCACCTTGCGCGGATCGCCGCCGGCGGCCAGCACGCGGGCGAGTTCACCGCCGGAAACAATGTCAAAGCCGCTGCCCAGCCGGGCGAACACATCGAGCACACCGATATTCGGATTGGCCTTGACCGCGTAACAGACCAGGTGATCGCGTCCGGCAAAGGCGGCATCGAAGCTGCGCCAGGCCGTGGTCAGCGCGGCGCGGGAATAGACATAGCAGGGGGTGCCGAACTGCGCGGCGATGCGAGAGAGCGCCACCCCTTCGGCGTGCAGCTCGCCGTCGCGGTACTGGAAAGGGCTCATGGCGTGGTGGCCGGTTTGGCTGGTGCCGGTTTTTGGCCCGGCAGGTACAGCGGGCCCTTGTGGCCGCAGCCGGCAGCGAGCACGGTCAGCAGGAGGATGGCGATCAGTTTCGTGAAAGGCACGGCGGATCCGCTCGACAGGTTGAAAAAAAGTTTAGCACAGGGGTTCAGAGCCGCAGGTAGGTGCCGGCGTCGCGGCGCAGTGCCGCGCGCAGGGGGCGGTGGTCACCGACCAGTTCATCGACCACCCGCCAGAACGCCGGTGAGTGGTTCATCTGCCGCAGGTGGGCGACTTCGTGTGCGGCCACGTAGTCGATCCACGGCAGTGGTGTCTGGATCAGGCGCCAGTTGATGCGGATGCGTCCGCCGTCTGCGTCGCGGGCGCAGCTGCCCCAGCGCGTGCGCGCGCTGGACAGCCTGACCTGCGGTGCCGGCAGGCCAAGGCGGTTGCTGAAAACCTCGCAGCGTTGCTTGAACAGGGTGATGGCCTCCATTTTCAGCCAGCTGGTGATGCGACGGCGCACGGCCTCCGGTTTCAGCGCGGAGGGGCCGACCAGCAGGCGGTCGCCTGACCGTTGCGGTTTGTCCACCGCATCATCACAGCTGATCGTCAGCCATTCCCCGCAGCAGGCAATCTGCTCGCCGTTCTGGCCATGGAGGGTGCTGCGTTGCTGCAACTGCCACTCGTCCAGCTTGCGCAGCACCCAGGCCGCGTGCTCGCGCAGCAGGTTTTCGATGGCCAGTTCGCTGGCCGATGGCGGTGCGGCCACGCGCAGGCCGCGTTCGTCGATGAGCAGGCCGATCGAGCGCCGGCGCTTGCTGCGGCGCACTTCGAAGCCGACCTGCCTTCCCCGAAGTTCGATCTGCGCGGTGGCGGCGTTCAACGCGATTCCAGCAGGGGCATCTCGCCCTCGATCCAGTCTTCGACGCGTTGTGCGAGCTGCTCGGCGCTCAGTCCCTGCGGATCGATCGGCGCGCCGACGCTGATGGTGATCAGGCCCGGCCGCTTGATGAAGGCATTACGCGCCCAGCAGCGGCCGGCGTTGTGCGCCACCGGAATCACCGTGGTTTCGGTTTGCACCGCGAGTCTGGCGCCGCCCGGACGGTATTTGCCGCGCTGGCCCGGCGGCACCCTTGTGCCTTCGGGAAAAATCACGATGCAAAAACCGGCCGCCAGACGCTCACGGCCCTGTTCGACCAGTTGCTGCAGCGCCTCGCGGCGCGCGCTGCGGTCGATCGCGATCGGCGACAGCATGGCCAGGCCCCAGCCGAAGAAGGGCACGAGAAGCAGTTCCTTCTTCAGCACCCAGACCTGCGGGGGAAAGATCAACTGGAACGCCAGGGTTTCCCAGGCTGACTGGTGCTTGGCGAGGATGATGCAGGGTTTTTGCGGCAGGTGTTCTGCGCCGACCAGGCGGTAACGGATGCCGCAGAGATTCCGTGCCGCCCAGACGATGCAGCGCGACCAGACGGTGATGATGCGGTAGCGGGTCAGTGCCGGCAGCGGAAAGGTGAGCAGCGCGATGGCGGCGAACAGCGGAGTGAGAACAACCAGGACAGCGGTGAACAGCGTGGAGCGGATTGCGGCCAGCATCAGTTCAGCAGTGCCTGCACGGCCTCGGCGAGGTCGCTGTAAATGACTGTTTGTTCCGGCAATCCGCCGTCCTTGCGCGTTTTTTTACCCTTGCCGGTCAGCACCAGGATCGGCTGCGCGCCGACTGCGGCGCCGGCCTGCAGGTCACGCAGCGAATCCCCGATCATCGGCACGCCGGCCAGTTCCACGCCGAGGCGGCGGCTGATTTCCTCGAGCAGGCCCGGCTTGGGCTTGCGGCAACTGCAGTCGGCGTCCTGGGTGTGCGGGCAGTAGAACATGCCGTCGATACGGCCGCCGACCTGGCCCAGCGCCTGGTGCATCTTGTCGTGGATGGCATTGAGCGTGGCCATGTCGAACAGGCCGCGGCCGATGCCCGACTGGTTGGTGGCGACCACCACGCGGTAACCCGCCTGATTGAGCAGTGCGATGGCCTCGAGGCTGCCGGGGATCGGTTTCCACTCCTCCGGGCTCTTGATGTAGGCCGCGCTGTCGTGATTGATCACGCCGTCGCGGTCGAGAATGACGATTTTCATGCAGCAAGCCTGGAAATGTCTGCGAAGCGGTTGAAGGCGCTTTCGAGCTTCATCAACAGGAGCAGCCGGTTGCTGCGCAGCGACGGTTCTTCGACATTGACCATGACTTTGTCGAAGAAAGCGTCCACCGCCGGTTTCAGCACGGCAAGCGCCTGCAGGGTTTCGCTGAACTGGCCGGCCTGATAAGCACGGTCAGCCTTGCCGTCGGCCTCGACAAAGGCGCGGTGCAGCGCGATTTCCTCAGGAGCCTGCAGCCGCTGGTCGGAAAACACGTCACCGGCGGAAGGTGCGGACTTGCTGATGATGTTGCGGATGCGCTTGTTGGCCGCTGCCAGGCTGGCCGACTCCGGCAGTGCGGCAAACGCGCGTACTGCGGCGAGCTGCCGCGGAATCAGCGCCAGGTGCATCGGCCGCTGTGACAGCACAGCCTCGATTTCCTGGGTGGTGTAGCCGGCCTCGGCGAAGTAGCCGCGCATGCGTTCGAAGACGAAGGTTTCAAGATCGGCCCGCGCATCGGCCAGTTTCAGCGCCTGTGGAAACGCCGCAAAGGCTTCACTGACCAGGGTGTCCAGTGTCAGCGGCAGTCCGCGTTCGATGATGATGCGGATCACGCCCAGCGCGTGGCGGCGCAGCGCAAAGGGATCACGGTCGCCGGTGGGCAGTTGGCCGATGCCGAACAGGCCGGCCAGGGTTTCGAGTTTGTCGGCCAGTGCCACCGCGCAGGACACCGCGTGTTCGGGCAGGCGGTCGCCGGCGAAGCGCGGCTGGTAGTGTTCGGCGATGGCGTCGGCGATTTCCGCCGGCTCGCCGTCATGGCGTGCGTAGTAGCGGCCCATGATGCCCTGCAGCTCCGGGAATTCACCGACCATGCCGGTGACCAGATCCGCTTTGGCCAGACGCGCCGCTCGGCCGGCGAATACATGGTCCGCACCCAGCGTGCGGGCAATGCTGCTGGCGAGCTGGGCCACACGTTCACTGCGCTCGAGCTGGGATCCGAGCTTGTTGTGATAGACCACCTGACCCAGGCGCGAGATGCGTGCTTCGAGGCGTTCCTTGCGGTCCTGGTTGAAGAAAAACCGTGCATCGTCGAGTCGCGGCCGCACCACGCGCTGGTTGCCGCTGATGATGTTCACCGGATCGGCAACCTCCATGTTGCTGACGATCAGGAATTTTTCGGTGAGCCTGCCCGCACTGTCGAACAGCGGGAAATATTTCTGGTTGGTGCGCATGGTCAGGATCAGGCACTCCTGCGGCACTTCGAGGAAGGCACGGTCAAAACCGGCGACATAGACCACCGGCCATTCCACCAGAGCCGTGACCTCGTCGAGCAGGCCGGCATATTCGTCCGGATGTGTGCCGAGGCTGGCGCCGAGTTCGGCGGCCTTTGCCTTGAGCCGGGTTTCGATCAGGCTGCGCCGCTGCTCGAAGGAGGCTATGACCTTGCCGGCATCGTTCAGCGCGGTTTCGTAGGCTGTTGCGGTGTCGAGGCTGATGTCGGACTGGCCAAGGAAGCGGTGGCCGTGGCTGATGCGTCCGGCCTTCAGGCCCAGCACGCTGATATCGACCACGGCGTCGCCGTGCAGCGCGACCAGTCCATGCGCCGGTCGTACGAACTTGACCGTGGTGATGCCGTCCGCCAACTGGTAGGTCATCACCTTGGGAATCGGCAGCTTTTCGATGGCTTCGGTGAGCGCTTCTTCCAGGCCTTGTGCCAGCGGCAGTCCCCTGGCGAGGGTCTGAAGATAGACAAACTCGGCCTTGCCATCCTTTTTCACGGCAAAGGCATCGGCGGCGTCGCGGCCGTCCGGAAACAGGGCGGCCAGATGTGCGCGGCCGGCAGCGGCGAGTTTTTTCTCCAGGGCGGGGCTCGCCTTGCCGTCAGCGCCGCGGGCGACTGCCAGCGGCATCAGTTTTTCCTCGACGGGGCGATCCGCGCCCTTGTCCATCACTGCGTCGAACAGCACGGCCAACCGGCGTGGGGTGGCGTAGACGGTTTGATGCTCATTTGCGAGCAGGCCACGTTGTTTCAGTCCGCCAGCAATGCCGGAAGCAAAGGCTGCGCCGAGTTTTTTCAGCGCTTTCGGCGGCAACTCCTCGGTGTAGAGCTCGACCAGCAGCGGCGCGCTCATGAGGGCCTCCCGCTGCGTGCGGCGAGCACTTCGTCACGTTCTTCGGTGGGCAGGAAGGCCTGCAGCGTCTCGACACTGGCGCGTTCGAAGTGCTGCGCCTTGCGCGAGTTGTAATAGGCCTGTGCCGCCAGCCGTGCCAGCGTGCGCACCCGCGCGATGTAGGCGGCACGTTCGGTGACCGAGATTGCGCCGCGGGCATCGAGCAGGTTGAAGCTGTGTGAACACTTCATCACCATCTCATAGCCGGGCAGCGCGAGGCCGGCTTCGAACAGGCGCTTGGCTTCCCCCTCGAACTGGCCGAACTGCAGCAGCAGGATGTCAACGTTGGCCTGCTCGAAATTGAAGGTGGATTGCTCGACCTCATTCTGGAAATAGACGTCGTGGTAGCGCACACCCGGCGCCCATTCGAGGTCGTAGACACTTTCCTTCTGCTGCAGGTACATCGCCAGACGCTCGAGGCCGTAGGTGATCTCGCCCATGACCGGCTTGCAGGCAATGCCGCCGACTTCCTGAAAATAGGTGAACTGGGTGACCTCCATGCCGTTGAGCCAAACCTCCCAGCCCAGGCCCCAGGCGCCGAGTGTCGGTGATTCCCAGTCGTCCTCGACAAAGCGGATGTCGTGCTGTGTCGGATCGATGCCGATTTCGCGCAGCGAGCCGAGGTAGAGCTCGAGGATGTCGGGCGGCGAGGGTTTGAGCACAACCTGATACTGGTAGTAGTGCTGCAGGCGGTTCGGGTTTTCGCCGTAGCGGCCGTCCTTGGGGCGGCGTGAGGGCTGCACATAGGCCGCCTTCCACGGTTCCGGACCGATTGCACGCAGGAAGGTCGCGGTGTGGAAGGTGCCGGCGCCGACTTCCATGTCGTAGGGCTGGAGCAGGGCACAGCCCTGACGGTCCCAGTACTGGTTGAGCTTGAGGATGATTTGCTGGAAGCTGAGCATTGCGGCGGGCGGCGGAACGCAGGCGGGATAAGTGCCGAATTTTACAGGGATTATCCCTGCGGGCCAAAAACGCGCAGGGTCAGTTGCGGGCGCGTTTGCCGGCGATCAGCGTGATGGCAATGGCGAGCATGCAGAGCAGCAGTGCGGCGTGATTGCCCCAGCGCACGAAAGGAGTCGTGCCGCTGCGGCCCATCACCTCGCGGGTGATCACCGCTTCGCTGAATTCCGGCGCGATGGCTTCAACACGGCCATCCGCGGCAATCACCGCGGTGACGCCGGTGTTGGTGGCGCGCAGCATCGGCCGGCCGCTCTCGAGAGCGCGCATTTGCGCGATCTGCAGGTGCTGCTGCGGCGCCAGTGAGCGGCCGAACCAGGCGACGTTGCTGACGTTGACCAGCAGGGTTGCCTGCGGCAGCTGGCGGATGATTTCCTCGCCGAAGGCATCTTCGTAGCAGATGTTCACCGCGACCTGCTCGCCGGCGACGGCCAGCGGCTGCTGCATCGTGCCGCCGCGGGCGAAATCCTGCAGCGGTATCGCCAGCTGGTTGACGATGAAGCCGAGCAGCGGCCGCAGCGGGATGAATTCGCCGAAGGGCACCAGATGATCCTTGCGGTAGAACTGCGGCGGCGCGCTGCCCAGAGACACCACGCTGTTGTAATAACCGCCGCCGGGGATGCGCTCGGGGATGCCGAGCAGCAGGTCGCCGCCGCGCGCACGCACGTGTGTGGCCAGTGCTTCAAGGTAATCGCGCGGCACTTCGTTCAGGAACAGCGGCAGCGCGGTTTCCGGCAGCACGATCAGTTGCGCATCGCTGGAGCGTACCAGGCGCAGATAACGCTCCAGCGTGGCGCGCAACTGGTCTTCGCGCCATTTCTGATCCTGTGCGATGTTGCCCTGGATCAGGCTGACCCGCAGGGGTTTGCCGGTGGCTTCGGTCCAGCTCACGGTTTTTAACGCCGCGCCGACCACCCACAGCAACAGCAATCCGGAAAACAGCGGCAGCAATACGCGTGGCCGTTGCCACAGGCGTGTGTGCAGCATCCAGGCGAGTGCCGCGGCAGTGGCGAGCAGCATGAAGGTCAGGCCATGCAGGCCGAGCAGCGGAGCGTAACCGGCGAGCGGACTGGCCGGTACCTGGCTGTAGCCGGGGTTGAGCCAGGGAAAGCCGGTCCACAGCCAGCCGCGCAGCCATTCCAGCAGCGTGAATGTGGCGGGCAGGAACAGCGTCCAGTTCAGTGCTGGTGGCAGTGCGAAACGGCGGCTGAAATAAGCAGCCAGGGCCGGGTGCAGCGCGAGATAGGCGCAGAACAACAGCGTGACGGCGGCTGCCAGCGGCGCCGGCATCGCGCCGAAGGTGTGCAGGCTGACATAGACCCAGGACACGCCGCCGACAAACCAGCCGAGGCCGAAGGCGAAGCCAAACATGGCGGCATCGCGGGTATTGGCGGCGCGCATGCACAGCAGGAACAGGCCGCCGAAACTCAGCAGCGCCAGCGGATACAGGGCAAGGGGTGCGTAGGCCGCAACATTGAGTGCCCCCAGTGCCGCGGCGGTGGCGCGAAAGGTCCAGCGGGATGATCGCGCCTGCATCGGGCGTTGATTAAAAAATCAATAAAAACAATTGGTTATATCGTATCGTGTCAGGCCGCCGGCTTGTCGAGCTTTTTCGTCACCTGCAGCAGGTAGATACGCCGGCTGTCGGCGCGCAGCACGCGGAAATTCAGTGGCTCGATCAGCAACTGCTCGCCGCGTTTGGGCACGCGGCCGAAGCGTTTTAGCACCAGTCCGCCGACGGTGTCGAATTCATCGTCGTTGTAACTGGTACCGAAAGCTTCATTGAAGTCGGCAATCTCGGTCAGCGCCTTGACGCGGTAAATGCCGCGTTTTTCCTGGACGATATTGTCCTCGGCCTCGTCGAAATCGTATTCGTCCTCGATGTCGCCGACGATCTGCTCGAGCACGTCCTCGATGGTGATCAGCCCGGCAACGCCGCCGTATTCATCTACGACGATCGCGATGTGGTTGCGGTTCTTGCGGAATTCCTTGAGCAGCACGTTGAGCGGCTTCGATTCCGGGATGAACACCGCCGGGCGCAGCATGTCGCGGACGTCGAACTCCTCCTCGCCTGCGTAGTAGCGCAGCAGATCCTTCGCCAGCAGGATGCCGATCACGTCATCCTTGTTCTCGCCGATCACCGGAAAGCGCGAATGCGCGGTTTCGATGACAAAAGGGATGAAGCGGTCGGGCGGTTCGTTGACGTCGATCACGTCCATCTGCGCGCGCGGCACCATGATGTCGCGCGCCTGCATTTCCGAGACCTGCAGCACGCCTTCGACCATAGCGAGACCGTCGGCGTCGAGCAGGTTGTTGTCATGCGCCGAGCGCAGCAGCGTCAGCAACTGTTCGCGGTCTTCGGGTTCGCGCAGCAGGAAAGCCGACAGGCGCTCGAGCAGTGTGGGTTGTTTGGTGGATTCGTCCATGGTCTTTTTCAGCGGCCGCGCGTGTGCCGTGGCGCAGCCTTGTAGGGGTCAGGATAACCGAAGGTGGCGAGCAGGGTGCGTTCGCGGCGTTCCATCACCGTGGCATCGCCTTCGGATTCGTGGTCATAACCCTGAAGGTGGAGCAGGCCGTGGATGATCATGTGTGCATAATGCGCGGCGACCGGCTTCCTCTGGGCGCGGGCTTCGCGGGTGATCACCGGCGCGCACAGCGCTATGTCGCCGGAAAACGGTGCGTGTTCGCGGAACACGAAAGTCAGCACGTTGGTGGCGTGGTCCTTGCGCCGGTAGCTGCGGTTGAGCAGCCGGCCTTCGGTGGTGCCGACGATGCGGATGGTGACCTCGGCATCGGTCGCAAGTGCCGCGCGTGCCCAGCGGCGGATGCGCAAGGCAGTGGGCACATTCCTCGCGGTAGAGGCGTTCTGCACCGTGATCTTCGGGCTGCGCTGGGGCGTACGGCTCATCCTGCGGATCAGTCCGGTTTCACCGTCTTGTTATGGCGGTCGTAGGCGGTGACGATGCGCTGCACCAGCGGGTGGCGAACGACGTCGCTGGCGTCGAAATGGGTGAAGGCGATGCCGCGCACCTTCTTCAGCACCGCCTGTGCCTCGACCAGCCCGCTGATCATGCCCTTGGGCAGATCGACCTGGGTCACGTCGCCGGTGACCACCGCCTTGCTGCCGAAACCGATGCGGGTGAGGAACATCTTCATCTGCTCGCGGGTGGTGTTCTGCGCTTCGTCAAGGATGATGAAAGCCTTGTTCAGCGTGCGTCCGCGCATGAAGGCGAGCGGCGCGATCTCGATCGCCTGGCGTTCGAACATCTTCGCCACCTTGTCGTAACCCATCAGATCGTAAAGCGCGTCGTAGAGCGGCCGCAGATAGGGATCGACCTTCTGCGCCATGTCACCGGGCAGGAAACCGAGGCGTTCGCCGGCCTCGACCGCGGGCCGGACCAGGATGATCCGCTGTACCGCCTCGCGCTCCAGCGCGTCCACCGCGCAGGCCACCGCAAGATAAGTCTTGCCGGTGCCGGCGGGACCGATGCTGAAGGTGATGTCGTGTTTCTGGATGTTGAGCAGGTATTCGTTCTGGCGCGGCGTGCGGCCATGCAGGTCCTGCTTGCGGGTGATCAGCGCCGGCGCCGGGATCGCGGCGTGGGCTGGTCCCTGGTGCCCGGCTTCGATCAGCGTCAGCTGCACGGTATCCAGCGACAGCGGATCCGCCGCCTTTTCATAGAAGTTGCGCAACACCTGCAGCGCGACACGCGTGCGCTCGACGGTGCCGGTCAGGGCGAAATGTTCACCGCGGCGGGTGATGCCGACGTCCAGCGCGGTTTCGATCTGGCGCAGGTTTTCGTCGAGCGCGCCGCAGAGGTTGGCGAGACGGTGGTTGTCGACCGGTGTGAAACTGATTTCAGCGGATTTCAATGGGTGGCAATGCTGTCGTTGGTGACCGTTTCGCCGCGCAGCGTGTGCGCCAGCGCGTCGGTGACGGTGATTTCGGTGAAGGTGCCGATCAGCGCGCGTGGCCCGGCGAAATTGATGACGCGGTTGTTGTCGGTGCGCGCGGCCAGTTCGGCGGCGTTGCGGCGCGCGATGCCTTCTACCAGCACGCGCTGCCGGGTTCCGACCATGCTGTGGCTGATTGCATGGGCCTGCGCGTCGTTTTTCCGTTGCAGCTGCTGCAGGCGCTCGAGCTTGGCGGATTGCGGAGTGTCATCGGCGAGGTCTGCGGCCGGGGTGCCGGGGCGGCGGCTGTAGACAAAGCTGAAGCTGGCGTCGAAGCCGACATCATCAATCAGTTTCATCGTCGCTGCGAAATCGGCATCGGTTTCTCCGGGAAAACCGACGATGAAGTCGGAGGAGATGCAGATGTCGGGCCGCGCTTCGCGCAGCCGGCGGATGATCGATTTGTATTCGAGCACGGTGTAGCCGCGTTTCATCGCCGCCAGCACGCGGTCCGAGCCCGATTGCACCGGGAGATGGACATGGCTCACCAGTTGCGGGATGTGCAGGTAGGCCTCGATCAGCCGTGGCGTGAATTCCTTGGGATGCGATGTGGTGTAGCGGATGCGCTCAATGCCGGGGATTTCCGCCACGTACTCGAGCAGCAGCGCAAAATCGGCGGCGTCCGCAGCCGAACCGGGTTCGCGCCAGGCATTGACGTTCTGGCCCAGCAGCGTGATTTCACCCACGCCCTGCGCCGCCAGTTCGGCGACTTCGGTCAGCACATCGTCGAGCGGCCGCGAGATTTCCTCGCCGCGGGTGTAGGGCACCACGCAAAACGAGCAGTACTTGCTGCAGCCCTCCATGATCGAGACAAAGGCACTGGCGCCTTCGACCCGGGCTGGCGGCAGGTGATCGAATTTCTCGACCTCGGGAAAGCTGATGTCGACCTGCGGCCTGCCGGAGGCGCGGCGTTCGGCAATCAGCTGCGGCAGGCGGTGCAAAGTCTGCGGGCCGAACACGACATCGACATAAGGGGCCCGTTTGACGATGGCGGCACCCTCCTGGCTGGCCACGCAGCCGCCGACGCCGATGATCAGGCCGGGTTTGTTCCGCTTCAGTTCGTGGATGCGGCCGAGGTCGCTGAATACTTTTTCCTGGGCCTTTTCGCGCACCGAGCAGGTGTTGAGCAGGATGACATCGGCTTCGACGGGATCGTCGGTGGGGATCAGGCTTTCGGCGTCGTGCAGCACGTCGGCCATCTTGGCCGAGTCATACTCGTTCATCTGGCAGCCGAAGGTCTTGATGTAAAACTTGCCCACGGCCTACTTTCCGGACTGGTCGAGCCGGGCCTGTTCAAGCGGGGTGAGGATGATGATGCGCAGCACTTCGCCGTTGCGGTCGAGCTGGTACAGCACATCAGCGCCGGGTCGCAGCTGGCCATGGGTGATGCGGCGGTTCGTCGCATCAAAAATGATGCCGCCCGGCGCCAGGCGCAGCAGTTCACCGCCCAGTTGTACGGCGGGCAGCGCCTGTTGTTCACCGACTTCCGCGCGCCTGGCATCGGCCGGCAGGCTGCGCTGCGCCCAGGCAGTTCCGGCGCAGAGCAAAAAAGTCAATAAAAGCAATTGCTTACGCATCGATTTACGATAACAGAAGCGGGCATGGCCGGCAATCGAAGCGGCCGGCGGTGCAGGAAAGAGTGGTGGCGAGTCAGGGATTTGAACCCCGGACCAATGGATTATGATTCCACTGCTCTAACCACTGAGCTAACTCGCCACGGGAAGGCGGCGCAGTCTAAAGAGCAAGGTCGGTGTTGTCAAGCAAATCGCAACCGACAAAAGCAGGATTTCCCTGAAAAATCCGTGGGTTGGCCGAACTCCCGGCGCCAACTTATTTTCTTTGTTGTATTTTAAACCGATGGTCGCACAACGAGACAAAACAGGTATTGCCCGGCATGTCGTCTGATGCGCATGACGTGGTGGTGGCAGGTGGTGGCCCGGTGGGTGCGGCGCTGGCGCTGGCGCTGCAGCCGCTGAAGGTTGCGCTGGTCGAGCCGCGGCAGCCGCAGCTTCGGGCGCAGGATGTATGGGATGTCCGCGTCTATGCGATCAGCCCCGGCAACAGGGCTTTCCTCGAGGCGCTCGGTGTCTGGCAGCGGATCGATGCGGCGCGTGTGCAGCTAGTGGAGGCGATGGTGATTTATGGCGACCGTCCCGGCAGCCGCCTGCAGTTGCGGGCCGATGAAGCCGGACTGTCAGACTTGGCCTGCATAGTCGAAGGCCTTGCCATGCAGCGCGCGCTGGATGCGGCAATCGACGAGCTTCCGGCGATCATAAGGTATTGTCCGGCGCAGGTCGCGAATGTGGATCTGGCCGGGGCAGGTGCCACGGTCACGCTGGATGATGGCACCGAAGTGGGTGCGCAGCTGGTGATCGGCAGCGACGGTCGGGATTCGGTGGTGCGTCGGGCGGCAGGTCTTGAATTGCGTGATGCCGATTACGGCCAGCTGGGTGTCGTCGCCCATTTCGAAACCACGCTGCCGCATCGCGGTGTGGCTTTCCAGTGGTTCCGTGAAGACGGTGTGCTGGCACTGCTGCCGCTGCCCGGGAACCGGGTATCCATGGTGTGGTCCACTTCCCGTGACCATGCCGAACAGATGCTGGCGCTGGATGGTCCTGCACTTGCGGCAAAGGTCGGCAGCGCCAGCACCGGCATGCTCGGCGGGTTGCGGATGCTGACGGCCGCGGCGGCGTTTCCATTGCGTTATGGCCGTGTGCCGCGGCTGGTGGCGCCACGGCTGGCGCTGGCCGGGGATGCCGCACACAGCGTGCACCCGCTCGCGGGGCAGGGCCTGAATCTGGGTTTTCGCGATGTGCGCGAACTGGCAACGGTACTCGCCGCGCGCGCGCCACGCCAGGATTGCGGTGACCATGCCCTGTTGCGCCGCTACGAACGCGCGCGCCGCGAAGACATCGCGACCACCGGTCTCAGCGCCGATGCATTGCACACGCTGTTCGCGGCGCGCTCCGGGATCACCGCGGCGGTACGCAATTTCGGTCTTGGCGCGTTGGATGGCATGCCGGTACTGAAAAGCCTGCTGATCCGGCACGCCATTGCCTAGTTTGTTTAGAGTTGAAGACAGCGGGTCAGCCTGCGGAAAGATGACATGTTGATGAATCAGTTGATGAATTTCCCGAGAATAGCCGCCCTGTGCATGGCCATTGTCTGGAGCGCTGGTGTTGTTGCCAGCGAAGATGTCGTGCGTAAGGGTTTTCAGACGCGTTTCCCCGACATGAAAATCGAGGCGGTGACGAAGACACCTTTCCCCGGCATCTATGAGGTGGTTTTCGACGGCCAGGTGGTCTATACCGACGAGAAACTGGGCTGGCTGATGACCGGCAACCTGTTCGACCTGCGCACGCCGCAGGAACGCAACCTGACCCGCGAGCGCCGCGACCAGATTGCGACCGTCGCGCTGGCCAAGGCCCAGGGCAATGCGATCAAGCGGGTGCGCGGCAACGGCCGCCGGGTGATCTATACCTTCGAAGACCCAAACTGCGGTTATTGCCGGGATTTGCAGCGCGAGCTGAACAAGATCAACGACGTCACTGTCTATACCTTCCTGCTGCCGATACTGTCGGCTGATTCCAACGAGAAATCGAGAGCGGTTTGGTGTTCGAAAGACCGTGCCAAAGCCTGGGACGAGCTGATGAGCCGCACCGCGCAGCCTGCCGCGGCACCACGGGCATGCACCACCCCGATCGAGGAAAACCAGGCGCTGGCGCAACGCTTTGGTGTGCGCGGCACCCCGGCGGTGTATCTCGCCAACGGCCAGCAGATTGGCGGTTATGTGCCGGCTGACAAGATAGAGCAGGCGCTGTCGGCTTTGCGCTGAGTGCGGCGATGAGGGGCAGCACGAGCAGCCTGATCGCCCAACCGCCATTGCCCTGGCGGCGGGGTGCGTTGGCGCTGGCTGGCTCGCTGCTGCTGCATCTGCTGATTGCCGATCTCGGTTTTGGCGGACGCCCCCCGCAATTTTCCCTGCCTTCCGCGCCGCTGCACGCAGAACTGGCGGTGATGCCGCTGCATGCCGACGATGCGGTTTTGGAAAAGGCCACGGTCACCGCCCTTCCTGTGCCCTGGTCCCGCCATGCCTTGAACTCATCGCCGGCGCAGCCAGAACGGCGTGACGGCGCGCCATCGGATACGCTGCAGGCGGGCAGCGGCATTACCGATCAGCGGATTTACCAGGCGAGGGAGCTCGATCGTTATCCGCAACCGCAGGCACCGCTATCCCTGCCCCGTCCGTCAGGCGGCGGTCCGCTGCGGCTGTGGCTGACCATTGATGCGCGCGGCCATGTGGTGGAACTGGTATCCGCATCCGCTGGCCAACCGGTCGAGCCTGCCCTGCGCAGTCAACTGCTTACCGTGGTTTTTTCCCCCGCCCTTCGCGATCAGCAGGCGGTAAAAAGCCGCATTTTGCTCGAATTAAACGACTGAACAGCGTTCGAGCGCCGCCGGCGGAAAAATCCTTTGGGTTAAAATGCAATGGCGGCAACGTGCCGCAGTCACCACTCAGTAATGCACATTGCAGCAATATCCCACAGCGATTGTGTTGCCCGATACCTCCATTATGCTGACGCCAAACCATGTTTTTTCCGTGCTGCCTGTTCTTGGCGTCGGCTGCTGACGGGTACCGGCCATGCGACTGCGTATTCTCGGCTGTTCGGGCAGCATCGGCGGGCAGCAGCACCGCACCACGTCTTTTTTGCTCGACAACGACATCCTGATTGATGCCGGCACCGGGGTCGGCGAATTGTCACTGCCGGAACTGGCGATGATCGACCATGTTTTCGTGACACATTCACATCTCGACCATGTCGATTCGATCGCCTTCATTCTGGATTCGGTTGGCGGGCTGCGTGCCAGGCCGCTGACGGTGCATGCCACACCGCAGACCATCGAAATCCTGAAAAAAAACCTGTTCAACTGGGATATCTGGCCCGACTTCTCGGTGATTCCGACGCCGCAGGAGCCGTTCATGTGCTACGAGGCGCTGGCGGTCGGCAATGTCATCGACATCGGTGGTGGCCGCCGCATCACCGCGCTGCCCGCGGTGCACACGGTGCCCGCGGTGGGTTACTGGCTGGAGAGCGGCAAGGGCAGCCTGGTGTTCAGTGGTGATACCGGTCCCAACGACGCCTTGTGGGAAATCGTCAATGGCATCGAAAACCTGAAATACCTGATCATCGAGACCGCCTTTTCCGACAAGGACCGCCGGCTTGCCGAACTGGCGCTGCATTTGTGCCCGTCGATGCTTGGCGAGGAGCTGGCCAAGCTCAAGCGCCCGGTGGAGGTCTACATCACCCATCTCAAGCCCAGCGAAATCGAGTTGACCATGCAGGAAATCGAGGAGCTCGATACGCCTGTGCCCCCCCGTCTTTTGCACAACAATCAGGTCTTCGACTTCTAAGCCGGTACCTTGCGCGCGTGGCGCGCCGGCCTGACAATTCGGCGGTCATGCAGGCGATCCGGCGCCCTTGCCCCAATAATGAAAAAAGAAGTCCCCGTAGACCAGCTTGAGTTCGGCGTATTTGTTTCCGACCTGGATCGCCCATGGACGGAAACACCGTTCATGTACCAGGGTTTCATACTCAGCAACGACCAGCAGCTCGCGGCGCTGAAAAAATACTGCAAAAAAGTCTATATCGACCTCGACAAGGGGCCTGACCTGCCGGATCGCAGCCAGTTGCTGACCGGGGACATCGGCGGGCCGCCGCGGATTCCGCCGCCGCGGGGCCCCAGTGTGCTGACTGCGATCAAGACCCGCGTCACCTACCGCGAGCAGTCGACTGTCGATGAAGAGCTGCCGGTGGCGAAGACTGCGCAGAAAAAGACCGAGGTGGTGCTCAAGGAAATCATGAGCAATGTCGAGGCCGGCAAGGCGCTCGACGCGCCGCGTGTGCAGGAGGCGGTCAGCAACATGACCGACAGCGTGGTGCGCAATCCCGACGCGATGATGCTGCTCGCAAAGCTGAAGGACAAGGGAGGACATGCCCTGGACCGCGCCTTTGGTGTTTCGATCTACATGCTGACTTTCGGGCGTTTCCTGCAGATGCCGCGCGACCAGCTCGACCTGCTCGGCATGCTCGGCCTGCTTCAGGATGTCGGCATGACCGCGATCCCCGAGGAGGTGGTCAACAAGAACGGACCGCTGACCAAAACCGAAGTCATGCTCTGCCGCAGCCATTTAGCGCATTCGGTGGCGATCCTGCGCGATACGCCGGGACTGCCGCCGGAACTGCCGGCGCTGGCGGCGTTGCACCATGAGCGTTACGACGGCAGCGGCTATGCGCAGGGACTGAAGGGCGAGCAGATCGGGCTTTTCGGATCGATTGCCGGACTGATCGACTGTTTTGATGCGATGATCCACAACCGGGCCTACGGCGAAGTGTATTCGCCGTCGAACGCGCTGAACCAGCTCTACAATTCCCGCAACACGCTGTTTGATGGGCCGCTGGTCGAGCAGTTCGTGCAGTGCATCGGCATTTTTCCGGTGGGGGCGCTGGTCGAAATGAATTCGGGGGAGATCGGCATCGTCATCGCACAGAACATGGTTCGCCGACTGCTGCCGCGGGTGATGGTGGTGCTGGACGCCAAGGGCAATCCGTTGCGGCCGCAGCTGATACTCGATCTGGCGCAGGAACCGAAGGCCTCACCGGGTGTTCCCTATCGCATCAAGCGTACTCTGGAGCAGGGCAGTGTCCCCATCGATCCCTCCGAATTCTTCCTCTGAACCGCCTGCCGAGGGTGTGCCAAGCCTTGAGGCATTGACGCGGCGGCTGGCCGAGGAGTTCAGTGCCGGTGCGGACACCCTTGCGATGGTGGCCGGGCTCTACCGCGATGTGCGTGATCGCGCGCCCGATCTTTTTGTACCGGCTGCGGGCGGACTCGACGGGGCTTTTTCGTCGTCCTCCTCCGACGCGATCATCGGCGCTCTCGGTGAATGGGCCCTCGATGCAGAGGCCGAGCCGCTGGAGCGCATGCGCCGTGACTGTCAGCGCCTGCAGGCCGCTTTGACACGCGGGGCGCTGCGCCTGATGGAGGCCGAGCCCGAAAGCTGCAGCGAAGCGCTGCTCGCCGTGCAACGTTTCAATTTCCTGCAACTCGCCCTTCTGGCCTCGCTCGCCGCGCGTGGCCAGGACGAAGGTGGTGTGGTGCGCACGCTGCCGACGCCGGAATATGCGGCGTTCATGGAGCAGTTCCGCACCACCATCGAAAGCCACCGGCAGGAAGGCAAGAACCTCGCCTTGCTGCTGCTGCAGGTGGGCAAGACCGAGCAAATCGACCGTCAGCTGGGCATGCAGAAGGGCGAAGCCTTCATGCTGCGGGTGACGCGACGCATGCGCGAAGGCGTGCTTCGCAAACAGGATCAGCTGGGGCGCGTCAGCCGTGACCAGTTTGCCTGCCTGCTGCCGCGCATCGCCGGCGAAGGTGTAGCGATACTTGCCGCGAACAAGGTGCTTGGGGCTTTGACGGCGCCGATTCCGCTTGGCGACCGTTCTTACGATACCGACACCGTGATCGGCATTGCCGTTTATCCCGAGCACGGTGAAGACCCGCAGACCCTGGTGCGCAACGCCAAGCTGGCCGGACGCGCGGCGCGTGCTTCATCCGACCGTACCGCAGTCTATGATCCGGCCCAGGGGGAGGTCGAGGCGCGGCAGATGCGTCTTGAAGCGCGCCTGCGGCTTGCGCTGGAGCAGGGCACGTTGGCGCTGGTCTTTGAACCACAGCTTGATGCCGGTACCGGCCATATTGGCGGCCTCGAATGCCAGTTGAGCTGGAACGATGCGGAACTGGGCGAAATCAGCGAAGCGGTGGCGATGCAGACCGCGGAGACCGCCGGGGTCGCACGCGAGCTGACCTGGTGGATATTCAACAACGCGATGCGCCAGAGCGCCGACTTCGCGCGTGCGGGCCTGCAGTGCAAGCTCGGTCTGAAAGTCACGGCAAGCGGCCTGACACAGCCGGACTTTCCGGAGTTCGTCGAACGCACGCTGCGCACCTGGGGTGTTCCACCGGGACGGCTGGTGATCGGCATCCATGAATCGGCGATCGCCGATGCAGTGGAGCCGGTGCAGGTGGTTCTGGCCCGGATCAAGCGCATGGGTGTGCGCCTGGGCATTGACGGTTTCGCCACCGGCGCGTCATCAATCGGCAATCTGGCGCAGTTGCCGTTTGATGAGCTGAAACTGAGCGCAAAGTTTGTTGCCGACATGCAGCGTTCGGAAACCCATGCGCGGCTGGTCAAGGCTCTGGTGCGGCTGGCCCGGGACCTCGGTCTGCGGTTGACCGCCGAAGGTGTCAACGATGGTCAGACGGTCATTGCGCTGCTCGGTCTGGGTTGCGAACGGGTGCAGGGCCTGCACGTCAGTGAGCCCCTGACCGCGGAAGCCATCCTGAAGTTCGAGCAGAGCGGCGCCGGACTGGCCAAGCTGCGTCTCTCTGATCTTTGACCGCCTTTCCCACAGCCGCTGAACCGCGCGGTTTGTGTTATTCGACGCCGCTGACCGGGTAATTGCGCGGCAGTAGCAACCACATGCGCAGCGATTGTTTCATGCGCCCGGCTTCGCGCCCGGCTTCGTCGCCGTAACCCCAGAAAAAGTCGGCGCGCACCGCGCCGCGGATGGCCGAGCCGGTATCCTGGGCGAGCATCAGCTGGTTGAGCGGCCGGTTCGACAGCGGCCAGGTGGTGGCTAGGAATACCGGCGCACCCAGCGGTACAAAGCGCGGATCCGCGGCAATGGACCGGCGCGCAGTAAGTGGCACACCCTGCGCACCCAGCGGACCGTCGAGTCCCGGTGGCAGTTCTCGGAAAAACACGTATCGCGGGTTGAAATCGAGCACTTCGCGCAATTTGGCCGGATTTTTTTGCGCCCATGCCTTGATCCCCTGCATCGACGCGCGTTCCGGTGCCAGTTCGCCACGGTCGATCAGCAGGCGGCCGATAGAGCGGTAGGGGTGTCCGTTGTGGTCGGCGAAGCCGACACGCATCACGCCGCCGCCTTCGAGTTCGAGGCGACCCGAACCCTGGATCTGCAGGAAAAACAGTTCGACCGGATCCTCGACCCAGGCGATTTCGCGGCCGCGCAGCGGCGAGGCCGGAGATTCGATCTGCGAGCGCTCGTAATACGGCACGATGCGGCGGCCATCGAGCCTTGCCCGGGCGCGCGAGTCGCGTGGCTCGGCGTTGAAGGCCGGCAGGTCTACGACCAGCAGGTCATCCGGGGTGCCATAGACCGGGAAGCGATGGCGTGCTGTCGGCGTGCGGCTGCCGCGCAACAGCGGCTCGTAATAACCCGTGGCCAGACCCTCGCTGCCGCCATCGGCCTGCACCAAACGATAAGGCAGGAACCGTGTTTCAAAAAAACGCCGCACCTCGGCACGATCGGGTCTGGCGAGGGCGGCGGCATCGGCGCAGACCGCACGCCAGGCTTCCTGGTGGCGCAGCGTGCTGCAACTGGTCAGCAAGGCACCCCAGGCCGCGGCCTGGTCGTCATCCTGCCAGCCGGGCAGATCGGCCCACTGCGCACGGCGCAGGTGATTGCCGGCCAGCGTCTGGGTTTGTGCCGGCGGCGGCGCAGGGGCGGATGTGCTTTCAGCAACAGGTGCTGCCGGTCTGGCGGAAGGATCAGGCGGCAACTGCGGTTTTTCGCTGGTGCTGCTGCAGGCCAGCAGAACCAGCGTCAGCATCAGGCCGAAGGCGGAACGCCACGCGGTTTTGTTAAAGTCCGTCTTGTACATCAACAAATTCCCGTAAAAGGTTGTGCGGCGATGAGTGGACTGGTCTGGTTGTTGATTGAGATTGCGGTTGCGGTTTCACTGCTCGTCGGCATCGTCTGGTGGACGTGGCCGCGCCATGAAGACGACGATCCGGACCCCCCTGGTCCTTCCTGAGCGGCGGTTTTTCATGGCAGTCAGCCGGAACTTGCCACCCTCCGGCGCATCATCGAAGCGGTAAAAGTTGCCGCGCAGGGACATGCGCTTCAGTGCAATACGCGCGGCGCCGACAGCGCGAACTCAGGGATATCTGCGTCGAAGCGGGTGCCATCCTCGGCCACCATCTGGTAGCTGCCGCGCATGGTGCCTACCGGAGTCGCCAGCACCGAGCCACTGCTGTATTCGAAACTTTCGCCGGGCTTGAGCATCGGCTGCGCCCCGACCACGCCCTGGCCTTTGACCTCCTGTACCACGTTGTTGGCGTCGGTGATGATCCAGTGCCGGCTGATCAGTTGGGCTGCGACGTTACCGGTGTTGGTGATGGTGATGGTGTAGGCGAATGCATAACGCCCTGCTTCAGCGCTCGAGTGCCCGGGAATGAAACGGGCTTGAGGTGTGACGCTGATCTGGTATTGCCGCGAAGTCTGTCTGGTGTCCATGCCTGTATTCTCGCATCGCCCGCACGATGGCGGAAGTTGCCGCGGGCAGCGCCGCTGACCGCCGCGGAATAACGGGTAAAATCAGCATTCCATCATCGGAAGACGTTGACATGATCCAGCGTATCGCGCCCAGCATTCTTTCCGCGGATTTTGCCCGCCTGGGCGAGGAGGTAAATGCCGTGGTCGCGGCCGGCGCCGACCTGATTCATTTCGACGTGATGGACAACCATTACGTGCCGAACCTGACCATCGGGCCGCTGGTCTGTGAGGCGATACGTCCGCATGTCCAGGTGCCGATCGATGTGCATCTGATGGTGAAGCCGGTGGATCGCATCATTCCGGATTTTGCCAGGGCGGGCGCCGACATCATTTCATTCCACCCCGAGGCTTCCGAGCATATTGACCGTACGATCGGCCTGATCAAGGACAGCGGCTGCAGGGCCGGCCTGGTGTTCAATCCGGCGACTCCGCTGCATTACCTGGATCACACCCTCGACAAGCTTGACCTGGTATTGATCATGTCGGTCAACCCCGGTTTCGGAGGCCAGTCCTTCATCCCGGGGGCGCTGGCCAAGATTAGCGAGGTGCGCCGGCGTATCGCCGCCAGCGGACGCGAGGTCTGGCTCGAGGTCGATGGCGGGGTCAAGGTCGACAACATCGCGGCGATCGCCAGCGCAGGCGCCGACACCTTTGTCGCCGGTTCGGCGATTTTTGGCCAGAAGGACTACAAGGCGGTGATTGCCGCCATGCGCGGGAAACTGGCCCCGGCCTGATTCGCCGGCGGCGCTGCCGCCGCCCACAAACCTGAATATCCGATGAACAAACAGTTTCCGATCGCCATCGAGGCGGTGATGATCGACCTCGACGGCACCCTGCTCGACACCATTCCCGATCTCGCCGCAGCCACCAACGGCATGCTTGAAGAGTTGGGCAGGCAGACCCTGCCGCTGGATACGGTGCGCAATTTTGTCGGCAAGGGCATCCCGCGGCTGGTCGAGCGGGCGCTCGCCCGCGACATCGACGGTCATGTGCCCCCCGAGGCATTGGCGCAGGCGCTGCCGGTTTTTGAAAAGGTTTACTCCGGCATCAACGGAAGTTTCACCACAATCTATCCCGGCGTGCGCGAAGGTCTCGAGCAGATGCGCGCCGCCGGTTTCAGGCTGGCCTGTGTAACCAACAAGGCCGGGGCGTTTACGCTGCCACTGCTGGAGCGGATGGGACTGGCTGAATTTTTCGAGCTGACGGTTGCCGGCGATACGCTGCCGCGACGCAAGCCGGATCCGTTGCAACTGCTGCACACCTGCGAGCGTTTCGGCGTGGTGCCGGCGCGCATGCTGATGGTGGGCGACTCCGGGAATGATGTGCTGGCGGCCCGTGCCGCCGGTTGTCCGGTGTTCTGCGTGCCTTATGGCTACAACGAGGGCCACGATGTGCATGCCCTTGACGTTGATGCTATAGTAGGCGCGCTGACTGACTGTATGCCATTGATTCAAAAGATTTAATTGATGCAATGGTATTTCACCCCGAAGCCCCTGAAGATTTCGTTCCCGAGATGAACTTGCCCGCGATGCCGTGCATACAAGCAAATGGAGCCTGGCGCTGGCGCAGCTGATTGCCCAGCACCAGCCGCATCCGTTTCGCCTTTCGCACCGTATCGTTTTGTGGAGCAAGTCATGACCGAATCCGAATTCAATCGCCTCGCCGACGCGGGTTACAACCGCGCGCCGCTGGTGCTCGACACCTACGCCGATCTCGACACCCCGCTGTCGATCTACCTCAAGCTCGCCAACCAGTCGCACACCTATCTGCTGGAGTCGGTAGTCGGCGGCGAACGCCACGGCCGATATTCCTTCATCGGCCTTGCTGCTAACACACGTATCGAAGTGCGCGGCCATGATTGCATCGAGATCAGCCGCGATCAGGAACTGCTGCGCGAACGCTGTGACGATCCGCTGGTTTTTGTCGAGGACTACCTGAAGCGTTTCAGGGTCGCCACCGATCCGCGGCTGCCGCGCTTTTGCGGTGGACTGGTCGGTTACTTCGGTTATGACACGGTGCGTTACGTCGAAAAACGGCTGGCGACATCACAGAAGCGCGACGAGCTCGGCACCCCGGACATCCTGCTGCTGGTGTCCGAGGAAATCGCCATCGTCGACAATCTGTCGGGCAAGCTGTCGCTGGTGGTGTATGCCGAACCCGGCAAGCCCGGCGCCTGGGCTGCCGCACAGGCGCGGCTCGCCGAACTGCTGCAGAAACTGCGCACGCCGGTGGCAATTCCGCTCAGCGGTCCGACCCGGTCCGAGCCGGCGGTTTCCGGTTTTGGTCAGGAGGCCTATCACCGCGCCGTCGAACGTGCGAAGCAATACATTTTTGACGGCGACATCATGCAGGTGGTCCCTTCGCAGCGCATGAGCAAGCCTTTCCATGCCACGCCGCTGTCACTGTACCGCGCGCTGCGTACGCTGAATCCCTCGCCGTACATGTTTTATTTTGACTGCGGCGACTTCCATGTCGTCGGCGCTTCGCCGGAAATCCTCGCCCGTGTCGAAGGCGACACGGTCACCGTGCGCCCGATTGCCGGCACCCGCCGCCGTGGCGCCAATGCGACGGAAGACGCCGCGCTGGCCGAGGAACTGCTCGCCGATCCCAAGGAGCGCGCCGAGCACATCATGCTGGTCGATCTCGGCCGCAACGATGCCGGGCGCGTCGCACAGACCGGCAGCGTCAGGGTCACCGAGCAGATGGTGATTGAGCGCTATTCGCATGTCATGCACATTGTGTCCAATGTCGAGGCGCGGCTGAAGCAGGGCTGTACGGCAATTGACGTGTTGCGCGCCACCTTTCCAGCAGGCACCGTTTCAGGCGCTCCCAAGGTGCGCGCGATGGAAATCATCGACGAACTGGAACCGGTGAAGCGCTGCATCTATGCCGGCGCGGTCGGTTATCTGGGCTTTCACGGCAACATGGATGTCGCGATCGCTCTGCGCACCGCGGTGGTCAAGGACGGCAGGCTGCATGTGCAGGCCGGTGGCGGTGTGGTCGCTGATTCGCAGCCCGAGGCCGAATGGCAGGAAACGCAGAACAAGGCGCGGGCGCTGCTGAAGGCGGCGGAAATGGCCGAGGCCGGCCTCGATACGAAGGCCTCAGTGGGCAACTGAGGAGACCATCATGCTTTTGATGCTGGATAACTACGACTCCTTCACCTACAACCTGGTGCAGTATTTCGGTGAGTTGGGTGAGGATGTCGCCGTGCACCGCAATGACGAAATCACGCTTGAGGACATCGAGGCGATGCGGCCGGCGCGCATCGTGGTGTCACCCGGGCCCTGCACGCCCAATGAGGCAGGTGTTTCGGTGCCGCTGATCAAGAGTTTTGCCGGGCGAATACCTATCCTCGGCGTCTGTCTCGGCCACCAGAGCATCGGACAGGCCTTCGGCGGCAGGATCATCCATGCCCAGCAGCTGATGCACGGCAAGACCTCGCTGATCCACCATCAGGGCCAGGGGGTGTTCCGCGGCCTGCCACAGCCGTTCTCGGCGACGCATTACCACTCGCTGGTGATCGAACGCGAGAGTCTGCCTGATTGCCTCGAAGTCACCGCGCGCACCGATGACGGCGAGATCATGGGTGTGCGCCACAAGACGCTGGCGGTGGAGGGTGTGCAGTTTCACCCTGAATCCATACTCACCGAGCATGGCCATCAACTGCTGAAGAATTTTCTGGAGGAAGCGAAGCGATGAAACCCCAGGAAGCCCTGACCCGCATCATCGAGCACCGCGAAATTTTCCACGATGAAATGCTGTCGCTGATGCGGCAGATCATGAGCGGCGAGGTGTCACCGGTGCTGATCGCGGCCATCATTTCCGGCCTGCGTGTCAAAAAGGAAACCATCGGTGAAATCGCCGCTGCGGCGACGGTGATGCGCGAGTTCGCGACCCCGGTGCCGGTGCCCGATTCGCTGGAGCTGATCGACACCTGCGGCACCGGTGGTGATTCAGCCCACACTTTCAACGTATCGACCGCCGCCATGTTTGTTGCGGCTGCCGCGGGCGCAAAGATCGCCAAGCACGGTGGACGATCGGTGTCGAGCAAGTCGGGCAGCGCCGACGTGCTGGAACTGCTCGGTGTCAATATCAACCTCAAGCCCGAACTGGTGGCGCAGTCGATAGCCGAAACCGGCATCGGCTTCATGTTTGCGCCCAATCACCACAGCGCGATGAAACATGCGGCACCGGTGCGGCGCGAGCTTGGCGTGAAGACCATTTTCAACATCCTCGGTCCGCTGACCAATCCTGCGGGAGCCAGACAGCAGGTGATGGGTGTGTTCCATCCCGACCTGGTCGGCATCCAGGCCCGCGTGCTGCAGCGCCTGGGCAGCCGGCGGGTGATGATCGTGCACGGGCTGGAAGGTCTCGACGAATTGTCGATCAGCGGTCCGACCGCGGTCGGCGAGCTGAAGGACGGCACGGTGCGTGAATACATGGTGGCTCCGGCCGACGTTGGCCTGAAGACCCACAACAACAACGCGATCCGCGTCGAGAACGTCGAGCAGTCGCGCGACATGATGCTTGCCGCGCTGGCCAACCAGGATGGTGCGGCGCGCGACATCGTGGCGCTGAACGCCGGTGCCAGCATTTACATTGCCGGCAAGGCCGCCACGCTGGCTGAGGGCGTGCGGCTGGCGCTGGCCACGCTCGCCGGCGGTGCCGCAAGGCAGAAGCTGGACCAGTTTGTTGCGTTTACCCGGGCCCAATCCAATGGCTGACATCCTGCAGCGCATCCTTGCGGTCAAGGCCGAGGAGGTGGCCGCTGCGCAGGCGGTGCTGCCGCTGGCCCAGATCCGGGATGCGGCCCGTGACGCGGCGCCGGCACGTGATTTTGCCGGAGCCATACGCACGAAGATCGGCGCTGGCCGTGCCGCGGTGATTGCCGAGGTCAAAAAAGCCAGCCCGAGCAAGGGTGTGCTGCGCGAACAATTTGATCCGGCGGCCATTGCCGCCAGTTATGAACGACACGGTGCAGCCTGCCTGTCGGTGCTGACCGACCGTCAGTTCTTCCAGGGCCGGCTTGATGACTTGAAGGCGGCGCGTGGCGCCTGCGACCTGCCGGTGCTGCGCAAGGACTTCATGGTCGATCCGTACCAGGTGTACGAGGCCCGCGCGGCCGGGGCCGACTGTATCCTGCTGATCGTGGCGGCGCTGGATGCCGCCCGCATGGCCGAACTCGAAGGTATCGCGCTGGAACTGGGCATGGCGGTGCTGGTCGAAGTGCACGATGGCGGTGAACTCGACGCGGCGCTGCAGCTGTGCACGCCCTTGCTGGGCATCAACAACCGCAACCTGCGCACTTTCGAGACCACGCTGGAGACCACGCTGGGTTTGCTCGGCCGCGTGCCCGCGCAGCGCACCGTGATCACCGAAAGCGGCATCCTCAAGCCCGAGGATGTGCAGCGCATGCGTTCGCACCAGGTCCATGGTTTTCTGGTTGGCGAGGCCTTCATGCGTGCCGATGATCCCGGTGCCGAATTGCATCGGCTTTTTGCCTGAGGGTGTTTCCATGCTGCGTATAGACGATTTGATCATCGGTTTCGACAAGGGTTTGCGCACTTTGTTTGCGCCGGCCCGCAGCCAGCGCCCGCAGCCGGGAGCCAATCTGCCCGAGGCCGAACTGGATGCCGCGGCGCGGGCCCATGCCGCGGCGCTGATGCGGGTCAACCACTGCGGTGAAATTTGCGCGCAGGCCCTGTATCAGGGCCAGGCGCTGACCGCGCGCGACAGCAGGGCGCGTGAGGCGCTGGAGGCGGCGGCACGCGAAGAGACCGAACATCTCGCGTGGACCGAACGGCGCATCGCGGAGCTGGGTGGCCGCAAGAGCCTGCTCAATCCGCTGTGGTACGCCGGCTCGTTTGCCATGGGCGCGGCAGCAGGCCTGCTCGGCGACAAGTGGAACCTCGGTTTTCTCGCCGAGACGGAACGCCAGGTGGTGAGCCATCTTGAGGTGCATCTCGAAGGGCTGCCTGCTGATGACGCCAAAAGCCGGGCGATTGTCGAACACATGCGCGAGGATGAAGCGCGTCATGCCGTCACCGCGGTGGATCATGGTGGTGCCGAACTGCCGGTACCGGTGAAGTCGGCGATGCGGCTGGCCTCAACAGTGATGACCCGCACCGCATATCACGTCTGAGGCTGCAAGGCGGGGTTCAGCCGCCCTCGGTTCCGTTTCCGGTTTCGCGGATTTCGAAGTCGTGGGTAATGGCCGCGGTCTTGCCGAGCATGATCGAGGCCGAGCAGTATTTTTCCGCTGACAGGTGCACCGCACGTTCCACCTGTGCCGGCTTCAGCCCCTTGCCGCTGACGATGAAGTGGAAATGAATTTTGGTGAACACCTTGGGGTCTTCTGCCGCGCGCTCTGAGTCGATCTCGACCACGCAGTCAGTGACCGGCGCCCGCGATTTGCGCAGGATGTGCACCACATCATAGGCGGTGCAGCCGCCTGTCCCCATCAGCACCACTTCCATCGGCCGCGGGCCGAGGTTGCGTCCGCCGCCCTCCGGCGCTCCGTCCATAACCAGTGCGTGCCCGCTGCCTGACTCGGCGACAAAAGCCACGTTTTCAATCCATTTGATGCGCGCTTTCATGCGGCCTCCATGCTCAGCCTTGAAACACAAGGCGCACACGATACCAGACCATGCCGATCATTTCGTGGAACACCAGCGAGCTGCCGAGCAGAGCCCCGGCATCAGGAAGCAGATCGGTCACACGCAGCCTGCGCCGGGTGCTGTGGATGGTTGGCGCCGCAATCACGCTGAATCCGGCGTGCTCAAAGGCGAGGCGCGCCCGCGGCATGTGCCAGGAATGGGTGACCAGCAGGATGCGTGTGATGTTTTCACGAGCCAGGATTTCCCGGCTCAGGCGGGCGTTGCCCAGGGTGTTCAGCGAGCGATTTTCACTCCAGCGTACCGGCACGCCAAAATCCTGCTCCAGTGTGCGGCGCATGGTTTGTGCTTCGTCACTGCCTTCCGCAGCCGGGTTGCCGCCGCTGACCAGCAACGGCAGCTGGCTTTGACGCTGCAGCAGCGAGGCATAACGCAACCGCACCAGCGTCATCGCATGCACGGTGTCTCCGCCGTATTCAGGGGCTTTGCCATAGATGCCTCCACCGAGGACCACGATCGCCTGGGCGCCGCCGCCCGGACCGAGTTCGGATGCCGCCGCCGGTGCAGCCTCCCACCAGCGCAACAGCAGGTTACCCGCCAGAGGTGTTGACAGCATGTACAGCGCGGTCGCGGCGGCCACCACCAGCGAGTTGCCGCCACGCAGCGAGCGCCGACTCAACCAAAGACCCAGCAGCAGCAACACCAGCAGCAGCCCGGGCGGGATCAGCAGCGCAGCCGCTGCATTGGTCATCTGCCAGCTCAACATATTTGTTAACTAATTGTTTTTAAAAGGAAAATTCTCAGATTCCGACGGCTGCCAAGGTATGCGGCGGAAGTGCCGAAGTTTGACACAGGCGCTTGATTTCCCATAGAATTCGCGGTTCTCTGAACCCCCAACCCGACGCCGATGGCGTGCAGGATGACAGCATGAAGACCTATTCCGCAAAACCGAGCGACGTCAAACGCGACTGGTTCGTTGTTGATGCCTCCGACAAAGTGCTCGGCCGCCTTGCCGCCGAGATCGCGCACCGCCTGCGCGGCAAACACAAGCCCGAATTCACCCGCCACATCGACACCGGCGATTTCATTGTCGTCGTCAATGTCGACAAGCTGCGCGTCACCGGCAACAAGGCCAAAGGCAAACTGTATAACCGCCACAGCGGCTATCCCGGCGGCCTCTACACCACCACATTCGAGAAAATGCACGCCAAACATCCGGCGCGTGTGCTCGAAAAGGCGGTCAAAGGCATGCTGCCGAAGGGCCCGCTTGGTTACGCAATGCTGAAAAAAATGAAGGCCTACGCCGGCGCGGAGCATCCGCACACCGCGCAGCAGCCGAAGACCCTCGCAATTTGAACCGGCAGCACCAGAAAGAAAAGCGGAAGGAAAACAGAACATGGCAGCAGTCGATAAAAACTACGGCACCGGCCGTCGCAAAAGCGCGGTGGCCCGCGTTTTCCTGAAGCCGGGCAAGGGCAGCATCGTCGTCAACGGCAAGCCGGTTGATGAATTCTTTTCGCGTGAGACCGGCCGCATGGTCGTGCGTCAGCCGCTGGCCCTGATCGAGAAGCTGGACAGCTTCGACATCGCCGTCAATGTCACCGGTGGCGGCGAGTCGGGCCAGGCCGGAGCAGTTCGCCACGGCATCACCCGTGCGCTTATCGACTACGATGAGGCGCTGAAACCGGTGCTGCGCAAGGCGGGTCTGGTGACGCGTGATGCACGTGAGGTCGAGCGCAAGAAGGTCGGCCTGCGCAAGGCGCGCCGTCGCAAACAGTTCTCGAAGCGCTGATCGACAGCGGCATATCGAAGGACCGACAAGGCCGCCCAAGGGCGGCCTTGTCGTCTCTGGCACCGCACCCGCTGTTTACCGGTTTTTACGTGGGAAAACGCGGGGGAACGGGGGACGGACATGACGAAAAAGAGCATCAGGGTCGGGATTGTCGGCGGTACCGGATACACCGGGGTCGAGCTGCTGCGGCTGCTCGCGCAGCACCCGCATTGCAAGCTTGCCGCGATCACCTCGCGCAAGGAAACCGGCATGGCCGTGGCCGAGATGTTTCCCAACCTGCGTGGCCATGTCGACCTGAAATTCAGCGAGCCCGCCGCCGCCGGTCTTGAGCAATGCGATCTGGTGTTTTTTGCGACACCCAACGGTGTGGCCATGCAGGAAGCACGCGCATTGGTCGGTGCCGGCGTGCGCATCATCGACCTCGCCGCTGATTTCCGCATCCGCGATGTCGCGTTGTGGGAGCAGTGGTACAAGATGAAGCACGCCTGCCCGGAGCTGGTCGCCGAGGCGGTGTATGCACTGCCCGAAATCAACCGTGATGAAATCCGCAAGGCGCGGGTTGTCGCCAACCCCGGCTGTTACCCGACCGCGGTGCAGCTGGGCTTTTTGCCGTTGATCGAGGCTGGCTGTGTCGACTTGGGTCACCTGATCGCCGATGCCAAATCAGGCGTCTCGGGCGCGGGGCGCAAGGCGGAGACCCATATCCTGCACGCCGAAGCTGCCGACAACTTCAAGGCCTACGGCGTCGCCGGGCATCGCCATCATCCTGAAATCTCGCAAGGCCTCGCACGGGCCGCCGGCAAAGCCGTCAATCTGGTGTTCGTGCCGCACCTGACGCCGATGATCCGTGGCATCCATGCCACGCTGTATGCGCAGCTGACCAAGGAAGTCGATCTGCAGGCGCTGTACGAGAAACGTTATGCCGGTGAAACCTTTGTTGACGTGATGCCAGCCGGCAGCCATCCGGACACGCGCTCGGTGCGCGGCGCCAACCAATGCCGGATCGCCGTGCACCGGCCACAGGGCGGAGACACCGTTGTTGTACTGTCGGTGATCGACAATCTGGTGAAGGGCGCCGCGGGACAGGCGGTGCAGAACATGAACCTGATGTTCGGTTTTGCCGAAAACACCGGTCTCACCCAGGTTGCCCTGCTGCCCTGAGCAATGAAGAGGCAACTGAAAAATTTCATCCGCCGTTTCGGCATCGACGCGCCCCAGCTCGCGGTGCGCCCGCACATGCCCTGGTACTGGCGTTGGCTGGGCATAACCGGCGTGGTTGCACTGGGCGCAGGTGTGGCCTGGTTTACCTATGATTTTGGACTCGAATATGCCGGCTTTCGCAAGGGTGAGGCGACCAAGCTGCGCGAGCAGCTGGATGAGACGGTGCGCCAGCAGCAGGCCGAACTGGCCGAACTCAATGCCCGCACCGCAGCAGCCGAGCGCCAGTTGCAGATCGAGCGTGCCACCTATGGCGATCTTGCGAAGCAGGTCAAGGCGCTGGCCCAGGAAAACGCGACGCTTAAGGAAGACCTCGCGTTTTTCCAGTCATTGACGGCCACCGGCAAGGAAGGCTCGGTCAGCGTCAACCGTTTCCGGCTGGTGGCGGAATCAATCCCGGGTGAATACCGCTACCAGTTGCTGCTGGTCCAGGCGGGTGAACGCAAGGAGTTCAATGGCCGGTTGCAGTTCGTGTTGAATCTGCAGCAGGATGGCCGTAAAGTCACACTGATGCTGCCCGAGGCTGGCAAAGCCGAGGTTGCGAAAGACTTCAAGGTCAGTTTCAAGCTGTTCCAGCGTGTCGAAGGCCTGTTCCGGATCGCACCAATGCAACTGTTAAAGGGCTGCAAGTAAGGGTGTTCGAAGGCAATTCCGAGACTCCGAAAATCACCCACAACGTCACGATTTCATAGCAGGAGAATCTTATGTTTGGCAAAAAAGACAAGCCCAACAAGCCGCAGAACCGCATCGACAGCCTGATCGGTGCCGGCACCGTAATTCGTGGCGACATGACTTTCGAAGGAGGGCTGCGTGTGGATGGCCACATTCACGGCAATGTCATTTCCGCCGACGGCAAGCCCGGCACGCTGGTGCTTTCGGAGGCCGCCCGCATAGAAGGTGAAATCCGCGTTTCCCATGTGGTTATCAACGGCACCGTGGTCGGGCCGGTGCATGCCGCCGATTACGTCGAATTGCAGAGCAAAGCCAATGTCACCGGTGATGTTTATTACCGCACGCTCGAAATGCAGCTCGGCGCCGTGGTTCAGGGCCGGCTTGTTTACCAGGACGAAGCCCGGGCCGACAAGGTCGTCCAGTTCAAACCCGCTTCGGCGGATTGACCGCCGGCAAGGGCGACGGGGATAATGAACCAACAGCCGGTGTTTTGCTCAAAATCACACTGAATCCGATACACCGCGCCCAACCATCAGGAGCAAACCATGAATGCCGTCACTGAAGCGCTGCCAGATCCGCTGGTGTTCACCGAGAACGCCGCCTCCAAGGTTCGACAACTGATCGAGGAGGAGGGCAACAACGAGCTGAAGCTGAGGGTGTTTGTCACCGGCGGCGGCTGTTCGGGGTTCCAGTACGGTTTCACCTTCGATGAAACCGTCAACGACGACGACACCGCGATGAAAAAGGGTGGTGTCACGCTGCTGATCGACCCGATGAGCCTGCAATACCTCGCCGGCGCCGAAATCGATTACCAGGAAAATGTCGAAGGCGCGCAGTTCGTGATCAAGAATCCGAACGCTTCTTCCACCTGCGGTTGCGGGTCCTCGTTTTCCGCCTGATCGTCCGCCACGGCAAATGACAACGGGGGCTGCGGCCCCCGTGTTTTTTGCGGCCGCCGAAATCAGGCCGGGTGGATGGCGCCGAGCACACGCGGGCCGCGTGCACCAGTGACCCCCGGCAGATTGCCGGGACGGTTTTCAAGCGTGCACTGCGCGAGCCAGGCAAAGGCCGCGGCTTCCACCGTTTCCGCGGCGATGCCCAGACTGTCGGTGATCCCGATGTCGCGTCCCGGCAGCAGCGTAACAAGCCGTGAACGCAGCCAGTCATTGCGTGCACCGCCGCCGCACAGATACAGCGCGCTTGCTTCAGCGCAGTGTTCATTGACCGCGCGTGTAATGCCGGCGGCCGTCACTTCACACAAGGTTGCCTGTACGTCAGCCGGCTTTTCACTTCCGGACAGCGTGCTGCGCAGCCACTGCAGATTGAAGGTTTCGCGCCCGGTGCTTTTCGGCGGAAGCCGGCCGAAGAATTCGTGGGCCAGCAGGCGTTCCGCCAGCTCCGGCAGCACGCGGCCGCTGGCCGCCCATGCGCCGCCGCGGTCATAGGCCTCGTTGCGGTGTTCGGTTATCCAGCCGTCCATCAATGTATTGCCGGGGCCGCAGTCGAAACCGCTGACGATACCGTTTTGCTGCAGAAAGGTGATGTTGGCGATGCCGCCGATGTTGATCACCGCGCGTGACTGCTGCGGTGAAGCGAAAACGGCCTGGTGAAAGGCCGGCACCAGTGGCGCGCCCTCGCCACCAGCGGCGATGTCGCGGCTGCGGAAATCGCAGACCACGCGAATGCCGGACAGCTCGGCGAGCAGGGCGGCGTTGACCAGCTGGATGGTGTAGCCGGCCTGCGGCTGGTGGCGCACGGTCTGGCCGTGGCAACCGATGGCGCTGATGTCGCCGGCGTTGTGCCGGGTGAGTTGAAGCAGGGTGCGCACCGCCGTGGCATAACCCAGGGCCAGCGCGTTGCCGGCCAGCGCCGCGCGATGCAGTTCATCGCTGCCGCTGCAGTTCAGCGCCAGCAGGGAATCGCGCAACTGCGGCGGGAAGGGCTGGTGGGCGTGGCCCAGAACCCGCGGAGTCCGGCCGCCGTCGAGCAGCACGGCATCGATGCCGTCCATGCTGGTGCCCGACATCAGGCCGATGAACAGGCCGGGCATGGTGTCGGCGGTCAGCGAGCGAGTGAGGTCGGGGTTTCGCGCAGCAGGGCGAGGCGGTCGGCGAGCGGACGCACAACCTCGTCGAAGGCCGCGCGGTGCTGCGGCGCCAGCGGCGGGGCCGGCGGCATTGCGACGCGCAGCGGGTCCTGGTGGACCTCGTTGATGCGGAATTCGTAATGCAGATGCGGCCCGGTGGCGAGGCCGGTGGCCCCGACGTAGCCGACGATTTCCCCCTGCGCCACGCGGCGGCCCTTCTGCAATCCTTTGGCGAAGCCGGAAAGATGGGCATACCAGGTGGTGATGCGGTTCTGATGGCGCAGAACAACGAGGTTGCCGTACGCGCCCTGGCGGCCGGCGAATTCGACGATACCGTCGGCCGTGGCCTTCACCCTGGCACCGACTGGCGCGGCGTAATCGACGCCCTTGTGCGCGCGCCAGGTTTGCAGCACGGGGTGGAAGCGTGCGGTGCTGAAACCCGAACTCACCCGCGAAAATTCGAGTGGTGAACGCAGGAAAGCCTTGCGGATGTTCTTGCCGTCCAGGGTGTAGTAGCCGCCTTCGCCCTCGCTGTTCTGGAACCACGCAGCCTGGAAGGTCTTGCCGTTGTTGATGAATTCGGCGGAAAGCAGGCGGCCGGTGCGTACCGGCTCGCCGAGGTGGTAATGCACTTCGTAGACCGCTGAGAAGCGGTCCCCGCGGCGCAGGTCGCGATGAAAATCAATGTCGGTGGAGAACACTTCGGCGATCTGCACCGCTATCGCATCCGACATGCCGGCTGCATCGGTGGCGGCAAACAGCGAGGAGCGGATCTCGCCGGAGCGCATGTGAACGCGGACTTCGGTCTCGGCCGGGCCTTCCCAGACCTTGAGCTGCTGGTTGTCACGGTCGATTTTCAGCAGCTGGCCGTTGTTGAGATAACGCAGTGCCACCAGCTGCCCGGCGGCGGTGGTCTGGGCGCGTACGGTACGGCCCGGCACCAGGCGGTACAGAGCCCGCGTTTCTTTGGCGTGCGCCAGTAACAGCGCGGCACTGGTTTCCTCGATCTGCAGCCGCTGCAGCAGCGAGGCGATGGTATCGCCGCGCTCTACACGCGCTTCGCGCCAGTAGAGATCGGACGACTCGGCCGGGGCCGGCAACTGCGGCAGCGTGACCGTTTCGATCACAGTCTGGCGTTCAAGGGTGTCGGTGACGGTGTCAGGCGCGATGCCAAAAGCGGTCATCACGCCGAGAAAGGGCAGCAGCACGACGGCTGCGAGCACAAATGCGGCTCGCCGCGGCGCATCACCGCGGAGCTTTTGCGCTAGAATCGCAATACGCGCGTAGGGCTCCTGAAACATGCATTTCCCCGTTGATTTAAAACGGATTTACTGACTGACCAGACGCACTGGCTGATGCAGGGCGTTCATCGTCATGACCGTTCGATGACAGGGCGGAGCTTAACAGAAAGCCCCTCCCCGGAAAACCCGCTACCCATCGGTTTACCCCTGATTTATCAGCGAATTTCGCCCGTTTTTCGAGAAAAATCACCGATTGCCATGACTGCTGTCGACCACCAGATCGAAATCATCCGTCGCGGCTGCGATGAACTGCTGATCGAATCCGAACTGCGCCAGAAACTGGCGGCCGGCAAACCACTGCGGGTGAAGGCCGGCTTCGACCCGACCGCGCCCGACCTGCACATCGGCCATACCGTGCTGATCAACAAGCTGCGCCAGTTCCAGGAACTCGGCCACCATGTGCTGTTCCTGATCGGTGACTTCACCGGCATGATCGGCGATCCCACCGGCAAGAACGCGACGCGGCCGCCGCTGACCCGCGAGGCGGTGGCGGCGAACGCAAAGACCTACACCGAGCAGGTGTTCAAGATCCTTGACCGTTCGCGCACCGAGGTGGTGTTCAACTCGACGTGGATGGACAAAATGAGTTCGGCGGACATGATCAAGCTCGCCGCCTCGCATACCGTGGCGCGGATGCTCGAGCGTGATGATTTTTCCAAACGTTACCGCGGCAACCAGCCGATCGCGATCCACGAATTCCTCTACCCGCTGGTGCAGGGCTACGACTCGGTCGCGCTGAAGGCCGATATCGAGCTTGGCGGCACCGACCAGAAATTCAACCTGCTGATGGGCCGCGAGCTGCAGAAACATTACGGCCAGCCGGCCCAGTGCATCCTCACCATGCCGCTGCTCGAGGGGCTCGACGGCGTCAACAAGATGTCGAAGTCGCTGGGCAATTACGTCGGCATCCAGGAAGCCCCGAACGAAATCTTCGGCAAGCTGATGTCGGTGTCCGATGAACTGATGTGGCGTTACATCGAGCTGCTGTCCTTCGAGCCCCTGGAAACCCTGCGTCAGTGGAAGGCGGATGTCGCCGATGGCCGCAATCCGCGCGACATCAAGGTCACGTTCGCCCAGGAAATCGTCGCGCGTTTCCATGGCGCCGCGGCCGCGCAGCAGGCGCTGGCCGATTTCGAGGCGCGATTCAGCCGCGATGAAATTCCCGCCGATCTGCCGGAAGTGCAATTGAAGGCCGAAGCGGATGGCCTCGCCATCGCGGCGGTGCTGAAACAGGCGGGTCTCACGCCGAGCACTTCGGATGCGCTGCGCATGCTGGCGCAGGGCGGGGTGAAGATGGACGGCGAAAAAATCAGTGACAAGTCGCTGAAGCTCGCGCCCGGCGCGAACGTTGTGCTGCAGGTCGGCAAACGCAAGTTCGCCCGTGTTGTTGTATCATAAGTTATTGTTTTAATTAAATAATTTATGAAAATCCTGGTGCTGGGTGCGGGTGTTGCCGGACTCGCCAGTGCCTGGTACCTGGCACGCGACGGCCATGACGTGACAGTGGTCGAGCGTAACCACGGCGTTGCGCTGGAAACCAGCTACGCCAACGGCGGCCAGCTGTCCTACAGCTACGTCGCGCCACTCGCCGGTCCCGGCGTGCTGCCGAAACTGCCGCCGTGGCTGCTGCGCCGTGATTCTCCGCTGCGCTTCGAACCCAAACTCGACTGGCGGCAATGGCGCTGGTGCCTCGAGTTTGTCGCGGCCTGCACCCAGGCACAAAGTGACCTCACCACGCGGCGCATGCTCGCGCTGTCTTTTTACAGCCGCGGATTGATGCGCGAGACCGTCGAGGCCGAGCACATCGATTTTCGCTATGCGCGCAGCGGCAAGCTGATCGTTCACGCGGAGCAGTCGAGTTACGATGCCGCGCGCCGTCTGCTCGATTACCAGCGCAGCCTGGGTTGCGAGCAGGAAGCACTGGACGCCGGCCAGTGTGTGGCGCTGGAGCCGGCGCTGGCGCATATGCGCAGCCGCATCGTCGGTGGCATCCATACCCCGGGCGAGGATGCCGGTGACTGCTATCGCTTCTGCACCGCGCTGGAACAACGGTTGCGCGATGCCGCTTCACCGGTGAATTTCCTGCTCGGCACCGAGATCATGCGGCTGCTGCACTGGCGTGGCCGCATCATCGGCATCGAGACCAGTGCCGGCGTGCTCGAGGCCGACCGTTATGTACTGGCGCTGGGCACGCAGAGCCCGGCACTGGCGCGTCCGCTGGGGCTCGAGTTGCCGGTGTATCCGCTGAAGGGTTACAGCCTGTCGCTGCCGGTGGCCGATGACGCCGCGGCGCCACGCATCAGCATCACCGATTTCAAGCGCAAGGTTGTTTATGCCCGCCTCGGCGAGGAGCTGCGTGTCGCCGGCATGGCCGATCTCGCCGGTTTTGACACCCGCATCGATCCGGGCC
Source organism: Betaproteobacteria bacterium Ga0077527 (assembly GCA_001464815.1). Lineage (GTDB taxonomy): Bacteria > Pseudomonadota > Gammaproteobacteria > Burkholderiales > SG8-41. Next base: position 505,342 of record LNDW01000015.1, on the reverse strand, counting down.
GCATCGCGACGCTGCTCGATCAGGTACGTGAAAGTTTTCCCGAGGCCTCGGATTTTTCGCGGATCAAGCCGTGGTGCGGGCTGCGTCCGGCAACGCCGTGGAGCACACCGCTGATCGGCGCCACGCCCTACCGCGAGTTGCTGCTGAACACCGGCCACGGCGCGCTGGGTTTCACGCTGGCGATGGGCTGCGGCCGCATCATCACCGATCTGGTTGCCGGTCGCGTGCCGGCGGTGCCACTTGAGGGATTCACGCTGCGCCGCTGAAGGCGTCTTTAGTTCTTGTCCGAGTTTCCGCGGTATCGCGCCATGAAGCCGCGGTCAATGCGCTCCTTCCAGCGCCACACCCATTCTCCCTGCCAGGACAGCGGTCCGTATGAGGCGACCGCAGAGCCGTCACTGCTGCTGATCAGCGCCAGTGCCCGCCGTTGCGGGCGGTATTCACGCAGCGGTTCGCCGCGCAGCGCGCAGCGCAGGTTGTCATGCAGCGGCGGCCCCTGGCGTACGGCATACACGCCCGATTTGGGGCGTGGTGCATCGACCATGCCGGCGACATCACCGCTGGCAAACACCTCCGGGTGCGACAGCGAGCGCAGCGTGGCATCGATGCGGATGAAGCCGCGTTCGTCGCATTCCAGCCCGCTGGTTCGTGGCCATGCCGGTGCGCCGGCGCCGGTGATCCACAGCACTTCATCAAACGTCAGGCTGCTGTCATCGGCGAACTTCAGCAGGCCGGCGCTGGCACGGATCACCGGCAGTCCCATTCGCAACCGGATGCCGCGATCCTTCAGCTTCTGTGCAAAGCGCCGGCGCACCGCGGCAGGATGCGCCGGCAGCAGTTCAGGGCTGTCGCCCACCAGCGTGAAGTGCGCGCGGCCACCTTCACCGGCAATACGCCGCTGCATCGCCAGTACCACTTCAACACCGGCGGCGCCGTTGCCGACCACCACCAGTTCCAGTGCACGCGGTGCGCTTAGGGCTGCGGCGCGCAATTCTTCCCAGTGCGCCAGAAAACGGGCCACCGGCTTGACCGCAATACCGTGGCGGTCGCTGCCGGCAATGCCGGCGGTGGCCGGGGTCGAGCCGACATTGATCGCCAGCCAGTCGTAGTCCTGCGTTGAGCCGTCCCCGGCGATCACCCGGCGCGCGAGCGGGTCGAGGCCGGCCACGGTGGTGGCGATGCGTGTCGCGCCGGCGGCGTCACACAGCGCATCGAGGTCGATGTGGCAGTCGGTGTGGCTGTAATGGCCGGCGATATGGCCGGGCAGCATGCCGGAATATGCGGCATGGCGGTCGGGGCTGAGCAGCACCAGTTCGATGCCGGGTTCCGGAGCCAGGGCCCAGCGCCGCAGCACCTCGATGTGGCTGTGGCCACCGCCGGCCAGCAGCAGGCGGCGGCTCATGCCGCTGCTGCCCGGTTGTTGCCAATCCAGTGTGTGCGCAACAGCCGGTTACCGGGTTTTCCAGACTTCCCTGAGCCTTGCCTCACGGCCGCAACCGGACTTGTAGTAGCTGTAGCGCACCGGATTTTTCTTGTAGTAGTCCTGGTGGTATTCCTCGGCCGGATAAAACTCGGCGGCACGTGTGATCAGGGTGTGAATGTCGCCGGTGAACGGTTTGCTCTTCAGCAGCGCGGCTTTCGAGGCCTCGGCGAGTTTGCGCTGGCCGTCGTCGTGGAAAAAGATTTCGCTGCGGTACTGCGGGCCGCTGTCGCAGAACTGGCCATTGGCCTGGGTCGGGTCAATGTTGCGCCAGAAGGTGTCGAGCAGTTGCGCGTAACTGACTTTTGCCGGGTCATAAGTGACCTGCACCACCTCGTTGTGGCCGGTGGTGCCGGTGGACACCTGCTGGTAGGTCGGGTTCTTGGTCTTGCCGCCCATGTAGCCGGAGATCGTGGCGATCACGCCTGGCACCTTGTCGAAAGCCTCCTCGACGCACCAGAAACAGCCGCCGCCGAAGGTCGCCACCGCGGCACCCGCCGCCGGCTTGCCGGCCTGGGCCTGGGCAAAAAGCGGCAGGCAGGCCAGCGCGAGGATCACCAGACGCGGCGAAAATGACTGAAAAATCGTCTTCAAAATCATGGACATCATGGGGTTCTCCCGAAGCAAACGAGTATATCGGATAATGCCGCCTCGCCAGCCCGGCCAGCGGGCGGCGACCCTCATTAGTGGAGATTCCATGCGTCGCATTACACTCACCCAGTATCTGGTCGAACAGCAGCGCGAAAAAGGCATCGTTTCCGGTGAACTGCGGCTGCTGATCGAAGTCGTGGCGCGGGCCTGCAAATCGATCAGCAATGCGGTGAGCAAGGGCGCGTTGACCGGCATTCTGGGCAACGCCGGCAGTGACAACGTGCAGGGCGAGGCGCAGAAAAAGCTCGACGTGATCTCCAACGAAGTGCTGCTTGAGGCCAATGAATGGGGTGGCCACCTCGCGGCGATGGCCTCCGAGGAAATGGAGCACCCGCACCAGATCCCGAACCGCTACCCGCGCGGCGAATTCCTGCTGCTGATGGATCCGCTCGACGGCTCCTCCAACATCGATGTCAATGTTTCGATCGGCACCATCTTCTCGGTGCTGCGCTGTCCCGAGGGGGTCACCCCCGAGGAGCAGGCCTTCCTGCAGCCGGGCAGCAGGCAGGTTGCCGCCGGCTTCGCGGTGTACGGCCCGTCGACCATCCTGGTGCTAACCGTCGGCAATGGCGTCGCCGGCTTCACGCTCGACCGCGAGATGGGCAGCTGGATCCTGACCCAGCCGAAGATAGAGATTCCCGCCGATACCGCCGAATTCGCGATCAACATGTCGAACCGCCGCAACTGGGGTCCGGCGGTGACGCGGTACATCGACGAATGCCTTGCCGGCAAGACCGGCCCGCTGGGCAAGGACTACAACATGCGCTGGGTGGCCTCGATGGTCGCCGACGTCTACCGCATCCTCACCCGCGGCGGCATTTTCATGTATCCGCAGGACGCCAAACACAAGGAAGGCCGCCTGCGTCTGATGTACGAGGCCAATCCGATGTCGATGATCGTCGAACAGGCCGGCGGTGCCGCCACCAATGGCACCCAGCGCATTCTTGAGGTACAGCCGACAAAACTGCACCAGCGCGTCGGTGTGATCCTCGGTTCGCGCAACGAGGTCGAGCGGGTCACCGGCTATCACCGCGCCGGTTGAAACACTGCATGAACACCTGTCAGGATATTGTCAGGAATGGATGGCTGGCACGACTGAGTGATCACCGAACAGCCCAAGGAGTTTGTAATGACCGCCAGTGATCAATACGAAGTGGCCACCCTGGGTGGCGGCTGTTTCTGGTGCCTCGAGGCGGTTTATGACGGCCTCGCCGGCGTGGTGTCGGTTGAATCCGGCTATGCCGGCGGCCACCTCGACAATCCGACTTACGACGACATCTGCGGCGGCGACACCGGCCATGCCGAAGTGGTGCGCATTACCTTCGACACCAAGGTGCTGGCTTATGCCGACCTGCTCGAAGTGTTTTTCGTGATCCACGATCCGACCACGCTCAATGCCCAGGGCAATGACATCGGCACCCAGTACCGCTCGGTGATTTTTTACCACGACGAGGCGCAGAAGGCCGCCGCCGAAGGTGCGATCCGCAGGCTGACCGAAGCGCGGGTGTTCCCGCGGCCGATCGTGACCGAAGTCACTGCCGCACCGAAATTCTTCAAGGCCGAGAACTACCACCAGGAATATTTCGCGCACAACCCACGGCAGCCCTACTGCCAGTTCGTGGTGGCGCCCAAGGTTGCCAAGTTCCGCCAGAAGTTCGCCGCGCGCCTCAAAGGGTGACGCGCTTCAGCCCGCTGCCGCACGGCTGCGGGCCGCGGCAACAATCGCCTGGGCGAGCTTGACCACGGAAAGCGGTGCCGAGCCCTCTGCCTTGTTGTTGACGATGATCGTGCAGTCCTCCCCGGCGGACAGCGTGGCCATGCACAGCTGGGCGATCGATTCCCGTGTTGCCACATCCTCGTCGACCAGCTGGTCGAAAGGGGTGAAGCGGTTGCGTGCCTCCTCATAGCCGTAACCCGCCTTCAGATTCCAGCGGATCAGCAGCGGACCGGGACCAAAACCCGACATTGCCGCGGCCTGCACCGCCACCGCCGGCATCCGCGGATGTACACCGACACAATAGCGGGCGCCGGCTTCCTTCAGCGAGGCAAAAAAGCGGCGGGTGATGATCCGGTCATCACGCACTTCCACCGCGTAGTGCGGGCCTTGGGGCAGGCCTGACAGGAATTCCTGCAGTTGCGCGATGAAGCGTTCGGGCGACCGGGTCAGGGTTCGGCCCAGCGGCGGAAACTGGAACAGCAACGGGCCGGCTTTGGCACCGAGTCCTTCCAGCGCCGGGGTCACGAACTGCTCGATGGCCCAGCTGAGGTCCATGAATTTCGGGTTATTGCCGCCGCGAAACCCGTCTTCACCCGGCAGCCATTGGCTGGTGACCAGGCTCGGCGCCTTGACCACGAAGCGGAAATTCTCCGGCACCTGAGCGGCGTAGGCGGCGTACTGCCTGGCCGGCAATGGAGCGTAGAACGAACGGTCGATGCCCACGGTGCCGAGCAGAGGATGTTGCGCATAGGCGCCAAGCCCGTGGCGCGACAGTTCGCCGGGTGCCGCCGTGTCGGCCCACACCAGGCCGCGCCAGCCGGGGAAATGCCATGACGAGGTGCCCAGCCGCAGGCCCCGTGGCAGTTGGCGGGCCAGTTCCCGCCACTCCGCCGCTGCCGCAGCGGGACTGATCTCCACGTCGTGTTCAGCGCCGGGGCGGCCGCCTTCGAACAGGGAGAGTTGCCGGGACACGGGGTGCCGCGCTAATAGCGATGCCGCGTACTGTCACCGTGCGGCGACGCAGCGCGGAATCGCTGGGATTCGAAAACATGCCGACAACCCATCGAAATGCCTCGACTAGGTCATTGATTTGTTTCTGCTCTTGCGCCGTCGCCGCGATGTTGTCTGCGACCACGGTCACCGGCGGATTCTAGGCGAATTCCAATCGCCGCGGTTTCAGTCTGCGGTTTCCGGTTGGTACACACTGACTTCATCAGCGTTAAGCCACTGCTGTTTTCCCCTGCGGTAACGCCGGTTTTCCCTCTGGAAAATCGTTGACAAAGGGATTTTCCCTCGGCATCCTCTCGTCACCGTGCATTCACGGCAAGCAGAGAAATCGCAAGCAACCGCAAACAACCTTGTAATTCGAGCTGATTTAAACCTGATTCATCCAGTCACTTAACGGGAGATCCACTGATGGCTGCAAAGAAAAAAGCTACCAAAAAACCGGCTGCGAAAAAGAAAAAAGCCGCAGCGAAGCGCAAACCGAATGCCGCCTTCATGAAGGCCATGCAGCCGAGCGCAGCGCTCGGTGCGGTGATCGGCAACAGCGCTCAGCCGCGCACCGAAGTCACCAAGAAAATCTGGGCCTACATCAAGAAACACGGCCTGCAGGACAGCAAGAACCGCCGCAACATCAATGCTGACGAGAAGCTGAAAGAAGTTTTCGGCGGCAAGAAACAGGTGTCGATGTTTGAAATGACCAAGCTGGTCAACAAGCACCTGAAATAAGCGGATTCCGCTTGATTAAACGGGGCGCCAAGGCGTCCCGTTTTTTTTGGCGTTACTTCCTGGCGGAACGTTCAGCGCCGCGCGCTGTAGGCGCTGCCGGCAAGAAGGATTGCCGTCATCACCCAGAACACCGGCGTCATGCCCAGCGCCGAGCCGGCGATGCCGAACAGCAGCGGCATCCCGGCCTGGGTCAGGTTGAGCAGGAAGGTGCGCACGCCGACCACTTCGCCGCCGCGGCCCGCAGGCGCCGCGTTGTAGAGCACGGCCATGATCATCGGCTGGGTGCCGCCGATCGCCAGTCCGAGCAGAAAAGCCGTCAGCATCAGCAGCGGGACGCTGGACAGCAGCGGAAACACCAGCATCGCCGTGCCGGTCGCGACCATCGCGCCGATCAGCAGCGGCCATTCACGCAGCCGGTGCACCATCAGCGGCAGGATCAGCCGCACCAGGAAAATCGCCCCGCCGAAACATCCCAGGATCAATCCGATCACCGAGGCCGACAGGCCGAGGCGGGTGCCGTGAATCGGAACGACAAAGGTGAACAGGTCCCAGGCCATTGACAGCACCGCGCTGGCGACAAAGGCGCGGCGCAGGCCGCGGATGCGCCACAGGTCGGCGATACGGCGCTTTTCGCCGGCCGTTTCGCGCGAACCCGGTGCCGGTTGCGGCATCGCCGGTTTGTGCAGCATCAGCACGATCGCAGCCACCGCGCTGAGGCCGAGCAGCAGGAAGGTCGTGCGGTGGCCGACGGCATCAATGGCGAAGCCGGAGAGCATCGGCCCGAGAAAAACCAGAGGTCGAAAACGCCAGCGCGAGCAGGCTGAAATTTCGCGGGCGTTCATGCGGTTCGCCGAGCAGCCCGGCCATCTGGTTGACGCAGATGTGCACCAGCATGAAACCGCTGCCGATCACCGCGCTGGCGACGAACAGCATGCCGAGGCTCGGCACCGCCGCGGCAAGCATCACCGCTGCCAGTACCGAGCAGGCGCCGATCAGCAGCGGCTTGCGCACGCCGATGCGGTCAATGCTGCGGCCCCAGCCCACCGAGAACAATAGCGGCAGCGCCGCGAGCAAGGAGATCAGCAGGCCCACCGTCATCGCGGTGGCGCCCAGCTGCAGGGCATAGAGTGACAAGGTCACGCGGCTGCCGGCAAAAGCCAGGTGCAGCAGAATGGTCAGGGTGATGACGAGGCGCATTTTCAGGAAGGAGGGCGGCGCGGCGCCAGCGATACCATGGCCACGCCGAGGCAGGTCACCACGATGCCGGCGAGCGAGAGCAGGCTCGGCACCACGCCGAACATCGGCAGTTCGAGCGCCACCGCAAAAATCGGCGTCAGGTAGATCAGGCTGCTGACCCGGGTGGCCTGGCCGCGGCGCATCAGCGTGTGAAAGGCATTCACCGCGAGGATCGATGCGCCGATCACCAGGAACACGATGGAACCTGCGAGCGACCAGGACCAGCGCACCACCGCGCCCTCGATGAACCAGGCCAGCGGCACCAGCACGATGAAATTGCTGACGAACTGCAGCAGCGCCGACACGCGCAGGTCGGTCTGCGGGCACCACGCGCGCTGGTAGAGGCTGCCAGCGGTGACACCGGCAAGGCCGAACAGCACCGCGACCAGCGCACCGAAGGTGGCTTCATCGACATCAACCTTGTGCCAGACGATCAGTGTGACACCGGCCAGGCCGATGGCGACGCCGGTCCACTGCAGCGGGCGCAGATTCTCACCCAGCCAGCGCCCGGCGATGATCGCGGTGAGCAGCGGCTGCACCGACAGCAGCACCGCGGTGATGCCCGCTGAAAGCCCGAGATACTGCGCATAATGGCTGCCGCCGAGGTGAACGGTATGCATCAGCAGGCCGGCAACGATGACATGCCCCCATTCGGCGCGGCTCGCCGGCCAGCGCGGACGCAGCACCAGCACCAGCAGCGACAGGCAGACGATGCCGAAGGCGAAGCGCAACGCGAGAAAGGTGAAGGGCGCGGCGTGCTGCAGGCCGAGCTTGGTGGCAAGAAAACCGCAGCCCCAGACCGTGACGAAATACCAGGCAAGCAGCGCGTCCCAGTTGCGGGACGCTGAAGTTGTGGTGGTCAAAACCGGGGATGGGCGGGCAGCATTCAGGGGGCGAGGCGAGACAGCAACCAGCCCGGCGTGCCGCGTGTGTAGAGCAGGCGGTCGTGCAGGCGGCTCGGCCGCCCCTGCCAGAACTCGAAACTATGCGGCAGCAGGCGGTAGCCGCCCCAGTGTGGCGGCCGCCGCGGGTTGTCACCACCGCGCGCAAGAGCTTCCGCGTAGCGTGATTCGAGTTCGCCGCGGCTGGCCACCACCTCGCTTTGCGGCGAGGCCACCGCCGCATGGCGGCTGCCCAGCGGGCGGCTGGCAAAATAGTCATCGGATTCCGCGGGGGTCACTTTTTCAATGTGGCCCTCGACACGCAGCTCGCGCTCCAGCTCGGCCCAGTAGAACAGCAGTGCCGCCTGGGGATTGGCCGCGAGCTCGCGGCCCTTGCGGCTCAGGTAGTTGGTGAAAAACACCGGACCGCGGTCGTCTATGCCCTTGAGCAGCACAATGCGTGCCGCGGGTTTGCCGGTGGCGTCACAGGTGGCCAGGGTCATTGCATTGGCCACCGGAAGTTCGGCGCGCAGCGCCTCGTCGAACCACCGCCGGAACTGCTCGAAGGGGTCGGTGGCGACGCTGCTTTCATCGAGGCTGGCGCGCAGGTATTCGCTGCGTATTGATGCGATATCCAATTCTGGCTCCGGACAGGGATGCTGCGATTGAGGAATGATTGTACCGTTCAGCGCGCGGTATCCGGCAGCGGGATGAATTCGGTCTCGCCGGGTACCCGCGGGAAACGCTGTTCGCGCCAGCGTGTGCGGGCTTCATCGATCATCTCGCGCCGGCTGGCGACGAAATTCCAGTTGATGAAACGCTCGCCGTCGAGTGGTGCGCCACCAAAAATCATCACCCTTGCGGCTGCTGCGCAGCTGAGGGTGACCGCGGTGCCGGGTTCGAATACCGCGACTGTCCGCGGTTCAACAACGGTCCTGCCGGCGCTGACTTCACCTTCAACCACGTAGATCGCGCGCTCGGCGTGTTCCGCCGGCAGCTCGAGCCGGGTCGCGCCGGTGGCTTCAAGCGCGGCGTAGATCATTGGCGCAAAAGTTTTCACCGGTGACTGCAGGCCCCAGCCCTTGCCGGCAATCAGGCGCAGTTCCGCGTTGGCCAATGGCAGCACCGGCAGCGAGGCGCGGGCATGATGCGAAAAAGCCGGCTCGGTGCTTTCGTCGGCCTGCGGCAGTGCAACCCAGATCTGGATGCCGTGCAGCGTACGTGTCGTGCCGCGCTCGTCATCGGGGCTGCGCTCGCTGTGCACGATGCCGTGGCCGGCGGTCATCCAGTTCACGTCTCCCGGGGTGATGTGCTGGACACAGCCCAGGCTGTCGCGGTGCATCAGCGCGCCTTCGAACAGATAGGTCACGGTGGCGAGTCCGATATGCGGGTGTGGTCGCACGTCGATGGCCTGCCCAGGTGCAAAGCGCACCGGGCCCATGTGGTCGAAAAAAATGAACGGGCCCACCGTGCGTCGTGTTGCCGCGGGCAGCAGGCGGCGCACCTCGAAGCCGTCGCCGAGGTCCTTGGTGTGGGCTTTGAGTATCTGGGCAATCACCGGTGGCTCCTTCGGGAATCAAGGCGGATTATAGGATGCGCATTGCGCTCATCGATCATCAGGATCACAGCCACGATGACCGCCAAGACCTGGCGCCGCTTCAGCGCGCGCCGGCTTTTTCCAGCAGGCGGATGATTTCGGAGAAACGCAGCCTTCTTGCATGCGCCAGTGGCGTCACGCCGTCACGGTCGGCGATGCCGGCATCCGCGCCGCTCGCCAGCAGCAGGCGCACGATCTCGGTATGCCGCGCCCCGCCGTCACCGAGGATCACCGCCTCGATCAGCGCGGTCCAGCCGAGGCGGTTGACGTGATTGACGTTGATTTTTGTTTGCAGCAGCTCGCGCACCACTTCGACATGGCCGTAATGCGAGGCGGGAATCAGCGCAGTGCCGCCATACTGGTTGAGGGTATGGATGTCGGCGCCGTGTTTCAGGGTCAGTCGCAGCAGCTCGAGGTGACCGTAGACCGCGGCGACCATGAAGGCGCTGCGGCCGACGGTGTCCTTTACATTCGGGCTGGCCCCGGCTGCCATCAGTGCGCCGGCGGTTTCGACATGATTGCCGTAGGCGGCGGCGACCAGCGCAGTGCGGCCTGCGCTGTCCCGGGCCAGCAGAGAGGCGCCTTCCTTGAGCAAACGCTGTGCTGTGACCGTGTCGCCGCGGCCAGCCGCGGCAATCAGCGCCTGATCGCGTTCCGGTGCTTGCGCCAGCGCCATCGTGGCGACCAGCATTAGCAAGAAAAGCAGTGCGTGCCGTTTCATACGCTGCGCTCCTTCAGAAACTCGCCGAGGATGCGCGCGGTATGCGAGCGCGCGGCCTTTTTCGCCACTTCCGCCGGCGGCCCTTCGGCAACGATGCGACCGCCGCCGTCACCACCTTCGGGGCCGAGGTCGATGATCCAGTCGGCTTCGGCCATCACGTCGAGATTGTGCTCGATCACCACCACCGAGTTGCCGGCATCGACCAGCCGGTGCAGCACGCGGATCAGCTTGTCGACATCTGCCATGTGCAGGCCCACGGTCGGCTCGTCGAGCACGTACAGCGTCTGTTTCTGTGCGCCGGCACGTCCCGGTCTCGCGCCGGCATCATCACCGTTGCTGCGCACCTTGGCCAGTTCGGTGACCAGCTTGATGCGCTGCGCCTCGCCGCCGGACAGCGTCGGGCTTTGCTGGCCCAGCGTCAGGTAACCGAGGCCGACATCCTGCAGCAGGCACAGCGCGTGGTGGATCTGCGGATGTGCTGAAAAGAAATCGACAGCCTCATCGATGCTCAGCATCAGCACTTCGCCGATCGACTTGTCCTTGAATTTCACCGCCAGGGTTTCGGCGTTGAAGCGTTGTCCGCTGCAGACGTCGCAAGGCACCTTCACATCGGGCAGGAAACTCATCTCGATTTTCTGCACACCCTGGCCCTCGCAGGCTTCGCAGCGGCCACCCTTGGTGTTGAAGGAAAAACGGCTCGCGGTGTAGCCGCGCATGCGCGCATCCGGCGCTTCGGCATAGAGGCGGCGGATGTTGTCCCAGAAGCCGACATAGGTGGCGGGGCAGGAGCGAGGTGTCTTGCCGATGGGCGTCTGATCGACTTCGAGCACGCGGCCGATCTGCTGCCAGCCCGAAAGATCACTGCAACCTGTTGTTTTTGCTGATATTTTTTTCCTGTCGCCGACGAATCGTTGCAGGTTGGCATGCAGCACGTCGCGCGCCAGCGTCGATTTGCCGGAGCCGGAAACACCGGTGACCACGGTCAGCCGGGCCAGCGGCACCCGCGTGTTCACGCGCTGCAGGTTGTGCAGGTTCGCGCCGCGGATGCGCAGCGACGGGGTTTTGGCATCGACTTTGCGCGGCGGCTGCAGTGGATGGCGCAGCGGATGTTCAAGATGGCGGCCGGTGATCGACTGCGGATTGCGGCGCAGCTCTTCCGCGGTGCCGGCGGCCACCACTTCGCCACCCAGCCGTCCTGCACCGGGGCCGAGGTCGATCACGTGGTCGGCGCGGCGGATGGTGTCTTCGTCGTGCTCGACCACGATCAGCGTGTTGCCCCGCGTCTGGAGCCGGGCGAGGGTGTCGAGCAGGATGCGGTTGTCGCGCGGATGCAGGCCGATGGTCGGCTCGTCGAGGATGTAGGCGACACCGCGCAGGTTGGAGCCGAGCTGCGCGGCGAGGCGGATGCGCTGCGCTTCACCGCCGGAGAGGGTCGGTGCCGCGCGGTCGAGCGCGAGGTAGCCGAGGCCGACCTCGTCGAGAAAGCGCAGGCGGCTGCGGATTTCGGCGACGATGTCGCGCGCAATAACTGCTTCGCGGCCGCTGAACGACACATCGGTGAATTCGCGCGCCAGTTTCGCCACTGGCAGCGCGGCGAGTTCGGCGATGGAACGCTTGCGGTATCTCACCGCCAACGCCGCCGGATTGAGGCGCTTGCCGCTGCAGTCGGGGCAGGGTTCGTCGATTTCGAGCCAGTTCAGCCAGGAATCGAGCACATGCTCCTCGGTGCCAGTCTTCTCGCGTTCCTCGTCCCAGTCCACTTTTTCCAGTGACAGCCCGGTGCCGAAACAGGTCGCGCACCAGCCGTGTTTGGAGTTGTACGAAAACAGCCGCGGATCGAGTTCCGGGAAACTCCTGTTGCAGCAGGGGCATGCGCGTTTCACCGAATAAACGGTTTCGGTGAGGTGGATGCGCTTCGCATCCTTTTTTGCCATCGCACCGGCCAGCGAGTCGAGTCCGCCCAGCACATGTACCACGCCCTTGCCGTGCTCCAGCGCAGCGGCGAGCCCGGCGCGCAAGGCTGCTTCGTTCTCCGGTTTGACGCGGATGTCGGCAACCGGCAGCTCGATGCTGTGTTCCTGGAAACGGGCGAGTCGCGGCCACGGCGAGGTCGGAATGAATTCACCATCAACCCGCAGGTGGGTGTGGCCCTTGCCCGCGGCCCACTTCGCGAGGTCGGTGTAATAACCCTTGCGGTTCACGACTAACGGCGCCAGCAGGCCGATACGGTCGTTGCGGCACTGTTTCATGATGCGCGCGGTGATCTGGTCGATGCTCTGCGGCTCAATGGCGACATCGCAGTCGGGGCAGTATTGCGTGCCCAGCTTGACGTAGAGCAGGCGCAGGAAATGATAAATCTCGGTCAGCGTCGCCACCGTGCTGCGGCGGCCGCCACGGCTGGTGCGCTGCTCAATCGCCACCGTTGGCGGAATGCCGTAGATCGCATCGACTTCGGGCCGTGCAGCCGACTGCACGAACTGGCGGGCATAGGCGTTCAGGGATTCGAGATAACGCCGCTGACCCTCGGCGAACACGATATCAAAGGCCAGCGTCGATTTGCCGCTGCCCGATACGCCGGTGACCACGGTGAACTTGCCGCGCGGAATATCGACGCTGATGTTTTTCAGATTGTGTTCGCGCGCATGGCTGACGCTGATCGAGTTGCCGTGCAGCGCAACGGCGTGACGAGTCTTGGGAATCGCCGGCGGCACACCGAGGGAGGCAGCGTAGTCGCGCATTGCCTTCGCGGTGTGCGAGGTCGGGTGCTGCGTTACTTCGTCCGGCGTGCCGGTGCAGACAATCATGCCGCCGGCGTCGCCGCCTTCCGGGCCGAGATCGATGATCCAGTCCGAAGCGCGGATCACATCGAGATTGTGTTCGATGACAATGATCGAATGCCCGGCGAGCAGCAGCTTGTGGAAGGCGCCGAGCAGTTTGCGCACGTCGTCAAAGTGCAGGCCGGTGGTCGGTTCGTCGAACAGGAACAGCTTGCCCTTGCCGCCCAGCGCATTGCGACCGTTGTTCGCCGCTTCGGCGAGGAAGCCCGCGAGTTTCAGCCGCTGCGCTTCGCCGCCGGACAGCGTCGGCACCGGCTGACCCAGTTTCAGGTAATCGAGACCGACATCGACCAGCGGCTGCAGCGCGCGTGCGATATCGGGTGCGTGATTAAAAAACGCCAGCGCATCAGCCACGGTCATTTCCAGCACATCGGCAATCGATTTGCCGCTGATGGTGATTTCGAGCACTTCGGCGCGGTAACGCCGTCCGTCGCAGTCCGGGCAGCGCAGGTAGACGTCGGAGAGAAACTGCATCTCCACATGCTCAAAACCATTGCCGCTGCAGGTAGGGCAGCGGCCGGTGCCGGAATTGAAACTGAAGGTGCCCGCGGTGTAAGCGCGCGACTGCGCCAGCGGCGCGGATGAAAAACGGCTGCGGATGGTGTCGAAGGCGCCGACATAACTTGCCGGATTCGAGCGCGTGGTGCGGCCGATCGACGACTGGTCGACCATCACCACGTCGCTGATCTGGTCGACGCCATAAAGGCTGTCGTGTTTGCCCGGCGTTTCTGTCGGCTGGCCCAGCGCCTTGCGCAGGGCGGCATACAACACGTCCTGCACCAGCGTCGATTTTCCCGAGCCCGAAACGCCGGTGATACACACCAGCCGGTCCAGCGGGAAATCGGCATCGACGCTTTTGAGGTTGTGTTCACTCGCACCGCGGATGCGGATATGCGGCGACTTGGCGGCCGGGGCCCTGACCACGCGCGCCTCCGATGCGCTCAGCTCGCCGGCAAGATAACGGCCGGTGACCGAACCCCTGGCCTTCATCAGCTGTGCCGGCGTATCGAAGGCGACGATCTCGCCGCCCTTCGAGCCGGGGCCGGGGCCGATGTCGAGCAGGCGGTCGGCTGCGAGCATCACCTGCGGATCGTGCTCGACCACCACCAGCGAGTTGCCGGCGTCGCGCAGCTTGTGCATGACGCCAATCACACGGCCCATGTCACGCGGATGCAGGCCGATCGAGGGCTCGTCGAGCACGAACAGCGTGTTCACCAGCGAGGTGCCCAGGGCGGTGGTCAGATTGATCCGCTGCACTTCGCCGCCGGACAGGGTGCGTGATTGACGATCCAGCGTCAGATAGCCGAGGCCGACCTGGTTCAGATAGGCGAGGCGGGTGCGGATTTCGCCGACCAGCATGTCGGTGGCCTCATCCAGCGGTGCCGGCAGATCCAGCGCATCGAACAGCGTTTTTGTGCGTTCCAGCGGCAGCAACATCACGTCGTGCACGGTGAGGCCAGGCAAGGTGGCCAGCCGCGCATCACTGTATTGCACCCCCTTCGGCTTGAAGCGCCGGCGTTCCCCCAGCGTGGCGTCGGCATTGGCCCTGGAGCCGATACGCCACAGCAGCGCTTCCGGTTTCAGCCGTGCGCCATCGCAGACGCCGCATTCGGTGTAGGCGCGATACTTCGACAGCAGCACCCGCACATGCATCTTGTAGGACTTGGTTTCCAGCCACTTGAAGAAACGCGCGACGCCGTACCAGGTACCCGGCCAGGACTTGCGCCAGCTCTCCCATTCCGGTTCGCCGTCGAGCACCCAGTGTTTTTCCTTGGCCGACAGTTCGCGCCAGGGTTTGTCGACCGGAATGCCGCGCAACCGCGCATATTTCATCAGGTCGTCCTGGCATTCCTTGTTGGATGGTGTCTGCCAGGGTTTTACCGCGCCTTCACGCAAAGATTTGGCTTCATCCGGCACCACCAGTCCGAAATCGAGGCCGATCACCCGGCCGAAGCCGCGGCAGGTCTCGCAGGCACCCATCGGCGAGTTGAAGGAAAACAGGCTGGGGTTGGGTTCGCTGTAGCGGATGTCGCATTCGGCGCAGTGCAGGTCGGACGAATACTTCCAAACCGTGCCGCTGCCGGTGTTTGAGTCGGTATCCGACAGCTGGTGCACATTGACCCTGCCCTGGCCGACCTTCAGCGCTGCTTCCAGTGCCTCGATGACCCGGGCGCGCCCGGCATTGCCCATGCGCAGGCGGTCCTGCACCACTTCAAAACCGGTGTTGTCTTCTTTCAGGAAACGCGTATAGCCCTGCGCGGCAAGCAGCGCCTTGACTTCCTCCGCCTTGAAGTTCGCCGGCACCGCCACCGGGAAGGCCATCGCCAGACGCGGATCACCGCTTTCCTTCGCGCGCGCCTGCAGCGATGCAAAAATCGTCTGTGGCGTGTCGCGCACCACTTTTGCGCCGCAACCCCTGCAATACAGATGGGCCGCGCGTGCGAAAAGCAGCTTCAGGTGGTCGTTCAATTCGGTCATCGTGCCCACGGTGGAGCGCGAGGTACGTACCGGATTGACCTGGTCGATGGCGATCGCCGGCGGGATACCCTCGATGGCATCCACCTGCGGCCGGTCCTGGCGGTCGAGGAACTGCCGCGCGTAGGGCGAGAAGGTCTCGACATAGCGGCGCTGGCCCTCGGCATACAGCGTGTCGAACACCAGCGAGGATTTGCCGCTGCCGGAGACGCCTGTAACCACCACCAGCTCGTTGAGCGGAATGTCCAGCGACAGGTTCTTCAGATTGTTCTGGCGCGCGCCGCGAATGACGATGCGGTCGCGGCCGTGTTGCGAGCTGTCCATGGCGGCGAGTGGAGGATGAGGCGGAGTGGGTGGCGCGCGATACAGACGGCAGCCGCGCAAGGTGGGCAGATTGTACCGGCTTTGTTTTGCGCGTCCCGGAGCGACAGCGGCAATATCGTGACAATTCCGCTAAGTGCTTATTTTTTCGGGGCTATCACCACCGGTTTTTGCGGAATGGCGAGTTTCGCGCTGCGCTCCACCGTGATGCGGCCATCGGGTTCGCGCAGGGTCAGCTCGATGCGGTAGCCGCAGTGGCCCTGCTGCAGGCAGGCGATGCCGTCCCTGATGATGAAGGAGGCGGTGGTGCGCAGCAGTACCGGGCGTTCGCGGGTGAGCACGGCCTCCATCGCCTGGGCTTCGCGCGGCGTATGGCGCTCGGGCTCGACGCGCAGCGTGATGGCCAGCACGCGCAACTCCGCCACCGCGGGGTGTTTTTCCACCACCAGCCGGCGCAGGTCGATGCGCAGGTCCCCGCCCTGCTGCAGGTAGCGCACATCGTCGGCGCCGATGCCCGCAGCCGCGGCGCGTTCGGGCAGGGGCAGCGCCCAGCCGGCCGTGGGCGTCTGCCATTGCGCCGGCGAGGGGCTGCGCGGCGGCACCGGGCTGAGCAGGGCATGAAACAGCAGGATCAGCGCGATCGCCGCTGCGGCGAACAGTCCGGCGCGGGTCATGCGGTCGTTGCGGGTGGTGGCCATGTCCCATCATACGCAAGCCGCAGCCAAGGCTACCTGCGGTAGCATTCGCCGCGGGAGGAAATGCGATGAAAGCGATGTTGCTGAAGGGAAAGAACCAGCCGCTGGTGCTGGAGACTGTGCCCGATCCGGTGCCGGGCCCCGGCGAGGCGGTGGCGCGCGTGCTCGCCTGCGGCGCCGGGCTCACCATCCACCATGTGCGTTCGGGGCGGGTGCCGGTGCAGTATCCGCGCATCCTCGGCCACGAGATCACCGCCGAGATCGTCGCCACAGGTGCCGGCGTGACCCGGCTCAGGGCCGGCGACGCGGTGACCGCCTATTTCTATTTCACCTGCGGCCACTGCTACTGGTGCCGCATCGACCGCGAAACGCTGTGCGAGAACTTCGGTGGCTACGTCGGCCGTGAGTGCGACGGCGGTTATGCCGAATACATCAAGTTGCCGGCGCAGAATTTCATCCCGCTGCCCGAAGGCCTGCCGTGGAAACAGCAGCCCGCCGAGGTCGGCGTGATCTGCGATGCCATCGCGACGCCGCTGAAAGTCACGCGCAAGGCGCGGGTGATGCCCACCGACACGGTGGCCGTGATCGGCGCCGGCGGCGGCCTCGGCATACACATGCTGATGGTGTCGCGCTGGGCGCATGCACGCAAAGTCATTGCCGTCGATACCCGTGCCAGCAAGTTTGAAAGCTGCCTCAAGTGCGGTGCCGATGCGGCGATTGATGCCGCGGGCGGTCAGGTGTCGGAGCAACTGAAGGACATGACCGGCGGCAAGGGTGTCGATGTGGTGTTCGACTATGTCTGCAGCAAGGACAGCATCGAGTCGGCAATCGGCGGCCTCAACTTCGGCGGCCGCCTGGTGCTGCTCGCCGGCAACAGCGCGCGCTTCGATGCCGACGGCCCCTCGATCATGCGCAAGGAAATCGAGGTCATGGGCAGCCGTTATGCGACGCGGCAGGAAGTGATCGAGTCGCTGGAGCTGGTGGCACGCGGTGATCTCAAACCGCTGGTGACGGAGAAGGTGCACTTCAGCAAGGCCGAGGAGATTCACCAGCGCCTTGAAAAGGGCGAGGTCACCGGCAGGGCAGCCCTGTTGATGGGCTGAGCGCGCCCACGATGTGCAATCCGGGCGCCATCACTCCCCGGCAATGACTACAATCCGCCGCTCTAAGGCTGCGCCAGTTCCGGCGCCGCGGCATTTCCGGAGATTGACCATGAAAATCATCGCCGCGGTGTTATCCGCGCTTGCCCTGTCGCCGGCACTCTTGCAGGCGCAGGGTTATCCCGACAAACCCCTGCGCGTGGTCGTGCCCTTTCCCGCGGGCGGCGCCGCCGACATCGTCGCGCGCCATTTCACCACCCGGCTCTCCGCCGCGCTGGGCCAGCAGATCGTCGTCGACAACCGCGGTGGCGCGGGCGGCGTGATCGGCGCCGAGAACATCGCGCGATCGCCTGCCGACGGCTACAACCTGCTGTTCGCCTCTTCGAGCGTGCTCTCGATCAACCCGCACCTCGGCGCCAAGGCGGCCTATGACGTGCTCACCAGCTTCACACCGGTCATCAAGATCGGCGACGCGCCGAATGTGATGACCGTACATCCCTCGGTGCCGGCGAAGACCGTGCGCGAATTCATCACGCTGGCCAAGGCCAGGCCCGGCGTGCTCGCCTATGCCTCCAATGGTGCGGGCACGCTGAGCCACCTCACCGGCGAGTTGTTTGCGCAACGTGCCGGCGTGCAGATGCTGCATGTGCCGTACAAGGGCGCCGCGCCCGCCACCATCGACACCGTCGCCGGCAATGTCTCGGTGCTGTTTGCCGCCTACCCCAGCGTTGGCGCGCAGGTGCGTGCCGGGCGGCTGAAGGCGCTGGCGGTGACCAGCGACAAACGCATTGCCATCGCGCCGGAGCTGCCGACCGTGGCCGAGGCCGCGCTCAAGGATTTCGAATCCAGCCAGTGGTGGGGGCTCTACGGCCCCGCCGGGCTGCCCGCGGCGATGGTCGAGCGACTCAACAGCAGCGGCAACAAGGTGCTGGCCACCGAGGACATCAAAAAGGCACTGGCACTCGATGGCGCTGCGCCTTCGGGCGGAACACCCGCAGGGCTGGCGGCGTACCACAAGGCCGATTACGAGAAGTGGGGCAGGGTTATCACCAAAGCCAACATCAAGGCCAATCCGTGAGTGCAATACCTGCCACCCGGCATTTCGCCGAATTCACTGCGGGTGTGAACCACGCCACCCTGCCCGCTGCAGTGCGTGAGGCACTGACGGTGTTTTTGCTGGATTACCTGCGTGTGGCCTCGCTCGGGCAACGCATGCCGTGGAGTGCCTGGGCGGTCAACCTTGGCCGCGAACTGGGCGGCAACGGCCACTCGACAATTCTGTTTTCGGAGGACCGCACGGATCCGGAGCGCGCGACTTTCATCAACGGCACCTATGCCGGCAGCATCGATGCCGACGACGTACACGTCGGTTCAATGCTGCATCCGGGCTGCATCGTGATCTCCGCGGCGCTGGCAGTGGGTGAGGCGCGTGGGTCCAGCGGTGAACGCATCCTCGCCGCGATTGCCGCCGGTTACGAGAACATGATCCGCATCGGTCTTGCCATGCAGCCTTCGCATTTCCGGCGCGGTTTCCAGAGTACCGCCACCTGCGGCGGCTTCGGCGCGGCCACTGCCGCGGCGAGCCTGATGTTCAACGGCGCCGACCGTGCGCAGCGCATCGCCGAAACCATCGGCCTCGTCGCTTCCTTCAGTGGCGGACTGACACAGTTCTACCATTCGGGTTCGACGGTGAAGCGCATCCATGCCGCCCATGCCGCCGGTGAAGGCGTACACGCCGCGTTGCTGGCGCAGGCCGGTTTCTCGGGTCCGGCCGACATCCTTGAGGGCAAGGACGGCTTTGCCCGCGCCTATGCCGACGGCCATGATTTCGACAAGGGGCTGGCCGGCCTCGGCAGCCAGTGGCGCCTGCTCGAAACCGCGATCAAGCCGCATGCCATCAGCGCGCGTGTGTTGTCGGCGGTCGAGGCCACCGGCGATCTGCTGCGTGAACACGGGCTGGAGGCCGCCGACATTGCCGCGATCCGCGTCGGCATCCCGAAAATCATCCAGGGCCGCTTGACCGTGGCCGAGCCGAAAGACGTGCAGGCCGGGCAGATGAGCCTGCCGTACTGCATGGCGATGGTGTTGAAGCAGGGCAGGATGGTGCCCGCGGGATTCACCATCAACATCGATGACTTCGAGGGTGCGCTGGCTGATCCGTCGGTGATGGCGATCTCCAAAGCCATTGCCTGCGAACCCGATGCCGATGCCGAGCGCGTCAGCACCGAGCAGTCGGTCGGCGCCAAGGTCAGCTTCACGCTGAAGTCGGGCAGGACGGTCGAGAAATTCATCGAGGCACCCAAGGGCAGCGCTTCGCGGCCGTTTACGCTCGATGATCACATCGCGCGTTTCCGCGCCGAGATGGCCAAGCGTTTTGCGCCGGCCCAGGTTGATGCCTTGCTCGACGAGGTGCGCAACCTCCACAAGGCCGCCAACGCCGACCGCCTGATGCAGCTTCTTGCCAGCCGTACCTGAAACGTAACGCTCAAACAATGCCGACCCTGAAACTTGCCGACTGCGAACTGTTTTACCGCGTCGATGATTTCACCGACCCGTGGACCACGCCCGAGTCGCTGCTGATGCTCCACGGCAACGCCGAAAGCAGCAATGCCTGGTATGCCTGGACGCCGATACTCGCGCGGCAGTACCGCGTGGTGCGTCCCGACATGCGCGGCTATGGGCGCTCGACGCCGATGCCGCGCGAATACGAATGGACCTTCGACGCGCTGATCGATGACTACTGCCGGCTGATGGACGAGCTGGGCATCCAGCGCTTTCATCTCGTCGCAGCCAAGATCGGTGGCACCGTCGCGCGCGTGTTCGCGGCACGGCGGCCGCAGCGTGTGCTGTCGCTCACCGTCGTCGGCACGCCGCAGGCGAAGCGCCCCGGCGCCGAACAGATTCCGGCGCTGATCGAAGAATATGAAACCCACGGCGCCGAACACTGGGCAAGGCGCACCATGGACGGCCGGCTTGGTGAGCACTTCCCGGCCGAAGGTGTGGAATGGTGGACAAAGTTCATGGGCCGCGCGCCGGTGTCCTCGCTGATCGGTTTCAACCGCGGCATCAACTACGCCGACATCAGCGCCGAACTGCCGAAGATCCAGTGCCCGACGCTGGTCATCACCACCGAGGAGTCGGGTCTGGGCACGGTTGAGCGCACGCGCGAGTGGCAGCAGCAGATTCCGCATTCGCGCCTGCTGGTGCTGCCGGGCAAGTCGTACCACGTCGCCGCGAGTGATGCCGAGGCCTGTGCCCGTGAGACCCTGGCCTTTCTGCAGGGTAAAAAATAATTCAATAAAATCAAATAGTTATAAAAATACCCGATAGCTGCCAGAGGCGATACCGAAGTCGCTTGGGACATCGCCACCACCTTCACCGGAGGACGCCATGAAGATCACCCGCATCGAAACCTTCCTGCTCAAAGTGCCGTACGAGATGGGCGGCCCGCATCCGAATTTCGGCGGCCTGCCGCGCAACACCATGGACATTCTCGCCCTGCGCGTGGATACCGATGCCGGACTGTCGGGCTGGGGTGAAGCCTTCGGCGGACCGACGGCACCCGCCACAAGGCTGGTGATCGAGCAGTGCGTGGCGCCGCTGGCGGTGGGGCGCGACGCCACCGCGATCAGCGCGCTGATGAGCGACCTCGCGCGCAAGCTGCAGAATTTCGGCCGTGGCGGCGCGGTGACCTTCGCGCTCTCCGGCCTCGACATCGCGCTGTGGGACCTCGCCGGCAAGGCCGCGGGCCTGCCCTTGCACCGCCTGCTCGGCGGCGCGGTGCGCGACACGTTGCCGGCCTATGCCAGCATGCTCGCCTACCACGATGCCGCGCTGGTCGAGCGTAATGCCGCGAAGGCGGTGAGCGAGGGCTTCCGCCACGTCAAGCTGCATGAAAAAACCGTTGCCGATGTCGCCGCCGGGCGCAAGGGTGTCGGACCCGGCGTGCCGATGATGGTCGATACCAATTGCCCGTGGAGTGTCGACGAGGCGATCGCGATGGCGCAGGCGCTAGCGCCCTTTGACCCGGCCTGGATCGAGGAACCGGTGTGGCCGCCCGAGGACTTTGCCGGACTGGCTCGCGTGCGCCGCGCCTCGCCGGTGGCCATCGCTGCCGGTGAAAACGCGCGCACGCTGGCCGATTTCCGGCTGATGATCGAAACCGGCGCGGTGACCGTGGTGCAGCCGAGCATCGGCAAGATGGGCGGCATCAGCGAAATGCGCAAGGTGGTGGCGCTGGCCGAGGCGCACAACACGCGACTGGTACCGCACTGCACCTATTTCGGCCCCGCCGCGCTGGCGACCATGCACCTGCTCGCCACCCTGCCGGCGACCACCGTGCTCGAGCGTTTTTACTGCACGCTGGAAGCCAGCCCCTTCGGCGATGCGCTGCTCGCCCGCAACGGCAGCGTGCGTATCCCCGGCGGACCGGGGCTCGGCGCCGAGCCCGATCCGCAACTGCTCGCGCGTTACGCGGTGCGCGGCTGAAGCCGCGCGATTGCCGGCCTTGCCTTACTCCAGCCGGGCGCCGGTGTCCTGCACCGCTTTTTTCCAGCGCGCGAGTTCGGCCTGCAGGAAGCTGCCGAAAGCCGCCGCGGTCATGCCCGACTGCGCGCTTTCGAAATGGCGCTGCACCAGCGCTTCGCGCATCTCGGGCGTGGTCAGGTATCCGGTCATCGCCTGATTGAGCCGGTCGAGTATCGCCGGTGGCACACCCGCCGGGGCGACCACGCCCCAGAATCCGCTGGCCGTGACTTCGCGGTAGCCGGCTTCGGCCAGCGTCGGCACTTCCGGCAACTGGCTGTAGCGGCGGTTGCCGGTCACCGCGAGCGCCCGCGCGCGGCCGGCCTTGATCTGCGTGAACATCAGCGGCAGCGTGGCGAACGAGGCATTGACCTCGCCGCCGACCAGCGCCGCGGCGGAAGGACTGCCGCCCTTGTACGGCACCTGGATGATGCTGAGGCCCGCGGCCTTGCTGAATTGGTCCGAGGCGATGCGCGTGCCGGTGCCGGGACCCGCCGAACTGAAGCTGATCTGCCCCGGTTTCGCCTTGGCCAGCGCGACGAGATCGGCCACCGACTTGGCCGCCACCGCGGGATGCACCACCAGCACGAAGGGCGAGGTCGCCATCAAGGTCACCGGCGCGAAGGCGCGCGCCGAGTCATAGGGCAGCTTCGCCATCAGCGCGGGATTGATCGCGAAAGCGGTATCCACCACGCCCAGCGTGTGGCCGTCAGCCGGCGCTTCGGCGATCAACTGCATCGCGATCAGCGTATTGCCGCCGGGGCGGTTGTCGATCACAAACTGCTGGCCGAACTGTTCGCTTAAGCGCGGCGCCACCAGCCGTGCGAGCTGGTCCGAGCCGCCGCCCGGCGCGTAGGCGACGATGATGCGCACCGGCCGCTGCGGGTAGGCGCCGGGTTTGGCCTGCGCCAGCGCGGATGCGGGAAAGAGCATGGTGGCTGCCAGCCATGTTGCGGCCAGCGTGGCGTGATGCAGGGCGGGCATCAGGTTCTCCCTGTGTTGTACGGACGCAGCAGCGCCGCGGCGGGTCATTCTAGCGCTGCAACGCTGCTTCGGCCGCTTGCGCCCGCAGCCAGCTGTTGAAGGTCTGCACTTCGCCGCGCTCGCGCGACTGCGCCGCGGTCAGCAGCCAGTAGGCGCGGTCGCGGGTACCGGCGCTGAATCGCGCGCCGCCCAGCGGGGCGACCAGGCTGCCTTCGTCGAGCAGGTTCCGGATCAGCGGCAGCCGGCCCAGCGCGATGCCCTGGCCGCTGACGGCCGCGCGCAGCGCCATGTCGTAATGGCTGTAGCGCAGTCCCGCCCTGGTTTCCGTCATCTCAGCGCCCACCGCCTCGAACCAGGCAGCCCAGGTCAGCCAGGGCGTGAGCTGGCCCGGATCCTCGAAATGCAGCAGGGTGTGGCGGGCGAGGTCAGCCGGTGTGCGCGGCTTGTGTCGCTGCAGCAGCGCCGGGCTGCACACCGGCAGCACGCGTTCGCCGAACAGGCGCAGCGCGCCGCTGCCGGCCTGGCGCCGCGTCGAATAGCGGATGGCCAGGTCGATGTGGTCGCGTTCAAGGTCGCGCAGCGTGTTGTCGGCGGCCACGCGCACCTCGATCTGCGGCTGCTGGCGCTGGAAATCCGCCAGCCGCGGCACCAGCCACAGCGAAGCGAAGGTCATCGCGGTGGTCACCGTGACCACGCGCGACTCCGGCCGCTCGCGCAGCCGCTGGCCGGCCTCGCGCAACTGGTGCAGTGCCTGGCTCACGTCGCGGTAATAGCGCTGGCCCGCCTCGGTCAGCACCAGTGCGCGCGTGCGGCGGATGAACAGCGGCGTGCCGAGCTGGCTTTCGAGCTGCTGGATCTGGCGGCTCACCGCAGACTGGCTGAGAAACAGTTCGGCGCCGGCGCGGGTGAAGGACAGCAGCCGGGCGGCGGTCTCGAAGGCCTTGAGCAGGTCCAGTGCGGGCAGGTCTCGGCTTTTATTCATGCGGTATATGCATGCATCGACTGCAAAATGAGCGTTTGTCCGGCATATATATAGCCTGCATAGTCTTGGCACGGATCGGTAACACCGGTCTTGATAAATGCAAGGAGTGCATGGATTATGAAACCCCGCAAACTGCTCGACAAGCCCGCACCGCAACTGCGCACGCTCGCCGCCGGAGAACACCACACCCTGTACGGGTGGCCCGGCACCGTGGTGCAGGTCCTCGGGGGCCGGGTGTGGATCACGCAGGAGGGCGACCGCCGCGACTACGTGGTGCCGGAGCACGCGGATTTCGCCAGCGCGGGCGAGGGCATGCTGGTGGTCAGCGCGCTCGCCGACGCCACCCGGATCGCGATCTATCGCGTCGCCACCGAACCCGCGGCTGAATGGATGCGCAGCGCGGTGCGGCTGGAGCCCGGATTCTTCGAGGCCCTGCAGCGCAACGCACGGCGCGAATCGGCGCTGCTGTTCGCCGACGGGCTGCGCGCGTTGTGGCGGATCCTGTGCCGCTGGTGGACGCGCCGCATGCCGCCCTCGGTCGCGGTACGGCCGCACCGTGGCTATCATTGCTGAGGCCTGTCCTCACTGCACAACCGCCATGGAGTCCGCCATGACCGTACCGACCGCCATCGTTGCCGCCGAAGCGCCGCCCAAGGCGAAACAGAGCAACTATCCCGAAGTGTTCGCGGGTCGCGTCGCCGGGCGTTTCAAGCGCCCGCTTGGCGATGTGTTCGGGCTGAAGCATTTCGGCGTCAACCTGACCACGCTGGCGCCGGGCGCGGCCTCAGCGCTGCGCCATGCCCATACCGTGCAGGATGAATTCGTCTACATCCTTCAGGGTCATCCCGTGCTGGTTACCGACGCCGGCGAAACGCTGCTGTCGCCGGGCATGTGCGCCGGATTCAGGGGCGGCAGCGGCGATGCTCACCACCTCGTCAACCGAGGCGGCGACACCGTGGTCTACCTCGAGGTCGGCGACCGCCTGCCCGGCGACGCGGCGAGTTATCCGGACGATGACCTGCAGGCCTTTTTCGAGGCAGGGCAGTGGCGGTTCGCGCGCAAGGACGGCCGTCCCTACTGACGCCGCAGACCGGAGAATGCACATGACCGAATGGGTGCTATACAACGTTGCCGACGGCATCGCCACGCTGACGCTGAACCGTCCCGACAAGCTCAACGCCATCCACTACGCCATGGCGGACCGGCTGATGGCCGTGCTCGATGCGGTGGAATCCAATGCCGCGGTCCGCGCGGTGATCATCACCGGCGCCGGCCCGCGCGCGTTCTGTGCCGGCGGCGACATTTACGAGTTTTCGGAAAGCGTGCGCGCCGGCACCGCGGTGGCCATCCGTGAATTCGTGCGCCGCGGCCAGACGCTGACCGCGCGCATCGAGTCGTTCAGCAAGCCGGTCATCGTCGCCGTCAACGGGCTCGCCTACGGCGGCGGCTGCGAGATCACCGAGGCCGCACACCTCGCGGTGGCCGCCGAACACGCCGTGTTCGCCAAACCCGAAATCAACCTCGGCATGCCGCCGACCTTTGGCGGCACCCAGCGCCTGCCGCGGCTGGCCGGACGCAAGCGCGCCCTCGAGTGCCTGCTCACCGGCGATGCCTTTCCGGCGTCGCGTGCGCTGGAACTGGGCCTGGTCAACCGCGTGGTGCCCGCAGCGGAACTGATGTCTGCCGCGCGAGAACTGGCGCAGCGCATCCTGCGCCATTCACCGCTGGCCGTTGCCGGCATCATCAGCGCTGTCACCCGCGGCATCAATGCCAGCATCGGCGAAGGCCTGCTGATGGAAAGCGAGCAGTTCGCGCGGCTGGTGCCCAGCCACGACCTCGGTGAAGGACTGGCGGCCTGGAAAGCGCGCCGATCCCCGGTCTATGCCGGGCGCTGAAGGCCGCCAGACGGAGATCCATACGTGTCACCGACCGATCACTACCAGCTGATGGCCCGTTACAACCGCTGGATGAACAAAAAGCTCTACGCGATCAGCAGTGGTCTGTCTGATGACGAGCGCAAGCGTGACCGAGGTGCCTTTTTCAAATCCATCCACGGCACGCTGAACCACCTGCTGTTTGGCGACACCGTGTGGATGGGGCGTTTCCAGGACCGCAACCCGCCGACCCGGATCATCGACGAAATGCACGCCGATTTCGGCGAACTGCAGGCCGCGCGCGAGCGGATGGATACGCGCATCATCGAATGGGCGGAAACCCTGACGCCGCAGTGGCTAGCCGCGCCCTTCACCTTCACCAGCAACGTCGACCGCAGGACGCGTACGCTGCCGGCCTGGGCGCTGGTGGCGCAACTCTTCAACCACCAGACCCACCACCGCGGCCAGCTCACCACGCTGCTCTCGCAATCCGGCATTGATCCCGGGGTGACCGACATCCCTTTCCTGCCCGAGTTTGCCGGCGCTGCAGGCTGAGTGCGCCGGGTGGAAGCGGCCTCAGGTTTTCCGGGCCAGCACGCCGTCACCTTCGCGCCGCGCGCTGAAGCCGGCGCGTTGCAGCCGCCGCAGCACTTCACCCGGCACGTCGCGGCCCGAGGTCAGCTTGTTCGGCGTGCCGGTGTAGTGGAACAGCCGGCCGCGGCGCCTGAGCACGCGCGCGAGCTGGTCATAGAATTTCTGCGAGTAGAGTTCGCCGGCAATACCAAAGCGCGGCGGGTCGTGCAGCACGGCATCAAAGGCGGCATCGGGCAGGGTGGTGATGGCGGTGCTGATGTCCGCGTTCTCCAGTGTCAGCACGCCGCCGGGCTGCGGCGACCAGGGATTGATGCCGCGCAGCCAGATCACATCGGGATTTTTTTCATAGGACTCCACCCGCGCCGCGCCTTCAGCGATGCAGCAGGCGGCGAAGTAACCGAGCCCGCCGCAGCAGTCGAGGATGGTCTTGCCGCTCGGCGCGATCAGCGCCACCTTGCGCCGCGCGTCTTCCCAAGGTGACAGCTGCGCCGTCGGCAGCATCTTGATGCCGTCGATCTCGAAGGTGGGCGCGCCCCATTCGGTGGGTACCAGCTTGATCAGCGCATTCGAAAAACGCTGCACCGGCTGCCATTCATCATCAAGCCAGTGATATATCGTGCGCTCGCGGCAATCGGCGATCCAGGGATAACGCGTGGCGCCGCAACCCCATCCTTCCGCATCCAGCGTCACCGTGCGCTGTGTGCGGCCGAGGTCGAGCGAGCATTCAAGCGAGGTGGCGCCGGCACGCGCGGCGGCGAGCAGCACATCGTGGACCTCGCGGGTGAGCAGGGCTGTTGCTGGCATGTGCCGAGGTTAACGCAAGACCAGATTGGCGCCGCCTTCCGTTATGATGCGGCGCTGCTTATTTATGATTGCGCAATCCATCAAGGAAAGCCCATGAACGGAAAAATCCGCCGCGTCATCACCGGCCACGACAAAAACGGCAAGGCCGTCGTCATTGAAGACCAGCTCGCGCCCGCGGTGCGCACCAACCCGCTGCGCCCCGGCCACATCTCGGTGGACCTGTGGAAGACCGCCGCCACGCCGCACATCCTGCACGCGACCGAGCCCGATCCCACCGGCGGCCCGAAGCAGATTCATCCGCTGCCCGGCGGCACCGTGTTCCGCATCAGTGAAATCGCACCCGAGACCGAAGCCATCCGCAACATCAGCCCCGAGCAGTCGAAGGCGGTGTTCGAGGCGATGGGCAACCGCAACGCCACCACCGCCGGTACCCAAAAGGGCCGCCATCCCTTCATGCACCGCACCGAAACCATCGACTACGCGGTGGTGCTCAAGGGCGAAATCACCATGCTGCTCGATGACCAGGACGTGGCGCTGAAGGAGGGCGACGTGGTCATCCAGCGCGGCACCAACCACGCCTGGAGCAACCGTTCCGACAAGCCGGCGCTGATGCTCTATGTGCTGATCGACGGCGAGTTTGATGACGAACTGAAAGGCCATTTCGGCAGCGGCGGCCACTGAGCGGCCTGTTTTTCAACCGAGTTCCAACGGAGCACGATCCATGAGCAAACCCGTCTGCCTGCTGTGGCTGGATGATTTTGACGCCTACAAGGAAGCACTCGCCAATGCCGGCCTCGCTGACAGCTTCGAGCTGCACCACGTCAAGCGCGAAGACACGCCCCCCGAAGACCTGATCCCGCGCGTCGAAATCCTCGCCGGCTGGAAACACGGCAAGCTGCTCGGCCGCATGCCGAAACTGCGCTGGATCCAGGCGATGACCGCCGGCGTCGAGGCCTGGATCGGCGCGCCGGGCCTGCGCGACGACGTGCAGTTGTGCAATGCACGCGGCTCGCACCGCCACTCGATGTCCGAAAACATCCTCGGTGCGCTGTTTCACCTGAGCAAACCCTACGCCGCGGTTGCGCTCGACCAGAAGCAGAGCAAATGGCAGCGCCGCCAGTCGAAGCTGCTCGCCGGGCAAACGCTGGGCATCCTCGGCCTCGGCGCCATCGGCCAGGAACTCGCGCGCAAGGCGGCCACACTGGAGATGCGCGTGATCGGCACCAAGCGCAGCCCCGAGCCGGTGGACGGCGTGGAAGCGGTGTACGGCGGCGACGAAACCGACGAGGTGCTGAGCCAGTCCGATTACGTGGTGGTGCTGATGCCCGCCACCAGCGAGACCGTGAATTACTTCAATACGCAGCGCCTGAAGGCGATGAAGCCTTCAGCCTGGCTGCTCAACTTCGCGCGCGGTGATTTGATTGTGGATGAAGACCTGATCGCCGCGGTCAAGGCCAAAACCATCGCCGGCGCGGTGCTCGATGTCTTCCGCGAAGAGCCGCTGCCCGCAACCCATCCCTTCTGGACCACCG
Organism: Betaproteobacteria bacterium Ga0077527; assembly: GCA_001464815.1. Taxonomy (GTDB): domain Bacteria; phylum Pseudomonadota; class Gammaproteobacteria; order Burkholderiales; family SG8-41. The sequence continues at coordinate 476,606 of LNDW01000015.1, read as the reverse complement.
AGAACATCGCCGTGCTGCCGCACATCGGCGGCGGCCACGCCAACCGAGGTGCGGTGGTGGCGGAGATTTTTGCCGAGAACGCGCGCTGCGAACTGGCGGGTGAGCCGTTTGTGACGGGGGTGGATCGGGCGCGGGGGTACTGATTACCAAGTATCTTTGCTCTTACCCTCTCCCCGCATTCTTGCGGGGAGAGGGCAGGGTGAGGGGCTGCGAAATGCTGACAAAAAACCGTTCGTTCTGAGCTTGTCAAAGGACGAGCTACACCCTGGAGGCAGCGGTCAAGCAAGAGTAAATTACTATAACCACTTGTTTTAATTGATAAAATAATAAACGAGGCTCCGAATCCTCTTATTTGATTGTCCATAGACAATCAAATAATACAAATATGATCGTTCATAAGCTATCATTAATAGCCTAATTGAAAGCTTATGAGCGATCATGAATCCCCGCGACCTCCGCCTCATCCAGCTAGACCAAGCCCTCACGTCCTGGCGTGAACTGACCGAATCGCCCCCGGCCAGCGGCTGGCTGCGCGATATCCGCATGGCACTGGGCATCAGCACCCGCCAGGCCGCGCAACGTGCAGGCATATCGCAATCCAGTTGGGTGGATGCCGAGCAGCGCGAAATTGCCGGCACGATTTCACTCGGCCAGTTGCGCCGCCTCGGTGCCGCGCTCGATTGCAGGCTGTTGCATGCACTGGTGCCTGACCGACCCTTGCGCCACAAGGTCGAGGCACGCGCAGAACAGCTTGCGCAAACCGAAGTGAATGCAGTCGCACACTCGATGGCACTGGAACAGCAGCGTGCCGACGATGAATACACGCGCCTGCAAATCACCCAGCGCAAGCAGGAGTTGCTGCGCGGGCGGCGTTCGCGGTTGTGGGATTAAGAAAGCCGCCATGATCGGCGATGCACACGCCCCCGGTGCAACACCGCTTGATCCCGACGAAGTGCGCGGTTTGATCCCCATGCACATTCGTTCTCAGGCGGAACTCAATCAGTGGGAACAGGCGAACATACTCGATGGCAGCGCTTGGGCGATACGCTCACGTGAACAGGCTGTTCTAAGCGAACGTTTTGTACGCGAACTGCATCGCCGCATGTTCGGCAACACCTGGCGTTGGGCCGGCACGTTTCGAACTACAGGCAAGAACATCGGTGTCGATGCCACCCAGATCGCCGTGCAGTTGCGTGAACTGCTCGAGAATGTACGTTACTGGATTGAACACCAAACCTTTCCGCTGGACGAAATCGCGGTGCGTTTTCATCACCGGTTGGTGGTGATTCATCCGTTTCCGAATGGTAACGGGCGACATGCCCGATTGATGATCGATGTGCTGTTGCGGCGTTATGGCGCGAAAGCATTCAGCTGGGGCGGTAGCAATCTCGAAACTGCGGGTGGTGCGCGGGACCGCTATCTCACCGCCTTGCGTGCAGCGGACACCGGAGACTTCGCAGAGTTGCTGGCGTTTGTAAGGACCTGAATTGCTGTCGTTTTCGGCATTAGTTATTCACGGATTTTGGATGGCGCAAGAATAGATGAATGCCACAAAGGCAATTGTCTAAATTCATAGCGCTTGGCATGGTTATGTCAAAGCATTCGTCGTAGCGGATAGTGAATTGATGGAGATCAAAAATGGCGAATAAACGGTTGCGCAATGAGCTGTATGAAACAGCCAAAGGGCTTTACGACCTCGGCGTTGTCGCAACGCTGCGCGATTTTGATACCGCACAACTGCCGCCATCGAGGCCCTACGGCGCAGCGGAGATCAAGCGCCAGCGCCTGAGTGCAAAAGCCGGCCAGGCGGGATTTGCTGCTTATCTCAACACCAGCATATCGACCGTGCAGAAATGGGAAATCGGTGACAAGAAGCCGAGCGGCCCCGCGCTAAAGCTGCTGAACATTGTTGAGCGAAAGGGCTTGAAGGCGCTTGCCTGAAAATCCGGGTAAAAATGCCAAAGTCCGTCACCGAAGCTACGAAAGCCGCACGCAAAAAAACCGTGGCACCGGCGGTCGCTCATGAACCCTGGCTGTTAGCCAGGCTCAAAGATCCCGCAGAAGCCGCGGCCTATGTTGAGGCTGCGCTTGAGGCAGGCGATCAGCCTGCCTTGATGATGGCATTGCGTCATGTGGTGCTGGCGCAAAGCGGAATATCGAAATTGGCGCGGAAATTAAAGCTCACGCAGAAAGCGACTTACCGGATGCTGTCTGCAACGGGCAATCCGGAATTACGCAGTCTGACGGCGATACTGGATGCGGCGGGGCTGCGTTTGTCGGTCAGGCCCGCGACCAAACGGGCGGTGTAGTAACTTCGTCAAAATCCGGCGTCAACAAAAAGATCAGCCTGGCGCAGTATTGAGGATCACGGCTCCGCCACCAGCAGCGTGCCCCGCAGCAGGCCGCGCAGCGTCCACAGACACAGCGCGCCGATCACCAGCATGGCCAGCGCCAGCAGCGGCATCGCCAGCAAGGCAAACAGCTGGCCGGTCGGCGCGAGTTTGAGCGTCAGTGCAGCAAAGGCCGCCAGCGGAAAACTCAGCGCCCACCACGCCATCGAGAACGGTTGCGCCAGCATCGGCCGCAACACCTGCGCCGACCACAACAGGAAAAACAGCGCGATACCCCAGCAGCCCTGCGCCCACGCCGGCACCGCTTCAAAGCGCAGCAACGCCAGCCCGATCACCGCCGGCGGTGCCACCGTGATGAAACCCGCCGGCAGCAGGCGATCCGGCCACAACCCCTGCACGCCGATGCGCGCAAAAATCAGCACCATCACCACCGGCCACAAAAAAGCGCCGACGCCAAACTGAACCGCCGACCACTCATGCTGCCCCAGCGCCACCCCCGCCAGCGGCGCCAGCACATTGCCCACCACCGGAATGATCAGCACCGGCGTGATCCCCGGCCACTGGAAACCGCCCGGCACATTGCCGCGCAGCCAGCGCGACAGCACCCACACCGTCACCGCGAACTGCAGCAGGCAGGCGATCAGCCACAGCGCTTCCCACCATACCGAAGCGCCGGTGAGCGCCACACCCAGCGCGACGAGCAGGATTAGCGACAACGGCAGCGTCGCGATGAAGGCATGGCGCACCGGGTGCAGCAGGTCCGCGGTGAGTGCCTCCGGATACAACTGACCGCGGCGCGAGAACAGTACCAGCAACACCACAAACACCAGCGCCGCGACTGTGCCCAGTCCGCGCGCAAACCACAGCGCCGCAGTCCCCATCTTCGGCGCTGCAGCCGCCCAGGCCAGTGCGAGGCCGGCAAGTCCCATGACCATGGCGAACCACTGCGGGCCGAGGTATTTCAGCGGCGGGGCTGGGGTGGCGGCTGTTGCGGTATCGGAATGCATCCGGGATAACGAATGGCAAGGGTTTGGGTATAGTGCCCAGTATAAATTCGTGAGGCCATTGACCAGTGTTTTTCTTGAGACAGGATTATTGATGAAATTCGGCCGCTTCCAGCTCCAGTCCCGCACCTTCTTCGGTCTCGTCGAAGGCGAACAGGTCGTTGAACTCGATGGCTCGCCCTTCGCCAGCTACAAGCCGACCACCACGCGCCATGCGTTGTCCGCCCTGAAAACCCTGATTCCCTGCGAGCCGCGCAATTTCTACTGCGCGGGGCTGAACTACGCCGCGCACATCGAGTGGGGTGCGAAGCGCAAGGGTGTGGCGCCGAAATACCCGGAGAAGGCCGATGTCGGCTACCGCTCCTTCAATGCGCTGTGCGCGACGGATGAAACCATTGTGATTCCCGCCGATGCCTCGGACATGGTGCAGTTCGAGGGCGAGCTGGTGGCGGTGGTGGGCAAGGCGGCGAAGAACCTCACCGAAGAAAACGCGTTGTCCTGCATCCTCGGTTACACGCTGGGCAATGACGTCAGCGAACGCAACTGGCAGAAGTCCGACCGCACGCTGTGGCGGGCGAAGAACTGCGACACCTGGAAACCGATGGGGCCGTTCATCACCACCGGACTCGATCCGATGAACCTGGATGTCGAGATCCGCATGAACGGCCAGCGTGTCGCCGGCTACAACACCGGCAAGATGCTGTTCTCCGCGCAGCGTTACATTGCCGAGATCACGCGTTACATGACGCTGCATCCGGGTGATGTGATCTGGCTCGGTACCGATGACGCCACCGAACCGAACCTGAAACACGGCGATGTCTGCGAGATCGTGCAGAAGGACATCGGCGTGCTGCGCAGTCCCGTGGTGCGCGCGACCTGAGCGGTACTCCCTGCGCTCTCAGTGTTTCCGGGCTTCCCGGGTTTCAGCTGCCGCCACTTTCTCCAGCGCTTCGACCAGCAGGTTGACCGCCGGCGAGATATAGCCGTGGTCCCTGATCGCGACCCCGACCTTGCGCCGCCAGGTGAGTGACTCGAGTTTGAGCGGACGCAGCCGTTCGCCGTAATCATTGATGCGCTGCACGGTGGACCACGACTGGAAGGCGAGCAGGTCGGTGTTGGCGACGATGTGCAGCAGCGTGGGCAGGGTGCCGGTGCGGACCGGGCTTTGCAGCGGGTAGAGGCCCACTTCCCGGCAGCGCTGCATCAGCCAGTCCGAGGGCAGCGTGTGTTCACCGGGGAGCGCCCATCCGGCACCGGTCAGCGCGTTCGGAGTCAGGCGCCGCTGCTTTTGCAGCGGGTGGTCCCTGCGGCTGATTACCGTCACCGTGTCTTCCGTCAGGAATGTTTGCCGGATGCCGGGTTCGGCATTGGGGTCAATGCTGACCAGGATGGCGTCAAGCTGACGGTTGCGCAGCGCCGGAAACAGGGTGTCGGTGTTGCCGCTGCTGATGTCGAGGGTGAGGCCGGGGTTCTCCTTGAGCAGCGCCTCGCAGGCGAGCGGCAGCAGGTGCTGCGCGAGGATCATGCCGGTGCCGATGCGCAGATGCCCCGCGCGCCCGGCGGCGAGTTCGGCGATCTGGCGCTTGATGTCCTGATTGGCGGCACGCGCACGCAGGGCGTGGTCGGCGAGATGTTCCCCGTAAACGGTCAGGCTGACGCCCTTGGGCGTGCGTTCGAGCAGGGGCACGCCCAGTTCCTGCTCCAGCCGGGCGATGCATTTGGTCAGCGCCGGCTGGGTCAGGCCGATGCGCTCGGCGGCGCGGCCGACATGGCCGCTGCGGGCCACTTCCAGCAGATAGACAAGGTCGCGGAATTCCATGGCTCGGGTGCGGCCGGTGCCAGCCTCCTGATAACTTCAGGGAATCATAACAAGAATAATTTGCATTGGAAGTAATCAAGAGGCTGTGCAAGGATTTTCTCCGTGCGGCGGCAGCTTGCGCCGGCGCCATCACCCTGACCCGGAGCGGAGAATCATGAGCAAAACAACAAAGAGAACCATGCGCGGCATGGTGGTCGCACCTGAACCTCGGGCTGCGGAAATTGGTGCCGCGGTGCTGGCCAAGGGCGGCAACGCCTTCGATGCCGCCGTGGCCACCGGTTTCGCAGAGTGTGTGGTGGACCCCTTCCAGGCCGGCATCGGCGGCATGGGCAGTTGCCACTACTACCATGCCAAGACCGGCGAGCATGGCCATCTCAGTTTCCACAGCCGCGCCGGTTCCAAGGTGTCGCCCGGCATGTGGGAGAAGGATGCCGCTGGCCAGACCGAGATTTCCGGCTACACGCTGTTTGATGACCATCGTTCCGAACTGGGTTACACCTCGATCATGACGCCCGGCACCATCGCCGGCTTCGGCGCGATCCACAAGAAATTCGCGACCATGGATTGGTCGGACCTGATGCAGCCTTCGATGGATTTGCTGCGCCACGGTTTCTCGTTGCCGGCGAATGTGACGGGCCTGTTCACCGTGCCGAAGAATGTGGGTGGCGAGGCGGTGCGCGCGGCGCAGTTGCAGAAAACCACCGAGATGATGAAGTTGTGGACCAAGGCCGATGGCAGCCTTTACGACGCCGGCGACATGTACCGCAACGATGACATGCTGCGCACGCTGACGCGCATCGCTGACAACGGCCCCGAGGAGTTCTACACCGGCAAGCTGGGCAAGGAAATCGCGGATGATTTCGAGCGCAACGGCGCCTTCATCACCGCCGACGACCTTGCCAATTACAAGGTAAGGCTGCACGACGCGCCGCACATCAAGTACCGCGGCTACGACATTTACTCGTCCTGCGCGCCGACCAGCGGCCTGACCGCGCTGCAGATCCTGAATTTTCTCGAGCATGTCGATCTCGGCAGCTACGAATACGGCAGCGCCGAGCACCTGAACCTGGTCGCGCTGGCGATGAAGTGGGCCCACCACGACCGCGAGAAATACCTGGGCGACCCCGAGTTCATCGACTTGCCGATGGATCGCCTGCTCAGCAAGGACTACGCGAAGGAGATTCAGGGTCATATCAGCCGGGGCGAGGCGCCGCCTCCGATTCCGACGTTCAAGGCCGAAGGCACCACCCACGTCACCATCTGGGATGAACAGGGCAATGTGGTGACGATGACCCATTCGCTGGTGGTGAGTTCCGGCGTGGTGACGCCGGGGCTGGGTTTTCCGTACAACAACTCGATGAAACTCGCCGGCGTGTCGAAGCACGGGCCGAATGCGCTGGCGCCGGGCAAGGCGCGCAACGTCGGCATCTGCCCGACAATCATTTTCAAGGACGGCAAGTTCGTCTATGCCGCCGGTGCGCCGGGCGGCTCGGTGATCATCAGCGCGGTGGTGCAGAGCCTGATGAACATCCTGCATTTCGGCATGAATCCGGTCGAGGCGGTCTCTGCGCCGCGCATCCATTGCGAGGGCGGGCGCGTGTTCTGCGAGTCGCGCATTCTCACGCCGACGCTGAAGGCACTGGAAAAGATGGGGCACGAGGTCCAGTTCCATCCCTGTTCCTACGCCACCGTTTTCGCGCGTTCTCAGTTGATCGCGGCGCATCCGGACGGCACGGTGCGCGGCGCCAGCGACCCGCGCAACGACGGCGGCATGGCGGTCGCCGCCTACGACGATGGATCGATCGGACTGGCGCCAACCTGGGCCGGTTGATTTCGCAGCAGGGCAACGGGCATGCGCCTGTTGCCTGTTTCAAACATTCGTCATGTATTACCGGGAGGGGATGACGGTCGGGTAACGGTTGTTTTTGCGGGAGAGTCACCATGCAATTTTGCGTGCGCACTACCGGCATCATCCTGTCTGCAGTTTTGCTCTCGGTCCCAGTCGCGGGTGCGCAGCCCTATCCGGTGAAACCGGTGCGGGTGGTCATCCCTCACGGTCCCGGCGGCACCAACGACATCGCCGGCCGCATCGTGTTCCAGAAGATGTCGGAGCAGATGGGACAGCAGTTCCTGGTCGAAAACCGCGTCGGCGCCGGCAGTGTGATCGGCGAGACGCATTTCGCGACCGTGCCACCCGACGGTTATGCGGTGATGGTGCATTCAACAACCCTGGTCTCGAACGCGGTGATGAGCCGCAACCTGCCCTACGATTCGCGCAAGGTGTTTCTCGGCGTGACGCCGCTGGCGGCCCAGATCGGCATCGTCGGCGTGCATCCCTCGCTGCCGGCAAGGTCGGTCAAGGAACTGGTCGGTCTCGCCAGGGCGAGGCCGGGTGCGGTGGCCTACGCCTCGGCCGGTAACGGCAGCTACACCCATATGGCGATGGCGTACTTCAACTCGCTTGCAGGCACCCAGATGCTGCATGTGCCGTTCAAGGGCGGCGGTGCCGCTGCCATCGGGCTGGCCTCGGGCGAGGCCCAAGTCTATGTTGCGAGCTACGCCACCTACCGGCCGTTCATCGACCGCAAGCAGGTGCGTCTGCTCGGCGTGGTATCGACCGAGCGGCTGAAGTCCCTGCCCGAACTGCCGACCGTGTCGGAGGCCGGGGTGCCCGGTTATGACTTTTCTTCCTGGGTCGGCGTGTTTGTGCCGGCGGGGACACCGCGCCCGATCATCGACACCCTGCATGCCGCAATCGGCAAGGCGCTTGAATCGCCGGACGTGCAAAAGCGTTTCGAGTCGCTGGTGCTGGAGCCGCTGTATTCGACACCCGAGCAGTTCGCAAAACGCCTGCAGGCCGACTATGCCAAGTATGAAAAGATCAGCAAGCTGTTGGGGCCCATAGGCGCCAATTAAACCGGGCGAATTGTTATTAAGTAATTGTTTTTATTCAAATATTTTTGATGGCGGAATCGGGCTGGCAACGCCCGCCCCCGCCTTGACCGGTATCACCTGTCTTTCTCCCGCAGCAAACCGCCGATAATGTGGTGCGCTTTTCAAGGGGAGGAAACCATGAGCCTATTCAAATACATCAGCCGCGCGCTGGCGCTGCTGGTCTTCGCCATCGTGCTGCCGGCACAGGCGGCTTCAGTACTGGAGCAGATCGGCGAGTTCACTGTGCCCGAGGCGAATCAGGGCATTGGCGTGGACCGCAATCATTTCTATGCGGTTGATAACACCGCCATCGCCAAGTATGACAAGCGCACCGGCCAGCTCGTAAAAAAATGGCAGGGCGAGAAGGGTGGCCAGATCATCCACCTCGACAGCGCGATGGTGATGGGCGGCAAGATCTACGCTTCGCATTCGAACTATCCGCAGTGGCCGATGACCAGTTCGATCGAGATTTTCGACGCCGAGACGATGGAGCACATCGGCACCCACAGCTTTGGCATACAGTGGGGCTCGATGACCTGGCTCGACTGGCACGATGGCCACTGGTGGGGCACCTTCGCCAACTACGACCGCCTGCTCGGGCCGAACAAGACGCCGTACGGCCACAAGGTCAACACAGTGATGATCAAGTTCAGCCGCGACTTCCGACCACTGCAGATGTGGACGCTGCCGAAATCCATCCTCGACAAGTTCGAGGACATGAGCAATTCCGGCGGTTCCTGGGGGCCGGATGGTTTTCTGTACCTGAGCGGCCACGATCCGGCGGAGATTTACCGCATGCGCATACCGAAAGCAGGCGCGGTGCTGGAGCTGGTGGACGTGCTGCCGATGAACATCCGCGGCCAGGGCATTGCCTGGGACCGCTCGCAGCCGGGTGTGATCTACGGCATCATCCGGGCGACGGCGGCCGAGCGTAAAGCCGGCGGCTCGCACAAGGTGACGGTGTTCCGGATGGTTGAAAAACCCTGAATGCGAAAGTCTTCATGAAAGATCTGCTGCCCCACGCGCAACGCGCGATCGAACTGCTCAAGGCCCGCGGCCACACCATCTCGGTGGCCGAGTCTTCCTGCGGGGGGTTGATCACCGCGGCACTGCTTGCAGTCCCCGGCGCTTCGGCCTGCGTGCGCGGCGGTCTGGTGGTTTACACCTACCAGATGCGCCGCGAATTCCTTGGCCTCGCCGACAAGGAGCTGCACGACATCACGCCCTCGACCGAGGAATACGCGCTGCGCAAGGCACGGCGGCTGCGCGAGCGCGCGGCAACCCACTGGACGCTGAGCGAGACCGGTGCCGCCGGTCCCACCGGCAGCCGCTACGGCTATCCGGCGGGGCATGCCTGTTTCGCGGTGGCCGGTCCCGCCGGCGAACGTTCACGCACGCTGGAGACCGGCGCGACGGACCGCGTCGCCAACATGCAGGCCTTTGCCGCGGCGGCGATCGACCTGCTGTGCGAGGCGGTGGAGGCCGCGCCGCGATGAGCGGCCCGGTTTTCGCCAGCGCGGTGCACGAAGTCGCCGACGCGGCCGAGGCGAACGAGCTCTATCAGCGCAGGGGCTGGACCGACGGCCTGCCCATCGTGCCGCCGACCGAGGACGCGGTGGCGCGCTTCCTGGCCGTTGCGCAACTTGCGCCGGGTGATGTCATCGGCGTCGAGCCGGTGCGCCGGCGCAGCATCAGCGCCGAGAAGGTGGCGATTGCTGCGGTTATGGCCGGCTGCCTGCCGGAATACCTGCCGGTGGTGGTGGCGGTGGTGAAGGCGATGTGCCGGCCGGAATACGCGCTGCACGGCAGCACCGCCAGCACCGGCGGCAGCGCCCCCTTCATCGTGGTCAACGGCCCGGTGCGCCAGGCCATCGGCATGAACGCCACCCATAATGTGCTCGCCAACGCCAGCCGCGCCAATGCCACCATCGGCCGCAGCATCCGCCTGATCCTGCTCAATGTGCTGGGCGGCATACCCGGCCAGCTTGACCGCTCGACGCTGGGCCATCCCGGCAAGTTCACCTTCTGCATCGCCGAGGACGAGGAGGACTCGCCGTGGCTGCCGCTGTCGGTCGAGCGTGGCCTGGCCGCCGGGCAATCGGCGGTGACCGCGCTGCAGGTGGAGTCACCGACGCAGATCATGAACGAGTGGACCCACGACCCGCGTGAACTGTGCGATACCTACGCCGCGGCGATGCGCAGCAACATGCTGCTCTACTCGATCTGGGAAGGCAATTACGCGCTGGTGATCGCGAAGCAGCAGCGCGACATCTTTGCCGCCGCAGGCTGGCGCAAGCAGGACATCCGCGAGTATGTGTTCGAGAAGGCGCGCGTGAAGCGCGGCGAATGGCGCGGCGTCGGCAAGGCCGCGGTGGCGGGGCGCAAGGACGAGGACAAGGTGTATTGCGCGTTGCGTTCGCCTGACGATTTGCTGGTGGTCGCGGCCGGCGGGCCGGCGGGCGGTTTTGCCGCGATCCTGCCGCCCTGGTACGGCAAGAAATCGCTTGCAGTGACGATGACCATTGATGCGTGACATCAAATCAGGAGCAGACCATGACACTCAGAGTCCTTGACCCCACCCAGTCCGCCGAAGGCGAGGCCCTGCGCCTCGCGCCACCGCTGGCCAGCCTCGAAGGCGCGGTGGTGGGCATGATCGACAACGCCAAGATCGGCACCGCGCGGCTGTTCGACTTCATCGAGGACATCCTCAGGCAGGAATACCGCGTGCGCGAATGCATCCGCCGGCGCAAGCCCGATGCCTCGCGCCCGGTGCCTGGGCCGATGCTGATGGAGCTGCGCGGCGCGGATGCCATCCTCGCCGCCACCGGCGACTGAGGCAGCTGCTCGTCGTGCAGTCTGCACGACGCCATCGAAGCCGAACGGCTCGGCATCCCCGCGGTCGCGATCATGACCGACCGTTTTGTCGCCACCGCGAAAGCCGTGGCCGCCGCCAACGGCCTGAAGGACTATCCCTTCGCGGTGATCGCGCATCCGGTCGCCAACAACGATGACGCGGCACTGCGCGAGAAGGCGCGAGCTGCAGTTGCCGTGATCGTGACGTTGCTGAGAGACCGGATCAGCGCTTGACCAGCCCCGTCGGCGCGAAATAGGCGCTTTTCGGGTTGCGCGTGGCCTGGAAGGGCAGGGTCACCGCCTCGCCGGCTTCGTCGTCACGCTTCAGCGGCACGATGCGTACGGTGCCGAGCATCTGGTCGCCGCGCACTTTGACATTGAAGGTATGGCGGAACATGCCGCTGCCGTCGAGGGTGATGTCGAGCGCGAAACTCAGGTCTTCGCCGCGCAGCTTCATCTCGCGGAACACCCCGCGTCGGTCACCGGCACGCACCACGCCCTCGATCTGCTGGAACTGCTGCTCAAGCACCGCGGCGTAGTGGCGCTTGACGCCGCCCACCGTGAGTTCCCAGTTCCAACTGCCGCGGACCTGGGCCGGCACCACCCACATGTGCACCGGCATCGGACGGTCGTCGGTCGCATCGGGTTTCCAGCTGCCGAGGTCCCACATGTTGGTGACAACACGGGTGCCGGGCCGTGCCTCGGCGAGTATCTTGGTGCGCAGCATGTACATCAGCTCGGGCCACAGCCACATGAAGATCACGTTGGCCTGGCTCAGATCGGCATCAAAGGCGTTCTGGTGGAAAAAACGCACGCGCCCTGAGAGGCCCTCCTTGCCGGCTTCGGCGCTCGACTCACGCACCAGTTTCTCGTCGATGTCCACGCCCCAGCCGCTGACACCCGGATGCGATTTCACCGCGCTGATGACAATGCGGCCATCACCGGAGCCAAGATCGGTGACCACATCGCCGTCGCGCAGGCCGGCGATGGCAACCATGCGGTCTATGCTTTCAGGATTGCTGCCGACAAAAATCGAAAACCGTTCCTGCGACCACACCGGGCCTGCCGCGAAGAACGCGACGCACAGCACTGCTGTATACCAGACACGCATGACATCTCCAAAAATATTGTTTAAAAACAGATAGTTATAATTGATGCTCAATAAAGCCGGGGATTTTGACTGCATCAGCACGGAAAAGATTCAACTTCAGGCGGAGTCGACGACGTAACCGGAGGGCGTGCCCTTGACTGTGGTGCGTTCGAGATGGCGAATCTGCGTCTCGTCAAAATCACCCAGCGCCTGATGCAGCGTGCAGCGGTTGTCCCAGATCAGCAGATCGTTCTCGCGCCATTGCTGGCGATAGACAAATTCAGGCTGGGTGGCGTGTTTGTTGAGAAAGTCGATCAGCGGCGTGCTCTCGGCTTCGCTCATGCCGTCGAAACGTTTCACCTTCTCGCCGAGGTAGAGCGCCTTGCGCCCGGTTTCGGGGTGCACCCGCACCACCGGCTGCGCGATCGGCGGATTGAGCCTGATTACCTCTTCGCGCCGCGCGCTGCCTGCATCGGCGACATTGATCCTGCGCGTGCCCGAGAGGTGGATGCCATGCAGGCCGGCGATCATTTTTTTCATGCCTTCGGACAGCGTGTCGTAGGCCAAATACATGTTGGCGAACAGCGTGTCACCGCCGACTTCCGGCAATTGCCAGCAGCGCAGCAGCGAGCCCAGCGCCGGGCGCGTGGTGTACGAATAATCGGTATGCCAGGAGCGGCCGGTGTAGCGCGATTCGGAAGGCGTGCCGTCCGCGTTCGGCCGGTTGGTCACCAGCAGCAGCTCGGGATGATCGGGGTGGCGGTCGCGCGGCAGCGCGTCGTGCTTGTCGAGTTCGCCGAAGCGGCGGCTGAAGTCGATGTGCTGCTCGCGACTGATGTGTTGTCCGCGAAACAGCAGGATGCCATGTTGCAGGAACGCGCGGTAAATCTCGCCGAAGGTGCTTTCGCTCATCGGTTGTGTCAGGTCGATATCGCAGACTTCGGCGCCGAGTGCGTTGGACAGCCGGCGCAGTTTAAGCGGGCTTGCCATGTGGTTTTCCTCCCGATGACGGCGGCACTTTACACTGCGGCCCCGTCGGCAAGGGGCAGGGGCTCATGTTGCGGACTGCAACGACGCTATTTTTTGTTTTTTGTTGACGCGGACTTTTTCGTGGCCGGCCTGCACCCGGTTTTTTGCATGGCCGTTTTTTTGCGGGTGGCTGCCGTTCGCGGCGCAGCGTCCGGATCACCGGGGATTCGTGCCGCCAATTCGTCACGCACCCGTTGCACCACGTCAGCCCATTTCCCCGCCTGTGACTGGCGCAGCAGGCGCATCTGCGGATACCACAGGGAATCCTCGCGCCCGGCCTGCCAGTACCAGAAGCGACCGGTGTTCTGCGGCAGCATCACCCAGGTCGGTTTGCCCAGAGCGCCGGCGATGTGCGCCGTGGTGTTGCTCACGGTGACCACCACGTCGCAGGCATCCACCAGCGCCGCGAAGCGGTCGAGGTCGCGCAGGGCGTCGAGGCCGTTGATGTGCAGCAATTGCGGGCCGCCTGCGGCGCGTAATGCCGTGCGCTCGCCGCGGGTGTCGCCGTACTGCAGGTCGACAAAACGCAGGCCGGACAGCTTGAACAATTCGCCCAGCGCGGCGAGCGGCATGCTCTTGTCGGCACCGAATTCCGAGAGCTTGCTGTGCCAGGAGATGCCGCAGACCAGTTCGCCTTGTTTGGCGATTTTCCGGCGCATGGCCCCGCTGTTTTGGGCATCGGCCCTGAGAAAGGCGCGGCGTCGCTTCAGGAAGTCGGATTCATGCAGCCGGAAATGACGGCCGAGGCTGACCACCGGAATCTGCCGCGCGTAGTTCGCCGCCTTGCGCGCGTCCTCGAGCGTGGTGATGGCGAGGCCGGGAAAGGAACGCGCATACAGCGCATGCAGGCGCGGATCGATGGCGAACAACACGTTCGGCACGCGTTGGCGCAGCTCGTCAATGACCGAGCCAAACAGCATCTGGTCGCCGATGCCCTGCTCCGGCCACACCAGCAGCGTGCCGTCGAAGGGCTCGCCATCCCACAGCGGCGCGCCGAAATTATCCGGCGTCAGCAGTCTGCCGTGGCTGGAGCGGGCGATGGTCGCGGCGCGTACCGCCCAGCGTGATTCGAAGCTGGCCCAGCCGCCGGCAAAGTCGCCGTTGAGCAGGCGGCACACGCCAAGGTTGGCGAGCGCGGTGCTGTTTTGCGGTTCGAATCGGAGGGCGCGTTCGAAACCGGCCAGCGCTTCGCGGTGGCGGCCCAATTCACTCAGCGCCACGGCATGGTTGGCGTGGGCATCGGCAAGTCCCGGTTGCAGTTCGAGGGCGCGCTGATAGGAACGCAGCGCTTCGGCGTGGCGGCGCAGCATGCTCAGTGCCACGCCGTGGTTGGACCAGGCGTCGGCGTTGTTCGGCTGCAGTTCAAGCAAGCGCTGGTAATGACCCAGCGCTGCCGCCTGATCGTTGAGCGCCAGTGCGACATTGCCCCGCTGCATCCAGGCATCAGCATGTTTGGCGTCGAGGGTGGTGGCCTGCTGGAAACACGCCGCCGCCTGCGACAGCCTTTTCAGCCCCTTCAGCGCCACGCCGCGGGCATGATGCGCCGGCGCGAAGCGCGGATCGTATTTCAGCGCGGCTTCGCTGTCGGCCAGCGCCTTCGGGTAATGCTTCATCAGGTTGCGCGCGGTGGCGCGGTTGGCATAGGCCGCGGCGTCGGGTTTCAGCGCCAGCGCGCGGCTGAACAGCTCTATCGCCTCGGCGTGCTGCCGGCGCTTTGCCGCGATCACGCCGAGCAGGTGCAATGCGTCAAAGTGATGCGGCCGCTCATCGACGATACGCTGCGCGATGGCGCCGGCGGCGTCGATCCGGCCCTGGCTGAGATGGATCACCGCCGTGCGCAGCGCCATGATCGTGTCGTCATTGACCACGGGCGGCGCGCGCGTGATGGAGATGGTCATTCTTTTCCGGATCATGATCCTGTCTGCACTCAGTGCCGTACGGCTTGCGGATCACCGGTGCCGAGCGCTGTCCGCACAGCCTCGACAACGGCCGGCCAGTTGCCGGGTTTGTCCTGGCGGAAAAGCCGCATCCCGGGATACCACAGGCTGTCACTGCGCGCCGCCTGCCAGTACCAGTAGCGGCCCTGGGAGTGCGGCAGCATCAGCAGCACGGTCTTGCCCAGCGCGCCGGCGAGATGGGCGGTCGCGGTGCTGATCGTCACCACCACGTCGCAGGCATCGATCAGCGCGGCGAGTCCGTCGATGTCGTTCCACGGATCAACCGAGGACGGGCGATGCAGAGACACGCCGAAGTTGCGCCGGATTTCGGCGCGCGCGGTGTCGGTATTGCCGTACTGCAGATCGACAAAACGCAGCCCCGGAATCGCGAACAGCGGCGCGAGTAGTTGCGGCGACAGCGTTTTTTGCGGGCCATACTCCTCGTTGCGGCTGAACCAGGACAGGCCGGCCACGCGGTCGGAGCCGGGCGCGATTTCGCGGCGCAGCGCGTCGCGTCGCACCGTGTCGGCCAGCAGGTAGGCTTTGCGCCGGCGCAGGAAGTCATCGCTGCTGCTGCGGAACAGGCTCAGCAGATCGCCCATCGGCACCTGCAGATCCGATGAATCCCCGCGCGCCGCCTCTTCCAGCGTGACCACCGTGCAGTCCGGAAATGAACGGCGGAACACGTCGTGCAGCTTGCGATCAAGCACCAGCGCCATCGCGCCGCAACGGGCGCGCGCCTCGCCGAGGATCGAGGCCAGCATGATCTGTTCGCCCACACCCTGTTCGGGCCAGACCAGCACGGATTTTCGGGTCGGGGTGCCGTCCCAGAACGGTTGCGGGTAAACGCAGGGCACCCCCTGCGGCAGTTCCTGCGCGCCGGTGTTGCGCCTGCCCAGCCAGAACGGGGGCTTCGCCGGATTGGCGCGCGACTCGCGCACCCGCCAGCGCCAGCCATAGTCGGGCCAGGCGGCGGCGAAATCACCGGTGACCAGTCGCGCCAGGCAACGGTTCCAGCGCGCCGCGGCGTCCGCGGGCTGCACCACCCCGGCGCGGTCGTAGCTGGCGATGGCGTCATCGAAGCGGTTGAGGTTGTTCAGGCATACACCGCGGTTGCGCCAGGCATCGCCATGCGCCGGCACGAGTTCGATGGCGCGGTCACAGGCGGCGAGAGCGTCAGCAAAACGGCGCAGCGCATTGAGCGAGAAGCCGCGATTGGCATGGGCATCGGCAAAATCCGGCGCCAGCGCCAGTGCGCGGTCGTAGTGGCGCAGTGCTTCGGCATGGCGGTTCAGTTGCGCCACCGCGAGGCCGAGGTTGCACCAGGCCACGGCGTGAGCCGGTTGCAGGGCGACCACTTCGGCGAGCACGGCTTCGGCCTTGGCCGGGCGGTTCTCCTGCAGCGCGAGGATGCCTTTCAGGTGCAGCGCTTCGACATGTCTTGGCGCCTGCGCGAGTATCCGCTGCAGCAGTTTTGCGGCGGGCGCGCGCCGGCCCTGCTGCAGGCAGTCCATGGCTTCACGCAGGGCCTCATCGATATCGGCAACCGGTCTCGGCTGGCCTTGCGGTTCGGACAGTGTGACGGTGATTTTGCGGCGGGTGGCGGGCATGGCGGCTGGTAATCGGCAGCCGCGAAGATAGCACCGCTGCCGGGTCACTGCTATCCACTGTTATGATCGATGCACTACAGTTCTTCACTACCGATTGTCGATGCCATGGCCGAACCCCGACTCACCGGAAAAATTGCCCGCGAACGCATTATTTCGACCGACATTCCGCGGCCCGATCCCGCGGTGATCGCGGCCTTTCTGGCGCTGACCGATCTCGCCGGCACCGTGTCCGACGCGATGGACGAGTTGGGCATTCACGGCGCGGTGCCGGCGGCAAAGCTGCAGCCGATGCTGCCCGGCGCGCGCATGGTGGGACCGGCGCTGACGGTGCGCAACATCATGCAGGCTACCCCGCCGACGCTGGGCGCGCAGGCGCGCCGGTCGAAGCAGGCCGACATCGAGGCGCATAACCTGGCAAAACCCGGTGATGTGCTGGTGATCGAGGGTGTGGAGCACATTTCCAGCCTCGGCGGCAATTCCGCCAATGTCGGCAAGCGCCAGGGTGAGGCCGGCGCGATTGTGGATGGCGCGACCCGCGATGTCGCCACCGCACGCGGCATCCATTACCCGGTCTGGGCGCGCGGCGTGAGCCTGATCACCGGCAAGTGGCGGGTGGAGACGGTGGCGATCAACGGGCCGGTGCAGATCTGCGGCGTGCCGGTGAATGCCGGCGATCTGGTCATCGCCGACGACAACGGCGTGTGTTTTGTGCCGCAGGCGCGTATTGCCGAAGTGCTGGCGCGTGCGCAGGCACTGTCCGCGGGCGAGGAGGCGCGCAACCGCGACGTGGCTGCGGGCCTGACCGTGGTCGAGATCGCCAACAAGCCCTATTTCAACAAGATCGGCGGCTGAGCGGCGACATGCGCAGTCCGCGGATCATCGCTTCGGGTGCCGCCTGCGGCGCCGAAGTCACCGGTGTTGATCTCTCCGAGCCGGATGCGCAGACCATCGCCGCGCTGCGTGAGGCGCTCGCGGCGCATCTGGTGGTTGTGGTGCGTGGCCAGTCGCTGGATGCGGCACGTCTGCGTGTGCTCGGCGAGGCTTTTGGTCCGTTGGAGGCGCAGGGTGTCAGCGTGCTCGCCACGCAGGACCCGGCGGTGCGCGAAGCCCATCTGGTGGTGTCGAATCGCATGGCGCTGGCGCGGCCCACCGGCAGCCTCGGCGCTCCAGCGATCTGGCAAAGCGATCTGGCGTACCGTATGAAACCCTGTTCGATCGCGCTGCTGCATGCCGCGGCCGCCGCACCCGGCGCTCGCGCGGTGTTCGCCAACCAGCAGCAGGCTTTCGATACGCTGCCCGCGGCGTTGCGTGCGCGCATCGAGAAACGGCTGTTGCTGCAGGATGAAAGTGTCGACGGCGAGGGCCGGCTGCGCGAGGGATTTCCGGAAGTGCACGATCCGCGTGAATCGACCGGCGCCCAGCATCCGCTGGTGTGCAGCCATTCCGAAAGCCGGCGCCACGCGCTGTTTCTGGGGCGGCGGCGCAACAGCTATGTCATCGGACTGCCTTTGCCGGAGAGCGAGGCGCTGCTGGATTCGTTGTGGACGCATGCCACCCAGCCGGTGCTGATCTGGGCGCATGACTGGCGCAGCGGAGACACCCTGCTCTGGGACAACCGCTGCCTGCTGCATCGCCACGACGCCGGCGTCGCCGAGTCGCAGTCGCTGATGCTGCGGGTGCAGGTGCGTGGTGAGCGGCCGCGCTGAAGCCGGCTAACGGCAGCCCGCAAACTCGTTTATTCTTCGCCTTCCCGTTTACCGACACGACAGGTCTGCCATGACGTATCCGAACACGCTGCTACTTATCAACGGCAAATGGACTGCCGCCGCCTCCGGCCGTACGCTGCCGGTGGTCAATCCCGCCAATCACCAGCAGATCGGCACCGTAGCCTATGCCGAACAGGCCGATCTCGACCGCGCACTGGAAGCCGCGGAAGCCGGCTTCAAGGTCTGGCGCAAGGTGTCGGCCTTTGAGCGCTGCAAGATCATGCGCAAGGCGGCGGAGCTTTTCCGCGAGCGTGCCGACCTGGTCGCGACCCTGATGACTTTCGAGCAGGGCAAGCCGGTTGCCGAGGCGAAACTGGAGGCACTGGCCGGTGCCGACATCATCGACTGGTTTGCCGAGGAAGGCCGCCGCGCCTATGGCCGGGTGATTCCGGCGCGCGCCGAGGGTGTTTACCAGCTGGTGGTGAAAGAGCCGGTGGGCCCGGTCGCCGCCTTCACACCGTGGAATTTCCCGATCAACCAGGCGGTGCGCAAATTGTCCGCCGCACTGTGCACCGGCTGCTCGGTGATCCTGAAGGCGCCGGAGGAAACCCCGGCTTCGCCCGCGGAACTGGTGCGCGCTTTTGTCGATGCCGGCGTGCCGGCGGGTGTGATCAATCTGGTCTACGGCAGTCCGGCGGAGATTTCCAATTACCTGATTCCGCATCCGGTGATCCGCAAGATGACCTTCACCGGCTCGACGCCGGTGGGCAAGCAGCTCGCCGCGCTCGCCGGCCAGCACATGAAGCGTGCGACGATGGAGCTGGGCGGTCACGCACCGGTGATCATTTTTGACGACGCCGACATCGAGGTCGCGGCGAAGATGATGACCTTCATGAAATACCGCAACGCCGGCCAGGTCTGCGTGTCGCCGACGCGTTTCCTGGTGCAGGAGGGCGTCTACAAGCAGTTCGTCGAGAAGTTCACCGAGGGCGCGAAGGCGATCAAGGTCGGCGACGGTTTCGACAAGGACACCAGGATGGCGACGCTCGCCAATCCGCGCCGGCAGAGCGCGATGGTCGCCAATGTTGAGGACGCGAAAAAACACGGCGGCAAGGTGCAGACCGGCGGTTATCCGATCGGCGAGAAGGGCAATTTCTTCGAACCGACGGTGATCACCGAACTGTCGACCAGCGCGATGGCGATGAACACCGAGCCCTTCGGCCCGATGGCGATCATCAACCCGTTCAAGACTTTTGATGACGCGGTTGCGGAAGCGAACCGCCTGCCGTACGGACTGGCTGCGTATGCCTGGACCAAATCGGCGAAGACCGCGACGGCGATTGCCGCGCAGGTCGAGACCGGCATGATGACCATCAATCATCTCGGCTTTGCGCTGCCCGAAGTGCCCTTCGGCGGCGTCAAGGATTCGGGTTACGGCTCGGAAGGTGGTGTCGAGGCGCTGGATCCCTACCTGGTGGGCAAATTCGTGACCCAGGCAGGTTTATAGAATAATCAAATAAAACAATTGTTTACGTAACATCCCCGTGCGTATTCTGCTGGTTGAAGACGACGTCATGCTGGCCGAGACCGTGGCCAAGGCGCTGACGCAATCAGCACACACAGTGGATTGCGCACGCAGCGGCAACGAAGCCGACAGCGCGCTTGTCGGTGCCGATTACGATCTCGTGTTGCTGGATGTGGGCTTGCCCGGTATTGATGGTTTCGAAGTGCTGCGGCGTTTGCGTGCGCGGCGTTCGAAGGTGCCGGTGATGATGCTGACGGCGAACGACGGACCGCAGGATCTGGTCAAGGGGCTTGATCTTGGCGCCGACGATTACCTGACCAAGCCGTTCCGGCTGTCCGAACTGGAGGCGCGCGTGCGCGCGCTGATCCGCCGCGCCAATGCCGGCGTCACTTCCGAAATCGCGCATGGCCGGCTGCGGCTGGATACGGCCGGACGCAGGTTGTACCTCGACGGGCAGCCGATGGAGTTGTCGCAGCGCGAACTGGCGGTGATCGAGCTGCTGCTGATGCGCGAGGGCAAGGTCGTCACCAAGCAGCAGATTGTCGACCATCTTTACGGCTGGGAGGACATTTCTTCCAGCAATGCGGTTGAGGTGTTCATCCACCGCCTGCGCAAGAAGCTCGAATCCTCCGGGGTTGCGATCACTACGGTGCGCGGCATGGGTTACCTCGTTGAAAAGCCCCAGGCCTGAGCTGCGCCGTGGCCCGCTGCTGCGCACGCAGCTGCTGGCCTGGCTGCTGGCGCCCCTGTTCCTGCTGCTGACCGCGGACACCTTCATCAGCTACTGGCTGGCGCTGGATTTTTCCCGCCGCGCCCATGACAGCACACTCGTCGGGGTCGCGCGCGAAGCCGGGCTGCACCTGCGGGACGACGGCATGGAGCCGCGCTTCGACATGTCGCAGGAAGCGCGCAGCGTGCTGCTCGGCGACCCCGAAGACCGGCTGTTTCTCGAGGTTTCCGCCGCCGATGGCAGGCTGATTGCAGGCGAGCCGATCCCGGCGCCTTCCGCGGACGTCGCGAGAACGCGCCGGCCGGAACTGCTCTACGACGGCGTGATGCACGGCACGCCGGTACGCATCGTCGAGCTGCATTCCGGCAACGCCGTGCTCAGGGTTGCCGAAACGGTGAACAAGCGCAGGGATCTCGCGCACGAGATCCTGCTCAGCGTGGTGCTGCCCCAGGTGCTGCTGATCCTGATTGCCGTGGCCGTGGTCTGGTTTGGCGTGGTGCGCGGCCTTGAGCCGCTGGAGCGCCTGCGGCGATCGCTGGCGCTGCGTTCGGTGCGCGACCGCAGACCGGTTGAGGCGGAGCGGGTACCTGGCGAAGTGGGCCCCCTGCTCGAAGCCATCAACGGCCTGCTCGAACGCCTTGACCACGTGTTGACCCTGCAGAGCCGCTTTGTGTCCGATGCCGCGCACCAGCTGAAGACGCCGGTGGCGGCGCTGAAGTCACAGTTCGAGGTGGCCCTGCGCGAAACCGATCCGCAGCGCATGCGCGAGGCCCTGCAGGGCATGCAGCCGCGGCTCGAACGCATGCAGCGGCTGGTGTCGCAGCTGCTGTCCCTGGCGCGCAACGAGCCCGATGCGGTGAGCGCGGTCGCGCTGGAACTGCTCGACCTCGATGCGCTGGCGCTTGACGTGGCCACCGCCTGGGTGCCCGAAGCGCTGCGTCGGCGCATCGACCTCGGTTTCGAGGGTGCCGGCGCGCCGGTGATGGTGCGCGGGGATGCCGCGCGGCTGCGCGAGTTGCTCGACAATCTGCTCGACAACGCCGTCCGCTACAGCCGCGACTCCGGCCGGGTTACGGTGCGCGTGTCCGCGACGCCGCCGGCGGTGGATGTCAACGATGACGGCCCGAGCATCCCGCCCGAGGAGCGGGCCCGGGTATTCGAGCGTTTCCACCGCCTTCTCGGCAGCGGCCAGGACGGCAGCGGCCTCGGGCTGGCCATCGCGCGCGAGATTGCCGAACTGCACGGCGGCGAGATCACGCTGCGAGAGGACACCTCGGACGGCATCGGCAATACCTTCAGCCTGATCCTGCCCTCCCGGACCAGTCCTGGAGGGGGGCGCCACCGCGCCACGTAAGCTTCCGTTCAGCTTCGGTTAAGTCCGCAGTCAGGCCCGCGCCTGTCCGGCGTAAGGTGGCGCCGCTAAGCTGCCCTTGATCCGCGGCAACCGCTGCGGCGCGAGGAGGAAGAAGCATGGACATGCTGAGCAGCTCGTTTTTCTGGATCACCCTGGGCCAGATCATGATGATCAACATCGTGCTGAGCGGGGACAATGCCGTGGTCATTGCGATGGCCAGCCGTTCGCTGCCGCCGCGGCAGCAGAAGAAAGCCATATTGTTCGGCAGCTTCGGCGCGATTTTCCTGCGCATCGTGCTGACCTTTTTTGCGGTGATGCTGCTCGACCTGCCTTTCCTGAAGCTGATCGGATCACTGCTGCTTGCCTGGATCGGCATCAAGATGCTGGTGCCCGAGGACGGCGATGGCGAGATCGACGGTCATTCCCACATGTGGTCGGCAATCAAGACCATCATCATCGCTGATCTGATCATGAGCCTCGACAACGTGCTGGGTGTTGCCGCGGCGGCCAAGGGCAATATCCTGCTGCTGGTTATCGGGCTCGGCATCAGCATCCCGCTGATCATCTATGGCAGTACCTTCATCCTGCGTCTGATGAACCGCTTTCCGGTGATCGTGACACTGGGCGGGGGCATCCTCGGCTGGGTGGCGGGCGAAATGCTGGTGTCCGACCCCGCGATCAGCGGCTGGATCGATGGTCACATGCACTGGATGCACGAACTGGCCCCGTTCATCGGCGCGCTGGCGGTGGTTGCGATTGGCAAATCGATTGCGGCGGTCAAGCTTGCAAAGCTCAAACCCGTGAGGGAGATTGCGGAAACCACGCCCCCGCAACAGGAGGGCAGCGCCTGAATATCCCGGCTCTTCCACGCTGACGCCAGCCTGGCGGCAGCCGTGGCATGATGGGCCTCCACTTGTGCTGAACGGGGGAGGTGGCGATGGGCAGGCGGCCGATGTTGTGTGCTGTGCTGCTGGCATTTGGTGCGTGGGGCACTGCACCTTCCGCTGACGCGCAGGCCTATCCGGCAAAACCCGTGCGCATCGTCACCGTCGCACCGGGCAGCGCCAACGATCTGGTGGCTCGGCTTATTGCGCAGGAGGCGCGCGCGACGCTGGGCCAGGTGGTGATCATCGATAACCGCGGCACCATCGCCGCGGAAATTGTTGCGCGTGCCCCCGCCGACGGTTACACGCTGCTGCTTTATGGCAGCGCAGTGTGGCTGTCGCCGTTCATCCGCGCCACGCCGTACGATCCGCTGAAGGATTTTGCGCCGGTCTCGCTGGTGGCGAGTTCACCCAATGTCGTGGTCGTGCATCCCTCGCTGCCGGTGAAATCGGCACGCGAGCTGATCGCGCTGGCGCGTGCGCGGCCCGGTGAGTTGAACTATGCGGCGGGTTCACTCGGTGCCGCTCCGCATCTGGCGGCCGAGCTGTTCAAGGCGATGGGCAAACTCAACATCGTGCGTGTCGCTTACAAGGGCACTGGCGGCTCGCTGATCGGCATTCTCAGCGGCGAGGTGGGGCTGATGTTTCCGACCGCGGGTTCGGTGACACCGCATATCCAGTCGGGCAAGCTGCGCGCACTGGCGGTGACGAGCAGCCAGCCGACACCGCTGGCTCCCGGCCTGCCGCTGCGCTCCGAAGCACTGCCCGGTTACGAATCCGTATCCTTCAACGGCCTGCTCGCTCCGGCAAAAACGCCCGACGCGGTGATCCGTCTGTGGAATGCGGAGGTGGCGAAACTGATGACGCGTGCCGAGATGAAGGAAAAACTGGCCGCCGCCGGCAACGACGCGCGTTCAACCACGCCCGAGGAGTTCGCCGCGGTGATTCAGGCGGACATGGCGAAGTGGGGCAGGCTGATCCGCGACCTCGGCATCCGTGAATGAGGGCATACCGGGCACTCAGCGTGCGGCGCGGTTGCGGCGGGTTTCGCTCAGCGCCATACGGCGCAGGCAGATCGCAATGGCCGGTGTGTTGATCGCGATGTGGTAAGGCAGGCGCAGGCGGCTGGCGATCCAGGCGCGGCGCAGCGCCGGATCTGTGCCGGGGTCGGACTGCAACGGCAAGGCGAGTTGCTTCATGCGGCGACCTCCTGTCTGTGTATCAACGCCGTGTGTTCCTGCAGCGTTGACTGCACTCATGCATCAGATAACGGAAGCCTTCGCGAGTTCCTTTAGTCCGGCGTGACTGCGCAATAAATCAGGATGCAAAAAAGAAGGGCGTGATCGAAATCACGCCCTTCCGCACTTCGGCATCCTGCCCGGAACCACCCGCGGACTTGCAGTCCAGGGGGGTCACCATCCGGCCGCCTCAGGTACACCCGACGAGGGGCGCGCACAACAGCAGCCTTTGCGACAGCAACCGGCAATTGCACTTTGGTCCGGGACACGGCCCCGTGGCAAAAGTGCCGAAGCTGTAGCTGATAAC
Organism: Betaproteobacteria bacterium Ga0077527; assembly: GCA_001464815.1. Classification (GTDB taxonomy): domain Bacteria; phylum Pseudomonadota; class Gammaproteobacteria; order Burkholderiales; family SG8-41. Next base: position 452,235 of record LNDW01000015.1, on the reverse strand, counting down.
GGTGGTGTGGCGGCGGACTTTAGCCCGCAGTCAAGTTGGCCCGTGCCAGCCATATCGTATGCCCGCCGCAGTCCGGGTCTTCCGCCCGGTGCAGCAGCACATGAAAGCCCGCCGCTTCGAGCAGGGTCCGGTATTCCGCCGGATCAAGGCTGGCGTGGTACAGCGCATGGCCGTAAATCTCGCCCATTGCCACGCCTGCATGAGGTCCCGAGGTGAACAGCAGTGGCGCACCGGGCGCTGCATGGCGCGCGAACACCTCAAACATCGCGCGCTGGTATTCGGGTTCGAGATGGAAAAAACTGTCCCAGGCGATCACCGCATCAAAGCGGCGGCCAAGATCGAGGCCGCGCATGTCGGCGGCTATCCATTCCTGTCCGGGATAACGCGCACGGCACAGTTCGAGCATGGCCGTGGCGGCATCGACGCCGGTGACCTGGCAGCCGGCGTCGATGAAAAACCTCGCGATGGGTTCGGCACTGCCGCAGCCGAGGTCGAGCACACTGCGGCCTGCACCGAGCCGGGACAGAACCGCCTCAAGCCAGGGCCGTTCCATCAGGTCCTTGCGGCGATCGCGGTCGAACTCCCGCGCGACCGCTTCGTACAGGGACCGGGTTTCGTGCATCAGCTCTTGGTGGCGGGGCGAACCGGCTTTTTGTAGCGGCCGACCGGCACCAGCTCGGCGACGGTGCCGCCGGGGGCGCGGAACTTGACCGGGATCACGCCGGGGTCGCTGATGATTTCACAGCCATGGCTTTTGACCTTCTCGGTGGCCTTGGCCATGTCCTCGACTTCGATCGCGAAGTGGTGGATGCAGGGGCCTTCGCCGGCGGCTTTTGATTCGGCGGACTGCGTGCCTTCGTCGTACTGGATCAGCGTGAAATCAATGTCGCCGTCGGTGAGGTGGCGCGACAGATGGTCGCGGGTCTTGCGGGTTTCGGCTTCCCAGAAGCCGAAGACTTCTTCATAAAACTTGCTGGTTTTCTCGAGGTCTTCGACCTTGAGTGCGAGGTGGACGATGCGGTTCATGGTGGTCTCCGGTAGATGGCCGCGAGGGCTTGCGGCATGGGCAGGTTTTACGCCCGGAACCGCCGCTTCCGCAAGCGCGGTGTTACACTGCGGGCGTCATATTATGTGACCCCCGCAGTTTTCTTCGGCCCCGCCCTGCAGCAATCCCGCAAACCGTTCAGGCTTTTGCGGCAATCGTCAGGCCGACCACGTTGTTGTCCTTGATCGCCTTGGCGACCACACCCGAGGCTTTGACGTCCTCGATGAACGCCGCCAGGTATTTCGCCGCGTTGGCCCGGCCCTTGGGCACGCCCGCAGCCTGTTGCACGGCGGTGAAATTGCCTTCAACAATGACCGAACCCGGCAGCTTTGCCTGATCCGACATCAGCCGCGGCTTGAGGCCGGCCAGAGCATCGAACTTTTCTTCGGCAAAGCGCTTGAAGCAGAGGTCGGCGCCCTTGTCCTTGACCAGTTCGGCGTTCTGGATGGTGCGCGACAGAAACAACTCGTAGGCCGCTTTCTCGGGGACGATGATGCGCACACCCTTGCGGTCGGCCTCGCTGGCGTGTTTCAGCGGCGAGCCCGCCGGCACCAGATAGGTCGATTCGATCTCGACATAGGCGGCGGTGAAGTCGATTTCGTTGGCGCGTTGTGGTTCGGCGCCGAGGAAGCCGACATCCCAGATGTTCTTGTTCGCGGCATCGGCCAGCGCGCCCGGATTCGGGTGCGGCACAAAAACCACCGGCAGGCCGAGGCGGCGCGCCAGTTCCTGGCCGAGGTCGTGGGCCACGCCCAGCGGTTTGCCGCTGGCGGCGTCGGTGCGGGTGAGCAGGAAGTTGCTCATGTTCAGGCCCACACGCAGGGTGCCGGTCGGTGCAAATTCGGAGCGGAGGGCGGCGGTGACTTCGGTCATGGTCGAATCCAGTCGGTGACGTGATGGGGAAGGCGGATTTAACACCGAAGGGCTTCCCCTTGTCATCCGGGTTTGGAATGATGCGGCTTCGTTATGGAAGCCGCCCCGCCGCCCCGCTACATCGCCCACCTCGACATGGACGCGTTCTACGCGTCAGTCGAGCTGCTGCGTTATCCGCAGTTGAAGGGTCTGCCGGTGGTCGTGGGCGGGCGCCGCCGTACGGCGACCGACGACACCGCTGCTGTGGAGTTCGCCCGGCTGCGCGGCTACACCGGCCGCGGTGTGGTCACCACCTCCACCTATGAAGCACGGGCGCTGGGCGTGTTTTCGGCGATGGGCCTGATGAAGGCGGCCAAGCTGGCACCGGAAGCCATCCTGTTACCTGCCGACTTTGACGCCTATCGCCGTTATTCGCGGATGTTCAAGGACGCGGTGCGTGCGATTGCGCCGCAGGTCGAGGATCGCGGCATCGACGAGATTTACATTGATCTCACTGAAGCGGTGGCGGCCAGTGCCGCCGATGGTGCGCCCGATCCCTGGGCCCGCGCGCGGGCGGTGGCGCTGGACATCCAGCGTGCGGTGCGCGAGGAGACCGGCCTGTCCTGCTCGATCGGCATCACGCCGAACAAGCTGTTGTCGAAAATCGCTTCCGAACTGCACAAGCCCGGCGGTATCAGCGTGGTCCGTCCAGACGACCTGCGCAGCATGATCTGGCCGCTGGCGGTGCGCAAGATCAACGGCATCGGCCCCAAGGCCAATGCGAAGCTGGAGCGCCTCGGTGTACGCACCATCGGTGAACTGGCCGAGCAGGAGCCGGGCTGGCTGATCGAACAGTTCGGTCGCAGCTTCGGCGCGTGGATGCATGAGGCAGCCCACGGCCGCGACGACCGCCCGGTGGTCATCCGCAGCGAACCCAAGTCGGTGAGCCGCGAGACCACCTTCGAGAACGACCTGCATCCAATACACGACAAGGCGCGGCTGACGAAGATTTTCACCGACCTCTGCGTTCGTGTTGCCGGTGATCTGGTGCGCAAAGGCTGCGCTGGACGCACCATCGGCCTGAAAATCCGCTACGACAACTTCCACACGGTCACCCGCGACCTGACACTGGAGACAGCAACGCAGGATGCCGCAGTGATCCGCCGTGCTGCGGGTGAATGTCTGAAGCGGGTGCCGCTCGACCGGCGTATCCGCTTGCTCGGGGTGCGCGTGGGCAGTTTGACGGTGGCGCTGTCGCTGGAGTGAATCCGCTGGCGCCCGACGTTATTGCCATGAGCCGGATGGGGTATATTGCACCTGCAACAGCAAGAAAAATCATCAATAAAAACAACGATCAGTATGCGTGACATCACTCACCGCGCTGCTGACAGGGAGTGCAACATGAACCGGACCGGATACGGCAGCTTGCTGCTCTTGCTGGGTGTTCTGCTGCCAGGACTGGCGCTGGCGCGTTTTCCGCCGAATCCGACCAGCATGGCGCAGTGTGATGCCGTGGCCCAACAGTACCGGGCTTTGTATCAACAGCATCAGCAACTGGCCAGCCAGGGCATCACAGATCGCAATCGTCTTCAATTAAGCCGGGAGTGCGCAGGCAACGAGCAATGCCGGGCCCAGTATTACCATCGCGTCGGCGAGTATCACAAAGTCATCAGCCATCACCATCAGGAGCGCGACCGCATTCGTCGCGAATGGGATGCCGGCGAGCAATCCTGCCGTTCAGTTGCACGTGTCCATGAGCAGCAAAACGATCAGCAGCGTCGCATGGCACAGGACAACGAACGCCGCAACCGTCAGGCCTATGAAGACAACCAGCGCCGCCAGAATGCGGCGCAATTGCAGGAAAGCAGCCAGCAGCAGGAACGCAACCAGCCGCGGGTGATTGCATCGACCCCGCCGAGCTACTACGACAACCGCAACCAGCCGCGCATCGTTCAGTCGCCGCAGCAGCAGGCCTACCAGGCGCAGGAGCAGCGCAACGCAGCGATCAGCCAGCAGCAGGCGCAGACCCAGGCACTGGCCAATGTCTTCGGCGCGCTGGCGCAGGCGTTCAGCGCGCCGCGGGCGGCATCCTCGGCGGCAGCACCGGCCAGTGCCAATGCACTGGCCGGCCGAAGTGCGTCCGAACCCGCCTATACACCTGGTGTCACACCTTCGAACAACGAAAGCAGAAATGCAGACTCTGGTTCTGCGGAAAGCGGCAGCGCAGGGGGTGGCACGGCGGTGACCAACACACTTCGCGATGGCTGGGCGCAGGTGCGCAACTTCGCTTCCACGCTGTTCAATCCGCCGGATACCAGCAAGCCGGCAGCGCCGCAGATCGAGCGGGCGCAGGAAATGGCGGATGAAAACAACGCAGCGCGACGGCGCATGCTGGATAGCGTGTTGAACCCCGGCGGTGTACGCACCCCGGGCATCGACAACACGGTTGAGCAGGTGCAGGACGTCAATCAGCGCATGAATCGCGGCGGGCCGCTGGTCACGCAAATCCAGAATGATGGGTTTTCAGCAGTGGGCTCATCAGCCAACAACACCCTCGGACAACTGGATCAGGGGCTGGAGCAGATCGACCAGATCAGGGTCGAGGCGGGTGCCACTGCAACCAGCGTGCCGCAACAGGTGGCGATAGCCAATACAGGCAACACGCCGGCCTCACCCGAAGCCAATTGTGGCCGGCGTATGTTCTTTGCGCTTCAGCAGTGTCTGCAACGCGAATGTGAAAAAGTGGAATTCAAGGGCCATGCGCAATGTGTGGCAAAGAACGAGACCCGGCGCAACGATTGATCGGGTTCGGCGAGGCGTCACCCAGTCCAATACCTGTCAAAGCGCGCCTGCTTCAGGCGGACTCGCGTGATAATCACGCCTGTTTGCTTATCTTAGTCTGAGCTGCCGCCATGACGCATCTCGCCCTGAATCTCGCCACGAGCCTGACCGCACAATTCGCACAGCAAATCTGTGCCACCACGGCCGATACGCTGGCCGCCGAGGACATCGCCATTGCCAAACGCCTGATCGCCGACGGCATCGCGGTGGCGGTGGCGGGCAGCGCCGAGCAGGCGCCGAAAATGTTCGCGGAACATGTGCGCGAGCAGGGCGGGCGCGAACAGTGCCCGGTGTGGGGTTTCGGTTTCAGCACTTCACCGCTGCTTGCCACCTATGCCAACGCGGTGTCGATGCATGTACTGGATTTCGAGCCGATGTCGAATCCGTCAACGCACGCGATTTCGCCGACGGTGCCGGTCGCTTTTGCGCTGGCGTTGCGCGACGGACTCAATGGCCGCGAGCTGCTCACCGCCTGCGCCAAGGGCTTCGAGGCCCAGGGGCGGCTGCTGGCGGCGGTGGACCATCGCCGCGAGGCGTCGAAGTTTCATGCGCCGGGTGTGGTCGGACCTTTTGGTTCAGCGGTGGTTGCCGCGCATCTGCTGGGGCTCGATGCTGGACAGCTGACCCATGCGCTGGCGATTGCCGCATCACGCAGTGGCGCGCTGCGCGGCAACATCGGCCACGGCGTGAAGTGTACTCATTGCGGCAATGCAGCCGCGGCGGGGCTGGAGGCGGTACTGCTCGCGCAACGCGGGCTGACCGCCAATGCCGACATCCTCGGGCATGAAGACGGTTTTGTCGCGGCGTTTTTCCCCAGGGGCATTGATCGCGACATGTTGCTCGGTTACGGCAAACCGTTCCGTTTCCGCGACCCGGGCATGGCGATCAAGTTTTTCCCGTCGAAGTTTCCGACCCATTTTGCGATTGCGGCGGCGCTGGAGGCACGCAGGACCATCGTCGATCCGGCAACGATCCGCGCAGTGAAGCTGATCACGCCGGCGATGCCCGATGTGGATCGCCCGCGGCCGGTGTCCGGGCTGGAAGGCAAGTTCAGCTTCCAATACGCCGCGGCCTGTGCGCTGCTCGATGGCCGCGTCGGCATTCCGTCCTTTCATGACCAGCGTCGTTTTGCAGTCGACCTCGAGGCGCTGCTGCCTAAGATCAGCATCGAAGTCGATGCCGCGTTGCCGACGGTGTTCAGCCGTATGCAGATCAGCATCGAGGTCACGCTGGCCGATGGCAGTGTGCACCGCGCCACCTGCACCCGGCCGCCTGGCTTCTGGGGCGCGCCGATCGATCTGGCGCAACACCGTGCCAAGGTCGCTGACTGTCTGGCGGTGCGGCTCGATGCCGCCACTGCAGCGCGGGTGACCACGCTGCTGGAGTCGCTGGAGACGCTGGATGCCGGTGGTGTGCGCGAATTGAGCCTGCTGCTGAATTAGCTTTTTTGGAAGTATTCTTCGGTTTCGGTGTGGCTCATCACAACAACAGATCAGCAAGAAGTTAAAACAGGACAGGAGGAGCGCATGGTCACCCTTGAATTCCACGATCCATCCGGCACACTCGAAGTCAGTCAGCCTTTTGCGCCGCGCATCGACATGCTGGCCGGCAAACGGATCGGTTTCGTCAGCAACGAGCAGTGGCAGGCTTTCCGCATGCTGCCCTTGCTGCGCGATCTGCTGAAGGCCGATTTCCCGACGGCAGAACTGCTGCCGATCGACGCCTATCCGCAGGGCAATGTGCTGATTCCGACCGAAGAGACTGCCGCGCTGGTCAAAAAAAGCGGCGTTGACGCGGTCATCGTCGGCAACGCGGCCTGAGGCTCCTGCGCCACCGCTTGCGGCCGTGCTGTCGCGAGGATTGAAGCACTGGGCATTCCCACCGTCACGCTGACGCGTACGGATTTTGTCGGGGTCATGAAAAACGCGGTTTCCGGATTGGGCCTGGCGCCCGATGCGGCGATGGTGACTTTTCCGATCGACATGTTTTTGCCGGGCAGCGACCTGTCGGCGATCACCACGAGAAAAAAGGAGTTCTACAACGGCCTGACCCAATGGCAGCCGGATTTTGTGCAGTCTGCCGGCGGCGCGCAGATGCTGTCGGTCGAAGGCGCGAGTTACGAAGACGCGCTGCAGAAGGCCAACAACCTGCTGCTGACCAACCTCTGGGGTGACGGCCTGCCGGTATGGCCGGCGACCCGCGAGCGTGTGGAGTGGGTCCTGCGCGGCTCGGCGCTGCCGCGTGATCAGGTGCTCGGCAAGTTTCCGCCGCGTGGTGGTGTGACCACGGTCGAAACCTGCGCGGTGGCGCTGGCGATGGCCGGCGGGCGGCCCGAATATCTGCCGGTGCTGATTGCCGCGGTCGAAGCCTGCCTCGCGCCGGAAGCACTGTTCGACCAGTTGCAGGCAACCTCGGGCAGTCCCTTTCCGGTGGTCATCGTCAACGGCCCGATCGGCAAGGACATCCGCCTCAATTCCGGTTTCGGCTGCCTCGGTCCCGATCCGCAACGCCCCGCGGGCGCGAGCATCGGTCGTGCATTGCGCCTGATGCAGCAGAACGTCGGCGGCGCGCTGCCCGGCATCGGCACCATGGCGATCTTTGGCGCGATGCGTTACACCAATGCGGTGTTCGCTGAAGACGAGGCGAGCCTGCCCGAGGGCTGGCAGCCGCATGCGACGCAGCGCCACGGATTCGAGCCGGGCACAAACTCGGTGTCGGTGTTTTTTGCCAGTGGTGTCAGCAATATCCGCCGCCGCGGCGCAAAAAAGGAAACGCCGGAAGAGGACGTGACGCAGGGCCTGCATCGTATGGCCGATTTCATGCGCACGCCGAATTTCGCCGCGCTCGCCGGCTGGGAAAACGGCACACCGGGCATGATGATGGTGTCGCCGGTGGTTGCGGGCATGATGGCGAAGCTGGGCTGGACGCCGCCGAAACTGCGCGAGTTTCTGTGGCAGCACTCGAAAATCCCGATGGACCAGGTCAAGCGTGCCGGCGGCCTGGCCTGGATCGAGATCGATGCCAGCCCGCTCGCTCGAGAGAGCATCAAGCTCGACCCTTGGCCGATCGCGATGAAGCCCGACAACATCATCCTTGTTGTTGCCGGTGGCGACCATCCGACACACAGCCAGTGGCTGCAGGCGCATTCGCCGGCGGTGGTGGGGCGGCTGGTGCGCACGCCGGAGTCCTACGACCGGCTGCTCGCGGAATCGGATCGCGATCTGGGTTGCGGGTCGGATGAATGCAGGATTTGATGTTTGATGAATAACTGAAGGCAGGAGAAACCATTGATGGGGCAGTCGGTAACACCGCAGCAACTGCGGGCGCTTTATGATGATGGCGGCGAGCTCGCGGTGCTCGATGTGCGCGAGGAGGGCGTGTATTCGTACACCGGCCACCTGTTGCGGGTGTCCAATGTGCCGCTGAGCGTGCTGGAGCTGCGCGTTGCGGCGTTGCTGCCGCGCAAGAGTGTGCGCATTGTGGTTTGTGACGGCGGTGAAGGGCTCGCCGCGCGTGCTGCGGAAAAACTGCAAGCCGGCGGATACGCCAATGTCAGTGTGCTTGATGGCGGCACTCCCGCGTGGAAGGCCGCAGGCGGGCGGCTCTATACCGGCGTCTATGTGCCGAGCAAGGCTTTCGGCGAATACATCCAGCATGAGGATGCGCCGCCTGAAGTCACCGCAACCGAACTCGATGCCTGGATGAAGGCGGGGAGGGATCTGGTGGTGGTCGACAGCCGGCCGCTGGCGGAATTCAAACGCAACAGCATCCCCGGTGCCTTCGATTGTCCCAGCGCCGAGCTGCCGTACCGGATGCCGGCTTTCGTGAAGTCGCCGCAGACCACGGTGGTGGTCAACTGCGGCGGCCGCACGCGCAGCATCATCGGCGCTCAGGTGCTGATCAACGCCGGTTTTCCGAATCCGGTCTATGCGCTGCGCGACGGTACCCAGGGCTGGAAACTCGCCGGGCTGCAGTTGAATCACGGTCGTACGGAAGCCGTGCCCGCGCCGTCCGATGGCGGCAAGGGCTGGCCGCAGCAGGCGGCGGCGCGGGTGGCGCAGCGCTTCGGTGTGCGCCGCATCGACCTTGCGCGGTTGCGCGCGTTGCAGGCGGACCCGTCGCGCACGACCTATCTGTTCGATGTGCGCAATCCCGAGGAGTACGAGGCCGGCCACCTGACGGGTGCGGTGCATGCGCCGGGCGGACAGATGGTGCAGGCCACCGATACCTTCATCGCCGTGCGTCCGTCGGTGGTGGTGCTGGCCGACAGCGATGGCGTGCGCGCGACGATGACTGCAGCGTGGCTGGCGCAGATGGGGCATCAGGAGGTGTATGTGCTGGCGGCAAACGCGGCGGATTGCACGGAACGCGGCACGCCGGTGCCTGCTGTGCTCGATGGTGCATCCAGTCACGCCGCATCGATCAACGCGGCAGAGCTGAAACGGCTGCTTGATGACGGGCAGGCGCAGGTCGCCAACCTCGACTCCAGTCTGCAGCATCGCGAGGGCCACATTCCCGGTGCATGGCATGTGGTGCGCTCGCGCTTGAAGGATCAACTTCCAAAAATTCCGGCAACACCGCTGCTGGTGTTCAGTGCCGCCGAAGAAGCGCTGGCAAGGCTGGCCGCGGCGGATGCTTCACGTTTGACCGGGGCGGCAGTGCAAGTGCTTGCCGGTGGCACGCCGGCCTGGGTGGCCGCGGGTTACGCGCTGGACACCGGCGACACACGCATGACCGGAGAAGCCGATGACCTGAGTTATCGCGCGCTCGACCGCAAGGACAAGGTCGAGGAGGCGATGCGCGAATACCTGAAGTGGGAAGTGGAACTGCTGGATGCGGTGGCCACCGACGCTGATTTCGGTTTCCGGCGCTTTCCCTGAGTTACATAAATTAATCAATAAAAACAGTTACTTATGATTGATCCTTGGCTGCGCCGCTGATTGGCAGGCCAGGGTGGCCGTGTCAGTATCGGCCGCACCACAGCCCAGAAAGCGGAGCCCGCATGAACAAAGACATCGACATCCTGATCAGCGAAGTGGGTCCGCGCGACGGCCTGCAGAACACCAAGGCCTTCATGCCCACGGAATACAAGAAGCGCTGGATCAGCGCGGCGGCGGCGGCCGGCATCCGCGAAATCGAGGTCTGTTCCTTCGTGCCGCCGAAACTGATTCCGCAGATGGTCGATGCGGCCGAGGTGGTGGCGCACAGCCTGACCATTCCCGGCCTGCATGTCGCCGCACTCGCGCCGAACTTCAGGGGCGCGCAGCGCGCGATGGAAGCCGGCGTACACAAGCTGACGCTGACTATTTCGGTTTCACGCGAACACAGCCTGGCCAATGTGCGGATGACGCCGGATGAAGCCATCGCCAGCGCCAAAAAAATCTGCGAATTCCGCGACAGCCTGCCGAAAGAGAAGCGCCCGGTGATCGAATCCGGTCTGTCCACGGTGTTCGGCTGCACGCTGGAGGGTGCGGTCAGCGAAGATGAGGTGGTGCGCATGGCCGTGGCCTCGGTCGAGGCCGGCTGCGACGAAGTGGGCCTCGCCGACACCACGGGTTATGCCAATCCCGAGCAGGTCCGCCGCGTGTTCAAAAAAGTGCGCGCCGCGATCGGCGACCGGCTGTCTGGCGCGCATCTGCACAACACGCGCGGGTTGGGCCTCGCCAATGTGGTCGCGGCACTGGAAGTCGGCGTCACCACTTTCGACAGTTCACTCGCCGGCCTTGGCGGCTGCCCATTTGCGCCGGGTGCCTCCGGCAACATCGTCACCGAGGACCTGGTGTTCATGCTCGAGTCCATGGGCCTGCGCACCGGTATCAACCTCGACCAGTTGCTGGCACTGCGCGGCATACTTGAAGAAGGCATACCCGGCGAGCCGCTGTATGGCTACGTGCCGCTGGCCGGCATCACCAAGGGCTTCATTCCCGCGACACGTTCGAATTAAACATCGGCCCGGACACCGCATGTTCCCTCTCCCCGGAAAACGGGGAGAGGGCTAGGGTCAGGGGCTGCGATTACGCTCAATTTCCTGTACTCAAGCAACGGAATCCATCATGAATAAAAAACTCCCCCTCGAAGGCATCCGCGTCATCGAGTTCTGCCACGTTGTCATGGGCCCGACCTGCGGCCTGGTGCTTGCTGACCTTGGCGCCGAGGTGATCAAGGTCGAGCCGCTCGACGGCGACCATACGCGCAAGCTGACGGCTTCCGGCGCCGGCTTTTTCCCGACCTACAACCGCAACAAGAAAAGCATCGCGGTCGACCTCAAGTCGGAACAGGGCCGCGAGCTGGTGCTGAAGCTGATCGCCAGCGCCGACGTGGTCACCGAGAACTTCCGTCCCGGCGCGATGGACAAGCTCGGCTTCGGCTACGACGCCCTGAAAAAGCTCAACCCGCGGCTGATCTACTGCTCGATGAAGGGTTTCCTGCCCGGGCCCTACGAGCACCGCACCGGGCTCGATGAAGTGGTGCAGATGATGGGCGGCCTCGCCTACATGACCGGCGGCCGTTTCGGCCCGCTGCGTGCCGGCGCCTCGGTCAACGACGTGATGGGCGGCATGTTCGGCGCCATTGGCATCCTCGCCGCGATCAACCAGCGCCATGCCACCAGCGAGGGCCAGTACCTGCAGAGCGCGTTGTTCGAGAACAACGCTTTCCTGATGGCCCAGCACATGCTCGAAGGCTACGCCACCGGCCAGCCGGTGAAACCGATGCCCGACCGCATCCGCGCCTGGGCGCTCTACGACAACTTCAAGACCAAGGAGGGCGAACTGGTCTTCGTTGGCGTGGTCACCGACACGCAGTGGAAGGTGTTCTGCGAATCATTCGGCTTGACCAAACTGTTCAACGATCCGGCGCTGAAAACCAACCCGCAGCGCGTCGAAGCGCGGCCACGAATTTTGCCCATCGTCAGCGAGATATTCTCAAAAATGGGCAAGCAGGAACTGATGGACCGCTGCGAACAGCTCGGCCTGCCCTTCGCGCCCATCGCCAAGCCGGAAGACCTGTTCGAGGACAAACACCTCAACGCCTCCGGCGGCCTCGCGCCGGTGCGGCTGAACAACGGTGTCAAAACCAAGGTGCCGGTACTGCCCATTGAAATGGACGGCCGGCGCTTCGGCACCCGGCTCGACATCCCGCATGTGGGGGAGCACACGCGGGAGGTGTTGAAGTCGGTGGGTTATGGTGATGCGGAGGTGGAGAAGATGGTTGGCAGCAAAGTGGTTGCGGCGGTGCAGAAATAATCATTCTCCACCGTTGGGGTTTTTGCCATTGCTATCATTTTTTGATAGCATAATTAAGTGAACTCCAAACACCGGAAAACCCTTCAGGCGGTATTCACACGTCCCACCCCGGCCTCGGTCGTGTTCTCCGACATCGAGGCCCTGGTAAAGGCGCTCGGGGGTGAGGTGGTCGAACGCGCTGGCTCCCGGGTCAAAATCGTCCTGAAGGGATTGGAGTGGCGGTGTCACCGGCCACACCCGGGCAAGGAAGCCAGGCGTTACCAGGTTGAGGAGGCACGGGAATTTTTTGAACGGGCAGGAGTGAAACCATGAACACGATGAATTACGCCAGGTATTCCGCGCGGATCGAATTCGACGAAAGAGACAATCTTTTTGTGGGCCGGGTGCTGGGCTTGCGCAGCATGATCAGTTTTCACGGCAAGACCGTCACGGAGCTGCGCAGCCAGTTCAAGGCGGCGATGGATGATTACCTCGAAGACTGCAAGTCCCAGGGCATCACGCCCGAAAAACCAGCCTCCGGAAAATTGCTGCTCAGGGTTCCGCCGGAGGTTCACAGCAAGGCATTGATTGTCGCGCAGTCCCGCGGCAAGAGCCTGAATCAGTGGGCTACCGAGACATTGCAGAAGGCTGTGGCTGCGGAAATTTAGCCGCGCGCCTAACAGCCCGCCATCACTTTCCCCCACTTCGCATCCGGCCTGATCTTCAGCGGCTGCGGCGCGGCAGCGAGCGCGGTGCGCGTGGTCGAGGTGATGTTGAGCAGCACCGGCTTGCCGAACTCGGCCTCGAGGATCGGCACGGCGTGGATCGCGAACCACAGGCCGCCGGGCAGCAGCAGGGCCTGGGCTTCGGGGGCGGCGGCGAGGGCGGCGCGGCCCAGCTCCAGCGCCAGTTCATGGTCGGCGAGCGGGCTGGAGATCTTGTTCTGGTCAAGGTTGCGGCCCTGGGCGCGCAGTGACACCACTTCGATGCCGGCCTCCTTCAGGTAGTTCGACAGCGCGGTGTTGACGTGTTCCGGCCAGCGCGTGGCGAGTGCGAGTTTGGTGACATTAAAGTGTTTCAGCGTCGCGATGTGGGCTTCGAGATCCGTGTCGCAGGGGATGCCGGTGCGCTGGGCGCCTTCATCAAGGATTTCACGCATCTTTTTGCGGCCGAGGACTGAAGCCACCGGCACGCCGCTCAAGGCAATGCGGTCAACCTTCTTGCCCTTGAGCCGGTCGAAGGCCGCCCATAGCGCCGGCAGTTCGGTTTCGACCGCGGCGAGGCTGTATTCCTTGAGGTTGAGGCCGGTGGTCACCAGCATCATGCCGTCGGGTGCGACGCGGTAGAACTGGTAGGCGTCCATGTCGGTGTAGAGGTGGGGGATGACGTAACCGAGGGTGAGCCAGGGGCTGACGATGGACATGCGAGAGATCCGTGTAGGTTGGTGGAATACGAGCGAAATAAAAACGCCTCAGCAAAGCCCCTCACCCCAACCCTCTCCCCGCAAGCGGGGCGAGGGGGTGTCTTGCCCATGACTGACCTTGAGGGTTAGGCAAGGCTGCATTATCCACGACTCGCGCTGGTTACCCGCGTGCCGCCGGTTTTCGGTATCCTCGCGGTTCTTTTTCATTCCTTTTTTTGAACCCTCCGGAATTTCGCATCATGGCTCAGTACGTATTCACGATGAACCGGGTCGGCAAGGTTGTGCCGCCCAAACGCGTCATCCTCAAGGACATTTCGTTGTCGTTTTTCCCCGGCGCCAAGATCGGCGTGCTCGGCGTCAACGGCTCGGGCAAGTCCAGCCTGCTCAAGATCATGGCTGGTGTGGACCAGGAATTCGACGGCGATGCGACGCCGATGCCCAACCTGAACATCGGTTTCCTGCAGCAGGAGCCGCAGCTCAACCCCGAGCAGACCGTGCGTGAGGCGGTGGAGGAAGGCCTCGGCGAAGTGTTCGGCGCGCAGAAAAAGCTCGACGAGATTTACGCCGCCTACGCCGAACCGGACGCCGATTTCGACAAGCTCGCCGCCGAGCAGGCCAAGTACGAGGCCATCCTCGCCAACTCCGGATCGGATACCGAGCACCAGCTGGAGATTGCCGCCGACGCGCTGCGCCTGCCACCCTGGGACGCGAAGATCGACAAACTCTCCGGCGGTGAGAAGCGCCGTGTCGCGCTGTGCCGGATGCTGCTGTCAAAGCCGGACATGCTGCTGCTCGACGAGCCGACCAACCACCTCGATGCTGAAAGTGTCGATTGGCTGGAGCAGTTTCTGCACCGTTTTCCCGGCACCGTGGTGGCGGTGACCCACGATCGCTACTTCCTCGACAACGCCGCCGAGTGGATTCTCGAACTCGACCGCGGCCACGGCATTCCGTGGAAGGGCAACTACAGCTCCTGGCTGGAACAAAAGGAAGACCGGCTGCAGAAGGAAGAGGCGACCGAGTCGGCACGGCAGAAGGCGCTGGCGAAAGAGCTGGAGTGGGTGCGCCAGAACGCCAAGGGCCGCCAGGCCAAATCGAAGGCGCGGATTGCGCGCTTCGAGGAACTGTCGTCCTTTGATTACCAGAAGCGCAACGAAACCCAGGAAATCTTCATCCCGGTGGCCGACCGCCTCGGCGAAAGCGTGATCGAGTTCAAGGACGTATCCAAGGGTTTCGGCGACCGCCTGCTGATCGACAAGCTGTCGTTTGCAATTCCGCCGGGTGCCATCGTCGGCATCATCGGCCCCAACGGCGCCGGCAAGTCGACGCTGTTCAAGATGATTGCGGGCAAGGACCAGCCGGATTCCGGCGAAGTGGTGATCGGCTCGACGGTGAAGCTGGCGGTGGTTGATCAGTCGCGCGAAGCGTTGCCCGACGACAAGACCGCATGGGAAGCGATTTCCGGCGGGCTCGACATCATCAACGTCGGCAAATTCGAGATGCCTTCGCGCGCCTACCTCGGCCGCTTCAACTTCAAGGGCCAGGACCAGCAGAAAAAAGTCGGTTCGTTGTCCGGCGGTGAACGCGGCCGGCTGCACCTCGCGCACACGCTGCTCAAAGGCGCCAACGTGCTGCTGCTCGACGAACCGTCAAATGACCTCGACGTCGAAACGCTGCGCGCGCTGGAAGACGCGCTGCTCGAATTCGCCGGCTGCGTGCTGGTGATCTCGCACGACCGCTGGTTTCTTGACCGCATCGCCACGCACATCCTCGCCGCCGAGGGTGATTCGCAGTGGACCTTCTTTTCCGGCAACTATCAGGAGTACGAGGCGGACAAAAGGAAGCGCCTGGGTGAAGAAGGCGCAAAGCCCAAGCGCCTGCGCTACAAGCCGCTGAAAGTGTGATTGCGTCTGGACGGTATTTTATAAGTATTTGTTTTTATTGAATAATTTTTTCAGGGTACGCCGCCAGCCACGCCAGCGTCGGCTCTGAAAAAAGCAGCAGCCTCAAGTCCCCGCCGCGCGCCGCCGTAACCGTGCTGTTAGCCATCACGGGAGCGGCGCAAACAGCGCCGGTCTGACCTTGGATAGACCGCAGCATGTTGCCGCTTACGGCGACCTTAATCTCGATGAAGCCCTGCGCCTGTTGCGCCATGCCGGTCATGGTGTGGCTGCGGCCGCGGGCGCGGCTGACGTGGCTACGCTGCAGGCCGTCATCGACGGGCTGTGCGAGCTGTCTTCGCGCGACGGCCTGACCGGGCTCGCCAACCTGCGCCAGTTCCGCCTGGTGCTCGACCGCGAGCTGGATCGTGTCGCGCGCACCGGCGAGCCGCTGTCGCTGCTGCTGATCGACATTGATCACTTCAAGGCGATTAATGATCAGCATGGCCATCCCGCCGGCGACCGTGTGCTGAAAACGCTGGCGAGCCTGCTCGAATCGAGCCTGCGGCCGATGGATACCGTGGCGCGCATCGGCGGCGAGGAGTGGGCGGTGATCCTGCCCAGCAGCCAGCCGCAGCAGGCCTGCCGCGCGGCAGAGCGTTTGCGCGCCGGGGTCGAGCACACGCAGGTTTTTGTCGAGGATGGCACGCCGCTGTCGATCACCATCAGTTGCGGTGTGTCCGCGGTGGCGCCCTGGGCAGGGGTGACGCCTTCGGCGCTGATTGCTTCCGCCGACCGTGCGCTGTACGCCGCGAAGCAGGCCGGGCGCAACTGCGTGCGCCTCGCCGACGCCCCCAAACCCGCCATCACCCCCGACGAGCGCGCCGCGCTGCTCGATCCGAACTGGAGCACCACGCCATGAAAGACGCCGACCGCATCGCCACGCACACTATTGCCGTGACCAGCGGCAAGGGTGGCGTCGGCAAGACTTTTTTCACCGCCAATCTCGCGGCGGCACTCGCCCGAGCCGGCCAGCGTGTGCTGGTGATGGATGCCGACCTCGGCCTCGCCAACCTCGACATCATCCTCAATCTGCAACCGAAGGCGACGCTGCATGATGTGCTCAACGGTGGCGTTGAACTGGATGACGTGATTCTGGCCGCGCCCTGCGGCTTTTCGGTGCTGCCGGCCGGATCGGGCCTCGCCGAATACTCGAGGCTCTCCGGCGAATTGCGTGAGCGCCTGCGCACGGTGTTCGACCGGCTTGAAGGGCGTTACGACTGCCTGCTCATCGATACCGGCGCCGGCATCGCCGACCTCGTTCAGTACGCGGCCTCGCTCGCCGATGAGCTGGTGGTGGTGTCCACGCCGGAACCGACCGCGCTGGCCGATGCCTATGCCACGATCAAGGTGTTGTCAGCGGACCGGCGGCTGAAGCGTGTGCATCTGGTGATCAATCAGGTCCGCCGTGCCGGCGAAGGAGTGACGCTGACCAAACAACTGCAGCAGGTGGTGGATCGTTTCCTGACCAGCGCCGAAGCTGCGCCGCCGCGGCTGGGTTTCCTCGGCGAGATTCCGCACGACAAGATGGTCGGCGAAACGGTGCGCAGCCGCACGTTGTTACTGGAAAGCGCGCCCGGATCGCCGGTGGGACTGGCGATCACCGCCATCGCCGGCCGCCTTTCGCGGCAGTTGCTCGCCTCCGCCGCCTAGAAGCGGCAGCCTGGGGCTGCCGTCATTTTTTAACCGCGCCCGGCGTAAGGCATGTTCGTCGCCATCACCATCAGATGGTAGATGTTGACGTCGAGCGGCTGGTTGGCCATGAACAGCACCGATTTCGCGACATCGGTGACGTTGATCATCGGCTCGACCTTGATCTCGCCATCAGCCTGCTTCACACCCTTGGACATCCGTGCCGCGAGTTCGGTCATCGCATTGCCGACATCGACCTGACAGCAGGCAATGTTGTGCTTGCGGCCGTCAAGCGAGATGGTGCGTGTCAGGCCCGATACGCCATGTTTGGATGCGGTGTATGGCGCCGAATCCGGGCGCGGCGCATGCGCCGAGATCGAGCCGTTGTTGATGATGCGTCCGCCCTGCGGCGACTGGTTCTTCATCATCCGGAACGCGGCCTGCGCGCAGAGGAAAGTGCCGGACAGGTTGGTATCGACCACCGATTTCCATTTGTCCCAGGGCAGGTCCTCGAAGGGCACACCCGGCGCGTTCTGGCCGGCGTTGTTGAACAGCACATCAACACGGCCGAATTTCTGCTGCACTTTCGCGAACAGCGCTGCCACTGACTCGGGATTGCCGACGTCTGCGGACACCACGAGGCCACGTGCGGCGTCAGCGCCGGCTTCGGCCAGCGCGGCTTCGAGCGCATCGGCGCGGCGCCCGGCCAGGGTCACGCTCCAGCCGTCCTTGAGGAAAGCCAGCGCGGTGGCTTTGCCGATGCCGCTGCCGGCACCGGTGACGACGGCGATTTTCGGGGGGGTGCTCATGGCGTGCTCCTGGGTTGGGTATGGGCCTGGTTGCGGGTTTGGGATGATCAGGCGGCAATGCTGTAGCGGTTGCGGCCGCCAGCCTTGGCTTTGTACATCTCGACATCGGCGCGGTCGAGCAGGCGCGCGGTCTGCACCGCATGCAGCGGTGCGAAGGCGACGCCAATGCTGGCGCTGATGGAGATTTTCTCGCCCGAGTCGACCTCCACCGGCTGGCGTATCGCATCCATCAATTTGTCGACGGTGCCGCGGATGCTGTCGGGTTCTCGCACATCCTCGAGCAGCAACACGAACTCGTCGCCGCCGATGCGAGCCAGGGTGTCGATTTCGCGGATCACGGTGCGGATGCGCTGGGCGACTGTGATCAGCAGATGGTCGCCGACAGCGTGGCCGTGGCGGTCGTTGATCGGCTTGAAGTTGTCGAGGTCGACCATCAGCAGCGCGACATTGTCGCCGCTGCGCCGGGCGCGGTTGATCGCGCGGTCGATGCGGTCGTTGAGGAACAGCCGGTTGGCCACTCCGGTGAGTGGATCCTGCAGCGCCAGCCGGCGCAGCTCGCGTTCCTTTTCGAGCAGCATCTGGTTGGCGTTTTCAAGATCGTGGGTGCGCGCGGCGACGCGGTCTTCAAGCTCCTGTTCCGAGCGGCGCAGGGTTTCCACCAGCTGGTTGTTGGCGTTGAGCGCGGCGCTGTCTGCGCTTTCCTTGGCGGCGCGCATCACGTTGATGCGGTCGGCCAGCGCGAAGGACAGCAGCAGCAGTTCCAGCGCCGAACCGATCTGCATCGCATGCAGCGTGAATCCGGTGGTCGGCACCAGGCCGAACACGCGTAATCCCTGAATCGCCACGCCGAACAGCAGCGCGGCCCAGGCCAGCAGGTAATAACGCCCGCCCGGATGACCGACCCGCACAGAGTGGATGCCGGTCATCACCGCCACCACCGAAAACGCCACGCCGAGCAGCGACACAAAAATCGCCAGCGGCCGGTACGACAGGTAGAAGGCCAGCAAAATCGCGATCACAAACAGCCCCACGCTCGCCCGCAGCAGGCCGTCGTAGGGCGAGGTGCGCCGGGTGTCGAGAAACAACTGCACAAAAATCGAACCGGTGAGTCCGGTCAGGGCCATGCCCACCGGCAATGCGATGTCTCCCCAAGCCGGAAATTCCGGCCACACAAACTGGTTGCCGAAGCCGTTCAGCGACAACTGGCCGATCGCCATCGCCATGGTGAATGCGACATAGGCGAGAAAGGTCCGGTCGCGGGTGCTCATGTACAGCAGCAGGTTGTAAAGGCCCAACGCGAACAGCATGCCGTAGTACAACGCGAGCAGCGCGTAACTGTTGCGGTCAAAACGCGCCAGCGCCTCGGGCTGCCACAAGGTGACCGGCAGCGTCACCGTGCCCTGGGAAGTGACGCGGATGTAGACGGTCTGTGTCTCGCCCGGCAGCAGCGCCAGCGGAAACACCAGATTGCGGTGCGGGTAGGCGCGCTCGGAAAAGGGCAGCAGGTCGCCGGAAATCTGGCGTTCGAAGCCGCCGCCGGCACGCTGGGTGTAGACCTCGACGCGATCGAGCGAGGAGTAACCTATCTCGAGCAGCCAGCGGCCTGGCGCAGCGGCATCCAGCGTGATCGGCAGGGCGAGCCACCAGGCCGAACCGGAAAAACTGTAGTTCAGCGAGTCTGTGCGGCTGTCGGGCATCGCCGCCTGGAAGCGCGCGGCATTCACCGGGTGCACCACCTCCTCGATGCCGAGCTTGTGGCTCGGGTCTTCGAGCACCGTCAGTGACGGTGTCGCTCGGTAACGGCCTTCGCTGGCGTTGATTTTGAGCGAGGTCTGCGCCATTGCCCCCTCGGCGATCAGCCACAGCCCGAGGATCAGGGCGGTGAGGATCAGGCGCGGGGTGGTCTGATATGAGCGCGCGGTGTTCATCAGGGTTGTTGTGTCAATCGCTCTTATTTCACCCAGGAGTCGCGCAGCGTCACCGCGCGGTTGAATACGGGCATGCCGGGGGATGAGTCGCGGCTGTCGGCGACAAAGTAGCCATGGCGCTCGAACTGGAAGCGCTCGCCGGCTTTTGCCGTGGCCAGCGCAGGTTCGAGCTGCGCGGTGATGTTGCGCGCCGAATCGGGATTCAGGTCGAGCAGAAAGTCGCGCCCGCCGGAGCCCGGATGCGCTGCCTTGAACAGGCGGTCGTAGAGGCGGACTTCGGCGGCACGGGCCTGCGCGGCACTGAGCCAGTGGATATTGCCCTTGACCTTGACCGACTCCGCGCCGGGTGTGCCGGACCGGGTTTCCGGCAGGTACTGGCAGTGCACCGCGGTTATGTTTCCGGCGGCATCCTTGTCGCAGCCGGTGCATTCGACGACATAGCCGTAACGCAGCCGCACCTTGTTGCCGGGGAACAGGCGGAAATAACCTTTCTGCGGCGTTTCGGTGAAGTCCTCGCGTTCGATCCACAGTTCGCGGGTCAGCGGCACCGCGCGTTTGCCGAGTTCGGGCTTCTGCGGATGGTTGGGCGCGAAGCAGTCTTCCTGCCGCCCTTCGGGATAGTTGTCGATGATCAGCTTCAGCGGATCGAGCACGGCGATGCGGCGCTCGGCGATTTCGTTGAGGTGCTCGCGCATGCAGTCCTCGAGCACCGAGTAGTCGATCCAGGAATCAGCCTTGGACACGCCGATGCGTTCGGCGAACAGGCGGAAACCTTCGGCGGTGTAGCCGCGGCGGCGCGCGCCGGCCAGCGTGGGCAGTCGCGGGTCATCCCAGCCCGAGACATGTTTTTCATCGACCAGCTGGATCAGCTTGCGCTTGGACAGCACGACATGGCCGAGGTTGAGTCGCGCGAACTCGATTTGCTGCGGCAGCGGGCGCGCGAGCAGGCCGCCATCGGCGAGTTTGCCGAGCAGCCAGTCGTAGAACGGGCGCTGGTCGGCGAATTCCAGGGTGCAGAGCGAGTGGGTGATGTTCTCCAGCGCATCCTCGATCGGATGGGCGAAGGTGTACATCGGATAAATGCACCAGGCATCGCCGGTGCGATGGTGTGTCGCTTTGCGGATGCGGTAGATCGCCGGGTCGCGCAGGTTGATGTTGGGCGAGGCCATGTCGATCTTCGCGCGCAGCACCATCGTGCCGTCGGCGTGTTTGCCCTCGCGCATTTCGCGAAAGCGCCCCAGAGATTCGGCGGCAGGACGTTCGCGCCAGGGGCCGGGCTTGCCGGGCTCTGTGAGTGTGCCTCGGCTCGCGCGCATCTGCTCGGCGCTCTGTTCGTCAACATAGGCGTTGCCGGAAGTGATCAGGTATTCCGCGGCCTCGTACATGAAACCGAAGTAGTCACTGGCGAAATAGCCGTTGGCGCCCCAGTCGAAGCCGAGCCATTGCACCGCGTCGCGAATCGAATCAACGTATTCCTGTTCTTCCTTTTCCGGATTGGTGTCGTCGAAACGCAGGTGGCAGGCACCGCCGTAATGCTGCGCGAGGCCGAAGTTCAGGCAGATCGACTTGGCGTGGCCCAGATGCAGGTAACCATTCGGCTCCGGCGGAAAGCGGGTGCGGACTTTCGCGGGATCAGCGGCCGCGCCGGCATGGCTGCTCGCCGGGCCCGGTTTGCCGCTCCAGTTGCGCGTGACGTACTTGCCGGCGGCAAGGTCGGCCTCGATGTGGCTGCGGATGAAATTGGAGCTCGATGCTGCGGTTTCGGCGCCGGACTTGGGGTTCTTCGACATGCGGCTTTTTTTCGGGTTGCTGTTGGGGCCTGCGCCGCAATTTTACCCCGCGACAGGGTGTTATCAGGGCTTGCCGAGCACCCGGGTTGGCAATGCGCGCTCGATCGCGCGGCGGCCGTCGCGCCGCAGTTGCCAGCCGCGCGCGCCGCGCCGGTTGGCCACCGCGCGGGCGAGCCGGCCGTCGATGAAATGCAGGGCCACGCCGTCGTCAGCGGCATAACCGCCTGCGATGCGCCCGCCCGCCACCTGCCGCCGGTAGGTCGGCCGGCGCAGCACCTCGCTGTCGTAGTGCGGGCAGTTGCTGCCTTTGATAAAACCGAGGCAGGGCAGCACGGTCAGCGGCCCGGCGACGGAATCGGTGATGCCTTCATCGAACCAGCAGATCGAGCCCGCGCTCCAGCCGCCGAGCACGATGCCGCGCTCCCAGGCATTGCGCAGATGAACATCCAGGCCCCAGTCACGCCATACCGCGAGCATGCTGCGGGTGTTGCCGCCGCCGACAAAAATCGCGTCCTGTTCGAGCACGAAGGATTCGAGGTCGCGCGGCGTTCGCGCAAACAGCGGCAGGTGGGCGGGTTTGCAGGAGAACTGGCTGGCGCCGGCATAAAAGCGCAGCCGCCCGGCATCGGCATCGCCGTGTGCGGTGCCGATGAAGCAGATTTTCGGCTTGCGTTTGCCGGTCTGCTTCAGGAAGTAATCCATCAGCAGCAGGTTGTCGAGGTCCATCGGCAACGCGGCGCCACCGATTGCAATGATTTGTTTTTTCGGTTTCATCAGCGCGGGTAACCTGTCAGCGGGTTTGTCGTGTTCAAACCTGAAAAGCGCCCGAAGTCACGATCCGCGCTCCACAGGATTTTGACGCCGTGCTGGCGGCACAGCGCCGCGATGCGCGCGTCATGCACCTGAGGTCCCGCGATTTTCCCGGCCAGCAGCGTTTCACGCAGTTGCGGCCAGTGCAATTCTGATTCGGCCAGCAGTTGCAACGATGGTGATTCCGTCCAGGCGTCGATCTGCGCGAGCGCGGCGGTCAGCGGCGAAGGTGGCGAGTAAATGCGCGGGTGGGTGACGATGGCCAGAAATTCATGCAGGCAGGGCCAGGGCAGTGCCCATGCGGCCTTGCCCTCCGCCAGTTCGGCCACGCACGTTCTGGCGCGTTCATGCCACTCCGAATCCTCGCGGTGGGCGTAGACGAGGATGTTGGTATCAACCGCGATCATCCGCCGCGGTTTTCGTAGGACAGGCTGCGCAGACGCTCCCAGCCCGCGGCGCTGGCTTCAGGCGTCAGACCGTTGCCGCCCACGCTCGCCTTGCGCAGCTTGAAGGGGAGTTCTCCACGCCGGCTCTGGCTGATGCGCTGGCGCAGTCCTTGTTCAACCAGCGCCCTGACCGTGGTGCCTTCGCGCGCAGCGATGCGGCGGGCATCTTTCAGCAAAGCGTCAGCAATCTCGATGGTGGTCTTCATATGGGTGCCCATATTTACAAGGATGGTCAGTCTTCTGATTGTCTTTGGAAGATCATGATGGGGTCAAGCCGGGCACCATCAAGCGATCTGCCGGGAACCAGCGGTTAAAATATAACCAATTGTTTTTATTGATTATTTAAATCGAGCAGGGGGTTGCCCGCTGTGCGCCAACCGGCCGTTGGCACCATCGATGCCGCGGCTTATTCGACCTTGACGTTGGCCGCGCGGATCACCTTCGCCCACTTCTCCACTTCATCCCTGAGGAAACGCTCGAACTCCGCCGGGTTGCTGCCCACGGGGTCGATGCCCATCTGGGTGAAGCGGTCGCGTACGTCCTGGCGTTGCAGGATGACGCCGATTTCCCGGCCCAACCGGTCGATCGCGGCGCGTGGCGAGCCGGCCGGCGCCAGCCAGCCGACCCAGGTGCCGCCGGTGACATTGACGCCGGTCTCGATCAGCGTCGGGATTTCCGGCGCTGCGGCGATGCGTTTGTCGGAGGCCATGCCCAACGCCTTGACCTTGCCCGAACGCACATGCGGCAGCATCGATGAAGGGGTATCCATCAGCAACTGGATTTCACCGGAGATCAGCGCCTGCAGCGCCGGCGCGGTGCCCTTGTACGGCACATGGATCATGCGGATGCCGGTGTTGAGCATCAGCAGTTCGGTGGTGAGGTGGGCGGCGGCGCCGATGCCGCTGGAGCCGAAGGACAGGCTGCCGGGTTTGGCCCTGGCCAGCGCCACCAGTTCACGCGCATCCTTCGCCGGCAGGCTGAGGTTGGTGCAGACGATCAGCGGCGCGGTGGCGAGCAGCGAGACCGGGGCGAAGCTCTTGACCGAGTCATAGGGCAGCTTCGGATACAGCGTCTGGTTGGCGGCGTGTGCTGCGATCACCGAAGCGAGGGTGTAGGCGTCGGGCGAGGCCTTGGATACGATCTCCACGCCGAGGATGCTGTTGGCGCCGGGGCGGTTGTCCACCAGCACGTTCTGCTGTACCGCCTTCGACAGCTCGAGGGCGACGATGCGTGTGGTGACGTCGGTGATGCCACCGGGTGTGTACGGCACCACGACGCGGATCGGTCGCACCGGATAGTTCTGTGCCACGGCCGGGGTAAAACAGGCCGGCAGCAAGAAGAGCATGAGGACAAGGGGCAGATGCAATCGCATGGCAGTCTCCTTCCTTGGGTTTGCGTCGGCTTATTGTTCCAGCTTGAACCCGGTGGCCTTGATCACTTTCGCCCAGCGCTCTTTTTCCGCGCTGAGCCAGCGACCCATTTCCGCCGGGCTGTTGCCGATCGGATCGGCGCCCTGACCCGACAGTTTTTCCTTGATGTCGGGCTGGTGGATGATGCGCGAGATCTCGGTTTGCAGCCGCGCCACCAGTTCCGGCGGCGTTTTCGCCGGCGCCAGCACACCCTGCCAGGAGCCGGTGACAAAACCTTCCAGGCCCGGCGTTTCGGAAACGGTGGGGGTGTCGGGCAGCGTCGGGAAGCGCTTGTCGCTGGATACCGCGATCAGGCGCAGCCGCCCGCTCTTGGTATGCGGCAGCGTGGCGAGCATGCCGTTGAACAGGATGTCGGCTTCGCCGGTGGTGGTGATCAGGATGTTGGCAAAACCGCCTTTGGTGGGGATATAGACCCAGTTGATGCCAGTGCGGTAGGCAAACATCAGTCCGGCCATGTGCGGCGCGCCGCCGAGGCCGGTGGCGTAGTTGAGTTTGCCCGGCCTGGCCCTGGCCAGCGCGATGACTTCCTTCACCGTGCGTGCCGGCATGCTCGGGTGCGAGGCGAGGATATGCGGCGAATACGAGACCACGGTCACTGGTGCAAAGTCGCGGATGATGTCGAAGGGCAGCTTGGCAAAGACGCTGGGGCTGATTGCGAGATTGCCGACGTCCATCAGCACCAGGGTGTAGCCGTCGGGTGCGGCGCGCGCCACCACGTCGGCGCCGATGTTGCCGTTGGCGCCGGGGCGGTTGTCGGCGAGCACCTGCTGGCCCCAGGCCTCGTGCAGCTTGGCGCCGATCAGCCGGGTCAGGATGTCGGAGGTGCCGCCCGCGGGGAAGGGCACGATGATGCGTATCGGTTTTACCGGGTAGTTCTGGGCCGCAACCGGCATGGCGGCGCTGGTGGCGATGGCGCCGAGCAAAACCGCGGCGATGACTGTCTTCATGGTCCCCTCCCAGGTTGAGGGCATCCCCATGCTTGTGCACTCACGGGTGATGCCGCGACCTCATCATAGCCGGGTTCCGCGGCAGAAGGGCGGGGCAATCGTTTATGCTACGCCCCCGATGAATGCCACTGCTTTCCAGACCCTGCGCGCGCTGGCTGACGGCGCTTTCCACTCCGGAGAGGACATTGCCCGCCTGCTTGGATTGACCCGCAGCGCGGTGTGGTACGGCATCCGTGACCTCAATGCCGCCGGCCTGCAGGTGGAGACGGTGCGCGGCCGCGGTTACCGCCTGACCCAGGCTTTGTCCCTGCTCGATGCGGCGCGCCTGAACCATGTGCTGGGCCCGCTTGCCGGCGCCTTCGGGATCGAGATCGTCAACAGCCTGGATTCCACCAACAGTGCGCTGCTGATGCGGGCGGGGCAGGGCGCGCCCGGCGGTCTGGTGCTGGCGGCGGAGCAGCAGAGCGCGGGGCGCGGCCGGCGCGGCCGCGTCTGGCGTTCGCAGCTGGGCCATGCGCTGACCTTTTCGCTGCTGTGGCGTTTTGCCTGCGGCGCGCGGGAACTGGCCGGGCTGAGCCTGGCTGTCGGCATCGCGCTGACGCGGGCCTTGCGCGCGGCCGGCGCTGCCGAAGCGCGGCTGAAATGGCCCAACGACGTACTGCTGCCGGCAGGCAAGCTCGCCGGCATCCTGATCGAGATGCAGGGCGACATGCTCGGGCCGAGTGCCGCGGTGATCGGCATCGGCGTCAATGTGCGTGGGGATGCCGCGATCAGCGCAGCGGTGGATCAGCCGGTTGCTGACCTTGAAACGGCGGCCGGCGTGACGGTGGACCGCAATCTGCTGCTCGCCGCGCTGCTGCGCGAGCTGCACTGTGTGATCAGTACTTTTGCGGCGCAGGGATTCGCGCCGCTGCGTGCTGAATGGCAGGCGCTGCATGTGTTCCAGGACCAGCCGGTCAGCCTGCTGCTGCCCGACGGCAGCGAACTGCGCGGGCTGGCCCGTGGTGTGGCCGATGATGGCGCGCTGCTGCTCGACAGCGACGGCGTGGTGACCCGCCATCACAGCGGCGAATGCAGCCTGCGCGCGGCAGCGGTGACGGCATGAACGTGCTCGCCGTGGATATCGGCAACACCCGCATCAAATGGGGTTATGCCGAAACCGTCGAAGGCCGCGACAGTTCCTGGCTGCGCCAGGGCTGGGTGGCGACGGCGTCACCGGCGGATCTGGCCGCGGACTGGGCCCGGTTGCCTGCATCGCAGCGTATCGTGATTTCCAATGTCGCCGGTGCCGGCGTGCGCGCGCAGGTTGCGGCACTGCTGCCACGTGCTGCGGCCGAACCACTGTGGCTGAAGGCCTCGGCCGCGCAGTGTGGCGTGCGCAGCAGTTACGCCGATCCGGCGAGCCTCGGCTCCGACCGCTGGGCGGCGCTGATCGCGGCGCGGCACCTGGTTGGCGGTGCCTGTGTGGTGGTCAATGCCGGCACCACGATGACCGTTGATGCGCTGGATGGCGAAGGCACCTTCCTCGGCGGCTGCATCGTTCCCGGTGCTTCGCTGATGCGTGCGGCGCTGGCCCGTGACACCGCGAACCTGGCGCAGCGCGACGGCGCCTTCGCCTATTTCCCCGACAACACCGGGGATGCGATCTGGAGCGGCGTGGTCAATGCGCTCGCCGGCGCGGTGCGCCAGATGGTGTCCCATCTCGAGCAGACAGGCGCGCCGCAGCCGGTGGTGCTGCTGTCCGGTGGTGATGCCGCGCTGGTCGAGCCCCAGCTCGGCGGCACGCTGATGCTGGTGGATAATCTGGTGCTTGAAGGTTTGCTGCGCATAACGCACCCTTGATCAAGACATGAAAAAAATCCCGATGCGCTGGCTGTTCCTGGTGCTGGTGCTGGTGAACCTGCTGTTTTTTTCCTGGCATCAGTGGCAGCAAAGCAGTGTCGATGCCGCGGCGCAGATTGCCGGCCTGCAGGTGAATCCCGAAAAAATCCGGCCGCTGGCTGCCGACACCGCAGTGCCGCAGCGTGCGCCACCCAAAGCTGCGCCTGCAACTGCGGCGGCAACAGTCGAAGCCTGCGCGGAATGGGGCCTGTTCAGCGGCCCGGAGGTGGCGCGTGCCGATGGTGCGCTGGCCGCGTTGGGCCTGCCGGCCGAGGTGTTGCAGCGGCGGGTGACCGACATCGACGGTTATTGGGTGCATTTGCCGGTGCAGAAAACCAGGGTCGAAGCCGACCGCAAGGCCTCGGAGCTGAAGGGGCTGGGTGTCAGCGACTTTTACATCGTCCAGGAGCCCCCGAACTGGCGCAATGCGATATCGCTGGCCGTGTTCAAGAACGAGGAACTGGCGAACGCCGAACTCGAGCGGCTGCGCAAGCTGGGTGTGCGTTCCGCGGTGATGACCCGCCGCGAGAGTTTTTTCAAGCAGGTGAGTTACTTGGTGCGTGACCCGGGCAGGGCCACCATCGCCCGTATCAGCGAGCTGCAGCGGGAGTTTCCCGGGGCTGAGCTGAAGGCCGTAACCTGCCCTGCTGATATGTTACCGGCAAAAAATAATCAATAAAAACAATTACTTATAAAAAGTAAGCGCCCGCTCACTGATGGAGTTCGATGTGGCAACCCTGCTATTTGCCGCGTACCCGGGTCAGCAGATCGGTGGTCGAGCGCTGGTGGGCAAATGCAATCGAGTGCACGCTGCCGCCCCAGCCCTGCACTTCGCGCGCGCCGACGATGGCCTCGGGTTTCCAGTCGCCGCCCTTCACCAGCAGGTCGGGCTTCAGCGCGAGGATCAGTTCCAGCGGTGTGTCGGTCTCGAACCAGGTGACCAGGTCCACGCAACGCAGCGCGGCCACTACTGCCGCGCGGTCGGCCAGCGTATTGATCGGGCGGTCGTCGCCCTTGCCCAGCCGCTTCACCGAGGCGTCGCTGTTCAGCGCCAGCACCAGGCTCGCGCCCAGTGCCCGGGCCTGGGCGAGGTAAGTGACATGGCCGCGGTGCAGGATGTCGAACACGCCGTTGGTAAACACCAGCGGCCGCGCCAGCGCGACGGCGCGTGTGATGATGTCCTGCGGGGCGCAGATGCGCGTTTCGAAATCAGGCGGCGGAACCATGGCGCCGCAGTCTACGCGCGCGCCGCCGCCGCGACAAACCCCGCGGCGTTCAGGCCGCCGGGATTTCCTTGCGGAAGCGGTTGAGGTCCTTGACCGAATTGAACTCGCGGCCGAACAGCAGCGACAGGTTGCGCAGGATCACGGTGACTACCTTGTCCTCCCAGGCCTTGTCGAAGCGGATCTGCTGGTCGAGCCAATGCTCCAGCCATTGCGGGTCGGGCAGCCGGCTCTGCACCGTGTCGTTGGGGAACAGTGCCTTGTTGACATGCAGATTGGTCGGATGCAGCGGTTTGCCGCTGCGGCTGGAACTTGCCATCAGCACGCCGACCTTGGCGAAGGCGGCGCGCGCGGGGTCGCCGACACTGTTCAGTGCGCGTTTCATGTATTGCAGATAGGCGCCGCCATGACGGGCCTCGTCGCGCGAGATCAGGTGATAGATCTGCCGGATCACCGGTTCGGTGTGCCAATCCATCGCGCAGCGGTACCAGTGGTTGAGGCGGATTTCGCCGCAAAAATGCAGCATCAGTGTTTCCAGCGGCGGTGCCGGGTCGAAAGCGAAACGCACCGCGTGCAGTTCGTCCTGGGTCGGCGCCAGATCGGGGCGGAAACGGCGCAGGTATTCCATCAGCACCAGCGAATGTTTCTGCTCTTCGTAGAACCACACCGACATGAAGGCGGAGAAATCGCTGTCGTGCTGGTGGTCGCGCAGGAACATCTCGGTGGCCGGCAGCGCCGCCCACTCGGTGATCGCGTTCATCTTGATCGTCAGCGCCTGCTCGTCGCTGAGTTTGCTGCCGTCGAAGGACTGCCACGGCACGTCGTTGGCGAGGCTCCAGCGGATCTGCTCCAGGGATTTGAAGATCTCCGGGTACAACATGGTGCCGGAGGTGATGAATTCGGTGGTCGGCTGCATGGCGGACTCCGTGGTCAGGGATGAATGTGAGGGCATCGCTGGGACGGGCTGGATTATGGGCTGCAGATTGTTTCGAGAATATTGCCGGCCGCCTGGCGTATTGCAGCACGCTCGGCGGCGGTCAGGCGGGCGACATTGCGGGTCATCAGCGCCGTGCGCGGGTTGCCGGAGAATTCGGCCTCGTGG
Organism: Betaproteobacteria bacterium Ga0077527; assembly: GCA_001464815.1. GTDB lineage: Bacteria > Pseudomonadota > Gammaproteobacteria > Burkholderiales > SG8-41. The sequence continues at coordinate 422,913 of LNDW01000015.1, read as the reverse complement.
CGGTCGAGAAAGTTCCAGTACAAGGTGGTGAAAGGGCAGGCGCGGGGGCCGGTTTTCTGTTTCGGGTCGTAACGGCAGCCGCCGCAGTAGTTGCTCATCCGGCTGATGTAGGCGCCCGAGGCGATGTACGGCTTGCTGGTGAAGCGCCCGCCGTTGGCGTAGAGGGCCATACCGGCGGTATTGGGCAGCTCCGCCCATTCCACGGCATCGACATAGACCGCGAGATACCACTCGTGCACCAGGCGCGGGTTGATGCCGGCGAGGAGTGCAAAGTTGCCGGTGATCATCAGGCGCTGGATGTGGTGGGCGTAACCGTGGCGCAGGGTCTGGCCTATCGCTTCGCGCATGCAATTCATTGAAGTGTCGCCGGTCCAGTAAAAGCGCGGCAGCTGGCGGTCGTGGCCGAAATGGTTGGCTTCGAGCAGGCCCGGCATGTCCAGCCAGTACACACCGCGGATGAATTCGCGCCAGCCAAGGATCTGGCGGATGAAACCTTCCGCCGACTCCAGCGGCACCGCACCCTCGCGCCAGGCCTGTTCGGCTGCGGCGATCACTTCGCGCGGGTCGAGCAGCTTGAGGTTGAGCGCCGCCGACAGCAGCGAATGCCAGCCGAAGGGTGTGTCGCTCCACATTGCGTCCTGGTGCAGGCCGAAGCGCGGCAGGCGGTGGCTGATGAAATCGGACAGTGCCTGCAGCGCGTCCTCCCGCGTCACCGGCCATGCGAAGTGTTCCAGCGAGCCGGGATGTTCCGGGAAACGGCGTTCGACCAGCGCGATCACCTCGCGGGTGATCGTGTCCGGCGCAAAACGCGGCGGCTGCGGCAGTTCACCAGGGCCGCCTTTGCCGAATCCGGCGCGGTTTTCGGCGTCAAAATTCCAGCGTCCACCTTCGGGTTTGCCGTCCTGCATCAGTACATTGTTGCGACGGCGCATTTCGCGGTAGAAGAATTCCATGCGCAGTTCGCGGCGCCCCTTCGCCCAGGCGGCGAAGTCCTCGCGGCTGCACAGGAAATGGGTGTCGGGTCGGATCGACAGCGGCACGCCGGCCTTGTTGCAGACTTCGGCGATGTCGCCCGCGACACGATGTTCGCCAGGCTCGCACAGCAGCAGGCGCCGCGGTTTTGCCAAGGCGAGCGCGGAAGACAGGCGCTCCTGGAGGCTGTCGCCACCGTCGTCTTCAAGCGCGATGTAATCGACCGGCAGGCCGAGTTTGCGCAATTGCGCGGCGAAGTGGCGCATCGCAGACAGAAAGATCGCGATGCGTGCGCGGTGGCTCCATACGTGGGTGGCTTCACCCACGGCCTCGATCATCAGCACGCGGTCCTGCGCGATGTCGATGCCGGCGAGCGCCGGATTGTCGGCGCTCAACTGGTCGCCAAGGATCAGGATCAGGTTGCGCATTGCTGTTGGATCGCGGATTTAGTGCGAGCGGCGGCAGCGCTCGGAACAGTATTTGACCGCAGCCCAGTTTTTTGCCCAGGACTTGCGCCACAGCATCGGCTTTTTGCAGGCGACGCAGGTTTTGACCGGCAGCTCGGATTTGCGCATTACAGCACTGCCAGCGGGTTCAGTGCGGCATCTTCCGCTGCCCGTTGGGCAGCAGATGTTCCACACGCCAGCGTTGCAGCGCGTAGCGCATGTCATCGAGGGAGCGCAGCAGCAGCACGCCGTCAGTGGCCCTTCGTGCGCGGGCCAAAGCGCCGCCACCGCCCCAGATTTCGGTGCTTTCCGGGAGCAGGGAGCGCAGTTCGGCGAGCCCGGTCAGCGCCGCCGCCTGGGGAATCGCGCTGCTGAAGGACAGGGCGACTATGTCGACGCCGTAGGCGGGGGCTGCATTCTTGATGTCGATTACCGGCGTTTCGGTGCCGAGTGCGACGCAGGCCGCACCCTCCGCCGCGAGCACAGCCTCGACCATCAGCAGGCCGATGCGGTGTTTTTCCCCGGGCAGCGAGGTCAGCAATACCCGTGGTGCCGAGCCACGGCCGGGTTCGGCAAGAATTGCGTTGCGCAGGATGTTCTGTACGTGCTCGGAATAGAGGTGTTCGTCAAATATCGCGATGCGGCCACCGATCCAGGCTTCGCCGATCCAGTGATTGAGCGCGGCGACGGTGTGAGTGACAAACTGTAGCAGGCCCTGGCGCATCAGACTTTGCATCAGCGTCGCCCGGAAACCATCGACATCGTGGTTCAGCAGTTGCTGGATAATGGCCTCGATTTCCGGCGGCGGCGCCTGTTCAGGCGAACTCGCCGAGATCATCCGGGTGAGTTCCGGTGTCGAACGGTTGATGATCTTGCTCGGACGGTGGCCATGATCGATCAGCAGCCTGAGCAGGCGCAGTTTTTCGAGCTGGGGCAGGGTGTAGAGGCGCTCGTCATGCTGGTCGCGCACCGGGTCCGGGAAACCATAACGACGCTCCCAGACTCTAAGCGTGTCCTTGGACAAACCGGTATCTCTTTCCACGGCTGCGATGTTGTAGCAGGCGGGATTGTCGTCCGCTTCAATTATGTTGGGGGTATTCATTTGTCATGGACATACAGGGCTTTTAAGGCAAAATTATGGGAGAAATGCGCTTGTTTCTGTATCTTTGACCAAGACATTATTAATGTCTGCCCAGGTAATGTCAACCAAAATCCTGTTCATGAACCTGATTGAGCCATGACCATTGGCTAATGATTTGAACAGGACGAAGTGAACGTCCGTGCTAACCCGAACAATCCCATCAGGAGCCCCGATGAATGCCCCGGAAAAACTGCCCTTGCCCGACATCCAGTCGATTGCTGATCGCCGCAACATCCCCATCAACCACGTAGGCGTGAAATCACTGGTGCATCCGCTGCGGGTCCGTGCAGCGGACGGTTCCGTCCTGTCCACGGTGGCCACGGTGGACATGACCGTGGGGCTGCCACCCGAGGTCAAGGGCACCCACATGTCGCGTTTTGTAGAAGTGCTGCAGAACCATCACGAGGCGCTGGACGCCGCGGGTTTCGCGGCCCTGCTGGAGCGGATGATCGTACGCCTGGGTGCTGAAACCGGCATGATCGAAATGCGTTTTCCCTACTTCATCACCAAGCGCGCTCCGGTGTCAGGCGTCGAAAGCCTGCTGGACTACAAGGTGATGCTGCGCGCGAAACGCACTGCAGGCGGCACCGTGTTCACCACCCGCGTTTCGGCTCCGGCCACCAGCCTCTGCCCCTGCTCCAAGGAGATCTCCGAGTATGGCGCCCACAACCAGCGCTCCGAGATCACCATCAGCGTCGAGGCCGATGCCGCGCTGACCATCGAGGCCATCGCCGGCATCGCCGAGCAGGAGGCCTCCTGTGAGGTCTACGGCCTGCTCAAGCGACCGGACGAAAAGTGGGTGACCGAGCGCGCCTACGACAACCCCAAGTTTGTCGAGGATCTGGTGCGTGACATCGCGCTGCGCCTGGACGCTGATGCCCGGGTGCACCGCTACAGCGTCGAGGCGGAGAACTTCGAGTCGATCCACAACCACTCGGCTTATGCGCTGGTCGAGCGCGTGAAGTAACACGGGGCCTCAGCAAATGCAGGGCCAAGGTCAGCGTATTGCCGTCGTCGGCGCCGGAATTGCCGGGTTGTCAGCAGCGTGGCTGCTGGCCCGCGCGCATCGTGTGACGCTGTTCGAGGCTAATGACTATCTCGGCGGCCATACCCATACAGTCGATGTAACCCTCGACGGTATCACCGCGCCGGTGGATACCGGCTTCCTTGTGTTCAATGATCGTACCTACCCCCAGTTGATCGCGCTGTTCGAACACCTGGGCGTTGCGACGACGGCCAGCGACATGTCGTTCTCGGTGCGTCTCGAGGCGGCAGGAGTGGAATGGGCTGGCGGTGACCTTGACGCGGTTTTTGCGCAGCGGCGCAACCTGTTGCGGCCGGCATTCTGGTGCATGCTGGCCGACATCCTGCGCTTCAACCGCGAGGCCACGGCCGCTGCGCGTGGCGGCACTGGCGCGGCGGTTTCACTGGGCGAATTTCTCGATGCCGGCCGTTATGGCGCTGCTTTCCGTGACTGGTATCTGCTGCCGATGGCCGGCGCGATCTGGTCCTGCCCGGCGAACACCATGCTGGAGTATCCGGCGCAGACCTTTTTCCGCTTCTGTGACAACCATGGCCTGCTGCAGGTCAGCGACCGTCCGCAATGGCGCACCGTGGTTGATGGTTCGCGCTGCTATGTGCAGAAACTGGCAGCCGGAATACCTGATGTACGCTCCTCCATGCCGGTGGCGTCGATCCGCCGCGATGACGGCGGTGTCAGCTTGAACACGTCCGCAGGAACGGAACGTTTCGATGCCGTGGTGCTGGCCTGCCACAGCGACCAGGCGCTGCGCCTGCTTGCGGATGCCGACGAGGCCGAACACGGGGTACTCGGAGCCATTCCCTACCAGGACAACGAGGTGGTGCTGCACACCGATCCGAGTTTCCTGCCGCGGCGGCGCAAGGCCTGGTCGGCATGGAACTATCACGCCGGTACCGCCGCGGATGCGGCCCGCCCTGTGGGTGTCAGCTACCTGATCAACAAGCTGCAGCCGCTGCCTTTCAGCCGGCCGGTGATCGTCACGCTCAACCCCGGCGAATCGCCGCGCGCGGATTGTGTGATCGACCGTTACCGTTACGCCCATCCGGTGTTTGATTCCCGCAGCGGCGATGCTCAGGTCTGTCTGCGGCAGTTGCAGGGCCGGCGCAACACCTGGTTCTGCGGCGCGTGGACGGGTTACGGTTTCCATGAGGACGGCCTGAAGTCGGGCATGGCGGTGGCGGCCTGTCTCGGAGTGGCGCCGCCGTGGCAGCCGGCGCAGGACGTGCTGAAGGTGGCGGCATGAGCGGGCAGCCGGCGCAGATGCTGCTCTACAGCGGCGAGGTGATGCATCGCCGTTTCTCGCCCGCGCAGCACGCCTTTCGCCACAGCCTTTTTTTTCTGCGGTTGCGCATCGACGGCGAACCACCGCGGCTGCCGGCGTTGTGCTCGCGCAATCACTGGAACCTGCTCAGCCTGCACGATGCCGACCACGGCCCGCGTGACGGAGGCGCGCTGGAACCGTGGATGCGCGGCGTGCTGGCTAGGCACGGCCTGCAGGCCGCGGATGGCGAGATCTGGCTGCAGACCTTCCCGCGGGTGCTGGGTTATGTGTTCAACCCGGTCAGCTTCTGGCTGTGCCACGACCGCGAAGGCGGGCTGCGTGCGGTGCTGGCCGAGGTCAGCAACACCTTTGGCGAGCACCACAATTATCTGGTGGCGCATGCCGATGGCCGGCAGATCCGCGGCGATGACTGGCTGACCGCGCGCAAGGTGTTCCATGTCTCGCCGTTTTTCCCGGTCAGCGGTGAATACCGGTTCCGCTTCGAGGATGATGCCGGTGGTTGCCGTTTCCGCATTGATTACGACGACGGCGCCGGCAACCGTCTGGTGACCCAGGTGCGCGGAGCCGCGCGGCCGCTGACCTCCACCGCGCTGGCGGGTGAACTGCTGCGCCGGCCCTGGCTGACCTTCGGTGTGATCCTGCGCATCCATTACCACGCGCTGCGGCTGTGGCTGAAGCGCGTGCCGTTTTTTTCCAAACCCCTGCCCCCCGCAGAAGACATTACAAGATGAATCAAACTCTCACCGATCATGAGCCGCGGGGCAGCGAGCCCGCTGCTGCTCGCTGGCTTTTTCGATTACTCGCCGGACTCAGTGCCGGCCGCATTGACTTCACCACGCCTGACGGCCGCACGCTGACTTTCAGCGGCAGCCAACCCGGACCCCATGCAACTCTGAAACTGGGTGACTGGAAGGTCTGCGCCGATATCCTCTCGCGCGGGGACATCGGCCTCGCCGAAGCATGGATTGATGGCCGGGTCACCAGCGACGACCTGACCCAGCTGCTGCTGCTCGCCGCGGTCAATGAGTCGGCGGTCGAGCAGGCGATCCACGGTCGCTGGTGGGCGACCCTGGCCTATCGCCTGCGCCACTGGCTGCGTCCGAACACCCGTGCCGGCAGTCGCAAAAACATCCACGCCCACTATGACCTCGGCAACGATTTTTACCGCCTTTGGCTGGATCCGACGATGACCTATTCCTCGGCGCTGTTCGAGGGGGATGCCGGGCGCCCGCTGGCACAGGCGCAGACCGCGAAATACGCCCGCATTCTGCGCGAGACCGGCGCGCGGCCCGGCGACCACATTCTTGAAATCGGTTGCGGCTGGGGCGGTTTTGCCGAGTACGCCGCGCATGCCGGCTGTCGTGTCACCGGCATAACCGTATCGGCGGCCCAGCTCGAATACGCTCGGCAGCGCATCAGCCATGCCGGGCTTGATGACCGGGTGACGCTGCGTCTGATGGATTACCGCGATCTTGATGCGCGGTTCGACCATGTGGTGTCGATTGAAATGTTCGAGGCGGTCGGCGAGCGCTACTGGCCGGGCTACTTCGCGACGATCCGCGACCGCCTGCGTCCCGGCGGTCGCGCGCTGGTACAGAGCATCACCATTGCCGAGTCCAAGTTCGAGCGTTATCGTGCCGGTACCGATTTTATCCAGCAGTACATTTTTCCAGGCGGCATGCTGCCATCGAAAACGGTGTTCGCTGAAGTCGCCGCGCAACAGGGCCTGCGGGTGAGCGGCCTGCATGCCTTCGGGCCCGATTATGCGGAGACGTTGTTGCGCTGGCATCAGGTTTTTAATCAGGCCTCAGGGGAGGTCCGCGCGCTGGGCTTTGATGAGCGTTTCATGCGCACCTGGCGCTTCTATCTGGCGTACTGCGAAGCCGGATTCCGTGCCGGCGCAACGGATGTGGTGCAGGCGCGCCTCGAACATGCGTAATACGCTGCTGATTTTTCTGGCAATGGCGGCAGCTCCGGCGGCCGCGGTCAATGTGCCCGCGGAGTTGCCGCCCCCCGCCTGCAGCGTGATCGAACCCTGTCGCATGGTCGGGAAAGGCCGGCTGCGCTGGTGGGGCTTTCATGTCTATGATGCCGCGCTGTGGGCGCGCGAGGGACGCTGGGCTGCCGATGCGCCCTATGTGCTCGACATCATTTACGCGCGCACCATCACCGGGGCCCAGCTTGCCGACACCAGCATTGACGAAATCCGCCGTCTTGGCATCAGGGATGAGGCCCGGCTTGCGCGCTGGGGCACGCAGCTGCGCACGGTCTTTCCCGACGTGCAGTCGGGAAGCCGGTTGACCGGCATCTATCGTCCGCAGCGGGGCATGACTTTCCACTCGGGTACGCGCGTGCTGGGCAGTATCGACGATCCCGAACTGGCGCGACGGTTTTTTGAAATCTGGCTGGACCCGCGCACGCAGACCCCGGAATTACGGGCCGCACTGCTCGGCGGCCATGGTGACCCTCAGTAAAGGGGCGCTGGCCGCCTACGCGGCTGTCGCGCTGCCGCTGGCCGCCGCCGCTCTGCCGGTTCATGTGCATATACCGAAGTTCTATGCCGGACTCGGTCTTGAGCTTGCGACAGTCGGTCTGTTGCTGCTGGTGCTGCGTCTGCTTGATGCGGTCAGTGATCCCTTGCTTGGCGCGCTGGCAGACCGTATACCCGAGTCGCGTGGCGGGCGGCGCTTGATGATCGTCGCGGCCGTACCGCTTCTTGCCGCAGGTTTGTGGCTGTTGTTCACGCCGCCGGCATCGTCTTCCACACTGGCACTCTGGCTTGCAGCATCGTTGATGCTGAGCTATCTGGGCTTGAGCGCGGCGAGCATCGCCCATTTTGCACTTGGCAGCGCGCTGTCGCGCGATTACGTCGAGCGTACCCGCATCACCGCAGCGCGGGGCATCGCGGCGCTGGTCGGCGTGCTGCTCGCCGCTGCCATGCCCGAGTTGCTGGTGCAGCGTTACGGCGCTGCTGAAGGGTTGGCTTTTTTTGCGCTGGCTTTCGCACCGCTGCTGTTCGTTGCGGCGGCCGTCACGGTTTACTCCGGGCCCCGGCCAGCCGCCGAGGCGCGGCCGCGTGCCTTTAATCTCGCCGCGATCGTACAGCCGCTGCGCAACGCGCGCTTTCGCCGGCTGGCACTGGTGTTCCTGGTGAATGGTGTGGCCGCGGCGGTGCCGGCAACCCTGCTGCTGTTTTTTGCCGCCGATGTATTACAAAGGCCTGATCTGACACCTTTGTTTTTATTGCTTTATTTTGTCGCAGGCGCGGCCGGGATGCCGCTGTGGGTGAAGCTCGCTGCGCGTCTGGGCAAATCCCGCGCCTGGCTGCTTGCGATGAGTCTCTCCGTGGCGGCTTTTGTCTGGGCCTGGTTTCTCGGTGCCGGCGATGCCGTTGCCTTCGCTGTCGTTTGTGTCATGTCGGGCCTGGCCTTCGGTGCGGATCTCGCCCTGCCGGCGTCGCTGCTGGCTGATGTCATCGATGATGATGATGGTGATGGACGGCCCGATGGTGCCTACTTCGGACTGTGGCATCTGCTCGAAAAACTGGCGCTGGCTCTGGCCGCCGGCATCGCGCTGCCAGCGCTGCAATGGCTGGGTTATCAGCCGGGCACGGCTGCGGGGGCTGGTTCCGCGTTATCAGCGGTATATGCGCTGCTGCCCTGTCTGATCAAGATTGGTGCCGCAGTGCTGCTGTGGCGGACCGTACGCGAAAAACAATATATTCAAGGAGCAAGCGCATGAACATTCGACGCTGGATAGTGCTGGTGGCAGTGCTTCTGGTCGCCGGTTGCGGCACGGTGCCGGTGGAAACCTACCGTAATGAAAAACCGGCGCTGGATCTGAAAAAGTATTTCAACGGTACCGTCGATGCCTGGGGCATGTTTCAGGATCGCAACGGCAAGGTGGTCAAACGCTTCACGGTGCGCATTGATGCAAAATGGCAAGGCGACACCGGCGTGCTTGATGAACACTTCGAGTATTCTGATGGCAGCAAGAGCCGCAGGGTGTGGACCATCACCAAGACCGGCGACAACCGTTATCGCGGTACTGCCGATGACGTTGTTGGCGAGGCGATCGGCGAGGTCAGCGGCAACGCGCTGCGCTGGCGTTATGTGCTGAAGCTAGATGTGGATGGCCGCAGCTGGGAGGTGGATTTTGACGACTGGATGTACCAGATGGATGACCAGGTGATGCTCAACCGTTCGGCGATGAGCAAGTTCGGCATTTACCTCGGCGAGGTCACACTCGCCTTCCGCAAGCGGCCGTGATGTTCGGCGCCCTCAACAAGCCGATCCGCGACTGGCGCGGTCTGCGCATCTGGGTGATCGGCGCTTCCAGCGGCATCGGCGCCGGCCTCGCGCAGGCGCTGTGGGCGCGCGGATCGCGGGTCGCGGTGTCGGCGCGCCGTGGCGCGGAACTGGAGCAGTTGACCGCCGCGCATGGCCCAGCCGCGCTGGCCCTGCCGCTCGATGTCACCGACCCGTCCGCCGTACAGCCGGCGCTCGACCGCATCATCGCCGCCTGGGGCGGCGTCGATCTGGTGGTGCTCTGTGCCGGCACCCATCAACCGGTCCGGGCCTGGGCGCTGGAGACCGGGGCCGCAAGGCGGCTGTTCGAAATCAATCTGCACGGGGTGATCCATTGCCTGCCGCCGCTGGTGACCAGGCTGCAGCAGCAGGGCGGCGGCGGCATTGCCGTGGTGTCCAGCGTCGCCGGTTACGGCGGGTTGCCGACTTCGTTGATTTATGGCGCGAGCAAGGCGGCGCTGAACAATCTCACCGAAACCCTGTACCTGGATCTTGCGCCGCGCGGCATCGGCGTTTACCTGGTCTGCCCGGGTTTTGTGAAGACCCCGCTCACCGACCGCAACGAATTTCCGATGCCGGCGCTGATCAGCGTCGAGGCTGCGGCTGAAGCGATGATCGCCGGCTTCGAGCGCGGTGATTTCGAAATTCATTTTCCGAAACGTTTCACGCGCCTGCTCAAGTTGCTGCGGCTGTTGCCGTATCGCTGCTACTTCGCGCTGGTGCGCCGGGGAACCGGTCTGTGACAGCGCCTGTGGACGCCATGCGCGTCAATGCGCTGGTGCATTATTTTGAGACGCTGACGCCGCTGTCGCTGGTCGAACTGCCGCGTTACTACGCCGCCGATTGCCGGTTCCGTGACCCCTTCAACGATGTCCGCGGACTGCCGGAGCTGCAGGAGATATTCAGGCACATGTTCGAGCGCCTTGATGCGCCGCGCTTTATCGTCAGGGAGCGGGTGTTCGAGGCGCCGCGGCTGTTCATCACCTGGGATTTCGAATTTCGTTTCCGCAACTTCCGTCCGGGGGTGACGCAGCAGATCCACGGCTCGAGCCTGATCACCCTTGATGATGCCGGGCTGGTCGCAATCCACCGCGATTACTGGGATGTCGCCGAGGAGCTTTATGAAAAGCTGCCGTTGTTGGGCCGCCTGATGCTTTGGCTGAAAAAACAGGGACACCCCGAGGCGCCCATTTAACCCATTGTTTTTATTGATTATTTTTTAATCAAGGTATTCGAACAGGCGCACCACCTTGCGCACGCCGCCGGTGGTTCGCGCGACTTCGGTGGCGTCCGCCGCCTCCTGGCGCTTGACCATGCCCATCAGGAACACGCTGCCCGCTTCGGTCACCACTTTCACGTGCACCGGGCTGAATTTGCGGGCATCGACAAAACGTGCCTTGACCTTTGAGGTGATCACCGCATCGCTGGTGCGCGCCTGCAGCGCGCTGTTGCCGCCGACCTGAAGCTCGTTGAATACGCTGCGCACGTTTTCGACGGCGCGCGCGACGCGCTCAGCTTCGGCCTTGGCCGCTTCGTTCGGCACTTCGCCGGAGAGCAGCACCACGCGGTTGAAGCTGGTGACATTGATGTTGGCGTCCTTGACGCGTTCGGCGATGCGCGAAGAGGTCTTCAGCTCGATGCCCTGGTCTTCGGTGATGGTGCCCACCGTGCGCCGGTCCTCGGCCATGATCACGCCGGTGGCCGCGGCGCCGCCGATGGCCACCGCGGCGCAGCCGGACACCACGGGCAGCAGGGCGATACAGGTAAGGGTGATCAGTTTGCGCATTTATTCGACTCCCAGAAGTAGACAGTCAATACCGTCGCACAGGCAGTGCAGCGACAACAGGTGCACTTCCTGGATGCGCGCGGTGCTGGTCGCGGGCACGCAGATGTGCACATCATCGGGTCTGAGCAATCCGGCCATCTTGCCGCCGTCGCGGCCGGTCAGCGCGACAACCCGCACCGAGCACTCGTGCGCGGCCTCGACCGCGGCGATCACGTTCGGCGAATTGCCGCTGGTCGAGATCGCCAGCAGCACGTCGCCGGCGCGGCCGAGCGCCCGGACCTGCTTCGAAAACACCTGTACGTAATCGTAATCGTTGGCGATCGAAGTCAGTGTCGAGCTGTCGGTGGTCAGCGCGATGGCGGCCAGCCCCGGGCGTTCGACCTCGAAGCGGTTGAGCAGTTCCGCGGAAAAATGCTGGGCATCGGCCGCCGACCCGCCGTTGCCGCAGGCGAGTATCTTGCCGTCGCCCTGCAGGCAGGCCACCATCGCCTGCACGGCGGCGGCGATCGGCACCGCCAGCGCATCCATGCTTTGCAGCTTGAGATGCGCGCTCTCTGAAAAGTTTTCGCTGATGCGGTTGATCAGGTCCATGGTGGCCGGTATTGTACCTGCAACAGCCGCCTGCGCTATTCGGAGATCACGTCACGCAGCCACTCGGTGGATTGCGGATGCGCCGTGATCAGTACCGCATCAAAACGGCAGGGCGGCAGGCTGTCCAGCGTGGACAGGTAATGGCGCGCGGTTTTTATCAACCTCCCGCGTTTGGCCGCGGTGATGCTTTCTGCAGCCCCGCCGTAGGACCTCCCGGCGCGGCTGCGCACTTCAACGAAGACCAGGGTGTTGCCGTCGCGCGCGATGATGTCGATTTCACCGTGGCGGCAGCGGTAGTTGCGCGCCACTATCCTGAGGCCGGCGTCGCCAAGCAGCGACACCGCGAGTGTTTCGGCCGCGCTACCGGAGGGGTTCACGCGGGGCCTCGATCAGCCGCGCCCGGCCTTCAGCGTAACGCGCGGCGCGCAGCGTGCGGTCGATCAGCCCGCCTTGCAACAGCAACAGATCGCCGGTGACGCCGTCAAGCCGCAGCTCGCGGGGATTGGCGGACAGCAACTGCGCCACCCTCCACGCGTCGATGCCCAGCGCGTACAGGCGTTCGAGCTCGGGTGTTGTCGCCGCGGGCCGCGGATAAAGCATCACCGCCGCATGGTCAGGCTCGATCAGCCAGGGCATGTCGACGAAGCCGACATCGGCCAGATCGTGGCCGGCGAGGGCGCCGCGTTCACCACCGTTTGCATTTGCACCGGCATAGGCAGGCAGGCTGCCGAGGTAGGGCCGCGCCGTGCGCGCCTCTTCGAAATCGAGGGCGATGAAGGCCATGTCCGGTTCGCCGCGCAGGGCCGATTTCAGGCGCTGCGGGTCTGCTGTCGCGATCTCGGAGAGCACGCTGCCGCCAAGGCGGACAAATTCCGCGGTGAAGGCGGCGTAAAGACGGCGCTGCATGGCACTGCCGCTGCTGACCACCAGCGCGCGGCGGCGATTCTCGCGCCAGGCGAGCTGCGCGGCCTGACGGCCTTCGGTTTCAACCTGCAGGCCGAGCATGTAGAGGCGGTCGGGTTTGCGCCCGGTCTGATCCGGCAGGTTGAGCGCCAGGGTCGGCACCGGCACCGGTTCGCCGAAGGCGATTGCGGTCACCGCATCCCGTGTCAACGGGCCCACCACCAGCTGCGCGCCGGCGGCGATGGCCGCGCGGTAGGCACGCAGGGCATCGGCGACTTCACCGTTAAGCGGATATTCACGCACCGTCAGCGCGGCCTTGCCGGCAACCTTGACCGCTGCAAGGAAACCCTCGCGTACCGCGCCGGCATGGCGGGCAAACACTTTTGACTGGGTTGGCAGCAGCAGCGCGAGATGCGGCGTCACCACCGATTCGGATGCTGCCGAGCCGGCTGCGGGTTTGCTTGCCGGGTTTGTTGCAGTTGTAGTGCTTGTTACGGCGTTTGCCGGTGCGGCCGCCGCCATGCCGGCACCTGCGGCCGGGGCTTCGCTGGCCAAGGCTGCCGGTGCTCCGTATAGTGACGCCAGCATGAGCAGCAGTACCGAGGCGCGGGCAAACGCGGTCAGTGCGCAGGGGATTTTCGGCAGTTCAGGCAATATGAATGGCGGCATTTCACGGAGCAGGAGCGGGTGACTGAACAAGAGGCGACAGCGCAAGGGGTGGCGGTACGGTCGGGGGGCAAGCCGGCATTATATGTAGTGGCTACACCGATCGGTAATCTTGGTGATGTGACGCTGCGTGCGTTGCAGGTGCTGCGAGAGGTCGATGTCATCGCCGCCGAAGACACCCGCGTCACCCGCCGGTTGCTGGATCGCCACGGCAGTGCCACGCCGCTGATGGCCGCCCACGAACACAACGAACGCAGCGCGGCTCTGCGTATCGTCGAGAGGCTCGCGGCCGGCGAATCGGTTGCCCTGGTCAGCGATGCCGGCACGCCGGGCATCGCCGATCCCGGCTCGCAGGTGGTGGCCGCGGTGCGTGCCGCGGGGTATCCGGTGGTGCCGATTCCCGGCCCCAATGCCGCGGCGACAGCGATGTCTGCAAGCGGTCTGGGGGACGGACGTTTTCTTTTTTGCGGCTTCCTGCCGGCGCGCGGCGGTGAACGCCGTTCCGTGCTCGGTGAATTGGTGGCGCAGACCGCGGCCCTGGTGTTCTACGAAGCGCCGCACCGCATCACCGATTGTGTCGAAGACCTGCGTGCCATCTTTGGTGATGACCGCAGCCTGCTGATTGCGCGCGAACTTACCAAGATCCATGAATCGATACACCGCTGCCGGCTCGGCGAGGCGGTGCAGTGGCTCAACGCCGACGACAACCGCCGCCGCGGCGAATTTGTGCTGGTGGTGGACGGCGCCCCTGCCGCAGCCAAAGATGACGATGCCGGCGCCGAGCGTACGCTGCGCATCCTGCTCGGGGAGCTGCCTCTGAAGCAGGCAGTGGCGCTGGCGGCGAAGCTGACCGGTGCCGCGCGCAACGCGCTCTATGAGCAGGCGCTGGCGATCAGGAAGGACGGGCAGGGCTGAGCCGTGCACCAGGACAGGAATTTACGCCCGAACCGGCAGCGTTTAACATGAACCGCCGCAATCTCAGCAGCCGCGAACAACCACGATGACCTCAATCACCATCACCCGACCCGACGACTGGCACCTGCATTTGCGCGACGGCGCTGCGATGCGCGATGTGCTGCCGCATACCGCCGCGCGGTTTGCCCGCGCGATCGTGATGCCCAACCTGAAGCCGCCGGTGACCACCACTGCGCTGGCACTGGCTTACCGCGAGCGCATCCTTGCCGCTTTGCCCGCAGGCAGCCGCTTCGAGCCGCTGATGACGCTCTATCTGACCGACAACACCCGTCCCGGGGAAATCGCGGCGGCGAAGGCGAGCGGAGCGGTTCACGCGGTCAAGTATTACCCCGCCGGTGCCACCACCAATTCCGACTCGGGCGTGACGGCGATCGAAAAATGCTACGGTGTGATCGAGAAGATGGCCGAAGTCGGCATGCCGCTGCTGTTGCACGGCGAAGTCACTGACAACGAGGTCGATGTCTATGACCGCGAACGCGTGTTCATCGAGCGTACGCTGGTGCCCCTGGTGGAGCGCTTTCCGCGGCTTCGTGTCGTGCTGGAGCACATCACCACGCGCGAAGCTGCCGAGTTTGTCAAGGCGGCCCCGCCCCGCGTCGCGGCGACGATCACCGTCCATCATCTGCTGATGAGCCGCAACGCGATGTTTGCCGGCGGCGTTCGTCCCCATCTTTACTGCCTGCCCATTCTCAAGCGCGAGGTTCATCGCGAGGCGCTGGTAGCGGCCGCGCTGAGCGGCAGCCCCAAATTTTTTCTCGGTACCGACAGCGCGCCGCATGCCCGGCACACCAAGGAGAACGACTGCGGCTGCGCCGGCATGTATACCGCGCACGCCGGCATCGAGCTCTATGCCGAAGTCTTTGCCGCCGCGGGTGCCATCGACCGTCTTGAGGGTTTCGCCAGCCATTTCGGCGCCGATTTCTACGGATTGCCGCGCAATGCGGAGCACATCGTGCTGCGCGACGAGCCGTGGTCGGTGCCCGCAAGCCTGCCCTTCGGCACCGACACGCTGGTGCCGCTGCGTGCCGGCGGTGCCATCGGCTGGAGAATCGCCGCAGCGTGAGGCGCGCATCAAAGCCCCGTTCTGACGGCTTACAGGCCGATCCGGTTCACTACGACAGCCTGGACTGGCCACACGGCGACATCTGGATATTCACCTACGGTTCGCTGATGTGGGACCCGGGCTTCAGTCATTGCGCGGCCGAGCCGGCGCTGCTGCGCGGCTATCACCGCAGCTTCTGCATCTACTCCAGCCGCTACCGCGGCACCGTCGAAGCGCCGGGCCTGGTACTCGGTCTGGATCCTGGTGGTGCCTGCAAGGGCATCGTGTATCGCATTGCCGCGGCGGACCGCGCCGGGGTGCTCGAGGCGCTGTGGCATCGCGAAATGCGCCGCGGCGTTTACTGGCCGCGGCTGCTGCCAGTGACAACGCCGCAGCGCCGCTGCCTGGCGCTGGCCTTTGTCGCCAACCGCAGTCATGACGGTTATGCCGGCCGCCTCGCGCTTGATGATGCGGCAAGGCTGATCGCCAGTTGTCGCGGCGAGCGCGGGTCCAATGTCGATTATCTGGTGAACACCCTGCGCCACCTCGATGAACTGGGTGTGCGCGATCTTCATTTGCTGAGGCTGATGGAGCGTGTGTGCGAGTGCCGCGGGCGGGGCTGAGTGGTGCGCATGTTAGACTCCGCGCCGAAGCTGGCCAGGCAGCCGCTGCAGGCGGATCAAAGCGGGCGGGATCAGTCGTCCGTACCGCAGGCAGAGGAAAGTCCGGGCTCCACAGGGAAGGGTGACGGGTAACGCCCGTCCGCCGCGAGGCGAGGAACAGGGCCACAGAGATCGAACCGCCGATGGCCGGGGGCAACCCCGGATCAGGTAAGGGTGAAAAGGTGCGGTAAGAGCGCACCGCGCTCGTGGCAACACGAGTGGCACGGTAACCTCCACCTGGAGCAACACCAAATAGGCAAGCGTTGACGTGTCCCGCCGAGCTTGCGGGTTGGTGGCTTGAGCCGTTCAGCGATGTACGGCCCAGAGGAATGGCTGCCCACGACAGAACCCGGCTTACCGGCCAGCTTCACCCCCTTTTTTCAAAGTTCCCGCGCTTTTTGCGCGCCCGTTGGGCTCTGGCGACACCCCCTCGCCCTAATTGCCTGATTTTTAAGCATTCTCAGTTAAAGCCTCACTTTCAGTACGCGAAATATCCCATTGTTTTTTATGGATTATTTCAACAAGAAAAATTGATCGGTACGGACCTCAACAAGTACACGTAAGTCTTTGTCCCGTAAAAGGAAATTGGTAAAACGCGCTTGACCTGACCTGCTCACTTATTTATAGTGGGATTAAGTGGTAAAAAGTGGGAAATTGGGGTTCAAGAGCATACGGAAACGCTGGCGGAAAGGTCCGCCGACTTTCTGTCACCAGGCCAGGGGGCGCACGTGTTTCGCGGGGTCGCACAACTCAATCTCGACAGCAAGGGCAGGCTCGCCATTCCGGCGCGCTATCGCGACTCTTTGCTCGAGCGTTGCGCGGGCCATTTGGTGATCACGGCCGATGCCGACCGCTGCCTGCTGATCTACCCGCTCCCCGACTGGGAGCTGATCCAGCAAAAACTCGAAGGCCGTTCGAATCTCGATCCGCGCGTGCGTGAGCTGCAGCGCCGGCTGATCGGTTTCGCCGTCGATGTCGACATGGACGGCGCCGGACGCGTGCTGATCACGCCCGAGCTGCGTCGATATGCGCAGCTCGAGAAAAGTGTGGCGCTGGTCGGGCAGGGCAAGAAATTCGAACTGTGGAATGACGAGCGCTGGACGCAGTTGATCGACAACGCCGGCGGGTTTGCCGCGGGCGGACTGCCGGCGGAGCTGGAGGATTTCTCCTTGTGACCGGCGTTCATGCCGCGGTGATGGCGGAAGAAGCCGTCGCGGCATTAAACGTGCGCAGTGATGGCGTGTATGTCGACGGAACGTTCGGGCGTGGCGGCCACAGCCGGCTGATCCTGGCGCGGCTCGGCGCCGGTGGCAGGCTGATCGCGATGGATCGCGATCCGGAGGCGGTGGCGGCGGCGCGTGACATCGGTGATCCGCGCTTCAGCATCGTGGCGGCGCCGTTCAGCCGCATCGGGGAAGTGCTGCGGCAGGAGGGTGTGGATGCGGTGGACGGTGTGCTGCTAGACATCGGCGTGTCTTCGCCGCAGATCGACGAAGCGCGCCGCGGCTTCAGTTTTCGCGGCGACGGGCCGCTGGACATGCGCATGGATCCGCAGCACGGCTTGAGCGCGGCACAGTGGCTGGAGACGGCGGCGGAAGCCGAGATCAGGGAGGTCATCAGGGATTATGGTGAAGAACGGTTTGCTAAACAGATTGCAGCAGCGATTGTTGCGGCTCGGGCGCGGGGGGCTGTTGACACCACACGAAAACTTGCCGCGCTCGTGGCAGAAGCCGTTCCCGCGCGCGAGCCACGCCAGGATCCGGCGACGCGCACGTTTCAGGCTTTACGGATTCACATCAATCAGGAGCTCGAGGAGCTATCGCTAGTGCTGCCGCGGAGCTTGGCCCTGTTGCGGGCGGGCGGCAGGCTGGCTGTGATCAGTTTTCACTCGCTCGAGGATCGGATCGTCAAAAGATTCATGCGCACCCAGTCGCAGGCTGACGCGCTGCCGTCACGGCTGCCGGTGCGCGCGGCCGATCTGCCGCAGCCGCCGCTGCGCCTGATCGGCCGCGCTCAGCGTGCGACCTCCGCGGAGATCGCCGCCAACCCGCGCGCACGCAGCGCGGTGCTGCGCGTGGCTGAGCGCACCGCTGCGCCCGCCGGAGTTAAGGCGGCATGAGTTTGCGCCTGACACTGATCCTGCTCGCCGCACTGATGGCCTGTGCGATGGTCACGGTTTCTTCGCAGCACAAGGCTCGCAAGCTGTTTGTCGAGTTGCAGCGTGAACAGGGCCGGGCCAAGCAGTTCGAGATCGAGTGGGGTCAGCTGCAGCTCGAGCAGGGGACCTGGGCGACACATGCCCGCATCGAGCGCATCGCCATCCGCGAATTGGGCATGAAGCTGCCGGTGGCCGCCCGCGTCGAAGTGGTTGTATCCGGTGTCGAAGGGGCGCGGCCTTGAGGCCGGCAGCCAAGCGTGATGCCGCACCGGCGCTGCCGCGCTGGCGTTCAAATTTTGTGCTGCTCTCGATCGCGGCCTGCTTCATCGTGCTTGCCGGCCGCGCGCTGTGGCTGCAGGCGCTGAACAACGATTTCCTGCAGCGCAAGGGCGAGTCGCGTTATTCGCGGGTGATCGAGATCGGCGCCAGCCGAGGCATGATTGTTGACCGCAACAACGAGCCGCTGGCGATTTCGACGCCGGTGGAGTCGGTGGCGGCAAGCCCCGCCGACATCGAGGCTGGCCCTGCCGAACTGCGCCGCCTGTCGCAGATGCTCGGTGTCGGCATCGAGGACCTGCGTGGCAAGCTCGCCGACAGCAAGCGCGAGTTCGTTTACCTCAAGCGGCAGTTGCCGCCGGACCAGGCCGAACGTGTGGTACAGCTTGGAATCCCCGGCGTGTTCCTGCAGCGCGAACACCGCCGCTACTATCCCGCCGGGGAGGTGATGGCGCATATCGTCGGATTCACCGGAGTCGACGACAAGGGCCAGGAGGCGCTGGAACTGGCCTTCGAAGACCGCCTTGCCGGCAAGCCGGGCAGCCGTCGCGTGATCCGCGACCGCCTGGGTCGCATCGTCGAGGACGTCGAAAGCATCCGCGTGCCGCAGAACGGTGAGCGGATGACGCTGGCGATTGATGCGCGCATCCAGTACCTCGCCTTCCGCGAGCTGCGCGACGCCGTGGCTGCGCACCGCGCCAAGGCCGGCGGCATCGTCGTGCTCGACGCGCAAAGCGGCGAAGTGCTGGCGATGGCCAACCTGCCGACCTACAACCCGAATAACCGCGGCAAGCTCGACGCGCAGCGCACCCGCAACCGTGTGGTCACCGACCTGTTCGAGCCGGGTTCGACACTGAAACCGTTCACCGCCGCCGCCGCGCTGGAGGCCGGCTTGTTCCAGTTCGGCACCGTGATCCAGACCGCCCCCGGATCCATGACGATCGGCAGCCGCACCATCCACGACGCGCACCCGCAGGGCGCGCTGACCGTGGCGCAGGTGATCCAGAAGTCATCGAATGTCGGTACCGCAAAGATGGGTCTGGCGATGCCCCCGGAAACACTGTGGGACCTGTTCAGTCGTGCCGGCTTCGGCACGCAGCCGCGCTCCGGTTTTCCCGGCGAAGTGTCGGGCCGCCTGCGCGCCCACGCCACCTGGAAGCCGATTGAGCAGGCGACGATGTCGTACGGCTATGGTGTTTCGGTGTCACTGCTGCAACTGGCGCGCGCCTATACGATTTTTTCATCCGACGGCCGGCTGTTGCCGGTGAGCATGCTCAAGCGAAATGGTCCTCCGGAAGGCGCGCAGGTGATATCCACCTCCACCGCACAGGCGGTGCGGCGCATGCTGGAAATGGCGGCGCAACCCGGCGGCACCGCGCCAGGCGCGCAGGTCGCCGGTTATACCGTCGCCGGCAAGACCGGCACCGCGCACAAGCTCGAAGGCAAGGCGTATGCAACCAATCGTTATGTTTCTTCATTCGTCGGCTTTGCGCCGGCCAACAAGCCGCGGATCATCATCGCGGTGATGATTGACGAGCCCTCCGCAGGCCAGCATTACGGTGGCGCGGTTGCTGCGCCGATTTTCAGCCAGGTCGCCGCCGGCGCGCTGCGCCTGCTCGCGGTTCCGCCGGATGCGCCGGGCCGAACCACGGTGCTGGCTCCGGCCGACATGCCGCTGGTGAAGGAGGATGTATGAGGTCGATCCGGTGAGCGCGGCGCTGAACTCCACGGTCTTCGATGTTGCTGCCCTGCACGTGCTGGGGGTGCGGCGATTGACCCTGGACAGCCGTGTGGTGCGCGCCGGTGACGCCTTCATCGCCTGTCCCGGCGAGACCCGTGATGGTCGCGATTTCATTTCCGATGCGATCCGGCGTGGCGCCTCGGCTGTGCTGTGGGAGGCTGAAGGTCATGCCTGGAACCACCGTTTGCGCGTGGCCAACTTTGCCGTGCCGCAGTTGCGCCGCCATGCCGGCGAAATCGCTGGCGAATTTTATGGCCGGCCGGGTTCGAAGCTGTGGACCATCGGTGTCACCGGCACCAATGGCAAGACTTCGTGCAGCCAGTGGATTGCACAGGCGCTCACCCGCACGCGGCGCAAGTGCGCTGTGATCGGCACGCTGGGCAGTGGTTTTCCCGGCCGGCTTGATGCCTTGGTCAACACCACGCCGGATGCGGTGACGATTCATGCGCAGATGAAAAAATTTTTGCGGGCTGGTGCTCGGGCGATGGCGATGGAGGTGTCTTCGATCGGGCTGGATCAGAACCGCACTGCCGGAGTCGAGTTTGATGTCGCCCTGCTCACCAACCTGAGCCGCGACCACCTCGACTATCACGGCACGATGCGCCGCTACCGCGCGGCAAAGGCGCGGCTGTTCCGGTGGCCGACGCTGAGCCACGCGGTGGTCAATCTTGATGACGATTTCGGCCGCGAGCTGGCCCAGCGCTGGAAACATCGCCGTGCCGCGCTGCTGGGTTATGGTTTTGGCCGCCGCGGCGCACGCGCGCGGCCGGCCTGTGTCGAAGGCCGCAACCTGAGGCTGGGGCCGGAGGGCATCGTGTTTGATGTGGCCACGCCCTGGGGGCGTGCCACGCTGGAAAGCCCGCTGCTCGGTGCCTTTAATGCGGCCAATTTGCTCGGCAGCCTGGCCACGTTGCTGGCCGGTGATGTCGGACTGGCCGCGGCGGTTGCCGCCCTGGAAAAAGTCGATGCGGTGCCGGGGCGCATGCAGCGGTTTGGCGGTGGTGCACAGCCGCTGGTGGTGGTCGATTACGCGCACACAGCGGATGCGCTGGAAAAAGTGTTGCTGGCGCTGCGGCCGCTGCGTGCAGCGCGTGGACGCCTGATCTGCGTGTTCGGCTGCGGTGGAGACCGTGATCCGGGCAAGCGGCCGCTGATGGGTGCCGTGGCTTCGCGCATCGCCGACCGGGTTGTGCTGACCAGTGACAATCCGCGCAGCGAGGATCCGCAGGTGATCATTGCCGCGATTGCCGCCGGTGTGCGTGGCGCGCATCAGCAGGTGCCTGATCGCCGCCGAGCAATTGTGCAGGCGATCGCCGCTGCCGATCATGGCGACATCGTGCTGGTCGCCGGCAAGGGACACGAGAATTATCAGGAAATTGCGGGAGTGCGCCGCCGCTTCAGTGACGCCGCCGTGGTTTCCGCGGCACTTTCGGGGGGGGCGCGGTGATGACGCTGGCGCAGACCGCGGCGATACTCGGCGGCGAACTGGCCGGTGCGGATGTGGGCTACTCCGATGTATGCACCGACAGCCGTAAGCTGAAAAGCGGCGACCTGTTTGTGGCGTTGCGTGGCGAGCGTTTTGACGGCCATGATTTTGTCGAGCAGGCGGCGGCAGCCGGTGCCGTGGCTGCGCTGGTTGATCAGCGCTACCGGCGCCCGGTGCCCCTGCCCCTGGCCCGCGTTGCCGACACCACCCAGGGTCTGGCCGACCTCGCCGCCCACTGGCGCAGCCGCTTTACAGTGCCGTTGATCGCGGTGGTCGGCTCCAACGGCAAGACCACGGTCAAGGAGATGATCGCAACCTGCCTGCGCGCCCATTATGGCGAGGCCGCGGTACTGGCCACGCGCGGGAACCTCAACAACCATATCGGTCTGCCGCTGACGCTGCTGACGCTGCGCGAAAGCCATCGCGTCGCGGTGATCGAGCTGGGCATGAATCATCCCGGCGAAACCGCGCAGCTGGCGCGGATTGCGCGGCCGACCATTGGCGTCATCAACAACGCCCAGCGCGAGCACCAGGAATTCATGCGCTCAGTGGCCGATGTCGCCGCCGAACATGCCGATCTGCTGCGTGCGCTGCCGGCACAGGGCATTGCGGTGATCAATGCCGATGATGGTCATGCCGCGACCTGGCGCGTTGCGGCCGCCCCGCGTGTGGTGCGCGATTTCGGCATCGGTGCGGCCGCAATACATGGCGGGTGTGTGCTCCATGCCGACGGCTCCGATGTGAGCGTCAGCGGTGCGGCAGGTACCGTGACATTCCGGCTGCCGCTGGCCGGCGAACACAATGTGCGCAATGCGCTGGCGGCGATTGCCGCAGCCACTGCCGCGGGCGCGACGCTGCAAGCCTGTGCCGGCGCGCTGGCGGGTTTTGCCGCAGTCAAGGGACGCCTGCAGATGAAATCCGGCCGGCTTGGCGCGCGGCTGATCGACGACAGCTACAACGCCAATCCCGATTCGGTGCGCGCGGCGATCGACGTGCTTGCGGCAACTGACGGGCGCCGGCTGCTGGTGCTCGGCGACATGGGCGAGGTCGGTGACCAGGGTGAGACTTTCCATCGCGAAATCGGCGCCTACGCACGCAGCCGCGGTGTCGATGCACTGCTGGCCACCGGAGTGATGACGCCGGCCTCGGTGCAGGCCTTCGGCGATGGCGCCACGCATCACGCGCAGATTGAGTCGCTGATTGCCGGGGTCGCGGCGCAGTTGGGCAGGGAAGTAACGGTGCTGGTCAAAGGGTCGCGCTTCATGAAAATGGAGCGTGTGGTGCAGGCGCTGGAAGCCAACAAGGCGGAGAGCTGAACGATGCTGCTCGAACTGGCGCAATGGCTGGAACAGTATGCCCGTGCCTTCAATGTGTTCAGTTACCTGACCCTGCGTGCGGTGCTGGCCTGCCTGACCGCGTTGCTGATTTCCTTCATGGTCGGCCCGGCGCTGATCCGCAAGCTGACCGCCTACAAGATCGGCCAGGCGGTGCGCGATGATGGTCCGCAGACCCACCTGGTCAAGGCCGGCACACCGACCATGGGAGGTGCGCTGATCCTGGTGGCAATCATTGTGACGACTTTGCTGTGGGCGGATTTGAGCAACCGCTTCGTCTGGGTGGTGCTCACCGTCACCGTCGGTTTTGGGGCCATCGGCTGGGTCGACGACTACCGCAAGGTGGTGCACCGCAATCCCAAGGGGTTGTCGGCGAAGGTGAAATTTTTCTGGCAGTCGGTTCTCGGGCTGGGCGCTGCGGTGTTCATCGCTTATTCAACCAACCTGCCGGCGCAGACCGAGTTCATCGTGCCGTTTTTCAAGCAGGTGACCTATCCGCTGGGCGCGATCGGCTTCATCGTGATGACCTATTTCGTTATCGTCGGCACCAGCAATGCGGTGAATCTGACCGATGGCCTCGACGGCCTGGCGATCATGCCGACGGTGATGATCGGCAGCGCGCTGGGGGTGTTTGCCTACGTCGCCGGCAACGCGGTGTTCGCCAAATATCTCGGCTTCCCATTCATCCCGGGTGCCGGCGAGCTGATCGTGATCTGCGGCGCACTGGCGGGGGCCGGGCTCGCTTTCCTCTGGTTCAACGCCTATCCGGCGGAAGTGTTCATGGGTGATGTCGGTGCGCTGGCGCTAGGCGCCGCGCTCGGCACCATCGCGGTGATCGTGCGCCAGGAAATCGTCCTGTTCATCATGGGCGGTGTGTTTGTGGTCGAGACGCTGTCGGTGATGCTGCAAGTGGCCTCGTTCAAGCTGACCGGTAAACGCATTTTCCGCATGGCACCGCTGCACCACCACTATGAATTGAAAGGCTGGAAAGAAAACCAGGTCGTGGTTCGTTTCTGGATCATCACGATGATGCTGGTGCTGGTCGGTTTGTCCACGCTGAAACTGCGATGAAATGCATGCTGCCACGCCACATGCCGTTCAAGCCGCCACTCTTCCGGAGGGCCTGCTGATGCTCGTCCTCGACGGCGCACGTGTCGCGGTGATCGGCCTCGGTGATACCGGGCTGTCGCTGGCGCGCTGGCTTGCCGGCCGCGGCGCGCGGGTCGAGGTCAGCGACACCCGGACCGAACCTCCGGGCTTGGCCGTGCTGCGGCGTGAGCTGCCGTCAGCAGGGCTTGCGCTCGGCGTTGCGCCGGATGCCGTGGTGGCCGCGGCCGACATCGTCGCCGTCAGCCCCGGCGTTGACCGGCGCCGCGGTGCGATTGCCGATGCCGCCAGGCGGGGTGTGCCGGTGGTCGGTGATGTCGAATTGTTCGCGCAGGCACTGGCCGCACGTGACGATGCGCCGCCGGTGATCGCGATCACCGGCTCCAACGGCAAGAGCACGGTGACTGCGATGGCCGGAGAAATTTGTGCCGCGGCCGCGCTGAATCCGGTGGTGGCCGGCAACATCGGCCTGCCGGTGCTTGATGCCTGGTCGAAGATCGAGGCCGGCGCGGCCATGCCCGGCGCCTTTGTGCTTGAACTGTCGAGCTTCCAGCTGGAGAGCACCATCTCGCTCAATGCCCGTGCCGCGACGGTACTTAATCTCTGCGAGGATCATCTTGACCGTTATGACGGCATGGTCGAATACGCCGCGGCGAAGGCCCGCATCCATGCGGGTGACGGCGCGCAGCTGATCAACCGCGACGACGCCTGGAGCCGCGGCATGGCCCGCGCCGGACGCAAGCAGGCCAGCTTCGGGCTCGACGAGCCTGCAGGCGCGCAGGACTGGGGACTCGTCGGTGACCGCTCGCAGCCTGCGCTGTGCCGCGGGACTCAGCGGCTGGCTGATGCAGACCAATTACGTGTCGCGGGTCTGCACAACGCTGCCAATGCGCTTGCTGCAGGTGCGTTGTGCCATCTTGCCGGTGTCGATGACCGGGCCATAGTCGCGGGTTGGCAGGGTTTTGAGGGGTTGCCGCATCGCGTAAAATTAATCAATAAAATCAATGAGATATCGTTTTTTGACGATTCCAAGGGCACCAATGTCGGAGCCACGGTCGCCGCACTGAACGGATTTACTGCTCCGGTGGTGCTGATTGCGGGCGGCGATGGCAAGGGCCAGGATTTCACGCCGCTGGCCGCTGCCGCGCATGGCCGTGCCCGTGCCGTGGTACTGATCGGACGTGATGCGCCACGGATCGCCGCAGCGCTGGGCAATGCCGCGCCCCTGCTGCACGCAGCCGACATGGACGAGGCCGTGCAGCTTGCCTTCAATGCAGCGCGCGACGGTGATGCAGTGCTGCTGTCACCGGCCTGTGCCAGTTACGACATGTTCCGCAACTACATCCATCGTGCGGAAGTTTTTGCCGCGGGGGTGGATGCCCTGAGGCGGGGGACGGCATGACCTCTTACAGCATGCCCGCCAGTGCCCGCGTGATTCCCGCCGAATACGACCGCTGCTTGCTGTGGGTCACCGCGCTGCTGCTCTCGCTCGGGCTGGTGATGGTGTATTCGGCATCCATCGCCATTGCCGAAGGCAGCCGGATGACCGGCAACAATGCGATGTATTACCTGACGCGGCATGCGGTGTTTGTGCTGATCAGCCTTGTCGCCGCAACAATGGTGTTCCAGGTGCCTTTGCGCGTCTGGCAGCAGCTCGCGCCCTTCCTGTTTCTTGGCGGGCTTGGCCTGCTTGCGCTGGTGCTGATTCCGGGCATCGGCCGCGAGGTCAACGGCAGCCGGCGCTGGCTGTCGCTGTATGTGATCAACCTGCAGCCTTCGGAACTGGTGAAAGTGGCGGTGGTGCTTTACGCCGCCGACTACACCGTGCGCAAGGCCGCGTTCATGCACAGCCTGCGCAAGGGTTTCCTGCCGATGTTCGGGGTGATGCTGCTGGCCGGCGGCCTGTTGCTGATGGAGCCGGACTTTGGCGCCTTCGCGGTGATCACCGTGATCGCGATGGGCATCCTCTTTCTCGGCGGCATGAACTGGCGCCTGTTCGCCGGGCTGATCGTGATGCTGGTAATCGGCTTCCTGCTGCTGATCTGGACCAGCCCCTACCGCATGCAGCGAGTGATCGGCTTCATGGATCCCTGGGCCGATCCCTATGGCAAGGGGTACCAGCTGTCGCATGCGCTGATTGCCTTCGGCCGCGGCGAATGGTTCGGCGTGGGCCTCGGTGCCAGCGTCGAGAAACTGTTCTACTTGCCCGAGGCTCATACCGACTTCCTGCTGGCGGTGATTGCCGAGGAGCTTGGTTTCGCCGGCGTGCTGCTGATCATCGTGCTGTTTACGCTGCTGGTGTGGCGGGCATTTGCCATCGGCCGCCGCGCCTTCGAACTGGAGCGGCCTTATGCCGCGCTGGTGGCGCAGGGTGTTGGCCTGTGGATCGGCGTGCAGGCGATCATCAACATGGGTGTGAACATGGGCGTGCTGCCGACCAAGGGCCTGACGTTGCCGCTGCTGTCTTTCGGTGGCAGCGCGATTCTTGCGACCTGCTGCGCGATTGCAATTCTGTTGCGGGTCGACTGGGAAAACCGGCAGCAGGCCCGGGGATTCACCGTATGAAGTCCTTGCGCATGCCCAAGGGGGTGAAAGGACGCGGTGTGCTGCAGGTTTCGGCGCAGCCACAACCGGCAGCAGGCCCGGGGATTCACCCTATGACGCGGACGATGATGGTGATGGCCGGTGGTACCGGCGGCCACATTTTCCCGGCGCTGGCGGTGGCGGACGTGCTGCGCAGCCGAGGCTGGCGGGTGGTCTGGCTCGGTGCGCGCGGCGGCATGGAGGAGCGTCTGGTGCCGACGCGCGGTTATGCCGCGGAATGGATCCGTTTCGGTGGCGTGCGCGGCAAAGGCTGGTTGCGCAAGCTGCTGCTGCCCGCGGCCCTGCTCGTCGCATTCTGGCAAAGCGCCGTCGCCTTGTTCCGCCACCGGCCGGACGTGGTGCTGGGCATGGGCGGTTATGCCGCGTTTCCCGGGGGCATGATGGCTGCGCTGTTCGGCAAGCCGCTGCTGATTCATGAGCAGAACGCGATACCGGGGCTTGCCAACCGCGTGCTTGCCGGTGTGGCCGACCGCGTGCTGTCGGCGTTTCCCGATGCGTTCGAAGGGCGTGTCGATGTGATCTGGTCGGGTAATCCGGTGCGCCGTGAGATCGTCGACCTGCCGCCGCCCGAGGCACGATTCGCGGGACGCAGCGGTCCGCTGCGCCTGCTGGTGGTCGGTGGCAGCCTCGGTGCCAAGGCGCTGAATGAAATTGTGCCGCAGGCGCTGGGCCTGCTCGAGCCCGCGCTGCGGCCGGTGGTCACACACCAGGCCGGCAATGCGCATGTCGATGCGGTGCGCCTCTGCTACCGCCAACTCGCAGTCGATGCCGACGTGCAGGCTTTTGTGGATGACATGGCGACACGTTACGGCGAAGCCGATCTGATCGTCTGCCGTTCCGGCGCGACCACCGTGACCGAGCTTGCGGTGGCCGGTGTCGGCAGCATCCTGGTGCCGTTTCCGCACGCGGTGGATGACCACCAGACACGTAATGCGCGTTATCTCTCCGACCATGGCGCCGCGATGCTGATGCCGCAGCAAGAGCTTTCACCACATTCTCTGGCCGCAGTACTGCGCGGGCTGAACCGCGAAAAGCTGCTGGAGATGGCGCGAGCCGCACGTGGTGTCGGCAAGCCCGATGCCGCGCAGAAGGTGGCCGACCTGTGCATGGAGCTCGCCGCATGAGGATGATGCGATGAGATACAAGCGATGAAGCACAAGGTCAAAAACATCCATTTTGTCGGCATCGGCGGCGCCGGGATGAGCGGCATCGCCGAGGTGCTGCTGAACCTGGGTTATGCGGTGAGCGGCTCCGACCTGGCCGAAGGCAATGCCACGCGCCGCCTCGCCGGGCTTGGGGCGACGGTGCGTATTGGTCATGCCGCCGATAATGTCAGCACGGCTGACGTGGTGGTGATTTCCAGTGCGGTGAAACCGGACAACCCCGAAGTGATCGCGGCGCGTGCACGCCATGTGCCGGTGGTGCCGCGGGCGCTGATGCTGGCCGAATTGATGCGCCTGAAGCAGGGCATCGCGGTCGCCGGCACCCACGGCAAGACGACAACGACCAGTCTCGTGGCCAGCATTCTTGCCGAGGGCGGCCTTGACCCGACGTTTGTCATTGGCGGCCGCCTCGAAAGCGCCGGCGCGCATGCACGGCTGGGCGCCGGCGAATTCATCGTTGCCGAAGCCGATGAATCCGATGCTTCCTTCCTGCACCTGCAGCCGGTGATTTCGGTGGTCACCAACATCGACGCCGACCACATGGAAACCTACGACCACTCGCTCGATCGCCTGCGCCAGGCTTTCGTCGATTTTGTCGAGCGGCTGCCGTTCTATGGCGTGGCGGTGTTGTGCAATGACGATGTCAACGTGCGCACCATCATGCCGAGGCTGACCAAGGCCCTGGTGACCTATGGTTTGGGCGAAGGTGCCGACGTGCGCGGTGTCGCGGTCGGTGCTTCGGCCGGAGCCATGAATTTCCGTGTGCAGCGCAAGAACGGCCGGCGTTTGCCCGACCTCGACATCCGCCTCAACCTGGCTGGCGTGCACAACGTGCTCAATGCGCTGGCGGCAATTGCGGTTGCCGTCGAGCTGGGTGTTGCCGACGAGCGCATCGTCAAGGCGCTGGGCGAGTTCAAAGGGGTCGGCCGGCGCTTCCAGCGTTACGGCGCGCTGCCCCTGGCCGGTGGCGGCAATTTCGAACTGATCGATGACTACGGACATCATCCGGTGGAAATGGCAGCGACCATCTCCGCCGCGCGCGGCGCCTTTCCGGGGCGGCGCCTGGTGCTGGCTTTCCAGCCGCACCGCTATACCCGCACCCGTGACTGCTTCGAGGACTTCAGCCGCGTGCTGTCGAGTGTCGATGCCTTGCTGTTGACCGAGGTTTATGCGGCAGGCGAAGCGCCGATCGTGGCCGCCGATGGCCGCGCGCTGGCGCGTGCCGTACGTGTGCTGGGCAAGGTTGAGCCGGTGTTTGTCGAACAGGTGGGTGAATTGCCGGCGGCAATCCGCGGCAGTGTGCGTGATGGCGACGTGGTGCTGGCAATGGGCGCGGGGTCGATCGGCACGGTGGCCGGGCGGCTGAAACAGGAAGCTGGAAAAGAGTCAGGGTTGAACGCAACAGACCAATGAATATGGACGAGCAGAAACAGCTGTCGAGCCAGGGTCTGCGCGGAGAACTGCGCAGTGACGAGCCCATGGCGAAACATGTCAGCTGGCGCGCCGGCGGTCGGGTGCGCCGTGCCTATCTGCCGGCCGACCTCGACGACCTGGCGCTGTTCCTGCGCGGCATGACCGGTAATGAACCGGTGTACCTGGTCGGTCTCGGCAGCAATCTGCTGGTGCGTGATGGCGGACTCGATGCGACGGTGATCTTCACCCACCGCGCGCTGCGTGAAACGCAGGTCAGCCTTGATGCCGAAGGCGGAGAAATCACCGCCGGTGCCGGCGTGGCCTGCCCCAAGCTGGCGCGGATGGCGGCACTCAGCGAGCTGGCCGGCGCCGAGTTTCTGGCCGGCATCCCGGGCACCCTGGGCGGCGCCCTGGCGATGAATGCCGGCTGCTACGGTGGCGAAACCTGGGGTCTGGTGAAGGCGGTGCGCACCATCGACCGCACCGGCTTGCTGCGCGAGCGTACGCCCGGTCATTACACCATCGGTTATCGCAGTGTCGAGCGTCGCTGCCGTCAGATGTCAAGCGTGCCTGGCGAGGCGCGCCGAGCAGGCCGCGAGGAGTGGTTTGTCGGCGCAACGCTGCGCCTGCCGCGCGGCAATGGCGCACAGTCGCGGGCCACCATCAAGTCCCTGCTCGCGAAACGTATCGCCAGCCAGCCGCTGGGTGAACCCAATGCCGGATCGGTGTTCCGCAATCCGCCGAACGACCACGCCGCGCGCCTGATCGAGGCTGCGGGTCTCAAGGGCCATCGCATCGGCGGTGCCGCGATTTCGGCAAAACATGCCAATTTCATCGTCAATCTGGGTGGTGCGACCGCAGCCGACATCGAAGCCTTGATTGCAATCGCGCAAAACACGGTGCGCGACCGCTTCGGCATCGAACTCGAGCGCGAGGTGCGTGTGATCGGAGAAGCTGCATGAGCGCCGGTTACGGCAAGGTCGCGGTGTTGTTCGGCGGTCGCAGCGCCGAGCGCGAAGTATCGCTGATGAGTGGCGGCAATGTGCTGAAGGCGCTGCAGGAGGCGGGCGTTGATGCGCATGCCTTTGATCCGGCCGAGCGCAGCGTGTTCGAACTCAAGCGGGATGGTTTTGATCGCGTGTTCATTGCGCTGCACGGCGGCCACGGTGAGGACGGCACGGTGCAGGGCGCACTGGAGTTGATGGGCATCCCGTACACCGGCAGCGGGGTGATGGCCTCGGCGCTGGCGATGGACAAGGTGCGCACGAAGATGGTGTGGGCTGCAGCCGGTATTCCGACGCCGCGCTACGAGGTCATCGATGCCGGCGGCGACTGGGCTGGCGTGGCCGGCCGCCTCGGCCTGCCGCTGATCGTGAAGCCGGCACGTGATGGTTCGAGCATCGGCCTGACCAAGGTCGGTTGCGTGGAAGACCTGCCGGCAGCCTTTGCGCTGGCTGCAAAACATGACCCCTTCGTGATGGCCGAGGAGTTCATCGCCGGCGATGAATTCACCGCCGGTTTCCTCGGCGACCGCGCGCTGCCACTGATCCGGATCGAGGCGCCGCAGGGCAACTACGATTACCAGAACAAGTATTTCAGCGACGACACCAAATACCACTGCCCCTGCGGGTTGCCGGAAGTAGAGGAACTGCGCATCCGCGAACTGGTGATGAAGGGCGCGCGGGCCCTGGGCTGCGCCGGCTGGGGCCGCGCCGACCTGATCCGCCGTGCTGATGGCAGCGTGCAGTTTCTTGAAATGAACACCTCGCCGGGTATGACCGGCCACAGCCTTGTGCCGATGGCGGCGCGTGAGGCCGGACTGTCCTTCCGCGATCTGGTGCTGCGCATCCTGGAGCTTGCCCATGTGGGATAAGCCTGCACTGCTCGACCGCGTGTCCGACCTGCTGATGCTGGCGGCGCTGCTCGGCGTGCTTTACGGCGCGGTGTCGTGGGTGATGCGGTTGCCGGTGTTTGCGATCACCGAAGTGCGCATTACCACGCCGCTGGTGCATGTCACTGCCGAGCAGTTGCGGGTGATCGTGCAACGCGAAATCCGCGGGACCCTGTTTTCGCTGCAGCCGGCGACGGCGCGTGTGGCTTTCGAGAAGCTGCCCTGGGTGCGGCAGGCCGATGTGCGCCGGCAGTGGCCGGGCGTGCTCGAAGTCCGGCTGAATGAACACACGCCGCTGGCACGCTGGGGCAAGTCGGCCCTGGTCAACGTCCAGGGCGAGGTGTTCGAGGCAGCCTATGACGGCGAGCTGCCGGTATTCAATGGTCCGGTCGGAACCGCCAAGGAAATGACCATCCAGTTCGAGCATTTCCGGGTGAACCTTGTCGCCATCGGCAGACAGCCCGCTGAATTGAACCTGTCGGCGCGCCGCGCCTGGCAGCTGCGGCTGGATGACGGCATGACGCTGGACCTCGGGCGCGGCCGGATCGAGGAGCGGCTGCGGCGCTTTGTCGAGCTCTATCCACGCACCATCGCGCGCATGACGCGGCCGGTGGATCGTGTCGATCTGCGTTACGCCAATGGTTTCGCCGCACGGGTACCGGGTTTGCCGCCGGTGGCCGATACACGGACGAAACGCGGTGCATAGGAAAACGGACCGGGAAAACTACTGAAAGATGAACAAAGAAAACAAAAAACTTGTGGTTGGACTCGACATCGGCACCTCGAAGATCGTCGCCATCGTCGCCGAGATGAAGCCCGAGGGCGGTTTCGAGATCATCGGCATGGGCAGCCACCCTTCACGCGGCCTGAAAAAGGGTGTGGTGGTCAACATCGAGACCACGGTCAACGCCATCCAGCGCGCGCTGGAAGAGGCCGAGCTGATGGCCGACTGCAAGATCCGCGAGGTCTATACCGGCATCGCCGGCAACCACATCAAGAGCTTCAACTCGCAGGGCATGGTCGCGATCAAGGACCGCGAGGTGTCGCAGATGGACATCGACCGGGTGATCGAAACCGCCAAGGCGGTGCAGATTCCCAATGATCAGCAGATCCTGCATGTGCTGAACCAGGAATTCATTATCGACGGTCAGGAAGACGTGCGCGAGCCGCTGGGCATGTCGGGGGTGCGGCTGGAGGTGAAGGTGCACATCGTCACCGGCGCGGTGTCTGCGGCGCAGAACATCATCAAGTGCGTGCGCCGCTGCGGACTCGAGGTCAACGACCTGATCCTGCAGCCGCTGGCTTCGTCCGATGCGGTGCTGTCGGAGGATGAAAGGGAGCTGGGTGTGTGTCTGGTCGATATTGGCGGTGGCACCACCGATATGGCTGTGTTCACCAACGGCGCGATCCGCCACACCGCAGTGATCCCGATCGCCGGTGACCAGATCACCAACGACATTGCGATGGCGCTGCGCACGCCGACAAAGGACGCCGAGGACATCAAGCAGCGTTTCGGTTGCGCCCTGTCGCAGCTTGCCGATCCGCAGGAAATGGTTGATGTGCCGGGTGTCGGCGACCGCAGCACGCGGCAGTTGTCGCGAAAGACGCTGGCCGAGGTGATCGAGCCGCGGGTCGAGGAGCTGTATTCGCTGATCCAGGCCGAGCTGCGGCGAAGCGGCTACGAGGAGCTGCTGTCCTCCGGCGTGGTGCTGACCGGCGGTTCCAGCGCGATGCAGGGCATGGTCGAGCTGGGCGAGGAGATTTTCCACATGCCGGTGCGCATCGGCATGCCGCAGTACGGCGGCGGGCTCGCCGAGGTGGTGCGCAATCCGCGTCACGCGACCTGCCTGGGCCTGCTGATTGCCGGTGCCGACGAACACCGCCAGCGTGATGTCGCGCGCCAGCACATCAGCAGCCTGCAGCAGGTGGTTGAACGCATGAAGAGCTGGTTCACGGTCAATTTCTGAGCGGGCGGGGCGCAGGGATTTCAGGTTTTGCAGGAAAAGGTTTGCAGCTAAAGCTTTGCAGCATTCAACGGGTGGCGGTTCTGGTGATTTTCAACATTTTCAACATGACTTTGTTTGCAGAAAAAGGAGACTCAAATGATCGAACTGATTGATGCACAGGCACAGGAGGCGGTAATCAAGGTGATTGGTGTCGGCGGCTGCGGCGGCAATGCCGTGGACCACATGATCGTCCAGGGCGTGCAGGGCGTGGAGTTCATCTGCGCCAATACCGACGCCCAGGCCCTGAAGCGCAATCAGGCCAAGACGCAGCTGCAGCTCGGCACCACGATCACCAAGGGTCTGGGCGCGGGGGCCAATCCTGAAATCGGCCGCCAGGCGGCAATGGAGGATCGCGAGCGTATCGCCGAAATGATCTCGGGTGCGGACATGCTGTTCCTGACCGCGGGCATGGGCGGTGGCACCGGCACCGGTGCTGCCCCGGTGGTGGCCGAGGTGGCCAAGGAGCTGGGTATTCTCACTGTCGCGGTGGTGACCAAACCCTTTGCCTTCGAGGGCAAGCGGCAGAAACTGGCGCAGGAAGGGCTTGATGCGCTGGCGCAGCACGTGGATTCACTGATCGTGATCCCGAATGACAAGCTGATGCAGGTGCTCGGCAATTCGGTGACGCTGGACGAGGCCTTCAAGGCCGCCAACGACGTGCTGCACGGCGCGGTCGCGGGTATCGCCGAAATCATCAAGTGCCCGGGCATGATCAACGTCGACTTTGCCGACGTACGCACCGTGATGGGCGAGATGGGCATGGCGATGATGGGCTCGGCCAAGGCGGCCGGCACCGGTCGCGCGCGCGAAGCTGCGGAACAGGCCGTGGCCTGCCCGCTGCTTGAGGACATCAACATTTCAGACGCCCGTGGAGTGCTGGTCAACATTTCGGCGAGCCGGGCGACCTTCCAGCTGCAGGAAATGTATGACGTGATGGAAACCATCAAGGCCTTCGCCGCCGACTCGGCAACGGTGATTGTCGGCACGGTGTACGACGACAGCCTGGAAAGCGACCTGCGCGTAACCATCGTCGCCACCGGTCTGGGCAAGCCCCTGGCGCGCCAGCAGCCGAAGCCGATGATCGTGGTTTCGCAGAAGACCGGCACCGACAACATGGCGGTGGCGGCTGACGTTGATTACGGTGCGCTTGACCAGCCGGCAGTAATCCGCCGGCGCAACCGCGACGCGACGATCGAGGCGATGCGCCAGTCCGGGGTGGAAATGCTCGACATTCCGGCGTTCCTGCGCAAACAGGCGGACTGAAGTATGGTCCGCTGCTGAAGGAACAATGGCGGGGAACGCCGGTCTGTAAGGGCCGGCGCCGTGCTGCGCTGCATCAGCGGGATGTCCGGCGTGGTATCATAAGCACTTGATTTGTACTTGATTTGTCATGCTGGCTGGCGCAGCTTCCATTTTTGTACGGACCGGCCGGGATAACCCGAAAACCATCGTGATCAGGCAACGCACACTGAAAAACGTGATTCGCGCCACCGGCGTGGGTCTGCACACGGGCGAAAAGGTCCACCTGACACTGCGCCCGGCGCAGCCGGATACCGGCATCGTGTTCCGTCGCACCGATCTTGATGTCCCGGTGGAGATCAAGGCCGATCCCTACGCCGTACACGACACCCGCCTGTCCTCGTGCCTTGAAAAGGACGGCGCCCGGGTACAGACGGTGGAGCACCTGATGTCGGCACTGGCCGGTCTCGGCATCGACAATGTCTGGATCGATGTCACCGCGCCGGAAGTGCCGATCATGGATGGCAGCGCCGGTCCGTTTGTATTCCTGCTGCAGTCGGCGGGCATCGAGGAGCAGGCGGCGCCGAAGAAATTCATCCGCATCCTGCAGCCCGTCGAAGTCCGTGACGGCGATAAATGGGTGCGTTTCGAGCCCTACGACGGTTTCCGTCTCGAACTGGCGATTGACTACGCCCATCCAGTGTTCGATTCCAGCGCGCAGAAGGTGGTGGTCGATTTTTCGTCGACGTCCTATGTCAATGAAGTGGCGCGGGCGCGCACTTTCGGCTTCATGCAGGATGTCGAAAGCATGCGCTCCCAGGGCCTGGCGCTGGGCGGCAGTCTTGATAACGCGATCGTCATGGACGAATACCGTGTCCTCAACTCGGACGGGTTGCGCTATGACAACGAGTTCGTCAAGCACAAGGTGCTCGATGCGATTGGCGATCTTTACCTGCTGGGCCATCCGCTGATCGGTGCCTTCAGCGGCCACAAGTCCGGTCATGCGATGAACAACCGGTTGCTGCGTGCCCTGCTTGAACAGCAGGGTGCCTGGGAGTTCGTCAGTTTCGACCGCGTAGAGGACGCTCCGGCCTTCCTCGCCTGGCAGCCCCAGGCAGCCTGAGCGCCCGGCGGCGCTCACCGCCATGTTGATCATCCGTGTATTCGGCCTGCTCGCCCTGTTGGCTATCGGCGTTTCGCTGGCGCTGTACGTCTGGAGCCGTGACCGCAAATATCTGAATCTGGCCTGGCGGTTTTTCTGGGCCAGCCTGGCTCTGGCCCTGGTCGTTGTGGCGATCTACGCCGGCGAACGGCTGCTGCTGGTGCTTTAAGCGGCAGTTTCAACTCCTGGGGCGCCGGCGTGCCGCGAAGCGGGCCAGTGCCGCACTCAGGCCAGGATCGCGGACCTGCCCTGACAATCTTGAAAAATTATCAATTAAATCAATGGTTAAGGTTGTTTTTTCGAGCCTGGGTGGAGCCTTCGGCGGCGTGGTTTTTACTTGAACTTGCACCTGAATTCCTTTAACCTGCGCGCTCTGTTTTTGCAGGTTCTTGAGCAGTCGCGGCAGGCCTTGCCTTAGTTTTGCCGCCACTGCACCGTTGTCTGCCGCGATCACCAGCGTCCCGTTCCGTTCACCTACGACCCGGGTTGCATCAACAAGGTCGATTGGCGCGCAGGCTTCATAATGCCGTTGCAGTGCAGCAATGCGCTGCATCGCCTGATTCAGCGTGGATAGGCCCGGAGTGCTTCCGATCAGGGCGTGAAATTTGCGCGCGGTCATGGCGAAAAAGGAAAGAAGACCATGAATATTATTCTGGTTTCCGAGAAGCTGCCGAAAGCGCATACCATCACCCTGGGCTGGCCGCATCTGGTCGCCGCAGCGGTGGCGCTGTTCGGCACCATGATTGTGCTGGCGGCACTGATGAATTACGGCATCCTGCGCTTTGCCAGCGAACTGAATATCCCATATTTGCGCGACGCGCTGGTGTCGATCCAGCGCCAGCAGCAGGAGAAAAACCAGTCCTATCTGCAGGACAACCTGAACGCGATGGCGGTGCGGCTGGGCCAGATGCAGGCACAGCTGCTGCGCCTTGATACCCTGGGGGAGCGTCTGGCCAAGCTCGCCGGTTTCAAGCCGCAGGACCTCATGTTCGACGAGATTCCAGGCCGTGGCGGCGCAGCTTCATCGATACCCAACCAGAACATGTCGCTCGGCGACTTTACCCAGCAGATCGACAAGCTGACACGCCAGCTCGAGGACCGGGGAGACAAGCTCGGCCTGCTCGACTCGATGTTCACCCAGGAAAGCGCGCGCAAGAAACTGATACCTACCAAGCTGCCGGTCGAGGGCGGCTGGTACTCGTCGAACTTCGGCTGGCGCATTGATCCCTTCACCGGTCAGCGGGCTTTTCACGAGGGTATCGACTTCATGGCCGAAGAGGGTACGCCGATCTTTGCCGCTGCCGCCGGCGTGGTCGTCTACGCCGAGTTTCACCCTCAATATGGTAATATGATCGAGATTGATCACGGCAATGACCTGATCTCGCGTTATGCGCATGCATCAAAGAAATATGTGAAGGTTGGTGACGTGGTTTTGCGGGGTACGCGGATAGCCGATGTCGGCCGCACCGGCAGGGCAACCGGCTCCCACCTGCATTTCGAAGTGCGTCAGCGTGGCACGGCGCTGAACCCCGCGCGGTTCCTGCAGTTGCCGGGCTGAATGGCCTGCTGAATTTTGTAAGCGAAGGCTGAACCAAGAGAGACCGCAGAGAAAATGGCAAGGGGTGGGATTATCCCACCCCTTTTTTTTCGGGAAGTTCATGATTACCGGTTTATTCAAGAAAGTGTTCGGCAGCCGCAACGAGCGGCTGCTCAAGCAATACCGTCGCACCGTACGCAGCATCAATGCGCTTGAGCCGCAGATGGCCGCGCTTAGCGACGACGAATTGCGCGCAAAGACAGTGACTTTCCGCGAGCGCGTGAACAATGCCATCGGCAGCCGCGAAGTGCCGGCGGGTGCGGAGGGTGACGGCCGCCGTGCCGAGATCGTCCGCTTGCGCCGTGCCGCGCTCGACGAGCTGCTGCCGGAGGCCTTTGCCGTCGTGCGCGAGGCGAGCAAGCGGGTGATGGGCATGCGTCATTTCGACGTGCAGATGGTTGGCGGCATCGCCCTGCACAATGGCAAGATCGCCGAAATGCGCACCGGTGAAGGCAAGACGCTGGTGGCGACGCTGCCGGCCTATCTCAACGCCCTTTCCGGAGACGGCGTACACATCGTCACCGTAAACGATTACCTGGCGCAGCGTGACTCCGAGTGGATGGGGCGTGTCTACCGTTTTCTCGGGCTTACCGTTGGTGTCAACCTGTCGCAGATGCCTCACGAGGCGAAGCAGGCCGCCTACAGCGCAGACATCACCTACGGCACCAACAATGAATTCGGCTTTGACTACCTGCGCGACAATATGGTGTTCGAGCTGTCGGAGAAGGTTCAGCGCGGGCTGACCTATGCGGTCGTTGACGAGGTTGATTCGATCCTGATCGATGAGGCGCGTACGCCGTTGATCATCTCCGGCCAGGCTGAGGACACCACGGACGTTTATCAGGCGATCAATGAGGTTGCCCCCAAGCTGGTGCGGCAGAAGGAGGAAAAGGGCCCCGGCGACTACTGGGTCGACGAGAAAGCCCATCAGGTGCTGCTCTCGGAGGATGGCCACGAACACGCCGAGCAGTTGATGGCGCAGGCCGGGCTGCTGCCAGAGGGCGGTAGCCTCTACGACGCGGCCAACGTGACGCTGATGCACCACCTGAATGCGGCGTTGCGTGCGCATTCGCTGTTTCTGCGCGACCAGCAGTACGTGGTGCAGAACAACGAAGTGATCATTGTCGATGAGTTCACCGGCCGGCTGATGCCGGGGCGGCGCTGGTCGGACGGGCTGCATCAGGCGGTTGAGGCGAAGGAGGGCGTCGAAATCCAGAAGGAAAACCAGACCCTCGCCACGATCACCTTCCAGAACTACTTCAGAATGTACGGCAAGCTCGCCGGCATGACCGGTACCGCGGATACCGAAGCCTACGAATTCCAGCAGATCTATGGCCTGGAAACAGTGGTCATCCCGACGCATCATCCGATGATCCGTGAAGACCGCATGGATCAGGTGTTCCGCACCTCGCGCGAAAAATATCAGGCGATCATCAATGACATCCGCGCCTGCCATGAGCGCGGCCAGCCGGTGCTGGTGGGTACGACATCGATCGAAAACTCGGAATACATCGCCGGACTGTTGCAGCAGGAGAAGCTGCCGCACAACGTGCTCAATGCCAAGCAGCATGCGCGCGAGGCGGAAATCGTGGTGCAGGCGGGTCGGCCGAAGCTGATCACCATTGCCACCAACATGGCTGGTCGCGGGACCGATATCGTGCTTGGCGGCAACCCGGAGCCGGAAATCGCGGCGCTGATGGCCGATGCCAACCTCGACGACAGCGCGCGCCAGCGCTTGAGCGCGGAAATCCGCGCCGAGTGGCAGAAACGCCACGATGAGGTGCTGAAGGCCGGCGGCCTGCATATCATCGGCACCGAACGCCACGAATCACGCCGTATCGACAACCAGCTGCGCGGCCGTTCCGGCCGCCAGGGCGACCCCGGCTCCAGCCGTTTCTACCTGGCGCTGGATGACTCGCTGCTGCGGATTTTCGCCTCGGACCGCGTGGCCGCGATCATGCACCGGCTGAAGATGCCTGACGGCGAGGCTATCGAGCATCCCTGGGTCACGCGTTCCATCGAAAATGCGCAACGCAAGGTCGAGGCGCGCAATTTCGACATGCGCAAGCACCTGCTCGAATACGATGACGTTGCCAACGACCAGCGCAAGGTGATCTACCAGCAGCGCAACGAGCTGCTCGAGGCCAAGGACATTTCGGCGACCATCGCCGCGATGCGCGCCGATGTGGTCGGAGCGCATGTTGCTGATCATGTGCCGCCGGGCAGTCTCGAGGAGCAGTGGGACGTGCCGTCACTTGAAACCGTGCTGAAAGCCGAGCTCGCCATCGATTTGCCGCTGCAGCAGTGGCTGCAGGACAGTCCGGAAATGGAAGAGTCTGCATTGCGCGAACGCGTGATCGAGGCGGTAAACGCCCGCTACGTCGAGAAGACTGCCGCAGTTGACCAGGCCGCGATGCGCCAGTACGAACGTGCCGTGATGCTGCAGAGCCTGGATACCCACTGGCGCGAGCATCTGTCGGCGCTGGACCACCTGCGTCAGGGCATACACCTGCGGGGTTATGCCCAGAAAAATCCGACCCAGGAATACAAGCGCGAGGCATTCGAGTTGTTTTCGGTGCTGCTAAACATGATCAAGACTGATGTCACCAGAACGCTGATGACGGTGCATATCCGCAGCGCCGAAGAACTGCGCGTGGCGGAGGAGCACGACGCGCTGCGCAATGTGCAGTATCAGCATGCCGAAGCCGTGCCCGAGGCCGCCGGGGCGGTTGCCGCTGCGGAACCGGCGGCAGCACCCACCGCCGATGCCGAGGCCGTGCAACCCTTCGTGCGTGTGGGCGAGAAGGTCGGCCGCAACGATCCCTGCCCCTGCGGCTCGGGCAGGAAATTCAAGCAGTGCCACGGCAAACTGAGCTGATCGGGTCTGGCTGATCAGACCCGGCTGCCGAAGCCCCGCCGCTGCGTAGACAGGAGAAGTTCGCGTGCCGGTAAACCTCAATCCCCCCGATTCGAAAGCGCTGTTGCCGGTGGATGGCGTCGAACTCGGCATAGCCGAGGCCGGCGTGCGCAAGGCGAACCGTCGCGACCTGCTGCTGATCCGTCTTGCTGAAGGCGCCAAGGTGGCCGGTGTGTTCACGCAAAACCGTTTCTGCGCGGCACCGGTGGTGGTGTCGAAACAGCATCTGTCGACGCTGGACCCGGATCGCGGCATTCGGGCGCTGGTGGTCAACACCGGTGTTGCCAATGCCGGCACAGGTGCCGACGGTCTGGCCCGCGCCCGGCAGACCTGCAACGAAACTGCAAAACTGCTTGGTTGCACCGCAGCGCAAGTACTGCCGTTTTCCACCGGTGTGATCATGGAGCCGCTGCCGGTTGAGCGAATTGTCGCCGGTTTGCCGCATTGTTTGGCCGCGCTGCGTGCCGATGCCTGGGGCGATGCCGCGGCTGCGATCATGACCACCGACACCGTGCCGAAAGCCGCCTCGCGGCAGTTCGAAATCGGTGGCGCGCGCATCACCGTGACCGGTATTGCCAAGGGTGCTGGCATGATCCATCCCGGCATGGCGACCATGCTCGGATTTGTCGCCACTGACGCGAAAATTTCGACCGCCTTGCTGAAGTCGGTTGTCGCCCATGCCGCGAACCACTCGTTTAACGCGATCACCGTTGATGGTGATACCTCGACCAACGACAGTTTCATGCTGATCGCCAGCGGTCAGGCGCCAATGGCCGAGATTGCCGATACCAAAAGCGCCGAATATCTGGCCTTCCGCGATGCGATTACCGCGGTGGCCACCGAGCTTGCACAGGCCATCGTCCGTGACGGTGAAGGCGCGACCAAGTTCATCACCATCAAGGTCGAGGCCGGTCGCGACGAGGCTGAATGCCGCAAGGTCGCGTTTGCGATTGCGCATTCACCGCTGATCAAGACCGCGTTCTTTGCGTCCGATCCGAACCTCGGCCGCATCCTTGCTGCGATCGGCTACGCCGGCATCAACGATCTTGAAGTCGAGGGCATCGAGCTTTATCTCGACGACGTGCTGGTGGCGGAGCGCGGCGGCCGCAGCCCGGCTTATGAGGAGGCGCAGGGCCAGCGGGTGATGAAGCAGGCTGAAATTACGGTGCGGGTCGTGCTCAACCGCGGACGTGCCGCGACAACGGTGTGGACCTGCGATCTGTCGCACGATTATGTGAGTATCAATGCGGATTACCGCAGCTAAGATTATTAAATA
The DNA here is from genome assembly GCA_001464815.1 of Betaproteobacteria bacterium Ga0077527. Lineage (GTDB taxonomy): Bacteria > Pseudomonadota > Gammaproteobacteria > Burkholderiales > SG8-41. Next base: position 381,728 of record LNDW01000015.1, on the reverse strand, counting down.
AAATCAACTGGTTATGAGAAAAATAGCGGCTCGCAGCGATCTCGATGCCGTACTGGCCCGCGCTGATGGCGTGCTCACCAGGCTGGAGCAATGGCTGCCGGCGCCTCCTGCGGCGGTGGACTGGAAGGCGTCGATCGCCTTCCGCTGGCGGCGCAAGGGTGAACATGCGCAACTGGAACCTATTCACCAGGTGCACCGCATCGACCTGCGCGACCTGCACGGCATCGACGAGCAGAAAAAACTGGTCGAGCAGAACACCAGGCAGTTTGTCGAAGGCCTGCCCGCGAACAACGTGCTGCTGACCGGAGCGCGTGGTACCGGCAAGTCTTCCATGGTGAAGGCGCTGCTCAACAAATATGCTCCACGCGGCATGCGATTGATCGAAGTCGAGAAGCGCGACCTTACCGATCTGCCGGACATCGTCGAGCTGATCCATGCGCGCCCCGAGCGTTTCGTGCTGTATTGCGACGACCTGTCTTTCGAGGCTGACGAGCCAGGCTACAAGGCGCTCAAGGTGGTGCTCGACGGTTCGATTGCCGCGGCTTCCGAGAACTGCCTGATCTACGCCACTTCCAACCGCCGTCACCTGATGCCCGAGTTCATGCAGGAGAACCTCGAGTACAAACATGTCGGCGAAGAAATCCATCCCGGCGAGACCAGCGAGGAAAAAGTGTCGTTGTCGGAACGTTTCGGACTGTGGGTGTCGTTCTATCCTTTCGACCAGGACGAATATCTGAGCATCGTCCGTGTCTGGCTTGAGCACTTCAAGGTGAGCGGCGTGAAGAGTGCCGAAGTCGAGCATGCCGCACTCAACTGGGCACTCACCCGTGGCTCGCGCAGCGGCCGTGTCGCCTGGCAGTTCGCCCGCGACTGGGCGGGCCGCTCGCGGCTGTCGCGCCGCAAGTAAGCGCGTGGCCGGGGCAACGCGTCGCCGCATCGCGGTGGTTGCCGCCGTGCTGCAGCAGCCTGACGGCCGTTTCCTGCTGGCACAGCGGCCGCAGGGCAAAGCCTATGCCGGGTACTGGGAATTTCCCGGCGGCAAGGTCGAGCCGGACGAAACACCTGCCCAGGCACTCAAGCGCGAGCTGCACGAAGAGCTCGGCATCGAGGTCACGGCCGCCCATCCCTGGCTGACCCGTGAATACGATTATGAGCACGCCGATGTACGCCTGGATTTTTTCCGGGTGCGCGGCTGGCGTGGTGAGCCACAGGGTCGTGAACAGCAGGCTTTTGCCTGGCAGCGTATCGAGGCCATAGACGTTGCGCCGCTGCTGCCCGCGAACGGACCGATACTCGCCGCGCTGGCCTTGCCCGAGACTTATGCCATCACCGGTTTTGCTGTGGATACACCGCAGGCGCGGGTCAATGCTGCAGTGGATTCCGCGCTGGCACGTGGTGTGCGGCTGATCCAGGTCCGGGGCAGGGGCTGGCCGGCTGAACGTTTCGCCCGCCATGCGGCGGATATCGTTGCGCGTGGTCATGCTGGCGGTGCCAAAGTCCTGATCAATGGTGATGCCGATCTCGCTCAGCGTTGTGGTGCCGATGGCGTACACCTGACAGCGGCGCAGTTGAGGGCGATGCCAGCACGCCCCGTGCTGCCGCTGGTCGCCGCATCCTGTCACGATGCCGTGGAGATGGCGCTGGCAGCGCAACTGGGTGCGGATTTCGCCGTGCTCGGGCCGGTGTTGCCGACGCCCACACATCCCGGTGCCGAACTGCTGGGCTGGTCGCGGTTTGCGGCCCTGGTGGCCGGCTGCAGAATGCCGGTGTTTGCGTTGGGTGGCCTTGACGAAAGCAGCCGTGGCGCCGCGCTGGCGGCCGGCGCGCATGGCCTGGCGATGATTCGTGGTGTCTGGCAAGAGACGCGCTGAGGCGCGCAGCTGCTAGTTCGGCCGCGGCGCCGGATCTTCTTCTGGCGGAATTTCGGATCCGTCACTCTCCGCGACCGGTACCCGGTAGCGTTCGGTGGCCCAGGCGCCGAGATCCATCAGCTTGCAGCGTTCGGAACAAAACGGCCGGAAACGGTTCTGCGGGTTCCATTCGGCGCTGGCACCGCATTGCGGGCAGGCCACGAGCTTCACTGCCATCGTTCAGAGATTACAGAAAGTCAGTTCGAACTCGACATCGTTTTCGGATGCCTTCGGCCGCTGCATGCCTTCCTGGGTGGTGAAGCGGATGTTCAGCGCATACTTGTTGGCGCTGATTTCCGGCACACAGGCATAGTCGCTGGCCAGACGAATGCGCAGCATCTGCGCGATGCGTCCAGCCATCATCTGCTGGTAGACACCCTGCTGCGCGGTCTGCGCGGTGGTCTTGCCGCTTTCGCGCAGCAGGCGCAGCACGATACCGATGGCGTCGCGGGTCGGCAGGAATGGCGCCAGCCACTGTTGCAGGTCGTGGCGGCGCAACTCCGGATCCTGCTGCTGCCAGTAGTGGTAGGAGGGCAGGTCGAATTCGCAGACTCCGCCGGGGATTGCGGTGCGCTGCTTGATGCTCATCAGCCACTCGTTGTCGCGCAGTTCCTGCCCCACCTTGCCCGAGGCCTGAAACAGCCGCGAAGATGCCTGGTCGATCTGCCACAGCACGTTTTCGAGCGCCTCCTCGGAAATGTCCGGGTTTTCGCGCAGCGCCTCAAGCACCTGTTTCTGACGCTCCAGTTCCTGCAGCAGGTCGGATTTCAGATCGGCACGGCTGGCTACTTCTAGGATTTCGAAAATCAGCAGCAGCGCGACATGATGTTCAGCGCCATCTTCTTTTGCCGTGAAGTAGTCGATGCGCTCGAACAAATCCTCGAGGCGCAGCAGGGTGCGCACGCGCTCGCTTAATGGATGTTCGTAGACAATCACGTCCGTGGTCCCCGATCCTGGGGTGGCAGAATGTGCCGGAGTATCAGCCAAAAACCAGAAAAAATAAAGGCTTAAGACGAGCGCTTAAGGCAGGGGCTCAATGCCCGGGCAAGGGTGGCGCTAGATGAGGGACTTGATGCCGCGGCTTGGGGACTGTTTAGCCGCGTCTGCGCTTGGCCTCGGCCAGCTCCAGGTAACGCTGGTGCAACGCCGCAACCTGGCCACGCAGATGCTCAAGGTCGCCGTTATTGTCGATCACGTCATCAGCCTGCTCCCGGCGTTTCTCGCGCGGCAACTGTGCGGCCATGATGGAACGTACCGACTCCTCGCTTAGCTGGCTGCGGCTTACTGTGCGTTCGATTTGCGTCGATTCGGCGCAGTCGATGACCAGTATCCGCTGCACGATGTTTCCGTAACGGCCGGTTTCGAGGAGCAGCGGCACCAGCAACAGTACGTATGGGCTGGTTGCCGCGAGTACGCGTCGCCGCGCCTCGGCGCGGATCATCGGATGCAGGATGGCTTCCAGCTGGCGGCGGCGCGTGATGTCGGCGAACACCAGCTCGCGCATCGCCGTGCGGTTCAGGCTGCCGTCAGCGGCGATCACCGCCGGGCCAAAGGCCTTGGCGATGGCACCCATCGCGTCACCCTCTGGCGCGGTCAGTTGGCGTGCAATCTCGTCGGTGTCGACCACTGCCGCGCCGCGTTCGGCAAACAGTTTTGCCGCGCTCGATTTGCCGGAGCCGATGCCGCCGGTGACGCCGATGCAGTAACTCATGGGGAAAGGGTCACAACGGACCGAGGTAGGCGCGGGTCAGTGCTTCCCCGTACAGCAGCGCGACCATGCCGGCGATCGCCAGATAGGGGCCGAAAGGCATCGGCCGCGCGCGCTCACGCCCGGCGAATACGATCATCGCGATGCCGATGACCGCACCGGCCATGGCCGAGAGCAGGATCACCAGCGGCAATTGTGTCCAGCCCAGCCAGGCGCCGATCGCGGCGAGCAGCTTGAAGTCGCCGTAACCCATGCCTTCCTTGCCGGTGGCCCACTTGAACGCCCAGTACACCGACCACAGCGACAGATAACCGGCTGCGGCACCGATCACTGCTGTGTGTAGCGGGGCATATGCCGCGTCGAGGTTGAGCAGCAGTCCCAGCCAGAGCAGGGGGAGGGTGAGGCTGTCGGGCAGGAAAAAAGTATCGATGTCGATGAAGGCCAGCGCGATCATCGCCCAGGTGAAAAGCAGCGCGCCACAGCCGGCAAGACCGAAGCCGAAACGCCAGGCGACATAGCCTGAGAGCAGGGCTGTGAGCAGTTCCACCGCCGGATAACGCTTCGAAATCGCGGCGCCGCAGGCCGAGCACTTGCCGCGCAGCATGATCCAGCTCAGCAGCGGAATGTTTTCAAGGGCGGTGATGCGATGGCCGCAGTGCGGGCAGGCCGAGCGCGGCAAGATCAGGTTGTAGCGTTCCGCTGCCGCGTCCGGTTCCGTGCCGGCCAGCTCCGCACGCTCGGCCTGCCATTGCCGTTCCATCATTTTCGGGAGGCGGTGAATCACCACATTGAGAAAACTGCCGACGCAGAGGCCGAGCAATGCGGCACAGCCGGCGAAATAAAGCGGTTGCTGCAACAGATCAATCATCGTTGGTGGCGGTTCATCCGGCGCGGGGCACCGGATGGGGTAATGTCGCGATGCGCGGGTTTAAACGGCGGAGCCGAGCTTGAAGATCGGCAGATACATGGCAATCACCATGCCGCCGATCAGCGTGCCGAGCACCACCATGATCATCGGTTCCATCAGGCTCGCCAGCGCCTCGACCGCGTCGTCAACTTCCTGCTCGTAGAAATCGGCAACCTTGCTGAGCATCGCATCAAGCGAGCCGGCCTCCTCGCCGATCATCGCCATCTGGATCACCATGTTGGGAAACACCTCGGTGCCCTGCATTGACGAGGTCAGGCTCGCGCCGGTGGAAACCTCGGCCTGGATTTTCTTGGTGGCGACGAAATACTCGTAGTTGCCGGAGGCGCCGGCGACCGATGACAGCGCCTCGACCAGCGGCACGCCGGCGGCAAACATGGTTGACAGCGTGCGTGTCCAGCGCGCGATGGACGATTTGCGGATCAGGTCGCCGAACACCGGCACCCGGAGCGAAATCCGGTCCATGATCATCTGCATTTTTTCCGAACGTTTCCAGGTCCAGAAAAAGGCGTAAAGCGCGGCACCTGCGCCGCCGAACAGGAAGAACCAGTTGGCGACGACAAAATCCGAAATCGCCATCACGATCACCGTGGGCGTCGGCAGGTCGGCGCCGAAGCTCTTGAACACCTCCTTGAACGCCGGGATCACGAAAATCATGATGATCGCGGTGATCACCACCGCGACCACGATGATCGCGATCGGGTAGAAGAGCGCCGACTTGATCTTGCTCTTGATGGCAAGAATCTTCTCCTTGTATGTCGCCAGGCGGTCGAGCAGGCTTTCAAGGATACCGGCGGCTTCACCCGCGCCTACCAGGTTGCAGAACAGCGCGTCGAAATGCAGCGGGTGTTTCTCGAAGGCCTGTTTCAGGCTCATCCCGGTTTCGACATCGGACTTGATTGTCATAAGCAACCGGGCCACCGCCGGGTTGGCGTGACCCTTGCCGACGATGTCGAAGGCCTGCAGCAGGGGCACGCCGGATTTCATCATCGTTGCCAGTTGGCGGGTGAACAGCGTGATGTCTTTTTCGGTGACAGTGCCGCCGCGGCCCAGCCGCTGTTTCTTGACCTCGAGGATCTTGATGCCCTGGCGGCGCAGGATGGCATTGACCTGGGCCTCGCCGCTCGCCTGCATTTCGCCGCGCACCGTTTTTCCGGCGCGGTCCTGGCCAACCCAGCGGAAGGTGGCTTCTACAATTTCAGGTTTGCGTGCCGCTGTTGCAGTGGCCATGGTTAGCCTCCAAAATCCCTTGATGAACCAATGAGTTACGTATGATTATCTCGCGATGATGCCTTTACCTGTCACCTTTGTAAAGGCGGTTCCGCGCAGCCCTCCTCACGGCTTTGGTGTTTGTGCCGGCGCGATCAGTCGTACGCTCCGGATCACCCGGTCCTGGGTCTGCAGTATTTCGAGCGGGTGTCCGGTGATACGTACGCTGGTATTGGGTTCAGGAATGTCCTGCAGGTGTTCAAGAATAAGGCCGTTCAGTGTTTTTGGACCGTCGAGCGGAAAGCCGAAGCCGAGTTTGCGGTTGAGCTCGCGCAGCAGGGTGCTGCCCTCGACAACATAACTGCCGTCAGGCTGGGCGTGAAGGCCGCGGGCCATCAGCGGCGACTGGGTGGTGAATTCACCGATGATTTCCTCGAGGATGTCTTCCAGCGTGACTACCCCCATTATTTCGCCATATTCATCGACCACCAGGCTGATACGATCCTCGTGTTCCTGAAAGTTCTGGATTTGCGCCAGGAGAGGCGTGCTTGCCGGGACGAAATAGGGTTCGCGGATCATCTCGCGCAGGGTATCGGCGGTGAGTTCCTCGCGCTGGATCAGCGTCAGCGCATGGCGCACCCGCAGCGTTCCCAGCACATTGTCGAATTCACCCTGGTAGACCACCACGCGGCGGTGATGGGCGGTTGACAGCTGTTCGGCAATTTCGTCGATTGGCAGCTCGATGTTGACGCTCTCGATCTGGTTGCGCGGCACCATCACGTCATCCACGGTGATCGCCCCGATTTCAAGCAGGTTGAGCAGCACCGAGGCGTGTTTTTTCGGCAGCACGTTCGACGATTCAAGAACAATCGTGCGGATTTCATCGACCGACAGCGGCTGCGACCCTGAGTCCTGCGGCTGCAGACGGAACAGTCTGAGCAGCACGCGCAACACCGCGTCAGTGGAGGCGGTCAGCAGTTGCACGAAGGGCGCGGTGGTCCAGGCCAGTGTGCGCATCGGCCAGGCCACGAAGCGCGAAATGTTTTCGGCGTTGTGTTGGCCAAGGCGCTTGGGTACGATTTCACCGATCACTATGGAGAAATAAGTGACCGCCACCACCACGATCGCGGTGGCGGTGATATGCGCGGTTTTTGCCTCCAGACCCTGTTGTTGAAGCCACAGCGCGAAAGGTTCGGCCAGGATGGCTTCGCCGACGATGCCATTCAACAGGCCAATCGAGGTGATTCCGATCTGCACCGTCGAAAGGAAGCGCGTGGGTTCGGCGCTGAGGCGGATTGCCGCGGCGGCGAGCTTGTCGCCGCGCCGGGCCAGTGTCGCGAGTTTCGACTGGCGTGCGGTGAGCAGCGCGACTTCCGACATCGCAAACGCGCCGTTGAGCAGGATCAGGGCTGCCAGGATCAGGACTTCCATGGGGTGCTCCGGTAAAGACGGTGCCGGTATGCGGCCTGGGGCTCAGCTGCGGCCGAGCAGTACTTCGACGACAAACTTGCTGCCAAGGTAGGCGAGAATCAGCAGCAGGAAACCAGCGAGTGTCCAGCGCACGGCGATGCGCCCCCGCCAGCCGCGCCAGTGGCGTCCGGCGAGCAGCGCGGCAAACACAAACCAGGAAACAAAGCCGAACAGCGTCTTGTGGTTGAGGCGCGCCGCGCGGCCGAACAGTTCCTCCGAGAACATCAAGCCGCTGGCCAGCGTCAGGGTCAACATCAGAAAGCCGGCCCAGATGATGCGGAACAGCAGCTTTTCCATGGTCAGCAGCGGCGGCAGTCCGGAAAGACCTGCTGGCAGCGTGCCGCGGTGCAGCCTTTTTTCGAGCATGGCCATCAGCAGCACATGCAGCGAGGCAATGGTGAACAGGCTGTAGGCCAGCATCGCCATCAGCAGATGCGCGGTGAATGCCGGCGAATCGGAACTGGATATAGGTTTGATTGACGGAAACACCGCCGGCAGCAGGGCACCCAGTGCCGCGACCGGAAGCACCAGAATCTGCAGGCCGTCAAGGCGGTAAAAAAAATGCCCGATCCAGTAGATCATCACGGTCAGCCAAAGTATCGCCGACACCGAGTTGCCAATGCCGAGATGCAGTCCGTCAGGAGCATAGGCCGAACGGATCAGCAGCGAGGTGTGCAGCGCGAGCGGCACCAGCACCATCCAGTGATCACGCCAACTTAATACCGCCTGCGTGTTAAGGGCGCGGGCCCCCGGCGACCAGTAGGCATGCCAGAAATACGCGGCAAGCGCGCCATAAAGCAGAGCGTTGATCAAGTAAGGTAGTATCGGCAACATTGACTGCCAGTCTACACCAAGCCGTCTGCTTCTTTCCGCACGCCTTTTTCTGATTTCATCCTCTCGCGCATGTTCGATAACCTCACCCAGCGCCTGTCGCGCGTCGTAAAAACGCTGCGTGGCGAAGCACGGCTTACCGAAACCAATATTGCCGATGCGCTGCGCGAAGTGCGCGTCGCGCTGCTTGAGGCCGATGTCGCGCTGCCTGTGGTCAAGGCCTTCATTGAACGCATCCGCGAGAAGGCGGTTGGCGAGGAGGTTGTCGGCAGCCTGACCCCGGGGCAGGCGCTGGTCGGTGTGGTGCATCGCGAGCTGATCGCGCTAATGGGCGAGCACAACGAGGCGCTCAACCTTGCGGTGCAGCCGCCGGCGGTGGTGCTGATGGCGGGCCTGCAGGGCGCCGGCAAGACCACCACCGCGGCGAAACTGGCGCTCCTGCTGCGCGGGCAGAAAAAAAAGGTGCTGCTCGCCAGCTGCGACGTCTATCGCCCCGCGGCGATCGAGCAGTTGCGGGTGCTGTCCGGGCAGGTCGAGGCTGATTTTCATCCGGTGGCCGCGGGTGAGCAGCCGCTTGCGATTGCCCGGCGCGCACTGGAATTCGCGCGCACCCATTATCACGATGTGCTGATTGTCGACACCGCCGGCAGGCTCGCGATCGACGAAGCGATGATGCAGGAGATCCGCGAATTGCACGCCGCGCTGCTGCCGGTGGAAACGCTGTTCGTGGTGGACGCGATGCAGGGCCAGGATGCGGTCAATGTTGCCAGGGCCTTTGCCGACGCACTGCCGCTGACCGGCGTGGTGTTGACCAAGCTTGATGGTGATGCCCGTGGCGGCGCGGCGCTTTCGGTGCGCCATGTCACCGGCAAGCCTATCAAGTTCGCCGGCACCGGGGAGAAGATCAACGGCCTCGAGGCCTTCCATCCCGACCGCATGGCTTCACGCATCCTTGGCATGGGTGATGTGCTGTCGCTGATCGAGGACGTCACCCGTTCAGTTGATCATTTGGAGGCCGAAAAACTCGCGCGCAAGGTCAAGTCCGGCAAGGGTTTCGACCTCGAGGATTTCAAGCAGCAGATCGCGCAGATGCGCAAGATGGGCGGCATGAGCGCGTTGATGGACAAGCTGCCGGCGCAGCTTGCGCAGGCAGCCCAGGCCGCGCCGCAGATGGAGGACAAGACCATCCGCCGCCTCGAGGGCATCATCAACGCGATGACACCGCTGGAACGCGCCAAGCCCGAGCTGATCAAGGCTTCGCGCAAGCGGCGTATTGCCGCGGGTGCCGGTGTCACAGTTCAGGAAGTCAATCGCCTGCTCAACCAGTTCGAGCAGACGCAGAAGATGATGAAAATGGTGGCCAAGGGTGGCATGGCAAAGATGATGCGTGGCATGAAGGGCATGTTCCCCGGCATGCGCTGACGACCAGGGGCCCGCAGCACCTTCCTGCGCTGCGGCCGCTCTGCGTCCCTCTTATTTCAGGCTGAAACCCTGGCGCCGGATGTAGTCGCCAAAGTCCGCGCGCTCCGGTTCGGCATATTGCCGCGCCTTGTCCTCCGACCAGCCGTAGAACGCCGACTCGCCAAAACTTTTGGTCCGCCGCTGCTTGGCGTAGGGGTGATTGTCGTGGCGGCGCCGGTCGTAGCCGTCAACCTGTTCGCGCAGCATCGACTCGTCATACCGGTCGGTGTGCACCGTAACTTCCAGCGGCAGCCTGGGGCTGATGTGTCCGCCGCTGGAGGGGTATCCGACACACAGGCCAGCCACCGGAAACACGCCCTGCGGCAGTGCGAGTTCGGCGCTGACGGTATCGACCGCGTTGCGGATTGCACTGATCGGGCAGGTGCCCAGTCCGGCGGCCTCGGCGGCGCTGATGAAATGCATCATCACAATCCCGGCATCGACTGCGGCATTCATGAAATGGTCGAGGTGCTCGTTGGCGAAGGGTTTGCCGCGCCATTCGCCGATGTGGCGGATGCGCCGGTTGTTGCCGCAGAACACCAGGAACACCGGCGCATCGAGTATCCACGCCATGTCCGGCAGGTGGGCGACGATACGCCGGCGTTTTTGCAGGTCGGCGACATGGATGATGTCGGCCTGCTGCAGGTCGCTCTTGGTTGGTGCAGACAGCGCGCAGGCGAACAGCAGCCGCAGCAGCTCCGGTGCCACCGCGTCGGCGCGAAAACGGCGGATCGAGCGATGCCCGGCCATGGCGGCCAGCGCAGACAGACCGGGCTGGTTCTCCGGGATCGGGAAGCGGATACCGAAGCGGGTGTGCAGGTCGGCTTCGATGCGTACGGCAGCGTTGCTCAGGCTATTTTCCATAAATTCCATTTAAATCAAATAGTTAAAATAATTACTCGATTGCCGGTCCAATATTCAACCTGTGTGGGCCCGGCGCAGTCGTACATTGCTTAAAGGCCTGAAAGTAACGTAAAATCCGCCCCTTTCGACTTTTTCAGTCACCGGGAAATCATCATGGTGGTGGTTCGTTTAGCTCGTGGCGGCGCCAAAAAGCGTCCGTTCTTCAATCTCGTCGTTGCCGATTCGCAGTTTCCGCGCGATGGCCGTTTCATCGAACGCCTCGGTTTTTACGATCCGAAGGCGCCGGAAGGCCGTGAACGTCTGCGTGTCAACCAGGAACGCCTCGCTTTCTGGAAAAGCAAGGGCGCCATACTGTCAGACACCGTGACCCGTCTCGTCAAGCAGGCGGGCGCGCAGAAGGCCGCCGCATAAGCGCGTCTTCCGAGCGTCTGGTGGTGATGGGGCGCGTGGTTGCGCCCCACGGCGTGCAGGGCTGGATCAAGGTGCAGCCCTTCACCCAGGAACAAAAAGGCCTGCTTGGCTACAGCCAGTGGCAGGTCGGGCATGAAGGTGCGTGGAGAACATGGCCGGTAGTCGAGGCCAGGGTTCACGGCGCGGTGGTCGTGGCAAAACTTGCTGGTGTTGATGATCGTGATCAGGCGGCGGCCTTTCAGGGCCAGCGCATCGCGGTGGCGCGCAGCGAGTTTCCGCCGGCAGCAGGCCAAGAGTATTACTGGGCCGATCTCGCCGGGCTGCAGGTGGTGAATGCAGAAGGGGTCGTGCTCGGCAAGGTGCTGCGTTTGTTTGAAACCGGCGCCAATGACGTGATGGTGGTGCAAGGTGATCGTGAGCGGCTGTTGCCGTTCATCAGTACGGTGATCCGCAGTGTTGATCTGGCTGCGGGCACGATCAGCGTGGATTGGAGCGCTGAATACTGATGCTGCAGTTTGACGTGGTGACGCTGTTCCCGGCGATGTTCGACGCGGTGACCGAGCAGGGTGTTACCGGGCGAGCAAGGTCGCGGGGTTTGTATCAGCTGGTGGCGTGGAACCCGCGCGATTTCGCGGGCAACGTCCACCGCACCGTGGATGACCGGCCTTATGGTGGCGGACCGGGGATGGTGATGCTGGTGGAACCGCTGCGCCGTTCGCTGAACGCGGCCTGCCAGAGGCAGTGCGGTCAGGGTGTCGCGAAGCCGCGGGTGCTGCACCTGTCACCGCAGGGCCGGGTGCTGGACCACCGGCTGGTGCTGGAATTGTCGCGCGAGCAGGGGCTGGTGCTGCTTGCGGGGCGTTACGAAGGTGTTGATGAACGGTTGTTCGGACACCAGGTGCTGGATCACGCGGTCGAGGAAATTTCGATTGGTGACTATGTGCTGAGTGGTGGTGAACTGGCCGCGATGGTGCTGATGGATGCCGTGGTGAGGCAGTTGCCCGGAGCCCTGGGTGATGCCGGTTCGGCTGCGCAGGATTCGTTTGTGGACGGACTGCTCGACCACCCGCACTTCACGCGTCCGGAGACGTATGAGGGCATGGTGGTGCCGCCGGAGCTGATGTCGGGCAACCATGCGGTGATCACACGCTGGCGCCTGAAGCAGGCGCTGGGACGCACCTGGCAGCGACGGCCGGATTTGCTGGAGCGGCGCAAGCTGAGCGTGGAAGAACAGCAGTTGCTCGATGAATACCGCCGCGAGCTGGAGGGTGTCAGGTAGCGGCAAGGTTTAACCGCGAACGCCATACGGCGGGCGCAATCAAGTTTAGAGAACAAGTTCAAGGGAGTCTGGACATGAACGTAATTCAGCAGCTGGAACAGGAAGAAATCAAGCGTCTGGGCCGCAAGACCCCGGAATTCGTCACCGGTGACACGGTCATCGTCAACGTCAACGTGGTTGAGGGCGAGCGCAAGCGCGTCCAGGCCTACGAAGGCGTGGTGATTGCCAAGCGCAACCGCGGCATCAACTCGTCGTTCATCGTGCGCAAGATTTCCTCGGGTGAAGGTGTCGAGCGGACCTTCCAGACCTACTCGCCGGCGATTGCCAGCATCGAGGTCAAGCGCCGTGGCGACGTCGGCCGTTCGAAGCTGTACTACCTGCGCGGCCTGTCAGGCAAGGCGGCACGCATCAAGGAGAAACTCTCCACCGGTCCCGCCGTTGCCGTGGAAGCCGAAGCAGCGGCCGAGCAGCAGTAATTGCAAGGGTGCCCCGGGATTCCGGGGCGCGCGCAAAAACCGCCTTCGGGCGGTTTTTTATTGTCCGGGCTCTGGTTGTTGCCAGTCAGTACTAAAATGGCGCCCATGATGACGTTCAAAAAACTTGTTTGCCGCGGCATCGCAGTGCTTGGCCTGGTGGCGACCTGTGCGCAGGCCGCCGAAGCGCCGGATGCACTGGCTGCGGTGCGTGAGCTGGCACGCAGCGGCGCCGTGCAACTCGCGCTGCAGCGTATTGAGGTGTTGCAACCGCCACAGGATGTGTCGTTCGCCAAGGGCGGGGCTGCCGCGGAGATCTGGCGGGAATGGGAGCGGTTGCGCCTGCAACTGCTCGCCGGATCAGGGCGGCACGAGGCGCTGCTCAAACGTGTGTCGGGCTGGAGTGGTGGCGGCACCGGCAGCGATCTGCACGAAGCCGCGGCCCGAGCCGCGATGGCGCTGGGTCGCGGTGCTGACGCACGCGGGCAGGTCGCGAAAGCGCTGTGGGCCGGAGGTGTCGTCGAGCCGCGGCTGCGTGAATTGCGCCTGCTGCTGATCCGCAGCTTGGTCGCCGACCGCCTGACTGACGACGCTTACCGCAGCATGCTGCGGTTCCAGCAGGATTACCGTCCGCTTGATGCCGCGGCGGCCTCGCAGTTTGTCGATGGACTGCTCGATCTTGGCCGTGCCGCCGATGCCTTGCATTGGCTGGGCCAGCTTGACGAGCGCGGTCCGACGCGGCTGCGTTTGCGGCTGTACGCTGGCGTGGTGAGCGCGGCCGAGGCGGTGTCGCAGTCACGGGCAGCGCTTAATCGTGGTGATGATGCGGCGTGGTGGCAGGTTCTGGGTGAGGCCGCGGACCGTCTGCCTTCGCCACTGTTGCGCATCGAGGTCGAGGAGGCGCTGCTGGACCGTGCGGGTGCCGGCAGCGCAGGCGCGGAAACCTTGTGGAAGGCTTATGCCGCGTATGCGCGCAACGCCGCCAACAGCCATCAGCTGCTGGCCGGCGACGAGGCCGGGTGGCTGGAGTTTGCGCGCCGCCGCATGACTGCGGAGCCGGTGCTGTCGCGTAGCTACTTCGCCTTGCTGGCGCGGGGGGCGGCAAACGGGGCCGTCCGCCAGTCCGCACAAGGCGCACTGCTTGCCAGCCTGATCGAATCCCGCCTGCCGCGAACGGCATTGCGCCTCATTTCGGCCTGGCCTGGTGGTCACGCCGCGCTGACCGATGACGCGCGGTTTGTATTGGCGACCTTGGCCGAGAACGCCGGTGACCATGCCGCCGCATTCGATTACCGGCGCGGACTCGCGGCACCCGCCGGCACCACACCGGCGCTGTGGTCGCTGCGCTTGATCGCGACCGCGCTGCGCGCCGGTCGTTATGAAGAGGCAAGCACCATGGCACGTCAGCTTGCCGGCGCTGCCGCCGCTCCCGCGCCAATCGAGGAATGGATCGCGGTTACGTTACAGTGCGCCAACCACGGTGTGTTCGAAGCGGCCCAGCTGCTTGCGGAGCGCGTACTGCCGCTGGCCGATGCCGCGCAGACGCGCGAATTACTGACCGCCCTGGCCGAAGGTTTTGCACGGCTCAATCAGCCGCAGTTCGCCGCCGACTATTTTCTGCGGGTGGCCGCGCGCGGCGGTGACGCCGGGGCGATGGCTGCGGCGCGGCTGCAGGCGGGCCTCAACCTCGCGCGTGCCGGATTGCGCGAGGATGCACGTGCGCAGTTTGAATGGCTGCTTAAAAATGCGCGCGATCCGGCGCACATCGCGCTGGCGCGACGCGAACTGGGTTTCTGACCGCCGTTCCCGGCGGGTTCACCGTGCCGCGGTTTTCCACAGGTCGCTCAGGTATTCGTGCCCGGCGGTGTTGATCCAGCTGCGGCGGTATTCCACCGGTGAATCGTTGTAGCTGTAGGCGATGCGGCGCATCTGCAATGCCGGCTGGCTTGCGTGCATGCCGAGGATGGCGGCGATGTTGGCCGGCGGATGCGCCGCCGACAGCCGTTCGCTGATGCGCACCACGTTGACCCCGTAACGCGCCTGGTAAAGGCCGTAGATGGTGCCTTCGCGCTTGCGGAAAGTGGCTTCGTCGAGCTTCGGAAATTCCTCGGTGGGTACCGTGATGTCATCGAGCACCACCGGCAGGCCGCCGAGTTTGAGCAGGTTGCGAACCCGGGCGACGCGGGTGCCCCGCGCCAGGCCGAAATCCCGCTCGTCGGCCTCGTCCGAGCGTTCCTTGCGGAAATCCTGCAGCTCCGACTCCGGAAACTCCCGGCTGCCGTCCTTGCCGACCACGTGGAAAAAGTAAAACAGCGTGCGGTCTTCGGTGTGCGTCGCAACAAAGGTGCCGCGCCCCTGCTGTCGCACCAGGATGCGGCCGGCGACCAGTTCGTCGATGGCGCGGCGGATGGTGCCGATCGACACTTTGTACTGCGCCGCCAGCCGGCTTTCGCTGGGGATGGCCTCGCCCGGCTTCCATTCGCCTGCGGCCAGCGCGCGGGTGATGCGCCATTGCACTTCGCGGTACAGCGGGTTGGCAGTCAGGCTGTCAGGGTGGACGGTGTTCATCGCCGGCGCAGTCTAGCATGGCTTTTCAGGATTCATATAGGTCATATAGTTGACCTGCCGGAAATACCGGAGGTAGCATCTGCGACCCTGCACCCCGGATTTTGATGCCGGGTTGTGGTCCACCGCAGCGTTTACATATTCAGGAGGCGCAATGATTCACATATTGGTACACGACAAAAAAGACATGGTCGGCGTGGCCGTCATCGAAGGCATCAAGGCCGGACAGGAAATGATCGGCTGGGTGATGGAAGACGACTCCACGATCAAGGTCAAGGCGCTTAATGACATCCCCATCGGTCACAAGGCGGCGCTCTGTGACATCAAGAAGGGCGACACCATCATCAAATATGGTTTCGATATCGGCAAGGCGGTGGCTGACATCAAGGTCGGCGAACATGCCCACGTGCACAACATTAAAACCAAACGTTGGTAAGGACGCTGGTAAAACGCCGCTGGCAAAACGCCGCTGCTAAAACGCCGCCGACCAACCCGCACCGACTTATTCCGGAGAGTTAACAGATGATCAACAGCAAAACCACATTCATGGGCTACCGCCGCGAGAACGGCCGTGTTGGTGTCCGCAACCACGTCCTGATCCTGCCGGTGGACGACTTGTCGAACGCCGCCGCCGAAGCCGTGGCCAACAATATCAAGGGCGCGATTGCGATCCCGCATCCCTATGGCCGGCTGCAGTTCGGCGCCGACCTGGACCTGCATTTCCGCACCATCATCGGCGCCGGCGCCAATCCCAATGTCGCGGCCGTGGTGGTGATCTGTATTGAAGAAGGCTGGGCGAAAAAAGTGGTCGATGGCATAGCCAAGACCGGCAAGCCGGTCACCGGCTTCGGCATCGAGCTGCACGGCGACCACGACACCATCATGCGCGCGTCCAAGGTGGCCAAGGAATACGTGCAGTGGGCCTCCGAGCTGCAGCGCGTCGAATGTCCGATCAGCGACCTGTGGGTGTCGACCAAGTGTGGTGAGTCCGACACGACCTCGGGCTGCGGTTCCAACCCGACCGTGGGCAGCGCCTTCGACAAGCTCGAGCCGCTGGGTGTGACCATGTGTTTTGGTGAAACCACGGAAATCACCGGCGGCGAAAACATTGTTGCCGACCGCTGCGCAACGCCTGAAGTGCGCAAGGAATTCATGCGCATGTTTGATCGTTACCAGGCCATTGTCGAGAAAAACAAAACCAGCGACCTCTCCGATTCGCAGCCGACCAAGGGCAACATCGCCGGCGGCCTGACCACGATCGAGGAAAAAGCGCTGGGCAACATCCAGAAAATCGGCAAGAAGTGCAAGGTCATCGGTGTGCTCGATAAGGCCGAAGAGCCAACCAAGCCGGGTCTGTGGTTCATGGATTCGTCCTCCGCCGCGGCGGAAATGGTCACGCTGTGCGCGGCATCCGGTTATGTAGTGCACCTGTTCCCGACCGGGCAGGGCAATGTCATCGGCAATCCGATCGTGCCGGTGGTGAAGCTCACCGCGAATCCGCGCACCGTGCGCACCATGAGTGAACACGTCGACTACGATTGCTCGGGCCTGCTGCAGCGTGAGAAAAACCTCGACCAGACCGGCGACGAACTGATCGAAGTCATGCTGCGCACCTGCAACGGCCGGCTGACCGCCGCCGAGGCGCTGGGGCATAGGGAGTTTGTGCTGACCCGACTCTACGAAAGCGCTTAATTGAAACCGGCTGCGCGACGCAATGGCGGCGTCGCGCAGTGCTCGCAGCCTCGCCTACTCTCCGGGATAGGTCTCGGCTGCTGCGCGCAGTGCAACAAGTCCCCTTGGGGGACGCTGTGCTCCTTGCCATTGCGCCGCTCGTCCGGTTTCAGTCAGTCTGGATCTTTTAATGATCTGTCTGGTGGTGTCAACGGACAGATGGTGGTTTGAGGACGCCGAAAAATGAGTTCATTGCGTGGTGCCGACATTTTCTGCCGTTCGCTGGCCGCGGCGGGCCTGCGGCGGGTGTTTGCGCTGTCCGGCAATCACATCATGCCGCTTTACGATGCGGCGATCGAGGCGAAGCTTTCGATTACCCATGTCCGCTACGAAGGTGCGGCCGTGCACATGGCCGATGCCTGGGCACGGCTTACCGGCGAGCCGGGCATCGTCTGGCTGACTGGCGGGCCCGGCCATGCCAATGGCGTGGGTGCGCTGTATACCGCGCTGGCGGCCGAGTCGCCGCTGGTGCTGGTCTCCGGCCATGCGCCGCTCAATGAACTGGGCCGTGGTGCCTTCCAGGAAATGCGTCAGGCCGATATCGCGGCACCGCTGTGCAAGGCCTCGTGGACCGCGGCCAAAGCCGAGGACATGGGCGCTGATATTGCCAGGGCCTGCCGTATTGCACGCTCAGGCCGGCCGGGTCCGGTGCATCTGAGCCTGCCGGCCAACCTGCTGGATGCGAAGCTCGACAACGGCGAAAGTTTGATCGCAGCCGCGGCTGACTTCCGGGCGGCAGAGCAGGTGCTGGATGACCAGACCTGCGCTGCGCTGCTCGCGCAATTGCAGGGCGCGGCGCGGCCACTGATTTTGTTGAGCCCGGTGATGGCGCAGGCGCCGCTTGCAGGTCTGGTCAGGCCGCTGGCCGCAGCGACCGGCGTGCCGGCGCTGGTGATGGAAAGCCCGCGCGGCGTCAATGATCCGTCGCTGGGTGCCTTTGCCGGTGTGCTGGCGAAAGCCGACCTGATTGTGCTCATCGGCAAACAACCCGATTTCACGCTGCGTTTTGCGAAGGCGCCGGCAGTGGCCGCGGATTGCCGTTTTGTGGTCATCGATCCCGATGCTGAAGTGTTGCAACGTTCGCTGGGCAATATCGGCGCGGCGCGTGTGGCGCTTTCAGCGCAGTCCGACACCGCGGCTGCAGTGCGCAAGCTGACGACGGCAACCACCACAAAAAATGCAAACCGGCAGTGGTTTGATGCCGTTACTGCCGCAGTGAACCACCGGCCTGCGGCCTGGCAGGACATCGACAGTGACAAAGACAGCGGCGGCAGCGGTCCGGTGCATCCGGTCGAACTCGGCCGCGCGGTGCAGGCCGCGCTGGCCGCCGCGCCGGAAGCAGTTTTTGTTGCCGATGGCGGCGAGATCGGCCAGTGGGCGCAGGCCTGCATCAATGCACCGGTGCGTGTGATCAACGGTGTCGGCGGTTCGATTGGCAGTGGCATCCCATTTGCATTCGCCGCGCGTATGGCGCGCAACGGCGCCACCGTGATCGCGGTGATGGGCGACGGTTCGGCGGGTTTTCACCTGATGGAGTTCGACACCGCGGTGCGTGAAGGTGTGCCGATGGTGGTGGTGATCGGCAACGATACCTGCTGGAATGCCGAATACCAGATCCAGTTGCGCAGCTACGGCCGGGAACGTGCTCATGGCCTCGAGCTGCTGGCCACACGTTATGATCAGGTGGTCGCGGCCCTCGGTGGCCACGGTGAACTGGTGACCCGTGCCGCCGAGCTGAAACCCGCACTCGAACGCGCGCTGGCGAGCGGCAAGCCGGCCTGTGTCAACGTGATGATCCAGCGTATTGCCGCGCCGACGGTGACGCTGCCTGCGTAACGGACACATTGGAATTCAAATCAACATGCAAACGCTCAAAGTCAAGGTCTGGCGCGGCGCCGAGAACGGCGCCTTCCAGGAATTCGAAGTCCCGCGCCAGGAAAGCCAGACGGTGCTCGACGTGGTGACCTACGTCCAGCGCAAATGCGACCCGACACTCGCCTACCGTTTCGCCTGCCGTGTCGGTGTCTGCGGTTCCTGCGCGATGACGGTCAATGGCCGTTCACGCTGGACCTGCCGCACCCATGTCGACAAGGTGGCGGAGGACGGCAGCGTGGAAATCGCGCCGCTGCGCAATCTGCCGGTGATCAAGGATCTGGTCACCGACATGCGCGAATTCTTCGACAAGTGGGCGAAGGCACGCGGCCGTTTCAGCGGCAGCAAGACACGCAAGGACGAGTTTGAGCGGGTGTCTCCGGAGTCGAAAGAGCGCAAGCGTGTGGATGCCGGCATCGAATGTATCGGCTGCGGCGTCTGCTACAGCGCCTGTGATGTGGTGAGCTGGAACAAGGATTACCTCGGACCGGCCGCACTTAATCGTGCCTGGACCCTGGTCAACGACGTGCGTGATACCGCCCAGTCGGAGCGGCTTGCCGCGGTGGCGGGCGACGCCGGCTGCCACGCCTGCCACACCCATCTTAATTGCACCGAGCGTTGCCCCAAGGGCCTGTCGCCGACGGCAGGTATTGCCGGGCTGAAGCGTGCGGTGCTGTCGGCCACGTTGAGCGGTAAAATTTAATGTTTAAAAACAATAAGTTACGAAATATTCTCAGTGGAGAGCAACGTTGAGCCGGCGTTCTGAGGTGTTGCTGTGGGGGGCGCAGCGAATGAGCGCGATGGTGCTCGCGCTGTGCGTGGTGGTGCATCTGATCACCATGATCCTCGCCGTGCGCAGCGGTCTTTCCGGTGCTGAAATCCTCGGTCGCACCCAGGGCAACGTGGCCTGGTTCGCGTTCTACACACTATTCGTGATTGCAGTGTCGGTGCACGCGCCGATCGGCCTGCGCACCATTCTTGGCGAGACCCTGGGCTGGCGCGGCGGCGCGACCAATCTGCTGCTCACGGCCTTCGGCATCGCGCTGGCGCTGTGGGGCTTGCGTGCGGTGTTTGCGGTGTTCGGCGGAGGTCCGGCATGAGCGCGGCAGGCATCCACACCCCAGGCATGAAAAACGACTATCGCGCGCGCAACCATCCAGCATACTGGGCGTTCATCGTGCACCGGCTCTCCGGCCTGCTGCTGACGCTGTTCCTGCCGCTGCATTTCTGGGCACTGGGTCAGGCTTTCCACGGTGCAGCCGGCCTTGATGGTTTTCTCGCCTGGACGCAGAACCCGCTGGTGAAATTTGCCGAGACCGGATTGGTGCTGCTGCTCGCCGCGCACATGGCTGGAGGCGCGCGCCTGCTGCTGATCGAATTCCTGGACTGGCGCGAGTGGCAGAAGTCCTTGCTGGCGGTGGCTGCGGGCCTGTCCCTGGCCTTTGGTCTGGCCTTTGCCCTGAACCTGGGTTGATGTGTTGCGTGCCCGTCCGGGCGTCTGAGGAGATGCAATGAAAAAAACCGCGAAAAAACCCAACATCCTGCTGATCCTGGTCGATGACCTGCGCTTCGACGAATTCGGTGCCGGCGGCCATCCCTACATGAAGACGCCCCACATCGACCGCATCGCTCACGAAGGCGTGATGTTCGACCGCGCCTTCCACACCACCTCGATCTGCTCGCCCAACCGCGCCTCGATCCTCACCGGGCAGTACGCCAGCCGCCACGGCATCATCGACAACGTCGCGCGCGACCTCGCCAGCCACCGCCTGCCCAACTACCACCTCGAACTGCAGCGCCTCGGTTACCAGACTGCGCACATCGGCAAGTGGCATATGGGCAACGACGGCAAGCCGCGTCCGGGCTATGACCACTGGGTGGCTTACGACGGCCACGGCAGCCTCTACGATCCGAAACTCTGTGAGAACGGCACCTACGTCCAGCACAAGGGCTACGTCACCGACATCATGAACACCATGGCGTCGGAGTGGATCCGCGGCCGCGCGAAGAGCAAATCGAAAAAGCCGTGGTCACTGTGGTTTGCGCACAAAGCGGTGCATCCCGATGCCGAGCAGGCAGCAGACGGCAGTTTCCGGATGGACGGTTATCGGCCGGCGAAGCGCCACGAGAACCTCTACAAGGGCTGCGTGTTCCCGAAAAAACCGAACATGCAGAAACCCACCGAATTCCTCAAGCACAAGCCGGTGTGGACCGAGGCCGTGGCGCTGCGCAAGACCGAGGCTTCGAAAATCATGCACGACGCGATTCACTCCGGAAAGCAGGAGGAGATCCGCCTGCGCGCGGCGATGATGGCCGCGGTGGACGAGGGTGTGGGCATGCTGTTTGAAGCCTTGAAGGAGACCGGCGAGCTCGACAACACGGTGATCCTGTTCCTCGGCGACAACGGCTACTTTTTCGGCGAGCACGGCCTCGGGCCGGAGCGCCGCTTCCCGTACGAAGAGGGCATCCGCGCGCCGCTGCTGATCCGCTGGCCGAAAACCATCAAGCCCGGCTCCCGCGTGCGCGAGCTGGTGATCCTGCAGGACATCGCGCCGACCCTGATCGAAGTTGCCGGCGGCAAGCCTGGCAAACATGTCCAGGGCCGATCCCTGTGGCCGCTGATTGCCGGGCGCCGCGGCGGCTGGCGCAAGTCGCTGCTCTGCGAATACTGGGCCGAGAACGCCTATCCCTGGCTGGTCGGCATGAGCTACAAGGCGGTGCGCACCGACCGCTACAAGTACATCCACTGGGTCAATCGCGCACGCAACGGCGAGCTCGATGAAATGTACGACCTGCAGAAGGATCCGTACGAGCTGGTCAACATCGCGCACCGGCCGGCCGCGAAGCCGCTGCGCAACAAACTCAGCCGCGAGTTGCGCAAACTCGCCGCTGATGCGCTGGGTCTGTGAGCGGTTGCTGCACACCGATGTGTCGGGTATCTTGATTCGCAGGGGTCGCCCCGCGATCCGGCATAAACCATAAAGAGGAGAAGCCGATGAACAAGATGCTGATGATGATCGCCGCCAGCCTGTTGGCAGTGCCTGCTGCGCAGGCTGCCGACGCCGCCTATCCCAACCGCCCGGTACGTGTGATCGTGCCGTTCTCCCCGGGCGGCGCCACCGACATCGTCGCCCGGCTGGTGTCGCAGAAGCTGAACGAGCTGTGGGGGCAGCCGGTGGTGGTTGATAACCGCGCCGGCGCCGGTGGCAACATCGGCGGCGAGATTGCAGCGAGGGCGACGCCCGACGGCTACACGCTGTTCCTGACCTCGGGCTCCATTGTCACCGCCAACCAGCACATGTACGCCAAGATGCCGTTCAGCCCGGAGAAGGACCTGGTCGGCATCACCAATGTCGCCAGCGGACCGCAGGCCATTGTGGTCAACCCGAGCAATCCGGCAAAGACGTTGAAGGAAATGATCGCCATGGCCAAGGCCAAACCGAAGTCGATGACCTTCGGTTCCGCCGGCATCGGCACCCAGACCCACCTTGCCGCGGAAAACTTCATCTACACCGCAGGTATCGAAGTCACTCATATCCCGTACAAGGGTGAGGGTCCTGCGATCACAGATCTGGTCGGTGGCCAGATCCAGTTTGTCACGCCCAATCTGTCGGCGGCGATCAACCAGGTCAACGGCGGCAAGCTGCGCGCACTGGCGGTGACCAGCAAGGAGCGTTCGCCGCAGCTGCCCAATGTGCCGGCGGTGGCGGAAACGCTGCCCGGATTCGAGAACCTCGGCTGGTTCGGTTTCATGGTGCCCACCGGCACGC
Organism: Betaproteobacteria bacterium Ga0077527; assembly: GCA_001464815.1. Lineage (GTDB taxonomy): Bacteria > Pseudomonadota > Gammaproteobacteria > Burkholderiales > SG8-41. The sequence goes on along the minus strand of LNDW01000015.1, from coordinate 359,249 downwards.
CGAAGGCGGTGATCAACAAGGTGCACGCCGACACGATCAAGGCGCTGCAAAGCCCGGACCTGCGCAAGCGCGTGACTGAAATCGGCATGGTCACCGTCGGCAATTCGCAGGAGGAGTTCGCGCGTGACCTCAAATCGGAATCGGCGCGCTGGGCAAAGATCATCAAGGAGCGCGGCCTGCAGGTGAAGTAAATGGCCGGTCGTGCAGCAAAACTGTCAGCGAGGATGCGGCATTGAAGCTTGATCTGAAGCAGGTGGAAGAGGCGTGCAAGGAGCTTTATATCAGGGCATTGAAGATGCTGCCGCCTGATATCAAGCAGGGTTTTCAGCAACTCGACCAGGCTGAAACCAACGCCACCGGCAAGGCGATACTCGGCACCATGATCCGCAACATCAGGGTCGCCGAGGACAACACCAACCTGCTGTGCCAGGACACCGGCATTCCGATCTACAACGTGGTCATCGGCAGCGGTGTCGAGGTGGACGGCCACGCGCTGAAGCAGGCCATCGTCGGCGGCTGCACCCGTGCCACCCAGGAGCACCCGCTGCGTTCCTCGGTGGTACATCCGACCACGCGCAAGAACCTGCACACCTCCGGCGGCCGCCACGTGCCGGTGATCAACATCGATTTTTCGGACAATTCCGAAACGCTGTCGATAGAGATGATTCCCAAGGGCTCGGGTTCGGAAAACAATTCCTGGCTGAAGATGGCGATCCCCGCCGATGGCATCGATGCAATCAAGACCTTTGTCATCGACTGCGTGCTTGATGCCGGCGGCAAGAGCTGCCCGCCGGTGATTGTCGGCGTTGGTGTCGGAGGCACCGCCGATCTTTGCGTGCACCTGTCCAAGGTGGCTGCGACGCGGCCGCTGGGCACAAAATGCGAAGACCCTGAAGGTGCAAAGCTCGAGGCCGAGCTTTCCGCCGTGGTCAACAAGCTGGGTGTCGGTGCCCAAGGGCTGGGTGGTGATTCGACTGCCTTTGCGGTGCACGTCGAGACCGCGGCGACACACATCACGATGAACCCGGTGGCGGTGAACATGCAGTGCCATTCGGCGCGGCGCGCCCGCGCCACCTTCACGCCGCAGGGCCTGGAATACGGATACTGAGCTACGGACACCAAGATGGCCCATTATGAAATCCATATGCCGGCGAGCGAGGAGCAGATTCGCAAGCTGCGCGTCAACGACACCGTCACCCTGCACGACACCTTGTTCGGTATCCGTGACGCCACACAGATTCACATGTTCGACCATGGTCGCAAGACGCGCTTCGACATGCGTGGGCACGCCGTGGTGCATACCGCCCCCAACGTCAAATGGGTCGGCGAGACGATGGAGCATCCCTCCGGCTACGCGCCGATCTGCATCGGTACCACCACCAGTGCGCGCATGGAGCGCTTCACCCAGCCGCTGATGGCGCAGTATGGTGTGCGCATCATCATCGGCAAGGGTGGTTTGTTCGCGGCATCGGCCAAGGCATTCAAGGACATCGGCGGCGTCTATCTTGCAATCATCGGTGGCACCGCGGCGCTGGAGACCACCTGGATCGAGCAGATCGAGGAGGTCGACCTCGATGATCTCAATCCCGAGTCGCTGTGGAAATTCCGCATCAAGGGCTTCGGCCCGCTGCTGGTGGCGATGGATTCCCACGGCGGCAGCCTTTATACCGAGGTCAATGCCGCGGCGAAGGACAAGCGCGCCGGCGTGCTGGCCGCACTGGGTGTGAAATCCTGAACATCAACTTCAACTGCAAGCCACAGAGGGCACAGAGTTCACAGAGAACATCAAAAGCACGGACTGGTTGTTGGGGTTTCCTCTGTGCTCTCTGTGTCCTCTGTGGCTGAGTTTTGACTTTATGAAAACCATCCAAACCGACATTCTGATCCTCGGCTCCGGCGGCGCCGGTCTGTTCGCGGCGCTGCATGCGCACCAGCACAACCCGCAGCTCTCCATCACCGTCGCGGTGAAGGGCCTCCTCGGCAAAAGCGGTTGCACGCGCATGGTGCAGGGCGGCTACAACGTCGCGCTGGCCGAGGGTGACTCCGTTGAACGCCATTTCATGGACACCATCGAAGGCGGCAAATGGCTGCCCGACCAGGACCTGGCGTGGATGCTGGTCGAGACCGCGGTCGAGCGTGTGCACGAACTCGAGAACGAACTGGGCTGCTTTTTCGACCGCAACCCGGACGGCACGATTCACCAGAAGGCATTCGCCGGGCAGACCTTCGACCGCACCGTGCACAAGGGCGATCTCACCGGCATCGAAATCATCAACCGACTTGCCGAGCAGGTGTGGGCGCGCGGCATCGACCGCCTGGAAGAGCATCGCGCGGTCGAGTTCATCAAGTCCAGGGACGGTTCGGCGATTTCCGGCGTGCTGATGATCGACATGCGCACGGGTGAGTTCGTGTTCGTGCAGGCCAAGGCGGTGCTGCTCGCCACCGGCGGCGGCCCGACCATGTACAAGTACCATACACCCTCCGGCGACAAGAGCTGCGACGGCATGGCGATGGCGCTGCGCGGCGGGCTGATGCTGCGCGACATGGAGATGGTGCAGTTCCACCCGACCGGCCTGATTGCCGGCGCCGACACCCGCATCACCGGCACCATCATCGAGGAGGGCCTGCGCGGCGCCGGCGGCCACCTGCTTAACGGCGACGGCGAGCGTTTCATGCACAACTACGACCCGCGCAATGAACGCGCCACGCGCGACATCGTCAGCCGCGGCATGTACGAGGAAATGCGCGCCGGCCGCGTCGGTCCGCGCGGCGGCCTCTACATCACCATGCGTCACCTCGATCCGGTGATGGTGCGGCGCGAATTCAAGGGTATGGTCGAGCGTTGCGCCGACTGCGGTTTCGACCTCGTCGGCGGGCTCGCCGACGTGGTGCCGACCGCGCACTACATGATGGGCGGCGTGGTGTTCAGGACCGATTGCACCACCGACCTGCCGGGACTGTTTGTCGCCGGCGAGGACTCCGGCGGCGTACATGGCGCCAACCGTCTTGGCGGCAACGGTGTCGCCAACTCCACGGTGTTCGGCGGCATCGCCGGTGACGTGATGCCTGGCTGGGTCCGCGCGAACGGCGAACTGCGCGCGCCCGATCAGGCCGCGATCGATGCCGCGGTGGCGCGCTGCATGGCGCCGTTTTCCCGCCGCGGCGGCGACCTCAACGAAATCCGCGAGGCGCTGTACAACGTGATGTGGGATGACGTCGGCATCATCCGCGACGCCGCATCGCTGGAACGCGCCGACGGCCTGCTCAACGAACTTGACACACGGCTCGATGCGGTGGGCATCGACGGCGCCACCCGCGCCTTCAACCTGACCTGGCACGACTGGCTCAACCTGAAAAATCTGGTGCTGGTGTCTCAATCGATCCGCTTCGCGGCGATGGCGCGTGGTGATTCGCGCGGTGCGCATTACCGCGCCGACCATCCCGGCGTGCGCGACCTCGAGAATTCACGCTACACCTGCGTCGGCTGGCAGGAGGGCCGCTTCAGCATCGAGACAAGGCCGGTGAAGTTCACCCGCGTCAAGCCCGGCGACAGCCTGCTCAAGCCCGAGACTGCGGTGCCCGCCTGAGCGTTTGATTTTTCGGACGCGGCGGGCGAGACTGCGCATCCGCTTCAAACCACTGCTCCCGGAGGAGTTTTCATGACTGCCCTGAACCGCAGCGCCCTGCGCGCATCCGTAGTGATCGTAACAATCTTGGCTGCGGCTCTGCCTGTGTCAGCGCAGGAATTTCCCAACCGCAGCATCCGCATGGTGCTGCCGTTCCCCGCCGGCGGTGGCAGTGACGTGGTGGCTCGCATCATCGCGCAGCGGTATGCACAGCAACTCGGCCAGCAGGTGGTGGTCGACAACCGTGCCGGCGCCAGCGGCAACATCGCCGCCGAGATCGTCGCCAGGGCGCCGGCGGACGGCTACACGGTGTTTTTCGCCAATTCCTCGATTTCGATCAGCCCGGCGATTTTCAAAAAGATCAATTTCGATCCGGTCAGGGATTTTGCCGCGATCTCGATGGCCTCCTCCTACCCCTTCGCGCTGGTCTCCCATCCCGCGCTGCCGGTCAAGGCCGTCAAGGATCTGGTGGTGCTGGCCAAAGGCAAGCCCAATGCACTGGATTACTCCTCGGCCGGCACCGGCACCATGTCGCACATGGCGATGGAACTCCTGCGCGTGACCACCGGCACCCGCATCAACCATCTGCCATACAAAGGTGCGGCGCCGGCTTCCGTGGCGCTGCTCACCGGCGAATCGCAGGTGGCCTTTGTCGTGATGCCGGTCGCGGCGCCCCAGGTCAGTGCCGGGCGTCTGCGCGGTCTGGGGGTGGCTGATCGGGTGCGCTCGAACGTGATGCCGAATGTTCCGACGATCGAGGAGCAGGGTTTCAAGGGCATCATCGCGCTGCAATGGAACGGCCTCTTTGTCCCCGTGAAAACCCCGGCGCCGATCCAGGAGCGCCTTTACAGGGACTGGGTGGCGACGCTGAAGTCGCCCGAAGTCATTCAGCGCATCCGCAGCGAGGGTGCCGAACCCAGCGGCAATACACCGGCCGAATTCGCCGCGTTTGTCCGTTCGGAGGCGGCGAAGTGGTCGGAAGTTGCCAAAAAATCCGGCACCACAGTGGATTAAACCAGCGGATTGAACCAGCAATGGCCACACTGCCGATCACCGAATGGACCGAACTCGCGACGCGTGCACTCAAGCGCGCCGGCGCCGGCAAGACAATGGCCGAGGCCACCGCGCAGGCGCTGGTCGCCGCCGACTGCGAGGGCCTCTCCGGCCACGGCCTGTCGCGGGTCGCCCTGTATGCGCAACATCTGCGCGAAGGCCGCGCCGACGGCAAGGCCAAACCGAAGCTGCTGCGCAAGGCCGGCGCCACGGCGCTGATCGACGCCGGCGGTGGCCTCGCTTTTCCGGCTGCCGCGCTTGCGGTGAAAGAGGGCATCAAGCGCGCGCAACGCTACGGCGTGGCCTTTGTCGGCGTCACCAACAGCCATCACTTCGGTGCCGCGGCCTACCACCTCGCGCCGATCGCCGGAGCCGGCATGGCCGGTATCGCGCTGACCAACTCGCCGGCGGCGATCAATGCCTGGGGCGGCAAGCAGGCGTTTTTCGGCACCAATCCGGTTGCCGCGATTTTTCCGCGCCAGGACAAGCCGCCGATCGTCATCGATCTCTCACTGACCGAAGTCACCCGCGGCAAGATCATGCTGATGGCGAAGGAGGACAAGCCGATTCCGTTGGGCTGGGCAGTGGACCGTGACGGCAATCCCACCACCAGCGCGCAGGCCGCGCTGACCGGCAGCCTGACCGCGATCGGTGGCGTCAAGGGCACCGCACTGGCGTTGATGGTCGAGGCGCTGTGTGTGGCGCTGACCGGCGCCGCGCTGAGCGTTGAAAATGATTCGTACTTCGAACCCGGCAACAAGCCGCGTATCGGGCACGCGCTGATCGTGATCAACCCGGCGGCACTGGCCGGCGCCGAGGTTTATGCGGCGCGTATCGAAGACCTGGTGTCCGGCATGCTCAAGGACGCCGGTGTGCGGCTGCCCGGCGCGCGCCGCCAGCAGGCGACCGCGCAGGCCCGCGCTGCAGGCCTGCAGATTCCCGATGCCCTGCACCAGGAATTACTCAGGCTGGCCGGGCGCAAGACCGGGAAATAATTGTAAGTCATTGTTTTTATTTAATAATTTATTGTCTCCTCATGGCTGACCGCGCGCTGCAACTGCTGCGCGAAGTGTTCGGCCACGCCGCCTTTCGCGGCGCCCAGGCCGAGATCGTCGGCCATGTCGCCAGCGGCGGCGATGCACTGGTGTTGATGCCCACCGGCGGCGGCAAGTCGCTGTGTTACCAGTTGCCGGCGCTGTTGCGCGAGGGCACCGCGCTGGTGGTGTCGCCGCTGATCGCGCTGATGCAGGACCAGGTCGCGGCGCTGACCCAGCTCGGCGTGCGTGCCGCCTTCCTCAACTCCACACTCGACGGCCGCGAGGTGAATGCCTGCGAGAAGGCGTTGCGCGCCGGCGAGCTTGATCTGCTTTATGTCGCGCCGGAGCGGCTGATGATGCCGCGCATGCTTGAGCTGTTGGGTGAAACACGCATCGCGCTGTTTGCGATCGACGAGGCGCACTGCGTATCGCAGTGGGGCCATGATTTCCGTCCCGAGTATCTGCAGCTGTCTGTGCTGCACGAGCGTTTTCCCGGCATTCCGCGCATCGCGCTGACCGCCACCGCCGATCCGCAGACCCGCGACGAGATCATCAGCCGCCTCGCGCTCGACGACGCGCGGGTGTTCATCTCCAGCTTCGACCGGCCGAACATCCGTTATACCATCACCGACAAGCAGGATGCACGCAACCAGCTGTTGCGCTTCATCCGCGAAGACCATGCGGGTGATGCCGGCATCGTCTATTGCCTGTCGCGCAAAAAGGTCGACGAGACCGCGGCCTGGCTGGTGTCGCACGGTATCCACGCGCTGCCGTATCACGCCGGCATGGATGCATCTTCACGCGCCGCGCACCAGGGTCGCTTCCAGCGCGAGGACAGCGTGGTCATCGTCGCCACCATCGCCTTTGGCATGGGCATCGACAAGCCCGACGTGCGTTTTGTCGCACACCTCGACCTGCCGAAAAGCATCGAGGCCTACTATCAGGAGACCGGGCGCGCCGGCCGTGACGGCCAGCCCGCCGATGCCTGGATGGCCTATGGCCTGGGCGACGTGGTGCAGCAGCGGCGGATGATCGATGAATCGCAGGGCAGCGAGGAATTCCGCCGCGTGTCCACCGTCAAGCTCGATGCGCTGCTCGGTCTGTGCGAGACCGCCGGTTGCCGTCGTGTGCGCCTGCTCGAATATTTCGGCGAAGCCAGTGCCCCCTGCGGCAACTGCGACACCTGCCTTGAGCCGCCGCGCACCTGGGACGCCACCGAGGCGGCGCAGAAGGCGCTGTCCTGCATCTACCGTACCGGCCAGCGTTTCGGCGTGGTACACCTGATTGACGTGTTGCGCGGCCGTGCCACCGAACGCACAGCGCAATGGGGCCATGACCGGCTGCCGGTGTTCGGCGTCGGCGCCGAACTGGACGAGGCCGCGTGGCGCAACGTATTCCGCCAGCTGGTGGCGCTGGGTTATGCCGAACCCGACCACGCGGCCTATGGTGCGCTGCGGCTGACCGAAGCCAGCCGCGCGGTGCTCAAGGGCGAGCAGTCAGTGGCGATGCGCGAGCTGCAGCCGCGAAAGGCCGCGAAAAAAAGCCGCAGCGCCGCCACAGCAGGGGTCTATGGCGCCGATGCAGGGTTGCTTGATCGGTTGAAGGCCTGGCGGCTTGACGAGGCACGAACCCAGGCGGTGCCGGCCTATGTGATCCTGCACGACCGGACCCTGGCGGAAATCGCCGCCACAAGGCCGCAGGACATGGCTGTGCTGTCCGGCATCAGTGGCATAGGCGCCAAAAAACTTGAGCGGTACGGCACGGCGCTGCTGCGTATCGTAAACAATGACTCCGGCAGTGGCGCCGAATTGGGCGACAGAGTAAGTTAACGCCTTGGCAGGCCGCATTCTTGGCGAACAGCTTTGCCGCGCCACCATCCGGAGGAAGCATGAAAAAAATCTTCACCACGCTGTCCGTAGCCCTGTTTCTTGGAGTCGCCGCGGCGCCAGTGTTGGCTCAAAACGTCAAGATCACGCCGATTGGTTCCCATCCAGGCGAACTCTGCGCCAACGACCGCGCAATAGTGTTCGAGGATCCGACGGGTGTGCGTTTTCTTTATGACCCCGCGCATAACGTGACCGGCGGTGACGATCCGAGGCTGGGCGCCATCCATATGGTGCTGCTCAGCCATATGCACGGTGATCACCTCGGCGATCTCAAGCTGAAGGCGCCGGGCGCAGGAAGCTGTGCCAATTCGGAACGGGTTCCCGCTCCACATTCCACCACCGCTGAAGTCGCCGCGGCGAAGAATGCGGCGCTGGTGATGACCCGCGCGATGAGCGGTTTTGTCGGCAACAAGGTGCTGGCCATTCGCGAAGGCAAACCCGTCGGTTTTTGCCCGCAGACTGGTGACGCCACCATTGTGCCAGTGGCCACGGTGTGTGCGTCGCAGACCGACCTGGGCGGTGTTTTTGTGGCAAAGACGGCCGATGCCGCCCGTGGCGTTGAAATTTCCATCGTCTATGCCTCGCATGTGAATAATGCGCCGCCGGCTCTGTTGTCCGAGGCCCAGCGCGCCGCGCTGAGGGCGGATGGCGCTGTCCTCGAGTACGGACCGGCCACCGGTTTTGTGGTCAAGTTCACCAACGGCCTCACGGTTTACCTCAGTGGCGACACCGGAATTCATTCTGAAATGAAGACGGTGGTCAACGAATTCCACAAGGCGAATCTTGCCGTGCTCAATCTCGGGCCGAATCCGGGCATCTTTTATTCCGGAGGGCATGCCATCAACGAACTCATCCGCCCGGCCTCGGTGATATTGACCCACGCCAATGAACCGGTCACCGAAGGGGGCAAGCTGCGCCCCGGTTCGCGCACCGCGGCTTTCATGAAACTGCTGCGGCCGCCGGCGCATCTGGCGATCAGCGGCCGCACCATGGAATTTGACGGCGCCGGCCGCTGTGTCACCGGCTGCGCGCCCTGAGCGTATCGCCAGTACCGGAGGTGAAATAACATGCCCATCACCGTGATGCCGGTCACGCCGGATTTCGTCGCCGAAATCGGCGATGTTGATCTCTCGCTGCCGCTTTCGGGTGCAGACCTCGAAGCCATTCGCCAGGCATTCTGGAAATACGCGGTGCTGGTGTTTCCGCAGCAGCAGCTCACCACAGACCAGCAACTGGCGTTTTCCGGGCACTGGGGTCCGGTGGAAAAAGAACGCACACTGGACCCGAAGGCGACACCGACGCGTTTCAGCGGTGCCTTCGCCGACATCTCCAACCTCAACGCCGCCGGTGAAATCTGGGGCGAGGACAGCCGCCAGCGCATGTACAAGGCCGGCAACAAGCTGTGGCACACCGACAGTTCCTTCAAGCGCCTGCCCAGCCTGTGTTCACTGCTCTATGCGGAGACCGTGGTGCCGATCGGCGGCCACACCGAATTCGCCGACCAGCGCGCCGCCTACGATGCGCTGCCGGAGGCGATGAAGAAAAAGCTGGAAGGACTTGTCGCCGAACACTGGATCGCCACCTCGCGCCGGCGCAGCGGCTTTCATGAATTCAACGAGGATGAGCGCAAACGCCTGCCGCCTGTGCCGCAGATGCTGGTGCGGCTGATTCCCCAGAACCGCCGCAAGTCGTTGTTTGTCGCCTCACATGCCGGACGCATCTGGGGCATGCCCGATGACGAAGGCCGCGCGCTGATCGACGAGCTGATCGCCCATGTCACCCAGCGCCAGTTTGTCTATACCCACCGCTGGCGTGCCAACGAACTGGTGATGTGGGACAACCGCTGCACGATGCACCGCGGCACCGACTTCGACGACCTGCGCTGGGTGCGCGTGATGCGGCGGGTCACCATCAGCGACGTCGCCAATTCCTGTGAGCAGGCGGGGGTGGCGCCGCCGGAAGCTTTGCCGGCCTGAGAGGTTAGCCCGGATACCCGTCAAAAGCCCGCGCCGGCATCAGCATGTCGCGGTTGACTTCGGTGATGCTGTTCGCGCCGAGCATGCCCATGTCGCGGTCGATCTCGGCGCGCAGCAGGCCGATGGCGTGGCGTACACCGGCTTCACCTGCGACCGCAGCGGCGTAGAGCATCGGCCGGCCGACAAACACGAATTTGGCGCCGAGGGCCAGTGCCTTGAGCGCGTCGGTGCCGCGGCGGATGCCGCTGTCCATCATCACTGTCATCGATCCTGCCGCGGCGACAATGCCCGGCAGCACGCGCAGCGGCGAGGTCGCGGTGTCGAGCTGGCGGCCACCGTGGTTGGAGACGATGATGCCGTCGGCACCATGCTCGCGCGCGATCACCGCGTCGCGCTTGTCGAGGATGCCCTTGATCACCAGCTTGCCTTTCCACAGCCGGCGCATCAGGTCGAAGTGTTCCCAGTTCAGGTGGTCGCGGTTGGCGCGGCCGCGCACGGCGCTGCGCGACATCACCGGGGTGCGCGGGCCCATGTTCTCGAAGTGCGGCATGCCGCGGCTGAAGTAGCTGCGCAGCGCGGTGCCGGCCAGCCAGCGCGGATGCGCGAGGCACTGCAGCGCCAGGCGCAGGCTCGGCCGCAGCGGCGCGTCGTAGCCGTTGCGCACGTTGTTTTCGCGGTTGGCGCCGACGGGGATGTCCACCGTCAGCACCAGCGTGTCGTAACCGGCCTTCGCCACGCGTTCGACCATGTCGGTGATCGCTTTTTCCTCACCCGGCAGGTAGGCCTGGAACCAGCTGTGCTGCGGACAGGCCGCGCGCACTTCCTCCAGTTTGGTCAGCGAGGCGCCGCTGAGGATCATCGGGATGTTGCAGCCGGCGGCGGCCCGCGCCAGGTTGAGGTCGCCCTCGAAGCCGGCGAGCGAGGTGCCGCCCATGGGGCTGATGCCGAAGGGGCAATCGTAAGTGCGGCCGAAGAGTTCGGTTTGCTGCGTGCGCTTCGACACATTGACCAGCATCCGCGGCACCAGCGCGATGTCGTCGAAGGTCGAGCGGTTCCAGTCCAGCGTGACGTTGCCTTCGACGCCGCCGGCGACGTAGCCGAAGATCGGGCGCGGCATGTAGCGCCGCGCCGGGGCTTCAAAATCCTGCAGCGCCAGCATCATGCGCAGGTGGGGCGGCACCATGGCTGCGGCGAGTTGCGGTGTGGTGCGGTCGGCGGAGGAGAGGCTGGCGGGGGTGGCGGGTGCGGTGGTCATGGCGTGGCCTTCATTCATGAAAAGTCCGCGCAATGATAGCGTTTTCGCCGGCAGTCCTGCCGCAGCAGGTCACACAGTCCACTTCGTGTGAGATCGTGGCGTGAGGTGCCACCGGCGCCGGCAGCGGTGATAATGCGCGCCGGGCGGGCCGCAGCCGTGTGCCCCGCAACAACATCACCGCAAGCGAAAGGAACTGTTCCATGTCCGATCACGATGACGTGGTCCGCCGCGAATTCACGCGCCAGGCCGACGCGATGGCTGGCGCCGCGCTGTTCAATGATGCCACGGTGCTCGAACGCATCCGCGACGCGGCGCATTTCATGGCCTCGCCGCGCATCCTCGATGTCGCCTGCGGGCCTGGCATCGTCGTCGAAAAGCTCGCGCCGGGGGCGGCCGAAGTGGTCGGCTGCGACATCACGCCGGAGATGCTGGAAAAAATGCGGCAGCGCTGCGCAAAGGCCGGCCTCGCCAATGTGCGCGCGGTGCCGGGCCGCGCCGAGGCGCTGCCCTTCGATGACGGTTACTTCGATGCCGTGGTTTCACGCTCCGCGGTGCATCACTTTACCGATCCGCCGGCTGCGCTGCGCGAGATGGCACGGGTTACCAGATCCGGCGGCCGGGTGATCACCGTCGATGTCACCGCTGCAGAGGATGCCGCCGATGCCGCGCTGCATAACGCGCTGGAGATCATCCGCGACCCTTCCCATGTGCGGATGCTGGCGAAAAGCGAGCTGCATGCCGCGCTGGTGGCGGCCGGACTGCGGATCGGGAGTTTCCTGCCGTGGAGCAATCACCGCGAATATGGCGAGTGGATGAAAATCACCAACGCGCCGGAACGCGTCGGACCGCTGCGGGTGGTGATGACCGCGCTCGCCAGGGCCGGCACGCAGGCCGGCATCGGCCTGCGCATGGAAAACGGCGAACTGCGTTTTGAACATCACGCCGCGCTGACGGTCGCGGTCAAGCCCTGAGCCGGGCGATGGCGTCGCCATTGCTGATCCGTGATGCCGCTGCCGCCGACATGGCGGCGGTGCAGGCGATCTATGCCGGTCACGTGCTGCACGGTACCGCTTCGTTCGAGGAGGTGCCGCCGGATCTCGCGGAAATGCTGAAGCGGCGCGAGGCCGTACTCGCCGCCGGCCTGCCCTGGCTGGTGGCGGAGGACCAGGGTCATGTCATCGGTTATGCCTATGCCGGCCGCTACCGGACGCGCAGTGCCTACCGCCATACCGCCGAGGATTCGATCTATCTCGATCCGGCGGCCGCCGGCCGCGGCGCGGGCCGGTTGCTGCTGGAGGCGGTGATCAGCCGCTGCGCCGCCGCCGGCTGCCGCGAACTGGTCGCGATCATCGGCGACAGCGGCAACACCGCCTCGATCGGCCTGCACCGTGCGCTGGGTTTTCGCGATGTCGGCGTGCTGCGTGATGTCGGCTTCAAGTTCGGGCGCTGGCTGGACAGCGTGATCATGCAATTGCGCATCAAAGAGCCTGCCGGGCGCTGAACCCGATCAGCGTTTTTCGGCGGATACCCGGCCCTGGGCGTTGACGTAGACGCGATAGCGATTGCCGTCGCTGCAACTGACCAGGTAGTCCCGGTCCCCCTGGGCGGCGGCGGAAACCACCTGCGCGCAGGGCTGGCCGAGCAGCGCCAGCGAGGCGGCGAGATCCTTGTGCAGGGCGGGACTTTCGGCCGCGGCAGCGATGCCCGGCAGCAAAGCCAATACAGACGACAGCAAAACAAAGCGCTTCATGATGTATTCCTAGAGTTTTGCGAATTTAACCGGATCGGACAACACGGCCCAGATCGCCTCGCGTGAGTTGGCGATGGCCGTGGCCAGCGCGGGATCACCTTCACGCAGCAGGCCCTGTACGCGCTGGATCAGTTGCTCGTAACTCTGCCGCAACTGCGCCAGCGTCGCCCCGCCGCGGCCGCCGTAGTGGTCGCGAAAACGGTCGAGCAGGTCATCAACCTGGTTTTTCAGCGTGAGCTTGGTGAAGGTGCCGATGGCCGGCGTGTCCTTCAGCCGCTGCTCCAGCGTGTCTAGCGCCAGAGGCGGTGCCGCGGCGGGTTTGGCAACGGCCGGTGGTTTGGCAGCGGCGCGTGGTTCCGGTTTTTCCGCGGCGCGTGGTTCGGGCCGGGGTTCCGCTTTTGGTGCGGGCGCATCGATGCGGCCGGCAGGCGCTGCCGCTGGTTTGGTCAGCGCAGCCGGCGGGGCCGCGGGGGCGGGTGTGGTCGCGGTTTCCGCAGGCTCGGCGGCCATCGGCGGTGGTGGCACATCAATTCCGGCGGGCGTCACGCCGCAGGCGGCGATCAGCAGCAGTGCTGTGGCGCAGGCGGTGCGCAGAACGACGTGAAGGGGCTGTATGGTGCGCATGGTGTTCTTGTTGCTGTATGGGCCGGGGATGAAATTCGCGTTGATGATCTTGTTGGGAGTCTAACCGCAGGCACGGGTTCCCGCGGGTAATCCAGTATGATGCGCCCTGTCCATCGTACGACCAGCCCCGATGATGAGTGCCTCCAGGGAACAGGAATTCACGCTCCGCGAAGAACATGTGCGTCTGTGCGACCTGCTCAAGCTCGCCGGCATCGCCGAAAGCGGCGGCCAGGGCAAGCAACTGGCCGCCAGCGGCGCGGTCACGGTTGACGGCGCCGTCGAAACCCGCAAGACCGCCAAGATCCGCGCCGGCCAGCTGGTGGAATGCGGCGGCGTGAAAGTGCGCGTGCTCGCCGCGCCCGGTGCGGCCGCGACATGAACGGCGATCTTGCCACGCGTATTGCCGAGCTCGAGATCAAGCTCAGTTTCAGCGAAGACCTGCTCGAGGAGCTGAACCGGACTGTCGCCCGTCAGCAACAGCAGATCGCCGAACTCGATCACCGCATGCGCGATTTGCGCCTGCAACTGCAACGCAGCCTGCCCGCCGATCCGGCATCGCCGGCCGACGAAGTGCCGCCGCATTACTGAGAGCGCCTGACAGCATGAATCCAAATAGTCCCGACACCCGTACACCGTTGCCACCGGCCGCTGCCGACAGCCTGGGTTTTGTCGCCAGCCGCCTGCCGCGCATCCAGGCCGCCATGACCGGGGAAGTCGCGCGCGGCGCGCTGCCAGGCGCGGTGCTGATGATCGCGCGTGAAGGCCGGCTGGCGTACAGCGAAACTTTCGGCCATCTCGATCCGGCCGCCGGCACCGCGATGCCCCCGGACGCGCTGTTCAGCATCGCCTCGATGACCAAGCCGCTGGTAACCGTGGGCGCGCTGATGTTGTGCGAGGAGGGCCGTCTTGCGGTGAACGAGCCGGTGCGCCGTTACCTGCCGCAACTGAATGCGATGCGTGTAAATCCGCCGCAATGCGAGGGCGCGGCAGGTGACCCGGTCGAGGCGCTGCGGCGCGAGATGACGATAGAAGACTTGATGCGCCACACCGCAGGCCTCAGTTATGGCCGCGGTGAGAAAGCGCTCTACGCGCGTTATCCATTTTCCTCGGATGTGGCTTCGACACGCTGGAGCGGCGGGGAATTTCTCGACGAACTCGCCCGTCTGCCGCTGCATTACCAGCCCGGTTCGAAATGGGAATACAGCCTCGGCCTTGATGTGCTGGGACTGGTGATCGAAGCCATCACCGGGCAGCGCCTGTCTGATTTTCTTGCCGAGCGCCTGTTCCGGCCGCTGGCGATGCGCGACACCACATTCACGGTGCCGCCGGGTGAGGTTGGTCGTTACGCCAAAGCGCTGCCCCGCGATCCGGTCACCGGCGAGCCGCAGACTTTGCGTGACGGCACCACACCGCACAAGTTCGACTGCGGCGGCGGCTGCGCGATATCCACGGCGGCGGATTACCTGCGTTTTGCGCAGATGCTGGCCAACGGCGGTGAACTGGAGGGTGTGCGCATCCTGTCGCGCATGCTGATCGATTACATGACCAGCGATCACCTCGGGCCCGAAGTCGATCTGTCGGCGCTGAACAATTACCCGAATATCCGTGGTTACGGCTTCGGCCTTGGCGTCGCGGTGCGCCGCGGTACCGGCCGCGGCGGCATGCCGTCGAGCGCCGGCGAATTCCACTGGGCTGGCTCCACCGGCACCTACTTCTGGGTCGATCCCGCGGAACGGCTGGTGGTGGTGTTCATGGCCCATGCTCCGGGTGCGATCCGCTATTACCACCGCCAGTTGTTGCACACGCTGGTGGCCCAGGCGCTGCGCTGAGCTTGGGGTCTGTTAAACATTAGAGTGCGTGTGCGTTGTGGCCAAAATCGTTGGTGCCAAGGCCAGCAACGCCGCCGGCGGCGATCTTGGCCGCAACCCTTCAGGGACGGAGCCCTGCGGGCGCTCCCCAAGAGGACTTCCTTCGGGGCGTCCCCCAGGGGGACTTCCTTCGGGGCGTCCCCCAGGGGGACTTCCTTCGGGGCGCCCCCCAGGGGGACTTCCTTCGGGGCGCGCTGGGTCGACGGCCTCGCTTGGCATATTCTCGATATGCCTGAGCGAGTCTTCCGCGCATCGCATTCCGCAGAGCCGCCGCCGCACACGCCCCCTAATTGTTAGCAGGCCCTGGTCGAGGCCCTGAAAAATCAAGGGCTTGGCGCTGCCGCCATCCCTGGTCTCGTCGCTAACCCATTGTTTTAATTGAAGGTTGCCGCGTACAGTGCGATAATCCCACCCATGAATGATTCGCAACCACCCTCGCCCTCGATTTCGCCACGCCAGCGCATGCAGGAACTGCTGGCCATTCCTGACCGCAACCGCACCGACGCGGAATGGGATGAGCTGAACGAACTGGAAATCGCGCTCGCATCAGGCAACCGATCCGGCGCGCCCGACCCCAATCAACAGCGCCGCGGCATTGGTGTGATGCCCGGTCCTGGTGGCGGCCAGCAGAAAATGGGCAACAACCGTCCGCAGAACCAGAATCAGAACAAGAATCAGGGCGGCGGCAAGAAATTCCACAAACGCCCGGGCAAGCGCCGTGGCGGTGGTGGCGGCAATGGCGGCGGCATTGGTGGTAATGGCGGCGGTCAGCCGCCGCAATAAACCGACCCATATCAACAAGCCGCGCCAAGCGCGGCTTTTTTTGTGGCCGCGATCATGCGGCGCCAGACCATAAGGATGTTTCAGCGATGGCGATGAAAGCTGCACAACTGTTCAAACGCAATGCCGAGCGTCTGCTCGATGCCACGCGCAAATCGGCGCGCCACGGTGCGCTGGCGGATGCTGATGCACCGGACCGCCGCGAACAGCGGCGGATCGATCAGGCCGCGGGCCTGGTGCCGTTTGCCGTGAAACTGAATCGCGACCTGGTTGCCGAAATCCGCGCCCACGCCGAAAAGAACGGCCAGCCGCTCAACGATGCGGTGGCCGGACTGCTGCGGCGCGGACTCGGGGGCTAACGCATCCCTTGATGTGCTTCAGTGGGGCGTGTGGCCCGCAGGCAGTTCCGCCAGTTCGATCAGGCAGTTTTCAGTACCCGCCGGATCGAGAAAGGCGATGCGGCAGCCGGCATGACCGATGCGCGGCACTTCGTCGAGCAGCGGGATGCCCTTCGCCTTGAGCTCGGCCAGCGCTTCATCAATGTTCTCCACCTCCAGGCAGACATGATTCAGCCCGCCCTTGCCCGCGGCGATCAGCTTCGCCTGCTTGCTGTCCGGGGTCAGGCCGGCGATCAGCTCGACCATGGAATCGCCGACCGGATACAGCGCCAGGCGGCGTGTCGCATTGTCTTCGGTGCCGCCGAGCGGGATGCCGAAGCAGCCTTCCCACAGCCGGCGGCTGGCTTCGACATCGCGTACGACGATGCCGACATGTTCGATACGTTTGACTTTCATGGTGATCCTCCTCTGGATGTGCCCCGGCATGATGACGCCGGCGCGGCGCCGACTCAAGCGTCATGGCGGTGTAACATCGTGTTCCCGTTCCGGATTGCAGACTGCACGCCATGACTGACACGTCTCACCCGTCGCCGCAGTGGCGCTCCACCGTTCCGCTTTATATTCATCTCGGCTTCACGCTCGATGCGCTGGATGACGGACGGTCGCAGGTGCGGCTGGCTTTCCAGCCCCATCTCGGCAACAGCCGTGGCGAAGTGCATGGCGGCACCGTCGCCGCGATCATCGATGCCGCGATGTCGCAGGCAGTGCGTTCGCTGGTCGACCGCGAGATGGGTGTGGCGACGATGACGATGACGCTGAATTACCTGGCGCCGGCGAAGGGCGAAATCATCTGCAAGGGCAGCGTGGTCAAGCGCGGTCGCAGCGTGATGTTCACCGAGGCCGAGGTTTTCGGCGAGGACGGTGCACTGGCCTGCCGTGCCAGCGCCAATTACCG
Organism: Betaproteobacteria bacterium Ga0077527; assembly: GCA_001464815.1. Taxonomy (GTDB): domain Bacteria; phylum Pseudomonadota; class Gammaproteobacteria; order Burkholderiales; family SG8-41. The sequence goes on along the minus strand of LNDW01000015.1, from coordinate 342,101 downwards.
CATCCTGCCGAAGACGGTGTACGACAAAAAAACGCAGGCATGACCATGATGACCAAACGATTTCCGCAGGGACGTACGCAAATCGCAGTGCTGCTCGCCGCACTGCTCACCAGCCCCGCGGCGCTGGCTGCCGCAAGCAAGGCCGCCGATCCCGCGCCGGGTTTTCCCAGCCGGCCGATTCGCATGATCGTGCCGTTTGCCCCGCAAGGCCCCAACGACCTGCTGGCGAGGATGGTCGGCGTCAGGCTCTCCGAATCCTGGGGCCAGCAGGTGGTGATCGACAACCGGCCCGGTGCCGGCACCGTGATCGGCACCGAACTGGCCGTGCGCGCTCCGGCCGACGGCCATACGCTGCTGATGGTGTCGTTGAGCACCGCGGTGAATCCCGTGCTGCAGAAAAAACTGTCATTCAATACGGCAAAGGATCTGACGCCGCTGATCAACCTGGCGTTCTCGCCGAACCTGCTGGTGACCCATCCCGGGGTGCCGGCCAGCAACATCGCGCAATTGCTGGCCCTGGCCAAGGCCAAGCCCGGTGCGGTGATCTTTGCCTCGGGCGGCACCGGTTCTACCACCCACCTCGCTGCCGAACTGCTGGGATTGATGGGGGGCGTGAAAATGACCCATGTGCCGTACAAGGGTGCCAATCCGGCGACCATCGACCTGCTTGCAGGACGCGTGAACTGGATGTTCGGCACCATCCTGCCGACACTGCCGCATGTGAAAGCAGGCAAGCTGCGCGCGCTGGGTGTGAGTTCGCCGAAGCGCACCGCCACGCTGCCCGAGGTGCCGGCGATAGCCGAAACCCTGCCCGGCTTCGAGGCGGTCTCTTTTTATGGCGTGGCGGCACCGACCGGTGTGCCGCGGCCGGTGATGGCCAAGCTCAACGCCGAAATGTCGCGCATCATCAATCTGCCTGAAACCCGCGAGCAGTTGCGCCTGCAGGGTGCCGATGCCGTCGGTGGCAGCCAGGCCGAATTCACCGCCTTTTTCAACGTGCAGATGAGCCAATGGGCAAAAGTCATCCGCGAGGCGGGAATCCAGGCCGACTGAACATCATCGCAAAACCGCAACATTTCCCGGAGATCATTCCTGACATGAAAATCCATGACCTCGTCCGGCACCTGCCCGGCGCTGCCCTGGCCTTACTGGCCCTGTCGCTGACTCCTGCCGTTGGCGCACAGCCCTTTCCGTCGAAACCGATTCGTATCGTCGTGCCCGCGGCACCCGGCGGTGGCACCGACATTCTGGCGCGGTTGCTGAGCCCCGAACTGGGCAAGCAGTTCGGCCAGCAGATCGTCATCGAAAACCGCGCCGGTGGCGCGACGATGATCGGCACCGAATTTGTCGCGCGTTCAGCACCGGATGGTCACACCATGGTCATCGCCACCACGCCGCATGCGATCAACCCGACGCTGTATAAAAAAGTGCCCTTCGATCCGATCAAGGATTTCACCATGATCAGCCAGCTCGGCCTGACCACCACCGTGCTGGTGGTGCATCCGTCGCTGCCGGTGAAAAACGTCAAGGAGTTCATCACGCTGGCCAAGGCCAGACCTGGCCAGCTTACCGCCGGTACCGCCGCCGGCAATTCGGCCTACCTTGCCGTCGAGATGCTGAAGACCATGGCGGGCATTGATGCATTGAACATCCCGTACAAGGGTGCCGGCCAGGCGCTGTCCGACCTTGTCGCCGGCCACATCCAGTTTCAGGTCAATACGCTGCTCGCCGCCAAGCCCTTCATCGAAATGGGCCGGTTGCGCGCGATCGGTGTGTGCAGCGCGCAGCGCTCGGCGGCGCTGCCCGGCGTGCAGGCCATCGGCGAGACGGTGAAGGGTTTTAATACCAGCGGCTGGTATGCGCTGCTCGGACCTGCAGGGATACCGCGTGAAACCACGTTGCGCATCCATGACGGGTTTGCCAAGGCGCTGCGCACGCCGGAAATCAGCAAGCGTCTTGCCGATCAGGGTGTTGAAGTGACCGCGGGCACGCCCGATGAGCTGGCCAGGATCATGCCGCTCGAGATCAAGAAGTGGGGCGAGGTGGTGAAATCTTCGGGCGCGACGCCCGGCTGATTTTTCACTCGGGGCCACTGCCAAAACGGCGCGTCACCCCGCCGCGCCGTTTTGGTTGTTAAAAATCCCGGTATTTGTCACCCGCCAGCAGGCGGGTGATCTCATCGCGCAGCGCGGCGACATCATCTGCGTTGAGCGCTTCGAGTTGCCCCATCTCCCTGCGAAAATCCTCGCGCGTGCCGCAGAAATCCAGCGAGTGACCGTAGGGCTGGCGACGGGCCTTCAGCGCGCGGCCGTAGATGTGCACATGCAGTTCGGCGCGCCAGTTGCCGTTGTCCTGGTAATTGATGCGGCCGATGTCGATGCCGCTGCGGCCGAGCACGGTCTTCAGTGCCTCGCCGCCGACCATGGTCAGCTTCACCAGCTCGACCGCCTGCTCGCGTGTGAGCTGCGTGCGGTCTTCGAGCGCAACCCTGGGGTCGATGACGATGTGGCCGCCGTCTTCACGCGAAACATGCGGCTGGTCCAGCGTGCGCAGCACGAAGTGCCGCGCCTCGTAAATGATCGCCACTTATTTGTTCAGCGGAGGCAGCGGCAGCGGGGTTCCCGGAGGCACCGGTGTGCGGTCGACATTGAGGCACATCGACACCAGCACGTAGAAGCCATTGACCGAAATCAGGTCAACCACGCCGCGTTCGCCGAAGCGCGCCACGGCGCGTGCATACATCGCATCACTGACCCCTTGCGAGGCCTGCAGCTCGGTCGAAAATTCGTAGACCAGCGTTTCGTCGGCATCCATGCCTTCGGGACGCCGGCCCTGCGCGATGGCTTCGGCGATTTTCGGATCAAGGCCGCCTTCGAGCGCGAGCTTGTGGTGGGCCACCCATTCGTACTGCGAAGTCCAGTTGCGCGCGGTGACCAGGATCGCCAGCTCATTGAGCTTGCCTGCGAGCGAGCTGCGGAAACGGATTTCCTCGCCGAGCTGCTGCACCAGGTTGCCGATGCCGGGACTGCGCAGCCAGACATTGAAGGGCCCGCCCAGCGGTCCCGGCTTCGATGCGCCGGAGCTGGCGAGTTTGGCGCGAGGGCCGGACTTGATGGCATCCGACAGCGCCTGCTGTTCGGCGGTCAGTTGGTCCAGCGGAATCAGTTTGAAGCGGCGGTTGTCTGTATGGTCATTCATCGCGAGCCAATAAAATAATCAATAAAAACAAATAGTTACCAGCGCAGCTTACGCGGCTTGCGGCTCAGGTGAAATCCAGCCGCGCATCACGCAGTACGCCGTAGAGCGGTATCGATTCGCGGCGCGCGATTTCCAGCGCCGGCAAGGGCTCGGCATCCAGCACCGCGGCTTCGGCGCCGAGGGCATCGAACAGCGGGCCGGAGAGCACGAACTCGCCGGCGCGCGCACGGTGCAGCAGGCGTTCGGCGATGCTGACGCTGTCGCCGATGATCATCGGCTGCGCGCCGGCGCTGACCACCGCTTCACCGGCATGCAGACCCATCGCCACCGCGGCACGGATACCAAAGTTGCCGGCCCAGGTTTCCTCGATCGCGTCGAAATCGCGTTGCAGTTCCTGCGCGGCCTGCAGCGCCTGGCTGGCCCGGGCTTCACCGCCGAACGAGGCCATCAGCGTGTCGTTGAGCTGGCTGCGCACGGTGCCACCGTTGCGGGTGACCACTGCGCGTGCGAGTTCGAAAAAAACGCCAGCCTGTTGCAGCACCACGCCAGGTTCAAGCATGGCCGAGGTGCGGGTGAAACCGCGGGTCTCGGCGTAAAGAATCACAACCGGCAGGCGCGCCGGCGCGGGCAGGTCGATCACGGAAGCGGTCATGCGCATTCTCCAGGTCCGGTCTTGCGCCGGAATCCTGTCCATTATAGGCGCCGCCGGCTTCAATCTTTCAGGCTGAAGCCCAGGCCCGGCGCATCGGGCACATGGATCTGGCCGTCGCGGAATTCGGCGTGGCTGGCGAAACGCGTGCGCAGCACGGCATGTGCGCCATGCACCTCGAGCATGCCGCCGTGGCTGTGTCCGGCCATCACCGGCAGGCTGGCCGCCTCGAAGCCGCCGGCGCCGGTGACCGGTACGCCATGTGCTTCGGCCATCGCGAGCAGCCGCAGCATCGCGCTGATGCCGCCGCAGAACGCGGCATTCGGCTGCAGGATGTCGAGTGCGCCCTGTGCCAGCGCGTCACGGAACCAGGTCATCGACTGGATCATCTGTCCGGAAGCCAGCGGCATCGTCACCGCACGGCGCAGTTCGACCAGGCCGGCGATATCGTTGCCGCGTAAAGGTTCCTCGAAAAACGCGATGTCGCAATCAGCGACCAGGGTGGCCAGGCGCTTGGCTTCGGCGACGCTGAAAGCACAGTTGGCGTCGAGCATCAGCGCTGCATTGCCGATGGCCTTGCGCACGGCACGGATACGCTGCACGTCTTCATCGAGGCTGCGTCCGGCGCCGACGAGGATTTTCGCGCCGCGGTAACCCTGCGCCAGCGCGGTGGTGCAGGCTTCGACCAGTTCGGCCTCGCTGTACGCCGGAAGGCCGACGGTGGCATAGGCCGGCACCGCCTTGCGCGCGCCGCCGATCAGTGTTGCCACCGGTTGTCCGAGCAGCCTGCCCTTGATGTCCCACAGCGCGAGGTCGAGCGCCGACATCGCGGAGACAAAGACGCCGGTCGATTGCCGCGGGTTGAATTTTTTCGCCAGTGTCGCGGTCACCGATTCAATGTCCAGCGGATCCAGGCCAACGATGGTGCCGGCGAAGCCGTGTTCGAGCAGATGCACAACCTCGGCGGACAGAAAACGGCCGGTCACGCCGTGGCCAATCACGCCGTCGGCGGTGGTCACGGTGCAGCGGACGAAGGTCAGACTTTCCTGACCGGCGTAGGCGTCGGCGGCACGCGCTGGTTTCAGGTGCTCGGCGGAGGCGGTGATGCGGGTGATGGTCATCGGCAGAAGTCTCTTTTTCGGGCCGTCGCAGTGTAACGGTTAAATGGCTGCTGCTTGAGCCGCGATTGAAGCGCCGCTGTGCGCCCTATACACTGTATTCGGGGGTTGCCGTTCCTGGCGCCGATAAAACAACGGGGAGTGCAGATGAAGTCGTGGATTCGCGGGACATTTTTATTGGCTGCGGCCTGGACAATCACAATGCCGGCGCAGGCCCAGAGTCAGGGCAATCCGCCCTACCCGGTGAAACCGGTCCGCATCGTGGTGACTGCGGCACCCGGCGGTTCGGATGATTTCATGGGCCGCATCATCGCCAAGCAGCTTACCGACGCCACTGGCCGCCAGTTCATCATCGAGAACCGTCCCGGCGGCGGCGCGGTGATCGGTCGCCAATATGTTGCGCGTTCTGCCCCTGACGGCTACACGCTGATCATCGCCGGCAGCGCGATGGCAGCGCTGCCCACGCTGTATCCCAACGTCAAGCTCGACATTCTGCGCGAGTTCACGCCGATCTCGCTGTTCGCGACCTATCCGCTGATGCTGGTCACCCATCCGGCGGTGCCGGCGAAGACGGCGCGCGACATCATCGCGATCGCACGGAAGAATCCGGGCAAGCTCTCCTTCGGCTCTTCCGGCATCGGCCAGGGGCCGCATCTCGCCGCGGAGCTGTTCAAGTCGATGGCCAAGATCGACATGCTGCATGTCGCTTACAAGGGCAGCGGCCCCGCTTACACCGACCTGATGGCGGGCCGCATCGACCTTTCCTTCGGCGTCATCGCCGCCGCCATGCAGCACGTGAAGACCGGCAAGCTGCGCGCGCTTGGTGTGACCAGCGCCAAACGCACCGCTGCCGCGCAGCACATTCCGACCATCGCCGAGACCGGTCTGCCCGGCTACGATTTCCCTTCGTGGATGGGCTTCTACGGCCCGGCCGGCCTGCCCGACAACGTGGTCAAGCTGCTCAATGCCGAGGTGCGCAAGATGGTGACGCTGCCGGAAGTGCGCACGCCGATGCTCGACACCGGACTCGATCCGCAGGCGAGCAGTCCAGAGGAGTTGCGCGACATGCTGCGCGCCAACATCGACAAGCTCGCGCGCATCATCAACGAGCAGGGCATCAAGCTAGAGCAATGACCGTCCGCTACGAGCCATTTCCGGTCTACAGCCTTGAGGGTGACGCCCGCGACTGCGGCGTGCAGCACGGCGAACTGGCCGCCGGCCGCGTGGCGAAGACCATCGAGTTCTATCTCGGCGTGTTCGGCCGCCATTCCAAACTGAGCCTGGACCAGGTGCGTGAACGCGCACGCGGTTACGCGGCGCAAATCACAGCCATCGACAGTGCGATCATGGCCGAGATCGAGGGCATCGCCGCCGGCTCGAAGCAGATGCTGGAAGACATCGTCGCGGTGAACTGCCGCACCGAGCTGATGTACGGCGCCTCGCGCGGCAGCCGCGCCGCCACCGAATGCACCACCATCGTCGCGCTGCCCGGGGCGACGCGTGATCACGGCGTCATCGTCGGCAAGAACTGGGACTGGCGCAGCCCGGCGCTGGACAGCGTGGTGCTGCTGCGCATCCGCCAGCAGGGCAAGCCGGCGCAGGCCCTGATCGTCGAGGCCGGCATGGTCGGCCGCGACGGCTTCAACGAGCACGGCATCGTGGTCTGCGGCAACATGCTGACCTCGAGCGAGGACACCGGCAAGGTCGGCGTGCCGATCCCGATCCTGCGCCGGCGCATCCTCAATTCCGAACGGTTCTACGAGGCCATCGACACGCTGACCCGTTCGCCGCGCGGCGCTTCCGGCAACTACCTGCTGGCGCATCGCGACGGTGTGGCGATTGATTTCGAGACCACGCCCGATAATGTCTATCCGGTTTATCCGGAGCGTGGCCTGCTCACCCATGCCAATCATTTCCAGCATCTTGCGGCGCAGGTGCAGGGTGTGGCCAAGTCGTACAACGGCGACAGCCTCTATCGCGACTTTCGCGCGCGCCAGCTGCTTGAACCGAAGATCGGCGAGATCACGGTCGGGGACGTGCAGGCAGTGCTGCGCGACGAGTTCGGCGCGCCGCGCGCGATCTGCCGCTCGCCGCATGAATACCAGGGCCAGGGCAGCAGCATGACCATTGCCTCCACGGTGTTCGACCTCAAGAATGAGGTGATGTGGGTTGCCGCCGGCCAGCCGACCCGCTCCGAATACCGGCCTGTTCGCTTGCCCGGGGGGTAATCCCCGAAGCCGGGTTCGGCACGGGCCTTCGCCTCCGCTGTCATCAAATTCCGGCGCACCAGCCCTTATACTGCAAGGACAACAGGGGAATGCCGGGGCCGTCGCATCGCGGCCATGGCGGTTCCGGCAGACAAGGGATCAACGAGTACATGAAAAACAGGGAAGCCGCCATCGCGGTGCGTGGCGGCTGGCGCGAGCAGTGGTTGAAGAGCCTGCCTGGCGATGCACTTGGCGGCCTGATCGCCACCCTGATTGCGATACCCCATGCGATGGGTCTGGGGCTGCTCGCGTTTGCGGCCCTGGGCCCGGCCTGGGCGCCGGTGGGCGTGATTGCCGGCATGCTCAGCTGCATGGTCGGCAGCGCCGTGGCCGGAGCCATGCCTTCGGGCACCTGCCAGATAATGGGTGCGCGCACTTCGGTGACAATGGTGTTCGCGGGAATTCTTGCCGCGCTGGTTGCGCATCCCGCGCTGCAGGGCGCGCAGGGCCCCGATGTGCCGCGGATACTGACCCTGTCGTTCATCGCGGTATTCCTCGCCGGCTTGTTCCTGACCGGCTTCGGTGCGCTGCGGCTGGGCCGTGCGATCAAGTTTGTGCCTTATCCGGTACTCGCGGGCTTCATGAACGGCATCGCGCTGTTGATGATCGTTTCGCAGATTGCACCGGCCCTGGGCGTGGACTCGAATCTCCCGCTTGCGGCAATCGTCGCCGATCCCTCGCTGATCCGGCCGGGCAGCCTGCTGGTTACCGCGGCAGTTATCGCAGCGGCCCTGCTGGCGCCGCGGATCACCCGCCGCCTGCCGGTGCTGCTCTGCGGCCTGCTGGTCGGAGTGCCTTTGCATTACCTGCTTGCCGCGCTGGCGCCGCAATCGGTCGGTCCGGTGGTCGGCATGCTGCCGCTGGCTGATTTTGCCCCGCGCGAACTGGTGTCGATGCTGCACTTCACCGTGCGCGACGATTTCATCGCCTGGCTGACCTTCCTGCTGCCCGGCGCCTTGCTGCTTGCCGGGGTGATCGCTCTTGATGGCCTGCTGGCGGCCGTGGTGATTGATCCGGTGACGCGCAGCCGGCACGACAGCGACCGCCTGCTCAAGGCACAGGGCGCTGCCGCCGCCATCGCCGCAGCCTTCGGCGCGATACCGCCGGCGGCCAGCACGCACACCCGCGCAGCGGCCTATGTCAGCGGCGGCCGCACGCCGGCCTGTGCGCTGTTTCACGCCCTGTTCATGGTGCTTGCCTTGTTTTCTCTGGCGCCGCTGATCGCCGGAGTTCCGCTGGCCGCGCTGGCGGGCGTGATTGTGTACACCGCGATCACCCTCGTCGACCGCTGGAGCCGCGACCTGCTGCGGCGGCTTGCGGCAACCGGCACCGACCGCCGGGAAATCCTGTTCAATCTTGCCGTGGTGCTCAGCGTCACGCTGGCGATGCTGGCGTTCAACCTGATGACCGCCTTTGCCGTGGGCATCGCCGGCGCGGTGTTCCTGCTGCTGGTCAAGCTCAGCGGCTCCCCGGTGCGGCGCGCCCTTGACGGCAGCATCCGCGCCTCGCTCAAGCTGCGCGGGCCGGTGGAGCGCGCGATGCTGCGCCCGCTGGTGCACCGGATCCGGGTATTCGAGCTAGAGGGTGCGATTTTTTTCGGGACTGCAGACCGCTTGCAGGCCGATGTCGAGGCCTTGCCGCCGGACAGCCGCTTTGTGATTCTCGATTTCCGCCGTGTGACCGAGATCGACGCCAGCGGCGCGAGGGCGCTGGAGACGATCTGCCATACCGCCGCCGGCCGCGATTTGCAGGTGTTGCTGAGCCACCTGCGCGAGGACGAGGGCCACGGCCGCGCCCTGCGCGCCTTCGGTATTTCCGCATCGATCCCGCCGCAATACTGGTTTCCCGATCTTGATCGGGCGCTTGAATGGAGCGAGGACAGCCTGCTGGAGCGTGATCGCTACGAGGACCAGCCCGAACTTGCACCGCGCGAGATGGCCTTGTTCGCCGGCATGGACGACGGCGAAATCGCGGTCCTGGAGCGCGCTCTCGAACGCCGCGAACTGGCCCATGGTGAAGTGCTGTTCCGCGAGGGCGATCCCGGTGACCGGCTTTATCTGATTGCGCGCGGCGCCGTCAGCATCAAGCTCAGTCTGGGAGATGACGGGCGCGCACGCCGCCTTGCCACCTTCGTGCCCGGCGTGTTTTTCGGTGAAGCCGGACTGATGGAGGGCGAGCAGCGCTCGGCCGATGCTTTTGCCAAGGGTGAAAAGGTCGTGCTGTACTCGCTGACGGAGCGGGCACTGGACGGTGCGATGCGCGAGAGTCCCCAGCTCGGCGTGAAGTTCTACCGCAACCTCAGCCGCGAGATCGCGCAGCGCCTGCGCACCACCAGCGGTGCCCTGCGCGCGCTTGAATGAGATCCGCCTCGCCCAGGTCCTGCCCCTGTTTTACAATCGGCAGCCTTATTCGCCGGCTGCCGCACCATCGCAAGGTCGGCAATGCCGATATTCAGAGGAGAACCACAATGACTGCTGTTTTAATGCGGCCGCTGATGCTGGCGGCAGCCCTGATGGCCATTTCCCCGGTGGCGCAGGCCGCCGAAGACCCCGCCAAATACCCGAGCAAGGCGATCCGCTGGATCGTGCCTTTCCCGCCGGGCGGCGGCAACGACACCATCGCGCGCCTGATCGGGCAGCAGATGGCGACCGCACTTGGCCAGCAGGTGCTGATTGACAACAGGCCCGGTGCTGCAGGCGCACTAGGCGCACAGGTGGCGGCGACTTCGCCGGCAGACGGCTACACCATTTTCCTGGCCGGCGTCGGCAGCCACGGGCTGAACCCGAACCTGCGCAAGAAGCTGCCCTATGACGCGGTCAGGGATTTCGACGCGATCAGCCTGATCGCCTCGGCACCGTTGCTGGTGGTGGTGCATCCGTCCTTGCCGGTGAGAAACGTCAAGGAGCTGATCGCCTTGGCCAAGTCCAAGCCCGGCGTCATCAATTATGCGTCCAACGGCACTGGCGGTTCCTCGCACATGGCGGTCGAGCTGTTCGACATGATGGCCGGCACCAGGATGACCCATGTGCCGTACAAGGGCCTCGCCCCGGCGCTGACCGACCTGATGTCGGGCGAAGTGCAGGTGATGTTTTCCAGCGCGGTGGCGATGCTGCCGCAGGTCAAGGCCGGGCGGCTGCGCGCGGTGGCGATGACCGGTTCCAAACGTTCGGCGGCGATTCCCGACATCCCGACGGTTGCCGAGGCGGGACTGAAGGGTTACGAGACCGGCTCCTGGTACGGCGCGGTTGCCCCGGCGGGCACTCCGAAACACGCGATTGACCGGCTGTCAGTTGAAATCATCCGCATCACCAAATCGCCGGCAATCACCAACAAGCTGGTTGAAGAGGCGGTGATTCCGGTGGGCAGCACGCCGGCCGAGTTCGGCGCCTACATCAAGTCTGAGATCGCGCGCTGGGGCAAGGTGATCAAATCCGGCGGCATCAAGGTCGAATGAGTCGATGGGTCGCAGCGTGGCTTTGCAGCCTGCTGCTTTGCGTTATGCCTGCCATGTCCGCTGAATCCCCGGCCACCAACAACGGCTGGTTCAGTACACTGAAGCGCCCCGATTCGCCCAACCACTGGCTGGTGGCACCGGCGGATTTTGTGCATAAGCCCGACACCGTGGCGCCGGAATTCGTGCTGCCGGCGCAGCGCCTGCGAGAGCAGTTCATCGCCATGCTGCGCGACACGCCGCGGGTTGAGGTCGTTGCTCAGTCTGCGGATTTCCTGCATGCGGTGAGCACCACCGCGCTATTTCGTTATCAGGATGATGTGCGTGTGCAGTTCATCGCACTGTCGCCGGAACGCTCGACGCTGGCGATCTACTCGGCTTCTCGTGTTGGTTATTCAGACCTCGGCACCAACCGCCGTCGCATCGAGGACTGGCTGCTGCGTTTGCAGCGGTTGACGGTACGCTGAGATTTATCCGGGAACCATCATCCTTGCACCGAGTCTATGGACAGCACCGCAATCGCGGTGAGTCTTATCGAGACCCTGATGAAAATTGCACTGTGGATCATTACCTGCATGCTTGCTTTGCTATGGACTGGCGGCGCGCTGATTTCAGCCAATCTCACCAGTTGGTTTGCCGGCCGTGTCGCTGCCGGTGACCTGGCCAATGTCGGTCGCGACGCCACGCCTTGGCCGCAACCCGAGTGGCTGCCGCCGTGGATCGACCCGGCGGCCCTGCAGCTGTTTCAGCAATGGTTGCTCGAAGGATTGCGTGCGCTCGACGCCTTGTTGCCGATATTCAGTTCAATGTTGGGCTGGATGGTGCCGTTGATCTGGTTGTGCTGGGGTTTTGGCCTCATTGTCTTGCTGGCTGGCGCCGGGCTGCTGCACTGGCTGATTGCGCGCAATACTGCCGCCCATCATGCCGGTTGAGCTCTGCCCTGGTCTTGCGCTGCTGACCTTGCGTCTGTTCACCGCCGCACTGATCAATCCATGCGGATATTGCTGTCCTTGATCACACGCGCCCATTTGATCAATTCGCTGCGCTTATAGCGCGACAGCTCCCCGGCGGCACCCTTGTACGGCACATGGCTGGTGCGGATGCCGGCCATCAAGTTGGACACTTCCCTCGCCAGATGCCCGCCGGAGCCGTTGCCCGATTAGGCATAGAGCACAGTTCCCCCGGCCGCCGTTTGGCGATGCCAATCAGTTCAGCTGCGTTCTTCACCGGCAGCGAGGGATGTGCAACCAGCAGATAGCCGCCGTTGGCGAAGAGCATGATCGGCTCAAAACCCTTCAGCGGGTCGCAGGGGATTTTCGGGAACACGCAGGATTCACCGCAAGCTGCGCGGTGAGCCCCATCACCACGGTGCAGCCATCGGGTGCCGCCCGGGCCGCGGCTTCCATGCCGATGTTGCCGCCGGCACCACCGCGGTTGTTGATCAGCACCTGCTGGCCGATGTTTTCCGCCATCCTGCGCACGAAGGGCCGCGAGATGGTGTCGGTGCCGCCACCGGGCGGATAGGGCAGGATCAGCCGGATCGTTTGGCAGGAAATGCCTGGGCCATGGCCATGCCGCCGGTGGCCGCAAGCAGCGCCGCGCCGAGGGTGATCAGCAAGCCATGCCTGTTCATTGTTGTTCTCCTTCCGGAGCGCGGCGCGGCATGATAACGGTGTGCGATGCCCGCCTCAGCTTGGACCGGTCACTACTCAGGGGTACGCGTTCTCGGGGCGGCCCGTGGTCAGGAAATGGTGATAGCTGTTGATGAAGAGATTCATGCGGTAGTAGTTGCGCACGTCGCGGTATTGCGCGAACGGCGATGTCTTGAAGATCTCGTCGCGACTCATGCCCCTGGCCACCGCCTCGCGCATGCCGCGATCGAAATCCTCCAGCATCCGTGCCTGACGCAGCACGTCGGACTTGTTGCCGATGTCGCCGTGGCCGCCGAGATAAACATCCACGTCCATCGCGGCGAGCTTGTTCAGCAGGCTGACCCAGTTCGCCATTGAGGGTGTGAATGAGGGGTTTGGCCAACTGTTCTTCGAGAACGGGCCGCCAGCGAACAGCACGCGCTCCTTCGGAAAACGTACGAAGGTATCGCCCGGGTTCTGTCCCGCGCCGAGGTAGAGCAGTTCGACGCTTCGGCCACCGATATTGAGTGTCAACGCCGAATCGAAAGTGATGTCAGGCATTACCAGCACCGCTTCCTTCGGGTCAAAGCCGCGCTGCTTGAAATAACCCTGTCGCCGCTTCTGTTCAAGCGGATAGAGCGCCTGCATCATCCCCGCAGTATCGCGGTGCGCGATCAAAGTCGCGCCTTCGCGCTTGAATACGCTGTTGCCGAAATAGTGGTCGCCATGAGCGTGGGTGTTGACGACCCAGCGCACCGGCTTGTCAGTGGTCTTGCGGATTGCGGCGAGCAGCTCCTCGGCGCGGCGCGGGTGCTGGCGGGTATCGATCACCAGCACGCCGACATCGGTGACCAGCCAGGCGTTGTTGGATTCCTCGTGGTGGTACTGGAAAAACAGTCCCGGCGCGACCTCGGTGACCTTTATCGGGATGTTCTTTTCCTCGATTTCGCCGGCACCACTGGCCTGCGCCAGTGCTCCGCCAGCGATTACCATCAGTATCGCCGCGCAAGCAGTCATAAGCAGGTGTTTCATCAGCAATCCCTCCCGTGGTTGGTGATCAGTGAAATCAGCGGTCCCCTGACCGGTCAAGGCTCATCCGTCCCGATCCCATGCCGACGATAAGCAGCAGTCCGCCGATGATGGCGATGTTCTTGAAAAAATGATGAAACTGGTTGACGAACTGCGCTTCGGGGTAAGTCCAGAAGCTGTGGAACACCAGTGTCGCAGGAATCATGAACATGATCAGTGCGAGCGCACCCCAGCGCGCTTTCCAGCCTGCCAGAAGCATCACGCCACCCGCGAGCAGGATTGCGATTGCCGGCGGCAGCAGGATTTCCGGCATCGGTATCGCCTTCGATGCCATCAGTCTCACCGTTTTGTCGAAATGAAGCAGTTTGTCGATGCCGGACTGCAGGAACAGCCCCGCCAGGCACAGGCGCCCTAGCAATAGGCTCAAGATTGCCGCTAGACCGCACAGTTTTTCCGTCATGGAGTGACTCCATTTTGTTGATGCCCTGATTTTCCTGGTACTGAATGCGCCTGCCCGTAATGCCCCGAGCCTGAAAGCGGCCGGCACATTGTCAGCGGCTGCATTATTGGGCTTTACATGATTTGTGACCACCCCATGATTGCTGCCGTCGACGCGGCGCGTTCCGCTGACGGCAATACACCTCAACTCCTCGTGCGGCTTGCCTGGAAACGGGTGCGGCCGCAGTCAGATCGTGATGCGTCAATCGACCTTTACATTCGCTTCCTTGATCACCCGCGCCCATTTGGTGATTTCGCTGCGCAGGTATCTGGCCAGTTCCTCGGGCGTGCCGCCTTCGGGATCAACGCCGGATTTGGTCAGGAATTCGCGGATGCCGGGATCGGCCAGGACCTTGCGGAACTCCTCGTTAAGCCGGTTGACGATGTCGCGCGGCGTTCCGCGCGGGGCCAGCATCGCGTACCAGACCCCGGCATCGAAACCCGGCACGCCGGATTCGGAAGCCGTCGGCACCTGCGGCATGCTGCTCACGCGCCTGGTGGTGCTCACCGCGATCGCGCGCAGGCGTCCCGCCTGGATATGGCCGGTGGAGGCGATCGGCGTCGCGAACAGCAGCTGGGTCTGGCCGGAGATGGTATCCACCAGCGCCGGGCCGCCGCCCTTGTAGGGCACGTGCACGAGGCGGATGCCGGTCATGGTGTTGAGCAGTTCGGTGGCGAGGTGCGCGCCGGAGCCGTTGCCGGAGGAGGCATAGAGGATTTCACCCGGCCGCTTTTTCGCGATCGCGATCACGTCCTTCATTGTTTTCGCCGGCAGCGACGGATGCGCCACCAGCAGGTAGGCGCCGTTGGCGAGCAGCATGATCGGTTCGAAATCCTTCACCGGATCGTAGGGCAGCTTCGGATACAGGCCGGGATTCACCGCGAGTTGCGCGGTGAGGCCCAGCACAAAGGTGTAGCCGTCAGGTGCCGCGCGCGCGGCGGCTTCCATGCCGATGTTGCCGCCGGCGCCGCCGCGGTTGTCCACGATCACCTGCTGCCCGGTGTTCTCCGCCATCTTGCGTGCGAAGGGCCGCGCAATCGTGTCGCTGCCTCCGCCCGGCGGATAGGGCAGGATCAGCCGCAGCGGTTTTGCCGGAAAGGCCTGGGCCTGCAGCGCCGGACTTGCCGCAGCCAGCGCTGCTGCGCCGAGGATTATCAGTAAGATATTGATTTTATTCATATATTTTATCCTCCGGGATATTCAGCGACGACCGTGATGACTGCTGATGGCGAGTACGGCGCGTGCGCCGCTGCGGTTGCTCCAGGCATGGCGCACACCCTTGAGCAGCGCCACTTCGCCGGCCTTGAACGGTACTTCCTGCGTATCCAGCAGCAGCGTCAGTTCACCTTCGAGCAGCACACAGTAATCGAAGGTCGCGGTCTGTTGCAGGTACGGGTGTTTCGCCCCGTCATGCCCTGCTGAAGCCCTGGATGAACCCATCGCTGCAAAAAATTTCTGTGCGTCATCGACGGTCGCCTTGCCCTGCCACACCGCATCCGGCGGCAGGATGTCGACACGGAACACGGTGCCGCCGTCCTGCGGTTCCATCGTGCGCGGCAAGTGCAGTGTTTCGTAGACCATCTTCGCCGGGCAGCCTTCGGTGACCCACATCCGCTGCGAGGCGTAACCGGGGCGCGCCGGATCGAGCAGCACATCGGGGCAGGGGCCGTCGCTGACGATGACGCTCTTGCCGTCGGAGGGCCGGTCGATGGTGACGATGCGGCGGTTGAGCTTGATGCCCGCCGGTGCCGGCTTCGGCACGAGCGGCGCATCGTTGCCGATGGCGGTGCCGACGCCGCCGGGGAAATCCGCGCCGATCATGTCGAAGGCCATCTGCGCATCGGTCGGGTAGGCCCACTCATGCCAGGCGCCGACCTGGATCACGATGTCGCCGGGCTGCATCAGCACCGTGCCTTCATCGAGGCGCAACTCACGGTTGCCGTTGAGCATCATTCCGTAATCCACCGTCTGCGTCTTGTGCATTGACGAGGTGTAGAGGCTGTTGCCGCCACGGTCCCAGGTGCCGGTGGTGCCGGGGCGCAGCTTCGGCGGATGGTGCGGAACCACTTCCGGATCTTTTGCCGGATCGTAGTCGGAGGGGCGGCCCACACTCTGCACCACGCGCAGGTGGCCGCCACGCGGCTCACCGGGAAAACGGTATTTGAGCAGGCTGTCATCGCTGCTGCCGCTGAGCGCCATCGGTGAATCGTTCCACACCCAGAGGTCGGTATGGCCGCGGCCGGCCGACATCGAAGACGGATGCGCATTGGGTGCCGCACCGTCGATCAGCACGGTGGAACGGCCGGCGGCATCGTTGCCGGCAAGCAGCCGGCGTATGGGTTTGAGGCTGGACATGGTGGAAGTCTCGGCAGGGATGAATGAAAAAAGCGCGGGAAAAAAACAGGGCTGGCCACGGTGCTGACAGTAGCCATCTTCGCGGCGGACATGATATGCAAATCTGCGGGGACACGTTGCCGAAATCCAGACTCTGGACGATGCGTGCGGTGCGCGACCGGTGGCTGCTACAGTGCGGTCACGCGGATGCTGCGATTCGCGGTCAACATGCCGAGCGGGCCTTGCGTCCGCAATGCGGGAGGGGTTGCCAGATGCGGATTTCGCTTGTCGCCTTTGCGGTGGCGCTGCTGACAGGCCCCGCAGCGCTGTCACCCATTGCGGCGGGCGCAGCTGATTATCCGTTGCGCCCGCTGCGTTTCATCCTGCCGTTTCCCGCCGGTGGCGCCACCGACACCATCGGCCGCACCCTCGCGCAGAAACTCGGTGAATCGCTGGGGCAGAACGTGCTGGTCGACAACCGTCCTGGTGCCGGCGGCAACCTCGGCATCGAACTGGCCGCGAAATCCGCGGCCGACGGCTACACCCTGCTGCTGTGCTCGCCGACCTGTGCGATCAGCCCCAGCCTGTACCGCCGGCTCAACTACGACCCGCAGCTTGATCTCGCGCCGGTCAGCATGGTGGCAACAATCCCGACGCTGCTGATCGTCAACCCGGCGGTACCGGCCAAATCGCTGAAGGAACTGCTCGAACTCGCGCGTTCGCGGCCCGGATTTCTGAACTACGGTTCCGGTGGCGTCGGTTCGTCGAACCATCTGGCGATGGAGTTGATGAAATCTCTGGCGCGTATCGATATCGTGCATGTCGCCTACAAGGGCACCGGACAGGCGCTGGCTTCGCTGGTGGCCGGTGAAATCCAGATGGTCGCGATCAGTCCCCCGGCCGCGCTGCCGCTGCTGCCCTCGGGCAAGGTGCGCGTGCTCGCGGTGCTGCGCGATCGGCGCATCGCGGCGCTGCCCGAGGTGCCAACCGCGGTCGAGGCTGGTATGCCGGGCCTGCAGGTGAATACCTGGTACGGCATGCTGGTCCGCAGCGGCACTGCCGCACCACTGGTCACGCTGCTCAATGCGCGTGTCAATGCGGCGCTGAAAGCCCAGGACACGCGGGACCGCCTGGCCCTGGCCGGTGTCGAGGCCGCGGGCAGTTCGCCCCAGCAGTTCGGCGATTTCATGAAATCGGAGATCCAGCGCCTCGGCCGGATCGTGCGCGAAGCCGGCATCAAGGCTGAATAATCGCGGTCGCCCGGCTTGACGCGCCGCTGGCATTCTTCAACACTCGCCGCTTGCCTGAATGGGAGTGCCTGATTGAAATCCATGCTGTCCAAGAGGCTGCTGCTGAAAAGCCTGCTGGTGGCCGCGCTGGGCGTGACTGCTGCTGCCGCCACCACCGACATCTTCCGCGCGCCGCTGCTGCTGCGCGATGTGAGTGCTGCGCTTTGGGCCGAGCCGTTCCGCGGCGTCACCACCGATGGCAAGGTGGTGCCCGCCCTGTTCGAACTCGCGCAGACCGGCGTGTCCACCGCGCCGGTGCAGCGCGCGGCGGCAGCCTTTGTGCGCAGCCTCGACGACGACCAGCGCAAAAAGACCCTGTTTGCCGTCACCGACGACGAATGGCGGCGCTGGGACAACCGCCATTTCCCGACGCGGCAGGGTATCGGCTTTTTCGAAATGAGCCCGCAGCAGCGCCAGCGCGCCTTCGAGCTGATGCGCGAAAGCCTCAGTGCCAAGGGCCTGCGCCTGAGCCGTCACATCATGAACCTCAACGGCACGCTGGCCGAGCTTTCCGGCCGACCGGAGGAATACAGCGAGTGGTTCTACTGGATCACGCTGATGGGCGAGCCCTCGGCCACCGCGCCCTGGGGCTGGCAGCTCGAAGGCCACCACCTGACCATCAATTACTTTGTGCTTGGTGACCAGGTGGTGATGACGCCGGTGTTCATGGGCTCGGAGCCGGTGCGCGCCGACGAGGGGCGCTTCAGGGGCACGGTGGTGTTTCAGGACGAGCAGGATAAGGGCCTCGCATTGATGCTTGCGCTGGATGCCGCGCAGCAGGCCGAGGCCCGCCTGCGCAAGGACAAGGGTGGTGATGACGTGCTGTCCGCCGCCTACAGGGACAATCTGGTGCTCGATTTCGCCGGGCTGCGCGCATCTAAGCTCGACGCCGCACGCAAGGCTCAACTGCTTGGCCTGATTGCCGAATATGTCGGCAACATGAAGGAAGGCCACGCCAAAGTGAAAATGTCCGAAGTGCAGAAGCACCTCGACAACACCTGGTTCGGCTGGATCGGCAGCACCGAGCCCGGGGGCGTTTTCTATTACCGCATCCACAGCCCGGTAATCCTGATCGAGTTCGACCATCAGCGGCCGGTGGCGATCGGCCGCTCCGGCAGTGCGACGCGCAACCATATTCACACCGTGGTGCGTACGCCCAACGGCAACGATTACGGCAAGGACCTGCTGCGCCAGCATCACCAGCGGCATCGTCACTGAGGCCCGGATAACTGACCCATGCCGCGCCCCGCCAATCCGATCATCATCGACATTGAAGCCTCGGGCTTCGGTGGCGCGAGCTACCCGATCGAGGTCGGTGTCGTGCTCGACGACAACAGCAAATTCTGCACGCTGATTTCACCGGCGCCGGACTGGCAACACTGGGACAGCGAGGCCGAGAAAGTGCACCACATCGGCCGTGAGCTGCTGTACACCCACGGCAAGCCGGTGCGCGAGGTCGCGCAACGGCTTAACGAGCTGCTTGAGGGCAGGACCCTCTACACCGACGGCTGGGTGGTCGACCGCGCCTGGCTCGTCACGCTGTTTCACCGGGCGGGTCTCGACATGAAGTTCCGCGTCAGCCCGCTCGAGCTGATTCTCAGCGAAGGCCAGATGGAACACTGGCACGCCACCAAGGACCGCCTGCTCGCTGAAATCGCCGAACCACGCCATCGCGCCAGTTTCGACGCCTGGGTGGTGCAGGAAACCTACCGCCGCACTGCCGCCGCGCACCGCTGACGCCACGAGCGGCTTCTGCCGCCCGCGACCCGGCACCGCCGTTCAGCGCACGATCAGTGCGGGCGTGTTGCAGCCGGCGATTGTTTTCTGGGCGACAGAGCCGAGCATCAGCTTGCCCACTCCGCTGCGCCCGTGCGAGCCCATCACCAGCAGGCTGCTGTGCTGGCCGCGGGCGTGGTTGGCGATGCGTTCGCCCGGATCGCCAGTGACACGCAGGGGCCGGTAGCGGACCCCGGCTTTGTCGGCCAACGTGCTCACATCCCGCAAAGCGCGTTCAAACTCGGCCTGGCGTTCAGCGGCCAGCACCTTGTTGCTGGCGCTGGAGGTCAGCCGGCGCAGTTCAGGACTGACATGCATGAAGGTGATGCGATTGCGGGGTGCCAGCCATTTGCGATGACGCAGCAGGAAGGACACAGCCCGCTTGGTGTGGGCGCTGCCATCGATGGCAGCCAGCACCTCTCCGCTTGGCGGCGGAAGGTGGCCCTCACGCACCACCAGCAACGGCGTATTGCATTCACCGATCACGGTCTGGGTCACCGAACCGAGGAGCAGGCTCCCGGCCGAACCCAGGCCGTGGGAGCCGATGACGATCAGGTCACTGCCGCTGTTTTCCGCGGCCTGCGCGATGACTTCACCGGGCGCCCCCAGCATGGTCTTTACCTTGTACGGAATGGCATGGTGGTCCAGCAGGCTGCGAGCCTTGGCCAGGGCCTCTTCCGCACCCTTGCGGTAGAAGTCGTTGACCAGTTCGCGCCCGGCGGCAGCGGCGGCCCGGCTCGGGATCCGGTAGTGCACATGCAGCAGCACCAGTTCGAGTCCCGCGGCCTGGGGCCATAGGCGCTCCGCGACCATGCGCACCGCATTCAGCGCGCAACGACTGCCATCAACCGGCAACAAGATTTTCATGCATTCCTCCTGGGTATTGTGGGTATCTGTTCGGATGTCCCCATGCACGGACACCACGATCCGGAATCCGTATCGGGGCTGCGCGCATGCCGCCAATGGACGACGGGTGCAGGAACAAAGTTCCCTGCAGTGACGGCTGGTTCAAGGGACCTTGATCCAGATCAAATTCGCCAGCGTATTGGAGGGCCCCGCCATCCGCAGGCCGCCGTGCGTTAACACCGTACAATGCGTTACACCCTCAATGTTGCAGAAGGATCAGTCACCATGAGCCCCGACTTTGCCCGCCGCATCGCGGCGATGAACGCGATGTACAAGCTGCCCGCCGCGCAGCAGCCGACCCTGCCTGCAGATGCTGCAGAACGTCTGGTGAAATTCAAGGCGACGCTGATTGACGAGGTGCACGAGATCGACGACATCGTTGACCTCGCGCGCAAGGGTGCGGCGCCGGCGGAAGTGCTGACCGCGATAGCCGACCTGCTCGGCGACGTCATCGTCTATTGCCGCTCTGAAGCGCTGAAATACGGCCTGCCGCTGGAAGAAGTGCTCGGCATCATCATGGACAGCAACGAAAGCAAGCTCGGCGCCGACGGCAAGCCGGTCTACGATGCCAACGGCAAATTCCTGAAGGGCCCGAACTACTGGAAACCCGAGCCGAAGATCAGGGCGCTGCTCGATAAAAGAGGAGGCTGAATCAGCCCAGCGCCTGGCGCGCCCATTCCGCGCAACGCAGGACGCGCTCGTCATCGTCGAAGGCGCCAACGATTTGCACCGCCAGCGGCAGTCCCTGCGGCCCGGTGCCGGCAGGCACCGTGACACAGGGTGCGCCGAGCAGCGTCCATGAACGGTTGAACAGCGAATTACCAGTGCCGCTGATGCCGGCGGGTGCCTCGCCTGGTGCGCTGGGCGTGAGGAATACGTCGATATCGGAGAACTGGTCGGTGTAGCGCTGGCGCGCGGCGCGGGCACGTTGCTGTGCCTCGTCGTAAAGGCCGCGCGGCTTCACCGCGTATTCGGCGAGTTTTCCGCGCAGGTGTTCACTCAGCAGTTGCGGGGTGGTGAGGCGTTCATGGGCGAGGGCCCGCGCCGCCTCGAAATTCATGATCAGCACCTGGTCTTCGTGCAGGCAGTCGAATTCGGGTGGCAGTTCCGCATCGCGCACATGGGCGCCCCTGGCGGCAAGAATTGTGGCGGCATTTTCCAGTGCCGCCTGTGCTGCCGGCGAGGCGTCCTGCCAGCGCGAGGTGCGCAGCAGTCCGATACGCGGCGCCCGCGGCAGCGCAGTCCCGAAATCCGGCATCGTACGCGCCGACACGGCATGCACCAGCAGCGCACAGTCCTCGACATTGCGCGCCATCACGCCGATGGTGTCCAGTGATTCGGCAAGCTGTTTCAGGCCGGCGCGGTTGATGCTGCCGTAGCTCGGCTTGTAGCCGGTGATCCCGCAGTAGGCCGCAGGCCGTATGGTCGAGCCGCCGGTCTGGGTGCCGAACGCGAGTGGCACCATGAAATCGGCAACTGCCGCGGCCGAACCGCTGGAAGAACCGCCGGGGGTGTGTTCGAGGTTCAGCGGGTTGCGCGTCGGGCCCGGCGTGCGCGAGGCGAATTCGGTGGTCACCGTCTTGCCGAGGACGATGCCGCCGGCTTCGCGCACCAGTGCCACGCAGGCAGCGTCAATCACCGGCACATGGCCGCTGTAGATCGGCGAGTTGTAACCGGTGGGCATGCCTGCGGTGTCAATCACGTCCTTGAATCCGACGGGAATGCCGGCAAGCGGCCCGCGCGGCTTGTCTCGGTCCACCCGGCGCGCCGCGGCCAGCGCGGCATCAAAGTCACAATGCACCCAGGCCTGCACCGCGCCGTCACGTTCGCGGATACGTTCGAGGCAGGCGGCAACCAGGGCCTCGGCGCTCAGGGTGCCTGCGGCGATTCGGCGGGCGGCTTCGGCGGCGCCAAGTCTGATCAGTTCATTCATGTTGAAAAGGGTCTTCTTTGTGGACTGGCCGCAGTCAGGCTGCGGCGATTGCGGTATGGTGCCGTACAAACTCGGGGAGGAGCCAGCATCATGCTGATAAAACACAAAAGCACCCAGGTGGCCGGCTTGCTGCTTGCCATGCTGTTCATGACACTGCCGTTGCAGGCGGCACAGAACGAGGCGCAGAATTTTCCGCAGCGCCCGATCCGCTTGATTGATCCCTACGCGCCCGGCGGCGGTTCCGGTGTGGTGGCGCGACTGGTTGCGGTGAAAATGTCCGAGGCCTGGGGCAGGCAGGTGGTGATCGACAACCGGCCCGGAGCCGCCGGGGCCATCGGCACCGAGCTGGCGATGCGTGCAGTGCCGGACGGCCACACTCTGATGATGGGTACCAGCGGTTCGATTGCGATCAGCCCGAACATGAACAAGGTTCCGTACGACCCGGTGCGCGATTTCATCGCCATCACCCAGACCAGCGGTCAGGCCATGCTGGTGGTGGCGCATCCCTCGGTGCCGGTCAATTCGGTGAAGGAGCTGGTCGCGCTGGCCCAGACGCAGCCGAACAAGCTCACCTATGCCTCATCGGGTGCCGGCGGTTCCGGCCACCTTGCGGTTGAATTATTCCAGTCGATTGCCAAGGTGCGCATGACCCATGTGCCGTACAAGGGCTCGGGTCCGGCGGTTCAGGCGCTGGTTGGCGGTGAGTCGCAGATCGGCTTCAACAACATTCTTGCGGTGCTGCCCCACGTCAATGGCGGAAGGTTGAAGGCGATCGCGGTGACCAGCCCGAAGCGTGCGCCCGCGGTGCCCAATCTGCCGACGCTGGCCGAGTCCGGCGTGACCGGTTACGAGGCGATGTCCTGGAACGGCATGTTTGCCCCGGCAAAAACGCCGCGTGCGATCATCACCAAGGTTCATGCCGAGGTGGTGAAGGCGCTGAACTCGCCCGATGTGCGTGAGCGGCTGGTGGGCATGGGCTCCGATCCGGTGGGCAGCACGCCCGAGGAATTCGGTGCTTACGTCAAGACCGAGCTCGCGCGCTGGGGCAAGGTCATTCGCGACAACAACATCCGCAGCGAATGACCGCCACGGGATATGGAGCAAGCATGAGCACGGACAACCTCGGCGCCTGGAACATCGAAGACCTTCGGCAAATGGCGAAGGCTCATCTGCCGCGTGCGATTTTTGAATTCATCGACCGCGGCACCGAGGACGACATCGCGCTCGCCAACAACCGCGAGGCTTTCGAGCGCATCAAGCTCTGCCCGCGCACGCTGGTCGATGTCTCGAAGCGCAGCCAGGCGATCAGCCTCTTTGGCAAGCCCCAGCCCCTGCCGATCGTGATTGCGCCCACCGGCACCGCCGGCCTGCTGTGGAACAACGGCGAGGTCGGCATGGCGCGCGCCGCGGCGGCGGCCGGCATTCCCTTCACCGTGGCCACCAACTCGATGACTTCGATGGAAACCATCGCCGCCGAAGCCGGCGGCTGCCTGTGGTTCCAGCTCTATATGTGGTCGGACCGCCGGCTGTCGCACCAGCTGGTCGAGCGTGCGAAAGGTGTCGGCTTCGAAGCGCTGGTGGTTACCGTGGACGGCGCGGTGGCCGCCAACCGCGAATTCAGCCACCGCAACGGGTTCAGCGTGCCGATGAAGCCCAACGCGCGGCTGATTGCCGACGTGATGACCCATCCGCGCTGGCTCACCGGTGTTTACCTGCGCCAGCTGCTCACGCGCGGCACGCCGCGCTTCGAGAACTACCCGCCGGAAATCCAGGACAGGATCACCGCGCGCACCTTCAAGAAATCGATCCTCAAGAACGACAGCCTGAACTGGGATGACCTGCGCGCGCTGCGCAAGCTGTGGCCGCGCAAGCTGCTGATCAAGGGCACGCTGCATCCCGACGATGCGCACATCGCCGCCGACTGCGGTGTCGATGGCATCATCGTTTCCAACCACGGCGGCCGCATGCTCGACAGTTCGATGGCCACCATAGACGTGCTGCCGGCGATGGTGGATGCCGTCGGCCACCGCGTCACGGTGATGATGGACAGCGGCATCCGCCGCGGCAGCGATGTGGTCAAGGCACTGGCGCTGGGCGCGAAGGCGGTGCTGGTCGGCCGCGCCACGCTGTACGGCACCGCGGCCGCGGGCGAGGCCGGCGCCACCCGCGCCATCGACATCCTGCGCGAGGAAACCGACCGCGTCATGGGGCTGCTCGGCGTGAACAGCATCGCCGAACTGGACCGTCGCGTGCTCGATCTGCCCGGTGTGCAGGCCAGACCTTCCGCCGCTGTGCTGCCGATGCGCGCTGCGCAGCAGATGCCATGAGCGCCACGCCGGCCTATGCCGAACTGACCCGCATCTACACCCGGCTGTACCGCTTCCAGCATCTCGGTTCAATCGTCGGCTGGGACCGCAACGCGATGATGCCGCCAAAGGGCAACGCGGCACGTGCGGCGGCCGAAGCCGAGCTGCATGCACTGATCCACCGCACCCGCACCGCGCCGGAACTGAAGACGCTGATTGCTGCGGCTGAAGCCGAACCGCTGGATGACATCGCGCGCGCCAACCTGCGCGAAATCCGCCGCGACTGGCGTGACGCCAATGCGCTGCCGGAACGGCTGGTCGAAGAAAAGACGCTGGCCGGTGCCAAATGTGAACACGCCTGGCGCAGCCAGCGCGCGGCGAATGACTGGGAGGGTTTTCTCGAAAATTTCCGTCCGGTGGTGAAGCTGGCGCGCGAGGAAGCGCAACTGCTGGCCGACGACAGCGGCTTGTCGCGCTACGACGCGCTGATGGATCGTTTCGAGCCGGGTGTGCGCGCCTCGGATGTTGACCGCATCTTCGCTGAGGTGCGGCAGTGGCTGCCTGCGCTGATTGATGACGCACGGAAAAAACAGGCGCAGGACAGCATCACGCTGCCGCGCGGACCTTTCCCGGTGGTGGCGCAGCGCGCGCTGAACCGCGAGGTAATGGCGCTGCTCGGTTTTGATTTCGAGGCGGGGCGGCTGGACGAAAGCGCGCATCCCTTCAGCGGCGGCGTGCCCGAGGACGTGCGCCTGACCACGCGTTACAGCGAGGATGATTTCGCGCGCAGCCTGCTCGGCACCATCCACGAGACCGGCCATGCGCGTTACGAGCAGAATCTGCCGCGCGAGTGGCTGGGCCAGCCGCTGGGCACGGCGCGTTCCTATGGACTGCATGAAAGCCAGAGCCTGTCCTGCGAAATGCAGCTTGCGCGCAGCCGGCCCTTTGTCGGCCTGCTCGTGCCGCTGCTGAAAAAACACTTCGGCGATCAGCCCGCCTTCGATGCCGATAACCTGTACCGGCTGTGGACGCGGGTGAAGCCCGGATTCATCCGCGTTGATGCGGACGAGGTGACTTATCCGGCTCACGTCATCCTGCGTTACGAAATCGAGAGGCCGCTGGTCGAAGGTGAAATCGAACCCGAGGACATTCCCGCGCTGTGGGCGGAGAAGATGCAATCGCTGCTCGGACTCGATACCCGCGGCAATTTCAAAGACGGCTGCCTGCAGGATGTGCACTGGAGCGATGGCTCCTTTGGCTACTTTCCCTGCTACACGCTGGGTGCGATGTATGCGGCGCAGTGGTTTGCCGTGATACGCCGCGCGACGCCCGACTTCGATGCGCGTATCGCCGCCGGTGACCTGTCGCCGGTGTTCGACTGGCAGCGTGAATTCGTCTGGTCACAGGGCTGCCGCTGGACCACACCGGAGCTGGTGCAGCGTGCGAGCGGCGAGGCGCTCAATCCGGCGCATTTCCGCAGCCATCTCGAGCGGCGTTATCTGCGGAAATAAATATCAATAAAAACAATTGGTTATATTGATTTTGCGGGGTTGGCTGGCAAAGTCTTCGATTGTTCCCGGAAGTTCTGCAGCCACGTGGCAAGGTGGTGATTCAGCGTCGCGACCACGCCGCAGAGCCAGGCCGTCCACAACACATGGCTCGGGTAATGTGCGCCACGCAGCACCTGCGCCACACCACACAGCACACCGAACAGCAGCACCACGATCAGCACACGCCGCCGCCGGGCTGGTGTGCTGACGGCCGCGGCGACGGAAAAAAAAGCAAATCCCGCCGAAGCGTGGCCGCTGGGAAAACAGCGGCCGGCGCCGCCATCGCTGACACCCGGCAGCCAGTGCGGAACGTAGGACGCCACTCCGCCGAACTTCGCCAGATCCCAGGGACAGCTGGTCAGGCTCAGCGATTTCAGGCAGCTCACCAGCAGCAGTGACAACGAGACGCCGCAGAACATCTCGATACGCTGCGCGCGGGTGAATGTGCGCAGGCCGGGCAGGGCGAACCCGGCGCCGATCAGCAGATAAAGATAAGCGATGGTTGCCAGTCCGCGCAGCCCTTCATGCAGCAGCACGCGCAGCCACCATTGTTCACGCAACGCAAAGCCCTGCGCGCTGCCGATCTGCAGCATCAGCCACAGGTCGCCGCCGGAGAGTTCCCACGGCAGGATCAGCAGCAGGCCGGCCGCGGCGATATGCAACGGCGGATGCCGTGTAATTGGCAATGCAGGCATCACGGATCAGGGCAAAAGCAGCGCCCAGACCAGCACCGCATTGACGATGCTCAGCAGCACCGCGGCGCTGCCCAGGTCCTTGGCGCGGCCAAGCAGCGGATGCAGTTCGCGGCTCACCGAATCGCACAGCGCCTCCAGTCCCGAGTTGAGCAGCTCGACGATCCACACCAGCAGGATGGCACCGATCATCAGTGCTGCCTGCCAGCGTTGCGCCGCAACGAAGGGTGCGATCAGCAGCAGCGGCAGTCCGGCATAGACTTCCTGGCGGAAGGCGGCTTCGTGGCGCCAGGCCGCGCGCAGGCCGGCCAGCGAATAACGCAGCGCCGGCAGCAGGCGCTGCAGGCCACCGCGGCTTTTTGGCGGTGCTGCATTTCGCGGCTCCGTGGGCGAGTTCATTTCGGGCGCGCCGGATGCAGCAGGTCCTGCCCGGTGTCATAGACCGAGGTCTCGATCTCGAACAAACCGAGCAGGGTGTGGAACACGTTGTTGTGGGTGAAGCGCTGCGCCGATTTGCGGCGCAAGTCAGCCGGGTCAATCAGGCGGAAATTTTTGCCGAACCACATCAGCGCCGGCACATGGAGTTGCGTGTCGGGGGCGATCGCCTTGGGGATGCCGTGCAGGTAAAGGCCGTTTTCGCCCAGCGATTCGCCGTGGTCGCTGACATAGAACAGCGCGGTCTCGAATTTGGCGTCGTTGCGCTTGAGCAGCTGGATTGTCTGGTTCAGGAAATGGTCGGTGTAGAGGATGGTGTTGTCGTAGGCGTTGCCGATCTCCTCGCGCGTACAGCGGCTCAGGTCGCTGTCGCGGCACACCGGCTTGAATTTCTCGAAGGCCTGCGGATAACGCCGCGCATACGCCGGACCGTGGCTGCCCATCTGGTGGAGCACGATCAGGATGTCACCCCTGGTATGGGTGTCGATGTACTGCTGCAGGCCGGCGAGCATGCCTTCGTCACGGCACTCGGGATTGCACAGGGGATTGTTGGCCGGGGTCTTGAAGTCCTGGTAGGCGACGCGGCTGGCTACGCCCTTGGAATCCGAGTTGTTGTCGCGCCAGAGCACATGCACACCGCCATGCTGCAGCACGTCAAGCACGTTTTCCTCGGTCGCGATCCTGCCGTGGCCGCGGGTCTCGCCGTTGAGCAGAAACATGCAGGGCACCGACACCGCGGTTGACGTGCCGCAGGCGCGGAAATTGGTCAGGCTGACCACGTTCTGTTTCGCCATCAGCGGCGTGGTTTCGCGGTGATAGCCGTTGATCGAAAAGCGGTCGGCGCGCGCGGTTTCACCGACCACCATGATCACCAGGTCGCGGGTGACGTCTGAGACCGGAATTGCGGCGTCGGTGCCCAGTGGCTGCACCACGCCGGGGTTGCCGGAACGCAGCGACAGGCTGGCGAACCTGGCGGCCGAGTACAGGTAGTACACCGGGTTGGCGTGCTGTCGCAGTTCCTTGTTGACCCGGAAAAACGAGGCGTAAAAACTGCCGAAGGCGAGCAGGGTGGCGATTACCACCAGCACGGCGCCGGCGAGCAGCCTGCCGCGGGCAAGGACTTCGCCGCGGGAGCCTGACCGGCGCAGCGGGACCTTGGCGACGAACCATGCCGGCAGCACGCCGAGAAACACCAGGTACACGAACAGGCGCGGCGTCAGCAACTCGGCGGATTCGGCCATGCTGGTGTGCGCCACGTTGACCAGCATGTCATCGCTGATGATGACGCCGTAGGTGTCCATGAAATACGCCGCCGCCGCCGACAGCAGCAACACCGTGGCGAGCAGCGGCCGCGTACTGCGCCCGAAGCAGAATGGCGCGAGCAGCAGCACGGTGACACCGCCGAACACCAGCGCCAGCGAAAGCAGCGGTGCCGCCGTGGCGGCGGTGAAGGGGTAGGCATTGAGCACCACGCCGGCGAAGGTCAGGTTGCCGGTGAGCAGCAGGAAGGCGGTTACTGCAAGAATCAGCCGGTTGACCGGCCAGCCGTCACTCGGGATCAGGGCTGTGTTGGACATTGGCGGGCCTGCAAGGCCTGAGCATGAGTTGCGCGGACGATAGTCCTCTTGCCGTGAAGAATCCGTTAAGGTCGAGCAACTGCTGCATTGGCGGGCTGCAGTTTTTTGCGCGGCGGTCGTCGAGCAGCGCATGAGGCCGGTATGCGGCAGCGGCGCCGCGCACATCGACGTGCAGCAGACGCCAGCCTGCGTTCGGTGACCCCGGGCAGCATGTCGTTGGAACCGGTCATGCGACCTTCTGGCACCGCGAAGCTTTTCAGGAAACCCCGCGCCACCGGATCGCCGACGCCGGCGAAGAGCGGCGGACGGTCGCTGATGATTTTTCCGGCGATCACCGCCGGCGCGGTGCCGGCAAGCATCACGATCCGCGCATCGCTGTCGGCCAGCGCCAGCGCGAGATCATTTAATCGTTCGCGCCAGCCTCGCCGTGACGCACATCAAGCCACAGATTTTTGCCGGGCTCATAACCCAGTTCGCGCAGCTGTGCCTCAAAGGCCGCCGGCATCGGCCTGCAGCAAGCCGCCCGGGCTGGCGGTGAAAAATAATCAATTAAAACAATGGGTTAATTGGGACTCGCGCCAACCCCGGTTTGCGCTCATCATTTATCACTGCTTCGCTTCAAGTGTGCCCTTGTCTGACTTTGCACTGTATTCCAAATGCCCGCCCTGTCCATCCGTTTTCCCGGCGCCCTCGGTGCCGAACTCGCCGCGCGGCTCGACATGCCGCTGCTGCCGCCACGCGCCTATGCCCTGTTCGCGCACTGCTTCACCTGTTCCAAGGACAGCAAGGCGGCAAGTTTCATCAGCGCCGCGCTGGCCGAGCACGGCATCGCGGTGCTGCGTTTTGATTTCACCGGGCTGGGGGCCAGTGACGGCGATTTCGCCAATACCGATTTCAGTTCCAATGTCGCCGATCTGGTGGCTGCGGCGGACTGGCTGCGCGCGCAGCACGGCGCGCCGGCGATTCTGATCGGCCACAGCCTGGGTGGTGCGGCGGTGCTCGCCGCCGCGGCGAAAATCCCCGAAGTGCGCGCGGTGGCGACGCTGGGCGCGCCGTACGAGCCGGCGCATGTCAAAGGCCTGCTCAAATCCTCGATTGCCGAGATCGAAGCGCAGGGCGAGGCCGAGGTCGAACTGGTCGGCCGGCGCTTTCGTATCAAGCGCGAATTCCTCGACGACCTTGATGCGCAGCCGCAGCAGCAGGCGATTGCCAGACTGCGCCGCGCGCTGCTGGTGATGCATTCGCCGGTGGACGACACGGTGCCGATAGCCAACGCCACCGGCATTTTCGTCGCGGCGAAACACCCGAAGAGTTTTGTCTCGCTCGATACCGCCGACCACCTGCTGACGCGGCGCGAGGATGCGCGTTACGCGGCATCGGTGCTCGCCGCCTGGGCCGCGCGCTTTGTGCCGCTCGCAGATCCGCACCGCATTGCCGGAGAGGCGGGCGAAGTCATCGTCGCTGAAACGCGGGAGGGCAAATTTACCCAGGTCATCGCCGCCGCCGGCCACGAAATGCGCGCGGACGAGCCGCAGTCTGTCGGCGGTTTCGGGTCCGCGCCGGGACCTTACGATCTGCTGCTCTCCGCCTTGGGGGCCTGCACCGCGATGACGATCCGCATGTATGCCGATCTCAAAAAGATCCCGCTGGTGCGCGCCAGCGTGCGCCTCAAGCACGAAAAGATCCACGCCGCCGACTGTGCGGACTGTGAAACCAGGGAGGGCAAGATCGACCGTATCGAGCGCGAGATCACCCTGGAGGGCGGGCTTGACGACGCGCAGCGCGCGAAGCTGATGGAGATCGCCGACAAATGCCCGGTGCATCGTACGCTGCACAGTGAGGTGAAAGTGGTGACGCGGGCGGCCAAGTGAGACGAGGGTCTTACTGCAGAGCTGATGCGCCCACCCCGGCCCCTCCCCCGGTGGGGGAAGGGGGATATTGGCTGCAAAGGGTTGATACCCTTTGCAGGGTGAAGGGATGGGCACGGTTATTGCTGATTCAGACACTCCCGAAACCAGGATGGAGTCCAATATGAGTTCATGCATCAACACCGGCGTGACGCGTGCGCTGTCACTGGCCGCTGTGTTGCTGATCGGCGGCACCGCTACCGGGCAATCGTTTGCCCAGTCTTATCCGAACCGCGCGGTGCGCGTGGTGGTCGCCTATCCCGCCGGCGGCAGCATCGACACCGTGGCGCGGTTGACCAGCCAGCGTTTTACCCAGGCCACCGGCCAGCAGTTCGTCGTCGATAACCGTTCCGGTGCGGCCGGCATCATCGGCACCGAGAACATCGTGCGCGCAGCGCCCGACGGTTATTCGCTGCTGATGGCGAGTGCCGCCGCGGTGTCCTCAGCGCCGAGCATGTATGCCAGGCTGCCCTACGATCCGCTGAAGGACCTGCTGCCGCTGGTACATGTCGCCAACCAGCCCAATGTGCTGCTCGCGCATCCCTCGGTACCCTCGCGCAATCTCAAGGAATTCATCACACTGGTGAAGGCCAATCCCGGCAAGTTCAACTACGGCTCCTCCGGCATCGGCGCCACCCAGCACATGACCGCGGAGCTGTTCGCGATGATGACCGGCACCCGGATCGTGCATGTGCCGTACCGCGGCGGTGCGCCGGCGATCACCGACCTGATGACCGGCCAGATCGATTTCATGTTCACGCCGGCGCCGAACGCCATCGCGCCGCTGCAGTCCGGCCGTGTGCGCGGCATCGCGGTGACCAGCCTGAAACGCTCCGCGGTGTTTCCTGACCTGCCGACCATGGATGAATCCGGGCTCAGGGGTTTCGAGCTGCTGGGCTGGATCGGATTGATGGGGCCGGCGGGCACGCCAGCCACGGTGACCAGCCGTCTCAACGGCGAGGTCAACAGGATGCTGGCCGGTGATCTCAAGGCGAGGCTCGGTGAACTGGGGCTTGACCCCGCAGGCGGCACACCCGAGCAGTTTGGCGATTTCATCAGAAGGGACATCGCGAAATACGCGAAAATTGTCCAGACTGCCAAAATCCCTCCGCAATAATCCTGATCTGGAGAACACCGCATGACTTTTGCCATTGCCGCGCGCTGTGCGCAAACCGGCCGCTTCGGCGTCGCCATTTCCACCCGCGCCCAGGCGGTCAGTTCGCGCTGCCCCTTCATCGCGCCGGGGCTGGGGCTGGTGGTGACCATGCAACGCACCGACCCCCGGCTGGGGCCGCTGGGGCTGAACCTGCTGCGCCTGGGTTATTCGGCGCAGAAGGTGCTCGACGAGATTGCCGCCAGTGACCCCGGCATCGAACACCGTCAGGTCTGCGTGATCGACCGCGACGGCAACACCGCTGCGCGTACCGGCGCCAAACACCGCGTGTGGTCCGGCGCTTTCACCGAAAAGAACCTGGTCGCGATGGGCAACAACCTGACCAGCGAAATGACCGCGCGCGCGATGCGCGACACCTGGCATGCGCATCCCGAACTCGCACTGGAGGACCGCCTGCTCACGGCACTGGAGGCCGGTCGTGATGCCGGCGGCCAGAACGGCGGCCAGAGCTCGGCGGGGCTGCATTCCTATGACCGCGAGATCTATCCCTACACCGACCTGCGTGTGGACATCCATGCCGAGCCGGTCGGCGAGTTGCGCCGCATCTACGACATCCACAAGCCGCTGATTCCCTATTACTACGGCCGTCCAGGCGCGCCCGACGAGTTCGGCCGCGAGGAGGAGTGGCTGGCCCGCCAGAGCCAGTCACTTTGAGTCGGCGGCCAATTAAATACGCTGTATAATCAACAGGCTATGAGAGGCGACCGCGCCCGGCGCGGTCGCCACTTTTTTGTCTCTTGATCCTCTGGTGATGTCCGCCGCCTTCCGGCCGTCTATCCAATCGCGCCTCGCGCGTTAACCGACCGTCACCCAACCTTCGCGAGCCATCGTGTACCTCTACGCCGCCACCATCTTTGTCAGCGCCTTCCTGCTGTTCCTCGTCCAGCCCATCATCGCCAAGCAGATCCTGCCCTGGTTCGGCGGCGCCGCCTCGGTGTGGGCCACCTGCCTGGTGTTTTTCCAGAGCGTGCTGCTGCTCGGCTATGCCTATGCCGACTGGACCTCGCGCAACCTGACGCCGAAACGCCAGGCCTGGCTGCACATCGTGCTGCTCGGTGTCGGCCTCGCGCTGCTGCCGATCATCCCCGAGGTATCGTGGAAGCCGGGCGGCGAGGGTGACGCCGGCCCGACGCTGACCATTCTCGGCCTGCTCACCGCCACCATCGGCATGCAGTACTTCCTGGTCTCGGCCACCAGCCCGCTGGTGCAGGCCTGGTTCTGGCGCCGCTTCCAGAGCGCGGTGCCGTACCGGCTGTTCGCGCTGTCGAACTTCGCCTCGCTGCTGGCGCTGCTGTCCTATCCGATCGTTATCGAGCCTTTCCTGACCCTGCGCGGCCAGTCGATTTCCTGGTCCTTCGGTTTTGCGGTGTTCGCGCTGCTGTGTGCAGCCACCGCGCTGGCCAGCGCGCGCGGCAATGTCAGCGCCGCCACCGGCCCTGCCGTGGCCGCCGGCGATGGCATCGACGACCGTGCGCCCACGATGGGCACCCGCGTGCTGTGGATCGCGCTCTCCGCCACCGGCTCCTGCATGCTGCTCGCGGTGACCAACCACCTGACGCAGAACATCGCCGCGGTGCCCTTCCTGTGGGTGGTGCCGCTGTCGCTGTACCTGATCACCTTCATCCTCTGCTTCGACCATCCGCGCTGGTACCAGCGCACGGTGTTCCTTGCGCTGACCGCGGTGATGGTGCCGCTGATGACCTGGTACAGCGATTCGCTCAACCTGTGGGTTGCAGCCCCGCTTTACACTACCGGCCTGTTCATCATCTGCATGTTCTGCCACGGCGAGCTCTATCTGCTGCGGCCCGGCCCGCGCCACCTCACCACCTTCTACCTGATGCTGTCGATCGGTGGCGCGCTCGGCGCGCTGCTGGTGGGCATCGGCGCGCCCAACCTGCTCGAGGGCTACTACGAGCTGAAGATCGTGCTGGTGGTGTGCGCGATGCTGTTCCTGTGGCGCGCGCTGGACATGAAGCGCTGGGTGGCAGGTCTTGCCGCCGGCATCACTGCGGCCACCGTCGGCATCTCGCTCTACAACGTCAACTATTACCTCTCTGACACCCGCGTCATCATGCGCAATTTCTACGGCGTGGTGCGCACCGAGGATTTTCCGAAGCCGGCGCCGTTCCGCGCGATGTACCACGGCGGCATCCAGCACGGTGGCCAGCTCACCGATCCCGAGTACCGCCAGATCCCGATCACCTATTTCGGCCCGACCAGCGGCTATGGCCGCGTCTTTGCCAGCCTGCCCGAAACGCCGCGGCGTGTCGGCGTGGTCGGCCTCGGCGCCGGCGTGATCGCCGTCTACGGCCGTTCCGGCGATGTCTTCCGCTACTACGAGATCGACCCGCAGGTGGCGGCGGTGGCGACCCAGGAATTCACCTTCCTCAACGACTCCAAGGCGAAGAGCGAGATCATCCTCGGCGACGGCCGCCTGTCGCTGGAGCGCGAACCCGACCAGAAGTACGACCTGCTGGCACTCGACGCCTTCTCCGGCGACTCGGTGCCGATGCACCTGCTCACGCGAGAAGCGATGCAGACCTACATCCGCCACCTCAAGCCCGACGGCGTGATCGTGTTCCAGGCCACCAACCGCTTTGTCGACATCGCGCCGGTGATCGCGCGCCATGCCGAGGAATTCGGTTTCAAGGCGGTGATGGTGTCGGACTGGCCGGAAAGCACCTACAAGAAGGCGATCGACTACTGGCTGTCGGACACCGACCAGATCATCTTCACCCGCAACGAAGCGCTGCTCAATTCGGAGAAGATCAAGTCCGTCGCGCAGCCGATCAAGCCGCGCAGCGACATCACGCGCTGGAGTGACGATTTCTACAACCTGTTCCAGATATTGAAACGGCAGTAGTACGCTGCCCGGCAATTAATTAAAAAATTCGGAAAATAATGAGCTTCCAGATCGGGCATGTTGGTGCACTCTGCAAATACAACGGCATCAGTTTTGTCGCGGGCGCGGTGACCCACGGTTTTTTCAGCGAAAGCCGATCCCTCGTGACTGCGGCCATCGGCGTGGTCTTGTATCTGGCCGGCGGAGCGCTGGAAAAAATGGCCAATCCACAGGACGCCCATAGCTGGAGCCAAGTGCTTCTGGTCGGCATCGTGGCGTCCATCGGCCTCGGTTTCTTCACCGGGGGGCTGCAGCATTTTCCGGATTCACCGCAGCGCAGCATCTGGGTGGTGCCTGTCGGGTTTGCAATGAGCCTCGCCGCGACCTACCTGCTCACGATCGGCAACAAGGCCCCGTCACGGCCGATCTGGCTTTACGGGCTGATTGGGATGCTGCTGGTGACCGTGGCATCGATTTATGCCGGGCATTATTTCGAGGAACATGGCCCCGGCCATGATCACCATCACTGAAGCAGGATGTACTCGGGGACTGGTTTCTGATCTGGCGCACGGCAACGATGGTTGCGCTGCTGTTCAAATCGGTTTCGTGGCGCAACGACCGCAGCATGCGATGCATTGGTCATTTTGCTGCGGATGATCTGGATTTTTTTCTGAAATTGCACCGGGTCATAGGGGCGTAGCCTGCCGGCAGCCCGCACTCTTCTTGCGCAATATCCGGTACCCGCGCAACCTGGTCCGGATGCTGGAATCCCGGAATTTCTGCAACAGGATGGCGACTGGATCAGCGGAACCTGCCCCCGTCAATCGTTGTCAATTTCCCGTTTGCTTTCAATTGGGACGGACGTAATTTGAAGGGAGGCGATGTCGAACATTAGCCGCGCGGGGATTCCGTGCAATCTTTGCCAATCCACAACAGTCACTGAACTGGCCTCACACGGCCGTGACGGCGCGCCGCTGCGCACCGTGGCCTGCCGCGACTGCGGGCTGGTGTGGTCGGATCCGCGGCCGCATGACACACGTCGCTTCTACAGCGAGGACTACCGGCTGCAATACAAGGGCAGTTTTGTGCCCCGGCCCAAGCATGTGCTGCGTGCGGGACGGGTGGCGCTGTCGCGGCTGGCGCTGATCCGCCCGCTGCTGCGCCCCGGCCTGCGCATCCTCGACATCGGCAGCGGCGGTGGCGAGTTCGCCTACCTGCTGCGCAGCCTTGGCCATGCCGTCGAAGGCGTCGAGCCCAACCGCGGCTATGCCGGATTTTCGATGCGCGAATACGGACTGCAGGTGCATCGCGGCTTCATCGACGAAGTCACGCTGCAGCCGTGCCGTTATGACCTCATCACGATCTGGCATGTGCTTGAGCACACCGAGAATCCCGCCGCGGTGCTGCGCCAGTTGCACGATGCACTCGCGCCGGGCGGCGCGCTGGTGGTCGAGGTGCCCAACGTCGAGGGGCCGCGCCGCAGCATCAGCAGCACTTTCCACGCAGCGCATCTCTACAATTTCAACGAGGCCACGCTGGCCGCGATGGGCGCTGGCGCAGGCTTGCGTCCGCAGTCGGTCACGCCTTCTTCAGACGGCGGCAACCTGGTCGCGGTGTTCCGGCGCGAGGCCGGCGAAGTCCATCCCGCACCGGCAGCACTGCCCGGCAACCACGACCGCATCGCTGCGGGCGTGCTCGGGCACCGTGCCCTCTCATACTGGACCTCGGCGCGGCCCTATGTCCGCATCGCGCATCACTTCTGGCGTCCGCTCACCGAAGCCGCCGCGCTGAGCATCCCGCGCCCGCCGCGGCAGCGGCTCGATGCCCTCTATGCCGACGCCACCGGTGGCCGGCGCGGCAGGCTGCAGTGGCTGCCGGGGCTCAAGGCCATCGCGGGGGTGTACCTGCTGGCGATTTTCATCGAATGGCTGCTGCTCGACCTGACGCTGGAGCAGCGCGGTTGGAGCGACTGGCAAAACTTCTGGATCTTCAACGCGCTGCTGGTCAGCCTTGCCGTCACCGCCGGCCTGGTTTACCGCAAACGGCTGCGGCAGAAGCTTGCAGGCTGGATAGCCGCGGTGGTGCCGCTGGCGTCGTTGCCTGTGGTGTGCTGAGGTTTCACGCGGTTTCGGCTAAGCTCGGGGCATGAAACCCCCGAAACCAGCGACAGTCCTCAAGGCCTACCGCAACCCCGAGTTCATCAACAGCGCCGAGGCGCGGCCATTGCGCATGATGGCCGAGTACCTTGAGCCCGAAGCGCGGCTGAAGCAACACGGCATCGATGACACCATTGTGTTCTTCGGCTCGGCGCGGCTGCGCGAAGGCCACCGCTATTACGAGGCCGCGCGTGCCGTCGCCCGCCACATGACGCAGTGGTCGAAGGGGCTCGATCCCGAGGGCCGGCGGCGTTTCGTGGTCTGCACCGGCGGCGGCCCCGGCATCATGGAAGCAGCCAACCGCGGCGCCTCCGAGGCGCGCGGCCTCAATGTCGGCTTTACCATCGCGCTGCCGCACGAGGAGGCGCCCAACGCCTACATCACGCGCGAGCTGCTGTTCCGCTTCCATTACTTTTTCATGCGCAAGTTCTGGCTCGCCTACCTCGCCAAGGCACTGCTGGTGTTTCCCGGCGGCTTCGGCACCCTCGACGAGTTGTTCGAGGTGCTGACCCTGAAGCAGACCGGGCGCATGAACAAGCCGATGCCGATCGTGCTCTTCGGCAACGACTACTGGGACGAGGTCGTCAATTTCGACGCGCTGGTGCGGCACGGCACCATCGATGCCGCCGACCTGCAGCTGGTCTACCGCACCGATTCGGTGGAGGACGCCTGCGCCTGGCTGATCCGCAGGCTGCTCGACGATGCGCTGGCGCAACCGGGGGCGATGCTCTAGGCGCGCACTGCTGTTTCAGCGCCCGTGCTTGCCGATGTGCCAGCCGTGCCCGGTGATGTGCTTCTTCGCCTTCTCGACGGGGTGATCCTCCAGCGGCGTGGCCATCGTGTCGTTCCAGCGGTTCATGAAGCCGAAGTAGGAAATCAACGCTGTGATCTCGACGATCTGCCCTTCGTTCCAGTGCTGTTTCATCTGCGCGAACATCTCGTCGCTGACGTCATTGGGCTGTGATGCCGCGGCAATCGCGAACTCGAGGGCGATGCGCTCGGCATCGCTGAACAGCGGACTGGTGCGGAACTCCCAGACTTTTTCCAGTTTTTCCGCGGGTATGCCCTGCTGGAGAGACCCCCCAGCATTGTGCGCCATTCAGTAATGGCAGCCGTGGGTGCGGGCAACGACGTAGGCGAGCAGGCGCTTGAAGCCGAGCGAGACTTCGCCTTCCGGATCAAACACCGCGTTGGACAGGCCACGCATTGCCAGCACCAGCTTCGGCTTGCGCTGCATGATCAGCTGGCTGTTCGGCACGTAATGGTTGGTGGCGAGTGCTTTCTCGAACATCTCCTTCAGTTCGGGCGCGGCGCCGATTGGCAGGGGGTCCAGTCTGGGCATCAGTGTCCTCGTTATTTTTGGATTCGGTTGGATTTGATTCGATGGAATCGGCCGGATTCAAATCATGGCCGTGGCCATGCTATCGCGGCTTGGCTGCCGAGCCAAGCGCGGCCGTGCTGCTGCAGGCCAGCGCCTGGAGCACGTCGCCGTTGCGGATGTCCTGCACAAACGCGGCGACACCGAGATCCTGCGTTTTCCAGCGTGGATCAAGCCTGAAACGGTGCCCGATCATTGCGCGGCCCTGGGTATCCGCGGGCAGCGGCCCCGCGATTTCCCTCACCACAAAATCATGTTCCAGGCGCTTGCCGCGGTTTTCCCCTGCCTTGACGTCGGTGGCGAGCCGGTTTTCGTAAAGCGCAAGCCAGGTCTGCGCCTGCGGGCGTTCGGCGGCATCGGTGAGCACTGCGTTGCCGCTGACCACCAGTTCACCGTTCACCGGTTGCACGGCCAGCTTCAGTGCGGCCCGGGGTTTCTGTGCATGGATTTCCGCGACACGCTCAGCAAAATCGTCGCGAAAGCCGCCGCGGCGGTAATCGCGGCCATTGAATACCAGTTGCGGTGTGTAGATCACCCTTGAATTGGTCCGCGCCGCGATCTGGCGCTGGCGTTCAGTGAAATTTTTTTGCGCGAACGGGTCGCGCCAGCCGATGTAATCCCAGTAATCGACATGGAAGGCCAGCGCCACCACGCGGTCGGGGCCATGACCGCGGCCGGGCAGGGCACTCAGCCAGCGATCGGTGGGCGGACAGCTGTCGCAGCCTTGCGAGGTATACAGCTCGAGCAGCGGCACGCGGCGTTCGCCGCTGGCGGCCGTGCAGTTCATTGCAGTGGCGGGCATCGCATTCAGCAGGCCAATGGCCAGCAGCGGAAGAACCAGGCGAAGGTGGATTAACATGCCGCTTGGTCGGCTGCTGCGCGCCAGCCTTACAGGCTCTTTAACCGGGAATCGACATGTCCACACCTTCCAGTGCCACTGGCAGCTGCCTCTGCGGCGCCGTGCGTTTTGAAATCGTCCCGCCCTCGGTGGCCTTCCGCTACTGCCACTGCAGCCGCTGCCAGAAAGTCACCGGCGCTGCCCATGCCGCGAACCTGTTTGTGCCGGTGGCGCAATTCAAGTGGCTGGCTGGCGAATCACTTGCGAAACATTTCAAGCTGCCGGATGCGAAGCGTTTTGCGGTGAGTTTCTGCAGCGGGTGCGGTACCCGCGTGCCGCACCAGGTGACCGGCACTGAAAACATGCTGGTTCCCGCCGGCGTACTCGACGCCAATCCCGACCTCAGGCCCGAAGGCAGCATTTTCTGGGGTTCGCGCGCCGGCTGGTTTGTCGAAACACCGGAGCTGCCGAAGGCCGAGGAATACGGGCGCTAGCTGCCCGTCAGCCGCTCATCGCCGCGACCTGGCGCTCCAGTTCCTTGGGGCCTGCGAGGTAGGCAGCCCCCATGTTCTGGCTCATCGGATCGGGGAAAATCTCTTCGTCGCCGGCTTCGATGCCGGCGATGATGGCCAGCGCCGCGTCGGCAGGCGAGGTTTTTTCGAACGGCACCCCGGCGGCCATGCGGGTGTCGATCGGGCCCGGATAGACGCCATGGACCCGGGTGCCCTGTGCCTTCAGCATCATCCGCGTGACCTGGGTCAGCGAATGCACGGCGGCCTTGGAGGCGCTGTAGGAGACAAACAGCGCGAAGCTGACCAGCGAGGCCACCGAGGCGATGTTGACGATGGCGCCGCCGCCGTTTCGGGCCAGAACCGGCGCAAAAGCCTGGCTGACCGCCAGGACGCCGAAGAAATTGACATCCATTTCCCGGCGCCCTTCGGCAAGCCACTGCGCGTCGCTGAATGCCCCGCCGCTGTGTCCGGCGTAACCGGCATTGTTCACCAGCAGTTGCACATCCGGCGCCGCCTGCGCGGCGGCGGCGACTTGCGCCGGCTGCGTGACATCAAGCTGCAATGCGACAACGCGGCTGCCGTGGCGCGCGGCAAGCGCGGCCAGATCCTTCGTGTTGCGCGCCGCGGCATAGACCCTGGCAGCACCGGCCCTGATCAGGGCATCGACGATGGCTTCGCCGATGCCGCGGTTGGCGCCGGTAACCAGCGCGGTTGTGCCTTTGATGGGGTGTGACATTTTCATCTCCTTGATTTAAAAATAAATTTTTTGCTGTGGTGGCCGGCACTGGATTCTTCGGCAACATCAAAACAGACAGGTCTGTCTATTTCGGAGTTGACTCTAGACAGGTCTGTCTGTATTGTCAAGGCCATGCCGAAAAAAATTTCCGCCACCGAATCCATCACCGCTGGAGCCCCGGTGCGCGAACGCCTGCTCGATACCGCCGACCGCCTGTTCTACCGGGAGGGGGTGCGCGCGGTCGGCATCGACCGCGTGCTGGCGGAGGCGGGCGCGGCCAAGGCTTCGCTGTATGCGCATTTCGGCAGCAAGGATGATCTGGTCGCCGCCCACGTCGAGCGGCGTGCTGCCGCCGCGCGCGGGCAGATCGAGGCCTGGCAGCTGAAGGTGCCGCCGGCGGAGCGCGCGCTGCGGTTTTTTGACTGGGTGGTCGAGTGGACGCGGACCGAGGGCTACCGCGGCTGTCCGCTGCAGCACATCGTGGCGGAAGTCTGCGACCCGCAACACCCCGCGCGCACCATCGTTGCCGCGCAGCGCGCCTGGATGCAGGGCAAATTCCTGGAGTGGTCGAAGGCTGCGCGGGTGGCCGATCCGAGGGCGGTGGCCGGCGCACTCTACGTGCTGTTCGACGGTGCCGTCGTGGCATCCGAGCATGACGGCGTGCGGCGTGCGCGCGAGGCGCGCTGGGCCGCAGAGCGGCTGCTCGCCGGCTGAGCCTGCACCGCTACTCCATCCGGATATTCGCCTCGCGGATCACCCGCGCCCATTTCTCGAGGTCGGCCCTGATGAAGGCGGCGAATTCTGCCGGGCTGCCGGTCATCGCATCGAGGCCGCTGGCGGCGAGCTGCTTTTTCACCTCCGGCGCATGCATGAATTTCACAGCCTCGGCGTTGAGGCGCTGCACGATGTCGGCACGCACCCCCGCCGGCGCGAACAGGCCGTACCAGGTGTTCACCACCAGTTCCGGCATGCCGGCCTCGGCGGTGGTGGGCACATTGGGCACCGTGGGTACGCGTTCGGGCACCAGCACCGCCAGCCCGCGCAGGCGGCCGCTGGCGATGAACGGAATTGTCGCCGGCACGGTGACGATCACCAGATCCGCCTCGCCGCCGAGAATGTGGGTGAGCGCGATGCTCGCGCCCTTGTACGGCACGTGCAGGATGTCGAGTTTCGCCAGCGACTTGAACAGTTCGCCGGCGAGGTGATTGGAGGAGCCGACACCGCCGGAGCCGAAATTCATCCTGCCCGGATGCGCGCGCGCGAGTTTGACCAGGTCCATCAGGCTGCGCGCCGGCACCGAGGGATGGATCACCAGCACATTGGGTACCGTGGACAGCATCGAGATCGGTGCGAAGTCACGCAGCGTGTCGTAGTTGAGTTTTTTGTAGAGGCTGGGGCTGATCGTCAGCGAGGGGCTGGTCAGCAGCAGGGTGTGGCCGTCGGCGGGCGATTTCGCCGCGAGTTCGGCGCCGAGGTTGCCGCCCGCGCCGGGGCGGAAATCCGCGACCACCGGCTGGCCCAGCGCCGCGCCGAGCCGTTCCGACACCAGCAGGCCGAGTATCTGCGAGGCGCCGGTGGGGAAGGGTACGATCAGACGGATGTTTTTCTCGGGGTACTTCTGCGCCACTGCCGGTGTGGCCACCGCCAGCGCGCAGGCGCCTGCGATGGTGCAGACGCAACGCAACCACAATCCCATGGCGTTTCTCCTCCGCGGTTGAACCCGCACTGCGTTTGAAGGCCTGAGTTGTTATTCTTGGGGCGCAAACACTATAGCCCAGCAGGTGTTGCCGGGCATTCTAAAAATTAATCAATAAAAACAATAACTTACATAACCGCCATGAGCGGGACATGAGGAGAGCACCATGATCGCCATACTTCGAATCACCGCCTGCGCGTTCGCTGCGCTGGCCTGCAGCACGGCCGTGCAGGCGCAGAATTTTCCGAACCGCCCGCTGCGGGTGCTGGTGCCGCTCGCGCCCGGTGGCGGCATGGACAGCGTCACGCGCAACGTCGCCGCGAGTTTTGCCGAGAGCTTCGGCCAGAGCGTGGTGGTGGACAACCGGCCCGGCGCAGGCAGCCTGGTGTCGATGGAAACCCTGCACGATGCCGCGCCCGACGGCCACACGCTGATGATGATCAGCGCGACCACGGTGATCTACCCGCTGCTCTACAAGTCACGGCTGGATCCGGTGCGCGATTTCGCGCCGGTGTCGCAGGCCACCGCGCAGGGTTATGTCCTGGTCGCACATCCCGCGCTGCCGGTGAAGACCGCGCTCGACCTGGTGAAGTATGCGAAGGCGAATCCGGAAAAGCTCACCTATGCCTCGTCCGGCATCGGCAGCCCGATCCACATGACCACCGAGCTGATGCAGATTGCCACCGGCACGCGCATGACCCACGTGCCGTACAAGGGCATGGGCGCGGCCTACACCGACCTGCTCGGCGGGCGCATCAGTTTTTCCTTCGCCACCATCATCTCCTCGCAGCCGCACATCAAGGCCAACCGCCTGCGCGCGCTGGGGGTGTCCACCGCGAAGCGCGCGCCGGCGATGCCCGAAGTGCCGACCATGGCCGAAGCCGGCGTGCCCGGCGTGGTGGTGGTCAACTGGTACGGCCTGATCGCGCCGAAGGCGGTGCCGCGGCCCATCATCGAGCGCATCGCCGCCGAAACCGCGAAGGCGGTGCGCGCCCCGGCGATGGAGAAGCACCTGCTCGCCGACGGCTCCGAGGCCGTGGGTTCCAGCGCCGCCGAATTCACCGCCCACATCCGCGCCGAGAGCGAGCAATGGCGGCGTGTGATCAAGCAGGGCGGGATCAAGGCGCAGTAAATCGCCTGCCCGAAAAAATCGGCGCCCTGCGGCGCCGTTTTTATTGCCTGCCAATGTTGGACCGCCGCTTTCACTGCATCTTGATGCCGGCGCGGGTGATGACCTCGGCATACTTCGCGACCTCGCGCTTGAGCAGCGTGGTCAGTTCCTCCGGGGTGCTCGCCACCGGATC
This sequence comes from Betaproteobacteria bacterium Ga0077527, assembly GCA_001464815.1. Taxonomy (GTDB): domain Bacteria; phylum Pseudomonadota; class Gammaproteobacteria; order Burkholderiales; family SG8-41. Next base: position 298,918 of record LNDW01000015.1, on the reverse strand, counting down.
AAGCACCTCGCGGCGGTAGAACTCGATCACTTCCTTCGCCTCCAGCGCCCGCTTGACCTGGGTGTTGAGTGTGCTGATCACCGTGGCCGGTGTTTTCGCCGGCACCAGCACGATGTACCACTGGTCGGTGATGAAGCCCGGAAAGAAATTGTGCATCGGTGGCAGTTCCGGATTCCACGACGAGGGTTTTTCGGTGGTCACCGCCAGCGGGCGCAGGCGGTTGGCCCTGATGTGCGGCATGAACGAGGTGGGCGTGTTGATCGCGAGGTCAACTTCGCCGGTGGCAAGGCCCACTGCGTTCGGGCCACCGCCTTTGTACTGGATGATTTCACTGCGCGACTTGGTGTACTGTTTGAACATCTCGGCCGATATATGGCTGGTGGTGCCGGCGCCATTGGCGCCGATGTTGAGCCCGCGTGGCGACGATTTCACCAATGCCACCAGTTCTTTTACCGAGCGCGCAGGCACGCTGGGATGCACCGCGAGCACCAGCGGCGAACTTGCCACCCAGGTCACCGGATCAAAATCCTTCAGCAAATCAAAACGCATCGCCTGCTTCTGCAGCGTGACATTGAGCGCGACCGAAGCGGTGGTCATCAGCACGGTATAACCGTCAGGTGCGGCCTTGGCCACGAACTCGGCGCCGATCAATCCGCCGGCGCCAGGTCGGTTTTCGACCAGCACCGGCTGGCCCAGGCTCAGGCGCATGCGCTCGGCGATCAGCCGTGCCTGCAGGTCGGTGCCGCCGCCGGTGGCGAAAGGCACCACCATGCGTATCGGGCGTTCGGGGTAGGCCAGGGCGGGCGTTGTCATGCCCGGAATGAGCAGCAGGAAAAGCGCGACTGCGGAATGCGGAATGCACGGCATGAAAATTCCTCCTCGCAAGCTTCAATCGGTTATTGTTATGCGGCCATGTTAGCGCTTTTATCAAAATGTGAATGGCCTTTGAGCAGGGTTTCGCTGCATCCTGCCTTTGCCGCCTTGCTCCTTGCGGCGCTGGCGTCCGGCGCCACCGCCGCTGCTGATGTCGTGCATGCCGCGCGCAGCCACGACAGCGGCGAGCTCGACATCTACCGCAGCGGCAGCCGCTGCGTGCTCGCGCTCGACGGCCCGCTCGATGCCGCTGCGGAACGCGCCCTTGATGCCGCGCTGCGCGAACTGCAGCGCGACGGCTGCCAGCGCGGCACGATGGTGTTCAACACCGGCGGCGGCACGCCCGCAGTAGCTTACCGCCTGGCGGATTTCCTCGACCGCCACCGCTTCGACACCGCGGTGGCCGAAGGCGGCCTGTGCTTTTCCGCCTGCGCCTACGCCTTCCTTGGCGGCCGTACACGCCTTGTCGCCGAGGGCGCGCGCTACGGCGTGCACCAGCACACCCAGACCGACGGCCAATGCGCGCTTGAATTAAGCGGGGCCGAGCGCGAACGCCTGCGCGGTGTGGTGCAGCGCGCGTTGCCGCAGCCCGCAGCGGAACGGCTGATCGCGCGCGTGATGGCCACCGACTGCCGGCGCATGGATGTACTGTCGCGCGAAGAGCTGCAGGCACTGGCAGTGAACACCGCCGCGCAATCGCCTCTGGAAGCGCCATTTCGCGAGGCGATGGCGCGCCGTGCCGCGCAGGTGCTGGCCGAACTGCGCGGGTCTGCCGAAACGCCTTGGCGGCGGCTCACCGGCGATGCGCGCCTCACGCTCTACACGCGCGGCACCCCGGAGCCCGCCGGCGAGGGCCGGCTGCGCCTGCGGGTGCTGCTGAGTCATGCCGGAGACGATACCGATGGCGCCTCCGGCCTGCGCTACCGCTCGCAGCTGACCCTGAACGAGATTGATTGTGCGCGGCGCACGCTGCTGCCGCTGCGCACCGCCTACATGCGCGAGGCGATGGGCGAGGGCGCCGTGCTGCGCCAGGCGGCGCGCGGGCCGATGCAGGTCATCGGCGCCGGCACCGCCGCCGCGGTGTTCTATCGCGCCGCCTGCGGCAAGCCGTTGCCGGCCTAGCGGAAGCGGATTTTCGCGACCAGGATCGCGCCTGCCAGCAGCAGCGTCACCGCGTTGGCGAGTATCAAGGGCAGGTCGCCGATCAGCAGCCCGTAGATCAGCCAGAGCAGGATGCCGCTGACCATCATCAGGAACATCGACAGCGAGACATCCTTGGTTGAGCGCGTGCGCCAGGCCTGTATGGCCTGTGGCGCAAAAGCGGCGGTGGTGAGGATCGCGGCGGCGATGCCGATCCAGGTCGGATTGAAGCTGTCCATCATCGCCGGTTGCCGCGGGTGATCACCGTGGTGCTCTCGTGAAATGCGTCGCGTACAGGCGGGCGGTTTGCGGTCAGGGCTTGATCCCCGCCCGTTTGATGATCATCGCGGCGCGCTTCATCTCCGCCACCAGGTGCGCCTGGAATTCCTTCGGCGTGCTGCCGCGGGGTTCTGCGCCGTCGGTCAGTATGCGGTTGCGCACATCGGCTGCATTCACCGCCTTGCGCATTTCATCGCTCAGGCGCTGCACGATGTCCGGTGGCATGTTCGCCGGCGCGAGCAGGCCGTACCAGGTGGTGGTCTGGTAGCCGGGCAAACCGGCTTCAGCGATGGTCGGCAGCTCGGGCGCACCCGAGGAGCGCGTGGCGCTGGTGACGCCGAGCGCGCGCAGGCGGCCGTTTTTGACATGGCCCAGTGAAGACAGCACGCTGCCGAAAGTGAGATGCACCTGGCCCGCGATCACGTCCACCAGCGCCGGGCCCGCGCCCTTGTACGGGATGTGCACCATCTTCACGTTGGCGAGGTAGGTGAACAGTTCGCCGGCGAGGTGCCCCGAGCTGCCGTTGCCGCCGGAGCCGTAATTGAGAACACCGGGCCTGGCCTTTGCCAGCGCGATCAGCTCCTTGACGTTGCGCGCCGGGGTCGAGGGATGAACCAGCAGCAGAAACGGCGCCTCGGCGATCAGGCTCACCGGCGCGAGGTCTTTCACCGGATCGAAGGGCAGGTCGGTGTAGAGGCTGGGATTGATGGCGTAGCTGCTCGAAACCAGCAGCAGGTTGTAGCCGTCGGGCGCGCTTTTGGAGACGAGAGCGGCGGCGATCGAACCCGCGGCTCCGGTGCGGTTCTCGACGATGAAGGTTTGACCCATGGACTCGGCAAGCTTGGTGTTGACCAGTCGCGCGATGACGTCGGTGGCGCCGCCGGGCGCCTGGCCCACCAGCAGGCGTACGGGTTTCACGGGATAGGCCGCGGATTGCGCGGCAGCCGGGGCCGCCGCAACCACGCTCCACAGGCCCAGCATGACTATGCTCAGAATGTTCAAAGGGTGTCCTCCAGAAGTACCGGCATTCCCAGCGGGGTCCGGATGTATGTATTTGTTTTTTTTGATTAAATTTACCGGCTTGTGGCGCCTTGCCGGGCTGCTGACGAGTGCTGACGAGTAATGCATTCTAATGTATACATAAGAGTACTCAAAGTATAACATTGCGGCCTGCCGATCATCACCCCCGTTTCCGCTGCCCGCAATGCCCAAAACCAGCACCGCACTCCGCACCCGCATCACCAAGCCCGAGGACGAGTCCTTGCGCCACGGTTCGCGCAGCGAGCATGTCTACCGCAAGCTGCGGCACGCCATCGAGCAGGGCGAATGGGCGCCGGGGCAAAGGGTGATGGAAGTCGAGGTCGCCGCCTGGCTCAATCTGAGCCGCACGCCGGTGCGTGACGCGATTCGCCGGCTCGAACGTGAAGGGCTGTTCCAGCACGAGCCGCACAACGGGCTGATCGTGGCGCGTCTTGACCGCCAGGCGGTGATGGAGTTGTACGTGATGCGCGAGGCGCTCGAAGGCATGGCCGCGCGGCTGTGCGCGCGCCATGCCTCCGACATCGAGGCGCAGTCCCTGCTCGACCTGGTCGAGCGCGAGCGCACCCTCGACGGAGACGCCGAGGGTGTGGCGCGCCACAACCGGCGCTTTCACGAGGCGATTCACCGCGGCGCGCACAACCGCTACCTCGAAAAAAGCCTGGCCGCGGTCAACGACTCGATGTGGCTGCTCGGCAAGCCGCTGATGCTGCTGCCGGAGCGGGCGCAGACCGCGGTGCGCGAGCATGCCGAACTGGCCGCGGCGATCGCGCATCGGGATCCCGATGCGGCCGAGGCCGCAGCGCGCAGCCATGTCCGCGCCGCGCAGCGCGAGCGGCTGCAGCGGCTTTTCCCCGACAACGATGCCTGAGGCGCCGCCGCGCAACAGCCCGTACGCCCGACTCACACCGGATCATCAGGAAGCCCCCACGGATATGGCACAGACAATGGCGGAAAAGCTGCTCTCGCAGCACAACCTGGCCGGCGAAGCGGTCAGCGCGGGAGATTTTCTCGAGGCGCGTATCGATGGCGCGATGTGCCACTACCATGCCGCCGAACCTATGCACGATCTCGCGCTGGAGGCGGGATTCCAGGACGGTTTGCCGCGGGTGTGGGATCCCGACCGCGTCTATGTGCTGCTCGATCACCACCAGCCGACGCTGAGCCAGAAGCTGGCCGACGAAAACGCGCTGGTGCGGCGCGAGGTCGAGCGCCTCGGCATCCGCTGCTTCCATGACTCCGAACCGGGCATCGCGCACCAGATGATGCTCGACTACGGGCTGGTGCGGCCGGGCGAACTGGTGGTCGGCAACGATTCGCACACCCTCGGCTACGGCTCGGTCAATGCCGGCGCCACCGGCATCACCCGCGCCGACATGCTCTATGTGCTGCTGTTTGGTGAACTGTGGTTCCAGGTGCCGCACTCGGTCCTCGTCACGCTCGACGGCCGGCAGCCGGACTATCCCGTCGCCAAGGACATCGTGCTGCATCTGGCCGGCGAGTACGGCGAAGACTTCGCGCAGAACATGTCCATCGAGTACGCCGGCAGCCTGGTGCCACAGCTCAGCATCGACAGCCGCATGTGCCTGTCCACCCACGGCGTCGAACTGGGCGCGAAGTTCGCCATGTTCGACGCCGACCAGAAGACCCATGATTTCGTGAAGGCGCGCAGCGCTACGCCGTATACGACGCTGCAGGCCGACCGTGGTGCGAGTTACGCGAAGCAGATCCGCGTCGATGTCGACCGCATGCCCTTCATGGTGGCCAGGCCGCACCAGTTCGGCAACGTCGCGCCGGTCGATGACGTGCGTGGAGTGCGCATCAATCAGGCGCAGATCGGTTCCTGCGCCAACGGCCGTTTCGAGGACATCGAGATCGCCGCCCGTGTGCTGAAGGGCAACAAGGTGGCCAAGGGCGTGCGCTTCCTGATTTCACCAGCCTCGCAGCAGGTCTACCTGCAATGCCTCAAGGCAGGCCTGGTCGAAACCCTGATCGAGGCCGGCGCGCAGGTGATCACGCCGGGCTGCGGCATCTGCCAGCCCCGTGTCGGTTTCCTGTCCGATGGCGAGGTGTGCATCACCTCCACCACGCGCAATTTCCGCGGCCGCAAGGGGAGCCAGAAGGCCGACATCTATCTCGGCGGCCCGCTGACCGTGGCCGCTGCCGCGCTGACCGGCGAAATCGTCAATCCCAAGGAGGTAATCAGTGGGCTTTGATCTGAACCAGGTGATCCGCGGCCGCGTCTGGAAGTTCGGCGACTCCATCGAAAGCGACGCGATCAATCCGTACTACCGCTATCCGACCATGGAGGAGCTCAAGCAGCACACCATGGAGGTCTACCGGCCGGAATTTCCGCTCCAGGTGAAACCCGGCGACATCCTCGTAGCGGGGCGCAACTTCGGCTGCGGTTCGAGCCGGCCCGGACTGGTGTTGCGCGAGGTCGGCATCGCCGCGATCGTCGCCGAGTCGGTGTCGCGGCTGTTCCTGCGCAACAGCATCTCGCGCGCGATTCCGATATTCATTGCGCCCGGCGTGTCGGCCATTGCCGATGACGGCGGCACGCTCGAAGTCGATTATCCGCGCGGCCTGGTCATCAACACGGCGAGCGGCGCGCAGGCCCGGATCAGCAAATATCCGGCCGCGATCGAGCACATCTACGCCTGCGGCGGGCTGTTGCAGTTCGCGCGCGCGCGCTTCCTGCGCGAGCAGGAGGCTGCCGGCGTGAAAACAAATTGAACGGACAAGTTGAGCGGATAAGATGAACGGAGAATCAGGCATGGCAATCAACGCACGATACGATGTGGTGGTGGTGGGTGGCGGCAACGCGGCACTGTGCGCGGCGCTGTCGGCGCAGGAACTCAATGCCTCGGTGCTGCTGATCGAGCGCGCGCCCGAAGAGCGCCGCGGCGGCAACAGCGCCTACACCGGCGGCGGTTTCCGCATGGTCCATCACGGCCTGGAAACGGTGCGCTCCGTGGTGCCCGACCTCACCGAGGGCGAGATCGTCAACACTGACTTTGGCGAATACACCGCCGAGCAGTACCTCGACGACCTCGGCCGCGTCACCCAGTACCACTGCGACCCGGATCTGGTCGAGACGCTGGTGCTCAACAGCACCGACACCGTGCAATGGCTGTACCGCTGCGGCGTGCGTTTTGTGCCGCGCTTCGGCCGTTATGCCTTCAAGCATGAAGGCAAATTCAAGTTCTTCGGGGGTACCGTGGTCGAGGCCGCGGGCGGCGGCCGTGGCCTGGTCCAGGCCGAATACAAGGCTGCCGAGAAACGCGGCATCGACATCGCCTATTCCACGCGGGCGGTCGCGCTGCTGCGCGGACCGCGTGGCGTCGAGGGTGTGCGTGTCGAGCGCAACGGCGTTGAAGAGAACATCCATGCCGGCGCCGTGGTGCTGGCGGCAGGCGGCTTCGAAGCCAACCGCGAGTGGCGCACCCGTTATCTCGGCGCCGGCTGGGACATGGCCAAGGTGCGCGGCACCCGCTACAACACCGGCGACGGCATCCGCATGGCGCTCGACATCGGTGCCCAGGCCTACGGCCACTGGTCGGGCTGTCATTCCGTGTCCTGGGAGCGTTATGCGCCGGACTTCGGCGAGATCGACCGCCCGATCACCGCCAGCCGCAACGGTTACCCCTTCAGCATCATGATCAACGCCGAAGGGCGCCGCTTTGTCGATGAGGGCGCCGATTTCCGCAACTACACCTATGCCAAGTACGGCCGCATCGTGCTCGAGCAGCCGGGCAGCTACGCCTGGCATGTGTTCGACTCGAAGGTGGATCACCTGCTGCACGACGAATACCGCTCCAAGGGCACGACCAAGGTCCAGGCCGACACCCTCGAGGAACTGGTCGCGCGCATGGAGGACGTGCACCCGGTGCAATTCCTGCAGACCGTGCGTGAATTCAATGCCTCGATCAAGGGTGATGCGCCATTCAATCCCAATATCAAGGACGGCAAGTGCACCACCGGTCTGGCGATCAACAAGTCGAACTGGGCCAACACACTCGACAAGCCGCCGTTCAGCGCCTATGCCGTGACCTGCGGCATCACCTTCACCTTCGGCGGCCTCAAGATCAACACCACCGGGCATGTGCTCGACATCGAGGACGCGCCGATGCCCGGCCTCTATGCCGCCGGCGAGCTGGTGGGCGGCATCTTCTATTTCAATTACCCCGGCAGCTCGGGGTTGATGGCGGGCTCGGTGTTTGGCCGCATCGCCGGCCGTGAGGCCGCGGCCCACGCCGTCGGCCAGCAATCCAAGGTGGCCTGAGCATGGCATCCCTCAGCAAAGGACAGCGCCTGCGCCAGTTGCTCGAGCGCAAGGACCGCGTGCTCACCGTGCTGCACCCGCCCTCGGCCACCCATGGCCGCATCATGCAGATGGCCGGCTGCGAGTGCGGCTTCGTCGGCACCAGCGGCGTGGTCGGTTCCTACACCGGGCTTTCCGATGTCGGCACCGCGACCATGACCGAATGCGTGCAGATCGCGGGCTGGATCGCGCAGAGCGTCGATTTCCCGATCATCATGGACGGTGACACCGGCCACGGCGGCATCATGGCGGTGCGGCGCATGGTGCGCGAATGCATCCGCGCCGGCATCGCCGGCGTGCGTATCGACGACCAGCCGATCGAAGGCAAGCGCCGCACCCAGAGCGCCGGCGTCGAGGTGGTGCCCGTCGAGCATGCCATCGCGCGCTACCGCGCGGCGGTGGACATGAAAAACGAGATCGATCCTGATTTCGTCATCATGTCGCAGTGTTATGCGCGTGATGCCGTCAACAGCAGCCTCGAGGACGCCATCCGCCGCCTCCAGCTCTACCGCAAGGAAGCCGGTGTGGACTGGGTGCAGCTCGAATCGCCGCATTCCACCGACGAGATTCGCCAGGCCCGCGCCGCGGTTGAGGGCCCGTTCTCGTTCATGAAGGGCAAGCTGCCGCGTTACCTCGGGCTCGACGAACATCTCGCCCTCGGCGTCAACATCGCCTGGTATCCGGGTTTCACCCACCAGGTGATGTGGGCCGCGCTGCACGATTTCATGCAGGACTTCCAGACCCGCGGCATCGCTGCCTGGGAAGACTTCGAGCGCAGCCGCAAGGACCGTCCCTATCCGCGACCGGATCCGGGCCCTGGCGGCGAGAACGGCGAGATGCAGCGCATGCTGGAAGAGCGTTATCTGGGCGAGGCCGCCGTGCGCAAGTACGCCCAGCCCAAGGCCTGAGCCGCCGCATGGGCGCCACCGTGACCCTGATGGCCTGCGGCGACGTGGGCCCGATCCATGAGCCGGTGAACGCATATGGCGCGCTGGCGAAGCCGGTGCTGGCGCAGGCCGACATCCGCTTCGCGCAGGTTGAACGCGTGTATTCCGAACGCGGCGCCTACCAGCTGCATTCCAGCGGCGCGCACAGCCGGGTCCACCCGCGGCTGGCGGAGGTCTTTACCGACTGCGGCTTTGACGTGGTGTCGCTGGCCAGCAATCACGCCATGGACTGGGGCGCCGACGCGATGCTCGACACCCTCGAGCTGCTGCGCGGCAAGGGGCTGCAGGTCGTCGGCGCCGGCCGCAACCTGCAGGAAGCGCGTGCGCCGGTCATCGTTGAACGCAAGGGCGTGCGCACCGCCTTCCTCGCCTACTGCTCGATCCTGCAGACGGGTTATGCCGCCGGCCCCGACCAACCCGGCGTGGCGCCGCTGCGCGTGCACACCTATTACGAAGCTTTTGATTACCAGCCCGGCGTGCCGCCGCGCGTGGTGACGGTGCCTTATGAAGAAGACCTTGCCGCGCTGTGCGGGGACATCCGTGCCGCGCGCGCACTGGCGCACAACGTCGTGGTGTCGCTGCACTGGGGCGTGCATTACATTCCGCGCCTGATCGCCGACTATCAGGTCACCGTCGCCGAGGCCGCATTTGCCGCCGGTGCCGACCTGATCCTCGGCCACCATGCCCACACACCCAAGGCCATCGGCGTTCATGGCGGCAAGGTCTGTTTCTACAGCCTGTCCAATTTCATCATGTCCTCCACCGCCAAGTCGCCGCAGAAGGCCGCGCAGTTCGAGCGCCGCTACGGCGTGACGCTGGACCCGGCCTACCCGCATCTGTCCTATGGCAGCGATGCCAAGCGCAGCCTGATCGCGCGCGCGGTGCTCTCGGAGAGCGGCGTGCAGCGGGTGTCCTTCCTGCCGGTGCTGATCGACACCCGTCTGCGGCCGGAGCCCTTGCGCCGGCAGGACCCGCGTTTCGACGATGCGCTGCGGTTCATGGAATGGGTTTCCGAAGATTTTGACCATCACTTCGATGTCGATGGTGATGAGGTTGTCATTACGTCGCGGCACAGCGACTGACCCGGAGGATTCAAGCATGCCTGACCGCTCCACCACCTGCATCGCGGCGGTGATTGCCGCGATGTCCATTCCTGTGGCCGCCCATGCCAGACCTGCGCCGCAGGACTACCCCAACAAGCCGGTGCGCGTGCTGGTCGGCACCCCCGCCGGCAGCGGCAGCGACCTGATGACCCGCGCGGTTTCGGTGCGGCTCGCGGAGAAACTCGGGCAGTCGGTGGTGGTGGACAACCGGGCCGGCGCCTCGGGCGCGATCTCGTTGCAGATCGGCGCGCAGGCCGCACCCGATGGCTACACCCTGGTCACCCTCAGCGCGCAGAACGTCACCGCGATGCTGCTGGGCACGGTCACCACCAACATTCCCCAGGATCTCGCCGCGGTGGTGATGATGCTGTCGCAGCCTTATCTGCTGGTGGCGACACCTTCGCTGCCCGTCAGCAACGTGCGCGAACTGATCGCGCTGGCCAAGGCCAAGCCGCTGGTCTATGCCTCCAGCGGCACCGGCACGGTGGTGCACCTCGGCATGGAACTGTTCAGCTCGATGGCCGGCATTGAAATGACCCATGTGCCGTACAAGGGCAGCGGCCTGTCGATGATTGATGTGATGGGCGGGCGCGTCCACCTGTCGATCACCAACACGCTGACCGCCAGCCCGCTGGTGCGCAGCGGCAAGCTGAAGGGACTGGCGATCACCAGCCCGCAACGGGTGCAGGCGCTGCCGGACCTGCCCACCGTTGCCGAGTCCGGCGTGCCCGGCTACGACCTGCGCAGCTGGTACGGATTGCTCGCGCCCAAGGGCACCCCGGTACCGGTGGTGCAGCGCCTGAACCGCGAGGTGATCGCCATCGTCAACTCGCCGGAGATGAAGGCGCGTCTGGCCGCCGATGGCGCCGAAGCGGCGGCGCCGAATTCGCCCGCGCAATTCCAGGAACTGATCGTGAGCGAGGCCAAGCGCTGGAGCGTGATCGTCAAGCGCCTGGGCCTGCTCAAGAAACCGGAGGCCAGTTGAACAAACCTGCAGATTTCACCGCCGGCGCCGGCCTCACCGCGCGCCTGGCCACCCATGCCGCAACCTTGCGCTACGACGACCTGCCGCCGGCGCTCGTCGACCGTCTCAAGCAGTGCGTGATGGACACCCTCGGCGTGGCCACCGGCGCGAGCAGCCTCGCACCGGAAGCTGCGATCCTCAAGGATTACGTGCTTGATTTCAGCGGCCGGCCCGAGGCCACGCTGCTCGGCTTCGGCGGCAAGGCGCCCGCGGCCTGGGCGGCATTCCTCAACGGCAGCCTCGGCCACATGCTCGACTACGATGACATCGGCGAGAGCGGCCATCCTGCCATCGTCACCATCCCCGTGGCGCTGGCCGTTGCCGAGAAGATCGGCGGCGTCAGCGGCCGCGAATTGATCACCGCGGTCGCCGCCGGCACCGACCTGATGACGCGCATCAGCCGCGCCATCGACGTGCCCGACTGGACCATGACCGAGGGCTGGTTCGCCACGCAGCTGCTCGGCTACATCGCCGGGGCGGCGACTGCCGGCCGCCTGCTCGGATTGAATCCGGAGCAGATGGAAAACGCGATCGGCATCGGCTTCAACCAGATGAGCGGCAGCCGGCAGATGGCGGTTGGCGCGGCCACCCACATGCGCGCGATGCAGGCCGGGTTTTCGGGGCAGGGCTCGGTGCTCGCCGCGCAGCTCGCCCAGCGCGGCATCATCGGTGCCAAGGACGTGATCGAAGGCCGCTACGGTTTTTTCAAGACCTACATCCGCGGCCGCGAACCCGACTCGGACGGCATCGTCGCCGGTCTCGGGCGCGATTTTCCGCTGATGGAGCGCCATGGCTTCAAGGTGTGGCCGGCCTGCGCCTATACCCGCACCACCAATGTGTCGATCCTCGCCCTGTACGAACAGCACCGCCTGACGCCCGCCGATATCGACAGCATCACCATCGTCGGCGGCACCGGCGGCACGCAGCTCTTGTGCGAACCGATCGAAAAGAAACGGCGGCCCAAGGTCAGCATCGACGGCAAATACAGCATTCCCTTTACCACCGCGATCATGGCCGCCAAGGGCAATGTGACCCTGCGCGATTTCACGCCGGAGGGCCTCAATGATCCGGCAGTGCTGGCGATGGCCGACCGCGTCAGCTACCGGCCGGCCGGTGGTCCGATCACCGGCAAGGGCGGCTCGGCCGATGTCGCGCGGACCTCGGTGGAAATCGTCACGCGCGACGGACGCCGCCTCGAACACCGCGCGACCAGCGTGCCCGGCGATCCCGGCAACCCGGTGAGTTGGAACCGGCTCGAAGCCAAATTCAGGGAATGCATGAGCTTCGCGGTGAAGCCCGTTGCCGACGCTAACCTCGATCAGCTCGCGCGCCGCCTGCGTGCGCTGGAAGCGGAGCAGGACGTTGCCGGCCTGTTGCGGCTGCTGTAAAAATTATTTAATAAAATCAATAACTTATAAAATACCTTCGATTGATGTTCACTGCATCCCGAAGGTATAGCGGCTGCCCACGTTGGAATACACCACCTGCTCCGGCATCTGCTGGCGCAGCAGGTCGATGAAACGCTCGCCGGTGCAGTGCATCGGCACGATCACATCGGGATTGATCGCCTTCAGTTCCTGCAGCGTGTGCTGCAGGTAATCCAGCGGCGAGGGGCCGAGGTGGAAGCCGCCCATCACCGCGTGCACCTTGTCGGTGTTGGCGGCCTTCATCGCACTCCGCACGGTATTGATGATGCCGGTGTGGCCGCAGGATGAAATCACCACCAGGCCCTTGCCCTTGACGATGTAGCAGGTGGCGTGTTCGTCGGGGTGGGTGTCCTTGACCAGATTGCCGGCGCGCTCGGCCGGCGTGAAATGGTCGTCCACCACCATCGAGCCGCCGGTGACGGTCTCGAAGGAGCTGCGCTCGATATAGCCCGAGGTGAAGGCGCCGTCCAGCGCCTGCGGCTGCGGGCAGCACACCGGCAGCACCTTCTGCGCCTCCAGCGCCGCGCGGTCGAGCGTGCACCAGGGCAGGGTCTCGCCGCCTTCCTTCACCCACTTGGTGCGGAAGATGGTTTCGCCGCCGACATACAGCGCGAGGTCATCGCGCATCTGCGCGCGGTGCTGCCGGACGAAACCCTGCAGCCCGCCGAAGTGGTCGAGATGGCCGTGGGAGAGGATCAGGCCGTTTATCTTGCCGGGCTCGATGCCGAGCAGCTCGAAATTGCGGTTGATGATCTCCGGCGTGTAACCGAAGTCGAGCACGTACTGCGCTTTCGCGCCGTCCTTTTCCGAGGTCAGGTGCAGCGACAGACCCCACTCGCAGGCGAAAGTGCTCTCCGGCCGGCCGAGGATACGCCCGACATGCTCGATCTTCACATGCGGATGGTTCATCCGCGGCAGGAAGCGCTCGTAGCGCGAATCGACCAGCACGCGCACGGAAAGGGCATCGACGACGGGGGCGGTGAAGGGCGTGGCGGTCATGGTTTTTTCCTCGGGATCGGTCGGGTGTTATTCCACGGTGACGGTCTTGCCGAACAGCTGCATGAACTCAACCACAGGCACCAGGATTTTGCCATTCACGTTCTGCGCCGGCACCGACAGCTGGCGGCGGTCGATGCGCGGATCGTCCGCCGCGACGCGGGTCCTGCCGTCGATGGTGTCGCCGGCATGGATGGTGCCGCCCACGCGCAGGAAGCGCTCCCCCGGTTTGAGATTGACCGACACCTTGTTGTAGAGCACGGTCTTCACTGAAACCAGGTCCGACGGTTTGAGGTTGTAGGCGTGCACGTCATAGACGCGGAAGTCTTTCTCGCCGTAGATGCGTGCCAGATCGTCCAGCGCCATCATCAGCGTGCCGTCGCGGCTGACCGGCGCGGTGGCCAGTGCCACGTTCGAGGTCTTGCCCCCGCTGCTCACTGCCGCGCTGTTGCGGCCGGCGGCCAGCCGCACCGCGTCCACCACCCGGGGCGGCGTCGAATCGAGCACGCGCTCGAAATGGTCGAAGGTGATCTGGTAGAGCGAAGCCGGGCCGAAGGAGTGGTGGCCGTTCTCGACCGTGATCGCGGTCAGGTTGCGCATCGTGCCCTTGATGTTCTCCGCGTACCAGGGCTGGCAGGAATTTTTCGCCGGACCGGCGTAGAACACCGTGACGTCCGCTGCGAAGCAGGACAGAACCGTGGGCATGTCGAGAATGCCGCCTTTCAGATCGGCCGCCCAGGGCTTGCTGCCGCCGGGCGCGGTGGGGGCCATCGCCTTGAACAGGTGGCCGTGGCGCAGCACAAAATTCATCGTGCCGGCCGCGCCCGCGGAATTGCCGAAGATGAACATGCGCTGCGGATCGATGTTCCATCGTGCCTTCGCGAGTTCCAGTGTGTGCAGCATCGCCTGCTCGCCAGGGCCGCTGCCCCACACCGGGTTGCGCGTCCAGCCATTGGGCGAAAGCACGATGTAGTTGTAATGGTCGGCATAGTCCTCGAACAGCGTCACGCCCGGCATCGGCGAGGGCTGGTTTTTCAGGTGGTCGTTGGGGCGCTCGAAGGGCGCGTTCTCGTTGCCGGTGCCGCCGTGGAGCATGAAGGTGAATTTGCCCGGCGAGCGCGCGTTGTAGTTTTTGGGGATGTAGATGCGCCAGGGCAGCACGCGGTCCACGCCCATCATCGCGTTCACCGGCTGGCCCTGGGCATCGTTGCGGCCGGTGTAGGTATTGATGTCGCCGAAGTAATAGGCGAACCACAGGTTGCCGCGGTCGATGCTGCCGTCGAGCAGCCCGTTCATCGTCTTCAGGCGCGCCGGGGTGATCGGTGTGTTGGGCAGGCCGCGATTGGCGTACTGCGGGTTGAAGAGATCGTCGCCGGTGTCCTGCGGTCCGACATGGCTCACCGCCAGAAAACCGCTGGCCGCGCTGTCATCGGTGATGGTTTTGCCCAGCGTGCGCATGAAACTCGCCACCGGCACATAGATGCGGCCGTGGCGCTGCACCGGCGCGGCCGCCAGCGTCGCGGCGGCGGGCGCAGTGCTGCTGGCCACCGCAGCCTTGTCGATCTGGTTGCGGTCGGTGACCGTGGCGTGGATGGCCGATGAGGACGTTGCCGCCGTGCTGCCCAGCGCGTAGCTGCCCTGCCAGGCGATCCTGGTGTATTCGATGGTCGGCGCGCGCGAGCCCGAGCCCGCCGCCACGCGCTTTTTGAAGAAGTGGTGCTGCACCGTGAAGCGCTGGTTCGCCGCATCCACCGTATGGCTCATGAACGGCGCATAGAGCTTGCGCAGGTCCGCCAGCGCCACCATCAGCACGCCGTCCTGCATGAAGGGCCGGTGATCGAGCTCGTAACGCACCATCGCCTCGGCGTTGTTGTAGCGCAGCGAGGGGTCGAAGGGATAGAAGGTGTCCATGAACACCGTCTGGCGGTGGCGCTCGCGGGTGTTGAACAGCACCGAGTTCTTGTCCCAGGAGTAATCCAGGTAGCCGGTGATCGGGCGGCTGCTTTCCTCCAGTGGCGCGGGTGTCACCGCACAGCCGGCGACAAGGGCGGTTACAAGCAGCACCAAAAAAAATCGTTGCAGCTTGCGGCAAAGCGAAAACCGGTTTTCGAAGCAGCTCATGACAATCCTCCCTGTGCCCGGCGTCAGCGGGTTTGGCTTGGTTTTTTTGTGATGATCAGGCCGCGGTCCCGTTGCATGCTGCATGCTGGATGCTAAACATGCCGAAAGAGTATGCGGATCAGTCGAGTTTCGCGCCCGAGGCCTTGATCACCTTGGCCCATTTGGCAACCTCGGCGCGCAGATAGGCGCCAAACTGCTCCGGACTGTCGCCGACCGGCTCGGCACCCTGGCCTGCAAATTTTTCCCGGGAATCGGCCGACTTCACGGTGCGCACGATCACCGCATTCAGGCTGTTGATGATTTCGCGGGGTGTTCCGGCGGGGGCCAGCACGGCATTCCATGCCGAGGCCTCGAAGCCGGGGAAGCCTGATTCATCGAACGTCGGCAATTCGGGGAAGGTCGCTGCCCGCTTCAGGCTGGCCACTGCAATCGCACGCAGACGCCCGCTTTTCACGTGTGGTGTCGCCGAAGGCATGGTCGAGATCAGCGCCTGCGTGTTGCCGGCGATCAGGTCGACCAGCGCCGGGGCGACACCCTTGTACGGCACATGGATGGTGTCGAATCCGCCGACGCTGGTCTTCAGCAGCTCAGCAGCCAGGTGCGAGGTGCTGCCACCGCCGGAAGAAGCAAAGACCAACTGCCCGGGTTTGGCCTTGGCCAGCGCCACCAGTTGTTTCACCGTTTTCACCGGCAGCGACGGATGCACCACCAGCATGTTGTGAACGGCGGCGATGCGGGTGATCGGAGCGAAGTCACGCAGCGGGTCGTAACCCATTTTCGGGTAGAGACTGACGTTGGTCGAGAACGAGGCCGAAACCACCAGCAGCGTATAGCCGTCGGGGGCAGACTTGGCTGCCAGCTCGTTGCCGATGTTGCTGTTGGCGCCAGGCCTGTTATCCACAGTGAACTGTTGCTTGAAGGCCTCAGTGAGGCCGGGCGAGATCAGGCGGGCCATGATGTCGGTCGAACCACCGGGCGGAAACCCGACGATCATGCGTACGGCTTTCGAAGGATAGGGGGCTTGCGCCGAAACCGTTGTGGCTGACAGCGATGCGCAGGCGGTGAACAGCAGCAGTAGCAGCAGCTTCATCTGTCGTATACCCCGTGGATCTTCGGTCTAGTAAGAGGAGTGTCGCGGTCATTCTCGCATGCCCTGTCTTACAATGAAGCGCTGACATCACTGAAAATGCCGGTCCGATTCCGGCATCTGGAACATGGCCGCCGATCCCCTGCATTTCCTGACCATCACCGAAGCCTCTGCGCTGATTGCCTCGGGCAAGCTCTCACCGCTGGAGTACGTTGACGCGCTGCTGGCTCGGGTCGATGCACTGGATCCCCAGGTCAATGCTTTCATCACCCGCACCGCCGAACTCGCGCGCGGTCAGGCCCAGGCCGCCGAGCGCGAAATCAGCGGCGGAAATTATCGAGGGCCGTTGCACGGCATCCCGTTCGGCCTCAAGGACATTTTCGATACCGCGGGCATCCTGACCACGGGACATTCCAGAATTTGCATCGACAATATCCCGAGGGAAAACGCGACCGCGGTGCAGCGCCTGCTTGACGCCGGCGCCGTGCTGATGGGCAAGCTGGCCACCCATGAATTCGCCAGCGGCGGCCCCTCGCTCGACCTGCCGTGGCCGCCCGCGCGCAATCCCTGGAACACCGCGCACTTCACCGGCAGCTCCAGCTCCGGCTCGGGAGCCGCAGTGGCCGCGGGGTTCGTGCCCGCGGCGCTGGGCACCGACACCGGCGGTTCCATCCGCATCCCGGCCGCGCTGTGCGGCGTTGCCGGCATCAAGCCCACTTACGGCCGCGTCAGCCGCCGCGGTGTCATTCCGAACTCGTACACCTTCGATCATGCCGGACCGCTGGCCTGGACGGTCGAGGACTGCGCCATCCTGTTGCAGGCGATCGCCGGCCACGACCCGCGCGACCCGGCGAGCGCGCGACGGCCGGTGCCCGATTACCGTGCCCGGCTCGATGGCGACATCCGCGGGCTGCGGGTCGGCGTGGTCCGCCACTTCTGGGAAGAGGAGGGTACGACCGACCCTGCCATGGCGTCTGCCATGGAAGCTGTGATTGACGTCCTGCACCGGCTGGGCGCCACGATCGGCGAGGCGCGCATGCGTACGCGCGAGGCCTATAACGACACCAAGATGGTGATCGCGAAAACCGAGATCGTGGTCATCCACGAAAAGGAGTTGCGCGAGCGGCCCCAGGATTACGGCGCCGACTTCATCGGGCGCAACCTGCCCGGCTTCCTGTTCACCGGTGCGGATTACGTGCGCGCACAGCGTGAGCGGCGCAGCATGGTCGGGGAAATGGATGCGCTATATCAGCGTTTTGACGTGCTGCTGACCGCGAGCAGCACGCCGGCGGAGCGGCTCGACAAGCTGGTGGGCTCGGGCTTTTCCCAGAAATGGGAAAAGCCCAATATCTACACGCCGTTCAATGTGACCGGCGGCCCGGCGCTGGTGGTCTGCAATGGCTACACCGCTTCAGGGCTGCCGCTGGCGATGCAGATCGCGGGCCGCCCCTTCGACGAAGAAACCGTGCTGCGCGTTGGCCACGCCTATGAACAAACCACCGGCTGGCGTCAGCGCAGACCGCAGTTGGTGCCAGGCAAACAGGCGCATGTGCTGCAGGAGCCCGCGCCGGAGCCGCTCTCCGGCGCTGCTGTGGACCCGGAAATCCGCATGATCGTCGAAACCGCGATCACGCGTGCCGGCCTGAAACTCGACGAACGCCAGCGCGCGTTGCTCTACCGCGTCGCGCCGCCGGTACTGGCGGCAGTCCATCGCATCCGCCGCGACCGTCCCCGTGGCGACGAACCCGCGAACATTTTCTGTTTTCCCGGCGACGGGGATCAGGACGGCTGAAGCCACGCAGCGGCACGAAGCACCGTACCGAGTGCTGTGGTCAGTGCCGCCCCAAGCTGCGTATGTCGACAGTCAGAACAGGTAATTTCCTCACAGCTCCCGCACCAGCAACTTCCTGAACTTGATCGGCCCGCCGTTGAACTGCAGCCCGATGCGGCCGGTCTGGGTGCTGGCGTAAGGTGTGCTCGACGTCACCACCCCGTTCAGCTTGACCACGATGTCGCTGCCTTTCGCATAGACCTCGTAGGTGTTCCAGCGGCCGCCGGCCTTGTGCACGCCATTGACCGAGGCCACGTTGACCAGACTGCCAGTGGCGTAATTCCTGGCCGGATTCTGGTCCCAGATCTGCACCTCGAAGGCGCCGGAGGCGGTGTTCACCGTCTTGATGTCCGGCGCACGCAGGTAAATGCCGCTGTTGGTGTTGTCCGCCGCCCAGAACTCGGCATAGATCTCGAGGTCGCGGAAATCCTTTTTGGTGATGAGCACGCTGGCGCCGGTGCCCGAAACCAGCTTGTCGGCGACGATGGCGCCGTCTTCGGCGCGCCAGTTGGCGCTGGCGCCCGAGTTCGTCCAGTTGTCCATGCCGTTCGCGCCGTCGATCAGCGCGATCCAGCCCTGGGCCGGTGTCATCTGTGTGCAGCCCCCCAGCGTCAGCACGGCGGCGAGCAGGGTTGCGCCGATGGTCAATATTTTCTTCATTGTGGACTCCTCCCGTTTGAGCAACGGGCACAGCATGAGCGCGCCAAGACCGGACCGTCAAGGGAGGAGACGCGGACACTGCAGCCGGGCGGCTTTGCGCGGTCGGCCGGTGTCGCGCCGGGGCACATCTCGGTTATGATTTCCCCGCAGCACCATTAAAAAAGCCATTCACCGGAGGAGTACGTCATGTCGTTGAGCCTTACGCGCGCAGCGCTGGTCTGCGCCGCCGCACTGTCCGCTTTCGCTGCTGTGCCTGCCATGGCGCAGCAGTTCCCCGTGAAAATCCTGCGCGTGATCAACCCGAATGCCCCCGGTGGCAACAGCGACGTGCTGTTCCGCCTGCTCGCCCCGAAGATGGGCGAGGTGCTGGGCCACCAGCTGGTGATTGATTATCGTCCCGGCGCTGGCGGCAATATCGGCACCGAAATGGTCGCGCGCGCGGCGCCGGACGGCTACACCACGCTGATCGCGGCGGCGAGTTTCCTGTTCAACCCTGCGTTGCTCAAGCAGATTCCCTTCGACGCGGAAAAAGATTTCACTCCGCTCGGTGCCATTGCCGACATTCCGGCCGGGCTGCTGGTGCACCCCTCGCTGCCGGTGAAAACCGTGCAGGACCTCGTAAACCTCGCCAAAAAACGGCCGGGCCAGCTCAATTTCTCCAGCTCCGGCCAGGGCGCTCTGGGCCATCTTTCGGGCGCGCTGTTCAACGCCTCGACCGGCATCAACACCGTGCACATTCCGTACAAGGGCGCGGGCCCGTCCATCGTTGACCTCGTCGCGGGGCATGTGGAGTTTTCCTTCGTCAGCATCCCGGCGGTCGCCGGCCACCTGCAGGCCAACCGCCTGCGCATGATCGCGCAGTGCGGCGAAAAGCGCTTCGTGTCCTTTCCCAACGTGCCGACCATGGTTGAATCCGGCGTCAAGGATTTTGTGGTGACCAGCCCTTTCAGCTACCTCGGCCCCGCCAACATCCCTGCACCCATCGTCAAGCGGCTCAATGACGCGCTGCGTGCCGCGCTGACCGACCCCAAGAATCACCAGGCGATGATCGACAGCGGCGCGCAACCTGTGGGCAACTCGCCTGCCGAGCACGCGGCGATGATCCGCAGCGAAATCGCCAAGTGGAAAAAAGTGGCTGCTGCCGCGGGACTGAAGCCGATGTAGCGCCGGGTGGTTGCTGCCGGCAGGGCCGGCAGTAAACCGATGGCGGCGCAAAGCCTGCAGCGACCCGCAGCGTTCGACTTGGCGTGCATCGCAGGCAGTGCACCGATTCCGCGACGCTATAATCTGTCGAAACATCAAACATAAAACCGCTTCGCAGGCTGCTGCCCGCAAAGCCCTGGGGAGAAAGCGTGGGGGAATTGAGTCCGGCGTCTGCCGTCGTTGTAGGCGTGGTCGTGTTCTTCGCTTTTTTCGTGCGCGGTGTTTCGGGTTTCGGTTCGGCCACCATCGCGATCCCGCTGATGGCCCACGTGGTGCCGCTCAAGCTCGCCGTGCCGCTCTTGCTGGTGCTCGATTTCCTGGCCACGCTCGCCACCATCCGAATTGACCGCGAGCACGTCAACAAGACCGAGGTCAGGCGCCTCATACCCTGGGCGATGATCGGGGTCATCACCGGCGCGCTGCTGCTGGTGCGCTTGCCCCCGGAAATCCTGCTTACCGGCCTGGGAGTGCTGGTCATCATCTTCGGCATACGAACGTTGCTCAAGCCGGTGGGCAACCAGCCGGTATCGCAATGGTGGTCGGTGCCGGCGGGATTCACCGGCGGGTTTTTCGGCGGCATGTTCGGCAGCGGCGCGGCCACGCCATACATGATCTACCTGACCCACCGCCTCGGTGACAAGCGCAACGTCCGCGCCACTTTTTCCGGATTCGCGTTCTTTGACTACGGCTTCCGGTTGATCACCTTCCTGTTCACCGGACTGCTGCTGCAGTGGGCGCTGGGCATAGTGCTTGCCGTGAGCGTGCCGGCGATGGCCGCGGGTCTGTACATCGGCAACCGCATCCATCACCGCATCTCCAACGAGCGCGCTCTCCAGGTCATTGGCGTAATGCTGGTGTTGAGCGGCTTTTCGCTGGTGGTCAAGGTGCTGTGGACGGGGTTGCGCTAATCCATACTTCAGGGGGGGCATGGCGATGAGGCTGCGCGTGGCGATGCTCAACATGGAGCAGGATCACAAGCGCTGGGAAAAGCGGCGCGAACTGATCATCGATCAACTGGCTGCGATCGACCCGGACCTGTTCGCAATGAACGAAGTGTGCATCCCGCTGCAGACCGCTCGCTGGATCCAGCAGGTCATGCGCGAGCGCCATGGCCGCGAATACGCGCTGGTTCAGCAGACGCGGGTCAACGGCCTTTCGGCGGTGGAGGGCGAGGCCCTGCTCACCCGCTTGCCCATCCTCGAAACCGGCAACCTCGACTACCGTACCCGCGACATGGTGGCGCTGGTCGCACGGGTTCGTGCCGGAGACAAGAGCGTGGACGTTTATGTGACCCACCAGTACATGTCACGCGGCGATGATTCGCTGCGGCTGTTCCAGGCACAGCAGCTTTTGGCCTGGATCGACTCTCGCCCCGAGGCCGACGCGCGCATCGTCTGCGGCGATTTTAATGCGTCGCTGCAGGCGCCCTCGGCCGCGCTGATGGCATCGCGCTTTCGCCCCACGCAGACCGCCGACACGGCCTTCACACCGTTGGCCGACGCAGAGGGCAAGGTTTCCCATCCGTACTGGCCGCGCATGGATCGCTGCATCGACTACATCTGGGCTGATGACGCGTTTTCGGTGGCTGCCAGCAGCGTTTGCTTCAACACCGGCAGCCCCGGCGATCCGTCGCTCTATCCTTCGGATCATGCCGGCGTGCGCGCCGACCTCGTGCTCAATTAATTCGCCAGACACGCCGCAAGCGCCCGGGCATCCGGGTGCAGACCGCCTTCCCGAAAGCAGTCTCCCCGGTTTATGCCCGCACCACGCAGCACGTATTTTTCTTCCGTCGTTCAGGGGTGGTTTCTGCAGGCTTTGCTGGATAAAGTGTTACAGTTTCCCGTATGGCGGTGATGTGATGCCGGCCGTACGCAACCAATACGTGGGGATTTGAATGAACAAAACCGGCACTTTCCGTCTTGCGCTGGGCTTGCTGGCGTCAACGAGCCTTCCGGCGCTGGCGCAGACCAGTTACCCCGACCGTCCGATCCGCCTGATCGTGCCTTTTGCCGCGGGCAGCGCGACGGACTCCTCCGCGCGGATCTTCAGCACCCAGCTGTCCACCCAGCTGGGCCAGCAAATCATCGTCGACAATCGTGCTGGCGCGGGCGGCGCGATCGGCATGCAGGCCCTGGTCAAGTCCGCGCCTGACGGCTACACCATCGCCTATGCCGGCGCCGGTCCGCTCGCGATCAACCGCAGCATGTCCGCGAATCTGCCCTACGACGTCGAAAAGGAAGTCCAGGCCATCTCGCAGGCGATCACCTCGCCGTTGCTGCTCGCGGTGTCGCCGACCCTGCCGGTGAAAAGTGTCAAGGACATGATCGCGCTGGCGCGATCGCGTCCCGGCCAGATGTCTTTCGGCTCGGCCGGCAACGGTACCGTCGGCCACCTCGCGGGCGAGTATTTCAAGAGCCTGAGCAAGACCGACATCCTGCATGTGCCGTACAAGGGCGGTGCGCAGGCGGCAATCGACACCATGTCGGGGTTTGTGCAGTTCCTGTTTGATCCGACCAGCAGCCTCGCCCCGCATGTCACCAGCGGCCGGCTGCGCGGCCTGGCCGTGACCGGACCCCGGCGCACCAAAGCCTTTCCCAATGTGCCGACGGTCGCTGAATCCGGGTTGCCCGGCTACGAAGTCACCACCTGGGGCGGCATCATCGGCCCGGCTGGCATCCCGCGACCCATCGTCACCCGCCTCAGTGAAGAGGTGCAGAAGGCGGCCAAGTCGTCCGCGGTCATCGAGCGCTTTTCTGCGCTCGGCACCGACCCTGTCGGCACCACGCCGGAGCAGTTCACCGAGTTCATCCGCAAGGAATACCTGAAGTGGGCTGAAGTCATCAAACGCGCGGGGCTCAAGCAGCAGCCATAACACTGCGCAGTGCGGCGGCGCGGCCACGGGCCGCGCCGTCAGCGGGCGACCTCAGTGCGCCGACACAAAACGGCCCATGCGCACCGCGGTCTGCCCGCGATACAGCCGTTTCGAGGGCATCACCAGCACACAGTGGTCGTACGGGGTGTGCACTTCGCGATCGCCGTCCCAGCCGATCAGCGTGCCGGCCTGCTCGATCACCTCCAGCCCGGTGAACACCCGCGCAAAACGGAAGGTCTCGGCGGTGATCGTCACCGGATGCGTGACCTCCACCGTTTGCTGCGGCAGCGGTGTCTCGGCGAAGCGCAGCGGTCCGCGTTCGGCATCAATCACGCCGCAGCGCGCCAGAAACCGCAGCGTGGTCTCGCGCGCCACCGCCACGGTGCGTTTCGCCCAGTGCTGCCCGCACTCGACCAGCGTCGCGTTTTTCGGACTCGCGGCATCGCTGAAGCCGCCGTAATCGCGCATGCGCCGGCCGGCGGCATGGCCGTGATCACAGACCGCCAGCGCAGGAAAGCCGATCTCGGCGGCGAAGCGGCGGCCCTTGGCCAGCGGCCCCGCCAGCAGCAGCGGATCCGACGGGTGCTGCATCGAATGGATGTCGAGCAGCAGGTCCGCGCTGTCCACCAGCGGGCGGATGGTGCGCGCGCGGCGCAGGTCCGCGCTGTCGCGCGGGCCGTCGAGCACCTCGGTGGTCCACAGCCGGTTGAAATCCTCCTCGACCCAGCGCGAGGTTTCGGGATTGGCGACATCGAAGCGCTCGAAGGCGGCGATGTTGCAGAACACCAGCGTCAGTTTGCCCTGCAGCGGGCGGATGCCGGCGCGGAACAGTTCATCGAGCACGATCGCGCCGCAAATCTCGTTGCCGTGGACCAGCGCGGTGACCATCACATGCGGTCCGGACTTGCCGCTGTCGATCGTGGTGGCGTATTCGATGCCGGTGTTGCCCTTGCGGTAGGGGCTGATGTCGGGCGCGGAGATTTCCACGGTATAGGCGTTGGGATCGGTCATGGTGTGTTTGCAGATTCCTGGAAAAAAAGGACGGTCGTCAGAAAGAGTCTAGCTCAGCGCGGCAGGCCGAATTCGGCGTGGCAGATTTCCGCGAGCAGGGCGACCCCCTGGCTGATTTCCTCGTGGCTGAGATTGGCAAAACACAGCCGCAGCCGGCTTGCGGCGCGTGCCTTGTTCACCGACCACTCCGGCCCGGGATTGATCGCCACACCCGCGGCCTGCGCCAACTGGAACAGCCTGAGCGCATCCACGCCGTCGGGCAGTTTCACCCACAGGAAAATCCCGCCCTGCGGATCATCGAATTCCGCCGCCGCGCCGAAATTCCTGCGCAGGGCTTCCATCAGCGTGACCAGTTTCGCGCGCAGCGCCCGGCGCAGCACCGGCAGATGCTGCGTGAAATGTGCGTTGCAGTATTCGGCCAGCACCATCTGCTCCAGCGCGCCGGAACCGGCATCGGTTTTCAGCGCGAGCATGCGCGACAGCAACGGCCATGGTGCGACGATGTAGCCGACACGCAGCGCCGGCGCGATGGTCTTGGAGAACGAACCGATGTGGATCACGTCACCGCGCCCGCTCAGCGCATGCAGCGCCGGCGGGCGCGCGCCTGACCAGGTGAGGTCGGCATAACAGTCATCCTCGAACACCGGCACGCCGTGATCGGCTGCGAGTTTCAGCAGCGCCGCGCGCCGCTCCGGCGGCAGCACGGTGGCGGTGGGGTTCTGCACCGTGGGGATGGTGTAGATGTATTTGGGGCGTACGCCTTTCGCCTTCAGCGAGACGAGCGCGGCCTCCAGCGCGTCGATGCGCATCCCGTCACGGTCGAGCGGAATACCCACCGGCGTGACGCCCAATCTGAGCAGACGGTTGATTGATCCCTGGTAACAATCCTCTTCGATGATCACCGTGTCGCCGCGCGTGAGCAGGGTGTGGTTCACCAGGTCCAGCGCCTGCAGTGAACCCGAGGTGATCAGAATGTCGTCGGCGCCGCACCTGATGCCGGCATCACGGCCGAGTTTCAGCACCAGAAAATCACGCAGCGCGCGGTAACCCTGCGGCCCGCTGTTCAGGCCATAGGTGGCGAGCGAGCGCCCCTCGCGCCGCAGCACCGCGTCTGCCGCCGCGATCAGCCCGTCCAGCGGCAGCGCATCCGGATCATTGTTGCCGCCGGTGAAGTCGAACTTGACGCGGCCGGTCCAGCGCGCGGCGGGAGGCGGCAGGTTGGCGGGCAACAGCGGTGTGAAATCGAAGGGGGAGGCGGCCATCGGCACCTTTCATCGGGGTTGTTTCTCGCTATCTGGCGTGTGCCGGGATGCTAGAGGCAGATTCCAACCCTTACAAGGGATCACTGCCGCGCAGCACCGGGACATAAACTGTTACAAAAATCGCGCCGGCACGGCCGCTCGCGTCAGGCTGATGGCGCTAGTATTGCCGCTGTGACGGCCGGATTCCGGAGCGCTTTGATGAAACATCTGATCGCGGGATTGCTGATGACGGGCTGGATGACCATGGCCGCGGCCGCGGCGCCACTCGGCGCGGACGACGCCCGGCATCTGCTCAACCGCGCCGGCTTTGGCGCGAGCCTTGCCGAGGTCGAGACTTTTTCGCGGCTCACCCGCGCGCAGGCCACCGAGCGCCTGCTCACGGTGCGCGGTGGCGTGCTGCCGGAACCCGGCTGGGTCAATGAACCTTATTTCCCCCCGGGCCGCTTCGGCACCCTCGACGCCGAGACCCGCACCCGCTTGCAGGCCGAGCGCATCGAGCGCGGTTTCGTATTGCGCGAATGGTGGCTGCGGCAGATGCTGGTCACCCCCGACCCGCTGCGCGAGCGGATGACGCTGTTCTGGCACAACCATTTTGTGTCCGGCCTGCAGAAAGTGCTGTCGCCGCAACTGATGTACCGGCAGAACGTCTTGCTGCGCGAGCAGGCGCTGGGCAACTTCGGCACTCTGCTGCACGCCGTGGCGCGTGATCCCGCGATGCTGCGCTACCTCGACAGCGCCTTCAACCGCAAGGGCCGTCCCAACGAGAATTTCGCGCGCGAGCTGATGGAGCTGTTCACGCTGGGTGAGGGCCATTACACCGAGCAGGACGTGAAGGAAGTGGCGCGCGCCTTCACCGGCTGGAGCCTCAGCCCCGAGGGCGAGTTCATGTTCCGTCCGGCGCTGCACGACGACGGGCCGAAGACCGTGTTCGGCCGCGAAGGCAATTTCACCGGCGAGCAGGTGCTCGACCTGCTGCTCGAACGTCCCGAAACCGCGACGCTGATCGCGCGCAAGCTGTGGCTGGAATTCGTCTCGCCGCAGCCGGCGCCGGCCGAAGTGGCGCGTATTGCCGCCGCGCTGCGCAGCAGCGGCTACGACATCCGCGCCGCGTTGCGCGTGCTGTTCAATTCGGACGCGTTTTATGCGCCGGCGAATCGCGGCGTGCTGGTGAAATCGCCGGTGGATCTGGTGGTGGGCACGCTGCGGCAGTTTGAATTCGAGGTGCCTGACGTGCTGCCTTTCGTGATCGCCACCGCGCAATTCGGCCAGGTGCTGTTCGCGCCGCCCAACGTCAAGGGCTGGCCCGGCGGCGAACTGTGGATCAACGCCACCACGCTGTTGCAGAGGAAGCAGTTGCTCGACACTCTGTTCCAGGACCGCCTCGCGATGGGTGCCGCGGGCATGGGCATGATGGCCGCTGCAACATCCCCCCTGGCACCGGCTGCCGCGCGCCAGGCCCGCGCGCGGCTCGCGCTGGGCCAGTTGCGGTTTGACAGCGCCGCCTGGCTGCAGCGCCTCAACGGCATGCCGCCGGCGCGCGCGCTGCTCGCGGTGGCGCCGGTGCATGCGGTGGCGGGCACGAACGCCGGTCTCGACGAACTGCGCGCGCTGGTGCTCGATCCCGCGTACCAACTCAAATGATCAACAAGGCAATGAGACCGTCATGCGCAACCCGGACCTGATGCCCAACCGCCGCACCTTCCTGTGCGCCGCCGCTGCCGCCGCCGCGGTGAGCTGGCTGCCCTTGCCGGCGTTTGCCGCAGCCGCGCGCGGCGAGCGCCGCCTGCTGGTGCTGATCGAACTCAAGGGCGGCAACGACGGATTCAACACCCTGATTCCCTACGCTGATGCCGAGTACTACCGGCTGCGCCCCGGCATTGCCATCCCGCGCGAGCAGGTGCTGCCGCTCGACGAGCGCGCCGGCCTGCATCCCGAACTGCGGCCGCTGCTCGCGTTGTGGCAGGCGAAGGAACTCGCGCTGGTGCAGAACGTGGGTTACCCGCAGCCCAACCTCTCGCACTTCCGCTCCATCGAAATCTGGGACACCGCCTCGAACAGCAGCGAATACCTCGACGCCGGCTGGCTCACCCGCAGCTTCAGCGCCGCGCCACTGCCGGCGGGCAGCGCCGCCGACGGCGTGGTGGTGGGCGGGGCCGAACTCGGGCCGCTTGCCGGGCGCACTGGCCGCGCGGTGACGCTGGTCAACCCCGAGCAGTTCCTGCGCCAGTCGCGGCTCGCCACACCCGCCAGCGTGGCGGCGGCCAATCCCGCGCTGGCGCATGTGCTGCGCGTGGAGCAGGCGGTGAGCGGCGCGGCTTCAAAGCTGCGCGCCGACCGCAGTTTCAGCACCGCGTTTCCCAGCGGCGGCTTCGGCAATGCCGTGCGCACCGCGGCGCAGGTCGCGGCGGCCAATGCCGGCGTGCCGGTGATCAAGCTCGCGCTGAATGGTTTTGACACGCATGTCGGCCAACTCGCCCGTCAGGCGCGCCTGCTGCAGGAACTGGCCGAAGGCCTGGTCGCCCTCAAAAGCGCCCTCACCGAACTCGGCCTGTGGGATTCCACGCTGGTGATGACCTATGCCGAATTCGGCCGCCGGCCGCAGCAGAATCAGAGCGGCGGCACCGACCACGGTACCGCCAGCGTGCATCTGGTCACCGGCGGGCGCGTGCGTGGCGGTCTCTACGGCGCGCCGCCCGACTTCACCAAACTCGACAACACCGGCAATGTGCAGCACGCGGTGGACTTCCGCACGCTGTACGCCACCGTGCTCGAACGCTGGTGGGGGCTGGATGCGGTGGCGGTGCTGCGCGGGCGGCATGCGCCGCTGGAGCTGATCAGGGTCTGAGCAAGGTCTGACGGTTTTTGCGTGGCGCCTGCTATGCGCGCATCGTCAAGCGTGCAGGAGGCCTTATGGCGCAGGCTGCAGCTGACGTGTTGAGCCCGGCAGCCGCATGAACGGCGCATCGATGGCGCCGACCTTCACGTAAATCAGCGCGCCCTCGGCGGCGTGCCACACCACACGCAACCGGAAATCGTGGTTGAGGTTCATCGTGTAATTCTAAGGGGTGACCTTGCTGCGGGTGTGATGCGAAATAGAGGTGGGCGGAGTTGTTCGTGCGACGTGGCCGGCAACAACGCAAAAGGGGCAGGCTTGACGGTGGCCTCCTTGCGCCAGGCCCCTTTGCCATTCAAGCCTTGAAAAATTCGACCGAATGCGTTTGGTGTTGCTGCAGTGATGTGCTTACGCCCAGACTAAAGATCGCTTACCCGCCCCTGATAAACGACGCTGTATGGCGGGTAAGGCAAAGGAAACTGGCAATGACATGGCCCGCCAAGCGGCCGTGGGGGTTGATGCATGAAAGGCCCGCATGTTCCAGCGACTGTTTGGCACGACTGGCCGCATGATGGCGGTAATACAGGTCCGCCATTTCGGCAATCCTTACCATTACACTTTATGTCGTAAACCGTTTCTTTCCACTGGAGATCATTCACGAATCGGCTATAGGCAATCTTGTATTGCCCCTCTTGATCAAGCTTGGAGGCGCCGGCTTTCAAGTAAGGATCGGTTGTGAAAGCGATCTGAAAAGGGAATGGATCATTGACAATAATATTGTCGCCCTCGTATCCAACAATTAGGGCAACGTGCTCCGACACGCCCGCCGATTTATATCCACTTGGTGAAATGCCTGCAACAACAGGCATTTTTTTATCGATCTGTTGCTTCAATTCTTGAAGTGACAGGGGTTTGGTAATTGGTTGGGTACTGATTCTTGTATCAATACCGCTCATTTTTCTCGCGAATGCGGGGTAGTTTTTCAGCATGTTGTTCATTACCGCCAAGCTGCCGGCTGGTATGACACAGCTGAAGCACAGAGCATCACACTTGGGGTGTAGCAAAGCCACTACGGCGCATTGCTGGTTACCAGCGCAGTTTAGATTGGCTACGCCGTAGTAATCGAAAACCATGGAGCCTACGGCGGCCCAGCACCAAACCGGGGTTTGTTGGTATACCGGGCGAACAGGGAGTTTCACTTCCGTAGAAAAAGCCGGAGTGAAAAACATTAGGCAAAGCAGGAGAAGACCTAATCTACGCATGACATTCCTTCCGTGACAGAATGCACACAGCAGATGCAGTTTAAGGTATTGCTTAGATAAGTGTTCAGCGAGCGTTTTGTTGGATGTGGCGGCAGTTTTTGCGGCGCACAAGTTTTTACCTAGTTTGGCAGGGCAATGAACGGCGCATCAATGGCGCCGACCTTCACATAAATCAACGCGCCCTCGGCGCCGGTATAAGGCGTGTGGCGGCTCCAGCGCGGATTGCGCAGCCAGCTGCCGGCGGGGTATTCGCCGTCCTCGTCGCGGAAAACGCCTTCGAGCACGAGGATCTCCTCGCCGCCGGGGTGCATGTGCATATTGAATTGCGTCTGCGGCGCCCAGCGCACCAGCGCCGTGCTCACGCCCGCGTGCTCATGCAGCGGCAGCACGGTGAGGCCCGGCACCAGCCCGGGGCGGAAGGCGGCGTTGCGGGTATCGATGCGCACGGGCTCCAGGTCATCCGCCGCGAACTGCCACAGTTTCACGAACAGCGTGCAGCCCCCGGCGGAAAACGGCGCATGGCGGCTGCCCGGCGGATTGCGCAGATAGGTGCCGGCCGGGTAATCACCGTGTTCATCCGAGAACACGCCCTCTAGCACCATGATCTCTTCACCGCCGGGATGGCCGTGCGCATCAAAGCGCGAGCCGGCGGCGTAACGCACGATGCTGGTCGCGCGCGCGACTTCACCGCCGACCCGGTCCAGCATGCGCCGGGTTACGCCGGGGAGCGGGGAGGGGGTCCAGGTGGCATCGGCGGCGTGTTGCACGACGCGCAGGCGGAAGTCGTGGTTGAGGTTCATCGGGCCTTGTCCGAATTCCGGAAGGCGGGATCCGGCTCCAGGGCCGCACTGGCGCTGCGCCACACGCTGGCCAGCCAGGGCTGCTGCTCACGCGGCAGGCCCTCGGGCCGGTAGTAGTGCGCCAGCTCGGTAAAACCCGCCGCGGTCATGCGGCCGCGCCAGACCTCAAGATCGTGAAAGACACCGTAGCGCCCGCCGTTCCAGCCGGCATCATTGCGGCCGCGCGGATTGGAGCTGAACAACACGCCGCCGGGTTTCAGCGTGGTCTGAAGCTGGCGCAGCACGCGCGGCAATTCCTGCGCCGGCACATGAAACAGCACGGCATTGGCAAACACGCCGTCAAAATGCCCTGGCGGCAAATCCAGCTGCAGAAAATCCTGCTGCCACACCACGCAGCCGCTGTACGCCCGCGCCATGGCGGCAAACCGCG
This sequence comes from Betaproteobacteria bacterium Ga0077527, assembly GCA_001464815.1. GTDB lineage: Bacteria > Pseudomonadota > Gammaproteobacteria > Burkholderiales > SG8-41. The sequence goes on along the minus strand of LNDW01000015.1, from coordinate 268,395 downwards.
CGGAACCTTCCACGCCGGTCGCGACATGACCGAGCACCGTGAACGCCTTGAGATCGCGCCCCGGACCACAACCCAGATCCAGGATCCGGTACGGCGGCTCGCCGCTGATGTGCTGCAACAGGGCGGCGATATTCTGGCTGACATCGTGATCGCGCGTGCCCTGCCAGAACGACTCGGCATTCTGGTCGTAATGCTGCAGCGTGACCCTGGTGATGGTTTCCAGGTCTTGTGCGGACAGTTTCATGGGATCAACAGCAGCGCTTTGGCCGTGTGTTAAAAGCTACACTGCCCTGATTCATCAAGGTGAGGCGCAATACATGCAGTGGAAGATACCCGAGAACTCGATTTTTGCAATGCTGATGCGCCGCAGCTGGTGGGTGAGCGCGCTGGCCGCGCTGGTCACCTTTGTGCTGGCGCAGCTCTTTGTGCCCTGGGCCTATGCGCTGTTTTGCGCCTTCCCCTTCATCGTCATCACCCTGGTGGCCGCCTGGCAGCAGGCCTTCGGGCCCAATGGCGCGCGGGTGGCCAAAACGCTGGAGCAAACCCGCAGCCTGTCCTGGGAGGAATTTGCGCAGGCGCTGGAGCGGGGCTACAAGGCCGAGGGTTACACCGTGCGGCGTGTGGACGGCGTGGCCGATCTCGAGCTGGAAAAAATGGGTTACCTGACGCTGGTGAGTGCGCGGCGCTGGAAGGCGGCGCGCACCGGCATTGAGCCGATCAGGGACCTGGCGGCAGAAGGCGAGCAGCGCGAGGCGCGGGAATGCCGCTATGTGGTGGCGGGTGAACTGACGGATCAGGCACGGGCCTTCGCCCGGCAGAAGGGCGTGAGGCTGGTGGAGGGCGCGGAATTGGCGCGGCTGGTTCGCGGATAGACCCTGGGGACGCACACCGGGGATGCACAGCGGAGCGGTTCAAGGGAGCTCTTACCTGCAGGTTGCCCGCAGGGTCGGACCACGCGAAGTAAATGAATCCACTGAATTTCTTGCCTGGAAAGCGGCGTTTTTAATCCTTGGAACGCCACTCTTGAGGCCGAAAACACGCGTCCAAGCATCTCTCGTATCGCGGTTGGCCTGATCCTTGGAGTTGCGTTTTGGCCACCAAAAACACAGCTCTAAGGCTTTCAAACGACCTGAATTTTCACGCTTGGTTTTCTGTATCAACAGCTTGCGGTGGTCCGACCCGGTTTAGCGATTATCAGCGGGTATCGATGATCAGGTCTCGACCGCTTCGGTATGCAGCTTCAAGCCCAGCGCCTTGCAGACTTTCATCACCGTCGCAAAACTCGGGTTGCCGTCCGGCGACAGTGCCTTGTACAGCCCCTCGCGGGTGAGGCCGGTGTCGCGCGCGAGTTGCATCATGCCGCGGGCACGGGCGATATCGCCGAGTGCGCCAACCACCAGCGCCGGATCGCCGTCTGATTCGTCAATCGCGGCCTGCAGATACAGCGCGCACTCCTGCTCGGTTCTCAGGTAAGTCGCTGCGTCATAAGGGCGTGTAGTCAGTTTCTTGGCCATGATGAACTCCTAAAGCATGCGCGCCAGCTTCAGCGCGGTTTTGATGTCCTTGTCCTGCGTCGGTTTGGCGCCGCCCGCCAGCAGGATCACCATCAGCGCGCCGCGCTTGACGAAATAAACCCGATAACCGGGGCCGTAATCAATGCGCATTTCGGAAACCCCTTCACCCACCGGCTTCACATCACCGGGGTTGCCGTAGCGCAGACGGAGAATGCGCGCCTGCACCCGCGTCCTTGCGCGGGCATCGCGCAAGGACGTCAGCCAGCTGGAGAATTCCTGCGTTTCGCGGATTTCGATCACCAGCGCAGTGTAATCCATGGTTTACACTGCGGCAAGCTGCGGAATTGGCTTGATGCGTGACCCGGGTAAAGCAGCCTGATGACTGCAGCTACGCGCGAAGCGCAGCCAGAAACTGCCCGAAGTAAACCAGCCCTTCCGGCCACACGCCGAGTTTTGCATCCGAACCTAGATGGCCATTCATGCCGCCGTCGAAGAACGTTGAGCCCCAGGCCTGCGCGAAGGCCTGTGCACGCTCAAAGCTGACGCGGTCATCATTGCGCCCCGCGACCACCGCGCTGGGGTAGGGCAGGCGCTTCATGATCATGCCGCCGAAACCCTGCAGCGGGCTGACGGTGCCCGGCGGCATCGGCCGGTCGCGATCAGTGGGGGCCACAAAAAACACGCCGGCCACCTTCTTCACGGCCTCGGGTTGTTCGAAGGACCACTTCATCACCAGCGTGGTGCCCGCGCTGTGCGGCACCAGCACCACCGGCTTCGGTGATCGCAGTACGTAATCCGTCAGCGTCGCGGCCCACGTGTCATAGACCGGATGGTCCCAGTCCGCCTGCTGCACCCGCACGAAATCGGGGAAGGCCTGTTCCCAGTGCGTATGCCAGTGATCCGGGCCGGAGCCGTTGAGGCCGGGATGGATCAGTACCGAGAAATCCTTGCGCGTGGGCATGCGGCGGGGCCCGGTCATCGTTTACGGAAAAATCTGCGACATCACGGCCTGGCCGTAAGGGCCGTACGGATTCGCGAGCGTTTCCTTGAGTTCGAAATGGTCATATTCCTGTGCCACGACCAGCCGGGAGGATTTTCCGGAGTCCCGCAGAGCTTTGTCAAAGTCGATGGACTGCCGCTGGAACTCCGGTGTTTCCCGTGTGCCGTACAGCAGCACGATCGGTGCGCCAATGCGTTCAAGGTGGCGCTGCGGGCTCAGCTTGAACTCAAGGTCGTCGTCGAATTTCACGTAAGAACTTCTGGAAGACAGCCTGACCGGGTGCAGGTCGAACATTCCGCTGCACAGGACGGCGCCGCGGATGAAGTTTTCGGGGAGGGCGGGGTCGTAGTCCTTCTGCCAGTCCGTGGTCAGTGCCACGGCGGCCAGGTGAGCGCCGGACGAATGGCCGACGAGGTAGATTCGACTCTGATCCGCGTCCAGTTTCCCGGCATTCCGGTAGACCCAGATCAGCGACCGGCGAACCTGGTCCGCCAGCGTCCTCAGGCTGTCCGCGGCATCCTGCACCCAGGAAAAATCGGGGACGATGAAGTGGGCGCCGGCCTTGACGAACATTTCCGCCGCGAAGGCGTTCTGGCTGGCGAGCCCCCTTCTCCATGCGCCACCGTGGATGAATACGATAATCGGGGCGTTGTGTTCCGCTGCCGGATAGACATCCAGGCCTTCGATAGGGGCATCGCCATAGGCATGTCTTTGCGGTGGCCCGATCCTGGCCCGGACTGCTGCGCTGGCGAGAGACATCCGCGTGCGTACATGTTCCGAATGCGGCGCATAGGCCGACTGGTTATAGACGGCATCCAGCCCGGCCTGATCATAGTGGAGGAATACCAGTTTGCCGGTGGACGGTTGAGGGGTGTGGGTATCGTTTGCAGTCATCGGAGGTCCGGAAGTTTCAGGTGGAAGCGGAATGCGGGGTTGCGGAACGCTGGAATCAATCGATTGCATGCATGCAACAGGGTAAGCCTGCGTCCGGGTCTCGCTCAACCCGGCAGCGGAATGCAGGGCGCGTCGATGGCGCCGACCTTCACATCGATCAGCACGCCCTCCGGCTTGGTGAAGGGCATTTTGCGATCCATGCGTCATAGCCCGGATGGTCCCAGTCTGCCTGCTGCACGCGCACGAAATCGGGGAAGGCCTGTTCCCAGTGGGTGTGCCAGTGATCCGGGCCGGAGTCGTTGAGGCCGGGGTGGATCAGGATGGAGAGGTCTTTGAGGGTGGGCATGCTTAGGAAAGGCTGCTGCTAATGGGGAATGTGATCTATCCCCAATTGTGCGCATTTTTTCAAAAAGAAATCGACCCCGGTTGTGTACCATTTCATAGAAGATATGTACTAAAATCGCAGAATACCTTTTCTAGTCTATGAAATTTACTTATTCCTTTTCATGAGGCTTGTGTTGCCCTGTTTTAGGGGCTTCTATGTGAAGAAGCTGACATTAGGTGCCGCCTGAATGGTATTTCTCAGGCATAGTGAGTTATATCACCCCAGTGACCAGTGATTAATTACATCTAACGTGCTTGAAAAAAGGGGCGTCGATTCGTGTTGGACAAGGTGCACTCAACGGCAAAACTCATAAAGACCTCCGCTTCGATATTGGTGCGACGCAAGGAGCCCACGCCGACCGCTGTTTTTGACACGTATTGGCGATTTGCCACGGAGCGTCAAAATGTCTACTTCCGAAGAATACGGGGTGAACGCGGTCCATGGACGACTGACGCTGTGCTGCGTGAGTACAAATTCACGAATGTGTACCGAGCGGCAGACCGGACCAGCCAATATTTAATTCGAAACGTCATATACAAACAGAAATATGGCCTTCGAGATACAGTACTTCGGATATTGCTTTTCAAGCTCTTCAACAAAATAGAAACTTGGGAGTTGCTTGAGAATACTCTGGGCGATATTTGTGAAAAAACCTTCGATATACATAAAATCGACGTTGTGCTTGAGCGAGCATTGGCAAGCAAAGCGGCAATTTACTCTGCCGCCTACATCATGCCGAGCGGCACGAAGGACATTCGTCAGACACGTAAGCACCGCATGCATCTGCAGCTTCTTACGAATATGCTTAAAGACAATCTTTTTGAGAGATTGGCTAATGTCGAATCGATGGGCGACGCATTCTTGTTGTTATTGTCTTACCCCAGTATAGGGCCATTTTTGGCCTACCAATTTGTCACTGATATCAACTACTCGGATCATTTTTCTTTTAGTGAGATGGAATTTGTCGAGGCGGGACCTGGCGCGCGTGATGGCATCCGAAAATGTTTCTCAGATCTCGGCGAATACAATGAGGCCGATGTCATACGTTGGGTCGCGGACCGGCAAGAGGTCGAGCTCAAGATGCGTGATCTTGTTTTTAGGTCCTTATGGGGAAGGTCACTCCAACTAATTGACTGTCAGAATATTTTTTGCGAAATCAGCAAGTATGCGCGCGTCGCGCATCCCGAAGTGCTCGGGTGCAGCGGTAGAGTCCGAATAAAGCAACGCTTTTCTCCACAACAACCATCTCCGCCGGCATGGTTCCCGCCAAAATGGGAATTGAATACTTCTGATGTGCCTCCAGCCCTTATCCTGATGCCGACCCGTCGCGGGTGAACGTCAGCGAGCGTGTTTCTGCATCAAGTTTTAACCAGCCGCCATTGTTCGCGCGTAACTCGCGGAATGCTTTGAATCCTATGAGAATTGCGTGTTGCCATTCCCAAAGTCCACAGCGTTCAACCTCTAGTCCGCGCACCATGCGCTGCACCACTCTCAAAATTCCGTGATCAATCCGATCAAGCCCCTTGAGCATTGAGTGATCTCGGGCATAGTCAAAGACTGTCTGCGATACAGCCTCTTCGATGATCGCGGCACGCGCGCCATCTTGAACCTCGTCAATTTTTGGATCCTTTTTTCGCTTGCAGCGGAACGTCGCTCGTATGACTGGAGACCAGCCTAAGGCTGCTGCATATGCAAAGTGGAATGCGTCGTGAAATCGATAGCCATCGTCTTTGGCGGCATTGTCAGTCAGGCGGTCACCAATGTTGAGTTCATTGACGCGCAAGACAACCTCCACTCGATCCTGACTGCGAATTCTCTGTAGGAATTGCACCGACATTTTGCGTGGTAATTGTTCGTAGTCCGGAAATTTTCCATCGCGGCACGGTGCTGGTCGAATCTTATCTGGGCCAAACATACCTCGAACTTTTCGGATGTTGTAGGTAAGCAGCTTGTTTAAATCCAGCTTTTCGTGCTGCAAAGCAACCAACGTAGTGCGTACCGCCCGGCGCAAAGTGGTAACTAAAAGCACGCGATCTTTTCCCTTTGGCTCGAACCCAGTACGACTTAGTATTCGAACGAGCTCAGAGAAAGCTCCAACAAGATCATAGACGTATGCATACGGCTGCTGCACGCGGCCAATTTTTATTGGCTTACCTGCAAGCTCCTCAAGAGAGAGGCCCGTACGCGAAGCGATTGCGGCCAGATACCAAAGTACGTCACCAAACTCTTCGGCGACATTCCCCAAACCTTCAGTGTAAGCAGTGCCATCGCGCAGTGTTTTCTTCAATTCTGTGAATACAGAGCCGAGTTCACCTACTACGCCGAAGATTGGTACGTTACGTCCTCTGGGGCTTTTCCAGTCGATTTTCGCAGTAGCATAAGCCTTATTTTGGTATTCGCTCAGATTCATGCGGCCACCTCACCGGTTTCCGTGGCAGCCATACATTGCTCACAACTTTCAATTAACTTTGGTAAAGCGGCAGGGTTCCAGGGTACTTTTTGAACCTTTTTGTCCTCCAGAACCGCAAGGGTTGCGTGGCAAACCAATGGCCCAACGGGCACACCGATTTCACGCGCAATACAGCTTTGCAAGCGAGCAAGACCGAGCAGGTTACCTAGCGCCTTCTGTACAAACCATTGATAACGATACAGAGCTGTAAGATAAAGTTCGCGATTGGGTCCAAGCTTAAAACTCAGATGACTTAAGCACTGTCCTGCAACGGCGTTATTGCGATCGACATCGGCTTCGTAAAGTTTTAGATCAAGAGGCTCATCCATCGGGTCAAGTTCATAGGCGGCGCGCTTCGTTCCCTGCAGTGCGAGCTGTTTCCGTAGTTTTGCGATCAGGAACTCTAGTGGCTTGAATGTCGAGCCGTCTGAACATTTTCGCTCAGTAATTCGTAGGGCGTAGGTGCCCCAGCGATTCGCCGGCTCTGGCTTAATGACGGGATACACTGTGGTTGGGTAAGCCAGCACTGCATCGAGTCCGCCGCGTGCATATTCTGTAGCCGGAAAAATAGTTTCTGCCACTGTATGGTTAGGCTGGCATCCGTGCGCACGCAGAAAATCGTCAACCTGTTTTTCAATTGCACGAGATGCTGTTGTTGCTGAGCTTGGCTGCTGGATTTCAAGAATTAAATTGTAAATTCGATCCCCCTTATCAAGGAGGACTCGCGCTGCTTGGAGCCAAGCCCCTGCTCGCGTTGCATCAGATAGCGGCGTCATCAAGCAACTCCTCTAAGGTTTTACACAAGGTTCCGTCGTGCAAAAATTGATCAATTTGTCTGCTAGATAACGTACTGGTAGCCATCCATACCCCATTAGCCCCCATCCTTCTCCCCAGCTATTTCGAACAAGTAAAAACTCTTCACCGCTAGCGTCAACACTAAGACCAACAGCCAGTACTGCATGACCACCAAACCCAGGGCCGGCAGGTGAAACTCTGTACAACGGTCCTTGAACATCCCAGAATCCTGAGGATAATCTGATCCCCAAAATCACTGGTTTTCCGGATTTAACTTGAGTGACAATTGCTGGCACTTGCAGTGTCAAATCAAGCGTTAAATTTGCGCACCAAACTGTTGTCACCGCGGGAGGAAGCCACGGATTCGGCATGATCATTTGGTATGGCCACTCATCTTCGTGGGGCTGCCCCCAATCGCGCAATGCTGTCTGCACGGCGTGGAAGGTCAAGCCTTTTGTCACGTCGTTTCCCGCCATATATTTCGCTGCTTGAAAGAGTAGGTACTCAGCAGATAAGGGGTGATCGAGATTATGCGCATGCATATTGGCGTCACTAGATGCACAGGCCATACAGGAACCGCGGTTACCTTGGTCCCGAACATATTTCCATTTGCCCCTGAGATCAATTAGAACGCTCAGGTCCGCTGGCTTCGGCATTGTCATGCAGCGATCAAGCGATCCCAGCTTGGCAAACCTTCGGGCTGGCTTCCAATCATCGCCAAGTCGATCTCGAAGATGCTGTGCGCTTCGTCGGCTTTTGACCAAGGACGGCGCTCTTCTAGTCGAATATGGCCTTGCGCTGCGCCGTGAGCCACGACTCGACGAGTTACCGGGCCACCGATTGCCCCATCAACCAAGTCGTGACGATCATCAATGTCTATCAGAAGTCCGACTGTAGTAATCGGTGCTATGTCCCAGATATAGCCGCTGCTGACATGTTCCTCGAGCGTCAAAACTAGCAAATCGTCCGGATTTCCTAGCACATGCACACCGCGGTCGTGCTCAGAAAGCAGCCAGACGTCTCGTCGCCAAGACTCTGGTTGGAAGTCCGGGATAGCTCGCTGCTTGCATGTTTTTGGTGGTGTGCTCACAAGCGCATTCACTGTGGCACGATCAATAAGATTGTTCGACAAAAGAGCCCAGCAAGTTGCCGCATAGCTGGCACCCAGACGCAAAGATAATTGGTATACCGTATCCGGGTTCTTGAGCTCGCTCTTGCCCCAATGATGCCGCTTCGCATGAGCGACAATTAGCCATTTCGGGAGGAGAAATTCAGCAGCGAATGAGTCCGCCTCTAATTCCTGATTATCGTAATTTCCAGGATCGCCCCTTCCAACGTAGCCCACATCAGTGTCAAGGCTTGCGGCCATATGGTGAAGGACATGGTGTCCTAGTTCATGAGCGGCAGTAAATCGCTGTACGTGTAAATCTCGTTGTGTAGTAATCAAGACACCGGGTGTTCCGGCACCTGGCAGATACGCACCTAGCAGAGAGTTCAGAGGGCGAAACAGCAGCGTAAGTCCAAGTTCCCGCATCACGTCCATAACGTCCACGGGGCGATCGCCAGCGGCAAGCCGCTTTCGCAACCCTAGTCCCGTATGCAATTCAGCAGCGCGACTAGCGCCGCTCAAAATAGCATCACGTCGGCTCGTCATTCCGTACTTTCGATTGTGATCGTTGGGCAAGAAACTCACTGAAGCGAAGCAGTTCAGTCCGATCCTCAGTCGATAACGCCGAAGCTTGTTTAGCTAGAACTGCGACATCGCCGAAAAGAGGTGTAGCGGCTTCCTCTCCAGTGAAAAACCCCACTGGGCGCTGATACATCTTCGCCAACGTTTTGAGTTCCACCGAATCCACTCTGCGTTGCCCACTTTCTAGCAACGATACGGCGGAACGAGGAACATTCAATGCTTCGGCAACTTCCTGCTGCGATAGTCCAAGGTATTCACGCACTTCCTTGAGGCGCAATGCCAATTGAGTTCGTTCGTCAATCATGGAGGCCTCCTATACTGTGACTGCTGTTTTTGAAGGTTTTGCAGACGCGGGCTGTGGTGAACCTGCGACGCAATCTTTTTTCATATTTGCAACGACATCGTTGATTGCCGCTTCGACACTTTCGTATCCACCCTTGCGGACCCAGGAGGGCTCAAGTCGACGCCCCAGCAGTTCTTGCACAATGGGAGATAGCTTGCACACCGTCTTAGAGTCGACGGTTGGCAGATTCCATAGATCGGAACCTGGATCTTCGCCTAGTTCCGGTAAGGCACAGTCTTGGAGTTCATTCTCCAAACCAGAGGTCAGGCGCTTGATCAGTGTCGGTAGAAGTTGTTCGAATTGATCGGCTGTTAGCATCGATTTTGAGGTTGCCATTCTGAACCCTTTCGTCTGCTTTCCAGACATACAATACCTTATTATGTCTGATAATCAAACAATATTTTCAGTGATGTTCCCTTACCGATCTAGCAATGCATAAACAATAGTTACCCCAAATGAATTAAGTGCATGAATATTAATAAGATTTTGAATTGCAGTGAGTCGTGGTCGTGATGAGCCGACAGTTTGGATTGCGAGAGTATTCGCGAATTTTCCACATTTAAGCCTTACGTCGAGGAAATCCAGCGACGTATCAAGCGTGATTGGAAATTGGCATTTGAATACGGCTTCTTTTGCGCTGAAAGCCAAGCCTTCGGCCGTGCTTCCTAGGGCTTCCCAGCCTGCACGACTAACTACTTGCAATTCTCGCGTAGTTACGACCGTTGTTGAAATCGCTGCGCCCAGTGGCCGCCCGTCTTCGATATCGACTCCAACGGAAGTGAAATGAGACGAACGGGCAAGTAGTACTGCAATGTGTTTATGGCTGTGGCTCAGGCTACCGCAAAATCCTTGAGGCCAAGCGGGGGCTCCGTATTTCGTTTGAAGAATTGGCGCTGGCTCCATTCCGAAGAGTTGGAGCGCAAGGCGTGCAGTACTGCGCCCAGCCATTAATTCGCGTAGTCTCGCTTTAGTAACATTGTGGGTGAGTACGGCTTCTGCTGGAAAAAGAGAGTCTTGACATCGATCAAGCAGATCAACGACCAACAGTGCTTCTGCGGTCAAATGCGTAATCGATGGCCAAGCGGTGGCCATTAGGGTTCGCCCGAAACTGCCAAAAACATATTCTCATTAGTAATTTGCGATCGCTTAAGGATCCCGGTCTGCATTTTTAGCCAATTCAAATTGGTGCTCGTTTCGGCACTTTTATTGTCAACCATTCGCCTCATTTCTTCCGTTTGCGGCCCCCCCAACCCCTTCCTCCCAAACACCATATATTCCGCACTGATCACCTCGCGGAATTCCGCTTCCGTCAGCGGCAGTTTGTCCTTCGCCTGTTCCTCGTAAATCCGTTGCGCTTCGCTGTAGGGGATTTCGTGGATCTTCAGGCCCTTGCCGCGGCCGTAGTCCGTCAGCTTGCTCGCGAAATGGTGGCCGGTGCGGAAGGGCACTTCGGCTTTCTGTAGCAGGGCGTCGGCAATTTCGGTGGTGGTGGAGTAATCGGCGTTCACTTCTTCCAGCGCGCGCGCCTTGTTGACCACCACCGCATCGACCACGCTACCGAAGAGTTTGAACACGGTCAGCGCGCGGGCATAGGGCACCGGGTCATACATGCGGTAATCGAACATGCCGGTGCGGTTGTTGTGCGAGACCCAGGTCATGGTCTGCATTTCACTCAACAGGATGCTGGACTGCGCGCGCAGCTGTTCGAGGGCGGCGGGGTTGCGCTTCTGCGGCATGATGCTGCTGGTGCCGGTGAGTTCGCCGCTGCCAAGCATGAACCACGGTGTGGGGTTGGCGTACTGGGTGTGCAGGTCCTGCGCGAACATGCCGGTCTGCACCGCGGTCATTGCATAGGCATTGGCGACATCGAGTGCGCTGTCGATGGGTGCGAGGTGGTTGGCGTCGTAGGCGTTTTCGACCAGGCCGTCAAAACCCAGCAGCTCCGCCAGGCGGTGCCGGTCGAGCGGGAAGCTGGAGGTCGCCAGCGCTGCCGTGCCCAGCGGGCATTTATTCACCCGCGTCCAGGCCTGCTGCAGACGCTCGGTCGCGCGAGCGAGGGCGGATTCAAAGGCCAGCAGGTAATGCGCAAACGTCGTCGGTTGCGCCTGCACGCCGTGGGTGTAGGCGGGGATGATGGTTTCGATATGTTCTTCCGCGCGCTTGAGCAGTTTCTCGCGGTCGGCGATCAGCGCGCCGATGGTGTGCAGCAGGCCGTCGCGCAGGTTCATCCGCGCAATGGTCGAGGCCAGGTCCTGCCGGCTGCGGCCGGTGTGCAGCCGCGAGGCTTCCTGTCCGGCGACGGCGATCAGGCGGGGTTCGTAGTCCAGATAGTCCGCTGAAGTACGCTTCTCACCCGTGCGTTCGTTTTCGATGACCTGCGCGATGCCCCTGGCGATGCGCTTGGCCACATCCTTCGGCACGATGCCGGTCTCGGCGAGCATGACGATGCAGGCCTTGTTGATTTCATCCAGCCATTCAATCGAACGGCCGCCGCCGCGGAAGGTGGCGTTGATGTCGAGGGTGTGTGCGCTGTCGCTCATAAATTACTCAATTAAATCAATTAGTTATAGTTGTATTGAGGCAAATCGCCCGATGTCGGTCGGGTGCTGCAGGGATTGTAAACGCGCAAGGCGCCGCCCCGGCAAGGGCGGCGCCTTGCGCGTTGGGGGTGCTGGAGGCGCGGGGTGTTACAGCGGACGGCTGGGGTTGCAGTCCGTGCTGTAGGCGCCGAGGAGGTCCTTCTCGATGTCGGCGCGTTGTCCGGCATCGTCGTGCAGGTGCACGCACAGGCAGTTGGCGCCGAATTCCATGTAACGCTCGGGCAGCTTGCTGTCGTTGAAGGTGCTGGCGAGGTTGTCGGTCTGGCCGATGAAAATGGGGTTGTGGCGGGGCCGCAGGTGCGCGCCCTTGATCACCCGGCGTTCGGTCACGAAATAAACGCCGCCCATCGGTTTGAACAGGGTGTCGAGCGACCACACCATGAATGAATACTGGCGGCCGGAACTGCCGGTAAATAGGATGCTGCCTTTTCTCATGGCGGGTGCGGGGCCTCAGGAATCGAATTCGCGCTGGGCGGCATCGGTGGTGTCTGCCGCGCGGGTCCACTCGGCGGGGCTGATCTGCCCCGCCTCATGCGAGTGCATCAGCGCGGCAAGCAGGTTCAGGTGTTCGCGGTCGAAGGCGGCCACTTCGGCACGCCGGAACGAGGCGCCGCGCCCGACGAAGGCGCCGAGGATGCGTGTGAGCAGCCGCGCCTGGATCAGCGCGGGATTGCGCTGCACCGCCTGCACCGCTTCATCGAGCGGGTTGGCGGCGCGGGGTTCGGCAGGCTGGCGGGTGGCGTTGCGCAGTTCGTCCATGAACATGCGGAACGACAGGATTTCCACCGAGGTGCGCGGTTCGGTGAGCGTATCGGGAGCCGTGGTCATCACGCCTCAGATGCCGAAGCGCCTGGACACCATGTCGCCCGCCACCACGCAGGCGGCGGCCACGAGCATGGCGATGACCAGCGAGAAAATCGAGATGTGGCCTTCAATCACCGCCGCGTTGCTGAGCAGCGGCGCGAGCGAATCGCCGCCGAGCAGGGCGCCGACCGCGCCGATGACCATGGCGACGGCATTGCCGCGCTGCTGGTTGAAATCGAAAAAGTGCGCGCCGGCCCAGCCGACGATGGCGCCGGCCAGGAGCCAGAGGGTGATGTTCATGGTGTTCTCCAGAGATGCAGCGTGCGCCGGTGAGGGGGAATAGTGCGAGCCCGTGCAGGTTGCACCCCGGCGTTGGAGCGGCAGGCCAGCCCAGTATGGGGCCGCGGTCCGGCCTTGTCCGATTTATCAGGCGTGGCCGTTGGTGCTGCGTGGTCCGGTGTGCCCAATCCCGGCCTGTACGTCATGAATTCATGGGCTTATGCGCGACCGCATGGCGGAACGGATGGGGCCGGGCAATTGCGTATGTGAACCGGGGCTGTCAACATCATTGCCATCTGCCAACAAGCCGCGCATTGAACGCGGCGTTTACCGCGAGGAGCCTGCATGACCGCTAAGCGCCCCAACATCATCCTGATCACCTCCGACCAGCAGCGCGCCGACTGCAACGGTTTTGAGAATCCGGACATCAAGACCCCGCACCTCGACTGGCTGGCGCGTGACGGCACGCGTTTTAATGCCTGCATGACGCCCAATCTGGTGTGCCAGCCTTCGCGCGCCTCGATGCTCACCGGGCTGCTGCCGCTGACGCATGGCGTGTGGGACAACGGCGTTGATCTTAATCCCAAGGTGGGCGGTGCGGGTTTTGCCGGCACGCTGGCGAAGAACGGCTACAAGACCGCGTTCATCGGCAAGGCGCATTTCGCCACCAAGGCGACGTTTGCGCCCACCGGCACACCGGAGTGCAACAAGAGCCAGGATAAATACGGCCCTGACTGGTTTGGCCCGTACATGGGCTTTGAGCATGTCGAGCTGTCGGTGCTGGGCCATACCCACCGCACACGGCCGATGGACCGGCCGCCGATGGGGCATTACGAGCGCTGGTTTGTCGGGCGCGGCAAGGATGAAGAAGGCTACAAGCTGTGGGCGCAATCGACGCGCCCCGAAACCGGCGCCGCGCAGACCTGGAGCTCGGCGCTGCCGGTGGCCTGGCACAGCAGCACCTGGACCGCCGACCGTGCGATGGATCACCTGAGCCATCACGATCAAAGCAAACCGCTGGCGATGTGGATTTCGTTTCCCGATCCGCATCATCCCTTTGACTGTCCGGAACCCTGGAGCGGGCTGTATGACCCGAAGAGCGTGAAGCTGCCCGCGCACCGCACGATGGATTTCGAGCGGCGGCCGTGGTGGCACAAGGCGCAGCTTGAGGGCACGCCGCAGCTCGCCGATCCGGAGATGCGCAAGTTCCGCGCAGAAGGCTCGCGCACGCCGGTGCAGACCGATGCCCAGCTCGCCGAGATGACCGCCAACTACTACGGCATGATTTCGCTGATCGACCACAACGTCGGCCGCATCCTCGACAGGATCAACGACCTCGGCATGGCCGACAACACGCTGATCATCTACACCACCGATCACGGCGACATGCTCGGCCACCACGGCCTGTACCTCAAAGGCCCGACGCCCTATGAAGACTTGATGCGGGTGACCATGGTCGCGCGCGGCCCCGGTGTCGCCGCCGGCCGTGTGGTGAAAGAGCCGGTATCGACACTCGACCTCGCGGCCACCTTTTATGACGCAGCCGGTGTGCAGGCGCCGCATGCGCTGCAGGGCCGCAGCCTGAAGCCGCTGCTCGCGGGCCAGGATGCGCCGCGTGATGCGGCATGGATGGAATGGCATGTGCATCCCTCGCGCTGCGGTGTGGGTTTGCAGTTGCGCACGGTACGTACAAAGCGCTGGAAGTGCACCTTCGAACTGGCCTCGGGCGCCGGCGAGATGTACGACCTCGAGAATGATCCGAAGGAAATGAACAACCTGTTCGACGATCCGGGCTATGCCAAGGTGCGCAAGGAAATGGAAGAGCTGATGCGCGCGCGGCCGGGCAAGGTGTCGGACAAACTGGCAGAGCCGATTGGGATGGCTTGATATTTTTGTTTTGAGGCTTGTGCTGTTGCCCCTCACCCTAGCCCTGCTTCGCTTCAAGTGTGCCCTTGTCTCCCCGCAAGCGGGGCGAGGGAAACAAATCAAGTAGTTTGTAAGCCAAAGCAAACCAAAAAATATAAAGCAGCAGCAGTAAACCCGGCATTCCCCTGAGGAGGTGGACCATGCAAAGACTGATCAGCGGCATCCTGATGATGTTGTTATGCGCGGCAGCCTGGGCCCAGCCCTGGCCGCAGCGGCCGGTGCGGGTGCTGGTGGGCTTCGCGCCCGGCGGCACTTCGGATGTGACGGCGCGGCTCACCGCAGAAGTGGTGGCCAAGGAACTCGGCCAGCAGGTCATCGTCGAGAACCGGCCCGGTGGCGCCGGCAGCGTCGCGATCGAAGCGTTGATCCGCGCGCCGAAGGACGGCTACACCGTGGTGGTCAATTCCGATTCGTCCTATTACCAGCCGGTGCTGACGCCGTCGCTGTCGTATCGCGCCGAGCGCGACCTGCAGCCGGTGACGATCCTCACCAACCAGCCCATCGTCATCGCCGTGCATCCGGCGCCACGCTGGAATTCGATTGCCGACCTGCTCAAGGCGGCGAAGGCGCGGCCGGGGCAGATTTCCTATGCGCTGTCCTCCGCCACCGGCACGCAGGCGGTGGCCGCGGGCGTGTTCTTCCAGGGCGTGGGTGTGAAGATGATCGGCGTGCCGTACAAGGGCGGTGGCCAGGCGGTGGTGGATCTGGTCAGCGGCCATGTGCCGGTGGCGGTGCTCGGCTCGGCGCCGCTGATGCCGCATGTGAAGTCGGGCCGCATCAAGCTGCTCGCGGTGACTTCGGGCCAGCGCTCGAAAGCCCTGCCCGAGGTGCCGACACTGGCCGAGATGGGCTACAAGTTCATGGACATCTCGCAGTGGTTCGGCGCGGTGCTGCCGATGGGCACGCCGCCGGAGATCGTCAGCCGGCTGTCGGCGGCCTATAACAAGTCGCTCGCCGATCCGCGCATCCAGCAGCGCCTGTTCGATGCCGCGCTCGAAAGTGTGGGCGGCACGCCGGAAGACATGGCGAAGCGGATGGCGGCTGAAATGAAGCTGTGGAGCCGTGCCGCGAAAGAGGCGGGGCTGGGGCAGTAAGTCAAATCAGGCCCACGGCGCCGGCATCACTGACGCCGGCGCCGTCGCCTGCTAGCTGCGCCAGTTGCGGTAGAGCGGTATCACGCCGAACGACACCACGAGTATCGCGATCACGAATGCCGAGTCGTAGGTCAGCGACAGCCCGCCGAGGTTGTGCATCACGAGCCCCGCGAGCGCGCTCGCCAGCACAGCGGTCAGACCGAGCGCGGACAGGCCGCGCATCCACGGCGACTCGGACAGGATTTCGGGCACCGGACCCTGGGCAAGCTGCCACAGCAGCCAGACCGCCAGTGCCCCTACAAATCCCAATACGTAGCCTGCGGAAACTTCATAGATCGTGGCCCACGGCGATTCGCTGTCGTTCTTCGCCATCAGCATGTCATGGGAATAATCGACCACGCCAAACATGAGCAGCCAGGACAACAAGCCGGTGAGTCCCAGCACGGACTGCCAGTCAGATGCAGGTTTCTGCTGTTGCGCCATCTCTCCCCCCCCTGTTTTGATTGTGGAAACAGTTTCTGCTGCCTTGAGACTGAATGCAGCGTCCGCAGTTCCCGCGGCCGCGTTTGCGATTCGGGCCGCCTGAAAATCTCAAGCCGCTGCGCCGGCGCTCGCGGCGGAGCTGGAGCAGCCATAAAAATTATTCAATAAAAACAAATACTTATTGATTAACGCCCAGTCCAGGTTTTTCCACCGCGCGCTTCTCTTCATCAAATGTCTGGCGGATCGACTTCGCATACTCGTCGCCGGTCATGTAGAAGCGCGACATGCCGGCGCGGTCCGGCGCCTTCGGGAACACCGGATCGTCCACCGCGCGGCGGATCGCCTTGTGCAGTACTTTTGCCGCCGGGGGCCGAGGTGTTTCGGCGCGCCGATGCCGTAGAGCTCTTTCAGCGTCGGCACTTCGGGCACGCGGGATGGTCCTGCGCGATGGCGGGGCTGTTGACGAAGGCGACAAGCAATACCAGCAATACACGAAGTGTGTGCGTCATGATGGCTGCTCCCGGCGGGTGTGCAGCGTGTTATGGGCGCACTGCGCCGGGAGTCGCGGCGCAAGGCAGCCGCCGCCGCGAAGACAGCGCTGCTCAGTCGGCGGTAATGCCCGCGGCCTTTACCACCTGGCCCCATTTCGCGATCTCGGCGCGGATATGTGCGCCGAACTGCTCGGGGGTGTTGCCAACGGCCTCGGAGCCGTCGCCGGCGAGGCGCTCGGCCACGGCGGGCAGGCGCAGGATGGCGGCGATCTCGCTGTTGAGGCGGTTGATGATTTCGGGCGGGGTTCTGGCGGGGGCGACCACACCGTACCAGCCGGTGACTTCATAGCCGGGGAAGCCGGACTCGGCGACGGTGGGCACGTTGGGCGCGACCTGCGCGCGTTTCGGCGAGGACACCGCGAGCGCGCGCAGCCGGCCGGCATTGACCTGGGGCAGGCCCGAGACCACGGTGGAATAGAGCAGCGTGATGTGGCCGCCGACGATGTCGGTCATCGCCGCGCCGATGCTCTTGTACGGCACGTGCACCATGTTGATCCTGGCGATGGTCTTCAGCTGTTCGAAGCCGAGGTGGCCGAGCGTGCCCGCACCCGAGGAGGCGAAGTTGATCTGGCCCGGCCGCGCGCGCGCCAGCGCCACCAGTTCCTTCACGCCTCTGGCCGGCAGCGAGGGATGCGCGAGCATCACATAGGGTTGCGCGGTGGCCATGGTCACCGGCGCGAAATCGTTGACGCTGTCGTAGGGCAGGCTTTTGCGCAGGCTGGGATTGACGGTGTGGGTCGCGCTGATGATGAGGATGGTGTAGCCGTCGGGCGCGGATTTCACCAGCAGCTCGGCGCCGATGACGCCACCCGCGCCGGTGCGGTTCTCGTGCACCACCGGCTGGCCGAAGCGCTCGGCGAGCCGCGTGCCGATCAGCCGCGCCACGGTGTCGGTGGCCGAGCCCGCGGACTGCGGGATGATGAAGCGCACCGCGCGGTTGGGATAGTTTTGCGCGTGGGCGCTGCCGAGGCTGGCGAGAACGAGGACTGCGGCGATGGCGTGGCGGATCGGCTGCATGGTGGTTCCTCCCGGAGATGCTGCGTTGTTGTTGTGGTCTGCTGTTTCCCCTGCGCTGGTTCAGTATTGCGGGCCCGGCCTGTCGCGGCCGGTGCCCCGCGATCACTCCGGCTTGATGCCCGCGGCCTTGATCACGCCCGCCCACTTGGCCGCTTCCACCTGGATCAGCTTGCGGAATTCTTCCGGCGTGCTGCCGATGAGGTCGGTGCCCTGGCCGGACATGCGCTGCTTGACGTCGGCCTGCTGGGTGATCTTGACCATCTCGGCATGCAGCAGCTTGATGATCGGCGCCGGTGTCTTCGCCGGGGCGACGATGCCGTGCCAGGAGGTGGATTGGTAGTTGGGGAAGCCGCTTTCGGCGATGGTCGGGATCTGCGGCGCGGCGCCCGAGCGCTTCGCGCTGGTGACACCGAGCCCGCGCAGGCGGCCCTGGTTGACGAAGGGCAGCGCCGGCAGCAGGTTGATGAACATCATCTGCACCTGGCCGGAGAGCACGTCGTTCTGGCCCACGCCGCTGCCCTTGTACGGGATGTGCACGATGTCGATGCCGGCGAGCGACTTGAACAGCTCGCCGGAAAAATGGTTGCCGGTGCCGACGCCGCCGGAGGCGAAGTTGAGCTTGCCGGGCTGCGCCTTGGCGAGTGCGACGAGTTCCTTGACGTTGTTCGCCGGCACCTTCGGGTTGACCACCAGCAGGTACGGCGTTTCGGTCATCAGCGAGATCGGCGCGAAATCGCGCAGCGGATCGTAGGGCAGATTTTTGTAGAGGCCGGGGTTGATCGACATCGTGCCCACGGTGGCCTGCAGCAGCGTGTAGCCGTCGGGCGCGGCGAGCTTGGCGATCTCGCAGGCAATGTTGCCGGCGGCACCGCCGCGGTTGTCCACCACCACCTGCTGGCCCAGTGATTCGCCGAGCTTCTGCGCAATCATGCGGCCGACGATGTCGCTGGGGCCGCCGGGCGGGAAGGGCAGCATCAACCGGATCGGGCGGTCGGGATAAGCAGCGAGCGCGGGTGCGGACAGCAGGGCAGCGAACAGGGCGGCGGCGCGCAGCGGATGGGGCATGGTGACCTCCTCGGGGTTTTTCGTTGTTATCGCGGATTATTCTAGACCTCGTGCATGACACGCTTGCGTGACAATCCGCATGATGAATCAACGATTTAGCTGATCCGGGCAGTAGGGTCTTGCTTCAATTCAATATTTCCAATAACATGGAAATATGAATGAACAAGACGTCGTCCGAGCCCTCGCCGCACTGGCCCAGCCCAACCGCCTGCAGGTATTCCGCGCGCTCGTGGTAGTGGGCCCCGCGGGCATGACCCCCGGCGCGCTGGCGGAACAGTTCGAGTTGCCGGCAGCCACGCTGTCCTTCCACCTGAAAGAGCTGATGAACGCCGGCCTGATCACGCAACAGCGCGCCGGCCGCAACCTGATCTACCGCGCCGAGTTCGCGCGCATGAACGGCCTGCTCGGCTATCTCACCGACAACTGCTGCCAGGGTGAGGCCTGTCTCGAAACCGCTGCAACAGCCTGCGCCTGCTGAAAGGAAAAACCATGAAACGATTCCATGTGCATCTGCATGTCGCGGACCTGTCCGCGAGTGTGGCTTTCTACTCGAAACTGTTCGGTGCCGAACCGGCGCGCCACGAAAGCGATTACGCGAAGTGGATGCTGGAAGACCCGCGCGTCAACTTCGCGGTGTCCACCCGCGGCGGCGGTGCGCCCGGCCTCGATCATCTCGGTTTCCAGGCGGACAGCGCCGAGGAACTGGCGGCGATGAAGACCGCGGCACAGGGCGCCGACATGGCGCTGGCCGACGAGGGCGAGACCAGTTGCTGCTACGCGCGCAGCGACAAGCACTGGATCACCGACCCGCAGGGTGTGGCCTGGGAGCATTTCCATACCCTCGGCGACATTCCCGTGTTCAACGAGGTGCCGGCCGCGGGTGCATCCACCTCGGCCTGCTGTCCGCCCGTGCGCGGCAAGCCGCTGGCCATTGCGGTCAAGGCTGCGGCGCCCGCCAAATCCAGCTGCTGCTAGGAGTTCACATGTCCGACAAGATCTACAACGTGCTGTTTGTGTGCACCGGCAACACCGCGCGCTCAATCATGGCCGAAGGGCTGCTCAACCAGATGGGCCAGGGCCGCTTCAAGGCCTACTCCGCGGGCAGCATGCCCAAGGGCGTGGTGCATCCCAGCGCACTGAAAGTGCTGCAGTCCTTCCGCGCCCCGACCGGCGAGGTGCGCAGCAAGAGCTGGAGCGAGTTCGCGCAGTCCGGCGCGCCGCAGCTCGATTTTGTGTTCACCGTCTGCGACAACGCCGCGGGCGAGGTCTGCCCGGTGTGGCCGGGGCAGCCGATGAGCGCGCACTGGGGCGTTGAGGACCCGGCGGCTTTCGAGGGCACGCCCGGGCAGGTGGACCACAAGTTCAACGAGGTTGCGCAGATCCTGAAGCGGCGGATCGAATTGTTTTTGTCGCTGCCGATGAAGTCGCTCGACAAGCTGTCGCTGCAGAACGAGCTGCGCGACATCGGCAGGAAGTGAATGGGAAACGACCGCGCCGTGACCACCCATGTCCTGATCCTGTGCACCCACAATTCCGCGCGCAGCGTGCTGTCGGAAGGCATGCTCAACTACTGGGCGCAGCGCCTCGGCCGCGATGTGCGCGCCCACAGCGCGGGCAGCGCGCCGAAGGGCCGCATCAACCCCTTTGCCATCGAGGCGCTGCAAAACGCCGGCATCGACACCGCCGGCTACAGCAGCAAGAGCTGGGATGAGTTCGCCCGGCCTGATGCGCCGCGCATGCGCATCGTGATCACGGTCTGCGACAGCGCGGCGGCCGAGGTTTGTCCGGTGTGGCCGGGCAGCCCGGTCAAGGTGCACTGGGGTTATCCCGATCCGTCGAATGCCGCGGGCGGCGACGAGGGCAGGCGCCAGGCTTTCGAGCTGACGCGCCAGGCCATCGGCTACCGCATGCTGCAACTGCTGCAGTTGCCGCTGGAAACCATGCCCGACGCCGACCTGCAGCGCGCGCTCAACGAAATCTACGCACACTAAAATGACTGCAACCAATGCCGCGCACGACAACGTCGCGCCCATGAGTGTTTTTGAGCGTTACCTCACGGTGTGGGTTTTCCTGTGCATCGTCGTCGGCATCGCGCTGGGTCAGATCGCTCCGGGCGTGTCGCAGGCGCTGGGCCGGATGGAGGTGGCCAGGGTCAATCTGCCGGTCGGGCTGCTGATCTGGGTGATGATCATCCCGATGCTGATGCGCGTGGATTTCGGCGCGCTCGGCGAAGTGCGCCGGCATGCCCGCGGCATCGGCGTCACGCTGTTCGTGAATTGGCTGGTGAAGCCGTTTTCGATGGCCTTCCTCGGCTGGCTGTTTCTGCGCCACCTGTTCGCACCCTGGCTGCCGCCCGAGCAGATCGACAGCTACATCGCGGGGCTGATCCTGCTTGCCGCGGCGCCGTGCACGGCGATGGTGTTCGTGTGGAGCCGGCTGACCCGCGGTGATCCGCTGTTCACGCTGTCGCAGGTGGCGCTCAACGACACCATCATGATCTTTGCCTTCGCGCCGCTGGTCGGGCTGCTTCTCGGTATCTCGGCGATTACCGTGCCCTGGGACACGCTGCTGGTGTCGGTGGTGCTCTACATCCTGGTCCCGGTGGTGATCGCGCAGTTGTGGCGGCGTGTGCTGCTCGCCAAAGGGCAGGCCGCATTCGACGCGGTGATGGCGAAGACCGGACCGTGGTCCATCGGCGCGCTGCTGCTGACGCTGGTGCTGCTGTTCGCCTTCCAGGGCGAGGCCATCCTCGAACAGCCGCTGATCATCGCGTTGCTCGCGGTGCCGATCCTGATCCAGGTGGTGTTTAATTCGGCGCTGGCGTACTGGCTCAACCGCCGGGTCGGCGAGTCGCACAGCGTGGCCTGCCCGTCGGCGCTGATCGGCGCCTCGAATTTTTTCGAGCTGGCGGTGGCGGCGGCGATCAGCCTGTTCGGCTTCGAATCGGGCGCCGCGCTGGCCACCGTGGTCGGCGTGCTGATTGAGGTGCCAGTGATGCTGGCGGTGGTACACGTGGTAAACCGCTCGCGCGGCTGGTATGAAGCGGGTTCACCACGCCGATAAAAATTCCTCAATGGAAACAAAAGCTTAATCGCGGCGTCATGACGCTTTAAAACAGCGCCGCAACAATCGCGGCATGAATGTGCCGCAATCCAATGCGCATTACGCCGCGATCTGGCTGCTGCCGGTGGCGCTCTACAGCGCCGATGCCAACGCCTGGGGTCTCTACACCCATGTCTATTACGCGCAGTTGCTGCTGTGGGCGGTGCCCTTGGCAGACCCGCGTTTCCGCCGCGCGGTGCGGCGCTTCCCGGAACTGCTGCTCTCCGGCGCCTGCCTGCCCGACGTGTCGCTGTTCAGTGGCTGGGTCGGCAGCCACAACCTGTCGCGCACGCACCAGTGGTCGGTCGCGCACCGCCTGCTGCGGGAGGCGCGTGATGACCGCGAGGCGGCGCTGGCCACCGGTTATGCCTGTCATCTGTTGTCCGACATCGTCGCCCACAACTATTTCGTGCCCGACCACGAGGCGCTGTGGCACGCGCCCTCGCATATCGCGGTGCATGCCGCCTCGGAATGGGCGATGGATGCCCACCTTGCCGGCGAGCTGTTTTCGCGGCCGGGTGAGTTGCTCGAACGGCATCTGCCGGAGATCGCGGGTTTCGCCACCCATCATTTCGGTTCGACCCCGCGGCGCACGCGGCGCGCGCTGCATTACCTGATGTTCGGCGAGCGCCTGCTGCGTGGCGCCGGCGTGCATCGCCTCGCCTATCGCGGCGCCTGTGCCGCCGACCGCGGACTGCTCAAACGTTTTGACCAGTACGCCGGGCAGACCACGCAGAGCCTGCGGCAGATGGACCGCCTGATCGCCGGTGACGCGCCCAATTGGGAACCTGAACCGGCGACCGACCGCCTGCGCGCCGGCACCCGTCCGGCCGAGGGCCGGCACCACAGCCTGATGTTGCCCAGGGATTTTTTTGTGACGCCGGGCGGCTCGCGGGATTAAGCAGTCAATGCCGGGGCAGTCTGATCAGCCGAGCAGGGCTTGCGAAGCCAGCGCAATTCCCGCGCCGATGCCGGCACCGGCGACAACGTCGCTCGGATAGTGCAGGCCGAGCACGACGCGCGAGGCGGCGATCAGCAAAGAAAAGACCGCCAGGACCGCAGAGAGCTCGGCATAGTAGCTCGCGGCGATGAGGGAGAACGCCACGGCATGCAGGGTATGTCCTGACGGAAAACTGAAGCGGTCCAGCGGCGCGCTGAACTGCTGTATGGATTGATGCGCCTGATAGGGCCGCGGCCGCAGTGTGCGCGCCTTCAGCCATTTGTAGGTCGCCGTACACACCAGCCCGACGCCGATCATGTGCAGCACCGGCAGCACCGCTTCGTTGCGGTGGATCAGCAGCAGCACCGCCATCAGCGCGTACCAGGCGATGCCGTCGCCGGCGATGCTGATGCAGCGGAATACGAGGCGTGGCGTGACGCGGTAGCAGACGCGGTTGAGCCTGACGGAAATCGCCAGGTCGAGGGCGGCGATGCGGTCAAGCGAGCGCATGTTCGTTGCTGCCGGAGACTTCCAGCATCGCCTGTTCGAATTCGGCGACGATGCAGCTCCAGTCGAGTTTGTCGGTGGTGGCGCGGGCACGCACGCCCAGCTCGCGGATGCGTTCGTTGTCCGGAGCCAGCGCTGCGGCGAGGCGCATGAAGTCCTCACCCTGGTTGAACGGCGCGAGCAGGCCGTTGACGTGGTGGCGGATGTGTTCGCGCGCGGCGGCGTAGTCATAGGCGACCACCGCGAGACCGCTGGCCATCGCCTCGATGGTGACGTTGCCGTAGGTCTCGGTGATGCTCGGGAACAGGAACACGTCGCCTGATGCGTAGTGCGCGGCGAGGTCCTCGCCGGTGCGCATGCCGGCGAAGATGATCTGCGGATTGTCGCGCTGCAGCCGCGCGCGTTCCGGGCCGTCGCCGACCAGCACCAGTTTGGCTTCAGGGCGCAGTTCACGCATCAGCGCGAAGGCCTGCAGCACCACCGGCAGGTTTTTTTCCGGCGCAAGGCGACCGACGTAGATGGCCACCAGATCGTTCTCAGCAGCGCCCCAGCTTGTACGCAATTCCTGGCTGCGCCGGGCCGGATGGAACTGCCGGGTATCAACGCCGCGCGCCACCACCTGCAGCTTCGCCAGCCCGAGTTCGGCGAGTTCGTCGCGCAGGCTGGCAGTGGGCACCAGTGTGCGCTGCGCCTTGTTGTGGAACTTGCGCAGGTAGGCGGTGATCGGCTTTTTCAGCCAGCCCACGCCGTAGTGCTCGCTGTAGCTGTGGAAATTGGTGTGAAAGTCGGTGGCCACCGGCAGCCTGAGCTTGGCCGCGGCGGACAGCGCCGACCAGCCGAGCGGGCCTTCGGTGACCACGTGTACGATGTCCGGTCGCTGCTTGGCCCACAGGCGGGAGAGCGCCTGCTTCGCCGGCAGGCCGAGTTTCAGCGCGTCATAGCGCGGGATCGGCACACCGCGTTGCAGCACTTCCTCGAAGCGCGGTTGCTGCGCCGGCTGCTCGGTGGCGTTCTGCCGCGGCCGGATCAGCTGCACCGTGTGGCCGCGCTCCTGCAGGCCGGCAACGATGCGGCCCATGGTCATCGCCACGCCGTTGATTTCCGGTGGATACGTTTCGGTGACCATCGCGATGCGCAGGCTGCGGGTGATCGCGGGAAAATTCTGCAGCATCAGATTGCTGCGGTTCATGTGGTCGGCGTTGTTCATGCCGCAGCAGTGTCGGCGGCGCAGGCGACGATCCGGTGACGGTTGCATGAACTTTGCGCGACAGCCCGACTGCCGCGCCCGGACCTGCTGTTCACGCCGCCGTTGTCATCTTCCTGTCAACAGTGGTGGCTAGAGTAGCCGGGCTTTTTACATCTCCCATTGATTTTGATACCGGTCGAGGAACCAGCCATGAGCCACAGCTACCGTGAAGAAACCACGCTGAACACGTCATCGAATCCGACATTTGCCGAAGTGCTGGAAACCCGGCTGTCGCGGCGCGGACTGCTCAAGGGCGCGATGGCCGCCGCCGTCACCGCCAGCCTGCCGCTGGCCGGTTGCGCCGGCACCGGCCAGCGCGCGTTGGTGATGGGCTTTGCCGGCATCGCCACTTCAACGGCTGACGCGGTTCGCGTCCCGCAAGGGTATACGGCGAGCGTGCTGTACGCCTGGGGCGATCCCGTTGGCCACCAATCCGGCTCGCCGGCCTTCAAGCCGGACGCCAGCAACAGCGCCGACGAGCAGGCGCTGCAGGCGGGCATGCATCACGACGGCATTCACTATTACCCGCTGCCCCATGGTTCCAAAAGCTCGAGCAGCGGCCTGCTGGTGATGAACCACGAGTACACCGATGACGGCCTGCTGCACCCCGACGGCTTCGCCAACTGGAGCGCGGAGAAGGTGCGCAAGTCGCAGAACGCGCACGGCTGCTCGGTGATCGAGGTGCGCAGCCGCGGCGGGCAATGGGAGGTGGTGCGGCCTTCGCCGTTCGCGCGGCGTATCACAGCGGCGACACCGATGCGTGTCGGCGGTCCGGCTGCCGGCCATGCGCTGATGAAGACTGCTGCGGATCCGTCTGGCAGCACGGTGCTCGGCACCTTCAACGACTGCGCCCACGGCTATACGCCCTGGGGTACTTATCTCGCCTGCGAGGAGAACTGGGACACCTATTTCATCAATTCAGGCACTCTGACCGCGGACCAGCGCCGCAACGGCATCAGCCCCAAGGGTCGCGGTTATCGCTGGAATGAATTCGACGAGCGCTTTGACGCCGGCAAACATCCCAACGAACCCAACCGCCACGGCTGGGTGGTCGAGTTCGATCCGTACAACCCGCAGTCGCAGCCGGTGAAGCGCACCGCGCTGGGCCGTTTCAGTCATGAGGGTGCATGGCCGGCGATGGCGAGCGACGGCCGGCTGGTGATGTACATGGGTGATGACCGTGTGTTCGAGTACATCTACAAGTTTGTGTCGCGTGATCGTGTCAATGCGAATGACCGCGCGGCGAATGCCAACCTGCTCGACCACGGCACCTTGTATGCGGCGAAGTTCAATGATGACGGCCGCGGCGAGTGGCTGCCGCTGGTCCATGGGCAGGGCGCGCTGACGGCGGCCAACGGCTTCGCTGATCAGGCCGATGTGCTGGTGCGCACCCGCGCCGCCGCCGATGCCGTGGGCGCGACCAAGATGGACCGCCCGGAATGGATCGCGGTGCATCCGCAGACCAATGAGGTTTACTGCACGCTGACCAACAACAGCCAGCGCGGCGGCAAGGATCGCGCCGGTGTGGACCGCGCCAATCCGCGTGCCAACAATGTCTTCGGCCAGATCATCCGCTGGCGCGAGGCCGGCAATGACCCGGCTGCGCTGCGTCTGGAGTGGGATCTGTTTGCTGTGGCCGGCGACCCGCAGCATCCGGATGCTGCGATGCGCGGCAACATCAAGGGTGATGCCTACGGCAGCCCCGACGGCCTGTGGTTCGATGACAGCGGCCTGCTGTGGATTCAGACCGATGTGTCTTCGAGCACGTTGAACAGGGGTCACTACGAGCGCCTGGGCAACAACCAGATGCTGGCCGCCGACGTGCGGACCGGTGAAACCCGGCGTTTCCTCACCGGCCCCTCGGGCTGCGAAGTCACCGGCGTGATCATGACGCCGGATGCGCGCACCATGTTCGTCAATATCCAGCATCCCGGCGAATCGCCGAGCGAGCGCAGCGATCCGAAAGACCCGCGCGCCTACAGCAGCTGGCCCGATGGTGGGCGGCCGCGTTCGGCCACCCTGGTCATCCGCAGGAACGATGGCGGCGTGATCGGCAGCTGAGCGGCCGCTGAGGTCGCTGTCACGAGCCTGCAATATGCTGCGGCTATGGTCGCGGCTTGACAAAACGCGTGGGATTTTAATTGTGCTGAAACATGAAATGATGGCAGCCACCCTGGCCGCGGCCGCTGTGCTGGTGGCGCCGCCGAAAGCGGGCGCCACGGTGTTCCCGGACAAGCCGGTGCGGATGGTGATCCCGCTGGCGCCCGGCGGTGGCAGTGACATCGTCGGCCGTATCGTTGCACAAGGCCTGGCTGAGCACTGGGGCAAGCCGGTGGTGGTGGACAACCGTCCCGGCGCCGGCAGCATTGTCGGCACCTCGATCGTGGCAAAGACGCCGGGCGACGGTTATACGCTGCTGGTTTCCAGTTCCTCTTTTGCGATTTCGCCGGCGCTGTACAAAAACACCGGCTTTGATCCGCGCCGCGATTTCGCCGGCATCACGCTGCTTGCCAGCCAGCCGAGCCTGCTCGCCGTAAGCGCCAATGTGCCCGCAAAAAACCTCAAGGATTTGATCGCCCTTGCCCAGGCCAAACCCGGGGCGCTCAGCTTCGGTTCGGCCGGCACGGGCAGCGCGACTCATCTTGGCACCGAACTGTTCGCGTACACCGCCAAGCTGAAAATGCAGCATATCCCGTACAAGAGCGCCGGGTTGGCGACCACCGCCTTGCTCGCCGGAGAGGTGCAGATACTGCTCACCAACGCGGCAAGTGTGCTGCCTCATCTCAGCGGGGGCAGGCTGCGCGCGATTGGGGTCACGGCGAAGGAACGCACCGCGCAGGCACCGGATGTGCCGACGCTGCACGAGTCCGGCCTGTCCGGGTTTGAATACACCACCTGGTACGGCGCCTGGGTGCCGGCGGCGGCGCCGAAACCGCTGCAGGCGACACTGCACAAATCCTTCCAGGTTGCGCTGGCGCTGCCCTCGGTGGACGGCCGGCTGACCAAGACCGGTTTGCAGACCTACCGCATGGCACAGCCTGAATTCGCCAAATATGTCGAAACCGAAATGCAGCGCTGGAAAACGGTGATCGACGCTGCCGGCATCAAGGCCGAATGAACGAACCCGCCGCGCAGCAGCCGGTCAGCCCGCACAAGGGCAGGACCGGTATCGAGAGGATTCGCCGCGCGTTTTTTTATTCGGTCGAGGGATTGACCGCCGCCTATCGCAACGAGGATGCCTTCCGCCAGGAGGTGCTGCTGACGCTGCTGCTGGTGCCGGCGGCGTTGCTGACCCCGGTGTCGGGCGCGGCGAAGGCGCTGCTGATCGGCAGCGTGCTGCTGGTCCTGGTGGTGGAGCTGCTGAACTCGGCGATCGAGGCGGTCACCGACCGCATCTCGATCGAGGACCATGTGCTGGCGAAACAGGCCAAGGACATGGGCAGCGCCGCGGTGCTGGTGGCGCTGGTGATGCTGGCCGTGGTGTGGGCGCTGGTGCTGCTGGCTTGAACCGGCGCTGTTGATCAGCTGCCGCTTTTCATCCCCGCTTGAGCGGCGCCACTTCATCGAGGCCAACACCCTCGAGCGCACCGAACAATTCCTTGATCTGTTTGAGGTCGGCCGCCGGCAGCGGCGGTTGCAGGATGGCCCGCACATTGGGTTCAACGTGATCGGGATTGCCGGTGCCGAACAGCACGACATGCGCGCCGGGCTCGTGCCGGGCGTAACGGTAGGCGGCTTCGATCACACTCGCAGCGCCACCGTCGCGCAGCAGGAAATCCAGCGGCTGCTTCTTGTCGCCCAGCCATTTCGGCAGGCGGCCTTCGCGTGCCAGTTCGCGGATGTCGTCCTGCAACCGTCCCGGCAAGCTGAAAATCGCGCGCACCGCGAACATCAGCAGGATGCCGATGCCGCGCTGCATCGCCTGCGGCAGCACCGTTTGCCGTGCATTCTGGTTGAGCATGTGGAAGGCGACCATCATCACATCCCAGCCGTCGTCGGCGAAGGCCTGCGTCATGGTTTCGTGGCGCGGGTCATGCGCGGCGAATTCGGTGATGCCGAGAAAGCGGAACTTGCCACGCTCCTTTTCGCGCAGCAGCACCGGCAGGATTTCGCGCGATACACGCCCGTATTCATGTGGCCGCACGGTGTGCAGGCAGAATACGTCAACGTAATCAGTTTTCAGTGCGCGCAGGGAGCGGTCGAGTCCGGCGAGAATTTCGGCGGCGCTGTACACGGTGCCATCAAGCAGCGAGACCTTGTGTTTGGTCGAGATCACCAGCGAGTCGCGTGGCCGCCCGGCGATCGCGGCGCCGACCGCCGGCTCGGTGCCGTAGTACTGCGCGGTGTCGATGAAGTTGACGCCGCAGTCGAGCGCGCGCTGTACGATGCCCACCGCGTGTTCCTGGCCGAGGCCGTAACCGAGCCCGAGCTTCGACGCGCCGCCGCAGCCGAGGCCGGCGACGCTGACTTTTAATCCGGTGCGGCCCAGGGTGGTGTATTGCATGCTGCAGATGGCCTAAAAATAATTCAATTAAAACAATGGCTTATGATAGTGCACCGGCAGCATTTAAGCAACCTCCGGCCAGATCCGCAGGCCCACCGCGGGTGAATACGCTGCATGTTCGAGCTGCGGCACCACGCGACCCATCCAGGTTTGCGGGTCGTCGCGTTGCGCTTCATGCGCGGCAAAGTGCTGTTCGCGCGCTTGGAGCGAGCTGAACTCGTGCAGGATCGCGTGTTTGTGCGCGCCGACCGTGGCCAGCAGCTTGCGCGCACCAACACAGCCTGGCAGCGTCGCGAGCAGGGGAAAGCGTTCCTGCGCATACCAGCCGCCAAGATCATCTTCCAATGCCGGTGTCGGCGCGTTGTAGTGGCCGAGCTGGATCACCGCTGCGGTGGTTTCGCCATGATCACGCGCTGCAGGACCGGCCACGCGGGCTTCTTCGGCAAGGATTGCCGCGGTTGAATTCACGCGCATCGCCATGTGGCGTTTGGTCAGTTCGGGCTGCCGGGGTGCGAGCTGGCGCGGGCTGGGGTTGAGGAAGGTCTGGGTGTTGTCGCCGCCGAACAGCGCGACATAGCCGCGCCCGCGGCCGCCGTGGCCGAGTGCGTAGTGCGCCGCCCAGCGGTAACCGGGGCGGGACAGTTTTTCCGGGATGTGTATCTGGTGAAACCATTCGAGGTAGGCCTCGTGCTTGCCGTCAGCGATCTCGTACCAGATCGCCCAGATGCCGTGATCCATGTGTGACGCTCCTGTCATCACGGCATTGTATGCCGCCGTGGTGCGCCCTGCGGCACGCTGGTATT
Organism: Betaproteobacteria bacterium Ga0077527; assembly: GCA_001464815.1. Lineage (GTDB taxonomy): Bacteria > Pseudomonadota > Gammaproteobacteria > Burkholderiales > SG8-41. Next base: position 238,404 of record LNDW01000015.1, on the reverse strand, counting down.
CTCACGCTGGTATTCTGTTTGTCCCGGCGGCAGGACAGACCATGCCGCCTTACCACAACAAATCATCAGCGGAGGAAGCAACATGACCTTGCGCCATTCCGGTGCGATCCATAACCCGTCCGGCCATAACCACGGTGATGCCTGCTGTGACGATGGCATTCTGTTCACTGGCTGCGCCATGACCAACAGTGTTGCCGCGTCTGGTGGCGGAAGGCGGCGTCAGGTCGTTGTCGCCGGCAAACGGGTAAAAACCATCGATGTGCATGCGCACTGCGTGGTCAAGGAGGCGCTGGATCTGCTCGGTGAAAAGCTCGAAGCCCAGCGCGGACCGGGACTGGGCGAGGTCGGCTCGCGGCGCATTGCCGAGATGGACGAGCAGGGCATCGACATGGAAGCGTTGTCGATCAATCCGCTGTGGTACCACACCGAACGCGACCTCGCGGCCGAGGTGGTGCGCATCCAGAACGAAAAACTCGCCGAGTGGTGCGGGCAGCATCCCGACCGCTTTGTTGCTTATGCCTCGGTGGCGCTGCAGTTCCCGGAGCTCGCTGCCGAGCAGCTCGAACATGCGGTGAAAAAACTAGGTCTGCGCGGCGCCGCGGTCGGCACCAGCATCCCGGGCAAGGAATTTTCCGATCCGTACCTGCATCCGTTCTGGAAAAAGGCGGAGGAGCTGGGCGTGCTGATCTTCATCCATCCGCGCAGCACGCCCGAGCTGAACAAGCGATTCGGCGGCAATGGCTGGCTGGCCAACACCATCGGCAATCCGCTCGACACCACGATCGCGCTGTCGCACCTGATTTTCGACGGCACGCTCGACCGTTTCCCGGGCCTCAAGATCTGCTCGGCCCACGGCGGCGGCTTCCTGCCCTCGTACGCGCCGCGCTCGGACAATGCGTTGCGCGTGGCGCCGGAGATGGATACCGGGGTCAAGCTGAAGAAAAAGCCCACCGAATACCTGCGCGACATGTACTACGACACACTGGTGTTCACCGATGAGGCGCTGCGTCACCTCGCGCACGAAGTCGGCGTCGACCGGCTGGTGATCGGCACCGACCATCCGATTCCCTGGCAGAGCCAGTCGGTGGATCACATCCTCAACGCACCGGGTTTCAGCGATGCCGAGAAGCGGATGATGCTGAGCGAGACGGCGGCGAAGCTGCTGGGTATCAAGCTTTGATGTGCTGATCCGTATTCATTCCAAAGGAGAAATTTCATGGAACGAAAAAAAGCCAGTGATTTTCCGCCGGAAGTGATGAAGCTGTTTGACGGGTATGTGCACGGCCGCATCGACCGCCGCGAATTTCTCGACCGCGCGGCGAAGTTCGCGGTCGGGGCTTTCACCGCGACGGCGATGCTCGAGGCACTGAAGCCGAACTTCGCCTGGGCGCAGCAGGTGGCGCGCGATGATCCGCGCATCCGCACCCAATATCTTGAATACGATTCGCCGCAGGGGCACGGCCGCATCCGCGGTTACCACGCGGCACCGGCCAATGCCAAGGGCAAGCTGCCGGCGGTGCTGGTGATCCACGAGAACCGCGGGCTGAATCCCTATATCGAGGATGTGGTGCGGCGGCTTGCCACCGCCAACTTCGTCGCCTTCGCCCCGGACGCACTGACGCCGGTGGGTGGTTATCCCGGTGATGAGGACAAGGGCCGCGCGCTGTTCGCCGCGCAGGATGCCAAGAAGCGCGAGGAGGACTTGTATCAGGGCGCGCAGTTCCTGAAGTCGCGCCCCGAGGCCGGCAAGCTCGGTGTCGTCGGCTTCTGCTTCGGCGGCTACATCTGCAACCTGCTTGCGACCCGGATGCCCGACCTTGCCGCCTCGGTGCCGTACTACGGCCGCCAGGTGCCGGCTTCCGAAGTGCCGAAGATAAAGGCGCCATTGCTGCTGCATTTCGCCAGCGACGATGAAGGCGTGAACAAGACCTGGCCGGCGTACGAGGCGGCGCTGAAGGAGCACAAGGTCAGCTACACCGCGCATATCTACCCGAACACGCTGCATGGTTTTCACAACGACACCACTCCGCGTTACGAGGAAGCCGCGGCGAAGCTGTCGTGGCAGCGCACGCTGGAATTCTTCAACCGGCACCTGCGCGGCTGATGCGCAGGATCGCCGCGGCCCTGTTTGCCGCCGCGGCGACGCTGGCCCACGCGGATTACCCGCAGCGGCCGATCCGCATCATCGTCGCCGCATCACCGGGTTCCGCTGACGAGTTTTTCGCGCGCGCCCTCGGCGACCAGCTGGAGGCGCGTTACCGGGAGCGGGTGGTCATCGATCCGCGCCCCGGCGCCGGCGGGCTGATCGGCAACCAGGTGCTGTCGCGTGCCGGTGCCGATGGCCACACCCTGGGCATGATCAGTGTGACGCGGCTGATCAATGCGCTGATGAGGGAGTCGCCGCCGTACCGTCCGCTCGCTGACATCGTGCCTGTCGTTCACGTGGCCTCGATCATCAACGTGCTGGTAACCGCACCCGACCTGCCGGTGCGCAGCGCGGCTGAATTCGCGCGCCATGCGCGGGTGCGCCCAGGTGAACTCAATTTCGCCTCGATGGGCATCGGTTCGGCTTCCCACGTTGCCGGCGAGGTGCTGTCGCGGGCGATGGGCATCCAGGCGGTGCATGTGCCTTATCGCACCGTCGGGCAGAGCGAAATCGAAATGGGCCTCGGCCGCGTGCATTTCGCCGTGCTCACCCTGCCGACAGTGATCGGACCGGTGAAGGAGGGCCGCCTGCGTGCGCTGGCGGTGATGACAGCGAGCCGCAGTCCGGTGCTGCCTCAGGTCGCGGCGATCGCGGAAGCGGGATTGCCCGAGGCACAGTTCGACAGCTGGTCGGGGCTGGTGGCGCCGCAGGGCACGCCGCGGCGCATCGTCGAGCAGTTGCACGGCGATATCGTCAATCTGTTGCGAATGCCGGTGATGCGCCAGCGCTTTTCCGGTCAAGGCGCGGAAACGGTGCCGGACAGCACGCCCGAGGGGTTTATGCGCCTGATGCAGCAGGAGTATCTGCGCTTTGGCGCGATCATCCGCGAGGGCGCGATCCGTCCTGAATAAAAAAGCCCCGCCGCGGCGGGGCTGGTGCGGCGATCAGGTGCCCCGCCCCCACAGGCCACAGTAACGGCGCAGCACGAAGGGCAGGTTGGTCTTGTAGCCGGGCCAGGATTCGTATTTGGGCAGGGTGACTTCGTTCTCCGCCGGTTCCCAGCATTTGCCCTCGCGCGCCGCGGCCTTTACCGCGTCGGAGGCGTCGCGCAGGAACTGGAGCTGCGCGCGCACGTCGTCCTTGGTGCCGAGGCGTCCGTTGGGCTGTCCCGGATGGCCGGGGATCAGGCGTTCCCAGTCCATCGCCAGCATCGACTCGATCGATTTCTCGGCTTCGAGCGGGTGGAAGTCGATCATGCCGCGACCGGGCACGGCACCCACCGGCAGCACGTCCACCACGAACAGGATTTTTTCCTTGGGCAGGCGCATCGCCAGCGTGCTGTCGGAGTGGTTGAGGCCGTGGTAGGTCAGCTCCAGCGTGGTGCCGCCGAGGTTGATCACGCGGCGGTTGCCCACGGTTTCGTCGGGCAGCGGCGTGAAGGGATCGTTGATCACTTCCAGCCTTTCCTTGGCGCGGCGGTGGGCGATGATGGTCGCGCCGGCATCCTTGAACGGCTGGCCGCCGGCGATGTGATCGAAATGGTGATGGCTGTAGATCAGATACTTGATCGGCTGGCTGGTGACCTTGCGGATTTCCTCGATGTAGGTGTGCGCGGCCTGCGGACGGCCGTAGGCAATGGGGTCGGTGGCGATGACCCCGTCGCGGGTGACCACAAACATCGCCTGGTGGTTGCCGTAGCGGAAGATGTAGACGTTGTCGGTGCCCTCGACCTTGGTGGTGGCAAACAGCGCCGGTTTCTGCGCCGGCGCGGGCGCGGGCTTTTCCTGGGCTGAAGCGCCGACGGCGAGGCCGAGCGCGAGGGCGGTGATGATGGTGCGCAGCATGGGATATCCTTTTGATGGGTTGCGACTACGACAACCATTATGCCTGCGGAAAGACGGGGAAAATTAGTGTGAAAATAATGCCTGCCAGCAGGAATAGTTACGCACTGCCGCCTGTTGAAGGCCAAGAGTGCCCCTCGCGCAGTGTCTGGATCAGGCGGTGCGCCAGCGGTGATAGGTAGGCATCCTTCATGTAAGTGATCCCAACGGGCCGGCGGCGCTCTGCCTGCGGCGCTTTCAGGCACACCACATCACGGGTCAGCCCGAAGTTTTGAATATTTTGCAGCGGTTGAAAGCCCAACAGATTGGTTTTTGCTACCGTGAGCAAGATGGCAAGAGCAGAGTCAGCTTCAACGGATACCACGGGCCCAGCAAGCGAATGTGCTCGGAACCGGTCTTCCAGCCATTGCCGCGCTAACACCTTATGTGGCGATAACACCCATTTCTCGGAAGACAGATCTTGAAGGGTGACCAATCTTTTTCTCGCGAGCGGATGTTTCCGGTTTGCGACCACGAGCATTTCGTCCTGCATCAATCGCTCCTGGTGCATATCCGGTGGCGTCTCTTCGTGAAGTCCGCAGACTACAAGATCAAGTTCTCCGCGGCGTAGCATATCGAAAAGCGCGTGGTTTAAAGCTGTGCTGATCTTCAGGGTGACGTTGGGCGAGTCGGAGAGAATGCGGTTGGTTATTTTCAGCAGCAATGAGGCCATCATGGTCGGACCAACGCCAATCGAAAGGTGGCCGCTATCACCATCGGCAAACTCGGTGATTTCACGATTGATATCGTCAACAGTTCGTACCAGATTCCTGGCTCGAGTCAGTAACCGATCTCCCGCCTGAGTCAGCATCAATCCCTGCCGGCGTCGTACGAAAAGAGGTGTTCCCAGGACTTGTTCTAGCCGCTGCAGGCTTTTGGTCAGTGCCGGCTGCGTCAGGCCTATTTGTACGGCAGCCAGTCCGATCTGCCGGTGTTCGGCGATGGCAACAAAATGCGTCAGGTCGCGCAGATTAATCATATTCTTAAAAGTTATCATACAAACACATTTTTATATTTGCGCTGATGTTTGGCGCATGGGAACATGAAGTCTAGCCAGCCTTCAACTGCCGCATGAAGCCACTTAATCTTCTGATCATCATGTCGGATCAACACAATCGCAAGGTGGCGGGTTGTTATGGTAATCGGCATGTACGTACGCCAAACTTGGACCGCTTGGCTGCGTCCGGAACGTTGTTCCGTAATGCCTATTCGCCGTCGCCAGTTTGTGTTCCGGCACGCGCAGCGTTGGCGACTGGCCGCCAGATTCATTTGACCCGATATTGGGACAATGCCAGCCCCTATGACGGGCGCTTCCGCAGTTGGGGGCACTGCCTGCAGGATTCTGGTATGCGTGTTGAGTCGGTCGGCAAGTTGCATTACCGCAATGCGGAGGATGACACTGGATTCGACCGCCAGCATCTTCCGATGCATGTCGTGGAGGGTGTCGGCGCGGTGTTCGGCGCCCTGAAGGATCCATTGCCGATTCGCCGCGGTGCGGGCAAGCTGCGCAACAAAATCGGCGTCGGTATCTCGGCATACATCAACTACGATACCCAAATAACCGAATTGGCCTGTAAGTGGCTTGAAAACCGGAAAGGACTCGAATCGGACAAGCCATGGGTGTTTTTTGTTTCGTTTGTGGCGCCGCATCCTCCTTGGTTTGTACCCCAGGAATTTTTCGATCTTTACCGGGACGTCGACCTACCGTGTGCGAAACCGGCCGTGCCTGCAGATGAGCATCCTTGGCTGGAGGCGCGCCGTGTCAGTTATCCAATCGACGACGCTTTCACCGAAGAGCAACGCAAAGTCGCGATTCGTTCTTATTACGCGTTCACCAGCCTCATGGATGCTAACGTAGGCCGCGTGCTGTCTGCTTTGGCCGGAGCGGATCTCGTGGATTCGACCCGCGTGATTTACACCAGTGATCATGGCGAAAATCTCGGCAATGGTCGCTTGTGGGGCAAGGGCACCCTGTCGGAGGATTCGGGGGGTGTTCCGCTGATTATGGCCGGGCCAGGCGTGCCCGTTGGCCACACTGCAATTACACCGGTGTCCCTGATTGATATGTACCCGACAGTACTCGAAGCCACAGGTATCGGCAGTGGCGCAGCGGAGGCCGATGTTGACGGGCTGTCGTTGTTTGCGCTGGCACAGCATGACCAACCAGAGCGCACGCTGCTCACGCAATACCATGGATCAGGGGCAGCCACCGGTGCTTTCATGCTGCGCAAAGGGCGGTACAAATATCTCTATTACGTCGGTTACCGACCGCAACTGTTCGATCTTGCTGCTGATCCAGATGAGCGGTACGACTTGGCACTCGATGCAAAATATTCGGACATGTTGCGCGGGTTCGAACTGGAGTTGCGCAAGTACCTGGATCCAGAGGCGGTGGATGCCCTTGCGAAGGCGGATCAGCGTGCGATCGTAGAACGTAACGGAGGGCGCGCGGCGGTGGAAATGCGGGGCAGTTTTGGCACAACGCCGGCACCTGGGGAGAAACCTGAATTTGAATAACTGAGTACCTGAGAACCGGACAAGCCTTTGCTGTGACCGGGTTAGAGTTGTCTGCGAGGAGAATCGCGATGAAAAAAATCACGTTGGAAAAAATCCTAATGCTGCTTGCGGTCAGCATGACCTTGGAAGCTGTTCAGGCGGCGGAGGGTGATTACCCGTCACGTATAGTGACGATCGTTGTGCCGGTTGCTGCGGGCGGTGGCACGGACACGTTTGCACGTCTGATCGCGCAGAGCATGCAGAAAACATCCGGTCGCAACGTCCTCATCGAGAACAGATCCGGCGGCGGCAGTACAATCGGCACGGGATTGGTCGCACGCGCGGCACCGGACGGATACACCTTGCTTTATTCGGCATCATCGATTGCGACCCAGAACAGCATTTACCCCGGGCTTACATACAACGTCGAGCGCGACTTCATCCCGGTGGCGCGCCCGGTATCTATCCCGTTCATCCTGGTGGCGCACCCCTCGGTTCCTGTGCGCAACCTGAAGCAACTTATATCGCTCGCAAAAACAAAACCTGGCCATCTGAGTTACGGTAACTCCGGCGCTGGCTCCAGTAGCAACCTAGGCATGTTGATGATCAGCCAAGCTGCGGGTATCAAGATGCTGAGCGTCAATTACCGCGGCGCCGGACCCGTGCAGACCGCCGTTACGAGTGGGGAAATAAGCCTTGCGCTGCTGATTTACCCGCTGGCTCGACTGCAGATCGAAAACGGGAAATTGCGGCCCATTGCTGTGACTTCAGCAAAACGTTCATCAATGTTTCCCACTGTGCCTACAGTCCCTGAATCGGGCATCGCAGATTTTGAAATTATCCAGTGGCACGGCCTGTTTGCCCCAGCCAAAACACCTGATGCTGTCATCAAGTGGCTCCATACCGAGGTCATGCGCATTGTCCGGCAGCCTGAAACCAAGGAACGCTTCGCTGCAGAAGGCGCGGAGCCAGTTCAGGAATCACCGGAAGAATTTGCCCGCATGTTCCGCTTGGAAGTCAAACGCATGGGTGGGCTGATTCAGGGCCTCGCACTCAAGTGATCTGAAGCGGTGGCCCACTTGCGAGTGGTGATGTCTGCGCAGGGGAATTAACGATTGAACTACGCGCGGTGCACCACCGGTGCCAGGTTGTTCTGGTCGATCATGACGTCAATCACCGCCGGCTTGCCGCTGGCGAAGGCGCGCTGGATGGCGCCTTCAAGGTCCTGCGGGCGGGTGACCTGCTCGCCATGGGCGCCGAAGACCCGCGCCAGCGCGCCGAAATCCGGATTGTTGTAATCGACGGCGAAATAGCGGCCGCCGAAATGCTCGTTCTGGAAGGCGCGCTCGTTGCCGAGGCCCTGGTCGTTGAATACGACGTAGACCACGGGGATTTTTTCACGCACCGCGGTTTCCAGTTCACCGATGTTGCACATCGCGCCCATGTCGCCGGAGGCGCAGAGCACCGGGCGATGCGGCTGCGCGAGCTTGGCGCCGAGGGCGATCGGCAGCGAGCCGCCGACCGAGGCCCAGTCGTCGATGCACATGAAGGAGTTCGGCACGTAGCTCTTGAAATAGCTGCGCACGTGTTTGCCGCCGTTGCCGGCATCGACGACGAGCAGGCCGTCTTTCGGCAGGACCTTGCGGATGGTGTGGGCGACGAACTGGGGCTGGATGGGTTGCATTTCCGGTTTCAGCACGGCAGTGATTTCCTGCTCGAATTCGGCGCGTGCCTGCGCCACATCGACCCAGGGCTTGCGCCCCCCGGCTGTTGCCGCGCGTTCGGAGAGACCACGGATGACACTCGGCGTCGAGCCGGTTAAGCCGAGCGCCACCGGGAACACGATGCCGATCTGGCCCGGCGCTGGGGTGTGGTGGATGATCTTCGCCTGTTCGCTGAAGATTCCGTATTGGTACATCGTCGAGAACACGTCGAAATGCGCGCCGATGGCGACGATGACGTCGGCTTTCGGCGCATTGCGGTTGGCACTGGAAAAGGCGTTGCGGCCGAGCGGACCCAGCGCCAGCGGGTGGGTCGAGGGAAAGGCGTCGGGCGAGTACTGCAGCACCGCGACGGGGATGCCGGCGGCGCTGGCGAGCTGTTCCATCGCGGCCACCGCGCCTTCCTTCATCACGCCGCGGCCGACCACGAACAGCGGGCGCTCCGCTTTCGCGATCAGCGTCCAAGCGGCATCGAGTTGCGCCGGGTCGCAGACCGCGGGCACCGTGTTGCGGTAGGCGGCGGGCGCGATGGCTTCCGGCTGCACCGGCTGCAGCAGCACCTCGCTCGCGGCCTCGATGTGGGTGGGGCCCTGCGGCTCGGCCAGCGCGACGCGGAAGGCCTTGCGCACCGCTTCCTGGATTTTTTCCGGATAGGGAATGCTGTAGGCCCACTTGGTGATCGGTTTCATGAACGGGATCTGGTCCATGTCCTGGGTGGCGTCGCGCTCGCGCATCGCGCTTTCCTGCACGCCGGTGATGCTGATCACCGGCACGTTGCCCTTGAAGGCTGCCGCGGTGGCGGTGACGATGTTGGTGATGCCCGGACCTTCGGTGACCGTCACCACCGAGGGCTTGTTGGCGGCGCGGGCGAAGCCGTAGGCCATGAATGCGGCGCCCTGCTCGTGGCGGGTCAGGATGAAGCGGATCTGCGGCGTTGCGCGCAGTTCGTCGAGGATGGCGAGGTTCTGCGTGCCGGGAATGCCGAAGACATGGTCGATGCCTTCGCGCAGCAGGCCGTCGACCAGCGCGCGGGCGCCGGTCACGGTGCCGGCAGCGAGTGGTTTGCGTTGCGGGGTATCCATGGCGGTTTGACCCTGGGTGGCGGTTACGGAGGCGTGATGTTAATCCAAACCCGCCGCCGGACGTGCCGCACGCGGGCCAGCATGCGGTCGCGTCGTTGCGCGGTGGTCACCGCAGTGCTTCAATGTCCTGGCATTGCCCAATAAAAAACAGACTGGAGGAGAAACGGATGAAGCGCAATCACCGATGCTGGGCGGCCGTGCTGCTGTCCGCTTTGGCGCTGCAGGCGGCGGCGGAGACCTTTCCTTCGCGGCCGGTGCGCATGGTCGTGCCTTACCCTGCCGGCGGGGCGAATGACATTGTGTCGCGGCTGGTGTCGCCGTTGATGTCGCGCGAGCTGGGCCAGAACGTGATCGTCGACAACCGCGGCGGCGGCAACACGCTGATCGGTTCCGAAATCGTCGCCCGCGCCGCGCCCAACGGCTACACGCTGCTGGTGGTGGCCGCGGGCCATGCCATCAATCCGGCGCTGTATCCGAAACTGCCTTTTGATGCGCAGCGCGATTTCGTGCCGGTGGCGCAGTTCGGCGACGGTGCCTATGTCTTTGTCGCCCATCCCGGCGCGGGGGTGACGAACAGCAGCGAGTTGATCGCGCTGGCGAAGGCGAAGCCGGGGCTGGTGTCCTATGCCTCATCCAGCACCGGCAACCTGACCCACCTCGCCGCCGAACTGTTCAACTCGATGGCCGGCATCAAGATGCTGCATGTGCCGTACAAAGGCGGCAATCCGGCGATGGCGGATCTGCTGGCCGGCCGCGTGCAGGTGTTTTTCTCGACGGTGGCGGTGGCGCGGCCGCATCTGCAGTCGGGCAAGATTCGCGGCCTGGGCGTGACCACGGCGAAGCGTACGCCGGCGTTGCCGGCACTGCCGACGATCGCGGAGTCGGGCCTGCCCGGCTATGCCGTCAGCGGCTGGTACGGGCTGGTGGCGCCGCGCGGCACGCCGAAGGCGGTCATTGAGCGGCTGCACGCTGCGGTGCTGGCGGCGGTGCGCCAGCCCGAGATCCGCGAACGGCTGCTCGGCGCCGGGGTCGAGGCGACCGAGGTGTCGCCCGCGGAATTCGGCCGGTTGATCGACGGCGACATTGCCAAGTGGGCCAAGGTGGCCAGGCCGCTGAACATCGTGATGGACTGAGCACCTCCTGTTTCAAAACAAAAGCCCCGCGTTGCGGGGCTTTTGCCTGTGGTGCCGGGTCGGTTGCCGCGGGTAATCAGGCGGCCTTTTTCTGCAAGGCGCCCAGCTGCCGCGCGATGAATTCCATCACCATGCGGTGGGAACGGTCGGCCTCAGGGCTGGGCACGGCGGTCCACTCATGCTCGCTGTTCTCGAAAATTTCGAGCTGGCAGTCGCCGCCGGCGGCGCGGTAGGTGGCGGCGAATTTTTCCTGGATCGGCGGGATCACGTTGTCGTCGTGGCCGCCCTGCATGATCAGCAGCGGCAGTAAACGGACGTTCTCCTTGCGGTCGAGGATGGCCTGCGGGTTGCCCTCTTCGATCGAACCCGGCGCGCTGAAGAAGGTGTCGGAGTTCTTCAGCATCTGCTTGTTGCCCTTGCGCTCGGCCTGGGCGCGGCGCGCGATGGGGTCGCTGATCGGCGAGCGGGTGGCGACATAGCTGAAGGTGGCGTCGAGCTGCGGCGCTTCGGGGAAGGGGATCGCCGCATACTTGGGCTCATTCGGCTTCATCGCCAGCAGCTGCGCGATGTGGCCGCCGCTGGAACTGCCGAGTACGCCGAAGTGGGTCGGGTCACCGTTGAGCGACTTCGCCTTGTGCTTGAGCCAGCGGATTGCATAGTGCGCGTCCTGCACCGCCGCCGGATAGGGTGCTTCGCTGGAGATGCGCAGGTCGGGCGAGACCACGAGCATGCCGGCGGCGGCGACGGCGCGCGCCATCGGTTCGTTGGCGTAGCGGTCCTTGCGGCTCCAGGCGCCGCCGTGCAGGTCGAGCAGTACCGGGAATGGGCCCGTGCCCTGCGGCTGGTAAATGCGTGCGATCAGGCTGCGCTGTTCCGACTTGCGGTATTCAACTTCCCAGCATTTGACGGCATACAGGCTGTCGGGATTGTAGGGAACGGCCATGGCTCCTCCGGAACGGTTTTCAGTGTTGAAAAGGCCCTATGATAAGCCCGCGCCGCAGCCCGCGTCAGGGCCGCGGGCATTTCACGACAACATCCACGATGTGAAGGGATCCTGCCATGCTCTGGGCCGTCATCTGTACCGACAATCCGAACACCGCCGCCATCCGCGAATCCGTGCTGCAGCCGCACCGCGATTATCTGAAAAGCCAGAAGCACATCCTGGTGCTGTCGGGTGCAACCCAGAGTGATGACGGCAGCGAGGCCATCGGCAGCCTGTTCATCCTCAACGTCAACAGCCGCGCCGAGGCGAAAAAGTTTTCCGATGGTGATCCCTTCACCCAGAAGGGCGTGTTCAAGAGCATCACCATCACCCGAATGCGCAAGGGCAACTGGAATCCGGAGACGGCAGAGGGCGCCTGAACGCGCCCCGGCGGCATCACGCCGCCGTTCAGCCCGCTGCGCCGGCGCTGCGCCGTCCGCTGTCGCGCAGTGTGGCGGCGCTGGGGCCGTGGACGATACCCGGCTTGTCCTTCAGCAGCTCGTAATAACGCGCGGCCAGCGCCAGGTCCTGCAGCGCGGTGCCCACCGACTTGAAGGTGACCAGTCCGGTTTTGGGTACGGCAATCTTGCCTTCGACGAGCTGCGCCAGCGTCGCCTGTTTTGATTCGGGTAGCGCGCCGGCTTCCACCGCGCGCTTCAGGTCGCCGGCCTCTTTCAGGGCATGCAGCGAATCAACGATCACCAGTCCGGCATCGCCGAAACACTGAGCGTCCACTTCCGCGAATCCGGCGCGGGTATTGCCCACCGCGCACAGCAGCCGGCAGCCTTCGAGCCAGTCGCCGCGCAGGATCGGTTCAGGCGTGCGCGCATTGCTGGCCGAGGTGACGACCTGGCGGCCACGCACGGCTTCTTCGACCGAGCCCACCGCGTGCACCGGGAAGCCGAGTCTGGCCGACATTTCGGCGGCATAGGACTTGCGGTTGGCCTCGGTCGGGCTGAATACCCAGGCGGACTCGATGGTGTAGACCGAGGCCAGGCTTTCGAGCTGGGTGCGCGCCTGGTTGCCGGAGCCGACGACGCCGACCGTGACCTGGCCGTCAATCCTGACCTTGCGTGCGGCAACACCACTCGCGGCGCCGGTGCGCAGATCGGTGATCAGCCGGCCGTCGAGCGTGGCGAGCAGTTCGCCGTCTTCAAGGCGGTAGAGCAGTACAACATAGCGGGTACCCACGCCCTTGATGTTGTGGTACGCCTTCATCGCGCAGTAACCCGCCTCACGGTCGGCCGCGAACAGGATGCGGATCATGCCGCTGTCGAAATCGGTGATGAACTTGGGTGATACCGTGGTGCTGCCTGCGGCTTCGTGGGGCAAAGTGGCTTCGAGCAGGTCGATGGCGTCACACATGCCGATGACGCCATCGAGGGCCTTGATGTCGAGTATTGCGGTCATTGCTGTTTGGCGTATCCGAGATCGGTGAGTACGGTTCTGGAGACCTGGTATTCGGTTTCGAGGAATTTATGGAAATCGCGCCCGGCGAGGAATTTGCGGCCATGTTCGCCCAGTTCCTGGGCTTTTTTCCAGTCCTCGGTGGCCACCATTTTGGTGAAGGCATCCTCCCAGAACGCAACCTGCGGCGCGGTGATTCCCGGCGCGCCGAATACGCCGCGCCAGTTTGTGGTCAGCGGAATATCCACGCCTTCGTCACGCAGCGTCGGGACACTGGCGAGGACGCCGGTCTGGCGCTGTGGTGCCGCGATGGCGAGGATGCGCGCCGTGCCCTGCTGCAGGAAGGGCATTGCAGCGCTGGCCGATGAAGCCACGGCGTGGATGTGGCCGCCGGCGGTTGCCAGGTATGACTCGACGTTGGTCTTGAACACCACCACCCGCAACTGCCTGGGGTTGACGCCCGCGGCGCGCGCCACCTGCGACAGCGCGATATGGTTGGAACCGCCGAGGCTGACCACGCCGAAGGATACCGACTGCGGATCGGCCTTGAGCCGCGCCATCAGGTCCTTCACGTTCTTGATCGGGGAATCCGGGCGCACCGAGAACACGCTGTATTCGGTCATCAGCAGCGCGATCGGTGCGAGGTCGGTGTAGTTCTGCGCGACGAGGCCGGTGATGTGCGCGGTGAACACCGTTGATGTCGAGTACAGCAGGTAATGCGGGTCCTTCGCGTTCTGGCGCAGGTAGGTCACCGCCAGGGTCTGGTTGCCTCCTGCCTTGTTCATCACCACCAGCGGCGATTGCACGATCTTGTTATCCTGCAGCGCTTTCTGGATCAGGCGTGCCATGTTGTCGTTGGCGCCGCCGGCTGCCGTGGGCAGGATGATTTCCACAGGCTTTGACGGCTTCCAGCCGACCTGACTCTGGGCCGGCGACGCGCCGAGCAGGGCCAGCACCGCGAGCAGCGGCATGGTGAGTCGCGTGTTCATCGGGGTTCTCCGCAAAAAATGGGGGTCCGGCCAGCGCGGGCGCTGCCGGACCTGGCGGGTGTTACCAGCCGCGCGGTTCTGCCTTCAGGAAGGGCATCGCGGCGATCTGCGCTGCAAGCTGGCCGGCTTCAGCGGCGCTGAGACTGCTTTCAGGCAGTCGCGGATCACCACATTCACGGCCCATCAGCTTCATTGCCGCTTTGACGCCGGCAAAGCCCGCGGTCTTCAGCGTGTGATGGAGCAGTGCCATCTGTTCCTGCAGCTTGCGCGCCTGCGTGAACTGCTGTTTCTCGCACATTTCATAGAGCTGGCGTGCGAGTTTTGGCGCGACGCTCGCCAGTGGCGAAAACACGCCGTTGCCGCCGACCACGCCGTTGCTGACCATGTAGTCGGTGCCTGAGAGCAGCTGGAAACCGGGACGGATTTCGCGGCCCAGTGAGAGCACTTCGACCATGAACACGAAGCGCATGCTCGAATCGACCAGGCCGGCGACGTTGTCCAGCCGCTTCAGTACATCGAGCACGATTTCTGCGGTGAGGTGGGTGCCGGCATCCTCGACCACCGGGGTGCAGATGAAAAAAGGCAGTGGTGTCGCGCCGCCGACACGCACCAGGTGCTCGGCGACCATCGACGGCTTGGGGTGCCAGAAATAGGGCGGGTGCGAAGCGATCGCGGCGGCGCCGAGGCTTTCAGCATGGCGGGCGCGAGCGACAGCGATGTCGGTGCCGGGGTCGCCGATGTGGGCGATCACCGGCACGCGGCCCTTGACGTGCTTCAGAGCGAAATCGAGCAGCTTGCGCAGTTCGATTTCGGTCATGCTGATGTCTTCGCCCTGCGGCATCGGCAGTGCCAGCGCATCGGCGCCGTTGTTGATGTGGAAATCAAGAATGCGCGCGTAGGTGTCGAAGTCGATGCTCTGGTCGGCCTTGAACGGTGTGACGGGGGTGTGGACGAATCCGGGATTGAATTTTTTCATGTCGGTGTCTCGCGCAGGGGTTACCAGCCGTGGGGTTCGGTGTCCATGACGCCCAGCTCTTCGAGCTGCTGGCACAGGAACTCGACCCTTTCCTTTGAAGCTGTGGGCAGAGGCGAGCGGATCGGGCCGGCATCGCGGCCCATCGAGATCATCGCGCCCTTGAGTGAGGAGGGGTACTGGTCCTTGAACAGGCGGTAGAGCTTGGTGATCTTGTACTGGCAGGTGCGCGCCGTTTCCCAGTCGTTGGCGACGAGTGCGGCGAAAAAGCGGTTGCACAGGTTGGGCGCGATCGCGCCGCAGGACGAGAATGAACCGCAGGCGCCCAGCGGATAGGAAGCGAGCAGGTGTTCGAGGCCCATGATGATGGAGAAAGCGGGGCGCATGTTGAGCGCGACGCGCGAGATTTCCATGAACTTCTCGCTGTGGAAGCTGGCGTCCTTCATGCCGGCATAGTTCGGCAGGCGCTCGATCAGGCGCTGCACCAGGGTGCTGGTGAACTCCACGCCCTCGCCATTGCGCCACGGCGAGTTGTAGGTCAGCACCGGCAGGTCGGTGTGGCTGCCAATGCGCACGATCGAGCGGAAGATCTCTTCCTGCGACGGGCGGCGGCAGTACGGCGAGATGGTGAGGATCATGTCGGCACCGATTTTCTGCGCGTGGGTGGCGAGGTCCAGAGAATCCTCTTCCGACAGGCTGCCGACGAATACCGACACCGGCACACGTCCGGCCACGGTCTTGATCATCACTTCGGCGCCCTTCTTGCGTTCGTCCATGGTCAGGTTGGGCGACTCCGCCTTGTGATGCGGCCAGGCGATCGCCGGCGCGCCGTTGCGGACGTGGAAGTCGACCATTTTCGCGAAGCGGTCGTAATCCACGCTGAAGTCGTCATTGAGTGGCGTGACCGGGGCCTGCATCACGCCGCGCAGCACGAACGGCAGTTTCTTTTCCGCCGGCCTCGGCGGGGCGGTCATCACGGTGGACATGGCTTCTCCTTTTGCGGTCGCCGGTTCGGGGATCCGGCTGTTTGTGGTCGGGCGTATGCCGGGGTTGACTCAGCGCGTCATGGGGGCCGCGGCACGGTGATTGATTCTAGGCCGCCTGCCCTGCGGGGATGTTCCGGCAGTCTAGAATCATCCTTAAAAGCGGAATTAACAATTCTGCCTGCGGCTGTCGAAGCGCAGGGTGCAGGTTGCAATGCCCGGGTGGCGTCAGGGGGAGAGTTTGCTGAATCAAGCAAGTATTTGATTCTATTTATTATTTTTTTGGATATGGGGTCGCCGCTGCGTTTTCTTGGCTCTGCAGGGGCAACACCGGTATCGTGTGTTGAACAACAAGGCGGCATTCAAGCCGCAATCAGGGAGGAGCAGGATGAGCATACGCAAAACGGGAAGAGCGACGTTGCTGGCAGCGTTGCTGTGGCTGCCGGTGGCGCTTCCGGCGCAGGACTATCCGACACGGCCAATCCGCATGCTGGTGCCGTTTCCGCCGGGCGGAGCCGCCGACACCATGGCACGTCTGATCGCGCCGGGTGTTTCCAAGGCGCTGGGCCAGAACCTGACCATCGAGAACCGGCCCGGCGCGAACACGGTGATCGCGACCGAGATTGCCGCGCGGGCGCCGGCCGACGGTTATACCCTGCTGGTGATGGCGACCAGCTTCACCGTCAATCCCTTCGCCTATTCAAAGATGCCCTACGATTCGCTGCGCGACTTCAGCGGTGTCACGCGCATGGTCTACAACCCGCTGATCTACTGCGCGCATCCCTCGCTGCCGGTAAGGAACATGAAGGAGCTGGTGGCGCTGGCGAAAAAGCGGCCGGGCGAGCTGTCCTGGGGCGTGTCGAGCATCATCGGCGGCGGCCGCATCGCCGGGGAGCTGTTTCACGACCTTGCCGGCATCAACCTGATCAACGTGCCCTTCGGCGGCGGCGCGCCGGCGACCACCGCGATCCTTGGCGGCCACATCACATTGCTGGTCGGCAACGTGCTCGACTGCTCGCAGTACATTCCCTCCGGGCGGCTGCGCGGCCTCGGCGTGACCTCGGCGCAGCGGGCGTCCAACCTGCCGCAGATACCGACCATCGCCGAGTCCGGCTGGCCGGGGTTCGAATCGCTGAACTGGTTCGGCATCATGGCGCGCGCCGGCACGCCGCGTCCGATCGTCGAGCGCCTTTCGGCAGAAGTGGCAAAGGCCCTGAAGACCCCGGAGGCGGCGGCGACGCTGGCACGGCAGGGTTTTTCCGAGGGCACGATGAGTCCCGCCGACTACGACGCCTACATCCGCAACGAGATGCAGCGCAATGAACGCATCCTGAAGAAACTCAATCTCAAGCTGGATTGAGGGTGCGGCGGCCGCGATGTTTCGCGGCCGCCGCTGCGCTGACTACTGCAGCTTTTTCAGCACTTCAAGCAGTTCGTCGTTGGGCATGATCCCGCGCGGGTCATCGACATTGGTGTAGCGCACCACACCCTGGCGGTCGATGATGAACCAGGCCCGTTTTGAACGCAGGTAGCCCGGCACCCTCTTGGGGTCGTTCGCGGCACTGGCATCATCGTTGAGCACGCCATAGGCCCGGCTCATGATGCGCCGCGTGTCGCTCAGCAGCGGGAATTTAAGCCCGAGTTTGTTGGCGAACTCGGTGTTGGCGGCATTGAAATCGACACTGATGCCCAGGACCTGGGCATTGGCGGCTTCGAACTTGGGAAGATCAAGCTGGAAAGCCACCACTTCGGTGGTTCAGGTGTCGGTGAACGCGGCAATGTAGAAAAACAGGACGATGTTGCGTTTGCCGAGATGGTCGGCAAGCGACACCGGTTTGCCGGTGGTCGACGGCACCGAGAAGTCCGGCGCCTTGTCGCCGACCTTAGGCATCTGTGCCTGTGCCGGCGCGGCGGCAAGCAATGCCGCGCACAGTGCGCCACCCAGCCAGCGCAGTAACTTCGATGTCATCATCGTGAGCCTCCTTGGGGTTGGTCGGATACGTTATTTGCCGTGGGCGAGGCCACGCAGGTAATCGCGAAACTCGGCGCTGCCATAGTCGATATGGCCCAGGGTCCGGGCCCGGATCATGCCCTTGGTGTCGATGACCACGGTGGATGGCACACCGCGCACACCAAAGCCGCGCGCCACCTCCATGTTCTGGTCGAGCAGGGCGGGCAGGGTGTAGCCGCCCTTGGCGAACACCGGTTTAACCGCGGCTTCACCGGTACCGTCGATCGACATCGTGATCACCAGGATGCCGTCTTTTTTCAACTCGTCATGTGCCTTCTGCACGGAAGGCATTTCGCGCACGCAGGAACTTCACCAGGAAGCCCAGAAGCGGATGACGGTGACTTTATTACGCAGGTCGGCATCGCTGACGCTGCTGCCGTTGATGCCCGGCGCCTTGAACACCGGCATTGGTGTCGGCGGGTTGACCGGCTGCAGGCTGCTTGCCGCGGCGGTCTGCCCGAGCAGGCCGGCACCGATCAGCAGGGCGCCAATGAGGGTTTTTATGTGCATGGAACCTCCGGAGATTCGGTTGTACGGGTCGTTGGCTGCGGCTTGCGGCTGTCACTGCTGCCAGCGTCAGCCGATTCTAGTGCAAAGTGAAGCACGGAAATCGCAGGAATGAGCCATGCAACCATGCTGTCATGGACGACGTGCTTACTGCGGCTCGATGCCCGCGGCTTTGGCGATGGCTGCGAATTTTTTCACGTCCTCGCGAAACTGTTTCGCCCAGACCTCTGGCGTGTCGCCGTTGGGTTCGTAGCCGTTGTCGACAAAATGGGCGTTGATCTTCGGCTCCTGCAGCGCCTTGCGCACCACCTGCTGCAACCTGGTGGTAATCGCCGGCGGCAGCCGGGCCGGGCCGAACATCGCATGCCAGCCGGCATCACCGACATAACCGGGGACCGTTTCCCCTATGGTCGGCAGCTCGGGCAGGGTGGCGAGCCGTTTGGCGCCGGTGAAAGCCAGTGAACGCACGCGACCGGCCTTGTGGTGCGGGATGCCGACAGAGGCCGCCGGGAAATGGATCTGCACCTCGTTGCCGAGCAGTGCGGTCATCGCCGGTCCGCCGCCCTTGTAAGGCACGTGCAGCAGATCTGTTTTGGTCATGCTCGCGAGCAGCGCCCCCGCCAGATGCTGGCCGTTGCCGATGCCGGCGGTGCTATAGCGCAGCGACTGTTTGCGCGCCAGATCGATCAGCTCGGCGGTGTTTTTCGCCGGGACCGACGGATGCACCACCATCAGATAGCCGAGACCGGTGGCGACATTGGTGATCGGCGTGAAGTCGCGCAACACGTCAAAAGGCAGTTTTTTGACAATCGACGGATTCACCGCGAAGCCGAACGAGGTGTTCATGATGGTATAGCCGTCGGGGGCCGCACTGCGCACGGTGTCGGCGCCGACGATGCCGTTGGCGCCGCCGCGGTTGTCGATGACGAAGGTGGCGCCGAGCTCGATCTCGACCTGGCGGAACAGCACGCGCGAGAAGACATCGACATTGCCACCGGCAGGGAAGGGGATGACCAGCCGGATCGGGCGGTTCGGGTATTGTTGTGCGGCTGCGGGGCCGCTGAACAACAGCGCGAGCAGGCCCAGCGACAATGGGGCGCAGATGCGGGAAATGCGGCGCGGCATGAGACGTTCTCCTCCAATGTGGTGTGGCACATGGCTGCGGCGCGCTTTTTCTGAATGGCTGGCGCCTTCACCTGAACATTCTAGGTGCAATCAGGCCGTCGCACCATGCTGCCCCGCAATGTGATAATCCGCGGCTGCAAAATCCGCCATTTGAATCCGCTATCTGAAACACAGGAGAAACATCTTGAGCAAACCCCTGGTGCTGGTGACGGCCTCGACCGTTTCCGATCTGGCGCAGCGGTTGCTGCGTGAGGGCGGCCTCGAGCCGGTGTTCATGGAGGACCGCGTCACCGAGCCCGCGCTGCGCGATGCGCTGGCTCGGCACCGTCCTGTGGCGGTGCTGATGCGCAGCTCGCCGCCGTTCAACGCCGGCGTGATTGAGTCGGCGAAGGGGCTGAAGATCATCGCCAAGCACGGCGCCGGCGTCGATTCGGTGGACATCGCCGCGGCGACCCGTTGCCGTGTGGCGGTGATGGTCACCAGCGGCGCCAATGCCAATGCGGTCGCCGAACACTCGCTGGCGCTGATGCTGGCGCTGTCGCGCGACCTTGCCCGCTACGATCGCGAGACCCGCCAGGGCCGGTGGCGCAACCTTGACGTGCTGCAGCGTGATTTCAGCGCCCGCACCGTGGGCATCATCGGTTACGGCCAGATCGGCGAGCGCACCGCCAAGCTGGCCGCGGCCTGTGGCGCCCCGGTGATCGTGCACAGCCGTTCCGCCAAGGTCCTGCCCGAGGGCATGCGGCTGGAACCGGACCTGAACCGCCTGCTGGAGACCGCCGACATCATCAGCCTGCATTGCCCGCTGACGCCGCAGACCCGCGGCCTGATCGGTGCCACGCAATTCGCGCGGATGAAACCGGACGCGCTGCTGATCAACACCGCGCGCGGCCCCGTGGTAGACGAGGCGGCGCTGGTTGCGGCGCTGAGGGAGGGGCGCATCGCCGGCGCCGGGCTCGATACCATGACCACCGAACCTCCGGGCCCTGATCATCCGCTGTATGCCATGCCCAACGTGATCCTGACGCCGCATGTCGCGGCGGTAACCACCGACGCGATCGTGCGCATGGGCACCATCGCCGCGGCCAACATCACTGCCTGGCTGCGCGGCGAGGTGCATGATCCGCGCAATTTCCTGAACCCCGAAGTGCGCCCCTGATGGCTTACACCATGCGGAATGGTGCATGGACGCCGCGGCAACGGCGCGGTATGTATGCAATCCCCAGGCCGACAACAGCCCCATCCAGCAGGAGGAATCGATGAACATCCCCACCACTACCGAGAAGATCATCGCGCGCCGCGAAGGTGCGACCGGTTTTCTGATTTTCAACAACCCCGAGCGGCGTAACGCGGTGTCGCTGGAGATGTGGCAGGCCGCGGGCGAGGTGCTGCAGGTGTTTGCGGCCGATGACTCGATACGGGTGATCGTGCTCGCCGGTGCCGGCGACAAATCCTTCGTGTCCGGCGCCGATATTTCGAAGTTCGAGAACGAACGTGCCAGCGCCGAGGCGCAGGAAAGGTATTCGCAGGTGTCGGCGGGAATGCGCAAAGTGCTGCGCGGCACCGGCAAGCCGACGATTGCGATGATCCGCGGCTACTGCATCGGTGGCGGCATGTCGCTGGCGCTGTCCTGCGACCTGCGCATCTGCTCCGATGATGCACAGTTCGGCATTCCCGCGGCGCGCCTCGGCATCGGCTACGGCATGGAGGGCCTGCGCCGCCTGGTCGAGCTGACCGGGCCTTCGGTGGCCAAGGAATTCATTTTCACCGCGCGCCGCTACAACGCGGATGCCGCGCTGCGCATGGGCATCGTCAACGAGGTGGTGCCCGCGGCCGAGCTGGAAAAGACGGTGCGTGCCTGGGCCAGTGGCATGGCCGAGAACGCGCCGCTGTCCATCCTTACCGCGAAGCGTGTGGTTGATGAGCTGATGAAAGACGAATCGGTGCGCGATACCGCCGGCTGCGAGCAGCTGGTCAGGGATTGCGGTGCGAGCGAGGATTTCATCGAGGGCCGGCGTGCCTTCATGGAAAAGCGCAAGCCGGTGTTCAAGGGGTGCTGACATGAGAACGTTTTCCGCAGTTCTTGTCGCCGGTCTTGCCGCGCTGCTGATGAACGCCTCGCCCGCAAGCGCCGCCTATCCCGAGCGCCCGGTGCGCTTCATCGTTGCCCAGGCCGCCGGCGGCAACGCCGATTTTGTCGCGCGTATGGTTGCCGGCGAACTGACCAAACAGCTGGGCCAGCAGTTCGTCGTTGACAATCGTTCCGGCGGTGGTGGCGGTGTGCTTGCCGCCGATCTCGTTGCCAAGGCCAATCCCGACGGTTACACCATGCTCCTGGTGGGCAGTTCCTTCGGCGTGAACCCCAGCATCTACAAGAAGCTGCCCTATGATTCCGAGCGCGATTTTGCGCCGGTGACGCTGGCCTCGACCGCGACGCAGATCCTGGTGGTCAATCCCTCGCTGGGTGTGGCCACCGTGGCGGATCTGATCAAGCTGGCGCAGGCGAAACCAGGCGAACTCAATTTCGGCTCTTCAGGCAATGGCGGAGGCCCGCATCTTGCCGGCGAGCTGTTCAACCTGATGGCGAAAACGCGGATGACTCATGTGCCGTACAAGGGCGCTTCCGGCTCGATCCTCGACCTGCTGTCAGGCCGCATCCAGGTGGTGTTCGCGACCATGCCCTCGGTGATGACCCATGTGCGCGCCGGCAAGCTGCGTGGCGTCGCCGTGACCAGCCTCGAGCGCTCGCAACTGGTGCCTGACCTGCCGACGATTTCGGAAGCCGGACTGAAAGGCTTCCAGTCCGGCACCTGGCAGGGCATTTTTGTGCCGCGCGGCACGCCGGAGCCGGTGATTAGGCTGCTCAACCAGAGAATCGTCGCCATCGTGCATACACCCGAGGTGCGCAAGCGCTTCGAGGCGGAGGGCGGCGTGCCGGTGGGCAACACGCCGCAGGAGTTCGCGGTATGGCTGCGCGCCGAAATCGCGAAATGGGCGAAGGTGGTCAAGGCGGCGAACATCACTGTTGAATGATTGCCGCAGGTTTGTTGAGAAAGTGTTGCCGCTACTTGTATTGATCCATGAATAAATCAGAACGCCAGTTACTGCAGGTGATTCCCTCGCACGAGACCTCGGACGGAGCCGGCGTCAAGCTGCGGCGCAGCCTGGGGCAGTCGCCGCAGGCGCGGCTCGATCCCTTCCTGATGCTCGACGAGTTCGGCACCGACAACCCGCAGGACTATATCGCCGGTTTTCCGGCGCATCCGCACCGCGGTTTCGAGACTGTCACCTACATGCTCGATGGCCACATGCTGCATGAGGACCATCTCGGCAACCGTGGTGACCTGAAAAATGGTGACGTGCAGTGGATGACCGCCGGTCGCGGCATCATCCACTCCGAGATGCCGCAGCAGCTGGAGGGACGGATGCGCGGCTTCCAGCTCTGGATCAACCTGCCGGCCGCGGAAAAAATGAAGCCTGCGGCGTATCGCGACATCCCGGCGGCGTCGATTCCGGTGGTGCAGATGCCGGGTGGTGGTGTTGCGAAGGTGATCGCCGGCACCCTGCAGATCGATGGCCGCGGTACGCCGGGGCCGGTGCAGGGGCTGACCACGGCGCCGCTGTATTTCGACATCGGGCTGCCGCCGGGCGGCGTATTCATCCATGACCTTCCGCCGTCACACAACGCTTTGCTTTATGTCTACGAGGGTGATGTTGTGGTCGGTGGTGCGGCACCGCGGGCACTGCTGCGGCACAGCGCCGGTGTGTTGTCCGCGGGGGATGCGGTGACCGTGCGTGCGCAGGACAACAGCAAGGCAGATGCGGGCGCGCGTTTCATCCTGCTCGCCGCCCGCCCGCTGGGCGAGCCGGTGGTGCAGTACGGGCCGTTCGTGATGAATACGCGCGAGGAGATCGAGCGAGCGGTGGCCGACTACCAGTCGGGAAGACTCACCGCCTGAAACAGCAACGCCGGCCCGGGGCCGGCGTTGTTGCGGGTGAAGTGCGGCGTTTACTGCGGTTCGATGCCGCCGAGCTGCGCCATCTTGCGATAACGCGCCATTTCCCTGGGCAGCAGATCGGGCAGTTGCGCCAATGGCAGAACCCAGGGTTCGGCACCCTGGGTATCGAGGAATTTCTTCATGTCCGCGCCGGTGACGATTTTCTGGATTTCGCTGTAGAGGAATTTCAGGCGGTCCGGCGCCATGCCGGCCGGCGCGAAAGTGCCCCACCACAGCTCGTACTCATAGCCAGGCACACCTTGCGAGGCCACGGTCGGCAGGTCGGGGAACAGCGGCGATTTTTCGGCGCTGGTCACGCCAAGGATGCGGATGCGGCCCGAGTCGCGCTGCGGCAGCAGCGCAGAGGAGCTGGCGATCACCACTTCGACCTCGCCCGAGGCGAGTGCGGTGACCGCATTGGATATGCCCTTGTACGGCACGTGCTGCATCTTGATGCCGGCTGCAGCGGCGAACAGCGCGCCGGAGAAATGGTTGTTGCCGCCGGTGCCGGAGGAACCGTAGTTCAGGTAAAACTTTTTCGGTTCGCGCTTCACCACCGCGACCAGCTCGCGCACATTCTTGGCAGGAATCGAGGGATGGATCGCGAACAGCATCGGTGCGCGGGCGGTCATGCCGATCGGGATGATTGATTTCGCCGGATCAAAGGGCAGCTTCAGGCGTGTGGCGGCGGTGGCCGGGTAGGAGGAGGTATGGCCGAGCAAAGTGTGGCCATCGGGATCACTTTTGGTCACCATTTCCGTGCCGATCATGCCGCTGGCTCCGGGACGGTTGTCGACGACGATGGTGCGGCCTAGCGCTGTGCCCAGGCGTGTGGCAATCGCCCGGCTCATCGCGTCGGCCGAGCCGCCCGCGGTGTAGGGCACGACCATCACCATGTTCTTGGACGGAAAGGCAGCCTGGGCGAAGGCGATGCTGCTGGAAAAAGCCAGTGCGGTTGCGCCCAGGACGGTGATCAGTGGTGTTGCGTTCATCGAAAATCCTCCGGGTGTTGTTCCATTCAGGTTGGGTGACGATTTGCAGCCGGTATTCTATTACCGTGACTGCATTGAATCCATTTCCGGGGTGTCAGTCCCAGGCTGGCGCGCGCCCGGCAGGATTCGCGATGCGCCCGTCGGGTCTGGCGAGTGCGTGGATACGCTGCATTTCGGCGGCGCTCAGTTCGAAATCGAAGACCTCGAGGTTCTGCGAGATGCGTTCCGGATTCGATGAGCGCGGTATCGGCGCAATCGCCCCCTGCTGGGTGATCCAGCGCAACACGACCTGTGCCACGGTCCTGCCGTGTGAGGCCGCGATGGCGTTGAGCACGGGGTCGGCGAACAGCCGGCCGCGGGCGAGCGGGCAGTAGGCGGTGAAGATCATGCCCTTGCTGCGGCAGTAGTCGAGCACCCTGCGCTGATCGAGGTAGGGGTGGTATTCGGCCTGCAGCGTGACCAGCGGCTCGGGGCAGTGGTGCAGTGCCTCCTCGATCAGCGCGATGTTGAAGTTGGCGACGCCGATATGGCGGGCCAGGCCGTCGCGTTTGGCTTTCGCCAGCGCGGCCATGGTTTCGGCAAGCGGCACCTTTTCCGGACTGGGCCAGTGCACATGCAGCAGATCGACATAATCGACCTGCAGGTTGGCAAGGCTCTCCTCGACGGATTTCGCGAACGCATCCGCGCGCAGGTATTCATGAGAGACCTTGGTCACCAGAAAAATCTCTTCGCGCGGCACACCCGAGGCGAGGATGCCTGCGCCCACGCCTTTTTCAGAGCCGTATTTCCAGGCGGTATCGATGTGGCGGTAGCCTGCTTTCAGGGCCGTGGCGACGAGGTCGCCGCAGTCGCCGAGCTGGGAGGTGCCGAAGCCGATCTGCGGCATCACGCAGCCGTGGGCGTTGAGCATCGGGGTGATCATCGGGCTGTTTCGAGCGGGTGGCAAAGGCCCTAGAATACGCGCTTTATTTTCCCTGCGAAGTGCTACTGCCATGACCCAGACCGTCACCCATCCCTTTCATCTCGCGTTTCCCGTGGATGACCTCGCCAAAGCCCGCGCCTTTTACGGCGGCCTGCTCGGCTGTCCGGAAGGACGTTCCTCGCCGGAGTGGATCGACTTCGATTTTTACGGCCACCAGATTGTCGCCCACCTCTGTCCCGACGAAGCCGGGCATCGCAACACCAGCGCCGTCGATGGCGACAACGTGCCGGTGCGCCATTTTGGCGTGGTGCTGTCGATGACCGAATGGCAGAAGCTGGCCGACAGGCTCACCGCCGCCGGCATCCGCTTCGTCATCGAGCCGCACATCCGTTTCAAGGGCCAGGTCGGCGAGCAGGCGACCATGTTCTTTCTGGATCCCTGCGGCAACGCGCTGGAGTTCAAGGCTTTCGAGAACCCGGCCCAGCTTTTTGCGCACTGAGCGCTGAACAATCGCCGCTGCGGCTGGTCTGAATCCACTGCAGGTCAGCTTGCCGTACAAGAGATTGTTCATAAGCCATTGTTTTTAAACAATATTTTTTGATTGTCAAAGACGGTCTGCTTGCGGGCTGGCGCTAGGCTGGCGTGGCAAGGGGCATTGTGTTGATAATGGTTGCCGCTTTGATGTGTCCCCCCTGCTGTAATCCCTTTTGTTGTATTCGTCCTGCTGTATTCGTTCAAATCCCCAACCCATAACAGAAAATCCGATGGAGGAAATCTCATGCAACGATTCGTGAAAGCCCTTGCGCTGGTCTCAGGTCTGTTCCTGACCGCGGCCGCCTTCGCGCAAGGGCAGCAAAAACCGATGTCGATCGTCACCGGCACCACCGGCGGGGTCTATTTCCCGCTGGGCGGCGGCCTGGCCCAGATCCTGCAAAAGAACATGGGCATCAACGCCAATGTCGAAGCCACCGCGGGGTCGGTCGAAAACCTGTTCCGCATGGGCAAAGGCCAGGCCGATATCGGCTTCAGCCAGACCGATGCGGCCTGGGATGCGGTCAACGGCCTCGACAAGTTCACCGGCGGCAAGCTGCCGCTGCGCGCGCTGATGGTGCTGTATCCGAACACCATGCATGTGGTGTCGATCGAGGGCAGCGGCATCAAGACCGTGGCCGACATGCGCGGCAAGCGTGTGTCCACCGGCGCCGTTAACAGCGCGACCGAGGTGTTCGCCAACCGTGTGCTGCGCGCTGCGGGACTTGATCCGGACAAGGACATCAAGCGCGAGCGCCTGTCGCCGGCTGAATCCACCCGCGCCATCCGCGACCGCCAGCTCGATGCCTATTTCTTTGTCGGCGGCGTGCCCACCCCGGCGATCACCGATCTTGCCGCCACGCCCGGCATCAAGATCAGTCTGATCGATCACGGTGAGCTGCTCGACGCGATGGTCAAGGTCAGCGGCCCGATCTATGTGCCGATCACCACCCCGGCCAAGTCCTATCCCGGACAGGACCGTGATGCCCGCGCAATCGCGGTATGGAACATCCTGTTCGTGCGTGAGGACATGCCGGCGGAGATGGCCTACAACCTGACGCGTACGGTTTACCAGAACCGGGCCGACCTCGCGGCAGTACACCCCGAGGGCCGCAACATCGACATCAAGTGGCAGCAGAACGCCGCAGCGGTGATTCCTTATCACCCTGGTGCCGCCAAATTCTGGCAAAGCCAGGGCGCGAAAGTGAAGTAATCGTGAACTGCAGCGCGCCCTGATTGCGCTGACTTGATCTTCAAAAAGCCCCGCCTGCGAAAGCACGGCGGGGCTTTTCGTTTATGATGCTGCATCCAAATCGCGGTTGGGGGGGGCATGGAAAACAATAATACGGGCCGCAGCGGGGCGGCCGGGCATGCGCCTGCCACCGATCTTTCCGCCGAAGCGGAACAGCGTGTCACCGAACTGATCGAGGCTGAGGAGGGTGCGACCAACCGCTTCAAGGGCTGGCTGGCCGCAGGCATCACGTTGTACGCGATTGGCGTTTCGCTGTTTCACCTCTACGGCGCGCTGTATGTGGTGCCGGCGCAGTTTTTCCGCACCGCCCACGTCGCCCTGATACTGTTCCTCGCCTACCTGCTCTACCCTGTTGCCCGGCGCTATCGCAACCGCCTGATGTGGTGGGACGTCGGCCTGGCGCTGCTCGCCATGTCAACGCTGGTCTACGTGCTGATCGAAAGCTGGAGCTTCGCCGAGCGCAACATCGCGCCAACCACGCTGGATGTGGTGATGGGCTGGCTGCTGATCCTGTTAATCCTCGAGGCGACCCGCCGCTCCAGCGGCTGGATCATGGTGTTCGTGATCGGCTCATTCTTGGCCTATGCCTTCGTTGGCCCCTGGCTGCCGGTGCCCTGGACGCACCGCGGCTATGACCTCGAGCGCCTCGCGGTGACCATGTACATGACCGTCGACGGCATCTTCGGCACCGCTGTGGACGTTTCATCGTCACTGATCATCCTGTTCACCATCTACGGAGCGGTGCTGCAGTATTCCGGCGCCGGCAAGTTTTTTCTGGATTTTTCCTTTGCCGCGATGGGCTCGAAGCCGTCGAACGCCGGACGCACCGTGGTGTTGTCATCATTTCTCCTCGGCGGGCCATCGGGTTCCGGCGTGGCTACCACTGTGACCATTGGGTCGGTGGCCTATCCGATGCTGAAAAAAGCCGGTTATCCACCCAACGCCGCGGGTGGACTGCTCGCGGCAGGCGGACTCGGCGCGATAATCTCGCCACCGGTGCTGGGGGCGGCGGCCTTCATCATCGCCGAGTTTTTGCGGGTGTCCTATCTCGAGGTGATCCAGATGGCGATCATCCCGACCATCCTCTATTACCTGTGCCTGTTCCTGATGGTCGAGTTTGACGCGCGAAAGTTCGGTGGCAGTAATGTCGCCATCGAAAATCCGCTGTCGGTGGCGCAGCTCGCCAAAACCTACTGGTTCCATTTCCTGTCGCTGGTCGCGATCATCATTTACATGATGCTCGGTTATTCGCCGACCGCATCCGTGTTCTATGCCATCGTCACCGCTTTTGTTGTGAGTTTTTTTCACCGGGACTGCGCACTGCTGCCCTATGACCTGCTGACCGGCGCCGGCTCCCTGTGGCGACGCATCGCCGACTCAAGGCTCACCACCGCGCTGCGCGAGGGTACTGTCGGCATGCTCGCGGTCGGTGTGACCTGCGCCGGAGCCGGCATCATCGTCGGTGTGGTCACCCTCACCGGACTCGGTCTCAAGTTCAGCTCGATCGTCATCGGTTATGCCGAGACCGGCGCCTCGGGCACGGTCGCGTTGTTCCAGGCGGTCGGCCTGAATGTCGGCGATGCAATGTTCCAGCAGACGCGGCTGCTGTTCACCACCATCTTCACCGCGCTGATCGTGTGGATCGTCGGCCTCGCGGTGCCGGTCACCGCCTCGTACATCATCTGCGCGGTGGTTGCCGCGCCGGCGCTGATCAAGCTCGGCGTGCCCGATTTCGCCGCGCACATGTTCATCTTTTATTACGCGGTGTTGTCCGAGGTGTCACCACCCACCGCGCTGTCGCCGTTCGCCGCCGCGGCGATCACCGGTGGCGATCCTTACCGCACGACGTTCCAGACCTGGAAATACACGCTGCCGGCCTTTGTGGTGCCGTTCATGTTCGTGCTGCAGCCGGAGGGCACCGCCCTGCTGCTGAAGATTCCGCCCGAGATGAGCTGGTGGACCGTGGCCTGGGTCGCGCTGTCGGCGCTGATCGGCATCTCCGCACTGGCCGCCGGCGCCGAGGGCTGGCTGTTGAAGCGTGCCACCACCGCCGAACGCTGGCTGCTGGCATTGGGCGGCTTGTGCATGGTTTACACCTCGCCGGTTACCGATGTCGCCGGGCTTGCATTGATCGGGCTGGCGGTGGCCAGCCAGCTGCTGCGGCGCCAGCCGGCGCCGGCTTCCTGACCACGGGGATCATGGAACAGCGTTTCGACGCGCGGATCCGCACGCCTTTCGCGGTGCTCGGCATCCGGGCGCCCGGCGCCACGTTGAACGAGCTGGTCTATCTGCCGCGGGACACGCCGCCGCTTGCGCCGCGCAGCTCTTTGGCCGAGCGCCTGGCGCGGCAGGTTGAGCATTATCTGGATGACGCCGGATACCGCTTCGATCTGCCATTGCTGCTTGAGGGCAGTGAGTTCCAGCGCCGGGTCTGGCGCGAGATTGCCCGCATCGGTCCCGGCAAAACCCGCAGCTACGGCGAGATCGCGGCCCGGCTGGGCAGCGCGCCCCGTCCCGTGGGGGGGGCCTGCGGGCGTAACCCGGTGCCGCTGGTCGTGCCCTGCCACCGGGTGCTTGCGGCGAGCGGCGGACTGGGCGGCTTCATGGGCGGCAAGGCGGATTTTCCGCTGAGTGTCAAACGCTGGCTGCTGCGGCATGAAGGAATCCCCGGCGTTGTCTGAATCCGGCCGCATCGATACCAGCCGCATCGACGAGTTCTGCGATGCGCTGTGGCTCGAAGACGGTCTTTCCCGCAACACCCTCGACAGTTACCGCCGCGATCTGGTCCAGTTCGCTGCCTGGGCTGCGGCGCGCGGGAGCGGTGAACTGCTCGCCATTGACCAGGCAACGATCCAGGACTATCTCGCACACAAATTCCGCAACAAGGCGCGCGCGAGCAGCGCGGCGCGGCTGCTCTCCAGCCTGAAACGTTTTTACCGCCACGCCGTGCGGCAGAACCTGATCACCACCGATCCCACGCTGCGCATCGAAGCGCCGAAGCTGCCGCGCCCCCTGCCGAAAAGCCTCACCGAGTCCGATGTCGAGCTACTGCTGGACGCGCCGGAAGTGGACGCGGCGCTGGGTCTGCGTGACCGTGCGATGCTCGAGGTGCTGTATGCCAGCGGCCTGCGGGTGTCCGAACTGGTGACATTGCAGGTGCCGCAGGTCAGCCGTGACATGGGTGTGGTGCGTGTGCTCGGCAAGGGATCAAAGGAGCGGCTGGTGCCACTGGGCGAGGAGGCATTGCGCTGGCTCGAGCGTTATCTGCGTGAAGCCCGGCCGCAGATCCTCGGGCAGCGGCCCTGCGATGCGCTGTTTGTCACCGCGCGCGCGGCGGTGATGACGCGCCAGGCCTTCTGGCTGATGATCAAGCGTTATGCGCTGCAGGCGGGCATCAGCAAGCCGATTTCACCACACACGCTGCGCCATGCCTTCGCCACGCACCTGCTCAACCATGGCGCCGACCTGCGCGTGGTGCAGCTGCTGCTCGGCCATGCCGACATCTCGACCACGCAGATCTACACCCATGTGGCGCGCGAGCGGATGAAGCAGCTGCATGAAAAACACCATCCGCGAGGATAAGGCGGAGCGGAGTGATGAATGATGAATGATGAGTGAAAAGCGCTCAGCCGCGTTTGCCGCGTTCGATGGTGACACCGAGTTTTTTGACGCCGGCCAGTGGTGCGAGCTTGGCGATGGTGATGCGCAGCCACGGCGCCTTGAAGTCGTTGATCACGCGCTGCGCGATGGATTCGGCGGCGTGTTCGAGCAGATCGAAGTGCTGTTCGGCAAAAAGCCGGCGGATGTCGGCCACCACCTCGGCGTAATCGATGGTGTCCTCGATGCGGTCGCTGTGCGCCGCATGTTCACCGCGCAGGCCGATCTCGAGATCGAGTTCGATCATCTGCGGCGCCTGTTTTTCCCGCGCGTAGATGCCGATGCGGGTTTCGATGCGCAGCTCGCGGATGAAGATGGTGTCCATGGGCGGTGGAGCCGGTTTTGGGATCGGGTATAGCGGTTAAAATGGCTGCGGCATTTTAGCGCAGGGGTACGTGCATTGATGAATCTGCTGTTGATTGTGGTGATCGCCTATCTGATCGGCTCGGTATCCTTCGCCGTGGTGGTGAGCCGGCTCTACAGGCTGCCTGATCCGCGCGAATACGGTTCCGGCAATCCCGGTGCCACCAATGTACTGCGCAGTGGCCGGAAGTCCGCGGCAGTGCTGACCCTGGTCGGTGACAGCTTCAAGGGCTGGCTGGCAGTGTACGGCGCGGCGCACTGGTTTGGTGATGGCGCGGACGCGACGCTGGCGCTGGCGCTGGCTGCGGTTGCCGTGTTGCTGGGCCATCTGTATCCGCTGTTTCACGGCTTCAAGGGTGGCAAGGGTGTCGCCACCGCCCTCGGCGTACTGCTGGGACTCAACTGGATACTCGCGCTGGGCACGCTGACGACCTGGATCACCATCGCGGTTTTTTTCCGTTACTCCTCGCTGGCGGCGCTGATATCGGCGCTGTTTTCCGCGTTTTTTGCGCTGATCCTCTACAACCACAGCCATCCTTATGTCTGGGCGGTGGCGGTGATTGCTGCGCTGCTGGTGTGGCGCCATCGCTCGAACGTCAGCAACCTTATCGCCGGCAAGGAACGCCGGCTGGGTGCCAAGCCCGACTGAGCCGCACCGCCGTAACGGTTTTCAGGACAGTGTCGCGAGATCCCAGCGCGGTTGCACGGTAAAACCGTCGGGCAGCCGGCCCTCACCCCGCTGCAGGCGCAGCGCGCCGGCGAAGGCAATCATCGCGCCGTTGTCGGTGCACAGCTCGAAGGGCGGATAAAACACGCGGCAACCCCGTGCCGCAGCCGCCGCATCCAGCCGTTCGCGCAGTCGGCGGTTGGCGCCGACACCACCCGCCACCACCAATTGCCTGAGTCCGCTGGCTTCCAGTGCGGCGAGTGATTTGGCCGCCAGCACTTCGGTGATCGCTTCCTGCAGCTCGGCAGCGAGATCGGCACGGGCCTGTTCATCGTCAAGTCCGCCGCGCACCGCAGTCAACACCGCGGTTTTCAGACCGCTGAAGCTGAAATCGAGGTTGTTACTGCGCAACATCGGCCGCGGCAGCACAAGGCGGCCGGGTTTGCCCTTCATTGCCAGTGCCGCGACCGCCGGGCCGCCGGGATAACCCAGTCCGAGCAGCTTGGCCGATTTGTCGAAAGCCTCGCCCGCGGCATCGTCCAGCGTGTCACCGAGCAGCGTGTAGTCGCCGATGCCGCCCACCCGCATCAACTGGGTGTGACCGCCGGAAACCAGCAGCGCGATAAAAGGAAACTGCGGTGCCGGTTGGGCGAGCAGCGGTGACAGCAGGTGGCCTTCGAGGTGGTGGACGGCAATCGCCGGCTTGCCCAGCGCATGGGCGAGGCTTGCACCAAAGCCTGCGCCGACCAGCAGCGCGCCGGCGAGTCCGGGGCCGGCGGTGTAGGCAATGGCATCGATGCCGGCGAGGTTTGCCGAAGCCCGGGCCAGCACTTCGCGGGTCAGCAGCAGCGCGCGCCGGACGTGGTCGCGCGAGGCCAGTTCCGGCACCACGCCGCCGTAATCGGCGTGCAGCGCGACCTGGGAATGCAGCGCGTGGGCGAGCAAGCCGGCTGTGGTGTCATACAGGGCAACACCGGTTTCATCGCAGGAGGTTTCAATGCCGAGGACACGCATTATATTATAAGTTATTGATTTTATTAATTAAATTTTCACCGGCCTGGGCCTGGCTCAGAGGTGGCGAAAGATTTCGCAGCAGAATCAGGCGCTAACGGGAATGGTGGTCAGCTTAACATTTGCCGGCTTGGGGCCTCGCCGCTTATAATCCGGCCCTTTCCGATTTAACGCTTTCAGCCCCGAGGCTTCATGACCACCGTCCGCGTCAAAGAAAACGAACCTTTTGAAGTCGCCCTGCGCCGTTTCAAGCGCACGGTCGAGAAAACCGGCCTGCTGACCGAACTGCGCGCCCGCGAGTTCTACGAGAAGCCCACCGCCGAGCGCAAGCGCAAGCTGGCCGCCGCGGTCAAGCGTACGCACAAGCGCCTGCGCTCGCAGTTGCTGCCGCCGAAACTCTACTGACCACCCGCGTCGGTACGCAAAAGGGTGCGGAGGCCTGTCCTCGCACCCTTTTTTCATTGGTATCGCCCTTTCCGCCCTTTCCGGAGTCTCCCCATGGCCTTGCGTGACCAGATCAACGATGACCTGAAGGCCGCGATGCGCGGCGGTGATGCCGCACGCCGCGACACCATCCGCCTGCTCACTGCGGCGCTGAAGCAGCGAGAGGTCGATGAGCGCAAGACGCTGACCGATGCCGACGTGCTGGCGGTCATTGAAAAAATGATCAAGCAGCGCCGCGATTCGATCAGTCAGTTCGAGCAGGGCGGCCGGCAGGATCTCGCCGACAAGGAAAAGCAGGAACTGCAACTGCTGCAGGCCTATATGCCGCAGGCGATGGGTGACGACGAAATCGCCGCCGTGATTGCGGCGGCCGTGACCGAAACCGGCGCAGCGGGGCCCGCCGACATGGGCAAGGTGATGGCGCTGGTGAAGTCCCGCCTCGCAGGGCGGGCCGACATGGGCAAGGTGTCGGCTGCGGTCAAGGCGTGTCTTTCCGGAGGCTGATCCGCACCGGGGGGTTGCCCCGTGCGCCCCTATAATGGTTCCGGAAGTGGCGCCACAAAAGGTGGGCCGCAATAAGCAGGACTGAAATCGGTAGATGATTCCGGAGTCGTTCATTCAGGATTTGCTGGCCCGCGTCGACATCGTCGAGGTGGTCGACCGCCACGTGAAGCTGAAGCGCAGCGGTGCCAACTATTCTGCCTGCTGTCCTTTTCACTCCGAAAAATCACCCTCGTTCACCGTCAGTCCGACCAAGCAGTTCTATCACTGCTTCGGCTGCGGTGCCCATGGCACCGCCATCGGTTTCATGATGGAGTACGGCGGCCTGGGTTTTGTCGACGCGGTGAAAGACCTCGCTCAAAGTGTCGGCATGCAGGTGCCCGAAGCGCCGCGCTCGGCTGAAGCGCAGCGCCGCGCCGAGGAAAGCCCCGACCTTTACGGGGTATTGCTCAAGGCCGCGCAGTTCTACCGCAACCAGCTTAAGGATGCGCCGCGCGCCATCGAATACCTGAAAAAGCGCGGGCTCTCCGGCGAGATCGCCAAAAAATTCGGCATCGGTTATGCGCCCGAGGGCTGGCAGGGGCTGCAGCAGGTCTTTCCCGACTATGCCGACAAGACACTCAACGCCGCCGGGCTGGTGAAGCAGAACGATGAGGGGCGCCGCTATGACGTGTTTCGCGACCGCGTCATGTTTCCGATCGTCGATGTGCGAGGTCACATCATCGGCTTCGGCGGGCGTGTGCTCGGCGAGGGTGAGCCGAAATACCTGAATTCGCCGGAAACGCCGGTATTCGAAAAAGGGCGCGAACTCTACGGCCTGTTCCAGGCGCGGCGCGCGATCCGCGATGCCGGTCGTGTCATCGTGGTCGAGGGTTACATGGACGTGGTGGCGCTGGCACAGATGGGCGTCGAGTATGCGGTGGCCACACTCGGCACCGCGACCACGCCCGTTCATGTGCAGAAGCTGCTGCGCCAGACCGAGGAAGTGGTCTATTGCTTTGATGGCGACACCGCCGGACGTAGAGCTGCCTGGCGCGCGCTTGAAAACAGCCTCGCCCAGCTTTCCGACGGCAAGCAGTTGCGTTTCCTGTTCCTGCCCGATGGCGAGGATCCCGACAGCTATGTCCGCCAGCACGGCAAGGATGCCTTTGAGGCGCTGCTCGCGCAGGCGATGCCGCTGTCGCGGTTCCTGATCGATGAGCTGCGCCGCCAGGTCGACGTCCATACGTCCGAGGGCCAGGCCAAGCTGCTGCAGCAGGCCAAGCCGCTGGTGAAACAGATTGCCGCGCCGATGCTGTCGCTGCTGATCCGTAAGGAACTGGCGCAGATCGCCGGCATCCAGCCGCAGCAGCTTGACGCGCAGTTCGAGATCAGAAGCACGGCGGTCGCAGCCGCGCCCCCGCGTCGCCGTGCTTCAGCCGTGGCGCCGTCAATTCTCCGGCGCTGGCTGGACCTGATTGTCTGTGACCCTGAACATGCCGTAATCATCGATAAAAACGAATTGGCGGAAGGCATTCGGCTGGGTGTGCCAGAGCTGGATCGTGCAGCCTGGCAGGTGCTCGATGCGGTGTTGCAGCACCTGTCGGCGACATCGAAGCCGGCCAGTCTCGGGGAAAGTTTCCGCGGCACCGAGTTCATCGATGCGATCATCCAGGCCGAGAGCCGGACGTTTCAGGTGCAGGAGGAGTTGCGGACGCCGGCTGAACGAAAGGCTGAACTGGAGCAGTCGTGGACCCAGCTCCGGGCGCGCATCCTGAAATTCAGGGAATTAAGCCCTGCCATCGCCTCCCGGCCAGATTTGAAACAAGGCCTTTAAATTCAATCAAAACAATGGGTTAATCAATGCATCCGAAGCTGCGCCGGTATGCTGATTGATATATAATCTCAGGCTTTTCGTTTAATCCTGCCCCGCGGAGCCTCAGTCCATGGCCAAGCCATCCAAAGCAGCGCAATCCAAGGCAAACAGCGCGAAGCTCAAAAGCCTGAAAGCCAAGGCCGACAAGACCAAGGTCAAGGCGAAGCAGGCCGCGCTGAAATCCGCGAAAGCTAAGCCCAGGGTGGCCGCCAAACCGGCTGCAAAAACCAAGCTCGCGAAGAAGCCGGTGGACAAGCGGCCGCTGGCCAAGGCTCCGGCCAAACGTGTGCCGGCCAAGGCGCCGGTCAAGGCTCAGCACAAGGCCGCGCAGAAGCCGGTGAAGGTCGCGGCGAAACCCGCCCTCAAACCTGCAAAGGCAGCGCCGCGCGGCAACAAGGACGGCGGCAAGGACAGCAAGGAACTGCGCCTCGCCAACATCAAGGCCGCAGTGGCCAAGCAGGTGCTGGCGAAGGCCGCGCAGAATCAGGGCGCCGGACAGGCCGCACCGCAGGCTGCCGCACCCGCAGCCAACGCCAAGCTTGCCGGCGGCAAGCGTCCGACCCGCGGCCTCACCGCGCGCGAACGCGCGCTGGTCAAGGAATTCGAGCGCAAGGAGATGTCGCCGGCCGACGCCGAAGCGCGGCGCATCCGCCTGAAAAACCTGATCGTGCTCGGCAAGGAGCGCGGCTACCTGACCTACGCCGAGATCAACGACCACCTGCCGGATGACATGCTCGATGCCGAAGCCATCGAGAACATCATTGGCATGATCAACGACATGGGCATCCAGGTCTACGACGAGGCTCCTGACGCCGAGACCCTGCTGATGTCCGAAGCCACCCCGGCCGTTGCCGACGAGGACGCGGTCGAGGAAGCCGAGGCCGCGCTGTCCACGGTTGACTCCGAATTCGGCCGCACCACCGACCCGGTGCGCATGTACATGCGCGAGATGGGCTCGGTCGAGTTGCTGACCCGCGAAGGCGAAATCGAAATCGCCAAACGCATCGAGGACGGCCTGCGCCACATGATCCTGGCGATTTCGGCCTGCCCGACGACCATCGCTGAAATTCTCGCGCTGGCCGAGAAGATCGAGAAGGACGAAATCCGCGTCGAGGAGGTGGTCGACGGCCTGACCGACCTTGAGCTGAAGGAGGCGATTGTCGAGGATGTAGCCGAGGACGACGGCGAAGAGGCAGAGGAAGTCGAGGCCGAGGAGGATGAGGACGATGACGGCGCCGCAGGTGCTGCGCAGGCGGCGGCCGATCTGGCGCGCCTGAAAGAGGCTTCGCTGAAGCACTTTGCCGATATCCGCAGCAACTACCAGAAAATGATGCGCGCGCTGGCCAAACACGGCTCGCGGGGCCGCCCCTACATTCAGGCGCGCGAGGCGATTTCCGAAGAGCTGATGAAAATCCGTTTTTCGGCAAAGCAGATTGAGGCCCTCTGCGACGGCGTGCGCAAGCTGGTCGAGGAGGTGCGCACCAACGAGCGCAATATCCTCGCGCTGTGCGTGGACAAGGCGCGGATGCCGCGCCAGCACTTCATCAAGGAATTCCCGGGCAAGGAAACCAGCACGCGCTGGATCCGCGGCGAGGTCGAGTCGGGCAAGCCGTGGAGCGAGGCGCTGTCTCGTTTTGAACCCGCGGTGATCGAACAGCAGCAGAAACTGGTCGACTTGCAGGTACGCATCGGTATTCCGATCAAGGAACTGAAGGAAATCAACCGTCAGATGACCACCGGCGAGGCCCGTGCCCGCCGCGCCAAGCGCGAGATGACCGAGGCCAACCTGCGCCTGGTGATCTCGATCGCAAAGAAGTACACCAACCGCGGCCTGCAGTTCCTCGACCTGATCCAGGAAGGCAACATCGGCCTGATGAAGGCGGTGGACAAGTTCGAATACCGCCGCGGCTACAAGTTCTCGACCTATGCGACGTGGTGGATCCGCCAGGCGATCACGCGTTCCATCGCCGACCAGGCGCGCACCATCCGCATTCCGGTGCACATGATCGAGACCATCAACAAGATGAACCGCATCTCGCGGCAGATCCTGCAGGAAACCGGTTCCGAGCCGGATCCGGCGACGCTGGCCGAGAAGATGGAGATGCCGGAAGAGAAGATCCGCAAGATCCTGAAGATCTCGAAAGAGCCGATTTCAATGGAGACACCGATCGGCGACGACGATGACTCCCACCTCGGCGATTTCATCGAGGACCAGTCGACCATGGCACCCAGCGATGCCGCGGTTTACGGCAGCCTGCGCGATGTCACCGGCGACGTTCTGGACACGCTCACCCCGCGCGAGGCCAAGGTGCTGCGCATGCGCTTCGGCATCGAGATGAACACCGACCACACGCTGGAAGAGGTCGGCAAGCAGTTTGATGTGACGCGCGAACGCATTCGCCAGATTGAGGCGAAGGCGCTGAGAAAGCTGCGTCATCCCTCGCGTTCCGAGCGGCTGCGCAGTTTCCTCGACAACGAGAGCTGAGCGCGGGCCTGCAGGACGTTTGATCGGCGGAAAAGCCCGGTGAACCCGGGCTTTTCCTTTTGTGGACCCGGGGCCTGCCAGGTCCTAGAACGGTTTGCCCAGGTAAAAGTAAATGCTTTTGTTTCCGTCTGCGGTGTGGCCGTAGCCGAGATAGGTCGGCCCCAGCGGTGTGTCAGCAGCAATGAACAGGCCAATCGAGTTCAGCCAGCCGCCGCTGGCCGCCGGGAGCAGGGGTTTGCCGATGCGGGCAGTCTCCATTGAAAAACCCCAGTAGGCGCCTTCCAGCAGAGTCTGGCGGGTCAACTGCTGGTAATACATGGCGCGGCCGAAGGCGAGTCTTTCGCCATAGAGCTGACCGGTCTTGTACCCCGACATCTGCATGAAGCCGCCCCACTGGAACTGGTCATAAACAGGCAGCGGGTTGTCGCCGATTCTGCCGCCGCCCTTCAATGCCAGATTGATGGTGTTGTTGCCGAACGACTTCGCTCCCGTGGCGTCAAATTCCCAGCGGGTGTAATTGGCATCGGCGCCGAGCCCGGTGTTGGAGTCAAATATTTTCGCGGAACTGCTCCACCCGCTACGCGGGAATATGGCGCTGTCCAGGCGGTCGAAGAACATGCGCAGCCGGTAGCCGGCGGTATTGATGTCGATGCCGCCAGGGGAGAGGAATGCCGGACCGGTATCGAGCGAGGGAACGATCTTGCCGGCGAGCACGCCGAGGCGGATCTCGCCATAGCGGCGGAATTGTGTGCCGATGTCGATTCCTATTTCGTTGGTCCTGAAATCGTAGCGCGCGAGCCGGGTGTCGCCGTTGTATATCGATGTCGACCGGCGTTCCAGCTTGATTTGAGGTGCGACAAAAAACTGTCCGCTGGCATCAAGGGGCTGGTAGAACTCGCTGTTCAGGCTGGTGGTGCGTCCCACCTGGAAATCGGTGCGCCATTCCGCGCCCAGCGAATTGAGCCAGGTCTTGCGGTAACTCACGAGCAGGTTGAAAAAGGCATCGCCGCTGAAGTCGGTGGACAACCCGAGGCCAAAGCGCAGGTAGTCGGGACCCCAGGATTTTTCAACGGCGTCAACCGCGAGCACACGCCGGCTGGGTTCCTCCAGGATGCTGTAGTTGACTTGCTCGAAGTGCCCGGTGCCGTAAAGGCGGCGCAGGTCGCGGTCCAGCGTCTGCTGATTGATGGTCTTGCCGGCCTCGGTGTCGAAGGCGGCCAGCGCGTAATCGGGATTGACGCGCCGCAGTGTGCCGAAGCGGATTTCATCGACAGGGCGCAGATCCGGCGCCACCGCGACCTGCTGGCGCCGGCGCAGCTCGGCATATTCGGCAGGGGGCAGTGCCAGTTGCGCGAGCCGCGCGGCTGCGCCTCGCGCCGCGGCCTCGCCGAGCGGCGCGATTTTCGGCAGATGATCGAATGCCCCGGTGGAGTAATCGCCCAGGTCCGGCGAGATCAGGATGTCGGTGGATTTGAGCGAGGCGATCGATGCCTGCACATTCTGCTCGGTCAGTATGTTGAGCATCTGGCTGGTCACACCCAGCAGCGAAGTCAATTCCTCGCGTTTGAGCAGGGGTGTGCCCACATTCACGGCGATGATCACATCCGCACCCATTTTGCGGGCAGCATCCACCGGCAGATTGCTGGTCAGCATGCCGTCGACCAGCATCATGCCGCCGAATTCAGCCGGAGCGACAGCGCCGGGAACCGACATGCTTGCGCGCATCACGTTGGCCAGTTCGCCATCATGGAAGACCACTTCCTTGCCGGTCACGAGGTCGGTGGCCACGGCACGGTAGGGTATGGGAAGGCGGTCAAACTGGTGGTAGCCCTTGGTCTTTGCCAGCCGCCGCAACACGGTCTCCAACTGCACTCCGGTGACGATGCCCTTGGGCAGGCGCAGTCCGGTGGTGGCACCAAACTCGGGGCCGAAGAACGGTTTGTAGTCCTCCTGCTTGCGCCGCACCGGCCGTTCTTCCCGCGGCGGGTTGTCCTTGAACAGCAGTTCGGTGTTGATTTCCTGGAGTATCTGCTCCATCTCCGCCACCGAACTGCCGCTGGCATAGCTGGCGCCGACGAGGGCACCCATGCTGGTGCCGGCAATACAATCCACCGGCACGCGAAGTTCCTCCAGCACCTTGATCACCCCGACATGCGCCGCGCCGCGGGCACCCCCACCGGAAAGCACGAGACAGATTTTCGGGCGCTTCTT
This sequence comes from Betaproteobacteria bacterium Ga0077527, assembly GCA_001464815.1. GTDB lineage: Bacteria > Pseudomonadota > Gammaproteobacteria > Burkholderiales > SG8-41. Next base: position 198,080 of record LNDW01000015.1, on the reverse strand, counting down.
GGTGCCGCTTGCCGCGGCTTCTGCCGCAGCGGCCTGGTTTATTTGGGAGGCAGAAAAAATCATCGGCGCGATTAACGCCAGGCGCAGCGCCATGGCAAGGATCGATGGCATGTTTACTCCAGTGAAGCGCTGAGGTGGGTCAGGGTTGGGAAGGGTGCGCCGCATCTGCTTCAGCACGGATGCGGCGCGAAAAATCAGGGGCATCGGCCGCGGCCTGCGCCCTCGGGTTGACGTGGGACCGGCGCTGCAATTCCGCGAACGGCAGGCTGCGGTCCAGCAAGCCCGATTCATGGAGGTATTGCGGAACGTAACCGCTGGCCAGAATCTTCCAGCTGAACGGCAGATGATCGGGGTTCACCCGGGAGTGAAACCAGATGTTGGTCGTGCAGTTGGTGGTGAGTGTGTTGTAGAATTCCGGCATTGCTTTTAAGCTATTGATTTTATTGATATAATCAATAAAAATATGGCGCGCGCCCTCCAGGCTGCGCCCCTGCAGCCGGTAGACATACACATCCTCAGGCGGGTTTTGCCGGTAATTGGTGCGCAGGCGGATCACGTCACGCTCGTCGGCCACCACATAGTACAGCTCATAGCGGCGGAAAAAACCCTTCAGCGTCGAATAGTCCTCGCCTTGCTCCTTGCGGGTCTCTATCGACACCGCGAGATGATCGCCACTGGTGAAGGCAAAGCTCAGAAAAATGTGGGCGATCGCCGGCCCCATCCAGTAAACCGCCACCAGATCCACGCCCTCGAGCTTGCGCAGATCGAGACGCTTGTCATACCAGGCCGGTGTGAAATCGGTCTCGCTGCGGTAATCAAAGTTTCGCACGTTGTGCACAGTGACCATGTCACCCTCGATGGTCGCGTAGGGCAGCACCGAAACATCGGTCTGCCAGGGCCGCTCATTGGAGGGGGCGATCTGTGTCCACCATGACATCACCGCCGTGAACACCAGCGCCTGCACGGCGAGTGCGCGCCAGCGCAGGCGGCCCGAAAAAAGGGCTGCCAGCACCACCGCGGAAGCCATTGCGGCGCCGGTTGCAAGCACGATGTGCAGGCCGTTCTGCGGCACGGTATAGAGAAGGGTCAGGCCCGACCAGATTGCCGAGGCCAGCACCAGCATCGCCAGCGCGATCAGACCGGCGATTTTGAGGACCCGGCTCACCACTGCCGCTTCCTGAAGGCAGCGGTCCGGGTGGGAAGTGCCGGAAACCGCAGTGGAGCCGGGGTTGCGGGGTTGGCGATTGAAACAGCGCATGCGGTGAAGATCGCGGCCATCATCGTGAGCGTACTGATTAACGGACATCATGGCAAACCGGACAAGGACTCGCTTGCGCCAATCGCCGCGGGTTAGACTCCTGCGCTGCGTATCATCAGCGGCAATTCCCGGATAAAGCGGAGACAGGCATGAACGTAGTACGCAGCGACCTGGCACGGACAACATTTGCCGTGCTGTTCATCGGCGGATTGCTTTTTGCGTCTTTCTGGATCATGCGTCCCTTTTTGGCGCCGCTGATCTGGGCGACGATGATCGTTGTCGCCACCTGGCCGCTGATGCTGCGCGTCCAGGACCGCCTTTGGCGGCGACGCGCCCTGGCCGTGCTGGTGATGTCTCTCGCGCTGCTGCTGGTGTTCGTGGTGCCGCTGACCCTGGCGATCACCACGATTGTCGGCCATGCCGATGACATCATCGGCTGGGCGCGCGGCCTCGCCAACTTCCAGCTGCCCTCGCCGCCGCAATGGCTGCGCTCGCTGCCGCTGATCGGTGAACCCGCGGCGCAGCTGTGGACGACGCTGGCCGCCGAGGGCGCCCGCGCGATGGCACTGCGCGCCGAACCCTATGTCGGGCAAATCGCCAAATGGTTTCTGGCCGAGGTCGGCAGTTTCGGGGTCGTGTTCATGCAGTTCCTGCTGACGGTGGCGCTGGCTGCCGTGCTCTACGCCGACGGCGAGGCCTGGGGGCGCTGGATGATCCGCTTCAGCATCAGGCTCGCGCCTGCCCGCGGTGAGGCCGCGGTCAGGCTGGCGGGCCAGGCGATCAGGGGGGTTGCGCTGGGGGTGGTGGTCACCGCGCTGGTGCAGTCCCTGCTGGGTGGCATCGGTCTGGCCGTGGCCGGGATCCCCTTCGCTACGGTGCTGACCGCGGTGATGTTCATGCTGTGCATCGCCCAGATCGGACCGGTGTTGGTGCTGGTGCCCGCGGTGGTCTGGCTGTTCTGGGGCGACAACACGGGCTGGGGTACTTTTCTTCTGGTGTGGACAATTTTTGTCGGCACCATCGACAACGTGATCCGGCCCTTCCTGATCCGCCAGGGCGCGGATCTGCCGCTGCTGCTGATCTTCGCCGGTGTCATCGGCGGATTGTTTGCATTCGGCCTGGTCGGGATCTTTGTCGGACCTGTCGTGCTCGCGGTGGGGTATACGCTGATTGACGCCTGGGTCCACGAACAGCAGGCCCGTGCCGGCGCCGCTACATCACCGGACAGCATCGACCGTTGAGCAGATTCAGCGCGAGGCCAGCGGGTCCGGCTGCGACGGCCCGAAATCGCCGCCGAGGGCGAGGTGAAGGTTGGTGCGTTGCGCCCCTTGTTCGCTCTGCACGCGCAACAGCGCGGTGCGGGCCGAGAGCAGGGCCAGCCTGCGCTGCCCCACCGCGCGCAAGTCGATGCTGCCCACTCGAAACTGCACCTGTGACAACTCGAGGGCCTGCTGTTGGTCGCGAACGGCTTCCATCAGCAGGGCATTGCGCTCGCGCAGCACCCGCTCGGCCGCCAGCGCACCTTCGACCTCGCTGAAGGCGCGCCACCCTGGTACAGCGGCGCGATCAGGTTGGCACCCGGTCCCACACCGGGTTGTTCATGTTTTTCAGTACGATCAGGTCGCTGGAAACATCGCTGCCACCGGCGGTGAGGCTGATCCGCGGCAATCACATCCGGACTGCGCGCCAGCAGTTGCGAGGGGAGACCGGCAGGTACGGCTTCCGGCATTGGCGAAAAAACACGACCCCCACCATCAACAAGGACATGTATGCCTACATCTTCTCGCAGCAGGGCCTGATGGTGGGGCTGGGCGTCCAGGGCAACAAGCTGACCCGGCTGGAGCCCTGATGCGCCGGTATCGGGGCAGGGGTGATTGCGTTAACATCCGGCCCGCCGGCATTGCACCCAATGCTGCACTGACAGAAGCCGCGCAGGCCTGCACCCAATCCCGCGCAACATTCATCGTTTGATCAAGGAGAGTACTCATGAACAAAGCCATGGTCCTGTTCGTCGCCAGCGCGGTGGTCGGTGGTGTGGTGGCCCTGCCCGCGGTTGCTGCGGAAAAGCCTCAGCAAAAAGCAGTTGTCAAGGAAACCGCAAAGCTGACTGCCAGCGTCAAGTCGGTGGATTACGACAAGCGCCTGATCACGCTGCAAGGCAAGGACGGCAAGTCGATCACGGTTGAAGCCGGCCCCGAAGTGAAGCGCCTGAAGGAAATCAAGGCGGGTGATTCCGTGGTCGTCGAATATACCCAGGCGCTGGCTGCGGAACTGAAAAAAGCCGGCTCGTCATCCGGTGTCGCGGTCAAGGAAGACGTCGCCCGCGCCAAGGCTGGCGAGGCCCCCGGCGTCAAGGGCACTCGCGAAATCAAGGCCACGGTCACCATTGATTCGGTGGACCTGAAGAACAACATCGTGACCTTCACCGGGCCCCAGGGCAATGCCAATGTGGTCGCGGTGCAAAGCCCGCAGATGCGCGAGTTCATCAAGACGCTGAAAACCGGTGACAGGGTTGATGTCACCTACACCGAGGCGGTTGCGGTCTCGGTCGAGCCCGCCGCCAAAAAATAACGCTGATCGGGCAAACGCGCGGCGGCAAACGCCGGTATCGGGGGTTTCAGGCACGGCCGCGGACTGCACAGTCTGCGGCCGTTGCATTTGCGGCCTGACGCTGCCGCCGCAGTAAATCGCAGGGGCGGTTCAAGGGGGCGCAATGATAAAATGCCTTCCAGCTCCAGTGCGGTTCGCCGGTCATTGCCGGCTCGCCCGTTGCAGCCGTCACCACCATTTTTGTTGCCGGGTCGTTAGCTCAGTCGGTTAGAGCAGGGGACTCATAATCCCTTGGTCGTTGGTTCGAGTCCAACACGACCCACCAGCCATTGCCGTAACGCAGCCGCGTCCGGCACCAGTCCAGGAGCCGTGATGCCCGTCACCGCAGAGAATCCGCTGAAAACCATGATGCGCGCCGGTCGCGTCGCGCTCGGCATGAACGTCCGCCTCGCGCGTTCCGGCGACATCGCGCGTATCGCCAAGACCAGCGGCCATGACTTCCTGTTCGTCGATGCCCAGCATTCGCTGTTCAACCGCGAGACCATCGGCCACATCGCGCAGGCCGCGCTCGGCTGCGGCATTGCGCCGCTGGTGAGGGTGCGCAGCTGCGATGACCCCGATGTGTCGGTGCTGCTCGACAACGGCGTCACCGGCATCGTGTTCCCCGACATCAACACTGCCGACGAGGCGCGGCGCGCGGTATCACGCGCCAAGTACCCGCCGATCGGCCGTCGTTCCGTGGTCGGCGGTTACCCCATATTCGACTACCGCACCCTGCCGGTGTCGGAGGTGGTGCCGGCGCTGCAGGAAAACACGCTGGTGGCCTGCATGATCGAAACACCGGCCGGTGTCGAGAACATTGAGGCCATTGCCGCGGTCGAAGGTGTCGACGTGATCCACATCGGCATCAATGACCTGCTCACTGCGATGGGCAAGCCGGGGCAGTTCGGCGATGCCGAGGCGGCTGCGATCATCAACAAGGTGATCGCAACCACGCTGCGGCATGGGAAAATCGCCGGTGTCGGTGGCGACCGCCACCTGCCGCGGCAGATGGCCTACATCCGCAGCGGTGCCCGTTTTATCACCACCAACAGCGAGATCGCGTTCATCCTCGCCGAGGCGGGCCGGGTGACCGGTGAATTGCGCCGCGCGCTGGATGACGTCGCGAAATAACGGCCAGTATCGGCGGTGATATCCAAGTATTTGTTTTTATTGATTATTTTCTGGAGGTATGAAGCATGTTTAATCGCATCATGAAGCCGGCACTGACCGGTGTTCTGGCCATTGCGGCAGCAATGCCGTTTGCCGTGCTGGCGCAGGCGAACTGGGCGCCGACCAAGCCGATCCGCGTGATCGTGCCCTTCCCGCCAGGCGGCAGCAATGACATCGTCGGCCGCCTCGTCGCCAACGACATGGCGCCGATCCTCGGCCAGCAGGTGGTGATCGACAACCGCGGCGGCGCCGGCGGCATCATCGGTTCCGAGATTGCCGCCAACTCGCTGCCAGACGGGCATACCCTGCTCATTGCCTCGGTGGCCTTCGCCTACAACCCCTCGATATACAAGGCGCAGGTGCGCTTCGACCCGGAAAAATCCTTCACCCCGATCGCGCTGATCGGCACCGGCCCCAGCGCGCTGACGGTGAATCCGAAAATGCCGGCGAAGACCACCAGGGAATTGATCGACATGGCCAAGGCCAAGCCGGGCTCGCTGACCTACGCCACCGCCGGCATCGGCAGCTTCCAGCACCTGAGCACCGAACTGTTTCGCCTGCAGGCCGGGATCAGCCTGATCCACGTGCCGTTCAAGGGCGGCGGCCCGGCGATGACCGACGTGATCGCCGGCAACACGCTGATCACCATGGGCTCGCTGCTGCAGCTGGTGCCGCATGTGCAGGGTAACCGCCTGCGCCTGCTCGCCGTGGGCAGCGCCAAGCGCAACAATGCCTTCCCCAACACACCGACGGTCGCCGAAACCGTGCCTGGCTATGAGGCAAATAACTGGTGGGGCATCCTCGCGCCGGCCGGCGTCACGCCGGCGATGGTGCGCACGCTGGAAGCCGCGGTGAAAAAGGTGGTGGACAATCCGGAGATGCAGAAAAAGTTCGACTCCCAGGGTGCAGAGGTGCTGTACATGAACTCCGCCGCCTACGCCAAGTTCATCCGTGCCGAAACCGCGAAGTGGTCGAAAGTGGTCCGCGACGCGGGCATCAAGGCCGAATAAAGGCACTGCACCACACACCGAGAGGAGCAACAGCCATGCCCCATGCGATACGCATTCACCAGAACGGCGGCCCCGAGCAACTGCGCTGGGAGGAGGTCACCGTAGCAGCACCCGGACCTGGCGAGGTGCGGGTGCGCAACACGGCCATCGGCCTGAATTTCATCGACACCTATCACCGCTCCGGCCTCTATCCGATGCCGCTGCCACTGACCCTCGGTTCCGAGGGTGCCGGCGTGGTCGAGGCGGTGGGTCCGAAGGTGAAGGAGTTCAAGGTCGGTGATCGCGTCGCCTACGCCCAGCCGATCGGCGCCTATGCCGAAGTGCTGATCCGCCCGGTGGCGCGGCTGGTGAAGATTCTTGCCGGCATCAAGGATGAAACCGCGGCGGCGATGATGTTGAAGGGCATGACCGCCTGGTACCTGTGCCGCCGCACCTATCGCGTGAAGAAGGGCGACACCGTTGTGGTTCATGCCGCTGCGGGTGGTGTTGGCCAGATCCTCTGCCAGTGGGCGAAGCATCTCGGTGCGACGGTGATCGGCACCGTCGGCAGCGACGAGAAAGTGGCACTGGCAAAAAAAGTCGGCTGCAAGCATGTGGTGGTGATGTCCCGCGAAAAACTCTCCGAGCGCGTCAAGGCCATCACCAAGGGCAAGGGCGTGCCGGTGGTTTATGACGGCGTCGGCAAGGACACCTTCATGGAGTCGCTGGACTGTCTTGCGCCGCTGGGCCTGCTGGCGAGCTTCGGCAATGCCTCGGGTGCGGTGGCGCCGGTGAATATCGGCATCCTCGCGCAAAAGGGGTCGCTGTTCCTCACCCGGCCGACACTGGTCAACTACACGAGCAATCGCGAGGATCTGCTTACCGCTGCGCGCGAGCTGTTCGCGGTGGTGAAAAAAGGTGCGGTGAAAATCACCATCAACCAGCGTTATCCGCTGCGCGAGGCGGCGCAGGCGCACCGCGACCTCGAGTCGCGCAAGACCACCGGCTCGACGGTGCTGCTGCCCTGATGCGTTTCACAGCCGCAGCCTGGTGTATCGGCGGTGCGCTGCTTTGCGGCAGTGTGCAGCCCTTGCTGGCCGCCGAAGCGGCGCCGGTCGAGGAACGCGGCCAGGCCCTGCAGCAGGGCCAGTTCAGGGCGGGCACGGCCTATCGCGAGTTGCAGCAGGCGCGCTACGACGAGAAGCTCGCCGAGCAGGATGTGCTCAATGCACGCGAGGCGAGCGCCGCGGCACAGAAGGAGGCCGCGGCGCGCAAGAGCGATCTCGATGCCGCGGAAAAAGCACGTGTCGCCGCGCGCGCGAAACTTCAGGCCGCGGAAAAGGCTTACGAGGCGTCGCTGCGCGCCGTGGATGCCACGGTGAAACCCGCAGTCAAATAAAAACCCTGTTTCAGGCGCGGCGGCTGCTCGCGCCGCCATCGACGGTGATGATGGTGCCGGTGGTGTAGCCCGACAGCGGCGAACACAGGAAGGCCGTCAGTGACCCCAGCTCCTCCACCGTGGCCATGCGGCCGAACGGCGATTTTTTCACCAGTTCCGGCCAGCGGTCGGCGTTGCCGAGTTCCTTACCGGCGCGCTCGCGCAGCCGTTTCACCGCGCGGTCGGTGGCGGTGCCGCCGGGGTTGATGCCGACCACACGTACGCCGTGTTCCGGGCTTTCCGCGCCCAGCGCGCGGGTCATCGCCATCAGCGCGGCATTGCCCATGCTGCCGGCGATGTAGCTCGCCACCGGCCGTTCGCCGGCGGCGCCGATGATGTTGATGATCACGCCGCTTTTGCGGCTGCGCATGCCGGCGTAGATTTCGCGGGTGATGTCGATGAAGCCGAAGACCTTGAGGTCCCAGGATTTTTTCCAGGTGACGTCATCGACGCTGTCGAGCGTGCCCTGCGGAATCGAGCCGGCGTTGTTGATCAGGAAATCGACATCGCCGCATTCACGCGCCAGCGCCACCGCATTCGCCGCCTCGGACAGGTCTGCCGCGTGGCAATACACTTCGACGCCATGGCCGGCCAGCTTGTCACGCGCCGCGGCGAGGTCGGCCGCGCTGCGCGCCGCGAGGTGCAGGTGGCAACCCTCGGCGGCCAGCGCCTGCGCCGCGCCGAAACCAATGCCGCGTGAACCGCCGGTGATCAGCGCGCGTTTACCCTTGATTGCGAGATCCATGTGTTTTCTCCCCTCTGTGGATGGCGGCGATGTTAACACCGGCCCTGCGGTCAACCGCCGCTTCGCCATCGCGTTAAAGGATGCAAGTGCCACGGTCCGTGGCGCGAACAACCACGATCAATCGGGAGGAACCCCAGATGAACAAGCAGATGACGACGGTATTGGCGGCAGCGTTTGCGGCCATGTTTGCAACGGTCAGCGGCAGTGCGCTGGCCCAGGGCGCGGCACCTGCGGCGCCGGCACAACCCGCGGCACCCGCGAAAGCTGAAACTGCGAAGCCGGCGCCCGAAGCCAAGGCCGACGCGCCGAAAAAAGCCAAGGGTGAAAGCAAGAAAAAAGCCAAGGGCAAAAAGAAAGCCAAGAAAGCCGGCTGATCACGCCGCAGCACCCGGTGCAGACCGGGACGCTGCTGCTGCACGATAAAATCAACGGGCAGGCGCTTGATGCGCCTGCCCGTTTTTTATGATTGCGACCCACCAAGACTTTAAAAATTTTAATAAAATCAATGAATTACATCGACTCCTCGAGTGCCGCTGAATACTCCGTCGACCACGCCCGCTGGTGTGGTGATGGTGGCGCCTATCTCAACCTGTCGCCGGCAGAAGGCATGCGCCGCAGCGAAATCATCACGACCGAACGCTCGCTGTGGCGTTACGCGGCGGCGATCGGTGTCGATGCCCGCCATGCGGTGACGCTGGGTGAGGGCGGCACGCCGCTGCTCGAGCGTGCCTGGCAAGGCGCACAGGTGAACTTCAAGCTCGAATTCATGATGCCCACCGGCTCGTTCAAGGACCGCGGCATGACGGTGATGGTGAGTTACCTGAAAAGCCGCGGCATTGATCATGTGCTTGAAGATTCTTCCGGCAACGCCGGCGCGTCGCTGTCGGCCTATGCCGCCGCCGCGGGCATGCGCTGCCGCATCCTGGTGCCGGAAACCGCGTCCTATCCGAAGATCGCGCAGATTGCCGCCGGCGGCGCCGACGTGGTGACCGTGCGCGGCTCGCGCCAGGATGTCGCCGATGCCGCGCTGGCGATGAGCAGCGAGATCTTTTACGCCAGCCACAACTGGCAGCCGTTTTTTGTCGAGGGCACGAAGACACTTGCTTACGAATTGTGGGAGCAGCTCGGTTTTCGCGCACCCGATAACGTGATCGCGCCACTCGGCTACGGCAGCAACATCCTCGGTCTCGACCGCGGTTTCGATGAGCTGCTGCGCAACGGCGAGATCACAAAACGCCCGCGCATTTTCGGCGTACAGGCGGCGAACTGCGCGCCCTGTTACGCCACCTGGAAATCCGGCGGTGAAGCGCCGGTTGCGGTGGAAGTGAAACCCACCGTGGCCGAAGGCATCGCCTCGTCACAGCCGACGCGGCTGCGCGAAGTGGTGCAGGCGGTGCGTCGCAGCGCGGGTGCGATCGCCGCGGTGAGTGAAGAGGAGATCGTCAGCGCGCTCGCTGCGCTGGCGCGGATCGGTCTTTACGTAGAGCCGACCTGTGCTTCGGCCGCTGCCGCGCTGACGCAGTGGCTGGCCTCGGGTGTGATCCGCAGCGACGAGACCACGGTGCTGGTACTCACCGGCAGCGGCCTCAAGAGCTCGGAGCGTATCGGTCAACTGCTGCAACTGGCGCCGCGCATGATGTGAAACCGGTGCCGTGCGGTCGCATGATGGAATGCCGTCCCGGTTTCTTGACAGTGTTCACCGCCGCCGCCTAGATTCGGGCGCTCTGCACCGCACGTATTGCAGCTCATTATTTTCCGGAGGCCCCATGAAAATCACCGCAGTCAAAAGTTATGCCGTCCATCCCGGCTGGCGCAAGAACCTGATCTTCGTCAAGGTCGAAACCGATGCCGGAATTCATGGCTGGGGCGAAGCTTATTCGCAGTACGACCGCGATACCGCGGTGATGGCGCAACTCAATGCGCTGGGGCCATACATGACTGGCCGCAGTCCTTTTGACATCAAACACTTCACGCAATTTGCGTTTGATGATTACGCCGCGCGCCGTGGTTCGGTGGAGCTGTTCTGCGCGGTGAGCGGCATCGAGCAGGCGATGTGGGACATCGTCGGCAAGGCGGCGAAGCAGCCGGTGTACAACCTGCTCGGCGGCAAATACCGCGACAAGATCCGCGTCTATGCCAACGGCTGGAGCTACGGCATGAAGGAGCCCGATGATTATGCGCGGGCCGCCGAGAAAGTGGTGAAGCAGGGCTTCACCGCGATGAAATTCGATCCTTTGCCGGCGCCATGGCGCACCTGGATTCCAAAAGAACATGAGCGGCGCGCGGTGCGCGTCGTGAAAGCCATCCGTGATGCGGTCGGCCCGGATGTCGACCTGCTGATCGAGCAGCACCGCCGGCTCGCGCCGATGCACGCGATCCGCCTCGACAAGCAACTGGCCGAGTTTGACCTCTACTGGATGGAAGAGTCCTGCCAGGCCGAATTCCCGGAGGAGCTGGCGCTGATCCGGCGCGAAATCGGTGTGCCGATGGTGATCGGCGAGGCGACCTACACCAAGACCGGTTTCCGGCCGCTGCTCGAAAAACGTTCCGCCGACATCCTCAATCCCGACGTCGCCTGTGTCGGCGGGATTCTTGAGCTGAAGGAAATCGCTGCGATGGCCGAGCCTTTCCTGGTCGCCGTGTCACCGCACAACTACAACTCGACGCTGGTGGCGCTGGCGTCCACCGTACATGCCTCGGCGACGATGCCCAACTTCATCATCACCGAATACTTCCTGCCCTTCGTTGATTTCTGCGACAAGATTTCGCCGAACCAGCTGAAGCCGAAAAACGGCTACATCGAATTGCCCACCGCGCCGGGTCTCGGTGTCGATGTTGATGAGGCGGCGCTGCTGCAGCATCCGGCCAAGGTCTATCCGGCGCGCAAACTGCGCACGCCGGCAGAAGAGGGGCCGTAAGCAGGGGTACTGGGCGGCGTATAAATATCTGTTTAAAAACAATTGCTTATGGGTTTATTGCGTGCGAGATAGTGCTCACTTCGCACGCAATACGCCCTGGTTGCCTTCGGCCTCGATGCTGGTGTTGAAGGCGGCGCTGCGCGCGCGCAGGGCCTCCAGCGTGACCTGTTCTTTGCCCAGCTCGCAGATCACCGTTTCGTTGGCGTCGTTGTGGCGCACGAACTCGAAGGCGGCGCGTTTGCAGTCGCGGCCGTCCATCTCCACCCGCGCCAGCATGCCCACCCAGTCGCCGTGTTTGCGGCCGCCATGGCCGGTGTGGAAGGAAAAGCTGCCGAGGCCGTAGAACACCGGCTTGCCCTTGTAAAGTTCAACGGGCAGGGAGTAGTGCGGGCCGTGGCCGATCACCACATCGGCACCGGCATCGATCACCGCATGCGCGATCTCCGGCATGTAGTCGAGCACTTCCTCGTGCAGTCCCCAGTGCTGCGAGGCCACCAGCACATCCACCTTTTCGCGCAACGCGCGGATTTCGGCGAGGTATTCGGCGAGGTATTTGGCATCGGTCCAGGTGACGACGATCGGCGGCACGCCGGGCCGGTTGGCCGGCGGCATTTCGACGCGTGTCTTGTGCAGCGGCAACTGATAGGCGGTGTGGCCGCGCAGCGCGGCGACGCCGCTGCTGTGCTCACCGGCTTCGTGGTTGGTCGGCCAGTAAACGGAGGTGCGCTGCAGGAAGCCGTAGCGCAGGCCGTTGTTCTCTACGATCACCGGCGCGCGTGCCTCGCTGCGGTTCAGTCCGGCGCCGGTGCTGGGAATGCCCAGCTTGCGCAATTCCGCGAGTGACGAGCGGATCGCAGCATCGCCATAGTTGACGTTGTTGGCATTGCCGATCGCGTCATAACCGGCAAGCTTCAGCGCCTGTCCGGCGGCGGGTGTCGCGTAAAAACCTTCGTCGCCCAGCGAGCGTGCTCCGTCGGGCTGGTAGAAGCAGCATTCGACATTGCCGAACAGCAGGTCGGCGCTGTGCAGGGTATCAATGACGCGGGCGAAAGGCCGCGCGGGATCGGTGACATTCATCAGATTGACGTCACCGGTAAACATCAGGGTCTGGCTTGCCAAGGTGTCCTCCGGGTGGGCTTGTTGCGGGCCGCATCGCCGTTCCGGCCTGATGCAGCCCGGTTGGTGTACCACGTTAAGCGGGATTCGCGGCGGTCAAATCCGGGTGGTGGAGAGTTGAGTTGTGAACTGTTTCACGGTTGTCGGGGAAGCGAGGATTTCGATTTAGTTTTTCTCAACACAGCCAAGATAAAATGTATTTTGCAGAGCAGCAAAATTGCTTGACTGGGCGGGGTGTGGTGGCAGAATGGGAACCGTGTTGGGTGTCTCTACAGACATCGGCACATCTCCTCCAAAACCTCCTCCTTTGGTGGAACTTCAGCGCAACCCTCAGGGGTTGCGCTTTTTTTTTGCCTGATTGCTGCGGGGCAACATCCTAACCCTTTTCATTGAGAGCTGAAAGGCTCCCGGTCAATCGATGTCGATGGCGGAACGATTGCGCCGGCAGGATTTCCCGGGACCCAGTATTTCCCGCCGGATGACTGCCGGCAAGCCAGCCACGGTTTTGTCGCGAAGTTCAAGGCGGGCTTTGAAGGGGGGGCTTTGCTATACTTGCAGCACAGCAATTTGCAGCAGCCTGACCCGGTGGATTCCGGTGGTGTTTTCAACCGCCACAGGGCCGATCAGGGCGGCACAAGCTCTGCTACCGGCTGTTTCTGGTCCTGCTCAGATACCTGTTTGCGGCCCCTGTCTCAGGCCCTTTGTATCCGGACCGCCGGCTTCAGACAGTCCGCCCTCGCGACTCGCGTTTCAGCAGAACCCAATCGTGAGTTTATTGACTGCGGTCAAGGCCGCTGCGCAGTTCGCTGTAATAGATTGGCGTCCCTGCGGGGGCCGGTGACGCCACCCATCCAATTGCGCTAACCACGCGGAACGGAACATGAAAATCCACGAATATCAGGCGAAAGAGCTGCTGCGCAAATACGGCGTCACCACGCCACGGGGCATACCCTGTTTCACTGTTGACGAAGCTGTCGCGGCGGCCGAAAAACTCGGCGGCAAGGTCTGGGTCGTCAAGGCGCAGATCCATGCCGGTGGTCGCGGCAAGGGTGGCGGCGTCAAGGTCGCGAAATCCGCGGCCGAAGTTAAAAACCATGCTTCGGCAATCCTCGGCATGCAGCTTAAGACCCACCAGACCGGGCCAGAAGGACAGAAGGTGCGGCGCCTGCTGGTTGAAGAAGGCGCGGACATCAAGAAAGAACTCTATGTCGGCCTGGTGATCGACCGCGGCACCCAGCGCGCGGTGCTGATGGCGTCGAGCGAAGGCGGCATGGACATCGAGGAAGTCGCCGAGCACACCCCCGAGAAAATCCACAAGGTGGTGATCGACCCGGTCAAGGGCCTCGCTGATGCCGATGCCGACGATGTCGCGCGCAAGATCGGTGTGCCCGATGCTTCAGTGCCCCAGGCGCGGACGATCCTGCAGGCGTTGTACAAGGCATTTGACGACACCGACGCGTCGCTGGCCGAAATCAACCCGATGATTCTGACCGGCGACGGCAAGGTGATCGCGCTGGATGCCAAGATCGATTTCGACAACAATGCGCTGTTCCGTCATCCCGACATCGTTGCGCTGCGCGACCTCGATGAAGAGGATCCGGCAGAGGTCGAGGCCTCGAAGCACGACCTCAATTACATCCAGCTTGATGGCAACATCGGCTGCCTGGTCAACGGTGCCGGTCTTGCGATGGCGTCGATGGACATCATCAAGCTCTATGGCGGCGCCCCCGCCAACTTCCTCGACGTCGGCGGCAGCGCCACCGCGGAAAAGGTCACCGAAGCGTTCAAGATCATGCTGCGCAACCCGCAGCTGAAGGCGATCCTGGTCAACATCTTCGGCGGCATCATGAAATGCGACGTGATCGCGCAGGGCGTGGTTGCAGCTGCGCGCCAGGTCAGCCTCAGTGTACCGCTGGTGGTGCGCCTCGAAGGCACCAACGTCGAACTCGGCAAGAAGATCCTCGCGGAGTCGGGACTGCCGATCATTTCCGGCAACAACATGGCAGACGCCGCGCAAAAGGTCGTTGCGGCTGCGAAGGGAAAGAACTGATATGTCCATCCTGATCGATAAAAACTCGCGGGTGATGACCCAGGGCATCACCGGCAAGACCGGCATGTTCCACACCAAGACCGGCAAGGAATACGCCAACGGCCAGAATTGCTATGTTGCCGGCGTCACCCCGAAAAAAGGCGGCCAGAGCTACGAAGGCATCCCGATCTTCAACACGGTGCGCGAAGCGAAGGATGCCACCGGCGCCAACGTGTCGGTGATCTACGTGCCGCCGCCCTTTGCCGCCGCGGCGATCGAGGAGGCGGTGGACGCGCAACTGGAGCTGGTGATCTGCATCACCGAAGGCATTCCGGTGCGTGACATGGTGCGCCTGAAATACAAGATGGAGCAGAACAGGAGCAAGACCATCCTGATCGGGCCGAACTGCCCCGGCGTGATCACGCCCGACGAGATCAAGATCGGCATCATGCCAGGCCACATCCATAAAAAGGGACCGATCGGCGTGGTGTCACGTTCCGGCACGCTGACCTATGAAGCGGTCGGCCAGCTGATGGAGCTGGGCCTGGGCCAGTCATCCTGTGTCGGCATCGGCGGCGACCCGGTGAACGGCCTGAAGCACATTGACGTGATGAAGATGTTCAACGACGACCCGCAGACGGAGGCGGTGATCATGGTCGGGGAGATCGGCGGCTCGAACGAGGAAGAATGTGCGCGCTGGATCAAGGCCAACATGAAAAAACCGGTGGTCGGCTTCATCGCCGGCGTCACCGCGCCTCCGGGCAAACGCATGGGCCACGCCGGCGCGATCATTTCCGGCGGCAAGGGCACGGCCGATGAAAAGCTGTCGGTGATGGAAGAGTGCGGCATCCGTACCACGAAAAATCCGGCGGAGATGGGCAAGCTGCTCAAGTCGGTGCTGAAGTAAAACCGCTGTACACAACGCGGCCGGGCCCTGAAGGGTCCGGCCGTGACTGCCCCGGGAGGAGTCATTTTGGAAGGCGGCATCGTTAAACGCGGCAAGCGCGCGCGCGGCGCCATGAAAGGCCGCAGTGTCGAGTCCGGAGCGCTGGGTGAAGTCCAGGCTCTGCTTGCGGCTGCGCAGCGCAAAACCGGCATTGATCCCCGCCGCCGCGACCTGCTGATCGAGAATCTGCATCTGATCCAGGACCGTTACGGCCACATTCCGGCTGCGCACATCGTCGCGCTGGCGCGTGAAATGAAGCTGGCGATGACCGAAGTTTATGAGGTCGCAACTTTCTACCACCACTTCGACGTGGTGAAGGAGGGGCAGACCCCGCCGCCGGCGCTGACCGTGCGGGTCTGTGATTCCCTGTCCTGCGAACTGTCCGGCGCGAATGCGCTGATCCAGGATCTGAAGAAGGTGCTGGGTAATGGCGTGCGGGTGATCCCGGCGCCTTGCGTCGGTCGTTGTGATCAGGCTCCGGTGGCCGTGGTCGGGCAGAATCCTGTGGCGCAGGCCAGCATCGACAAGGTCAAGCCGCTGGTCGCTGCGAAAAAAACGCAGTGTGCGACCGGCAAGTATGTGAACTACAGCGAATACCGCAGAACCGGCGGCTACGACCTCGCGATCGAATGCTTTAATGGCACGCGCGATGCCGAGTCGCTGATCAAGACCATGGAAAATTCCGGCCTGCGCGGGCTCGGCGGCGCGGGTTTTCCTACCGGTCGAAAGTGGCGGATCGTGCGCGGCGAAAAAGGCCCGCGACTGATGGCGGTGAACATCGATGAGGGCGAACCCGGCACCTTCAAGGACCGTCATTACCTCGAACGTGATCCGCACCGTTTTCTTGAAGGCGTGGTGGTCGCGGCCTGGGCGGCTCAGATTTCCGAGGTTTACATCTATCTGCGCGACGAGTACGCCGGAATCCGCGCGATACTTGAAAAAGAGATCAAGGCGCTGCAGGCCGATCCACCCTGCCCCTTGCCGCCGATGTTCCTGCGCCGCGGCGCCGGTGCCTACATTTGCGGCGAAGAATCCGCGATGATCGAATCGATCGAAGGCAAGCGCGGGATGCCGCGGCTACGCCCGCCGTATGTGGCGCAGGTCGGGCTCTTCGGTCATCCGACACTCGAGCACAACATGGAAACCCTGTACTGGGTGCGCGACATCGTGCAGAAGGGCGCCGGGTGGTTTGCCGGCCACGGCCGCAACGGCCGCAAGGGCCTGCGTTCGTTTTCGGTGTCGGGCCGCGTGAAGAAACCCGGCGTACACCTCGCACCGGCCGGCATCACGGTGAAGGAACTGATCGAGGAGTATTGCGGCGGCATGCTGCCCGGTCACCAGTTCTACGGCTATCTGCCGGGTGGGGCCTCGGGCGGCATCCTGCCGGCGGCGATGGGCGACATTCCACTCGATTTCGACACACTGAATCCGTACGGCTGTTTCATCGGCTCGGCGGCGGTGATCATTTTTTCGGATCGTGACAGCGCGCGTGGTGCAGCGAGCAACGTGATGAAGTTTTTCGCCGAGGAATCCTGCGGCCAGTGCACGCCCTGCCGCGTCGGTACGGCGAAGGCGCGGCAGTTGATGGATGCAAAACAGTGGGATCGAGGCCTGCTCGAGGAACTGTCGGGTGCGATGGCCGACGCCTCGATCTGCGGACTGGGTCAGGCGGCGCCGAACCCGATCCGCACGGTAATGAAGTATTTTCCCAAGGAAGTCGGGTAGTGCGGGCTTGCCGCACAGCTTCGGAGTCACAGCCATGACCGCAATGAGCAAGGACGAACTGTCGGCGATGCCTGTCGAGTTCAAGCTGAACGGCAGCAGCGTCGTTGCCGAGGCCGGCGAAACCATCATCCAGGCCGCGAAGCGCCACGGCGTCGAGATCCCCCACCTTTGCTACAAGGAAGGAATGCGCCCCGACGGCAACTGCCGCGCCTGTGTGGTCGAGGTCAAGGGCGAACGTGTGCTTGCGGCATCGTGCTGCCGCAATCCGTCGCCGGGCATGGAAGTCACCACCGACAGTGCGCGGGCGGTGGCATCGCAGAAAATGGTGATGGAGCTGCTGTTGTCGGATATGCCGGAGCACCGTCACACCAACAATTCCGAACTCGATCACTGGGCGGGCAGGCTGCAGGTCGGCAAGCCGCGGTTCGCGCGGCGCCACCAGCCGGCGGCCGATCTGTCGCACCACGGCATCGCGGTCAATCTTGATTCCTGTATCCAGTGCACACGCTGCGTGCGTGCCTGCCGCGAAGAGCAGGTCAATGACGTCATCGGTTATGCTTTCCGGGGAGAGCATTCGGCCATCGTGTTTGATCTTGGCGACCCGATGGGTGAATCGACCTGTGTCGCCTGCGGCGAGTGTGTGCAGGCCTGTCCGACCGGCGCGCTGATGCCGGCGCGCGAGGCCGGCCTGGTCAAGCCGGACAGGCAGGTGCACTCGGTGTGCCCGTACTGCGGCGTCGGCTGCCAGCTCACCTACAACGTCAAGGACAATAAAATCGTCTCGGTCGATGGCCGCGACGGTCCGTCCAATCACGGCCGGCTGTGCGTGAAGGGCCGCTACGGCTTTGATTACGCCCACCATCCGCAGCGCCTGACCAAGCCGCTGATCCGCAAGCCCGGGGTTCCAAAGCATGCCGATTTCACGATGGACCCGGCGAATCCGCTGGAGCACTTCCGTGAAGCAAGCTGGGAAGAGGCGCTGGACCTCGCCGCGGGCAAGCTCAAGGAAATCCGTGACCGGCATGGCAACAAGTCGCTCGCCGGTTTTGGCTCGGCCAAGGGCAGCAACGAAGAGGCCTATCTGTTCCAGAAACTGGTGCGCACCGGTTTCGGCTCCAACAACGTCGATCATTGCACGCGGCTGTGCCATGCATCGAGTGTCGCCGCGCTGATGGAGGCGGTGAGTTCCGGTGCGGTGTCGAACCAGGTGAATGACGTGGCGCGCGCCGAAGTGATTTTCCTGATCGGTGCCAACCCGCTGTCCAACCATCCGGTTGCGGCGACGTGGATCAAGAATGCGGTGAAAAACGGCGCCAAGCTGATCTATGCCGACCCGCGACTCAACGAACTGTCGCGCCACGCCGAGTATTCGCTGCAGTTCAAACCCGACACCGACGTTGCGCTGCTCAACGCAATGATGCATGTCATCGTCCACGAAGGGCTGGTCGACGAAGACTTCATCAAGTCACGCACCATCGGTTACGAAGACTTGAAAAAGAACGTCGAAGGCTACAGCCCCGAAGTGATGGCGCCGGTTTGCGGCATTCCCGCCGACACCATCAAGGCTGTGGCGCGGCTTTACGCGACCTCGAAAGCCTCGATGATTCTGTGGGGCATGGGTATCTCCCAGCATATCCACGGCACCGACAATGCGCGCTGCCTGATCGCGCTGTGCCTGATGACCGGCCAGATCGGCAAGCCGGGTTCGGGGCTGCATCCGCTGCGCGGCCAGAACAATGTGCAGGGGGCTTCCGACTCGGGGCTGATCCCGATGGTGTTCCCGGACTATCAGCGCGTCGACAATCCCGAGGCGCTGGCGCGGTTTGAAAAACTGTGGAACACCAAGCTGGATCCGAAACCCGGCCTGACCGTGGTCGAGATCGTGCATGCGATTCTCGATGGCGACATCCGCGGCATGTATGTGATGGGTGAAAACCCGGCGATGTCGGACCCGGATGCCAACCACGCGCGCGAGGCGCTGGCCAAGCTCGACTGGCTGGTGGTTCAGGAAATTTTCCTGACCGAAACCTGTTACCACGCCGATGTGATCCTGCCCGCCACGGTGTGGCCGGAAAAGGATGGCACCGTCACCAACACCGACCGCATGGTGCAGCTCGGCCGCAAGGCGGTGGATGCGCCGGGGGAGGCGAAGCCTGACCTGTGGATCATCCAGGAGCTGGCGCGCCGCCTCGGTCTTGACTGGAACTACGCCGGACCGAAGGATGTGTTCAACGAGATGCGCCTGGCGATGAACTCGATTGCCGGCATCACCTGGGAGCGGCTGGAGGCGGAGAGCAGCGTCACCTACCCCTGCTTGGAAGAGGGTGATCCTGGTCAACCCATTGTTTTTATTGATAAATTTCCTACGCCTACCGGTCGGGCGAAATTTGTGCCGGCCGACGTCATTCCCGCCAACGAGCGTCCCGACCACGAATATGCCTTCGTACTGATCACCGGCCGCCAGCTCGAGCACTGGCACACTGGCGCGATGACGCGCCGTGCCGGCGTACTTGACGCCATCGAGCCCGAGCCGACGGTGTCGATGCATCCGCTCGACCTCGACGCCATAGGTGCCCGCGGTGGTGATGTGGTCACCGTCGCCTCGCGCCGCGGCATCATTTCGCTGCATGCGCGCGCCGACGACGGCACGCCGCGCGGCTCGGTGTTCATCCCGTTCTGCTATTACGAAGCCGCGGCCAACCTGCTGACCAACGCCGCGCTGGATCCCTACGGCAAGATTCCGGAATTCAAGTATTGCGCGGTCAAGGTGATGAAAGGCGGGGAGCTGACGCCGCGCTCGAGTTACGGCGGCGGGCAGGTGCTGGCGAAACTTTCCGCGGTTTGACAGTTTCAGGACTGCTGCAGGACAACACCCGCGTTGCGGGCATCAATAACTATTCACCGTTCAGGAGAGGAATCAACATGGCACTGTCGGACATCGAAATTGCCCAGGCGGCAAAAATGGAGCGCGTCAACAAGATCGCGCAGAAGCTGGGCATCCCGGAAGCGCACCTCGTGCCCTACGGCCACTACAAGGCCAAGGTCTCTCTCGAATACGTCGACAGTCTGAAGGACAAAAAAGACGGCAAGCTGATCCTCGTCACCGCGATCAACCCGACGCCCGCGGGCGAAGGCAAGACCACGACCACGGTCGGCCTTGGCGACGCGCTGAACCACATCGGCAAGAAGGCGATGATCTGCCTGCGCGAGCCCTCGCTGGGTCCGGTGTTCGGCGTCAAGGGTGGTGCTGCCGGCGGCGGTTACGCCCAGGTGGTGCCGATGGAAGACATCAACCTGCACTTCACCGGCGACTTCGGCGCGATCGCGCTGGCGAACAACCTGCTTGCCGCGATGATCGACAACCACATTTCGCACGGCAATGAACTCGGCATCGACCCGCGCCGCATCACCTGGAAGCGGGTGATGGACATGAACGACCGCGCACTGCGCGACATCGTGGTGTCCCTCGGCGGCACCGCCAACGGCTACCCGCGTGAGGACGGCTTCGATATCGTAGTCGCCTCGGAAGTGATGGCGATTTTCTGCCTTGCGACTTCGCTGAAGGACCTGAAGGAACGCCTCGGCAACATCGTTTTCGGCTACACCCGAGACAACAAGCCGCTGCGCGCGCGCGACCTGAAAGCGCATGGCGCGATGACCGTGTTGCTGAAGGACCAGTTGGCGCCGAACCTGGTGCAGACGCTGGAAAACAATGCCGCGTTCATCCATGGTGGTCCGTTTGCCAACATCGCCCACGGCTGCAACTCGGTGATCGCCACCAAGACTGCGCTGAAACTGGTGGATTACGTGGTGACTGAAGCCGGTTTCGGCGCCGATCTCGGTGCCGAGAAGTTCCTCGACATCAAGTGCCGCAAGGCCGGCCTGAAACCTGCCGCCGCGGTGATTGTTGCCACCGTGCGTGCGCTGAAACACCACGGCGGCGTCGGCAAGGAGGACCTCAACAAGGAAAACCTGGGGGCGCTGGAAAAAGGCCTGGTCAACCTTGAGCGCCATGTGCACAACGTCAAAAACGTCTACAACATTCCCTGCGTGGTCTCGGTCAACCGCTTCACCGCCGACACCAAGGCGGAAATGGATCTGCTCACCGATCGCATCACCAAGCTCGGCGCCAGGGTCGTGGTCGCCAACCACTGGGGTGAAGGCGGCAAGGGTGCTGCCGAGCTGGCGAAGATCGTCGTCGACATGTGCGAGCAGAAGTCGAACCCGACCTTCGTCTACGAAGACAGCGATCCGTTGTGGGACAAGATGAAAAAGATCGCGACCAAGGTTTATGGTGCGGCGGATATTTCCGCGGATTCCAAGGTGCGCAACCGCATCAAGGAGCTGCAGGAGGGCGGCTACGGCCACTACCCGGTATGCGTGGCGAAGACCCAGTCCTCGTTCTCGACCGATGCCAGCGTGCGCGGCGCGCCGAGCGGGCACATGGTGAATGTCCGCGAAGTGCGGCTGGCTGCCGGCGCGGAATTCATCGTGATGATCTGCGGTGACATCATGACCATGCCGGGGCTGCCGAAAGTGCCGTCCTCGGAGAAAATCGACCTCACCGACGATGGCAAGGTGGTCGGGCTGTTCTGAGCAGCCCCGCCCCGGCAGGCAGCTGCCGCCGGGGCGCCACGCCACAAAGCATCTGATGCCCGTTCACCCTGTGAGCCGTCCCGCGCGCGGTATCAACACGCTTGCGGCTGCCACCGGCCTGCTGATGGCCTGTCGAGCAGGTCACGCCGCGGCTGCGTCACAGGCACCGGCGGTGTTCGGCATCCCTGTCGATTTCATCCTGTTCGCGCTGACACTGCTGGGTGTCGCCCTGTTCCACAAACACACTCTGCGCGTGGCCTTGACCGGGCTGGCGGTCATCGCGCTCTACAAGACGGGGTTCACCGGATTCAAGACCGGCGACGGCATCGGCGGACTGCTCGCCCACCTCGCCCATGAGTGGGTGATCATCACCAACCTGCTATGCCTGCTGGTCGGCTTTGCGATCCTGTCGAACCATTTCGAGCGCAGCCATCTGCCGCTGGTTCTGCCGAAGTTCCTGCCCGAAGGCTGGAAGGGGGCTTTCGCGCTGCTGGTGATGGTGTGGGTGATGTCGGGTTTTCTCGACAACATCGCCGCGGCGCTGATCGGCGGTACGCTGGCGGCGACACTGTTCAGGCGCAAGGTGCACATCGGCTATCTCGCAGGGATTGTCGCGGCTTCAAATGCCGGCGGCGCCGGCAGCGTGGTCGGAGACACCACGACGACAATGATGTGGCTCGACGGCGTCAGCCCGCTTGATGTGCTGCATGCCTATGTCGCTGCGGCTGTGGCCCTGGTCATCTGCGGTATTCCGGCCGCGCTGCAGCAGCACCGTTACGCGCCGATCTGCCGCGACAGCGGCGGGCACGCGCCGGTGGACTGGTCGCGGGTGTTGATTGTCGTGCTGATCCTCGCGGCGGCGATCATCACCAATGTCACCATCAACCTCAGGTTCAGCCATCTTTCACATGCCTTTCCCTTCATCGGCGTCGCGGTATGGGTGGTGATCCTTGCCTGTGTGCCCTGGCGCAAGCCGCAGTGGGAGCTGGTGCCCGAGGCCGCCAAGGGCAGCGTGTTCCTGCTCTCGCTGGTTCTTTGCGCCTCGATGATGCCGGTGGAAAAACTGCCACCGGCTTCCTGGGGGTCGGCGTTTGGCCTGGGCTTCATCTCGTCGGTGTTCGACAACATTCCGCTGACCGCTCTGGCATTGAAGCAGGGTGGTTACGATTGGGGCGTGCTGGCCTTTGCCGTCGGTTTCGGCGGCTCGATGATCTGGTTTGGTTCCAGCGCCGGAGTGGCGCTGTCCAACATGTATCCGGAGGCGCGCTCGGTCGGGTTGTGGCTGCGCTACGGCTGGCATGTGCCCGTTGCATACGTGATCGGTTTTTTTGTGATGCTTGCCCTGCTCGGCTGGGAGCCGCATGAGAAAAGCAGGATTTTGCCCGCCAACCCGGCCCCGGTGACCGCACCGGCCGCGGCACGCTGATGATGAAATTTCCGGCAACGGCAGCTACCCCGGTTTTGTCTTTCCCGGCGAGTCCTATAAACTGCGCCAGTCCTGCTTTTTCATCGCGCCGTTTTGCCGGCGTTTTTCCGAACTAAAAAAGAATTTAATTTCACGGAAGTCAATCATGGACATTTCCTCTCCTGCATTCTGGGTCGCCGTAGTACAGATCATCGCCATCGACATCGTGCTCGGCGGCGACAACGCCGTGGTGATCGCGCTGGCATCACGGCGGCTGCCGGAGGCGCAGCGCAAGCTGGCCATTTTCTGGGGTGTGTTCGGCGCGATCGCGCTGCGCGTGGTGCTGATCTTCTTCGCGCTGCAGTTGCTGCAGATCGCCTACCTGAAGATAGTCGGCGCGATACTGCTGCTGTGGATCGGTCTCAAACTGATGGCGCCCCAGGATGAAGGCGGACATGAAATTGATGCCAGCAGCAACCTCTTCGGCGCGGTAAAGACCATCATCGTCGCCGACGCGGTGATGAGCCTCGACAACGTGATCGCGATTGCCGGCGCGGCCAAGGACAGCATCGGCCTGGTGGTGTTCGGCCTGCTGGTCAGTGTTCCGATCATCGTCTACGGCAGCAAGCTGGTGCTGATGCTGATGGATCGCTACCCGATAGTGATCGTCGGTGGTGCCGCGCTGCTTGGCTGGATCGCGGGTGACATGTTCGTGCATGACGTCGTGGTCAAGGACTGGATGCTGGCCAATGCCCCGTGGCTCAAATATGTTGCGCCGGTGGCGGGCGCCGCGCTGGTGGTGATCGTCGGCAAGGTCATGACCGCCCGAAAAAAAGCAGCTGGCGGAAACAAGGCGGAAGAAGCGGCACCGGTTGACCTGGCCGCTGGCCAGGAAGCCAAAAAAGACTGAAGGAGCATACAAAATGGCAAAGTTGCTGGTGGCGGTGGATGGTTCGGAAAACTCGGCGCGTGTGATCGATTTCCTGGTCAAGGAGAGTGCGCTGCACAAGGTGCCGATGGAGCTGCATCTGCTCAACGCGCAGATGACGCTCGGCGGTGTGAACGTGAAAATGTTCATCAGCGCGGATTCGCTGAATCAGTACTACAAGGAAGAGGGTGAGAAGGCGCTGGCTCCGGCGCGGGCGAAACTGGATGCGGCGAAAATCCCGTACACCCCGCATATCAGTGTCGGCGAACCCGCCGATGTGATCGCGGCCTACGTCAAATCGCAGGGCTGCGACCGTATCGTGATGGGCTGCCGCGGTCTTGGCGCAGTGTCAGGCCTGGTGCTGGGCTCGGTGGCGACCAAGGTCCTGCATCTGACGCAGGTTCCGATCACCTTGATCCGCTGATCAGGGGCGGTGCCTTCGGGTGCCGCCTTGCTCTTTGATTTATCAAGTTATTGATTTAATTGATATTTTTTCTGCGCCAGGCCTGATTCGCGTCGGACTGTTGATTGCGGCGGGTTGCGATCTGCGGCTTCTTGCTCTTGAGCCACAATCGCAGCCCGCAATGCGCGCGAGGGATATACTCGATTCTTGATTGCGGTCAATTGTTCCAGCACCGCAATTGCTCAAGAATGGCATCAAAGATCAATTACAAAAGCCGGGCCCGGCAATTCGCCGGAGAACTTCCCGGCACCGTCGTCACCCATCGATAGGAGGAGTGTCATGAAGATTCAGCGATTGTTTTCGGGTGCAGTGGTTGCACTGTTCGCGGCCATCATGGCTGCGCCGGTTGCCGCCTGGGAGCCCAGCAAGCCCGTGGAATTCATCATCCCGGCCGGCACCGGCGGTGGTGCGGACCAGATGGCGCGCCTGATCCAGGGCATCGTTGCCAAGCACAACCTGATGAAGCAGCCGCTGATTCCGGTCAACAAGTCCGGTGGCGCCGGCGCCGAGGGTTTCCTCGAGGTCAAGGCCGCCAAGGGTGATCCGCACAAGATCATCATCACCTTGTCCAACCTGTTCACCACCCCGATGGCGACCGGCGTGCCCTTCAACTGGAAGGACATGACTCCGGTGTCGATGCTGGCCCTCGACAATTTCGTGCTCTGGGTCAACGCCGAAGATCCCTACAAGACCGCGAAAGAATTCCTCGACGCGGTGAAAAAAGCGCCGCCCAACACCTTCAAGATGGGCGGCACCGGCGCCAAGCAGGAAGACCAGATACTGACAGTGGCGATCGAAAAGGCCGCCGGCGTCAAGTTCACCTACATCCCGTTCAAGGGCGGCGGCGCGGTGGCCACCCAGCTGGTGGGCAAGCATGTCAACGCCACCGTCAACAATCCGATTGAGGCGGTCGCCAACTGGCGCGCGGGCAAGCTGCGCGCGCTGTGTGTGTTTGACGACGAGCGGATGCCGTACAAGACGCGGGTCACCGATACCCAGTCGTGGTTCGACATCCCGACCTGCAGGGAGGCCGGCGTGTCCACCGAGTACGTGATGCTGCGCGGCATCTTCATGCCCGCCGGCGTGCCGCCGGAGGCCGTCAACTTCTATGTCGACCTCTTCAACAAGGTGCGCGCCACGCCCGAGTGGAAGAAATTCATGGAAGACGGCGCGTTCAACCAGACTTTCCTCACCGGCAAGGCCTATGCCGACTGGGTCAGCAAGGCGGAAGTGCTGCATCGCGACCTGATGAAGGAAGCGGGCTTCCTCGCCAAGCCCTGATCCCCGGCCACTCCGGCATTTCCGTCAGGGGGGTGCCGGAGCCGGCAGGACGGCGCTGGCCGTCATTGCAATCCGAGACTGGAATCATGAGCGAAGAAAAAATCTCAGGCGGGTCCTCCGGCGGCATTTCGATGCGCAGCGCCGAGCTGGTGGTCGCGGCCTTTCTCGCGACCATCGGCGGCATGGTCATTTATGACAGCGTGCGGCTGGGTGCGAAATGGGGCGCAGACGGCCCCGAGGCGGGCTATTTCCCGTTTTATATCGGCTTGCTGATCTGCATCGGCGCAGCTGTCACCGTGACCGGTGTGCTGCGCCAAAAGGGCGACGACAAGCTGTTTGTCGAGTGGGGAGCCCTGCGCCAGATCATGCAGGTGCTGATACCCGTGGCGCTTTATGTGCTCGGCATCCAGCTGATCGGCATCTACGCCGCCTCCGCCGCCTACATCGCCCTGTTCATGGTGTTCATGGGCAATTACAGCTGGATCAAGGGCGTGCTGCTCGGTTGCGCCGTCAGCGCGCTGACTTACACGATGTTCGAGATCTGGTTCAAGGTGCCGCTTTTCAAGGGCGAATTCAATCCGCTGCCCCTGATCGGGCTGTGAGTGCCGCGCAGGCTGGATCGCAGGCACAACGACAAGTGATCTGAAGGGACGGTATCTTGGACGAAATCAATGCCCTGTTTCACGGGTTTTCCATTGCGCTGACCCCGTTCAATCTGATGCTGATGGTGATCGGCATCGTCCTCGGCGTGCTCATCGGCGTGCTGCCGGGGCTGGGCGGGGCCAACGGCATCGCGATCCTGCTGCCGCTCACCTTCAGCATGCCGCCAACCTCGGCGGTGATCATGCTCTCCTGCATTTACTGGGGGGCGCTGTTCGGCGGGGCCATGACCTCCATCCTGTTCAACATTCCGGGCGAACCTTGGTCGGTGGCGACCACCTTCGACGGTTATCCTATGGCGCAGCAGGGACGCGCCGGTGAGGCGCTGACGACGGCGTTCACCTCGTCGTTCATCGGCGCCTTTTTCGCGGTGGTGATGATCACCTTCCTCGCGCCGCTGGTGGCGAAATTCGCGCTGAAGTTCGGCCCGCCTGAATTTTTCTCGGTGTTTTTCCTGACCTTCTGCAGTTTTATCGGCATGGGCAAGGAGCCCGCCTTCAAGATCCTCGCCGCGATGATGCTCGGTTTCGCGCTGGCGGCGGTCGGCATCGACACCGTCACCGGCCAGTTGCGGCTGACTTTCGGCTGGCACGAGATGATGCGCGGCTTTGACTTCCTGATTGCGGTGATCGGGCTGTTCGGCATCGGCGAAATCCTGCTGTCGATGGAGGAGGGGCTGTCCTTCTCCGGCCGCGACGCCAGGATCAACACCCGCATCGTCGTCGAAACCTGGAAGAAGCTGCCCAGGTTCTGGGTGACCTCGCTGCGCAGCTGCCTGATCGGCTGCTGGATGGGCATTACCCCCGGCGGCGCGACGCCGGCCTCGTTCATGGCCTATGGCGTGGCCAAGCGCATGTCACCCGACGGCGCCAAGTTCGGCACCGGCCAGGCCGAGGGTGTGGTGGCGCCGGAAACCGCGGCCCATGCCGCCGGCACCGCGGCGCTGCTGCCGATGCTGTCGCTGGGCATTCCCGGTTCGCCGACCGCGGCGGTGCTGCTCGGCGGCCTGCTGATCTGGGGCCTGCAGCCGGGGCCGCTGCTGTTCGTCGAGCAGAAGGATTTCGTCTGGGGCCTGATCGCCAGCATGTATCTGGGCAACATCGTCGGCCTGATCATCGTGCTCACCTGCGTGCCGCTGTTCGCCGCGATCCTGCGCATCCCGTTCTCGATCATCGCGCCGGTGATCATCGTGATCTGCGCGATCGGCGCCTATACCGTCAACAATGCCATGCTCGACATCTGGATGATGCTGATATTCGGCGTGCTCGGATATGCCTTCAAGAAGCTGGCCTACCCGCTGGCGCCGCTGGTGCTGGCCCTGGTGCTGGGTGACCAGGCCGAGGACGCGTTCCGCCAGTCGATGCTGATTTCCCAGGGCAGCCTCGGCGTGTTTTTCTCGAACGGACTGGTCGGCAGCATCATGGGACTTGGCCTGCTGCTGCTGGTCTGGCCGCTGTTCGGCAAGCTCAAGGCGCGACTCAAGGCCGCTGGTTGAGATTGACCGCAACCCGCCACCACGCGGGCGCAAAAAAACCGCGGCAGAAATGCCGCGGTTTTTTTTGCGCCCGCGCCCGTTACTTCTTGGCGCTTTTAGGATTGAGGCTGGTGATGCGGCCGCTTTCGGTGCCGGCGGTTTCGTCGATCACCGCGTTGATCAGCGTCGGCTTGCCGGAACGCACGGCTTCTTCCATCGCCTTGCGCAGTTCGTCCGGCGTCGTGGCATTGACGCCGACACCGCCAAAGGCCTGCATCAGCATGTCGTAGCGCGCGCCCTTGACGAACACCGTGGGGGCGACGTCAGGGCCGCCGGTCGGGTTGACATCGGTGCCCTTGTAGACGCCGTTGTTGTTGAACACGACAATGCACACCGGCAGCTTGTAGCGGCAGATGGTCTCCACTTCCATGCCGGAGAAACCGAAGGCGCTGTCACCTTCGATCGCAATCACCGGCAGGTTGGTTTCCACGGCGGCGGCGACGGCGAAGCCCATGCCGATGCCCATTACGCCCCAGGTGCCGACGTCGATGCGCTTGCGCGGCTTGTACATGTCCACGATGCTGCGCGTGAAGTCGAGCGCGTTGGCGCCTTCGTTGACCAGCATCGCATCCGGGTTGGCCTTGACGATGTCGCGCACCACGTTCAGCGCGCTGTGGAAGTTCATCGGGCTCGGGTTCTTGGCCAGCGTTTCCGCCATCTTGGCGATGTTCTTGCCCTTGCGCTCGGAGATCGCGCCCAGCCAGTCGGCTGAGGGCTGCGGCCAGCCCGCACCGGCGGCACTGATGCCGTCGAGCAGGGCTGATACGCAGGAACCAACGTCGCCGACCAGCGGCGCGTCGATCGGCACATTGCTGTCAGCTTCCTGCGGCGAGATGTCGATCTGGATGTATTTCTGGCCGCCCCAGGCCTTGGCATCCTTGCCGCCCCAGGTCTTGCCTTTGCCATGCGACAGCAGCCAGTTCAGGCGCGCGCCGACCAGCACCACCACATCGGCTTCGGGCAGCACGTAGGAGCGTGCCGCGGCCGCCGATTGCTCATGGGTGTCGGGTAACAGGCCCTTGGCCATCGACATCGGCAGGTAGGGAATCTTGGTTTTTTCGATCAGTGCGCGAACTTCGGTGTCGGCCTGTGCGTAGGCCGCGCCCTTGCCGAGGATGATCAGCGGGCGCTTGGCGCTGGCGAGCAGGCGCAAGGCACGTTGTACTGCTTCCGGCGCCGGAATCTGGCGCGGCGCGGGATCCACCACCTTGATCAGCGAGGCTTTGCCCGCCGTTGCATCGATGGTCTGCGCGAATACCTTTGCCGGCAAGTCGAGGTACACGCCACCAGGGCGGCCGGATACCGCGGCGCGGATGGCGCGCGCGATGCCGATGCCGATATCCTCGATGTGCAGCACGCGGAACGCGGCTTTGCACAGCGGTTTGGCGATGGCAAGCTGGTCCATCTCCTCGTAGTCACCTTGCTGCAGATCAACAATCTCGCGCTCGCTCGAGCCGCTGATCAGGATCATCGGGAAGCAGTTGGTGGTTGCGTTGGTCAGCGCGGTAAGGCCATTAAGGAAGCCCGGGGCCGAAACTGTGAGGCAGATGCCCGGTTTCCGGGTCAGGAAGCCGGCGATCGACGCGGCATTGCCTGCGTTCTGCTCATGGCGAAAAGAGATCATGCGCAGGCCGGCAGCCTGGGCGCGGCGGGTAAGGTCGGTGATCGGGATACCGGGCAGGCCATAGAGGTTGCTGATGCCGTTGAGCTTGAGGGCCTCGATCAGGATGTCAATGCCGTCGCTGAGTGACTGTGATTGGGTGTCGGTCGTCATGTTGGAAGCTTTCGCGATGCGGTTCTGAGTCAGTGAATCAGTGGAAATCGTTTACGGATGGGTAATTGCCGGCAGCCTGTGCGTCAGCCACCCGATGCCCCTTGGCCAGGCCGCCTTGGTAACGGCTCTGATGGAATCCATTGCATCTTAGGGGAGCGTATAAAAAACGCTCTTGACCCCGGTCAATTTTAGCGGGCTGCTGGCTGCTGGTCCGCGCTGTAAGTGCGGTATTGCGGTGCATCAATCAGCGCCGGCACCGATCTTCAGATCTTGCCGCGCCGTTTCAGGCGGCTCAGGGTTTCCGGGGACAGATTGAGGTAGGAGGCCAGCTCCTTTTTCGGCAGACGATCGCTGATATTGATGTGTTTGCGCATGAAGCGCTGCACACGTCCCGGTGCATTGAGCAGATGCAGGGTGATGGTATGTCCCATCACCTCGCTCATCAGGCGCATGACTTCAAGTTCGAATTCACCCTTGATTTTCGGATGGCGCTCAAGAAAAGCCGCCCACTGCAGCATCGACAGTTTTGCAGCACGGACCTTGGTCACTGCACGGATCGAATAGGGCATCGGGGTTTTCAGGCGCCATGCGGCGTAGCTGGTGTCGATATCGCTCTCCGCGGCAAAGCGCAGGATCATTTCCTTGCCCTGGGCGTTGGATACCGTGCGTTTGAGGATGCCGTCGATGACAAAGTATTGCTCCATCGAGTGCGTGCCCTGCAGTTCCAGCGTCTCGCCCTTGGCATAGTCGATGATTTCCAGCAGCGGCTCGAATTCCTGCCACTGCGCGGCACCCAGGTTTTTAAGCACCAGATTCTGCCGCAGTTGGACGCGGATGATTCTGGATTGTGGATGGAGCGCGAGCTGGGTCATGGTTGTCGCGGTGGATGCGTGGAGGGCGCTGACGATTTTATAACTGATTGTAAATCAAGGAGAATTTTTGCAACCAAATCTTGACTGCGGTCAAGGCTGCTGCGTGAACCATTGCCTATAGTAATTGCCCCACGTTGCAGTGGCAGACGTAGTGGTGGGTTATGCTTTGCCCAATGGGGTTGCACAACAAGAAACCGCCGGAACAAACCGGTGGCAACGTGGCGTCCCGGCCGTCCCGGCCTCGATATCTTGGAGATCAGCATGGAAGCTTTGAAGGGTGTTCGTATTCTCGACATGACTCACGTCCAGGCGGGGCCGACCTGTTCGCAGCTGCTGGCATGGATGGGCGCCGATGTGATCAAGTTCGAGCCGCCGCAGGGTGACGCGACACGCGGCCAGCTGCGCGACGTGCCCAATGCGGACAGCCTGTACTTCACGATGCTCAACTGCAACAAGCGCTCGATCACCGTCAACATGAAAAGCGCGGAAGGCAAGTCGGTGTTTGTCGATCTGCTGAAAAAGTGCGACATCATGATGGAGAATTTCGGCCCCGGCGTACTCGAGCGCCTCGGCTTCACCTGGGAAAAAATCCACGAGATCAACCCGAAGATCGTCGTCGGTTCGATCAAGGGTTTCGGTTCCTCAGGTCCCTACGCCGAATTCAAGGCCTATGAAAACGTTGCCCAGGCAATGGGCGGCGCGATGAGCACCACCGGTGTGCCCGACGGCCCGCCTTTTGTCACCGGCGCGCAGATCGGCGACTCCGGCACCGGCCTCCACCTCGCGATCGGCCTGCTCGCCGCGCTGCACCAGGCCAACCGCACCGGCCAGGGGCAGTATGTCGAAGTGGCGATGATGGACGGCGTGATGAACCTGTGCCGCGTCAAGTTCCGCGACCACCAGCGACTGACCCGCGGCGACATGCCCGAGTATTCGGTGCCGACCTACAAGGGCATGGGGGAGACGCCGCGTGCCGGCAATGATTCCGGCGGCGGCCAGCTCGGCAACGCCATCCACTGCAAGCCGCATGGCGCCAACGACTGGCTCTACATCGTAGTGCAGGAGGCGGTGTGGGATGCGCTGGCGAAACGTATTGGCGCCGATGTCGGCATCCCCGACCTCGACACCGACGTGCGTTTTGCCACCATCGGCGAGCGCCGCAAGAACCAGCAACTGATGTGGACGCTGATCAACAAGTTCGCGGAGAAGTTCACCAAGCGCGAATTCATGGCCATCCTCAATCCCCTCGACGTGCCCTGCGGTCCGATCATGTCGACCGAGGATCTTGCCAACGACGAACATGTGCGTGGCCGCGACATGTATGTCGAGCTTGACCATCCTCAGCGCGGCAAATGGTTCAACGTCGGCATGCCGATCAAGCTCTCGGCCTCCCCCGCGGTGATCAAGCGTTCGCCGCTGTTGGGCGAGCATACCGATGAGGTGCTGAAGGACGTGCTGGGCTACGATGCCGGGCAGGTCGAGAAACTGAAGGTGGCGGGTGCATTCAGCGCGCCGCCCAAGAAAAAATAATTCTGGCAGAGGCTCAAAATGAAAATCGCAATCATCGGTCAGCAGGATTTCGGCAAGGAAGTGCTGGAAGCATTTCTGGCGCGCAAGGATGAAGTCGCCGGCGTGTTCTGTGCGCCTGAGAAACCCGGCGCCAAAGCCGATCCGCTGCGCACCGCGGCCGAGGCGCACGGCCTCAAGGTGTTCCAGTTTCCGTCGCTGCGCGTGCCGGAGGCGCACGATGCGCTGAAGTCACTGAACGTCGACATCGGCGTGATGGCCTATGTGCTGCAGTTCGCGCCGGATACGTTTGTCCATCTGCCGCGCCTGGGCATGATCCAGTATCACCCTTCAGTGCTGCCGAAATATCGTGGCCCGTCGTCCATCAACTGGCCGATCATCCGCGGTGATACCAAAACCGGCCTGACCATTTTCCGTCCCAACGAGGGCCTCGACGAAGGCCCGGTGATCCTGCAGAAGACCTGCGATATCGGTCCTGACGAGACCATCGGCGAGGTTTATTTCAACAAGCTGTTCCCGATGGGCGTGAAGGCGATGCTCGAGGCCGCCGACCTGGTTTATGCCGGCAAGCACAGCGAGATTGTGCAGGACGAGGCGCAGGCGAGTTATGAGGGCTGGTGCCGCGCCGGCGAATGCCACATCAACTGGGCCAATCACGTCGATTTTGTCTACAACCTGATCCGCGGCACCAACCCGGCACCGGGGGCGTGGACCACGCTGAATGGCAAGAAGGTCCAGATTTTTGATTCGCGCAAGCACCTGTTCCGCCGTTTTGCCGATGTCGTCGGCAAGGTCGGTGAAGTGGCTGAAGTCAGTGATGGCAGTTTCAAGGTCACCGCACAGGGTGGATTCATCGAGGTGTTGCGCGCCCGCGGCGAAGACGGCAAGAAACTCTCGGGAGGCGACTTTGCCCGGGCCAACGGTCTCGCCAAGGGGGCCTTGCTCGGCACCTGATTCCATTCAAACCACGGTATCAAGGCCACGCAAACGCGTGGCTTTTTTATTTAACTATTTGTTTTTAAATAATATTTAGGTAATCTTTGTTGCCGTTTCCGCTAACGCCACCGCAGCCGGCAGGGCACCGATCCGCGCTGGTCATGATTTTTTGACCGGTCGTCGGCGATGTTCAGGTTGTCCTGTGAACTTTGCCACTAAGTCCTTAAAAAAACAGATTTTTTCGGGTTGGATATCGTAAAATTCCCGAAAAGAGGCGGTGTCCTGACCGCGCAAGACGCACCAGGCCAATCGGCAGCGGAAACAAGGGGAACCGGGCGTACTGGGCATGAAAAAGCTGAGCTTTTGGAAGGCCGACTGGTTCCTCGGGCTGATCGTGGCGTTCATCATGCTGCTGGCCATGCGTGGAGACCTGATCCAGAGCCTGGAACGCAAGGCCTACGACCTCGGCGTCCAGGCGACCTCGCGTGCGCCATCCGACCGCATCGCGGTCATCATTATCGACGATACCAGCATCGCCAACATCGGACGCTGGCCATGGTCGCGTGATGTTCATGCTCGCATGATCGACCTGCTCGCCGGCGCCAAGGCGCGGGTGATCGCCAACACCGCGTTTTTCTTCGAGCCCCAGCGCGATCCCGGTCTTGCTTACATCGACAAGTTGTTGGCGCTGCACAAGGAGGCGCCGGAGTCGGCCAAACCCGGCCCGTCCGATGAACTGCTGGGCAAAATCGGCGCCGTGCTGAATGAGGCTGAACAGACGCTCAACGCCGACCGCAAGCTTGCCGGCAGCATCGGTCAGGCCGGCAACGTGGTGCTGCCGATGGTATTCCAGCAACTGGCCGAGCCCCAGGGCAATCCCGACAAGCCGCTGCCCGACTATGTTGCCGCCAATGCAATGCCGCTGGTTGCCGCGCCGATACTGCCCCCCCCCGGTGTTTTTCCGCTGGTTCCGATTGCCGAGCTGGGCGCGGCCAAGCCGGGTATCGGCCATCTCAATGCCGACATCGACGTCGATGGCGCGGTGCGTGCCGAGCCGCTGCTGGTGCGTTACTACGACAAGGTGTTTCCGGCACTTTCGGTGCAGATCGCCGCACGCAGCCTCAACCTTGGTGTGACCGACATCAAACCGGCCTGGGGCGAGGCCCTGCAACTCGGGAAACTGCGCGTGCTGACCGATCCTGAACTGCGCATGCACACCTTTTTCTATGCCGACCGCGACGGCAGGCCGCCATTCCAGGTGGATTCCTTTTTCGATGTGATCAGCGGCAAAGTGCCGGCATCCAAATTCCAGGACAAGATCGTGCTGATCGGTGCCACTGCCGCAGGGCTGGGCACCGCGCAGGTGACGCCGGTGTCGCCTGCGATGGCGCCGGTGATGACGCTGGCCCACGCAGTATCGAGCATACTCGGCGAGCATTTTTTTGTGGTGCCGTCCTGGGGCATCTGGGTCCAGCTCGGCGTGTTCCTGCTGGTGGCCCTTTACCTGATCCTGCTGCTGCCGCGGATGAAAGCCGGTCTGGCCGCCGTGGTGAGCCTCGGTATCGGTCTGATCTTGCTGGGGACCCATTTCGGCCTGATGACCACGCAACTGGTCTGGATCCAGTTCATGGGCTCGATCGTGCTGCTCGCGGTGGGTTATGCCGCGCTCACCACCAAGCGTTTCCTGGTCACCGAGCGTGGCAAGGAAAAATCCGACGCCGAGTCCGCCGAATCGAACCGCATGCTGGGTATTGCCTATCAGGCGCAGGGCCAGCTTGATCTGGCCTGGGACAAGTTCCGCCAGTGTCCGCTCAATGATCCGGTGATGGAAAACCTCTACAGCCTGGCGCTGGATTTCGAGCGCAAGCGCCAGTTCAACAAGGCCGAGTCGGTGTTTCAGTACATGGCCGGGCACAACCCCAAATTCCGCGACCTCGAGCAGCGATTGACCCGCGCCAAGGCGCTGTCGGAGACGGTGATCCTCGGCGGGGCACAGGGGCATCCCGGTGGCACCGTGATGCTCGCTGGCGGCGGCATGGAAAAACCCATGCTCGGCCGCTACCAGGTCGAGAAGGAGCTGGGCAAGGGTGCGATGGGCGTGGTTTATCTCGGCAAGGATCCGAAAATCGGCCGCGTGGTGGCGATCAAGACCATGGCGCTGTCGCAGGAGTTCGAGGGCGACGAGCTGACGGAGGTGAAGGAACGATTTTTCCGCGAGGCCGAGACTGCCGGCCGGCTGACCCACCCGAATATCGTCACCATCTACGACGCCGGCGAAGAGCACGACCTCGCCTACATCGCGATGGAGTTCCTGAAGGGCCGCGACCTCGCTCCGTATACCAAGAAGGATGCCTTGCTGCCGGTGCCGCAGGTGTTGTCGATCGTGGCGCGTGTTGCCGAAGCGCTGGGTTATGCCCACCAGCAGAATGTGGTTCACCGCGACATCAAGCCGGCGAACATCATGTACGAGCCCGAGAGCGACACACCCAAGGTCACCGACTTCGGAATCGCCCGAGTCACTGATTCATCGAAGACCAAGACCGGGATGGTGCTTGGTACCCCGTCGTACATGTCCCCCGAGCAGCTTGCCGGCAAAAAGGTCGAGGGCCGTTCCGACCTGTTCTCGCTGGGCGTCACGCTCTATCAGATGCTCTGCGGCAGTCTGCCCTTCCAGGGCGAGTCGATGGCGCAGCTGATGTTCAAGATAGCCAATGATCCGCATCCTGACATCCGCACGGTCAACCCGGCGCTGCCTGCCTGCGTCGCGGCGGTGATCAACAAGGCGCTGGCCAAGGACCCTGAACAGCGCTACCACTCCGGCGAACAGATGGCCAAGGCGATCCGCCTTTGCCTCGGAACGCTTTCACCACCGGCAAAACCGCCGGCTGCGGTATCCTGAGGGCTGTCATGGCTGATTTGACCAACACGCTCGAAATCGCGACCGCCACCCATTCCGGGATGGTGCGTTCGCACAACGAGGACAGCATCGCCGCCGACGCCAGCGCCGGTCTGGCCGTGCTGGCCGACGGTATGGGGGGTTACAACGCCGGCGAGGTGGCGAGCGGCATCGCGGTGGCAATGATCAGCGCGGAGACCAGGAAGGCGCTCGTCGCGATCGGCGACGGGCTGGATATTTCCGCCGGCGAAAAGCTGGTCGGCGAGCAGTCGATGCGCGCCAACAACGCGATTTTCCAGGCCTCGCAGAGCCAGCCGCAGTATGCCGGCATGGGCACCACGCTGGTGGTGGCACTGTGGCACGACAACCACATCATTGTCGGACATGTCGGTGATTCGCGGCTTTACCGCATGCGCTCGAGCAAGCTTGAGCTGGTGACCAAGGACCATTCGCTGCTGCAGGAGCAGATCGACAGCGGCCTGATCACCAGGGAGCAGGCCCGCCACTCGCAGAACAAGAACCTGGTGACCCGCGCCGTGGGCATTGACTCCGAGGTTGATCCGGAGGTCCACAGCTATCCGGTCGAACCCGGTGATATTTTCCTGATTTGTTCGGACGGCCTGAACGACATGGTCACCGACGAGGACATCGAGCTAACGCTGGCCTCGCTGCAGGCCAACCTTCCGCTGGCGGCGCAGCAATTGGTGCAGCAAGCCAACGACAATGGCGGCAAGGACAATGTTTCAGTTATTCTGGTTCGGGTGCTGAGAAGTTTTCCGGCCCGGGCCGGGTTGGTGGACCGGTTGAAGTCCTGGTTCAGATAAGTGACGGAGCAGTGACGGGGAAGACATTATGGCGAAGCTGATACTTACTCTCGACAATACGCTGGTGCGCGAGGTGCCGCTCGACAAGGAGCGCATCATGATCGGCCGCAAGCCGTCCAACGAAATCCAGATCGAGAACCTGGCGGTCAGCGGCGAGCACGCCTGCATCGTGACCATCCTCAACGACTCCTTCCTTGAGGACATGGGTTCGACCAACGGCACCCTGGTCAACGGCCAGCCGATCAAGAAACACATCCTGCAGAACAACGATGTGATCGAAATCGGCAAGTACAAGCTCAAGTACGTCGCTGGTGCTCCGGCCCAGGGGGCACCTGCCGAGGACTTCGAAAAGACGATGATCCTGCGTCCGTCGGCCAAGGCTGCCGCGAAACCCGCTGCGGCCCCGGCGGCCGCGCCGGCGCCAGCCGCCGCCAAACCCTCGATGCCGCCGCCGACCCCGAAGCCTTTGGTGCCGGGTCTCGCGCCGGCGGCGGTTCCTGCTGCTGCCCCCGCTGTGGCGGCGGCCGCAGCGAAGCCCGGGGAGGGCCAGCCACTGGCTGCGGTGCAGATTCTGAGCGGGCCGAGCGCGGGCCGCGAGCTTGATTTGGTGAAAAACCTGACCACACTGGGCAAGCCAGGCGTGCAGGTCGCGGTGATCACCCGCCGCCCCCAGGGCTATTTCATCACCCACGTCGAAGGCGCCAAGTTTCCGGTCGTCAATGGCAAGACCCTCGATGCCCAGGCGCAGCCGCTGCGGGACCATGATGTGATCGAGCTCGCCGGTGTGAAGATGGAGTTCTTCATCAAGAAGTGATGGTGCCACCGGTTCATGGTCGGAGCGGCATGGCATCGCGGCGTGCAACACCTCAAGGCGGTCCCGGCTTTCAGGGGCTGTACACGCGGTCATCGTGTGCTGAAAAATCCGTGCACTAAAACCCAGGCGGAATATACAGGGTGAAAAAAAATCTGAATCGCATCGTCATCGGCATCGCCATCACGGCGGTGTTCCTGATGCACGCGATTTATTTGTTCCGCCTTCCGCTGCTCGACAATCTCGAAGCAATCGTCTATGACACCCGGTTACGGCTGACCATGCCGCAGACGGTGGATCCGCGCATCGTCATTCTCGATATCGACGAAAAAAGCCTGCTTGAGCGCGAAAAGGGCGGCGAAGGCCGCTGGCCATGGCCGCGCGACCGCATGGCGCTGATGCTCGACAAGCTGTTCGATACCTACGGCATTGCCGTGCTCGGCTTCGACGTGGTGTTTGCCGAGCGTGACGAGTCCTCGGGCATTCGCGTGCTCGAACGCCTCGGCCAGCGCGAGTTGCGCGAGGTGCCGCAGTTCCAGTCGGTGCTCGAGCGGGTGCGGCCGCAACTTGAATACGATGACATTTTCGCGCGCAAGATGAAGGGCCGGCCAGTGGTGATGGGTTATGTGTTCCTCGGTGACGAGGCGGCAAGCCAGAAGGGCATGCTGCCGCCGCCGGTGCTGCCCGCAGGCACTTTTGGCAACCGCAAGGTCGGCGTGACCTCATGGACCGGCTACACCGCGAATCTTGACCGTCTGCAGAAGGCGGCGCAAAGCGCGGGGCACTTCAATCCGCTGCCCGATCCCGACGGCATCTTCCGCCGGGTGCCGATGCTGGTCGAGTTCAACAATGCCTACTATGAGCCGCTGTCGCTGGCGATGGTGCGCGCGGTGCATGGCAATCCGCCGATCACTCCAGTGGTATCGAATGACGGAGGCAGCTCAGGTTACAGCGGCCTTGAGTGGGTGAAATCGGGGCCCTTCGAAATTCCGGTGGATGACCAGGCGGCGGCGCTCGTGCCGTACCGTGGCGGCAAGGGCAGTTTCCGCTATTTCTCACTGGTCGATGTGCTCAATGAAAAGGTGCCGGTCAATGCCTTGCGCGGCAAGATCGTGCTGGTCGGTACCACGGCGCCGGGGCTGCTGGATCTGCGGGCAACCCCGGTGGATCCGGTCTATCCCGGGGTCGAGATCCACGCCAACCTGATTGCCGGCATTCTTGACCGCAACATCAAGCAGCGTCCTCCCTATGTTGTCGGCGCTGAGTTTGTGCTGTTGCTGCTTGCCGGCGTTGGCGTGACCCTGCTGCTGCCGCTGCTGTCGCCGTTCAAGTCGATGCTGTTCTCTGCGATCGCACTGATTTCGGTGATCGCGGTCAACCTGTCGGTGTTCCATTACGGCAACCTGGTGCTGCCGCTGGCCTCGGGTCTGGTGCTGATCCTGGTGCTGTTCACCTTCAACATGGCCTACGGCTTTTTTGTCGAGGCTCGCGGCAGCCGGCTGATTGCCGGGCTGTTCGGCCAGTACGTGCCGCCCGAACTGGTCGAGGAAATGGCGCGTAATCCCGAGCAGTTCAACATGGCACCGCGGGCCGAGGAGCTGTCGGTGCTGTTTTCCGACGTGCGCGGCTTCACCACGATTTCGGAGAGTCTGTCGCCGGAGGACCTGTCGGTCTACATCAATGATTACCTGACCACGATGAGCCTGGTGATCCGCGAGGGCCACCGCGGCACGCTCGACAAATACATCGGTGATGCGATCATGGCGTTCTGGGGCGCGCCGGTGGCTAACAAGGACCATGCCCAGGATGCAGTGCTCGCCGCGCTGGACATGATGAAGCAGGCGCAGGTGCTCAACGAGAAATTCCACGCCAGGAACTGGCCGCCGTTTGCGATCGGCATCGGTGTCAACTCGGGCACCATGCGTGTTGGTGACATGGGCTCGCAGATCCGCAAGGCGTACACGGTGATGGGTGACGCGGTGAACCTGGGGTCGCGGCTGGAGGGCATCACCAAGCAGTATGGCTCGGCGATCCTGATCGGGCAGGCGACCAAGGAGCGCATCCGCGGCATCGTGCTGCGCGAGATCGACCTGGTGCAGGTCAAGGGCAAGGACGAGCCGATCACGATTTACGAGCCACTGGGGCTGGAGAGCGACGTTGATCCGAAGCTGCTCGACGAGATCAAGCTGTGGAACCAGGCATTGCGTTATTACCGCGGGCAGGAATGGGACAAGGCGGAACTGCAGCTTCTCAATCTGCAGAAGGCCGCGCCGCGGGTGCTCTACGAGGTTTTCATCGAACGTATTGCCCAGTTCCGCCGTGAGCCTCCGGGCGCGGACTGGATCGGGGTTTATAAATTCGACACCAAGTAAATAAATTATTGTTTAAAAACAATAACTTGTGTGATTTTGCAGAGTTTGGTGCCGGTGCGCTGGCGGGCTGCAACAAGCGTCAGCTGCGGGCGTTTGTATGACACACTTCAGCACAGTAATGACGGAAACTATCATTACAGTGCCGGCGTTGCGGTGCGGGCTTGTTCCCGGTGGCGGCCGTGGTGATTCATCAGGGTCGTGGTGATACAGGCGCAGTGATTCAGGATTAGCGAGGTCACGATGAGCACAGTTCTCCAGAGCAAGCCGGTCGCGGCGGACAACCTGGCCGAAAAGCTGGGTTTCCAGCAAAAGCTGCAGGCCGTCACCAACAAGATTCATGCGACCAAGAACATCGACGAGATCATCCTCGAGCTGTCGCAGGAGTTGTGCAACCTGTTCAACGCCGACCGCCTGACAATCTACCTGCTGTCAGAGGACAAGGGATCGATCATTTCGAAGGTGAAGACCGGGCTCAATTCCTTCAAGGACATCAAGCTGCCGATCAACGAGCAGTCGATCGCCGGTTTTGTCGCCACCAACAAGCGCATCGTCAACATCCGCGACGTGTATGACGATGCCGAGCTGAAGTCGTACAGCGCACAGCTCAATTTCCTGAAGGCGGTCGACGCCAAGACCGGCTACCGCACCAAGCAGATGCTGGTGGCCCCGGTGATCGAGGCCAAGAGCCGCGACCTGATCGGCGTGGTGCAGATCATCAACAACAAGGCCAGCACCCCCTTCCCGCCGATGATGGAGGAGGGCGTGCAATCGCTCACCGAGACTCTGGCCATCGCCTTCCGCCAGCGCCAGGGCCCGATGATGCAGGTCCGCAGCAAGTACGACGCGCTGGTCACCAACGCGGTGATCTCGGCCGAGGAGCTGGAGCTTGCGCAGCGTTCCGCGCGGCGCAAGAACCTCGACATCGAGGTCGTGCTCACCGACGAGTTCCAGGTCAAGCTCCCGGCCATCGGCGAAGGGCTCGCCGGCTATTTCGGCGTGCCGTACGAGACCTTCAAGCAGGACCGCATCAAGCAGCCGGACCTGATGAAGAACATGAATCGCGAGTTCTGCCAGACCAACCAGTGGATTCCGCTGGAGGACTCGAAGGAAGGCATCATCGTGCTGACGCTGGATCCGGAGCGGGTCAAGGCCTCGCGCATGGTCACCAACGTCTACCCGAAGAGCAAGATCGTTTACCGGGTGACCACCAACAAGGAGTTCACCAATACGCTGGACCAGCTTTTTGGCGGCAACGCCGGGCTCGAAGATTCGGGCAACATCGACGACCTGCTCGGCACGCTCGATGACGATACCGAAATCGAAGTTGGTGGCGACGATGTGGCTTCTGCGGCGGCCGACAACGAGCTGGTCAAGCTGGTCAACAAGATCATCATCGACGCCTACCAGCAGGGTGCTTCGGACATCCACATCGAGCCCTATCCGGGAAAGGCCAAGACCGAAATCCGCTTTCGCAGGGACGGCTCACTCCAGCCCTACATCCAGATCCCGGCGAGTTATCGCAGCGCGATCGTCGCGCGACTGAAAATCATGTGCGACCTCGACATTTCCGAGCGCCGCAAGCCCCAGGACGGCAAGATCAAGTTTAAGAAGTTCGGCCCGCTCGACATCGAACTGCGGGTGGCAACCATCCCCTCGGCCGGCGGGGTCGAAGACATCGTGATGCGTATTCTGGCGGCCGGCGAGCCGATTCCGCTCGACAAGCTGGGTCTGACCAAATACAACAACGAGACGCTGAAGTCGGTGGTGTCCAAACCGTACGGCCTGTTTTTTGTCTGCGGTCCGACCGGTTCTGGAAAAACCACGACGCTGCACTCGGTGCTGGGTTATCTCAACACTTCGGACACCAAGATCTGGACCGCGGAAGACCCGGTCGAGATCACGCAGAAAGGCCTGCGTCAGGTGCAGATGAATCCCAAGGCGGGGATGACCTTTGCGGTGGCGATGAAGGCCTTCCTGCGCGCGGATCCGGACATCATCATGGTTGGCGAGATGCGCGACAAGGAAACCACCGGCACCGGCATTGAAGCCTCGCTGACCGGTCACCTGGTGTTCGCCACCCTGCACACCAACAGTGCCCCGGAATCAATCATCCGTCTGCTCGACATGGGCATGGACCCGTTCAACTTCGCTGACGCCCTGCTCGGCATCCTGGCCCAGCGTCTGGCGAAACGCCTGTGCGGCAAATGCAAGAAACCGCATGAGGCGACAACGGAAGAGATCCAGGCGTTGATCACCGAATTTGCGCTTGAGTTGCGCAACACCGTGACCTGGAAAAAGGATCCGAAGGCGGCAGAGGAAAAACTGCTCGAAGACTGGATCGCCAACTACGGCAACGAAAACGGCAAGCTGGTGATCCACGACCCTGTGGGCTGCGAGGTCTGCGGCGGCAGCGGCTACAAGGGGCGGGTCGGCCTGCATGAATTGCTGGTCGGCACCGACGCCCTGAAAAAGAACATCCAGGAGCACGCGCGGGTGGCCGAGATGGTGGCAACCGCACTCGAGGACGGCATGCGCACCCTGAAGCAGGACGGCATCGAGAAGGTGCTGATGGGCATCACCGACATGAAGCAGGTGCGTGCGGTCTGTATCAAGTAAGTCCGCTTGGTTAAGCCTGCTCCTTTCAGCCCGCTCATTTCAGCCCGCCAAGTTCCCGGACAAGATGAACCAGATGCAGACACCGCCAGCGCAGGGTGACCTGCCGCACCGCCTGGCCGAGCTGCTGCGCATCGGCGTCGCGCTGTCGCGGGAGCGCGACATCAACCGCCTGCTCGAGGCGATCCTGGTCGCCGCCAAAACCATCACCAACGCCGATGGCGGCACCCTGTACCGGATGACCGAGGAGCAGACGCTGCGCTTCGAGATCATGCGCAACGACTCGCTGGGCATCGCGATGGGTGGCACCAGCGGCGTCGACATTCCCTTCTATCCGGTCAACCTCTACGAGCAGGACGGCAGCCCCGTGCACAGCATGGTCGCTGCCTACGCAGTGCACCACGACCGTTCGGTCAATGTCGCAGATGCCTACACCGAGGCCGGCTTCGATTTTTCCGGCACCAAAAAATTCGACCAGAAGACCGGCTATCGCTCAACGTCCTTCCTCACCGTGCCGATGAAGAACCACGAGGAGGAAATCATCGGTGTGCTGCAGTTGCTCAATGCCAAGGACCGCTCCACCGGCAAGGTCATCCCCTTCTCCGACGAAGACCAGCAACTGGCCGAGTCACTGGCATCGCAGGCGGCGATCGCGCTGACCAACCGGCTGCTGATCAATCACCTGGAAACGCTGTTTGAATCCTTCATCCAGATGATCAACGCGGCGATCGACGACAAGTCGCCGTACACCGGCGGGCATTGCGAGCGGGTGCCGACGCTGACCATGATGCTGGCCGAGGCGGTCAACAATTGCCGGATC
Organism: Betaproteobacteria bacterium Ga0077527; assembly: GCA_001464815.1. GTDB lineage: Bacteria > Pseudomonadota > Gammaproteobacteria > Burkholderiales > SG8-41. The sequence continues at coordinate 154,842 of LNDW01000015.1, read as the reverse complement.
GGCCCGCTCAGCGATTTCACGATGAGCGACCGTGACCGCTATGAATTGCGCATCGCCGGCCTGCTGCACGACTGCGGCAAGGTCACCACGCCGGTACACGTGGTCGACAAGGCGACCAAGCTGCAGACCATCTATGACCGCATCGACCTGATCGACACCCGTTTCGAGGTGGTCAGGCGCGACGCCGAGATCACCGCGCTGCGCGGCGGGATGGATGCGGCCGAGTTGAACAAGCTGCTCGAAGGGCTCGATGACGACCGCGAGTTCCTGCGCCGCGCGAATGTCGGCGGCGAGGCGATGAACGATGCCGACATGGCCAGGGTGCGTGACATCGCCGTGCGTTACCGCTGGCGCGGCCCCGATGGCGGGATGCACGACTTCCTGAGCATTGATGAAATCGAAAACCTGACCATACGCGCCGGCACGCTCACCGCATCCGAGCGCCAGATCATCAACCACCATATCGAAGTCACGATCCAGATGCTCGAGTCGCTGCCCTGGCCCAAACATCTGCGCAACGTGGCCGAATATGCCGGCGGCCACCACGAGCGCATGGACGGCAAGGGTTATCCGCGCGGCCTCACCCGCGAACAGATGTCGGTGCAGGCGCGTTGCATGGGCATTGCCGACATTTTCGAGGCGCTGACCGCGAAGGACCGTCCTTACAAGAAGGGCAAGACCCTGACTGAGTCACTGACCATCCTCGGCAAGTTCAAACTCAACGGCCACATCGATCCGGATCTGTTCGATGTGTTCATCTGGGAAAAAGTCTACGAGCGTTATGCCCGTGAATTCATGTCGCCGGAGCAGATTGACGCGGTTGATGTCACCGGGATCCCGGGTTACAGGGCGCCTCCGGTCGCGTAAAATATTATTTTAAATCAGTAACTTAACTTATTTTCAGATGGATCCCTGCCAAGCCCCGGGCAGGCTGCGCGTAATGTGCTGTGTTCAGTCCTTGCGCGAAACTGCGACCACCAGTTTCTCGGTGATCATCTCGATGAAGCTGTCTTCGTAACCACGTTCCTTCATCGCCCAGCGAAAACTGTTGGCGAGGCGCGCTTTTTTGTAGAGCCCGAGTTTGTGCTGCTTGCGGAAGGCGGTTGCGGTTGCAAACAGCGCATCAACGCGTTGCTCGAGGGTCTTTAGGGAAACCCCCGGACTTCCGGGAGAAACCTTATCCTTAGGCGGCCGCAAAGTCATGATCGTATCGACGAGCCCTTGAGCGAACTCGTCCACTTGTTTCCCGGAAACCGAACCGAAAAGACCCATGATTCCTTCCTGTATGCGGGATAAAAATTCGCATGTGTAAAATGTGAGAATACCAAGCCTGTTGCTCCAGGTGTAGCTCTATATCCCTCGGGCGGTATTCAAATCACTCTTTAGCCTGATTTCGGGAATATATTCATGCGCATATTGAAAAATTTGCTGTCTGGCCTGTTGCAGGCGCCAGCCGTGGCAGCACGCACCAAGCGTGAGCGGCAGGCATTGTCCGGTCTCGGCCCTGCTGTCGAAGCATTCAATGCCAACCACTTTGATCAGGCGGTTGCCGCCTGCAAGTCCGTTCTCGCTGTTCATCCTAAAAGCGCTCAGGTTCACCACCTTTGCGGGCGTTCCCTGATGGCCCTGAAGCGCCATGCCGATGCAGAAACTCACCTGAGAGAAGCACTGGAAATTGATCCGGGACTTGCGGATGCCAGCGGAGATCTGGCAACCATCCGCTTGGAGGCCGGCGATCACCAGGCAGCGGAAAAACATGCCCGCGCTGCAGTGATGGCGAATCCTGCCGAACCACGATTCAGGGAAGTGCTGGCTGATGTGTTGCAGGCTGTGGGGCGCGATCGCGAAGCACTGGCCGAATTGTTTGCGGCAATGGAGTTTGCCCCTGAACGCCAGGATCTGCTGATCAGGCTGTGCCTGGGGCTGGATCGCGTAGGGCGCCACCGAGAAATGCTCCCATTGGCAGAGCGCGCGATTATCGAAAACGGTGAAAATATCCAGACACTATGCTGTCTTGCCCTGGCGCAATACGGTGTGGACGATCTCAAAGCGGCTGAAGCGACTGCGAGGAAAGCCTTGCTCCTGCGCAGTGACAGCCCGGCACCGTATTTGACCCTCGGCAATGCTTTGTCCGAACTTGGGCGTCACGAAGAGGCATTGGCCGCGCACCGCCGTGCCCTTAAACTCGATCCGGGTTCTGTTTCGGCACGTTATAACATTGGCCTGATCAATCTGATGCGCTGGCGTTTTCGCGAGGGTTGGCAGGATTTCGAGCAGCGCCTTCACATTAACCGGTTCAAGGTCTGGCGGTCATGCGAACCGCGCTGGAACGGCACTGCGCTCCAGGGGCGGACTATTCTGGTCATGCGCGAACAGGGTCTGGGTGATGAGATCATGTACGCTGCCTGTTACCCGGATCTGCTGAAGCAATCAGGGCAATGTCATATCGAGTGTGAGCCGCGACTGGAGCGCCTCTTTACCCGCTCGTTTCCGAACGCAACTATCCACCCACTAAGAGATATGGAAACCCGGGAGCGTACCGATCCAGGGGTGCCAGTCGATGTCTATAGCTACGCCGGGAGTTTGCCGCGTCATTTCCGCAACGGGTTGCAGGATTTTCCTGCGCATCAGGGATATTTGAAAGCGGATCCCGTTCGCGTCAGTTACTGGCGGCAAAGGCTTGAAGCCCTGGGTCCTGGTCTCAAAGTCGGACTTTCCTGGCGTGGTGGCGTAGCCGTTACACGGCGTTCGCGGCGGTCGCTGAATTTGACCCAATTGCTGCCTGTGCTGTCCTTGTCCGGTGTGTTTTGGATCAACCTCCAGTATGGAGACAGGGCCTCCGAGATCGCGGAGCTGGCTTCGGCACAAAAAATCAGAATCACCGATTGGCCGGAAGCCATCGACGGAGACTATGACGAGACGGCGGCGCTGGTTAGTGCGCTGGATCTGGTGATATCAGTCTGTACATCAGCGGTGCATTTGACCGGTGCGCTGGGGCGCCCGGCATGGGTAATGACACCACGGATTCCTGAGTGGCGTTACGGCTTGGAGCACGACACCATGCCTTGGTATCCGTCAGTGCGCCTGTTCCGGCAGCGGGAACGTGGCACATGGGATAACGTGATCAACGAAATTCAGGAGTCACTCCAGTTACGACTTCAATCAGGAAGGAGTGATTGACGGATTTTGTCACTACATGACATTTCATGGGTCGAAGAAATCATGTGGAACGAAGAAAAGGACATAAGGGTTTTTTCAGGCTTGATTGATGTGTGATGAAAATCACATGAAGTTGAAGACCGCATCATGGCTTCAATTTAAAATCAATATAATCATATAATTACCATCATCAAGCAAGTTGCGCCAAGGATTTTAAGGTCCGATTGGCACAGCATTTGCTTCTATCGGTGGCGCGGGCATTGCCCGGCAATACCGTCTTTCAACTTTTCGGGGGTATCACATGAAAAATCTGCAAAAGGGCTTTACGCTGATCGAACTGATGATCGTCGTGGCGATCATTGGCATTTTGGCCGCGATTGCGATTCCGCAATATCAGGACTACATCACTCGCGCCAAGTGGCAGGACAATCTGGCCCGTGTCCAGGCCTTCAAGACGGCGATTGCCGAATGCCTGCAGAACAACGCTGGTGTAATCGCCGAGTGCGACACGACGGATGAAGTGCGGAGCGCGACGGGTGCACTGACGCTGCCCGCAGCCGCTGGCAACATTTCTGCGCTGTCTTACGACGCAACCGGCATTTTGATTACCGGAACTGCTGGTGTTTCCAGCTGCACGGTGTTGATCTCTCCCAACCTGACCGGATCGGCAGTGGCATGGGGTTACACCAACGGTGGCGGCTGCAACAAGTCGCGGACCGGCGTGGGCACCTGATCCATCGCTGCTGTTTCAAGAAAACCCCGGGCAACCGGGGTTTTTTTTCGCATTCATCAAGGGTGTCTTGAATGTCGGATGCCGGTGCAGGGCTGCTGATGCGCGCCATGACTGTTTTGCGTGGAGTGCCGACAATAACGGTGTTGGTACTTTTTTTGTTGTTGGCGCTGACGGTTGATCCCTTCAATGCCCCCAGTTGGCATGACTCACACCGGCTGTTGCAACTGCTGGCGTTGCTGCTGATTGCCGTGCCGGGACTCCGTGCCAGCGCCGCCGATGCGGACTGGCGCCTGAGTTTCTCGTGGTCCTGGGCCTGGATGCCGGCCAGTGCTTTTGCTCTCGGGCTGGTGTCTGTGCTGCTGTCCGCATGGCCTCGCTGGGCGTTGCTCGAGTGGGCGATGACCATGGTGTTGTTGATGGTTGCTGCTGTGGTTGCCGCGGAATTTCGCCGCGATCCGGTGGCCTTGAGACGTCTTACCGTGGTCATTTTCTACACGGCAGGGCTGTTTTATGCGCTGAAGTCGCTGCTCGCCTACGTGTTGATGTTCAGTATCGGCACGGATTACGGTCTGGCCTTTGATGTGCAGGAGCTGTTTCCAGGATTTTCCAATGTCCGCTTTTTCGGGCATGTGCAGACGTTGCTGTTGCCATTTTTGGTGCTGCCGGCTTTATGGTGGGGCAAGTCATCTGGGCAGCGTGCTTTATGGATGTTGGTGCCGGTGGCCTGGTGGATGCTGGCCATAGCCTCTGGCACACGAGGCAGTTGGGTGGCGATGACGATCGGTGTGATAACCGCCTGTCTTTTTGCGCGCGGGGCAGCCACCTCGTGGCTGAAGCTGCAGCTGCTGGGTTTTATCGCCGGACTGCTGATGTATGTGTTGTTTGTGCTGGGACTGCCGGAGTTGCTGAGCAAGCCCGCCCTGTACCTGCATCGTGGTGCTGACCTGGTTTCGTTAAGGGGGCGAGAGCTGCTCTGGGGGCTGTCGGTGGACTGGATTTCCGTCCATCCCTGGTTCGGGCTGGGCCCCATGCACTTTGCGCAGCGCCTGACCGAGATCGCCGCGCATCCGCATAACGCCGTGCTGCAATGGATGGTGGAGTGGGGTATTCCCGCAGCGCTGCTGTTGACGGTGTTTTTTGCGGTTGCCGGTTTGCGTTTTGCCGCTTGGGTGCGTATTCATCGACCGCCGGATACGGCGGCCGCCACCGTGTCGGTGGCTTTGCTGGCCGCACTGACCGGTGCCGCGGCCCAGGCCATGGTTGACGGTGTTCTGGTGATGCCGATCAGCCAGTTGCTGCTGGTGTTGCTTGCTGGCTGGGCCTGGTCCTTGGTGGCACCCCGGCCTGCTGTGGCACCGGGCCGGTCAATCGCGTTCAGGTATTTGTTTTCCGCATTGGTTGCCGTCGTGCTGTTATGTGTGGCCCCGGAAGTGCCGCATCTGCAGGAGAGGCTGGAGGCGCACGAAAAGGTTTATCCGCAGGGCCCCAATCCGCGGCTGTTGCCCCGCTTCTGGATTCACGGCTGGATACCCGATTGAACATGACTATTCGGCGAGCCAGACTCCCGATTTGCCGCCGCGTTTCTCCAGCAATCCCATCGATTCGATGCGCATGCCGCGATCGACAGCCTTGCACATGTCGTAGATGGTGAGCAGTGCGATGCTGACCGCGCTGAGCGCCTCCATTTCAACGCCGGTACGGCCGAGGGTTTCAACGGTGGCGGTGCATTCCACTGCGCGCGTGCGGGGCAGGATTTTGAAATCGACCTCGACCCGGGTCAGCGCCAGCGGGTGGCACAGGGGTATGAGTGCTGAGGTCTGTTTGGCGGCCTGGATGCCGGCGATACGGGCGATTCCCAGCACATCGCCTTTTTTGGCGGTGCCGCTGGTGATCAGGCGCAGGGTGGCGGCTTGCATCACGATGCGCCCGGATGCACGTGCCAGGCGCCTGGTCGGCGCCTTGTCCGCGACATTGACCATCCATGCGGCGCCACTTGCGTCGAAATGGGTTAGCAGGTTCTTTTTCGGGTTGCGTGTAACAGACTGTTTTTTCATTGGGAACCTCGGACGCCTGGATTTATCATAGCACCATGTTTCTGCGCCTATTGACGCTTGTCCTGTTGATGGCAGTGCCGCGTGTACTTGCCCAGGCCCTGCCCGACCTGGGGGATGTTTCGGCGGCCACAATATCCCCGGCTGACGAGCGCCGGCTGGGTGAACGCATCATGTTCGAGGCGCGCCGGGATCCGGCCTACCTCGACGACCCAGAAATCCGCGATTACGCGAATACCCTGGGCGGGCGCCTGGTGGCGCGCAGTGATTCGCCACGCCAGGAATTCGAGTTTTTTGTGATTCGCGATCCGCAGATCAACGCTTTTGCGTTGCCCGGCGGTTTCATCGGTATTCATACCGGCCTGCTGCTTGCCGCGCAGAGCGAATCCGAGGTGGCAGGGGTGCTGGCCCACGAAATCGCCCACGTCACCCAGCGCCACATCGCACGCATGATCGGTCAGCAGTCGCAGAGCCAGTTGGTGTCGCTGGCCGCACTGGCGGTGGCGATCCTCGCCTCGCGTTCAAATTCACAGATCGCGGAGGCGGCTCTGGCTTTCGGCCAGGCCGGGGTGGTCCAGTCCCAGCTTAACTTCACCCGCGAAAATGAACGCGAGGCTGATCGTGTCGGTGTCCAGATACTGGAGGCCGCCGGATTCGATCCGCGGGGCATGGGCATGTTCTTTGAGCGGCTGCAGCGTGCGACGCGAATTTACGAGGGTGGCGCCCCTTCGTATCTGCGCACCCACCCGCTGACCTTCGAACGTATTGGCGATATCCAGAACCGTGTTGAGCGCATGCCTTACCGCCAGGTCGCGGATAGTCTTGAATTCCATCTGGTGCGTGCCAAACTGCGTGTCGAGCAGGATGTGCCGCGTGACGCACTGGCATTTTTTGAGATCGGACTCAAGGATCGAAAATTCCTGTCCGAAGCCGCGGCGCGTTACGGTCTGGTGGCAAGCCTGCTGCGCATTCGTGATTTTTCCCGCGCAAGGATCGAGCTGCCGGCCTTGCGCAAGACCCGGCACCCGATGATCGAGCATCTCGCCTGCCGTGTTCATGTGGCAGCAGATGAGCCGCGGCAGGCGCTGGCCTGTTTTGAGCAGGCGCGCAAGCTCTACCCCGAGCAGCGTGCGTTGCTGCTGGGACATGTCGAGGAACTGCTGCGGGCCAGGCAGCCCGCCGAAGCCTTGCAACTGATCGAGCCCCGCCTGAGGTCGGGAGACCCTGACGAAGTCCGGCTGTACCGTCTGCAGGCCCAAGCCTATGCGGTACTGGACAATCCGCTGCTGCATCATCGTGCCCTGGGCGAGGCTTACGCCCGCAGCGGCGCGCTGGGGGCCGCTGTCCAGCAGTTCGAGATCGCGATCAAAACCGGCAAGGGTGATTTTTTTCAGCTGTCCGCGGTCGAAGCCAGGCTGCGGGAACTGCGGCGGCAACAATTGGAGCAAGACAGGAAAAAGTAGGCTGCCGCCCGCCATTGCTTTGGTGTTAACGTGCCCTCGATGAGCGATCTTCCCCAGTTCACGATGGAAGCCGGCCCGCAGGCTGAGCGCCGGATCGGCAAGTACGAGCTGATCCGCGAGCTGGGCCGCGGTGCGACCAGCGTGGTCTACAAGGCCTTCGATTCCTTCCAGAACCGGGAGGTGGCGTTGAAGGCGGTCAATCCCGAGGCTCTGGGCGACGATGAGTATGGCCGGCGTTACCGCAAGCTGTTCGTGACCGAGGCTTCCCTCGCCGGCAGGCTGTCACATCCCCACATCGTGGCCATCTACGATGCCGTCGCCGAACCCTCGGCGAGTTACATCGTGATGGAATACATCGACGGCTCAACGCTCGAACGCTACACGCAGATCGACCAGCTGCTGCCGCTGGCCAGGGTGCTGGAGATCATCTACAAATGCGCGCGGGCGCTGGATTACGCCGCTCGGGAAGGGGTCATCCACCGGGACATCAAGCCGGCGAACATCCTGCTTGCCGGTGAAGTCGACATCAAGATTTCGGATTTTGGCGCGGCGCTGAACACCTCCAGCGAGTCCACGCAGATCACCGGCATCGGCTCACCCGCGTACATGTCGCCGGAGCAGGTGCGCGAGCAGCAGTTGAGTTACCAGACCGATATTTTTTCCCTGGGCGTGGTGTTCTACCAGCTGCTTACCGCACGGTTGCCGTTCATCGGCACCAACAACTACAGCATCATCTACCAGATCATCAACGTCGAGCCCTCTCCGCCGAGCCGGCTGCGCACGGAAGTTCCGCCGGCGATCGACACCATCGTGCTGCGCATGCTGGCCAAGGCCACCACCGATCGCTACCAGACCTGGAGCGAATTGGCCGGGGACCTGGTGGAGGCGCTGGGCGGCACCCGGGCGCGCGGCAGCGAAGCAGTGCCCGAGGCCGAGAAATTTGACACCCTGCGCCGGCTCGCATTTTTTTCCGCCTTTGGTGACGTCGAGCTGTGGGAGGTGCTGCGTCTTGCCCGCTGGCAGCCGGTGAAGCAGGGCAGTCAGGTCATTCAGGAAGGTGATATCGGCTCCTCTTTTTTCATCATCGCAGAGGGCGAGGTCGAGGTGCGCAAGCAGGACCGGCCGCTTAACAGGCTGGTATCCGGCGAATGTTTTGGCGAAATGGCCTACCTCGGAAAGCAGAAGTTCCAGCGTTCGGCAAGCGTGGTGGCTGCCACTGATGCGATGCTGATCGAGATCCGTGCCGAAACTCTGCCCCGGGCTTCAGAGCTGTGCCGGCATCATTTTAATGGCGCCTTTCTGGAACTGCTGGTGGACCGCCTCTCAGCGGCGAACCTGCGCCTGTCCCAACTGCTGACTGACAGCAAGATCAGCGTGTTTTAAGGGGCCGGGGCGGGATTAAAGTGTCAGGATCATCGGCCTGAAACTGCAGTCTCGCTTCGTATTAAAATCCGCATCCCGGCAACCGGGCGTTTTCAAACCCGTGCCATCCACAGCGAGGACAAGCTGATGCAGTTTGACAAGGAACTCGATGCCCGCGGACTTAATTGTCCGCTGCCTATCCTGCGCACCAAAAAAGCACTGGCGGACATGTCCTCCGGCCAGTTGCTGCGCATCATGACCACCGATCCCGGTTCGGTGAAGGATTTTCAGGCCTTTGCCCGGCAGACCGGCAACGACCTGCTGTCCTCCGAGACCGGTGACAAGGAATTCACGTTCCTGATGAAGAAGAAGTAAAAAAGTCTGCCGTGCGGTTTTTTCAGAATACCGGCAGCAACCTCAACTGCTGCGCCAGGAAAGCACTCGCCGGATGCCGCGCCATAGCTGCGGCAACAGCAGCAGGCAGACCAGCGCCATGATTCCGACCATGCCTAGCAGCAGCAGCGGGAACTTGAGCATCGCCCACAGGGCGCTGATCGACAGTACATCTTCGGTCAGTGAAGCCAGCCAGTTGCTGACCGGCTCCGGCGACAGGTTGAGCAGCGCGCGGCTGCCGGCCTTGGTCAGATGTGCACCCGCAGCCAGTGTGCCGCCGAGCAACCCTGCCGCCACCGCAAGTCCGGGATCGGCATCGACCACGGCCGCGGCAGCGAGCAACGCTCCGCCAGGAATGCGGATGAAGGTGTGCACGGCATCCCAAAGGCTGTCAAAACCCGGCACCTTGTCGGCGAGAAATTCAGTGATGAAAAGCAATCCGGAAATGCCGATCACCCAAGGGTGAGCGAGCACGGCGAGGCTGGCCGGCAGCGTGTGCTGACCGCTGTATTGCAGCAGCCCCATAAAAAATATCGTGGCATACAGGCGGATGCCGCTGGTCCAGCCCAGGCCTGCGGCCAACGCCCATGTCAGTGCATCCATGCTTATGTTTTAACTAATTGTTTTTATTGAATAAATCAAGTTTTTCGTAAAGCAGGCGCAAGTGTTTGCGCAAGGCCGGCATCCGCCGCCACAGCAGCATAGCGGCAACCGTGCAGAAACCGCCGCCGATGGCCATGGTCGCCGGTGCGCCGATGCGTTCGGCCAGTGCGCCTCCGGCCAGGCTGCCCAGCGGATACATGCCGAGGAAGGCCATCGAGAACAGGCCCATCACCCGCCCGCGCATGCGGTCATCAACGATGGTCTGCAGCATGGTGCTCACCGACATGCCGTTGACAACGATGCCGAAGCCGGTGACAGCGATGGCGAGCAGGGACAGCGGCAACCATGGAGACAGTGCGAACACGGTGACGCTGATGCCCGCCGCGAGCGAAGCGAAGCTGATCCAGCGCGTCAGACCGCGTACGTCCTTGCGCGAGGCGAGCGCGAGCATGCCGATCACGCCGCCGCAGCCCGCCGCGGCCATCAGGAAACCGAGGAGGCTGGCGCCACCCTCGAACACCTCGGCGGCAAAAATCGGCATCAGGGTCTGGTATGGTGTGACCATGAAGCTGATGGTCGCCACCATCGGCAGCAGCCAGCGCGCGGGCAGCAGGTTCCAGGCATAGGCGATGCCTTCGCGGAGTTGCTGCCACGGTGATGAGGTCGATGGTGTGATGACTCGCGGCGTGATGCTCATCATCAGCACGGTGCCGACAATGATGCCCTTGCTCACCGCGTTGACGACAAAACAGAAGGCCTCGGTCGAGATCGCAAGGAGCCCCCCGGCGACGGTGGGGCCGATCATGCGGCCGGCGTTCTGCATCAGCGCGTTCATTGCGATGGCGCTGGGCACGTCTTCGCGCGACACCATTTCGGTGGTGAAGGTGAGCCGGATCGGGGTGTCGATGGCGTTGATGATCCCGGCGAGCAGGGCCATCGACACCACATGCCAGATTTCAATCAGCCCGGTATAGGCGAGTACGGCTAGCACCAGCGGCGGCAGTGCCGACAGCGCCTGGGTCAGCAGCAGCAGTTTGTAGCGGTCGAAGCGGTCCGCCCAGAGGCCGGCGAAGGGTGCCAGCACCAGAATGGCGATCTGCCCGGCGAAACCGGTGACGCCGAGCAACCAGGGTGATTCTGTAAGGCGATAGACCAGCCAGGCCATCGCGATCTGCTGCACCCAGTTGCCGATGATCGACAGCGTCTGGCCGCAGAAAAACAGCCGGTAATTGCGATGGCGCAGCGCGCGCAGCGAATGGCTGAAATCCATCGATGCGGCGGCGTGGCCGGCTAGCTGCCGTACTTGGCGAGCTGGGCGCGCATCTGTTCCAGGGTGCTGGAAAAGCGCGCAAGGCGCTCCTTTTCCTGGGCAACCACCAGCGGTGGTGCCTTGGCGACAAAACTTTCGTTGGCGAGTTTGGCTTGCGCCTTTGTCGTTTCGGTCTCGAGCCTGGTGATTTCCTTCGCAAGGCGCTCGCGTTCGGCGGCAACATCGATCTCGACTTTGAGCATCAGCTTGAAGTCGCCGACGATCGATACCGGCGCGTCGGCCTGCGGCAGTTCCGCGACCACCATGACCTCGGACAGCCGCGCCAGCGCGGTCAGGTACGGGGCCCAGGCGCGCACACGCGCGGCATCACCCTGCACCAGCAGCGGCAGCTTCTGCGAGGGCGCGATGTTCATCTCGCCGCGCAGCGTGCGGCAGGCCGAGGTGAGCTGCTTGAGCAGGTCGATGTCGGCTTCGGCGGCCACGTCGATTTTTGCGGGCTCGGGCACCGGGTATTTCTGCAGCATGATGCTGGTGCCGGTTTTGCCGGCAAGCGGGCCGACTTTCTGCCACAGTTCCTCGGTGATGAAGGGGATCACGGGGTGGGCAAGGCGAAGGATGGTTTCGAGGACGCGCACCAGCGTGCGGCGGGTGCCGCGCTGCGCGGCTTCACTGCCCGAGGAGAGCTGCACCTTGGCCAGTTCGACATACCAGTCGCAGTATTCGTCCCAGGTCAGTTCGTAGAGGGTGCGCGCCAGGTTGTCGAAGCGGTAGTCGGCATAGGCTTGCTGTGCTTCGGCTTCGGCGCGTTGCAGTCGGCTCACCATCCAGCGGTCGGCGATGGACAGCTCGACTGCGGCATTGGCACCGAGGCCGGTGTCGTGGCCTTCGCAATTCATCAGTACATAGCGCGTGGCGTTCCACAGCTTGTTGCAGAAGTTGCGGTAGCCTTCGCAGCGTTTCTGGTCGAACTTGATGTCGCGGCCGAGGCTGGCGAGGCTGGCAAAGGTGAAGCGCAGCGCGTCGGTGCCGTAGGCCGGGATGCCGTCCGGGAATTCGGTGCGGGTGCGCTTGGCGATGGCCTCAGCCTGTTTCGGATTCATCAGGCCGGCGGTGCGTTTGGCGACCAGCGCTTCGAGGCCGATGCCGTCGATCAGGTCCAGCGGATCCAGCGTGTTGCCCTTGGATTTCGACATCTTCTGGCCCTCGGCATCGCGCACCAGGCCGTGTACGTAGACGTGGCGGAACGGCACCTTGCCCGTCATGTACTTGGTGATCATCACCATGCGCGCGACCCAGAAGAAGATGATGTCGAAACCGGTGACCAGCACTGACGACGGCAGGTAGAGGTCGAGGGCCGGATTGGATTTCTGCGGCCACTCCGGCGTCCAGTCCAGCGTCGAGAAACACCACAGCTGCGAGGAGAACCAGGTGTCAAGTACATCCGGATCCTGGGTCAGCGCTTTGCCGCCGGCCAGTTCCCGCGCCTCGGCTTCGTCGTGGGCGACATAGATGTTGCCGGCATCATCGTGCCACGCCGGCACGCGGTGGCCCCACCACAACTGGCGCGAAATGCACCAGTCCTGGATGTTGTTGAGCCAGTGGTTGTAGGTGTTGATCCACTGCTCCGGGAACAACCGGACCTCGCCTGAGGCCACGGCATCAAGACCCAGTTTCGCCAGCGGTTCCATTTTGACGAACCACTGGCTGGTCAGCATCGGTTCAATCACAACGCCGGTACGGTCGCCGCGCGGTACCACCATGCGGTGCGGTTTTTCTGATTCAAGCAGGCCCTGGGCCTTGAGGTCGGCAACGATGCGCTCGCGCGCGGCGTAGCGGTCAAGGCCGCGGTATTTTTCCGGCGCGTTGTCGTTGATCGCAGCGTCTAGCGTGAAGATGTTGAGCTGCGGCAGGTTGTGACGCTGGCCGACCTGATAGTCATTGAAGTCGTGTGCCGGAGTGATTTTCACGCAGCCGGTGCCGAAAGCCTTGTCGACATACTCGTCGGCGATCACCGGGATGGTGCGACCGGTCAGCGGCAGGATGACCTGGCGGCCGACGATGCTGCTGTAGCGTTCGTCCTCGGGGTGCACGGCAACCGCGGCGTCGCCAAGCAGGGTCTCGGGGCGCGTGGTGGCGACGGTAAGGTGACCGCTGCCATCGGCTAGCGGGTAGCGGATCTGCCACAGCCTGCCGTCTTCCTCCTCGGCCTGCACTTCAAGGTCGGAGATCACCGTCTTCAGCACCGGGTCCCAGTTCGACAGGCGCACGCCGCGATAGATCAGGCCGTCGCGGTAGAGTTTGACGAAGGTGTGGCTGACCAGCTTGGCAAGCGGTTCGTCCATCGTGAAGCGTTCGCGCGACCAGTCGCAGGAGGCGCCGAGCCGGCGCATCTGCCGGGTGATGGTCGAGCCGGACTGTTCCTTCCACTGCCAGACTTTTTTGATGAACTCGTCGCGGCCCAGCGTATTGCGCGACAGGCCCTGCTGCTCGAGCTGGCGGGTCACCACCATCTCGGTGGCGATGCCGGCGTGGTCGGTTCCGGGCTGCCATAACGTGTTCAAGCCGTTCATCCGGTGGTAACGCGTGAGCCCGTCCATGATGGTCTGGTTGAAGGCGTGGCCCATGTGCAGCACGCCGGTGACGTTGGGCGGCGGCAGCTGGATGCAGTAGGCGGCGGACTTTGCGGGATCGAGGCCGGCCTTGAAATTACCGCCTTGTTCCCATTGCGGATACCAGCGCGATTCGATCGCCGCCGGTTCGAAGCTTTTCGGGAGTTCCATGACTGGGGGGGATGCTGCTGCTGTGGCTGATGCTGCAGGGATGCTAGGTGCTGCGGAAGAGGAGGTGATTATACCGGAGGTCCCGCCACCGGCTGGCGGCGCGATCTGCCGCAGTTGCTCCTGCAGGGTTGCTGTAACGGTCGCCTTCACCAGCTCGGCGATGCCAGATTGCAGCTCGCTGCTGACTTTGCCCAGAGCCTGCTCCAGCGCGGCGCCGATTTCGGGCAGGTAACGCTCTTCCATCACCTTGGCGATCTGGTCGTTGAGTCCGCGCTTGATGCGCAGGTGCACGGCATGTTCGATATTCTGCGCCTGCACGCGGGATACGATTTCGCCGCCAGGTTGCTGCTGCCGGGGCTCCTCACGGGCAGGCGGCAACAGTTCGCCTTCAACCACCACGTCGGTCAGCAGCGGGATATCCCGGGCTGGAGTGCCGGGTTCGGCGTTAGCCGGACGGCGATGCCGGTTGAGCAGGGCATCCGCGCGATTGATGATGTCGTCGTTGCCCGGTTCAGGGTTTGTCGGATCAGCCATGCGCAGCCTGGTGGTCAGCCGGTACCGGCCGAGAGATCGTGAGTGCGGATTTCGTAGCCACGGTCGCGGTAGAAACGGTAGCGCTGGCGTGCCAGGGCGCGATCATCGTCATCGGTGCCGACGATTTCCGCCAGCCGCTGGAAGCGGCTGAAGGGGGCCGGCCATTCGGTGTGCAGATTGATCAGCAGCTCATCGTGCAGTGGTTCGTCCATGGCTGCGTCGATGATCACCGGCGTGACGACGGCCAGCCGGTGATCACGACCGCAGTGCGGCAGGAATCCGGTGGGGGGGTGGCTCCACAGCAGGCGGTCGAGCCGGCCGGCCGTTTCATGATCCGGGCAGTAAACAGTCACCTTCAGACCGCGGCTGCGGGCTTTCGAGATGAGGCGGCAGGCGGTATGCAGCCGGTCATCGACCTGGGTGTAAAAATCGATTTGCGTCATCGCTTGATCTGCGTGATGCCCGCGTCACCGGCTCAGCGTTTGCCGGCGCGGTTGAGCAGGAATTCCGTGAGCAGCGGCACCGGACGGCCTGTCGAGCCCTTGTCCTTCCCGGATTTCCATGCGGTGCCGGCGACATCAAGGTGCGCCCATTTGTATTTTTTGGTGAAGCGCGACAGGAAGCAGGCCGCTGTCACGGCACCGGCCGGCCGGCCGCCGATGTTGGCAAAGTCGGCGAAATTGCTGCGCAACTGCTCCTGGTATTCATCGTGCAGCGGCAGGTGCCAGGCGCGGTCGCCCGAGGTTTCGCCCGCGGCCAGCACTTCGGCGGCCAGCGGCTGGTTGTTGGCGAAAAGGCCGCTTACCACGTGGCCCAGCGCGATGACGCAGGCGCCAGTCAGTGTCGCGATGTCGATGACCGCCGACGGTTCGTAGCGCTCGGCGTAGGTCAGCGCATCACAGAGGATCAGCCGGCCTTCGGCGTCGGTGTTGAGGATTTCCACGGTCTGCCCCGACATGCTGGTGACGATGTCGCCCGGCTTGGTGGCACGGCCACCGGGCATGTTTTCGGTGGCGGGCACGATGCCGACCACGTTCAGCGGCAGCTTCATTTCAGCCACCGCTTTCAGCGTGCCGAGCACGCTGCCGGCGCCGCTCATGTCGAACTTCATTTCGTCCATTTCCGGAGCGGGTTTCAGTGAAATGCCGCCGGTGTCGAAAGTGACACCCTTGCCGACCAGCACCACCGGTTTCTGGTTTTTCGGGCCGGCCATGTGCTCGAGAATGATCAGCTTTGGTGGCTGGCTGCTGCCGGCGGCGACCGAAAGCAGGGTGTTCATGCCGAGTTTTTCCATGTCTGCGCGTTCCAGCACGCGTAGCTTGAGGCCGTGGCTGCGCGAAAGCTTGCGGGCTTCGCCGGCAAGATAGGTGGGCGTGCAGACGTTGCCCGGCAGGTTGCCGAGATCGCGGGCGAAATTGATGCCCGCGGCCAGTGCGGCGCCCCGGGCAAGGCCGCGTGCGGCCCGTTTCAAGTCGGCTTTTGCAACAACAAAGGTGAGATGGTGGAGCAATGGTGCCGGTGACTGCGGCGCGCTTTTCATCTGCTCAAAACGGTAGGCGGTTTCGCCTGCAATACGCGCGGCCTGCAGCAGACGCCATTCGATGTCACGGCGGCCCGGGGTCACTTCGGCAAAGTGCATCTCGGCGTTGGTGACGGCCGTGCTGCATAGGGCTTCAATGGCGGCTGCGACAGCGCGCCGGAATTGTTTTTCGGTGAAATCTTCCTTGTTGCCGAGTCCGACCAGCAGGATACGGGTGCAGTTGATGCCGGCCACATCGTGTAACAGCAGGGTTGAGCCGGGGCGGCCGTCCATGTCACCCCGTGCCAGAATTCGGCTGATATAGCCGCCCGAAAGCTTGTCGATGGTTGCGGCCGTCGTGCTGAGGCGGCGACCGGCATATACACCGACTACGCAGCAGTCGCTATTGCTGCGTCCGGGAACCAGGGCTTTTGTGCTAAATTCCATGTGTTTTCTCCTGTGCATTCAAGCAGTCGGCGTTTGTCGTTGCTGTTGCCTTCTGCAAAGTGCCGATTGGCGGGTTTTTCCGCTACGGGCGTCGGTCTGACGGTTGCCGGCAGCGGAGACATTGTTCGGATTCGGGTCGCATCGAGTCTTGATAGCGGTTCGTATCCGGCGTGCATCAAGGGTTGCAACCACAGTCATATTGGGCTTATTGATTATCTTCGGGTTGCCCTCAAAAAGCAAAACGCCGGCATGATTTTTCGCACATCCCTGCTGCGCGAACTGGCGACATCGGCTGCTGCGACTTTCCTTGTTCTGCTCGGCATATCGCTGACCACCCAGCTGGTGCGCCTGTTGGGTCAGGCTGCGGGCGGCCAGATCACATCCACCGGCGTGGTGGCCCTGCTCGGATTCACGCTGGTCGGTTATCTGCCAATCCTGTTGTCGCTGACACTGTTTATCTCGGTGCTGATGACTCTCACCCGCAGTTACCGGGATTCCGAGATGGTGGTGTGGTTTTCCTGCGGGCAGGGGCTGACGCGCTGGATACGCCCGGTGCTTTCCTTTGCCGCTCCGCTGGTGCTGACGGTGGGTCTGCTTTCTCTGCTGCTTTCGCCCTGGGCGGTGCAGAAGGCGGAGGAGTTCCGCCGGCAGATGGACAGCCGCGACGACGTGGCTCAGGTGACACCGGGCGTTTTTCACGAATCGCGCCGTGCAGACCGCGTGTATCTGGTCGAGGAGGTGTCGGGCCAGAGCAACATGGTGGCCAACGTGTTTGTCAGTTCCACCCAGAACGGCAAGCAAGGCGTGATGGTGGCGCAGTCCGGGTTCCAGGAAACCGCCGCCAACGGGGACCGTTTCCTGGTGCTGCTGAACGGTCGCCGCTACGAGGGGGAGCCCGGTTCACCCGAGTACAAGGTGTTCGAGTTCGAGCGGTATGCGGTGCGCATCGAAAGCGCCGCGGATGCCGCGGATCGCGCGCCGACCACCAAGACGATGACCACATGGGAGCTGATCCGCGAACCGACTCCGCGTAATCTCGGCGAATTGTCGTGGCGCGTCGGCCTGCCGGCGAGCGCGCTTTTGCTCTGCCTGCTCGCGATCCCGCTGTCCTTTGTCAATCCGCGCGCCGGAAGGTCGATGAATATCGTGGTTGCGATCCTGGTTTACATGATCTACAGCAATTTACTGTCGATCATGCAGGCGGCGATCTCACAGGGCCGAGTATCCGTCGTCGTCGGCATGTGGATGGTTCATGCCGGTATGGCGCTTGTGTTGGCGGCGCTGTTTTACCGCAGGCTGTCACTGTTTTCATTCTGGCGATTGCTGCGATGAGAACCCTGCGCAGTTATGTGGCGCGTGAAATCGCGATGGCCACCGCGCTGGTATTCATTGCGCTGCTGTTGCTATTCGCATTTTTTGATCTTGTCGAGCAGATGAAGGATCTGGGCCGCGGCAGCTATCAGTTGCGCCATATCCTGCTGCATGTCGCACTCTCGGCGCCGAACCATGTTTATGAGCTGTTTCCGATTGCCGCGCTGATCGGCACCCTTTTTGCGTTGGCCCAGCTGGTGGCAAGCTCGGAGTACACCGTGATGCGTGCATCGGGGGTGTCCTTGGGGAGAATGGTGCAGTCGGTGGCCATGGTGGGGGCAATTTTCGGTGCGGCGACCTTCGCCGTCGGAGAGTTTGTCGCCCCACCCGCCGAGCAGTTTGCGCAGCGGCTGCGCTCACAGGCGATTTCGGGCATTGTTGCCCAGGAGTTCCGCTCCGGCCTGTGGATCAAGGACGGCACTGCCTTCGTCAACGTGCTCGAGGTGACACCCGAGGCCACGCTGCGCGGTGTGCGTATTTATGAATTTGACGGCAGCTACCGCCTGCGCACGCTGAGTTTCGCCGAGGGCGCCGAATACGAGGGTAACAACCGCTGGATGCTGGTCAATGTCGCGAGTACCAATTTCGAGGAGCAGGCCACCCGCGTCAGCCGTCATGACTTCCGGCAATGGCAGTCTGTACTCGATCCTTCATTGCTGAATGTGCTCTTGGTGAAGCCGGAGAAGATGTCGGCGTGGAGTCTGTATTCATACTCGCAGCATCTCAGGGAAAACCGGCAAAAGGCGCTGCGTTACGAGATCGCGCTGTGGACGAAGATGCTGTATCCGGCCGCCGTGGTGGTGATGATGATTCTGGCGCTGCCCTTTGCCTATTTCCAGAACCGTCAGGGCGGCGTGGGCGCCAAGGTCTTCGCGGGGATCATGATCGGCCTTGGCTTCCATTTCCTGAACCGGCTCTTTGGGCACCTCGGCCTGCTCAATGACTGGCCGCCCTTTGCCAGCGCGATCGCGCCGACCCTGATGTTCATGGGACTTGCCTTGACGATGATGTGGCTGCAGGAGCGCCGTTAACCGGTATCCCCGGGTTCTGGCCTTACGGTCGCCAGTGACACCAACCGGGTGCCGCCAAGGCGGTCATGCAGGAACTGGTGATCCCGGTCAAACAATGCCCACAGAATGGTGATGCCGGCAACGGCATAACCCAGTGACGCCAAAAAAAGACGGCGCAGGGATGTCCCTGCATCCAGGGAACGACCATCCCGGGTTTCGATGCGGATACGCCAGGTTTTCATTGGCAGGGTTTGACCATTGCGCATCCATTGCACGAGAAAATAGCCGCCACAGACCAGTAGTACGACGGTTTGGGTCAGCAACGGGGTCACGGAAATACCAAGCAATCCGGCCATGCCGGTGGCGATTCCACCTGAGAGCAGAATAACGGCGGTCAGCAGCAGGACTTCGTAAATCAGGCAGAGCAAGCGCCGGCCAAGTCCGGGGGTCGGGGGGGTCACTGACGCTCGACGGCTGCGGCAGCCCCTGGCGGTGAACTCAGTGGTTCGCCGACGGGCGGGTCAAATTGGGTATTGGGCTGGGCCAGGGTTTTGCGATAGGCATCCCACTGCTTGGCAACCTCGCGTCGCTGGCCTGGGTTGAGTTTCTTGATGCCCTGATATCGTTCACGGGCCTCCTGGCGCTGCGAAGGCGTCAATGCAGCCCAGTCTTTCATGCGTTGCTGCAGGCGCTCCTGCTCGGCGGACTTCATTTTCGGATAGCGGTTGGCGATGGTCACCCATTTCTTGCGCTGGGATCCCTCCATCTCGCTCCAGTCCGTGGCTAGCGGGGCCAGTACCTGCTGTTGTGCCGAGGTCAGCTCAGTCCAGGTCGGCCGAACCGGTTTGATGGCCTGCTTGGAGGATTGGGCGGCGAATGCCGGCAGCGCGAGGCAGAGCCAGCAAATCAGTGCGACTGCCGCTTTAGCCATGAATCGAAGCCTTTATCGAGGTAGGCGTCGATCGGCAGGTCGTCGGTAAGCAGCCGCGCGTCAATGTCGGCGACTTCTCCATCCGCGCCATTGCTGCCCTGCCAATAGACGATGCCAGCAAGCCCGAGAAGCAGAACCATCAGGGGCATGATGTAACGCAAGCCGTTGCCGGAGCGGCCAGAATCTTGGGTAAACAACCCGCTGGCAGTCACCAGGTTTTCGGAGGGGAGATGCTTGTAACGATCCAGAGCCAGGTCACGGGCAGTCGCCAGCCGCAAGACTGTGGCGGGATCGAGATCCCGGGACCCGAGGTCAAGCTTGTTGATGATTTTTTTTGCGATTTCCTGTTCTGGGGCGGTCATAGCTCAATACCTTGTTTCTTGAGCAATGTCGCCAAAGCATGCGTTGCCCGGGAGCAGTGCGTTTTCACGCTTCCCTCCGAGCAACCCATTACCTTTGCAGCCTCAGCGACATCGAGTTCCTCCCAGTAACGCAGCATAAATGCCTCGCGTTGACGTGCCGGTAGGGTCTCAATAGATTTTTCAATAAAATCAAGTACTTGCTTTTGCTCCAACTGCTCCGCAGGGCGTGACGCCAGCTTGGATCCGTTGTCGATTTCCATGCTTTCAAGGGGGTCGCTGTCGTCTTCCTGATCCGGACCAAAAAGGTTGCCAAGCGGGGTGACCCAGGCGTTACGCACCTTCTGCCGGCGAAAGAAATCACGGATCGCGTTTTGCAGGATACGCTGGAACAGCATCGGAAACTCGTTTGCCGGCCGGGCCGAGTATTTTTCCGACAACTTGAGCATCGCCTCCTGCACGATATCCAGCGCAAGGTGTTCATCCCTAACGGAAAAAACCGCTTGTTTGAACGCCCGACGTTCGACTTCGGCAAGGAAATCGGCGAGTTCCTTGTAGGTGGCCAGTGGGTTGCCTTTTCTTATCATCCGCCCAAAGGGCGGCAGCGCTTGTTTGCGCCTTGAGGTCGGCGGCATCTTAGCAAAACACCGAATGCAGGCAAGCATAGTTGTTGCCGGCGCGCAGGGCTATCCTGCTGTTTCATCAGATTATTTGCTTGACCGTACTGGGGGTGCACCGGTAATGTTTCGGGTTTCCTTTTTGAAGCAGCCCGGTCATCGCGGTCCTTCGGTCCGCGCGGGTAAAAAAATCATGCAATTGTCGGGCGCAGAGATCGTAGTGCGTTGTCTTCAGGCGGAGGGCGTCGAGCACGTGTTCGGGTATCCGGGCGGTGCGGTCCTTTTCCTCTATGACGAACTTTTCAAGCAGGACATGGTGAAGCATGTGCTGGTCCGCCATGAACAGGCGGCAGTACACGCGGCTGATGCCTATGCCCGCTCCACTGACAAGGTCGGTGTTGCCCTGGTGACTTCGGGTCCGGGTGTTACCAATGCCGTGACTGGTATCGCGACTGCTTTTATGGACTCGATTCCGATGGTGATCATCACCGGGCAGGTTCCGACGCATGCTATCGGCGAAGACGCTTTTCAAGAGTGCGATACCGTTGGCATCACCCGTCCTTGCGTCAAGCACAATTTCCTGATCAAGGACATCAAAGATCTGGCGGTCACGATCAAGAAAGCCTTCTACATTGCTTCGACCGGCAGGCCCGGCCCAGTAGTGGTGGACATCCCCAAGGACATCACTGCGTTGAAAGCCGAGTTTGAGTATCCGAAGACGATCTCGATGCGCTCGTACAACCCCGTGGTCAAGGGGCATCCCGGGCAAATCAAAAAGGCTGCAAAACTGCTGTTGGAGGCGAAGCGCCCAATGATCTACACCGGTGGCGGTGTCATTCTTGGCGATGCCTCGGTGGAATTGGCGCAATTGGTGCGTGCACTGGGATATCCCTGCACCAACACCCTCATGGGCCTCGGGGGCTACCCGGCAACCGATCCGCAGAACCTCGGCATGCTTGGCATGCATGGCACTTACGAAGCCAACATGGCCATGCAGCACTGCGACGTGCTGCTGGCGGTTGGTGCGCGTTTTGATGATCGCGTCATCGGCAATCCGAAGCACTTCTTCGAGGAGCCGCGGCAGATTATTCACATCGACATTGATCCAGCATCGATTTCCAAGCGCGTGAAGGTTGATGTTCCGGTGGTCGGCAATGTTCGTGACGTGCTGAAGGAACTGATGCGCCAGATCGAAGCCGCGCGTGGCGGCCCGGACAAGGCCGCGCTCAAGGCCTGGTGGACTCAGATCGGGCAGTGGCGCAGCCGCGATTGCCTCAAATACGACCGCTCCAGCGCCATCATCAAGCCGCAGTTCGTGGTCGAGACCCTGTACAAGGTGACCAAGGGCGAAGCCTTTGTCACTTCAGACGTCGGCCAGCACCAGATGTGGGCCGCGCAGTTCTACAAATTCGACAAGCCCCGGCGCTGGATCAACTCCGGCGGTCTGGGCACGATGGGTGTGGGCCTGCCTTACGCCATGGGCGTGCAGCTCGCTCACCCGAAAGCCACCGTCGCCTGCGTCACCGGCGAGGCCTCGGTCCAGATGTGCATCCAGGAACTGTCGACCTGCAAGCAGTACCGGTTGCCGATCAAGATGATCAACCTTAACAATCGCTACATGGGAATGGTTCGCCAGTGGCAGGAGTTCTTTCACGGTAACCGTTATTCCGAATCGTACATGGATGCCCTGCCCGATTTCGTACGGCTTGCAGAGGCCTACGGCCATGTCGGCATGCGCATCGAAAAGCCGGCAGACGTCGAGCCCGCACTGAAGGAAGCCTTTGCGCGCAAGAAAGAACTGGTGTTCATGGATTTCCTGACGGATCAGACCGAAAACGTGTTTCCGATGGTGCCCGGCGGCAAGGGCCTGTCGGAGATGATCCTGGTGTGATGCCATGAGACACATTATTTCAGTCCTGCTCGAGAACGAGGCCGGCGCACTGTCCCGCGTTGCCGGGCTGTTTTCCGCCCGCGGCTACAACATCGAATCCCTGACCGTGGCGCCGACCGAGGATGCCACGCTGTCGCGGATGACCATTGTCACCTCCGGTTCCGACGAGGTCATCGAACAGATCAACAAGCAGCTCAACAAGCTGGTTGATGTGGTCAAGGTGGTTGACCTGTCCGAGGGCGATCACATCGAGCGCGAGCTGATGCTGGTCAAGGTTCGCGCGATGGGCAAGGACCGTGAAGAGATGAAACGCATGGCGGACATTTTCCGCGGGCGCATCATAGATGTTACCGACAAGGATTACACCATCGAGCTGACCGGTCCGGGTTCCAAGCTTGATGCCTTCCTGAAAGCCATTGACCCCGCGGCGATCCTTGAAACCGTGCGCACCGGTGCCTCCGGTATCGGGCGCGGCGACCGCGTGCTCAAGGTCTGAGCCGCATCCGTACCAGGCACCTGAAAAAACACAACCCCGATTCAACAGAGGACGAAATGAAAATCTATTACGACAAGGACGCTGATCTCTCGCTTATCAAGCGCAAACAGGTTGCCATCATCGGTTACGGTTCGCAGGGCCATGCCCATGCAAACAACCTCAAGGATTCCGGCGCGAAAGTGACCGTCGGCCTGCGCAAGGATGGCGTGTCCTGGAACAAGGCCAAGAAGGCTGGCATCGCGGTCAAGGAAGTGGCAGATGCGGTCAAGGGTGCCGATCTGGTGATGATCCTGTTGCCCGACGAGCACCATGCCGATGTCTATCGCGAAGAAATCGAGCCCAACCTGAAAAAAGGCGCGACGCTGGCTTTTGCCCATGGCTTCAACGTGCACTTCAAGCAGGTCGAGCCGCGTGCCGACCTTGATGTGATCATGATCGCCCCGAAAGGCCCCGGCCATCTGGTGCGCTCGACCTATACCCAGGGTGGCGGTGTGCCGGCCCTGATCGCTGTCTTTCAGAATCCGAGCAAAAAGGCCCGCGACATCGCCCTGTCCTACGCGGCGGCGATTGGTGCGGCCCGTGCCGGCGTCATCGAAACCACTTTCCGCGAAGAGTGCGAAACCGATCTTTTTGGCGAGCAGGTTGTCCTCTGCGGCGGTCTGTCTGCGTTGATCCAGGCCGGCTTTGAAACCCTGGTTGATGCCGGTTATGCCCCGGAAATGGCCTATTTCGAATGCCTGCATGAAGTGAAGTTGATCGTCGACCTGATTTACGAAGGCGGCATCGCCAACATGCGTTACTCTGTGTCGAACACCGCAGAATACGGCGACTTCACCCGCGGTCCGCGCATCATCACTGATGAAACCCGCGCGGAAATGCGCAAGATTCTTGCTGAAATCCAGACCGGCCAGTTCGCCAAGGAATTCATCCTCGAGAACAAGGCTGGCGCGCCGACGCTGAAAGCGCTGCGCCGCATCGGCCAGGCTCATCAGGTCGAGACTGTCGGCGCCAAGCTGCGCGACATGATGCCGTGGATCAAGAAGAACCGCCTCGTCGATCAGACCAGGAACTGATGCCGGTTCACCAGGCGGCTGAAGCAATGCTCCGCACCCTTGGGCGCGGATCGTGCCAGCCGCCTTTTTTATTGTAATCATGAACAACTATCCGCATCCGCTGATCGCCCGCGAAGGTTGGCCGTTTATTGCCATCGCGCTGTTCGTTGCCGTCGCCGTTCATGCCTGGGCCGGTTTCGGCTGGGCGGCTTTTCCGTGGCTGGTGGTGGTGTTCATGGTGCAGTTTTTTCGTGATCCGCCGCGGTTGATTCCGCCAGCGCCCGCCGCAGTGCTGTCGCCTGCAGACGGACGCATTGTGTCTGTGGAAAAAGTGCGTGACCCTTATCTTGACCGTGATGCTCTGAAGATCAGCGTGTTCATGAATGTGTTCAACGCCCACTCGAACCGCATCCCGGTCGATGGCACGGTTACCAAAACCGAGTACTTTGCCGGAAGCTTTTTCAATGCCGATCTGGCCAAGGCCTCCCTGGAGAATGAGCGGGCCGTGACCTGCCTGCGCACGGAATCCGGTCACGACGTCACCTGCGTGCAGGTTGCGGGTCTGGTTGCCCGGCGCATCCTCAGTTACGCGAAAACCGGCGACCGATTCAAGCGTGGCGACCGCTACGGCTTTATCCGCTTTGGTTCTCGTGTAGACGTCTACCTGCCGCCGCAGGCGGTGCCCCGTGCCGCGGTAGGTGACAAGGTTTATGCCACGGAAACGGTGCTTGCTGAACTCGCCTAGCGCGGGTTGGCGGATGGTTTAACATTCACCAATGACCGAACTCAGGGAACACAAGCAGTTCATCAAGTCGCGTTTCGCGCGTCGCGGCATCTATTGGCTGCCGAACATGTTTACCCTGGCTGCCCTTTTTGCCGGGTTCTATGCCGTGGTACAGGCGGTCAGCGGCCGCTTCGAACAGGCGGCCATTGCCATCTTTGTTGCGCTGGTGCTCGACGGACTCGACGGTCGGGTGGCCCGGCTGACCCGCACGCAGAGTGATTTCGGTGCCGAGCTCGACAGCCTCTCGGACATGGTGTCCTTCGGGGTGGCGCCGGCGCTCGTGGTTTACGTATGGGCACTGAAGGATTTTGCGGCGATGAAGACCGTGCCGATACTGGGCCCCTGGCTTTCGACCAAGCTTGGCTGGATCGCCGCTTTTGTTTACTGCGCCTGCGCCGCGCTGCGGCTGGCGCGCTTCAATACCAACATCGACATCGTCGACAAGCGTTTTTTCCAGGGCCTGCCCAGCCCCGCGGCGGCGGCGCTGGTGGCCGGTCTGGTGCTGGCGATGAGCGAATACCAGGTGCGCGGCGCGGATGTGAAGTGGCTGGCCTGGGGGCTTACCCTTGTCGCCGGCCTGACCATGGTCAGCAACCTGCGCTTTTACAGCGGTAAGGACATCAATCTGCGCAAGAGCGTGCCGTTCTCTGCGGTGGTCGCAATAGCCCTCGGCTTTGTGTTGTTGATCGCCTTTGCGGGCACCCTTCCAGAGCTGCTGTTTGCGCTGTTTGTGCTGTACGGCCTGTCAGGCTATGTGCTGTGGATATACGACAAAGTGGTGCGTCGTCCGGCACCGCCGGATGGTGATGGAGCCTGAGCACGGCTTGCGACCGGCGTGGAAAGCCGATATATTGAATCCATCATGTGTCAGTTAATGCAGACCACAGGGGCCTTGGCCCTGTTCCAAACTTCCGCCGGCGTGCTTTCGCTGGCGGGTCTGCTGCTGCGCGGCCGCGCGCGCTAACTACACCCCCACCCTTCGCAGCACCCCCATCCGGACCGGAACATCGGCCGGCAGATACTGTCATCGGGCACGCCAACAGCGGCCCCAGAGTGCGAGGTTTGAGTCATGGCCAAGGAAAAACTGATCATATTCGACACCACGATGCGTGACGGCGAGCAGAGCCCCGGCGCGTCGATGACCAAGGATGACAAGCTGCGCATCGCGCGCCAGCTTGAGCGCATGCGCGTCGATGTCATCGAAGCCGGGTTTCCGGCGGCAAGCGATGGCGATTTCGAGTCCGTGCAGGCGGTTGCCCGCGCGATCAAGGAGAGCACGATCTGCGGTCTGGCACGTGCCAATGAAAAGGATGTCCGCCGCTGCGGTGACGCGGTAAAGGTGGCGGCGCAGCCACGCATTCACACCTTCATCGCGACTTCACCCATCCACATGGAGAAGAAGCTGCGCATGGAGCCGTCGCAGGTGGTCGAACAGGCGGTTCGTGCAATCAAGTGGGCGCGTGATTACACGGATAATGTCGAATTCTCGGCCGAGGATGCGGGGCGCTCCGATCTTGATTTCCTGTGCCGCATTCTCGAACAGGTGATCAAGGCGGGTGCGCGCACGATCAACGTGCCCGACACCGTCGGTTATACGCTGCCCGACCAGTTCGGCAGCCTGATCCGCAATCTGCGCGAGCGGATCCCGAATTCCGATCAGGTGATCTGGTCGGTGCATTGTCATAACGATCTCGGGCTCGCGGTGGCCAACTCGCTGTCGGCGGTGCAGAACGGCGCACGCCAGGTCGAGTGCACGATCAATGGTCTCGGCGAACGGGCGGGCAATGCCTCGCTCGAGGAAATTGTCATGGCGGTACGCACCCGTCAGGACATTTTCCAGTGCGACACCAACATTGATGCGCCGCAGATCGTGCCGGCTTCCAAACTGGTATCGGGCATCACCGGTTACCCGGTGCAGCCGAACAAGGCCATCGTCGGCGCCAATGCCTTCGCACACGAATCCGGCATTCACCAGGACGGCGTGCTGAAGCACCGCGAGACCTACGAGATCATGAGCGCGGAGTCGGTGGGCTGGACCACCAACCGCCTGACGCTGGGCAAGCTTTCCGGCCGCAACGCCTTCAAAACCCGGCTGCAGGAGATCGGTGTGGAGCTCGAGTCTGAAGAGGCGCTCAATACAGCCTTCAAGCGTTTCAAGGAACTGGCTGACAAAAAGCGTGAGATTTTCGACGAGGACCTGCACGCGCTGATCAGTGAGGAAAACCTCGAACATGTCGAAAACGAGCGCTTCAACCTTGTTTCACTGACTGCGCATTCGGAAACAGGCGAGCCGCCCTATGCCCGCATCGTGATGGCCGATGGCAGCAAGGAGCAGCCTTCGGAGGCGCAGGGCAGCGGTCCGGTCGATGCGGCGTTCAAGGCGATCGAAGCGCTGGTCGGAAGCCAGGCCGAGTTGTTGCTGTATTCGGTCAACGCGATCACCACTGGCACCGATGCCCAGGGCGAAGTCACGGTCCGCCTGTCGCGCGACGGGCGCATCGTCAACGGCCAGGGTTCCGATACCGACATTGTTGTCGCTTCCGCCAAGGCCTACATCAATGCGCTGAACAAGCTCTACGCCAAGTCCGAGCGGCTCAACCCGCAGCTTTGACTGCTGGAGGTGGCGTCATTCCCCGGGACGGACGGCGCCACGCATCCGGCGCACCGCCCAGATGGCTGCGGCGAAGTAAGCGAGCGCCAGCGCGGTTTCTCCCCAGGCCAGCCACTGGCTGACGCCGCGATCGGCATAACCGCGCACAGTGCCCTCGGTGAAATACGCGAGGATCAGCATCGTTGACAGGCGGTAGGTGTATATCCTGCCGCTTAATATCCCGGGCGCGATCAGCAGCAGCGGCAGCACCTTGAGTGTCAGCCATGAGCCACCCGGACGCACTGGGGCGAGCCACAGTTCCCACGCGACACACAGCGCGATCAACGCCAGCAACAGCGCTGCTGCCAGGTTTCGCGCCGCGCGCACTGAACCGGTGCTCATGCGCGGGAGAGCTTGAGTGCTGTTTCCGCGAGTCTTTTGCCCAGTGCGATACACAACCTGCGTTCATGTTCGTTGACCGGGTGGTCATCCGCTGCTCCGGCATGATGACTGGCGCCGTAGGGTGTACCGCCGCTGCCGGTGGTCAGCAGTTCAGGCGAGGTGTAGGGCAGGCCGACGATCAGCATCCCGTGATGCAGCAGCGGCAGCATCATCGAGATCAGCGTGGTTTCCTGCCCGCCGTGCAGGCTGGCGGTCGATGTGAAGACGGCCGCAGGTTTGCCGGCGAGTGAACCCTTCAACCACAGCGCCGAGGTGCCATCGATGAAATATTTGAGCGGCGCCGCCATGTTGCCAAAGCGGGTGGGCGAGCCCAGCGCGAGGCCGGCGCACTCTTCTAGATCGCGCAATTCGGCATAGGGCGGTCCGCTGTCGGGAATCGGCGCATCCACGGCCTCGGTGACGGTCGATATCCGCGGTACCGTGCGCAGCCGGGCCGCGGCACCACCCTGCTCGATGCCGCGGGCGATCCATTGCGCGAGATCGCGGGTGGCGCCATGTTGGCTGTAGTAAAGCACGAGAATTTCGGTCATGGTCTGTCGGCTTATTGCGGGTTGCGATTGCCCTGAGGCGGTGAGTACTGCCAGTTGCGCCAGGCCTGAAGCACCATGTTCGGATATTCGGCCTTGCCCAGGCTGCCGTTGTAGCGGCCCAGCGCGCGAAACAGGTTGCCGTTTTCGATGTCCAGGTAATGGCGGAGGATGGTGCAACCAAAGCGCAGATTGGTGCGCAGGTGAAACAGGTTGTCATCCGCGTCGCCGATGAGTTTGATCCAGAACGGCATCACCTGCATGAAGCCGCGCGCACCGGCAATGGATACCGCGTACTTGCGGAAGGCGCTTTCCACCTGGATCAGGCCGAGCACCATCTGCGGGTCAAGGCCGGCGCGGCGTGCCTCGTAGTGCACGGTCAGCAGGAACTCTTCGCGTTCGACCCGGTTTGGCATGCGTCTGGCCAGACGCGAAGACATCGCGGCGAGCCAGGCGCGTGCCTCCTGTTCGCTGTCGAAGGCCAGAACCGGCGTGGCCTGATCGGCGATGCTCTGGTGCAGTGCCGCCTGGACGCTGGTAGACAGCGGTTCGTATTTCTGTGCGCCGCCCAGCGCAGCCAGGGGGCTGAGCAGGACGATGCCGGTCAGGGTTGCGAGGAGTCTCCGCATACCATTGATTTTATTGACTTTTCTATTTCAGCCAAGGGGATATTGCGGGCTGCGCTGTCGCGCCTGCCCTTGTATTCGACAACACCTTCCTTGAGGCCGCGGTCGCCGATGACCACACGGTGCGGTACGCCGATCAGTTCCATGTCGGCAAACATCACGCCGGGCCGTTCGTCACGGTTGTCGAGCAGCACGTCGATGCCGGCAGCCATCAATGCATCATGCAAGCGGTCGGCGGCTTCGCGCACCGCCTCACTCTTGGCGTAGCCGATGGGCACGATAGCCACCTCGAAGGGGGCAAGCGCCGGCGGGAAAATGATGCCGCGCTCATCGTGGTTCTGTTCGATCGCAGCGGCGACAACACGGGTGACGCCGATGCCGTAACAACCCATCTCGATGATTTGCGATTTTCCAGTCTCGTCGAGAAAGCTGAGGTTCAGCGCTTTGGCATATTTGCTGCGTAACTGGAAAATGTGTCCGACCTCAATGCCGCGGCACAGTTCGAGCGTGCCTTTGCCGTCGGGCGACGGGTCGCCGCTGAGCACATTGCGCAGGTCGTAAACAAAATTGGTGCCAGGGTATTCGTAGTCTCGTTCCCAGTTGGCTCCAACATAGTGAAATCCAGCCTCGTTCGCACCGCAAACGAAATCACTCATTTCGGCAACGGTTCTATCAATAAAATACAAACACATCACACCGTTCTTTGGGCCGATATAACCTGGGCGGCAGCCCATTCTTGATTCAATTTCTTCCGAGGTTGCAAGACGAAATCGGCCAATTATCTTCTGCGCTTTTACGTTATTTAATTCGTGATCGCCCCTGAGGAAGATAAGTGCAAATCGGCCGCTTGTGATGGGAGAGTCTTCAACATCCTCGCGGATGATTGCGATGGTTTTAACGACTTTCTCGATGGGTATGCCTAAATGCTGTGCTACATCTGTGCAGGAGGTTTTGCCTGGGGTTGAAACTTTTTGATAAGTTTCCGAAGGGGATTTTCTTTTTTTTACCGGAGCCACCGCCTCTGCCAACTCGACGTTGGCCGCGTAGTCCGATTGGGGGCAGTAGGCGATGGCGTCCTCGCCGGAGTCGGCAAGCACATGGAACTCGTGTGAACCGGTGCCGCCGATCGAGCCGGTGTCGGCCGCAACCGCGCGGAACTTCAGGCCCAGTCGCGTGAAAATGCGGCTGTAGGTGTCGTGCATGTTGCGGTATTCACGCACAAGATCATCGTAGCCGGTGTGGAAGGAGTAGGCATCCTTCATCAGGAACTCGCGGCCGCGCATCACGCCGAAGCGCGGACGGATTTCGTCGCGGAACTTGGTCTGGATCTGGAACAGGTTCAGCGGCAACTGGCGGTAGCTCTTGACCTCACGGCGCACCACATCGCTGATCACCTCCTCGTGGGTGGGGCCAAAGCAGAAATCACGGTCGTGGCGGTCCTTGATGCGCAGCAGTTCGGGGCCGTACTGCTGCCAGCGACCGGATTCCTGCCACAATTCCGCAGGTTGCACCGCAGGCATAAGCAGCTCAATGGCGCCGCCGCGATTCATTTCCTCGCGCACTATCTGCTCGGCCTTGCGCAGCACGCGCAGGCCCAGCGGCATCCAAGTGTAGACGCCGCTGGTCAGGCGTTTGATCAGGCCGGCGCGCATCATCAGCTTGTGGCTGATGACTTCGGCTTCGGATGGCGCTTCCTTGAGTGTCGATATGAAAAATTGTGAAACCCGCATGCCTGTTCCAGAGCGGAAAAAAACCTTATTCTACAGGACGCTAGTTCCATTCCTGAGTCCGCAGCCCCGTATGTTTCACTCCGACTGACCCTGATGCGAATCGTGCCCAGATGGCGTCTGCGCAAGCCGGCGGAAGATGCCAAAACCGTTTATGTCAGCGAGAAATACGGTGTGCGCTCCCTGCACATCGGCAGCGACACCGTGCAGAGCGCGATGCGCATCGCGCGACCTGACGATCTCGAGCTTTCCTACACCCGCGCCATGATGGGGGTGCTGCTTTTCCAGCCGCAGCCCCGGGATGTGCTGATGGTCGGGCTGGGTGGTGGTTCGGTGGCGAAGTTCCTGCGCCATCGCCTGCCGGAAACAAGCATCCGTGTGCTGGAGATCGATCCGCAGGTGGTGGCGATTGCACGGCAGTGTTTTGCGGTGCCCGCCGATGACGGGCGGTTCTCGGTGATTGTCGGTGACGGTGCGGAATACATGGCGCGTCAGGACATTGCTGCCGACCTGATCATGGTTGATGGTTATGACGCCGAATCACAGGTCGAGGCCCTGGCCACCACGGCGTTTTACCGCGATTGTCACGACCGCCTCAAAGCGGGCGGGATGCTGGTGGTTAATCTGTGGGGTGGTGACCGCGAGTTCAATGCCGTGCTCAAACGCATCGAGGAGGCCTTTCCCGGGGGCACACTGTGTCTGCCGGCGCGCAAGCAGGGTAATGTCATCGCGCTTGCTTTCCGTGACCGGCCGCCGCCTTTCCGCTGGATGGAATTGCGTTCCAGGGCGGCCGAGCTGGAACTGGCCCATGACCTTGAATATCCGGAATTTGTGGCGGCGCTGCACCGCATGAACCGCTTCGATGACGAGTTTCTGTATCCCTGAATCCGTGGCCCTGATTTGCGTTTTTTCCGGACTTTCAATGCCCGGGGAATTATGAAAAAATCAGTTCCAATGATGTTTATCGCATACGGGGATGACCATGATCGACAGAGATGGCTATCGTCCCAACGTCGGGATCATTCTGTGCAACACGAAGAACGAGGTGTTCTGGGGTAAGCGGGTCCGCGAGCATTCCTGGCAGTTTCCGCAGGGCGGCATCAAGGGCGGCGAGCGCCCTGAAGCCGCGATGTACCGCGAACTGCACGAGGAGGTCGGCCTCAAGCCCGAGCATGTGCAGATCCTCGGCCGCACCCGCGACTGGTTGCGCTACGAGGTGCCCGAACGCTGGTTGCGCCGGGAGTGGCGCGGAAATTACCGTGGCCAGAAACAGATCTGGTTTCTGTTGCGGCTGGTGGGGCGCGACTGTGACGTTTGCCTGCGCGCCACAGAGAAGCCGGAGTTCGACGCCTGGCGCTGGCATGACTATTGGGCGCCAACCCAGGACGTGATCGAGTTCAAGCGTGCGGTCTACGAGCAGGCATTAAACGAGCTGTCGCGCTATCTTTTGCGACGCCAGGATGCACAACGAGGTCGTCCTTCCGCCCCGGAAAAACAGCCGCAGGACCACTCGTCGGCTGATGCCTGAGTGACTGTTTCTGCGGGAGCGGCAGTTTGTGCTATGGCCGCGATGTTTTGGCGCCTTGGCTGCCATTCTGCGTTGACAGCATAAACAGCCAGCAATTACACTCCATTTACAGATTAGATTTAGTCTAAAACTAAATCGCTGTGTCGTAGGTTGTTCCCGAGCATGTGATGATCATCGTGCAAGGCATTAACGTAACCTATTGTTTTAAAAGGAGTTTTTATGCAGCTCAAGAATTCGAAAACCCATGGCAACCTCAAAGCAGCGTTTGCCGGCGAATCCCAGGCCAACCGCCGTTATCTGTATTTCGCAGCCAAGGCCGACGTTGAGGGCCAGAACGACGTGGCCGCGGTGTTCCGCTCAACAGCCGAGGGTGAAACCGGCCATGCCCATGGCCACCTCGAGTACATGGAAGCCTGTGGCGACCCTGCGACTGATCTGCCGATCGGCCGCACCCGTGACAACCTGAAGGCCGCAATTGCCGGCGAGACGCACGAGTACACTGACATGTACCCGGGCATGGCGAAGACCGCGCGTGACGAAGGTTTTGGTGAAATCGCCGACTGGTTCGAGACACTGGCGAAAGCCGAGCGCTCGCACGCCAACCGCTTCCAGAAGGCGCTGGACGGCTTGGCCGACTGATCGCAGGCAAGCAGCCGGCAGGCAGGCAGAAAGGGGCGCCACAAGCGCCTCTTTCTTTTCCAGCGCATTTTTCCCACTCATTCTGGCGAGTTACACCACCATGACCGTACGTGAAGGCAGTCTCGAGGCCCCGACCCGGCACCCCCTGGACTGGAAGTCGGACGATTTCTACAACGAGGACAAGCTCAATCACGAGCTCGAGCGCGTGTTCGACATCTGCCACGGCTGCCGCCGCTGCGTGAACCTGTGCACCGCGTTTCCGAAGTTGTTTGACCTGGTCGATGAGAGCCCGACCCTCGAAGTCGACGGCATCCCGAAAAAGGATTATTGGGAAGTCATCGACCGCTGCTACCTCTGCGACATGTGCTACATGACCAAGTGTCCGTATGTGCCGCCGCATGAATGGAATGTCGACTTCCCGCACCTGATGCTGCGTGCCAAGGCGGTCAAGTTCCGCAAGGGTGAAGTCAGCTTCCGCGACAAGCTGCTGTCGAGCACCGATGCCCTTGGCAAGCTGGCCTCGATCCCGGTGGTGGTGCAGATGGTCAATGCCGCGAACAAGGCGGCGCCGGTGCGCAAGGTGATGGACAGCATGCTCGGCATCCACCACGATCGCGTGCTGCCGGAATACGACAGCGCCAGATTCCGCGCCAACGCGAAGCCGCAATCCGCCTTCCCGGTGAAGGACGGCAAGCAAACCCCGGGCAAGGTCGCGATTTTCTCGACTTGCTACGTCAACTACAACGAGCCCGGCATTGGTCACGACCTGCTGAAATTACTGGCCCACAATGAAATTCCGTCGATCATCGTCGACAAGGAGGCCTGCTGCGGCATGCCCAAGCTCGAGCTAGGCGATCTCGAGGCTGTAGCGCGCAACAAGGACATCAATATCCCGCCGCTGGCAAAGCTGGCGCGCGAGGGTTATGCGATCCTGACCGCGGTGCCTTCCTGCACGCTGATGTTCAAGCAGGAGCTGCCGCTGATGTTCCCGGATGACTCCGACGTCAAGGCGGTGGCTGAAGCGATGTTTGATCCCTTCGAATATCTCGTCCTGCGCCACAAAGACGGGCTGCTGAAGACCAGTTTCAGCAAGCCGCTGGGCAAGGTCTCATACCACATACCCTGCCATCTGCGCGTGCAGAACATGGGACAGAAGACCCGCGAACTGCTGGAAATGGTGCCGGAGACCAAGGTCACCACGGTCGAGCGCTGCGCCGGACACGACGGCACCTGGGGTGTCAAAAGCGAGTTTTTCGAGCAGTCGATGAAAATCGGCCGGCCGGTGTTCCGCCAGATGGGCGAGGCTGCGCCCGATTACATCAGCTCTGACTGCGCCATCGCCGGCCGTCACATCCAGCAGGGCATCGGCGACGGCGCTGGTGCCGGTGCTGAGAAGCAGCATCCGATCACACTCATACGCATAGCTTACGGATTATGAACACCACCATGGCACACCTTACCCGTGAATCCCTGATGCCCCTTGAAACCTACGCCAAGTCGCGGCCCGAGTTCCGCGCCAGGGTGATGGCGCACAAGAAAGACCGTACCCTTCGGCTTGGTGAGCATGTCACGCTGATCTTCGAGGACGAACTGACCATCCGTTACCAGGTCCAGGAAATGCTGCGCGCAGAACGGATATTCGAGGAAGAGGGCATCAACGACGAGCTCGAAGCCTACAACCCCCTGATTCCGGATGGCAGCAACTGGAAGGCGACGATGATGATCGAGTACCCGGATGAAAACGAACGCCGCATCTGGCTGGCAAAGCTGATCGGCATCGAGGACAGGGTCTGGGTGCAAGTCGCAGGTCATGAATGCTCATATGCGGTTGCAGACGAGGATCTGGAGCGCGAGAACGACCAAAAAACCTCTTCGGTGCATTTCCTGCGTTTCGAGCTGACCAAGGCGATGGTGGCGGCGCTGCGTGCCGGCGCGGCGCTGGACATCGGAGTTGATCATCACAACTACGGCGCGCAGTTGCGGTCAGTGCCGGAGGCAACAAGGGTGTCGCTGCTCGGCGATCTCAGCTGAAAGCCGGACCTGGTTGCCGAGTAGTAGAATCGTGCCATGAGCAGACCGCTGATCACCCTGTTTCTGCCCTGGCTGATGCTGTGCAGCCTTGTCTGGGGCCTTGCGCTGACGTCCCAGTCAAAGGCGCAGACCCTCTGGGAAGGCTGGGACTACAAATATGACCGCGAGATCACGCCATGGTCTGAACTGGTCTCAGAGATTCCGGCCTATCCTTTGGACAGCAACCTGATTTCCCTGGACATCGATGCCGTGAGCCCGCACCGCTATTTTATTGATGGTTTGTCGATCTCCAGCGGCAAGGATGGCGTGATTCGCTACACCCTGGTCATCAAAACCGCCGGCGGAGCCACCAATGTCTCTTTCGAGGGCATACGCTGTGATCCCGCGGAGCAGAAGTTTTATGCGATTGGCCGCCCCGGTGACCGAAGCTGGGTGCGCGCCCGTAATCCGCAGTGGCGACAGTTCTCCGCGCGGCAGGGCGGAGCCCATCACGCCGAGTTGCATAAAAATTACTTCTGCAAGATCAAGATGGCGGAGCCGGCGGAGCGGATTGTCCGCACCTTGCGCAGGGGGATTGACCGCCCGCCACTGCTCGAATGAACGGATGGGTGGTTTCAGAGCAGGACCAGGTTGTCGCGGTGAATCAGTTCGGATTCATCCACATAACCGAGCCGGGCTTCGATCTGGTTTGATGGCGTGCGCAGGATGCGGCAGGTTTCGCCGTAACTGTAGTTGACCAGACCACGGGCGATTTCGCGGCCGCTGCCGTCGAGACAACTCACCACCTCGCCACGTTCGAAGGCGCCACTTGCCGCAGTCACGCCGACGGGCAGCAGGCTCTTGCCATCGACCGTCAGCGCCTTAACCGCGCCGTCATCCAGCGTGAGCTGGCCGCGTACCTGCAGGTGGTCGGCCAGCCATTGTTTGCGCGCTGCGACCGTGCCTTCACCGGCCAGCAACTGGGTGCCGAGTTTTTCGCCCCCGGCCAGACGCAGCAGCACCTCGGGTTCGCGTCCTGAAGCAATGACGGTGTGCGCGCCACTGCGCGCCGCGCGTTTGGCCGCGGTGATTTTTGTGAGCATGCCGCCGCGTGCAATTGCGCTGCCGGTGGAGCCCGCGATTGTCTCCAGCCAGGGGTCTCCGGCAATGCCGTCGCTGACCAGTGTTGCCGCCGGATCCTTGCGCGGATCGGCGCTGTAGAGACCTTGCTGATCAGTCAGGATGATCAGCGCATCGGCCTCGATCAGATTGGTGACCAGTGCCGCCAGTGTGTCGTTGTCACCGAAGCGGATTTCATCGATCGCGACCGTGTCGTTTTCGTTGATCACCGGAATCGCGCCCAGCCCCAGCAGCGTGCGCAGCGTCGAGCGGGCATTGAGATAACGTTTGCGGTCGGCGAGGTCTTCGTGGGTCAGCAGGATCTGC
The DNA here is from genome assembly GCA_001464815.1 of Betaproteobacteria bacterium Ga0077527. Lineage (GTDB taxonomy): Bacteria > Pseudomonadota > Gammaproteobacteria > Burkholderiales > SG8-41. Next base: position 118,462 of record LNDW01000015.1, on the reverse strand, counting down.
GCGGCGAGCAGCCCGTGGCCGCGGAAACAGGATTCATAGACCTGTACCAGGCCCATCTGCCCCACGGCCGCCGCCGCCTGCAGTTCATGCAGGGCGTGAGGGCGTTGCGTCCAGCCCAGACGCTGCATGCCCTCGGCGATGGCGCCGCTGGAAACCAGCACCACTTCCCTGCCGTCATTGCGCAGGCGCGCGATCTGCTCCGCCCAGCCGGTGAGCGCCTGGTGATCGAGGCCGAGGCCGGCGTTGGTCACCAGCGCGCTGCCGACTTTCACCACCAGACGTTTCGAATGCCGGATCATGGATTCCTGCGGCGTGCTGTTCATGATGTTTTTTTGGCGGACTTCCCTGCCGTGGTGCTGAGTGTTTTTGTGCCGCCGGCATCCTCGAGATGTTCCATCGCGGCAAAAACCAGCGGCCGGCAGCCCGCGCCGTTGATGGCGGAGATCGCGAAGTGACGTTTGCTGGCGCCGAGTTTTTTCAGCAGAGCGGCAACACGGGTTTCCCGCTCGTCTTCAGGCAGCAGGTCTACCTTGTTAAGCACCAGCCAGCGCGGCTTGCGGTACAGCGCTTCGTCGTACTTGCGCAGCTCTCGGACTAGCGCCTTGGCGTCGCGCACCACGTCCGCGTCTGGGTCCGGCGGCACCACGTCGATCACGTGCAGCAGCAGCCGGGTGCGCGCAAGATGGCGCAGGAACTGGTGGCCCAGCCCGGCGCCTTCTGCGGCACCTTCGATCAGTCCCGGAATGTCGGCAACCACGAAGCTGCGATTGTCATCAACGCGAACCACGCCCAGGTTCGGCTGCAGCGTGGTGAACGGATAGTCGGCAACCTTCGGCCGTGCCGCTGAAATGGCGCGAATCAGGGTCGATTTACCGGCATTCGGAAGGCCGAGCAGGCCGACGTCGGCAAGCACCTTGAGTTCGAGCTTTAGGTATCGCGATACGCCAGGTTCACCGACCGTAAACTGCCGAGGTGCGCGGTTGGTGCTCGACTTGAAATGCAGGTTGCCGAGTCCGCCGCGGCCACCCTGGGCCAGCGTGACACGTTCGCCGTCCTTGTCGAGGTCAAACAGGATTTCCCCGGTTTCAGCGTCACTGACCACGGTGCCCACCGGCATACGCAGCACGATGTCGTCCGCGGCGCGGCCGAAACAGTCCGAGCCCATGCCCTTCTGGCCGTTCTTTGCGCGGTGGATGCGCGCATAACGGTAGTCGATCAGCGTGTTGATGTTGCGGTCGGCGATGCCGTAAATGCTGCCGCCGCGGCCGCCATCGCCGCCGTCAGGGCCGCCGCGCGGGACAAATTTCTCGCGGCGAAAGCTAGCTACCCCGTCTCCGCCCTTGCCGGCATGGACTTCAATGCGTGCTTCATCGATGAATTTCATGGCTGATCTGCGACAAATCCGGTTGCAACAAAAAAGGCCCTGTCGTTCAACAGGGCCTTTTCAGCAGAAGCTTCGAAGATCAGGCTGGAACGACGCTGACAGTCTGGCGGCGCAGCGGTCCTTTGGTCGCGAACAGCACCCTGCCGTCAATCTTGGCAAACAGTGTGTGATCACGGCCGATGCCGACATTCTCTCCGGCGTGCACCCGGGTGCCGCGCTGGCGGATGATGATGCTGCCCGCGGGGATCAGTTCACCGCCAAAACGCTTGACGCCGAGTCGTTTCGATTCAGAGTCGCGGCCATTTCGTGAGCTGCCGCCTGCTTTTTTGTGTGCCATGGTGTGGTCTCCTTAGCCGTTTTTCTTAGCCGGCGATGCCAGTGATTTCCAGCTCGGTGAAATTCTGGCGATGGCCCTGGCTCTTGCGGTAATGTTTGCGGCGGCGCATCTTGAAAATACGAACCTTGTCGCCACGGCCCTGGGCCAGCACCTTGGCCTTGACGGCGGCGCCGGAAAGTAACGGGCTGCCGAGCTTGACGTCACCATCATTGGCGATCATCAACACCTGGTCCAGCGTGACTTCGCTGCCCACTTCGGCGGTCAGTTGTTCGACCTTGATTTTTGTTCCGGCGCTGACGCGGTATTGCTTGCCACCGGTTTTGACTACGGCATACATGGGAAATCCCCCGGAAATTCATTACTACGAAAAGCCCGCGATTATACAAGCCATCGATGCGGACGTCAAAGTCGGGTCGTTGCCGGGATGTCATGGCTGTTATTTTAAATATTTAATATAATCAATAACTTATGGCAATCCATGCCAACTCTGAGGATGGGCTGAACCGTCTCGAAGCGGCGCCGCCGGTCCCAGTTGTTATCATCGCGACTTTTTTGCCGTGGCCAAAGAACCTCTAGACCAGCTTCATCAATTGCTCGCTGCAGACCTTCGGGCGGTGGATACGGAAATCCGCGAGCGCCTGCATTCCGATGTCGTGCTGATCCGCCAGGTGGCGGAATACATCATCGGTGGTGGAGGCAAGCGCCTGCGTCCCCAACTGGTCCTGCTCTCGGCAGGCGCCCTGGGGTATCGCGGCTCAGCCCACCACACTTTGGCCGCGGTTGTTGAATTCATTCATACGGCCACCTTGCTCCACGACGATGTGGTCGACGAGTCCGCGTTGCGCCGCGGACGACCCACCGCCAATACCGAGTTTGGCAACGCCGCATCGGTGCTGGTCGGCGATTTTGTCTATTCGCGCGCCTTCCAGATGATGGTCGGGATTGGCAACATGCGCGTACTGCAGATTCTCGCTGATGCGACCAACGTGATCGCCGAGGGCGAGGTCCTGCAACTGATGAACTGCCGCAACGCCGATATCGAGGAGGAAAGTTACCTGCGGGTGATTCGCTACAAGACCGCCAAGCTGTTCGAGGCGGCCGGCAGGCTGGGCGCGGTGCTGGCCGGAGCCACTGCAGCGCAGGAGGATGCGATGGCCAGCTACGGCATGCACCTTGGCACCGCCTTTCAGCTGATCGACGACGTGCTCGACTATTCGGGTGATCCCAGCGTGATCGGCAAGAATATTGGTGATGATCTGGCCGAGGGCAAGCCGACACTGCCGTTGATCCATGCCATTTGCCGGGGCACCCCAACCGAGGCCGGGCTGGTGCGGCAGGCATTGACTGAGGGCGGGGCGCAGCACCTGGACGAGGTTCTGACTGCAATCCGTCGCAGCGGCGCCCTCGACTACACCCGCCGCCAGGCTGAGGCCGAGGCTGAGACCGCACGCAACGCACTGAGCGTGATCCCGGCATCGCCGTATCGCGATTCTTTGATACAATTATGCGGTTTCGCGGTCACGCGAACACACTGATTCCCTACAGGATCAGCCTTGCATGATCAGTCTTGCATGACTCAGGGGGCACGCAATGTGCCCTTGGCATTTATGCGACTCGGTTTGTGAGATTCGGGGTGTAGCTCAGCCTGGTAGAGTACTGCGTTCGGGACGCAGGAGTCGGAGGTTCGAATCCTCTCACCCCGACCAGGTTTCTGGTGTTCTCATCGGCGGCGGGCCGCATCAGGCTTGGCGCCGGATGATTTTTTCGGCGCCTGCATTTTTACCTTTATCGATATCCCCCTGCCGTTTCCGGCTGCGCAAGCCGCCCGGGACTGGAACGCGGCCGGCACGGCTACAATCACCCCCTGCGGTTTGCCCGCCGTTCTGGATTTGCACCCTGTTTCGCATGTTTCGCAATATCCTGCGACGATGCCGTCACAAGCGGAGTGGTGATGTCTTGATATCGAAAATCCTGCTGATTGCGCTGATCGTGATTGCGCTGCTGCTGCTGATGCGCGGCATGCGCCGACGTACCCCGCCCCCCGAATCGCCACCCAACGCCGAGGCCATGGTGTGTTGTGCCCATTGTGGCCTTCATTTGCCGCGTGCTGAAAGCGTGATCTCGTCCGGGCGCCATTTCTGCTGTGAGCAGCATCGCCGCGACGCGGGTTGATTGCAACGATTCAAAATGGCTGATACCGGCGTGCAATCGCAGGGATATCCGGGAACCGCCGCCACGCCGGCGCAATACTGGCGCTCGCTGCTGCTGTTCAACCTATACCGCACCGCGATCGCAGTATTGCTGCTTGTCGCGGGCAGGGTATGGGGGGACACCCTGCAGTTTGGCGCACGCGACATGCGCCTGTTCCTGGGTGCTGCCTCGGCTTATCTGGTCTTTGCTCTGGCGATGTTTGCATGGATGCGCCTGCGCGAACGGTTCAACTGGCAGCTTGCGACCCAGATCGGCGGCGACATTGGTTTTATCACGGTGACGATGTATGCCAGCGGTGGTCTCGCCAGCGGCCTGGGCCTGCTGCTGCTGACCTCACTGGCCGCAGCCGGCCTGGTTTCGCGCGGCAGGCTGACGCTGTTCTTTGCCGCAATCGCGACCATCGCGGTGCTGTTGGAACATTCCTACGAGGTGCTGCGTTTTTCCGAAAGCGGTGGCCAGTACGTGCAGGCCGGGCTCCTTTCGATCGCCTATTTTACCGTCGCGTGGCTCGCGCATACGCTGGCGAAACGCAGCGTGGCAAGCGAACAGCTGGCAGCGCAGCGTGAGATCGACCTTGCCAACATGGCGCAGGTCAACCAGCTGGTGATCCAGGACATGGAGCAGGGGGTGATTGTTGTTGATGGCTACGGCGTGGTCAGGCAGTCGAACTCGGCTGCCGCACGGATGGTGGGCGGGCTTTCCGGCAGCGGTGTGATCCGCCTCAAGGACCATCTGCCCGCCTTGCAGGACCTGTTCGAACGCTGGCTGCGCGATCCGGCGCTGGTGGACGGACCCAATCTGTTCGAGATTGATGCCAGCCTGCGCGCGCGCTTTGTGCCGGTGGCGCAGCGGCGCGGCGCGGGCGCGGTGATTTTCCTCGAAGACCTAGCACGCATCCGTGGCGAGGCAAGGCAGATGAAGCTCGCCGCGCTGGGCCGGCTCACTGCGAACATCGCCCATGAAATCCGCAATCCGCTCGGGGCGATCAGCCATGCCGCGGAGTTGCTGCAGGAAGAGCCGGCCGCGGCAGCCGGGTTGACCCGGTTGACCACGATCATTCGCGACAACGTCAGGCGTCTCGACCGGATGATCAACAATGTGCAGATGCTGAACCGCGGTGAACGTGCCGAGCGCGAGCGGTTCCAGCTTGGGCCCTATCTGCAGGCTTTCGTCGCGCAGTTTTCCGAAACCGAAAGGCTCGAGGGCGGCGAGATTGAAATCGAGCTTTTCACGGACCCGCACATCATGTTTGATCGCGACCACCTGAATCAGGTGCTGTGGAATCTGTGCCGCAATGCGCTGCGCCATTCAAGCCGCGGGCCTGGCTGCATCCGGCTGCAGGTGATGCGGGCGTCGCGCAGCAATGCGGTAAGATTGGATGTGGTTGATGACGGTGCCGGAGTGCCTGCCGAGGCCCGGACGAAACTGTTCGAGCCGTTCTTCACCACCGACCCGGGCGGAACCGGTCTCGGCCTGCACCTTGCGCGCGAAATCTGCGAAGCCAACGGCGCGATGCTTGAATATGTCGAAGGCCCCGGTGGTGCCCGCTTCGCGGTAACCTGCGCTGCGGGTTGAACAAAAGCCTTCAGCAGAAGAAACGACAGGGCGGTAATCAAAGACCAAAGGCGGAAAGGGGCAAGGCTTGGCGAACGGTCAGGTGCTGGTGGTTGATGACGAGGCCGACATCCGTGAACTGCTCGGCATGACGCTGATCCGGATGGGCCTGGAGCCTTATTGCGCCTCCAGCGTCAGCGAGGCCATCGAACTGCTCGGCCGCAACCGCTTCGAGCTGTGCCTCACCGACATGCGGCTTTCCGACGGTGAAGGGCTGGCTGTCGTCGAGCACATCACCCGCAACCATCCCAGCCTGCCGGTCGCGGTGATCACCGCGCACGGCAGCGCGGAAAATGCCGTAGCCGCACTGAAAGCGGGTGCTTTCGACTATCTCGGCAAGCCGGTGTCGCTGGATCAGCTGCGTGCGCTGGTGCGGGCCGCGCTGAAACTTCCCGCGACGGAGCCGGCGCAGGATGGCGAGGCTGCGCCGGTTCAGGGCGAGCCGCAGTTGATCGGGGAGTCGCTGCCGCTGCAGACCGCGCGCCAACTGATCGAGAAGCTTGCACGCAGCCAGGCGCCGGTGCAGGTGCGCGGCGAATCCGGCTGCGGCAAGGAGCTGGCTGCGCGGCTTATCCACCTGAAAAGCCCAAGACGGGAAGGTCCGTTTGTCGCGGTGAATTGCGGCGCGATTCCGGAGAACCTGATGGAATCCGAGTTCTTCGGGCACCGCAAGGGGGCTTTCACCGGCGCGGTTGCTGATCACGACGGATTTTTCCAGGCCGCCAACGGCGGCACGCTGTTTCTTGACGAGGTGGGCGACCTGCCTTTGTCGATGCAGGTCAAGTTGTTGCGCGCGATCCAGGAAAAACGCGTGCGCAAGATCGGTTCCACCAGCGAGGAGCCGGTTGATGTGCGCATCATCAGCGCCACCCACCGTCATCTCGCCGACGAGGTGAAAAGCGGGGCGTTCCGCCAGGATTTGTATTACCGCCTCAACGTGATCGAATTGCGCATGCCCTCTCTGCGCGAGCTGGGCCAGGATGTACCGCGGCTGGCCGCGGCGATTCTCGCCAGGCATGCCGGTGCGTCGCGTACGCTGCGGCTGTCGGCTGCGGCGGAGGCGGCGCTGCTGAACTACCATTTTCCGGGCAATGTCCGTGAACTTGAGAACATCCTCGAGCGGGCGGTTGCGCTGGCCGCTGGCAGCGAGATCGGCGTCGACGACCTGCAGCTCGATGACGAAAGGGCACCCGCCGACGAGGGCGCCGACATCGAGGGCATGCCGCTGCCGGAGCGGCTGGAAGCCGTGGAGCGCAAAGCCATCCTCGAGGCACTTGAGCGTACCCGCTACAACCAGACTGCTGCGGCGAAGGTGCTCGGTATTTCCTTCCGAGCGCTGCGCCACCGCATCCAGCGCCTCGGCATCCGCCACGAGCTCGAGCCCAAGGCTTGAGCGCGCGGGTGGACACCGGCGGCGCCTGCTGCTGAACACAACATGTATTTGAGCCGGGACGGCCTGCTTGATGAGGCGCGCTACATCGCTTCGCCCAACTGCGACGCGCGTCCGGCGGACATGCCGGTCGAGCTGCTGGTGATCCACAACATCAGCCTGCCTCCGGGCGAGTTTGGCGGTGAAGCCGTCATTGACCTGTTCCTGAACCGGCTGGATCCTGCGGCGCACCCATATTTCGAGGCCATCGCGGGTCTGCGGGTGTCGTCGCACTTCTTTCTGCGCCGAGACGGTGAATTGCTGCAGTTCGTGCCCTGCACCAGACGCGCCTGGCATGCCGGGCAGTCGCAGTGGCGCGGGCGGACACGCTGCAATGATTTTTCGCTGGGCATCGAGCTTGAGGGCGTTGATGACCAACCCTACACCGATACACAATATGGACGTCTGACGCAGCTCGCGCAGACTCTTTACCGCAGTTACCCGATCGTCGACAGCGTCGGCCATGCCGACATTGCACCGGGTCGCAAGACGGATCCCGGTCCGGCTTTCGACTGGGCCCGCTACCGCAGCGGGCTCGACAGCAGCGACCGCTGAGGGCGGGGACCCCCGTGGTTTGAGGTGGCTGAAGGGCTGCTGGCGGCCTTTTGTGGCTCTTTTGGCGCCCCTTACTTGCCACGCGCCAATATAGCCCCCATGCACCAATGTGGCCTGATCGGCTGCCCAAAATTTGTGCAGAAAATCCGGTGCTTAAACCCCGTTCCTGTTGTTTTGCCGGAACTTTTAAAAAAAGCGTCAAAAGCTATTGCGGATTCAAAAACGGACTACTAGAATTTGCCCAAATTTGAGTTCAAACCACAAGATGTTGTGGTTGGTGGTCCGCGGCGCCCAGGTGAGGCTCAGGTGTGGCGGCATATAAAAAAGCCAAAAATATCAAGGAGTAATGCATGCAAGTCACCACCGATTCGGTCCAGCCCCGCAGCAACCCCCAAATCACAGCCCCTGTCGATGATGCGGAACGCGAAGCGGTTTATGCGCAATACCGGATCATCCGCCGCAATGGCGCGGTAGTCGGATTCGAACCCTCGAAGATTGCCATTGCGCTGACCAAGGCCTTTATTGCGGTCAATGGTGGCCAGGGTGCCGCCTCCGCGCGCGTGCGTGAGCAGGTGGCAGCCCTCACCGAGAGCGTCGTTACCGCGCTGATGCGTCGCCAGCCCTCTGGCGGCACATTCCACATTGAGGACATTCAGGATCAGGTCGAGCTGGCGCTGATGCGCAACGGCGAGCATCACGTTGCCCGTGCCTATGTGCTCTATCGCGAAGAGCGTACCCGGGAGCGGGCGCGCCAGCGCGAGATCCAGCCGGCGGTCGGCGCCGAGAAGGCTCCGGTGCTCAACGTCACCGACAATGGCGTGAAGCGCCCGATGGATGTTGCGCGCATCACCGCGCTGGTCGAAGGCGCCTGCGCCGGGCTTGGCCGCGACGTCAGCGCTGCGCCGATCCTCGAAGCCATGCAGCGCGATCTCTACGATGGCGTGCCGATCGAAGAGGTGCGCAAGTCGCTGATCCTCGCCGCGCGTGGCCTGATCGAGCAGGACCCCGGCTACAGCTATGTCACCGCCCGCCTGTTGATGCACACGATGCGCCTGGAAACGCTGGGCGAGGAGGTGACCCACGAGGAAATGGCGACGCGTTACGCCGCCTACCTCCCCGAGTTCATCAAAAAGGGCATTGCCGCCGAGCTACTCGACGAACGCCTTGGCCATTACGACATGAAGGCACTGGGCGCCGCGCTGGACGCGAACCGCGACCTCAAGTTTGCCTACCTCGGCCTGCAGATTCTCTACGACCGTTACTTCCTGCACATCGAAGGCCAGCGCATCGAGCTGCCGCAGGTGTTCTTCATGCGTGTGGCGATGGGCCTTGCGCTGAACGAGCCGGAAGGCAACCGCGAAGCGCGCGCCATCGAGTTTTACAATGTGTTGTCGAGCTTTGACCTGATGAGCTCCACGCCGACGCTTTTCAACTCGGGCACCCGCCGCTCGCAGCTCGCGAGCTGCTACCTGACCACGGTATCGGATGACCTTGATGGCATCTACGAGGCGATCAAGGAAAACGCGATGCTGCAGAAGTATGCCGGAGGCATCGGCAACGACTGGACCCCCGTGCGCGCCCTCGGCGCCTACATCAAGGGTACCAACGGCAAGTCGCAGGGCGTGGTGCCTTTCCTGAAGGTGGTCAACGACACCGCGGTGGCGGTCAACCAGGGCGGCAAGCGCAAGGGCGCGGTATGTTCGTACCTGGAGTCCTGGCACCTTGATATCGAGGAATTCCTCGAGCTGCGCAAGAACACCGGCGACGACCGTCGCCGCACCCACGACATGAACACCGCGAACTGGATTCCCGACCTGTTCATGAAGCGGGTGATGGAAAACGGCGAGTGGACGCTGTTCTCGCCCTCGGATGTGCCCGACCTGCACGAGAAGTTCGGCAGGGCCTTCGAGAAGGCCTATGTCGAATATGAGTCTAAATGCACCCGCGGCGAGATGAAGCTGTTCAAGAGGGTTCCCGCGATGCAGCTGTGGCGGAAGATGCTGACCATGCTGTTCGAGACGGGCCACCCCTGGATCACCTTCAAGGATCCTTGCAACCTGCGCTCGCCGCAGAGCCACGTCGGTGTCGTGCACAGTTCCAACCTGTGCACCGAGATCACGCTGAACACCGGCCCTGACGAAATCGCCGTTTGCAACCTGGCTTCGGTCAACATGCCGGCCCATCTTGACCTGTCGACCGGCAAGCTCGACATGGAGAAGCTCAAGCGCACCATCGGCACCGGCATGCGCATGCTCGACAACGTCATTGACCTCAACTTCTACAACGTCAACAAGGCGCGCAATTCGAACTTCAAGCACCGTCCGGTGGGACTCGGCATCATGGGCTTCCAGGACTGCCTGCACATGCTGCGCATCCCGTACGGTTCGCCGGCCGCGGTGGAGTTCGCCGACCGCTCGATGGAGCAGGTTGCCTACACCGCCTACTCGTCGTCGGCCGATCTCGCCGAAGAGCGCGGCCCGTACTCGACGTTCAAGGGTTCGCTGTGGGAACGCGGCATCCTGCCGCTGGATTCGATGCGCCTGCTCGCCGAAGAGCGCGGTGGCTACGTCGAATGCGACATGTCGACCACGCTGGACTGGGACGCGCTGCGCGGCCGCATCCAGCGCGTGGGTATGCGCAACTCGAATTGCATCGCCATCGCACCGACCGCGACCATCGCCAACATCACTGGCCTGTCGCAGTGTATCGAGCCGACCTACCAGAACCTCTACGTGAAATCGAACCTCTCGGGCGAGTTCACCGTGGTCAACGAGTTCCTGGTGCGCGACCTGAAGAAGCTCAACCTGTGGGACGAAGTGATGATCGCCGACCTCAAGTACTTTGACGGATCGCTGGCGAAAATCGACCGCGTGCCGCCGGATGTGCGCAGCCTCTACGCCACCGCCTTCGAGATGGACGCGAGCTGGATGGTCGAGTGCGCCGCGCGCCGCCAGAAGTGGATTGACCAGTCGCAGTCGCTGAATATCTACATGGCCGGTGCTTCGGGCAAGAAGCTCGATGACACCTACAAGCTGGCCTGGCTGCGCGGCCTGAAGACCACCTACTACCTGCGCACGCTGGGCGCGACCTCGGCCGAGAAATCGACCGTACGCGCCGGCCAGCTCAATGCGGTGTCTGCGGACGGCGCATCGACGGAGGAGCAACCCAAGGTGTGCTCGATTCTCGATCCCGAGTGCGAGGCCTGCCAGTAACCGCGGCCTGAGAATTGATTCAGGTTCAAGAACCAGAAAACGTTTTTTGCTTTAGCGATACAGAACAGTTGTTGAAGGTTGCATGAAAGGCGGACGGCAAGGTCACCGTCAATAACGATCAAGGCCGGTCGTCCGCCTGAACAAGTGTCCACCGACAACGCCAATAAAGGAGACTGAAGATGTTGCAATTCGACGAGTCCGTGCCGTCCCCCGGCGCAGGTTTGCTCAAGCAGGCCCCGGACGTTCGGCAAGACCGCGAAGATGTTGAGTCGCGACGTGTCAACGCTGCCGACAAACGCGTCATCAACGGCAGTACCGATGTAAACCAGCTGGTGCCGTTCAAGTACAAATGGGCCTGGGACAAATACCTGTCGGCCTGTGCCAATCACTGGATGCCGCAGGAAATCCAGATGAGCCGCGACATCGCGCTGTGGAAGGATCCCAACGGCCTGACCGAAGATGAGCGCCGCATCGTCAAGCGCAACCTCGGGTTTTTTGTCACCGCCGATTCGCTCGCGGCGAACAACATCGTGCTCGGCACCTATCGCCACATCACCGCGCCGGAGTGCCGCCAGTATCTGCTGCGCCAGGCCTTTGAAGAGGCGATCCATACCCACGCCTACCAGTACATCGTCGAGAGCCTGGGTCTCAACGAAGGCGAAATTTTCAACGCCTACCACGAGGTTTCGTCGATCCGCGCCAAGGACGAGTTCCTGATCCCGTTCATTGACGTGCTGACCAACCCCAATTTCAAGACTGGTACGCCGGAAGCCGACCAGAAGCTGCTGAAAAGCCTGATCGTCTTCGCCTGCCTGATGGAGGGCCTGTTCTTCTACGTCGGTTTCGCGCAGATTCTCGCGCTGGGCCGCCAGAACAAGATGACCGGCGCCGCCGAGCAGTACCAGTACATCCTGCGTGACGAATCGATGCACTGCAATTTCGGCATCGACCTGATCAACACCATCAAGATGGAAAACCCGCATCTGTGGACCAGCGAGTTCCGCGAGGAACTGAAGGAACTGTTCCACAAGGGTGTCGAGCTTGAATACAAATACGCCGAGGACACCATGCCGCGCGGTGTGCTCGGGCTGAACGCCGCGATGTTCAAGGAATACCTGCGTTTCATTGCCAACCGCCGTGCACAGCAGATCGGCCTTGATGTGCTGTTCGAAGGGGCGACCAACCCTTTCCCGTGGATGGCTGAAATGATCGATCTGAAGAAAGAGCGCAATTTCTTTGAAACCCGCGTCATCGAGTACCAGACCGGCGGTGCGTTGTCCTGGGAATAGTCCCGCAAACAAGGCAGGTCAGACTGACGGAGATCAAGACGGACCAGCATCACGACATGTCCAGCTTCGGAGTACTTGACCGGAGCAGCCAGTCCGGGTTTTGCGGCCGGCGGCGTTCTGCACTGCGACGTTTTGCGCAGGGCGGCGCCGCCGGATTCGTTTTTAACGGCACTCAACCCAACGATGGAGGGATCAACCCTTGGCACTCAGTCTGAAGGTCAGGAGTTACCGCAGCCGCAGGCCCAACCTGCACACCGTCACCGAGCTGAGGGCGGAAGACAACTGCACCCTTTGGCTGCGCTTCGATGACGGCCTCGAGGGTGAGGTCTATCTCGGCGACTTGGTCGAGGAGACCGCGCTGGCCGTACTCTCCGATGCTTCGCTGTTTCGCCGCGTTGCATTCGACCCGGTGTCGAACCTGCTGACCTGGAGCGGCGGCGTGCGTATCGATCCCGACATGCTCTACCGCAACCTCGCTTACAAGACTGGCGCCGTGCTGCAGTGACAGCCGGCACGGGCACATGAACAACCGCAGGACGTAACGGAGGCCATCATGGCAAAAGCGAAGAAAAAGGCATCGAAGAAAAGGGTGGCAAAGAAAAAAGCCGCGCCGAAGAAAAAAACCGTTAAGAAGGTGCAGCGCAAGGCCGCGGCAAAACCGGCAAGCCGCAAGAAGGCGGCAAAAAAGGCGGGCAAAAAAAAGCCGGCTCGAAAGCCGGCTGAGAAAAAAGCAGTCAAGAAAAAGCCTGCGGTAAAGAAACGCACTGCTGCAAAAAAACCGGCACCCAAATCAGTGGCTCCGGCTACCGCAGCTGTCCGTCCGATCGCGATTCCCGGCGCCTGGCCGTTCCCGATGGGAAACAAACCCTGACACCAGCCTGATCGCGGATTCGGACACGGGAGTAGCCAAATCCGCTGTCAGACCTGAACCTGATCCTCAACAGCAGGACGGGAAAGATACCCAATCTGTTCCAGCCGGACAAGGCAGGGCGTCAGCTTACCTCTTGATTATTGTGTAAAAAAGTAAACAAAAACAATAGGTTATACAGGTTTGTCAAATATTCTCAGCAAGCCCAAAGGCGGCTTGACGCCCCCGGACAGGCCTTCGAACCGGACATATTCCCTGACAGTGCCTAGCCGATTTCAGCACGGATTTCCGCGCAGGCTTTCACCGTATGCACCACTTCGGCGTCGCCGATGTGGCGATGCGTGACAAAACGCAGTGACCGCGCATCAGCGGGACTGACTGCGACACCCCGGGCCTTGAACGCTTCCGACCATTGCATCGCGCTGCGTCCGCTGTGTGCGACGCTGATGCGCACGATGTTGGTTTCCACGGTCGCCGGATCAATCAGCTGTGCATCGATGCCGTGAAAACCCGCGGCCAGCGCGCGCGCACGGTGATGATCATCGCTGAGGCGCTGCGCCATGGTTTCGATGGCGACGATGCCGGCGGCGGCTATCGAACCGGCCTGGCGCATGTTGCCGCCAACCATGCGCCGGAACGGCCTTGCGCGTTCGATGAAGGCTTTGCTCCCGCACAGGACTGATCCGACCGGCGCGGAAAGTCCCTTCGACACGCAGAAACACACCGAGTCGGTGTGCGCCGCGATCTCTGCAACCGGGACACCCAGCGCTGCCGCGGCGTTGAACAGACGCGCGCCGTCGGTGTGCACCGGCACGCCGTTCTCGCGCGCCAGTGCATGTACCCGAGCCATGTGCGCGAGCGGCAACACCGTGCCGCCGGCGCCGTTGTGCGTGGTCTCCATGCAGATCAGCGCGGTGCCGAAGTTGTTGCGGGTCATCGGCCGGACGGCTTCGCGCAGCGCATCCTCGTCCATCGCGCCGCGTGTGCCCGCAATACCCTTGTAGAACACGCCGGCCACCGCGGCGAGGCCGCCGAGTTCGGTATTGAGCATGTGGGCGCCGCGCTCGAGCAGCACTTCACCGGCGCGCGAAGTGTGGGCCAGCACCGCGACCAGGTTGGTCATCGTGCCGCTGGGCATGTAAAGGCCGGCCTCCTTGCCGGTGCGTTGTGCGGCAAGGGCTTCGAGTTTGATCACGGTCTCGTCGCCATCGCGGGAATCATCGCCCTGCGAGGCGTTCTGCATCGCGACCATCATTTCCGCTGTCGGCCGGGTCACGGTATCGGTGCGCAGATCTATCGGGGTATTCATGGTCGCGGTCGCTTTCGTGTTTCGGTTTTGAAAATATTCATCCGGAGTTCGGTGATGAAATCAATGGCATTCAGCTTCGCCGGCCGGTTGCCGCGGCTGTTGTACATAGCCGAAGCGTGCGGCCGCTTCGGCTGCGCGCAGCGGCGCGACGGCAACGGCGCCGTCACCGGTGAGGAGATTCAGCCCGGTGGCGCGGCCTGATTGCAGGCTGTCGAGAGCTTCGGCCAGGGCCGCTGCGGACAGCGTCCGGTTTTGTGCATCGACCAGGTGCGACACCAGCGCATCGAGGTCGCGGTCATGCACCACGCCGGGTCCGAGATCGGTATCGAGCAGCAACGCGCCGCCGTCATCGATGAAGGCTGCTTGGATATTGCCGATGGCCTTGCCAGTGTGCGTCTGGAAGCCGTCTTGTGCCGTGCGGATTACCCAGGGTGTGTAATCGAGCAGCACATAAACCCGCTGCGGTCCGTTCTGCACAAACCAGCGGCCGAGTTCGTCGTGGCCGTAGTTGCGGCCGAAAAAATCGCAGATGCCGGGGTTGTTCACCCGTTCGCCCTTGAGCAGCCAGTCGCCACGGCGGGTCAGCGACAGCCAGCCGAAGACCGAAGGTACGTTTGGCCACTTGGCCATGCCGCGAAGCACTAAATCATCCATCACAGGAATTTATCACGGGGACCTTAACCCCATATCCGGCCATGTCCCGTTTACAGCCCTGTCAGCGGACCGTTCTGCCCTCCTGAAACCAACTCCGCCGGAAAGGACTCGACATGAAAACCCTGATCATCGCGGCCGCGCTGGCCGCCAGCCTGATGCCACCGGTGGCACAGGCCGTCGGCCGCAGTGCCGACATCACCGTGTATGACCGCGTGCAGCAGCGGTTACTGCCGGTGTACCTGCATGAAGGCCGGCACTATGTCGCCGGCCAGCCCGGCAACGAATACGAAGTGCGTATCCGCAACCGCCAGCTTGATGACATGCTGGCGGTGATTGCGGTCGATGGTGTCAACGTGCTGAGCGGCGACACCGCGGACTGGGAGCAGGGTGGTTATGTGCTCGGTCCGCAACAGGCCTATGCGCTGAACGGCTGGCGCAAGAGCCTCGACCGTGTCGCTG
Organism: Betaproteobacteria bacterium Ga0077527; assembly: GCA_001464815.1. Lineage (GTDB taxonomy): Bacteria > Pseudomonadota > Gammaproteobacteria > Burkholderiales > SG8-41. The sequence continues at coordinate 103,141 of LNDW01000015.1, read as the reverse complement.
CGTTCTATTTCACCGCACTGCCTGACAGTTATGCCGCGCGCACCGGCCGTCCCGACCATGTCGGTGTGATCGGCGTCGCGGTGTTTCGCCGCAAGCCGGAACCGCCCGCTGTGGTCCTGCCGCAGCCCGCACCACATGCCGCGGAGAGTGCGGGTCCGGCGCTGGCCGACAGCGCGTCGCGTGCCGGGGCACCGGCCATGGCACAAAAACCGGCGCGACTTGGCACCGGCCACGGCCGAAGCGAACGTTCGCTGGTGACGATGACCGGATTCGAGCGCGCGAGCAGCACGCCCGCCGAAGTGATCACCATTTATTACGACAGCCACAGCAACCTCGTGGCGCAGGGCGTGATTCGCCTGCCGCCTGTTGCACGTCCGCTGCCGCTGCCCTTTCCGGGGCGTTTTGTGCCTGACCCGAGCTAGCGATATGTCAGTCGCGGTAATGCGCAGCGGTTGCCCGGGGGCGGGTGGGATTGCATACTCGCCCTCCGTGAGCACCGCAGATGAAGATACCGGCGATACCGGTGATGAGGCCCTGATGCTGGCCTACGGCGATGGTGATGCCGCCGCCTTTGATCGTCTCTACGACCGTCATCGTGGCGGTGTCTACCGCTACCTGCTGCGCCAGTGCCGCAATGCCGCGCTGGCGGACGAGCTGTTCCAGGATGTGTGGATGAACCTGATCCGTGCGCGCAGCGGCTACACCGTGCAGGCGAAATTCAGCACCTGGCTTTACCGTATTGCTCACAACCGGCTGATCGACCATTTCCGTCGCCATGACAGTGCCGCGGTTTCGCTCGACGACGAGACACTGCCCGCCATCGACGAACCCGAAGCGCCGCGTTCGGCGCAGCCCGAAACACAGGCCGAAGTGCGTCAACAAGCCGCGCGCCTGCTCGAGCTGCTGGATGAACTGCCACAGGAACAGCGTGAGGCCTTTGTGCTGCAGCAGGAAGGCGGACTCAGCGTCGAGGAAATCGCCGAAGCCACCGGCGTCAACCGCGAGACGGCAAAAAGCCGGCTGCGTTACGCCATCGCCAGGCTGCGCCGGGGGATTTATTCATGAACCAGAAATCGCGGAATACGAACGAAAGTGCTGATGGCATGACACGCGATCCGCAACTCGACGCTGCCTACCGGGCGGGTGCCGAAGCAGGACCGCCGGCACGGCTGGATGGCCTGATCCGCGCCGCAGCCCGCCGCGAAGCGGGCAGTGGCCCGCGTCCGCTCGCAGTACGCCGCCGCTGGCAGATGCCGCTGGCGCTGGCCGCGGTGCTGGTGCTTTCCGTCAGTGTGGTGACCACGATGCGCGAGCAGGGCGCCGATCGGCTGGATCAGCCGCTGCCTGCCATCAGTCATGGCGGCAGTGACGGCAGCACGGAGAACAAGCAGCCTGCGGCCAAAGCTGAAGTCATGGGTGAAGCCGCTGCGCCGCCGGCGATGTCGGTTGCCGCCCCCGCCACGGCTTCACCTGCCGGGCCAACAATGGCGCCAGCCCAGACTCCAGCCGAACTCCAGGCATTTGCCGCGGAAAAACGTCCCGCCCCGCCGGCCGTGGCTGAAGCGCCCGCTGCTCCGGCGCTAGCGGCACAGCCGCCGATGATGGCGCGCAGCGAAGCCGCGGCCATGGCCAGCCAGGGTGCGACTGGCGAATTGCGCAGCGCCGAAGCACCGGCTGCCGCACCCCGGGCCCTGATGCGGGCGCCGGCGGCAAGCGCCGATGCCGCCGGCGCCCGTTCACCGGCCGTGGCGATTTCCGCGCCACCCGCACCCTGGCAGGATCTCGTCGGCAAACCGGCAGCCCAATGGCTGCAGCGCATCCTCGAACTGCGCCGCGCGCAACGTCTGACCGAAGCCGAGGCGGTCGCCGCCGAGTTCCACAAACGTTTCCCGGACGAGCGCCTGCCGGAGGCCGGGCAACCGTGATCGACGATCCGCAGCCGGTCAAACCCGAGGAGCCGGAACCCTGGCAGTGCTGCCAGAGTGGCTGCGATCCCTGCGTTTATGACCGGTACTGGGAAGCACTCACTAACTACGAAAAGGCCCTAGAAGACTGGCAGTTACGTCATGGGATCATCCCGGAAGGTGTTATTAAGTAATTGTTTTTAATAATAAAATTTTATGATTGAGGCCATTGCCCTCGATTGCCGGAACTCGGCGCCGCCCGCCAGCTCAAAGATGCGGCGTTATCTTGAGTTTTACCCGGATGATCTCGATAATTTCTTAAATTATTGTTTAAAAACAATGGTTTAAAATATGTTGCGTTGCGGAAAGTTAATCCGTTAAACTCCGCCTCCGCAAATTTCGCCGACACCCCGCAAAACCGGCCTGAAATTTCGATTTCGGGTTGCGGGGGTCAGGTTGAACCCCTAGAATTGCGCAGCTTTTTTGAGTGGCCCACAACCTGTAGTGGTATTGGGCTGAACGAGTCTTAAGGAGAACCACCGTTACCGTAGCGAGGTAACCACCGGCGCCGCCCTACCGGCCGTGCCATCTGAAAGGAGGTTTTGCATGTTTGCAAAATCGATTCCAGAAACATCCGCAGCAGACCGCCCGGCAGATGCCCTGCCCCGGGTCCGCCAGTTGCTTACGCTGGTCCTCGTCCTGACCAGCCTCTCCACCCTGATCGTATTGCTTGAAGAACGGCTTGGAGTCCGCGTATTGGGCTCGGCGCTGGCTGTCGTACAGCAGGAAGCCACCGCGATTCTGGCCCAGCCCGAGGCCGTGCCTGCCGACAATGAGCGCCATGTCGCCCTGGCCGAGTTTCTGGCCAAGCGCTACAAGGTCGCCCAGGAACTGACCCTGGACTTTGTCCGCATCGCCCACGCCGAGGGCGGCCGTGTCGGCCTCGACCCGCTGCTGATCATGGCGGTGATCGCGGTCGAGTCGCGCTACAACCCGATCGCCGAGAGCGTGATGGGTGCCAAGGGCCTGATGCAGATCATCCCGCGTTTTCATGGCGACAAGCTGGCGGCCTTCGGCGGCGAGCGCGCCGTGTTCGACCCGGAAGCCAACATCCGCGTCGGTACCCGCATCCTCAAGGAATATTTCACCAAGACGGGCAACCTCGGCATCGCACTGCAGATGTATGCCGGCGCGTTGAATGACGACAACGACACTTACACCACCAAGGTGCTGGGCGAGAAGCAGCGCCTGCAGCAGGTGGTTGCGAACATGACCGGGCCGGCACCGACGGCCACCCGGGTGTCACAGCGGCGCGAGCGCCAGGTGGAATCTCCGCTGGGCGAGAGGATCTGACAAGGCATCATTGCCTTGACCAGCATCCGCATCACCTGGCCCGGTGGTTCAGTACTGGCCGATCTCGATCCCGGCGCCACCACCCGGCGGCTGCTTGCCGCCCTGCCATGTGAATCGAGCATCAATACCTGGGGCGAAGAGGTTTATTTTTCCCTGCCGGTGAAGGCGGCGCTGGAACCCGGTGCCCTGCAGGTGGTACCGCCGGGCACCGTCTGTTTCTGGGTGGATGGCGGCGCGCTGGCGCTGCCCTGGGGCCGTACACCCATCTCGCAGGGTAATGAATGCCGGCTGGTCAGTCCCTGCAATGTGCTGGGCCGCCTGCGCGGTGATCCCTCGGTGCTTGAAAGCGCCCGCGACGGCGACACGGTGCGTATCGAGCAGGGTGACGAAGCCGTCTGAACGCGGCCTATAATCATCCTGTCATCAACGGGAGCGCATCATGGCCGAGCAGAACAACCCGCAGGACTTTTTCGAATTCATGCAAAAGATGTGGAACCCGATGGGTTTCCCGATACCCGGCATGGTCGCGCCCACGATGAATGTCGAAGACCTCGAGAAAAAGATAGCCGAACTGAAGGCTGTCGAAACCTGGCTGACCATGAACACCGGTTTCGTACAGATGACGATCAAGACGCTGGAGATGCAGAAGTCCGGGCTTGAAAGCCTGCAGGCCGCAGGCAAGGCTGCCGCGGACAGCATGAAAAAAGCGCCTGAATAGCAGGCGCTTTTTTATGCAGGGCGGGGAAGCTTTTTTCCAGCGACTTATTTCGCCGCAATTTTGTTACGCAGCAGCCCAAGCCCTTCGACTTCAGTCTCCAGAATATCACCGGCTTTCATGAACTCCGGCGGATTGCGTGCGTGACCGACACCGGCCGGCGTGCCGGTCAGGAACAGGTCGCCCGGTTCCATCGTCAGTCCGGCCGACATCTCGGCGATCAGCCGCGGAATCTTGAAATACATATAGCTGGTGTTCGAATCCTGCTTGGTCACGCCGTTGACGCGGCAGGTGATGCGCAGGTTCTGCGGGTTCTTCACTTCGTCGGCGGTGGTCAGCCAGGGACCCATCGGGCAGTGGCCGTCGAGGCTCTTGCCCTTGAACCACTGCTGGCCGTGCTGGCGCTGCACTTCACGCGCCGATACGTCGTTGGCGATCATGTAGCCGAAGACATGCTTCATCGCATCGGCTTCCTTGATGTTGCGGCCGCCCTTGCCGATGACGATCGCCATTTCCACTTCCCAGTCCAGCTTCTCGGTGACACCGGGATGCGAGGGGATATCGCCGTAGGGTGAATTCACCGCCAGCGGCTGCTTGGTGAAGAAGGCCGGATGTTTGGGCATCTCCGTCACATGCGGGCGTGCCTTGGCGCCTTCCTCGAAATGCTCGACATAGTTCCAGCCCACGCAGAATACGTTCTTGCGCGGACGCGGGATCGGCGCGTGCAGCGTGACCTTGCTCATCTTGTGGTGGCCGGTCTTGAAGCCCGACACCGCCTTTTTCACCAGCGCGAGGCCGCTCTTGCCGGCCGCGACCAGGCTGATCATGTCGTCGGCGGCGAAGGGCAGTTTCACCCGCGCCTTTTTTGCGGCCGATGCCAGGTCGATGACGCTGCCGTCCGCGGCGATCACGCCGATGGCCCTGGTGCCGCGCTTGCTTGCCGAATAGGTAACCAGTTTCATTTCACCCTCCCTTGTTCAGGTATTTGAATTGTTCACACGCGCGAACCAGCGCCGCGCAGATGCCCGGTTCCCAGGCCGAGTGGCCGGCATCGGGCACGATGTGGTACTCCGCTTCCGGCCAGGCGCGATGCAGATCGTCGGCGGAAATGATCGGGCACACCGCGTCGTAGCGGCCCTGCACGATCACGCCGGGAATGCCGCGGATGCGCGACACGTTGTCGAGCAGCGAATTCTCCGGCAGGAAAATGTTGTTCATGAAGTAGTGCGCCTCGATCCTCGCCAGCCCCAGCGCCACCACGTCGCCGGCGAAATAGGCCACTGTCTCCGGACTCGGCATCAGCGTCGAGCACGAACCTTCATAGGTGCTCCAGGCGCGTGCCGCCGGCATGTGGATGGCTGGATCGGGATCGGTCAGCCGCCGGTGATAGGCCTTGAGCAGACTGCCGCGTTCGGCCTCGGGTATCGGGTCGGTGAAGGCGCGCCAGGCTTCGGGAAACAGGTTGCGCAGGCCGTAGAGAAACCAGTCGATCTCGCTGTTGCGGCACAGGAAGATGCCGCGCAGGATCAGTCCCCTGCAGCGCCCCGGATGTTCCTCGGCATAGGCCAGCGCCAGCGTGCTGCCCCAGGAGCCGCCGAACACCAGCCAGCGTTCCACGCCAAGATGCACACGCAGCTTTTCGATGTCGGCAACCAGCAGCGGCGTGGTGTTGTCCGTCAACTCGCCCAGCGGCGTCGAGCGTCCGGCGCCGCGCTGGTCGAAAATCACGATGCGGTAATGCGCCGGGTCAAAAAAGCGGCGGTGCGCAGCTGCCGCGCCGGCGCCGGGCCCGCCGTGCAGGAAGATGACCGGCGCGCCATGCGGATTGCCGGACTCCTCGAAATACATGTGGTGCCGGCCATCGAGGGCGAGCATGCCGCTGTTATAGGGCTGGATTTCCGGATACAGCTCGGCGCGCGGTGCGGGGCGTACGTCTGGCATTACGGTGTGCGGGACTGAGTGCTGGGAATAAACGCCACATCATGTGGCGTAGGGCTGGCAACAGTACCACAAAGCGGCAGCGGCCAGATGGGGTGGGCAGCGGGAAGGCGGACAGACAAGACACCGTTCTCCCTGAGTCTGTCGAAGGGCGGGCTTCGACGGGCTCAGCCCGAACGGCTGGGGTAATCGCAATGATTACATCATGCTCACGTGCGCCGCCACCACCCGCCAGCCCTCGGGCATGCGCACCCAGGTCTGCATCTGGCGGCCGATGCGGCCGCCGCGTTCGAAATGGATGCTGGCCGTGGCGGAATCGCGGCCGAATGTGGTGATCACCTCGCGCTGGATCGTACGCTCGAGTCCTGCTGATGGGCGCGCGGCGCGATACTGAGCGATCTCATCATAGCCGTAGAGCAGCTCCGCGGCGCCGTATCGGATGGTGTGCGGGCTGTGCCAGAACAGTTCGTCGAGCACCGCCACATCGTTGCTGACCAGCGCCTGCTCATAACGCCTGAATGCCGCGTCCACTTCAGCCAGCACTTCCGGAATATTGATATCCAAAACCACACCCCTCAATCCCGAGTCCTGAACCTCAATCCGCCTTGGCGCCAGTCTCCTTCACCACCTTGGCCCATTTCGCGATGTCCTGCTGCACCACCGCGGTGAACTGCCGGGAATTGCCATATATCATTTCCGCGCCGCGCTGTATCAGTCCGGCACGCAGGGTCTTGTTGTCCAGCAGAAGCTCGACATCCTTTTCAATTTTTGCGGCCACCGCTTTGGGCAGCCCCGTCGGCGCGAACAGGCCATACCACTGCGCGGCCTCATAGCCGGGCAGGCCGCTCTCCGCGACCGTCGGCAACTCGGGCAGTGTCGGGTAACGTTTGGTGGTGGTCACTGCGAGCGCGCGTAACTTGCCACTCTGCACATGCGGCAGCGCTGAAACAATGATGTCAATCATGTACTGGGTGCGTCCGGCGATCAGGTCGGGCAGGGCCGGGCCGCTGCCCTTGTACGGCACGTGGACGGCATTGATGCCGGTCATCATGTTGAACATCGCCGCGCCGAGGTGCGGCAGTGCGCCGTTGCCGGAGGATGCAAAGGAAAACTGGCCCGGTTTGCTTTTCACCAGCGCCACCAGCTCTTTCACTGATTTCACCGGCAGACTCGGGGTCACCACCAGCAGTTGCGGCGACTGCGCAAAGGAGGCGATCGCGATCAGATCCTTGCGCGGGTCGTAGGGCAGCTCGGGGTAGATGCTCGGTGCGATCACCACGCCGGCGTTGACCCCCATCAGCAGCGTGTAACCATCAGCCGGGCTCTTGGCGACCAGGCCGGTGCCGATGGTGGCGCCGGCACCGCCGCGGTTGTCGGGAACCACGTTCTGACTCCATTGCTCGGACAGCGCCTGGCCGACGGCACGACCGACGTAATCCGAGGCGCCGCCCGGCGGAAACGGAATGATCATCCGCACCGGCTTGGTCGGATAGGCATGGGCCAGCAGCGGCAGTGCCAGCAGGGCGAGGATGACTGGGCGTAACAGGGCACTCATGGAGTTCTCCGGGTGGGAAACGCTGGGTATGTCTCTTTTACGGGACGCAAATCCCGTGCCACTCTTTTGAGACTTTCGGACGTCATTGAGCCCGCCATGACGGACCTGGGCGCACTGTGACGGTGCGGAAAAAATGACAGTGCGCATTTGCGGTGCGTCAGTGCATTGCCTCGATGTGCCCGGAGCGGAGTTTCGTACCCGCTACGCACAGAATCCGGTCAATTTCCCGCAAGGTCCAACAGCACATCAGCCAGAACCCGCGCACCGTCAGCGAGATCAGATGCGGTGGCCGATTCAGCCTCGTTGTGGCTGATGCCACCCTTGCAGGGTACGAATATCATTCCGCTCGGGCACACGCCATGCAGGAAACGCGCGTCATGCCCGGCGGCGGATGGCAGATCAAGGGTGCGGATGCCGATGTCCGTGGCGCGACCGCGGATCAGGTCGCGGATCGGTTGCGGAAACTCCAGCGACATCGCGCAGCTGAGTTCACGCACCGTGACCTCGCAGGGGCGTCCGTAGTCGATGCTGAGCCCCGCGATGTCGTCGCCGAGTGAACGCAGGCGCGCCGAATCGGGGTGGCGAAGATCAATCGAGAACACCGCGCGGGCGGCAACCACCGATGGGGCGTTGGGCTGGACCTCGATGCGGCCCACCGTGAATTTGAGGATGTCGTCGGGATCGGTAAACGCCCGCGACAGGCCCTGGATGATGGCGGTGGCGGCGAGCAGCGCATCCCTGCGCCCGCGCAGCGGCGTAGTGCCGGCATGGGCCTCCTCGCCGCTGACGGTGACACGGAAGGTGCGCTTGCCCTGGATGCCGGTGACCACGCCGACGCTGAACCCCTCCTGTTCGAGCAAGGGGCCCTGCTCGATGTGCGCCTCGACATAGGCGGCGACCGGCTGGCCGAGCGGACGTAACGGAACATCGCGAAAGGCCTTCTGCATGCGCGCGAGTTCATCCCCGACGCTGACCCCCGAGGCATCGGTGACCGTCAGGAAGGCGCTGAGTTCGGCCGCCCCCGCGAAGGCGGCTGAGCCCATCATCCCCGGCGCAAACCGCGAACCCTCCTCGTTCATCCACGCCACCACTTCGATCGGCCGCCGCGGCGTGATTCCCGACGCGCGCAGCGCCCTGATCGCCTCAATGCCGGCGAGTACGCCGTAAGCGCCATCAAAGCGGCCGCCGGTGGGCTGGCTGTCGATGTGTGATCCGGTCAGCACCGGTGGCGCGTCGGCTTCGCGGCCGTCCATGCGCAGGAAAAAGTTGCCCGCGGCGTCGGTGAAAGCGGCAAGGCCAAGATCGCGCGTGGCGGCGATCAGTTCGCGCCGTGCCGCGATCTCCTCGTCGGATAGAGCTTGCCGGTTTACGCCACCGGCCGCGGTCGCGCCGTGGCGGGCGAGGCTGAGATGGCTTTGCCACAGCCGTGCCGCGTCAACATGGGTGCTGGGGCGCGTCATTGAGGCTACTTCGTCTTCATGATTTCGGCGGGCATCGCACGCGGGTCGCGCGGAGTCCAGCGCCCGGCTTCGGCTAGTCCGATGAATTCGGCGACGAAAGTATTGAAGCGTTCGGGCTCCTCTAGGTTCAGCGTGTGGCCGGTCTTGGGCAGTATCAGCAAACCGGCTGCCGGGATCACCTTTTTCATGAAGATGCCGGGCAGGATGCAATGGTCATCCTCGTCACCGACGATCACCAGGGTCGGCAACTGCATCTGTTTCATGCGCGCTTCGAGGTCGTAGATCGATGGCCGCCGCGCCTGCACGCCGCGCATGGTGTTGGCCGAACCCGTGGCGGAATGCTCGCCCAGTTGCGTCGCGAATTCCTGCCAGCCGCGCGGGTCCTTGTTCTGGTACTGCACCCTTGAGGCGGCAAGCGAATAGGTCTTGGCGAATTCCACGCTGCCCAGGGTTTCGAACTGCGCCGCCACTTCCAGTGAAACCCCTCTGAAGTAGGCCTCGTGCTGTTTCTCGGCGCCGTAACCCGCGCTGGCGATGACCAGGGAAAGGGCCCTCGCGGAATAATCAAGCCCGAAGTGCAGTGCGGCGAAGCCGCCCATCGAAAGTCCGACCACATGGGCGCGGTCAATGCCGGCGCCATCCATCACCGCGGCAATGTCGGCGGTGGCACGAGCCTGCGAATACTGCCCGACTTCTGCCGGTACATCCGAGGGCGGGTAGCCGCGTGCGCCGTAGGTCAGGCAGCGGTGTTTGCGGGAGAAGTAACGCATTTGCGGTTCCCAACTGCGATGGTCGCCCCCGAATTCATGCACGAACACGATCGGCGTCCCTTGGCCGGCTTCCTCGTAGTAGAGCTTCACGCCGTCGTCTGCGGTGATGTGGGGCATGTGGCACTTCTCCTTAAAACAGCGGCGGCACGTCCTTGATCGTGCGCGCCTTGTCGACCATCGCCGGCAGGCGCTCGCAGAAGGCATCGGCCCAGGCTTCGGGCACCGTGGTGCTGACCTTGACAAAACGATGGCCGAAGCGCGGCGTGTGATAGGTGCCTTGCCGGATCATGATGCCCTCGCCGGAGTAGGCATGGCACAGCGCCTCCGGCGTGATTCCGGCGTCGACAACCTCAATGACCAGGAAGTTGGCCTGCGAAGGGTACACCGCCACCTGCATGCCCGGTATACGCCCGACCGCGGCGTGTATCTGCGCCTGGTTGCGCCGCTGGCGGCGGTTGATTTCGGGGAACCAGCGGTCGCGGATGCGCAATCCGGCGATGGCGGCTCGCTGCGACACGACATTGCTGCCGAGGTTGTTCGGCGGCGCCGCCGCCAGCTGCTCCAGGATGTCGGGCGCGGCGATGATGGCGCCGACACGCAGGCCGGCGAGTCCCAGCCACTTCGAGAAGCTGTAGATGGTGATGCTGCGCTCGGGATAGAAGCGGGCGGCGAGGGTGTGTGAATCGGCGAAGTGGCGGTAAGTGCAGTCGTGGACAAAGTACGCGCCAACCCGGCGCGCGATTTTTGTGAAGGCTTCGATTTCGTCCGCTGTGTAACAGATGCCCAGCGGATTGTTCGGATCGACGAGGTAGATGATGCGCGTGCGTTCATCGACCGCTGCATCGAGCTGCGCCGCGGTGAGCCGGTAACCCTGGGCTGGGTCGTAGATCGGCAGTTCGATGACTTTGGCGCCGGCCGCGCGCGAAAAATGCAGCGGCCATTTCCAGCCCGGGTCGGTGGTCACCAGCGTCACCCCCGGTTCGCACAGCGTGCGGCAGACCGTATACAGCGCCGCCACGCCGCCGTCCGTGACCAGCACCGAATGATCCGGCAGGCCGAGGTCGTCGCGGATCAGGCCGCGCAGCTCCTCCATCCCGGCGGGTGGCGCATAGGCGTGGTATTCCTCCTGTTTCAGCGAGCCGAGCATCGCCGCCATCACCTCGGGCGGTGTCTCGAAGTGATTGGTGTTCTGGCCGAGCCACATCAGGCCGGGGGTGTTGAACAGGCGGTCGAAATGGGCGTTGCGTACGTCGAAGCCACGGGCTGTGCTCATTGGCGGGACCTTTCCTTGATCACCGATCCGCGGGCGGCGATGCCGCCATCGATGGTGACTATCGTGCCGGTGATATAGCCGGCGCGAGGCGAAGCCAGAAACACCATCAGATCGGCCACTTCCTGTGCCGAAGCGGGGCGGCCGGCGGGATATTTGTCGCGCAGTTCGGTCCAGCGGCTCTCGTCATTCCAAAGGTCGATCGCGCGGCGCTTGTTGATCTTGACCATGCGCTCGGTTTCCACCGGGCCTGGATTCACGCCGATGACGCGCACGCCGAAATCCAGGCTCACGCCGCCCAGCGCCTTGGTGAAGGCCATCAGCGCGGCGTTGGCGGTGCTGCCGGCGATGTAGTTGGCATCCCAGTTCTCGCCCGAGTTGCCGATGTCGTTGATGATCACACCGCTGCCGCGCGCCTTCATCCGCGGATACAGTTCGCGCGCCAGCAGCATGTAACCCATCAGTTTCACGTCGTAGCTGCTGCGCCAGACGGCCTCATCCAGCGATTCGAGCGGCCCGGAGGGGATTTCGCCGGCGTTGTTGATCAGCACGTCGACATCAGCGCAGTTGGCGGCGAGTGTTTTCAGGGCCGTCGAATCGCCCAGATCAAGCACGTGCGCGAAGGCCCTGACCCCGAATTCGCGCTCGATCGCGGCCTTGTTCAGCGCCAGCGCATCGGCCGAACGCGCCGCCAGATGTACATCGCAGCCCTCGCCGGCGAAGGCGCGGGCGGTGGCGAGCCCGATACCCTTGGATGCGCCGGTGACCAGCACCGACTTTCCGCGCAACTGCAAATCCATGTGCTGTTCCTCTTGCTGATTGACCAGGTTGACCATAACTGTTTCGCGCCGATGTTATAGCAATTGCTGTGCCACTCGCAGCGGGTAATGCGGCCGAAAATACGTCCGGGCGTTTGTGCGCGCGATCACCACGCCGGCGCCCTGGAAATTGACTGGGTTTGACCATGGTGCTGATGACTGGACGGGTGCCGTGTGACGAGGCTTTCGTTGAGGCTACGGTATAATCCCGCTCCCGCGCGGCAGGGCCGATGCGACTGAATTTCCCGAAAGGCGGATCACCAACATGCCTGAAGAACAGCTGCGCAAGGCAGCCCTCGAATACCACCGTTATCCCGTGCCGGGAAAGATCGCGGTTACACCGACCAAGGGCCTGGTCAACCAGCGTGATCTTGCCCTGGCCTACACGCCGGGCGTTGCCAAGGTCTGCCTCGAAATCGCCGACAAACCGGAAGATGCCAGCCTCTACACCGCGCGCGGCAACCTCGTCGCGGTGATCACCAACGGCACCGCGGTGCTGGGCCTGGGCAACATCGGCCCGCTGGCGTCGAAACCGGTGATGGAGGGCAAGGCGGTGCTGTTCAAGAAGTTCGCCGGCATCGACGTCTTCGACATCGAAATCAACGAGCAGGACCCGCACCGGCTGGTCGATGTGATCGCCGCGCTGGAGCCGACCTTCGGCGGCATCAACCTCGAAGACATCAAGGCGCCCGAGTGCTTCATCGTCGAGCGCGAGTTGCGCAAGCGCTGCAAGATCCCGGTGTTCCACGATGACCAGCACGGCACGGCGATCACCGTCAGCGCCGCCTTCACCAACGGGCTGAAGGTTGTCGGCAAGGACATCTCGAAAATCAAGTTGGTGGTTTCCGGTGCAGGTGCTGCGGCACTGGCCTGTCTCGACCTGCTGGTTTCACTCGGCCTGAAAAAAGAAAACATCACCGTCACCGACATCGTCGGCGTGGTCTACAAGGGCCGTGCCGAGCTGATGGACGCCGACAAGGCGCGCTACGCGATCGAAACCGATGCGCGCCAGCTCGCCGATGTGATCGCCGGCGCCGACGCCTTCCTCGGCTTATCCGCCGGCAAGGTGCTCAAACCCGAGATGGTCAAGCAGATGGCGGCGCGCCCGCTGATCCTGGCGCTGGCCAACCCCGAGCCGGAAATCCTGCCCGAGCTGGTGAAAGAGGTCCGTCCCGACGCGGTGATGGCCACCGGCCGTTCGGATTATCCGAACCAGGTCAACAACGTGCTGTGCTTCCCGTTCATCTTCCGCGGTGCGCTGGATGTCGGCGCGACCACGATCAACCGCGAGATGGAAATTGCCGCGGTCAACGCGATTGCCGCGCTGGCCCAGGCCGAGCAGTCGGACATCGTCGCTGCCGCCTACGGCGAGCAGGATTTGAAGTTCGGACCCGACTACCTGATCCCCAAGCCCTTCGACCCGCGCCTGATCGAGCACGTCGCGCCGGCGGTGGCCAGGGCCGCGATGGACAGCGGGGTGGCCACACGGCCGATCACCGACTTCGAGGCCTACAAGGAACGGCTCAACCGCTTTGTCTACCAGTCCGGCCACATCATGCGCTCGGTGTTTGCCGCTGCGAAAAAAGCGCCCAAGCGCGTGGTCTATGCCGAGGGCGAGGAAGAGCGCTTCCTGCGCGCCGCGCAGCAGGTGGTGGACGAGGGCATGGCGCGGCCGATCCTGATCGGTCGCCCCGATGTGATCCAGACCCGCATCGAGCGCCTCGGCCTGCGCCTGCAGCGTGAGAAGCACTATGAAGTGGTCGATCCCAACAGCGACCCGCGCTACCGCGACTACTGGACCGAATACCACCGCCTGACCAAACGCAAGGGCATCTCGGTGGAGATCGCCAAGCTCGACATGCGCCGCCGCCCCACGCTGATCGGCGCGATGCTGGTGCACATGGGCGCGGCCGATGCCATGCTCTGCGGCATCCTCGGCCAGTATGGCCGCCACCTGCGCCTGATCGACCAGGTCATCGGCCGCCGCGCCGGCGTCAACCACTACGCCGCGATGAACACGCTGCTGCTGCCCAAGGGCACCGTCTTCATCTGCGACACCTATGTCAATTTCGACCCCAGCGCCGAGCAGATCGCCGAATCCACGATCCTCGCCGCCGAGGAAATCCGCCGCTTCGGCGTCACGCCCAAGGCGGCGATGCTGTCGCATTCGAGCTTTGGCGGCAGCGACAGCGCCACCGCGCAGAAAATGCGCCGCGCGCTGGAACTGGTGATGGAGCGGGATCCCAACCTCGAGGTCGAGGGCGAGATGCAGGGCGACATGGCGCTGTCCGAGGACATCCGCCTGCGCGCGCTGCCCGACAACCGCCTGAAGGGCATGGCCAACCTGCTGATGATGCCCAACCTCGACGCGGCCAACATCTCGTTCAACCTGCTCAAGACCGCGGCCGGTGACGGCATCACCATCGGCCCGATGCTGCTCGGCGCCGCCAAGCCGGTGCACATCGTCACGCCATCGTCCACCGTGCGCCGCATCGTCAACATGACCGCGCTGGCAGTGGTGGATGCCGGCGCGCAGCGCGGCGAGCAGAAGCCGCTGATCTGAGCGGCGCACCCCCCGCAATGTGTGGACGGGTTATCGGGCGCATGATTTTGTAATTCCCTCTCCCCGCAGTCTTGCGGGGGGAGGGCCAGGGTCCAGGGAACACTGGAAGCGAAGCAGAGGGGCTGCAGCAAGGCGCAGAATGTTTATAAGTATTTGATTTAATTGATAAATTTTTAAATACACAACCATGGCCAAATTCCGCATCGAAAACGACACGATGGGCGAGATCGACGTGCCCGACAACATGCTGTGGGGCGCGCAGACGCAGCGCAGCCTGCACCACTTCCATTTCCCCGGCGAGACCATGCCGCTGCCGGTGGTGCACGCGCAGGTGCTGGTGAAGAAGGCCGCTGCGCTGACCAATATGGCGCTGGGCATCCTCGACAAGAAAAAAGGCGGCGCCATCGTCAAGGCCGCGGATGAAGCGCTGACCGGTCAATGGGATGATCATTTCCCGCTGGTGGTGTGGCAGACCGGCTCCGGCACGCAGACCAATATGAACGTCAACGAAGTGCTGGCGAATCGTGCTTCCGAGCTGCTCGGCGGCAAACGCGGCGCCGCGCGCCTGGTGCACGAGAACGACGACGTCAACAAGGGTCAGTCCTCCAACGACACCTTCCCCACGGCGATGCACGTCGCCGCGATGATCGCGCTGGAAAAAGACCTCAAACCCGCGCTGAAAAAACTGCGCAACACGCTGGACAAGAAGGCGAAGTCCTTCATGAACATCGTCAAGATCGGCCGCACCCACCTGCAGGATGCGACGCCGCTGACCCTGGGCCAGGAATTCTCCGGTTATGTGGCCCAGCTCGACCACGCGCTGAAACACATCGATGCCGCACGCCCCCACCTGTGCGAACTGGCACTCGGCGGCACCGCGGTCGGCACGGGTCTGAATGCCCATCCGAAATTCGCCAAGGACGTGGCAGGTCAGTTGAAGAAACTGACGGGTCTGCCCTTCATCACCGCGCCGAACAAGTTCGAGGCGCTGGGCTCCTGCGACGGCGTGGTCAGCGCCCACGGCGCGCTGAAAACACTCGCCGCCGCGCTGATGAAAATCGCCAACGACATCCGCTGGCTGTCGAGCGGCCCGCGCTGCGGCATCGGCGAGCTCTCCATCCCGGAAAACGAACCCGGCTCCTCGATCATGCCGGGCAAGGTCAACCCGACCCAGTCCGAATCGATGACCATGGTCTGCTGCCAGGTTTTCGGCAATGACACCGCGATCAACGTCGGCGGTTCGATGGGCAACTTCGAACTCAATGTGTTCCGCCCGATGGTGATCCGCAACTTCATGCACAGCGCGCACCTGCTGGCGCATGCCTGCGAAAACTTCGAGGAACACTGCGCCGTCGGCATCGAACCCAACCGCGAACGCATCGACCAGCTGATGCGCGAATCACTGATGCTGGTGACCGCGCTCAACCCGCATATCGGCTACGCCAAGGCGGCCGCCATCGCCAAGAACGCTCACAAGAAGGGCCTGACGCTGAAGGAATCGGCGATCCAGTTGGGCCACCTGACCGGCGCCCAGTTCGACCAGTGGGTCAAGCCGGAGAGCATGGTTGGGATGAAGATCAAGGTGGCGAAGAAGAAGTAAGCCTGATGAAATTCCCTCTCCCCGCTTGCGGGGAGACAAGGGAACACTTGAAGCGTAGCAGGGTTAGGGTGAGGGGAAACAAAAACGCCCGCCGGCGCTAGTCGGTGGGCGTTTTGTTTGATGCTAAATGGTTACGTTTGCTAAACGTCCTCCCCCGCCAAAACCACAACCCCGCGAGAGCCTGCCTGCCCGTGCCAAGGCTCCAGATTATCCCCGACCAGCACAAAATCCGTCAGGCCCGGTATCGCATCCGGATCAATCAGGACATGAAAGCCCTTTTTGATTGTCTCGCCAATATCCTGCAGTGCCATCACCCAAAAGCTGGTGCCGATCAATGTAATGGTCAAAATTGAATTCCCTTCAACGTGATTTGAGGCACCCTTATACAGGGTATGTATCGATCACGCGCTGGAATCTGGGCGGCATCGGTTACAAGTGACATTACACTACCGCCATGAAAACACCCCTCGACCACCCAGACCTTGCGTCTGACGAAGCCCCCGTCATCAACGAACCGCGCCTGTGGGTGGATAGGGGGTGGACCGCACGTGTCATCAAAAACAACGATGACGACGGCTGGGCCGTGGAAATGATTCTCGATGGCCAGGCCGAACCCGCGCTGGTTGGCCCGTGGACCATGGGGCGCGATAAAAAGAATCCGAAGCCGCTCGATGGCAACGCATTCAACACGCTGGTCAAAACGGCCTCGGAGGTGGTGCTCCGCCACGAGCAGCAACTGCAGGCCTCGCTGCACAAAACCATCACGGTCATCGTGAACGATCAGCCTGTCCGTGTGGCCCTGGCCGTCGTGCCTGACGAAGACGAGCCGCATGCCATGCTGAGCGCGCATGATCCGGATGGCGTACAACTGGCGCAGGTGAGGGTGCGGGCAGACTTCAAACTAAACGCGGTCAGTGCAGAGGCGTGGATAGGCGGTGGGTACGGCAAGCCGAAGTGAAGGGGGGCTCCAGTTTGCCGACGGGGTAGGGATTACTTATTGATACTTATTGAGTCGGACCACGTACGTGTGATGTGATAATGAAAGACCTGACCCTAACGCGTGCTAATGCGCTAATGCGTGCTTCACCTCAGTTGAAGTACACAAGCGGGCGATAGTTCATTTTGTATTGGGCAATGAGGGTGTTTGACCAAGCGACGATCTCTCGGTTGATGAAGTCAATCAAGAACTCGACGATTGGCTTCGGAAACGCTTGAAGGTTTGGCATCTCCACAGGGTCTCCGGGAAAGTGGATTTGGTTTCGCAGAACCCGATAGACGCGGATGATGTCCAATTCAGCATCGGTTAGCCCAAGCGCTGATCTGTACAATGGCTTGTCGGTAAGCGACGAAAATCTCAAAGACGTATCTTTTAGCCCCGGGAGGTAGTTCTGCTTTCCGTCAAAGCAATATGGCTGGATAGCGATAATCTCGAACTTTCCGATTGGCCTACTCGCTTGCTCAGTCGCCAGCGTCTTGTATCCTGAGATCTTTGCATCAATTTCGTGAAGTATGAAATTGCGAGCGAGCAGCCTGGCTTTCAGGTGCAACTCGAACGCCGTGGCGATCTTGAAGTGCTCGTAGTTGACGTATTCCATTTTTGCGCGCGTCGCGTCGCCCCACCACGGGAACGGCAAGTTTTCTTGAAAACCGCCTTGCGCTTGCCAGCGATTGATGGCTGCTTGATCTTCAGCGATCGACTTACGCTGGGTGATCGTTACAGTGTCGGAGAAAGCCTTCATTGCTTCGACATTCAAGCGAACGACACCAAAGTCTCGATTTAAGTCATCGTGATACAAGAGATGCGAGTATCGATATACATCAAAGCCAGGCAGGAGTTGGTTCTTTGCTTCCGCCGTAGTGATGTGCGCTACCATGTGAAGCCTAACTAGTTTTATCCGACAAAAACGCCGTATAACATTCCGGTACGATGGATAACATCCTGTGACCCCACCACATTTTATTTAATAAAAACAATTACGTATAAATATTTACCGTGTTTTCGATATGGATAAAATCGGGATGAAAAGCGACACCCGATAATCGACCCGGGAAAGAATAGCGGAATTCATTTCCGTTGTTGCAATGATTTCGTATCAACTCGCTTTCCATGACCAAACTTAACCCCACCAGCCCGCTCCGCAGCCTGATGGAAACCTTCCCCATCGAGGGCCGCCTCGAATGGATAGGCCTGCGTCCGGGCCGGCGTACGCCGCTGCAGTCGATGAATCATGTCGAGGTCATCACCGACCACGGTCTCGCCGGTGATCACAAGGCGCAGCGCGCTGGCGGCAAGCGCCAGGTGACGCTGATCCAGCGCGAGCATATGGCGGCGGTGGCGCAGTTGCTGAAACGCGAGGCGATTGATCCGGCGCTGTTGCGGCGGAATCTGCTGGTGTCGGGGATCAATCTGCTGGCCTTGCGTGGCGAGCGCTTTCGCATCGGCACTGTGGTGCTCGAAGGTACGGGGCCCTGCGAACCCTGTTCACGCATGGAGGAAGTGCTCGGCGCCGGTGGTTACAACGCGATGCGCGGGCATGGCGGCATCACCGCAAGAGTGCTCGCGGGCGGGGTGATTGCCGTGGGGGATGCGCTGGCGTACGAGGCCGGCGCATCCTGACCCCGGCGTCATTGCGGTGCGCGCTGCAATGCTGCGCCTCATTCCGGGGCATTGTTGCGTGGTGTCTGCCGTGAGGGCTCCGGATCAGACACAGTCTGCAGAAAATATTGTGCGGCGCAATCGCGATGTCATGAATCGGCAACACGGTCTTTTCACAATCGTCCCCTCTGCATGGGCGGGACATCGCGATGTTAAAGGCGCAGGCTGTAGAAACACGGGGTTGGCACTTACTGTTGATGCCGGACTGTGCGGCATGGCCTGCGAATGAACGGTTCGCCGCTTTCATGCGCAGCCGAGTGGCGTGTGCATGACGCCGCACTCCAGAGCGCTCGAAGGGCGGCGCGGTTTGATCCTCGGGCTCGCCAATGAGCACAGCATTGCCTGGCATTGCGCGAGGCTCGCCGTCGCCTCCGGTGCGGAGCTGGTGGCGACCTGCCTCAATGACAAGGCGCGAAAGTGGGTCGAGCCCCTGACCCGTCCCGCGGGCATTGATCTGGTGAACTGCGATGTGGAGCAGCCGGGCAGCCTCGAGGCGCTGGTGGAACACGCCGCCGGTGCGAAGGGACTGGACTTCGTCATTCATTCCATTGCCTGGGCGCCCCTGCAGGATTTGCAGGGACGCGTGGTGGACAGCAGCGGCGAGGGCTTCACCCGTGCGATGGCCGTGTCCTGCCATTCGTTCGCGCGTCTGGCCCGCCTGTGCGAGCCGCATCTGCGCCACGGCGGCACCTTGATCGCGATGAGTTATCTGGGCGCAGTCGAGACAGTGCCGCAGTATGGCCTGATGGGGCCGGTGAAGGCGGCGCTGGAATCGCTGGTGCGTTATATGGCGGTGGAACTGGGCTCGCGCGACATCCGGGTGCATGCGGTGTCGCCGGGGCCGATTGCAACCCGTGCCGCTTCGGGCATCCCTGGTTTCGACGCGCTGCTGGAAGACAACCGGCGCAAGGTGCCCCTCGGGCGGCTTGCCACCGCCGAGGAAGTCGCAGCGCTGTGTGTTTTTCTGTGCAGCGATGGCGCCACCGGCATGACCGGGCAGACGCTTTACGTCGATGCCGGATATCACATTCTTGCCTGACCCGGATTTCAATCCGGCAGATTTCATCGAAAGATCGCCATGAATCAGCCCGTTGAAGCGTGGATCGAGAACCACACCTATGACGAAATCCGGCAAGGCCAAAGTGCAAGGCTGCTGCGTACCCTGACCCAGGAGGACATCCGCGCCTTTGCCGCGGTATCGGGCGATTCCAATCCGGCGCACCTTGATGCGGAGTATGCGCGCCACACGCTGTTCCAGGGCGTCATCGCCCACGGCATGTGGGGCGGGGCGCTGATTTCCGCATTGCTCGGTACCGAGTTTCCTGGGCCCGGCACCATTTATCTGGAACAGGCCTTGCGTTTTCTGAGGCCGGTGCGTGTTGGTGACACCTTGACTGTGGCGGTCACTGTGGCGTCCAAGGACGATGCGAAAAAGCATGTTCATCTCGATTGCCATGTGCACAACCAGAAGGGCGAGAAGGTGCTCGAAGGTCTGGCGCGCGTGCTGGCGCCGGCGCAGAAAATGCGGCTGCTGCGCGTGAATGTGCCAAGGCTGCAGCTGTTCGACCCTGAAGCCCGCTTTCGCGAGCTGCTGGCGCTGGGTGAGGGCCGCCCCGTGGTGCGCTGCGCGGTGGTGCATCCCTGTGATCCGGGATCCCTCGCCGGTGCGATGGATGCGGCGCGGCATGGGCTGATCGAGCCGCTGCTGATCGGCCCGGAAGCGCGGATACGCGCCGCCGCCGAGGAAGGAGGCATCAGCCTTGACGGTGTGCGGATCATCGCCGTGGCCCACAGCCATGCTGCTGCCGAACGCGGAGCGGCGCTTGCAGCGAGCGGAGAGGCCGCGATGCTGATGAAAGGCAGCCTGCATACCGACGAACTGATCCAGGCCGTGCTGGCACAGCCTTCCCTGCGCACCGGGCGGCGCATGTCGCACGTGTTCCGTTTCGATGTGCCGCTTTATGACAAGCCGCTGCTGATCACCGACGCCGCGCTCAATATTCGCCCCAATCTTCCGGAAAAAGTTGACATCGTGCAAAACGCGATCGATTTCGCGATCCGCCTCAATATCCACCAGCCCCGGGTCGCCATCCTGTCAGCGCTGGAATCCGTGAACCCGGCGATACCCTCGACGCTGGATGCGGCGGCGCTGTGCAAGATGGCGGACCGCGGACAGATCCGCGGCGGTATCCTGGATGGCCCGCTGGCTTTCGACAATGCGATTTCAGAAGAGGCCGCGCGCATCAAGCAGATCGAGTCACCCGTTGCGGGTCGGGCGGATATCCTCGTCGCGCCCGATCTCGAGTCCGGCAACATGCTCGCCAAGCAGCTTGAGCACTTGGCCGGCGCCACCGGCAGTGGCGTGGTGCTCGGCGCGCGGGTGCCCATCGCGCTGACCAGCCGTGCTGACGGGCCGATGGCGCGTGTCGCCTCGGCGCTGCTCGCGCAACTGGCCGTGCCAGCGGAGGCGGTGAGCCGTTAGCAGGCGGCAGCTTCAGCCGAAGCAATCCGGCCACGGCGATCGGCAATGCCGTTGCGGGTAGAATCTTCGGGATGTTCACCGACTCCCATTTGGCTGCTGCGACGCTGACACCGGAGGCCATTCGTCTGGCGTTGATGCGACCCGCGCCGCCGCACGAAGAAAACGATCTGCATGCGATCTCGCTGAAAGAGGGCAGCAAGGTCACCGAGGCTGCGGTGCTGGTGCCGCTGGTGCACCGGCCTCAGGGCCTGCAGCTGTTGCTGACCCAGCGCACCGCGCATCTGCGCGACCACGCCGGGCAGATCAGTTTTCCCGGCGGTCGGGTGGAGCCGGACGACCCCGATCGCGAGGCGACCGCATTGCGCGAGACCGAGGAGGAAATCGGCATCGCGCGCGAGCGCATCCGGCTGCTCGGACGATTGCCCGGATACGAAATTCCCTCGGGTTTTCGCATTGTGCCGGTGGTGGGCTGGGTGGAGCCGCCGTTTGTGCTCAGACCCGACGATTTCGAGGTGGCGGAGATTTTCGAGGCGCCGCTCGCCCATTTTCTGGAACCGGCGAATTACCAGCGCCGCGAGTACCGCTTCAACGGCCGCCACCGCCATTACCTGGCGATACCGTATGAGGGGCGCTACATCTGGGGCGCCACCGCGGGCATGTTGTACAGCCTGTGCCGGGTGATTCATGGCCGCTGAGCGGATGCCGTCCACGCCGGCGGTGCTCGCGCTGCGCGCGGCGAAGGTCGGGTTCGCACCGCATTTCTATACCTATGAAGAACGCGGCGGCACCGCGGTGTCGGCGCGCGAGCTGGGTGTCGATGAACACGCCGTGGTGAAAACGCTGGTGATGCAGGACGAGGCCGCGAAACCCTGCATCGTGCTGATGCACGGCGACCGCGAGGTGTCGACCAAGGCATTGGCGCGCCACATCGGCGTCAAGAAGATCGAGCCCTGCAAACCGGAGGTGGCCGAGCGCCATTCGGGTTATCGCGTTGGCGGCACTTCACCTTTTGGCACACGCAAGGTGATGCCGGTGTACCTGCAGCGCTCGGTGGCGGCGCTCGAACGCATCTATATCAATGGCGGCAGCCGCGGTTTTCTGGTGAGCCTCGCCGTCACCGACCTGCAGCGCGTGCTGCAGCCGCAACTGGTCGACGCTGCGATCGAGCCGGACTGAGCATGTCCGCTCCGGCCCAGCCTGCGCAGCGTCCCGCGGTCGGTCTGGTGATGACCGGCGGCGGCGCGCGCGCCGCCTACCAGGTGGGTGTGGTGCGCGCGCTGTCCGACATCCTGCCGAGGCACTGCGGCAATCCCTTTCCGGTGATCACCGGCACTTCGGCCGGCGCGATCAATGCAGCGGTGCTGGCCACCGATGCCCATGATTTCCGCCGCGGCGTGCGCCGGCTGATGACGGTGTGGAAAAACTTTCATGTCGGACAGGTTTACCGCGCCGACACCCTTGGCGCACTCGGCAACAGCGCGCGCTGGCTGCTGGCTTCACTTTCGGCTGGACGCTTCAAGGGGCCGGTGTCGCTGCTCGACAATGAACCGCTGGCGCGGCTGCTCGGGCAATACATCGATTTTCCGGCGGTGGGGCGCAACATCGCCGCCGGTCATCTCTCGGCCTTTGCCATCACCTGCTCGGGCTATACCAGCGGGCAGTCGGTGACATTTTTCGAAGGGCGCGGGGAGCATGGCGAATGGGCGAGGGCGCGTCGTGTCGGCATGGCGATGTCGATCGGCCTGCCGCACCTGCTGGCGTCGAGCGCGCTGCCGTTCATCTTCCCGCCGGTGAACATCAACGGTGAATATTACGGTGACGGCTCGATGCGCCAGATCGCACCGGTGAGTCCGGCGCTGCATCTGGGCGCCGAGCGCCTGCTGGTGATCGGCGTCGGCCGCCAGTCCTCGCAGCCGGCGGTGCGCCAGCCCGCGGACGGTTATCCGCCGCTGGCGCAGATTGCCGGCCATGCGCTCGACAGCATCTTTCTGGATTCGCTGGAGGTGGATCTCGAGCGCCTGCAGCGCATCAACCGCACGCTGGCGATCATTCCGCCGGAGACCCTGGCGAAGGTGGACTATCCGCTGCGCGCGGTCGATTTCCGGGTGATCACGCCGAGTATTCCGCTGAGCCAGATCGCCGCGCAACACGCGGCGGAACTGCCGCCGGTGATCCGCGGTCTGTTGCATACGGTGGGCGCGATGAAGCGCACCGGCTCCAACCTGGTGTCGTACCTGCTGTTCGAGAAGGCGTTCTGCCGTGCACTGATCAAGCTCGGCTACGCCGACACCATGGCGCAGCGCGATGATCTGCTCGAATTCCTGGGCTACCAGCAGCGCTGAAGGTTGCCGCCGGCGCGCGCAGCCGGTATAAGCGGAACATCAACGAAACATCATGTGAAAGGCCGGCGGCGCGAGGCCGCCTGCGGGCGCAAAAGCAAGGCAGGAGGAAGCGCATGAGCCGTGCATTCGTCAAGGAAAGTGATGATGAGATGGGCGACGAGCTGCCGGAGCGGCCGGTGCCCGGACACGCCAATTACGTGACGCCGCGCGGGCTCGAGCAGCTGCGCGCGAGGATGCGCGAGCTGGCCGAAAGCCACGAGCAACTGAAGCCGCTCTCCGCAGAGGATTCGGAGGCCAGGCGCAAGCTGCGCGAGGTCGAACGCGACCTGCGTTATTTCGTGGCGCAACTCGAGCGCGCGGAGCTGGTCGATCCCGCGCTGCAGCCGAAGGACGAAGTGCGTTTTGGTGCCACGGTCAGCGTCGAGGATGAAACCGGCCGGCGCGAAACCTTCAGCATCGTCGGTGATGATGAAGCGGATGTTGTCGCGGGGCGTATCAGCTGGGCTTCGCCGCTGTCGCGTTCGCTGCTCGGTGCGCGGGTCGGTGACACCGTGAAGTGGCGGCGGCCGGCCGGTGAGCTGGATGTCGAGATCATCTCGGTGGTATATAATAAGTAATTGTTTTTAAACATAATTTTATTAAAACATGAAGTTTCTCGCCTTGGTCATCACGCTGCTCATCGAGCAGGCCAAACCGCTGCGCAAGAACAATCCGCTGTACGCCGCCTACGAGCGTTACGCCGATGTGCTGGAAAACCAGTTCAACGGATTGCAGGCGAGCCACGGTGCGATTGCCTGGCTGGTTGCGGTGTTGCCGCTGGCGCTGATCGTGCTGATCGTGCATGCGCTGCTCGGCAGTCTCGGCGCGATGTTCGCGCTGGCCTGGTCGGTGGCGGTTCTGTATGTGAGCCTCGGTTTCCGCCGCTTCAGCCACGGTTTCACCGACATCGCTCAGGCGCTGCGTGAACACGACCTCAACACCGCGCGTGATGTGCTCGGGCGCTGGCGTGGTGTGCCGGCAGATGAACTGAATGCCGCCGAAGTGGCGCGGGTGTCGATTGAACTCGGCCTGCTGCAGGCGCACCGTTATGTGCTGGGCCCGATTTTCTGGTTTGTCGTGCTCGGCCCGGTGGGCCCGGTGGTGTACCGCGCCGCCGACCTGATCGCCGAGTGCTGGGGCCGGCAGATGGAGCCCGAGAAGCGGGTGTTCGCGCTGTTCGCCGAGCGTGCGTTTTTCTGGATCGACTGGCTGCCGGCGCGGGTGACCGCGGCGAGTTTTGCCGTGGCCGGCAATTTCGAGGACGCCGCCTACTGCTGGCGCACGCAGGCTGCGTCATGGAATCGCGGCGCCGAAGGTGTGGTGCTGGCCAGTGGTGCCGGCGCGCTGGGAGTGAAGCTCGGCGGCGTGTTGCGCGAAGACGGCATGCTCAACCAGCGCCCGGAGCTGGGCCTTGGCGAAGAGGCGAATGTTGAAGACCTGCGCGGCGTGGTTGGCCTGATCTGGCGCGCGCTGGTGCTGTGGCTGGTGCTGCTGTTTATTGTTTCTATAGCGAAGGCGGTGGGTTAGGACGAACGGTGCAATGCGCTGCGATTATTGCACCCTACGATCCCTACGATCACTGGATTCCTGCTTTCGCCGGAATGACGGAGCAGTTGCGCAGGATGGGTTAGCCGCGCAAGAAACTCCCTCGCCCCGCTTGCGGGGAGAGGGTTGGGGTGAGGGGCTGAACCAGCGTTTGCTGGGCTTACCTTGAAGAAAGTTTCCCCAAGAAAAGCCTTGTTCAAGCCCAGCTCGGCCGCTCGTTCTTCAGATTCATTGCCGCCAGCCGGCGATACACCGCCAGCCGCCGTGGCGTGATCTGTCCCGCGGCCTGCGCATCGGCGATGGCGCAGCCCGGTTCATTGATGTGGCGGCAGTCGCGGAAGCGGCATTGCCCGATCAGAGGGCGAAACTCGATGAAGGCCGCGGCGAGCTCTTCAACGCCGAGATGATGCACGCCGAAGGCCTGCACGCCGGGCGTGTCGATCAGCTCGCTGCGTTCATCAAGATGGTAGAGCTTCGCGTGGGTGGTGGTGTGTTTGCCGGTGCCCAGCGAGGCTGATACTTCCTGGGTGTGCGCCTCGGCCTGCGGCAGCAGGCTGTTGAGTATGGTCGATTTGCCCATGCCGGATTCACCAACCAGCACGCTGCGTTCACCGCTGAGCCGCGGCGTCAGCGCGGCGACACTGTCGCGTGCCGAGAGCTGCAGCAGTTGCACACCAAGCGTGGTGTACGGCGCCAGCGCGGCCAGCGACTTGGCTGATTCCGGCAGGTCGGATTTGTTGAGCACGATCAGTGGTTTGATGCCGGCAGCCACCAGCGCGGCGAGGCAGCAATCGACTACTTCAAGGTCGAAGGAAGGCAGTGGCGCGACTACGATGACCGCCTGGGTGACGTTGGCGGCGATCAGCTTCTGTTTCCACTGGTCGGAGCGGTAGAGCAGGCTCTTGCGCGGCGCGCAGCCGGTGATCACGCCCTGATCATCACCCTGCACAGTGATGCTGACCTCGTCGCCGCAGGCGTAGTCGGTACGCTTGCCGCGGGTGACGCAGTCGCGTGCCAGGCCGTCGCCGCCCTCGACCCGGAAGCTGCGGCCGTAGGCTGCGGTGATCAGGCCCTGCAGTGTGGTTTCAGAGTTCAAACAGCGCGTCGATCTTGGCGGCGCAGATGAAATCGTTCTCGGACAGGCCGCCGATGGCGTGGGTGATGTATTCCACGCGGCATTTGTTGTAGCCCACCGTCAGATCAGGGTGGTGGTCCTCGCGGTGCGAGATCCATGCCGTGGCGTTGACGAAGGCCATGGTGTCGTAATAGTCGGTGAAGTTGAAGGTCTTCACCAGTTTGCCTTCGGCCAGCGCCCAGTCCTTGAGCCCCTTCAGCAGGCTCGCGGTTTCAGCCGGCGTCAGCGGTGCGACGCCGCCTTCGCAGGGTTTGCATTTTTTCTGGGAGAGGCTGCTCATGATGGTATGGGGCTTGTTGCTTATGCGGCCTGTTGCAGTTTTGCGATGCGCAGCATGGCCGGCGGATGCGAGTCATAGAAGGCCGAGTGCAGCGGGTCCGGCGTCAGCGTCGAGGCATTGTCCTTGTAGAGCTTGACCAGCGCCGAGATCAGGTCCGCCGCCGGGGTGTGCGTCGCGGCGAAGGCATCGGCTTCGAACTCGTGCCGGCGCGAGTAGACCGCGCCCAGGGGCTGAAACAGCAGGGTGAATGCGGGCACGACGATGGTGAACAGCACCAGGGCCATCGCGGTCGAGGGTTCGCTGACGCCGAGTGCCGGGTAGAACCACGGCTGCTTCATCGCGACGCCGAGCAGCCAGAGGAAGCCCAGGCTGGCTGCGAACATCCAGATGATGCGCTTGATCACGTGCTTCAGCTTGAAGTGGCCGAGTTCATGGGCGAGCACGGCTTCGACTTCCTGCGGCTCGAGGCGCGAGAGCAGGGTGTCAAAGAACACGATGCGCTTGGATTTGCCGAAGCCGGTGAAAAAGGCGTTGCCATGGCTGGAGCGCAGCGAGCCGTTCATCACGAACAGGCCCTTGGCCTTGAAGCCGCAGCGCTCGAGCAGGCGCTCGACACGTTCCTTGAGCGAGTCGTTTTCCAGCGGCGCGAATTTGTTGAACAGCGGCATGATCACCGTCGGCGCGATGGCCTGCACAAACAGGCTGAAGGCGATCCAGGTCACCCAGGCATAGAGCCACCACCATTCGCCCATGCGTTCCATCAGCCACAGCACCACGGCGACCAGCGGCAGGCCGAGCGCGGCCGACAGCAGCAGGCCTTTGGCGAAGTCGACCCAGAACAGCGCCGGGGTCATCTTGTTGAAGCCGAAGCGCTCTTCGATGACGAAGGTGCGGTAGATGTTCAGCGGCAGGTCGGCCAGCGTCATCACCAGCATCACCACGGCGATCAGTGCAAGGCCGCGGACGATGCCGGGCTCGAACCAGGCGGCGGTGAGTTCGTGCAGCGCCTGCAGGCCGCCGCCGAATGTCAGCGCCAGCGCGATCAGCAATTCGAGGCCGATGCCGATCATCGAGAACCGGGTCTTGGTGCCGGTGTAGTCGGCGGCCTTCTGGTGCGCTTCGAGGGTGATCACGTCGGCAAACTGCGCCGGCACCGCGCCGCGGTGGGCGGCGACATGGCTGGCGTGGCGGGCGGCCAGCCACAGGCGCAGGGCGCTGCCCAGCAGCAGGGCGGCGATGAACAGGATGGCGAAGAGTTGTTCAGGGTTTTGCATGGCGGTTCAGCGGATTTGGGCGGATGTCGGGGTCCGGACTGTGACAAAATGCGGGACCAAAAATTCACTGGATCCGGGCGGATCCTGAAAATCATTATGGCACAGGATCCCAACGCACTGATCTGGATCGACATGGAGATGAGCGGCCTCGACCCCGAAGTCGAGCGCGTGCTCGAAATCGCCATTGTCATCACCGACGCCCAGCTCGACACCGTGGCCGAAGCGCCGGTGTTCGTGGTGCATCAGCCGGACAGCGTGCTTGATGCGATGGACAACTGGAACAAGTCCACCCACGGCAAATCGGGCCTGATTGAACGGGTAAAAGCGTCGCGGTTGTCCGAAGCGGACGTCGAACAGCAGATGATCGAATTCCTGTCGGCTTACGTGCCTTCAGGGGTGTCGCCGATCTGCGGCAATTCAGTGCACCAGGACCGGCGTTTCCTGGTCAAGTACCTGCCCAAGCTTGATGCCTATTTCCACTACCGGATGATCGACGTCAGCACGATCAAGGAACTGGTGCGGCGCTGGAAGCCGGAAGTGATCGGCGGCATGGTCAAACACGGCAGGCACGAAGCGCTGGCCGACATCCACGAATCGATCGAGGAACTGCGCTACTACCGGGCGCAGGTGATGAAGATCTGACTCCCGCCTCAGAAATCCCTGCGCTCCGCAGGTTTTGAGACGGGTTTTACGTAGCGTCAGTCCAGCTTCAGCTCACCGTCAAACGTCACGTCGAGCGCAATCCCGCCCACTTTCAGTGTCATCGCCACCGGCAGCGCCTCGCTGCTCTTGAGCTTGCCGTCTTCGATGGCCTTGCGCACCGCCTTTTCAATCGCCAGCTGCGAATTCACGCCGACGGTTTTCAGGAAGCGGCGGATGCTCATGTTCAGGGCTTCGTCGTTCATGGTGTTTGTATCTCCTTAAGGTCAAAAGCTTTTTAGCCACAGAGGGCACAGAGAACACAGAGAACTGCAAAAACATGACGTCATGCCAGTGCGCCGGAGTGTCTGGAATTGGTTTTCTCTGTGCTCTCTGTGCTCTCTGTGCTCTCTGTGCTCTCTGTGCCCTCTGTGGCTAGGGTTTGAAGTTTTTCCCAACATGCGTGATCAATCCGGCGGTCGAAGCATCCGGCATCGTCACCGGCTCGCCCGACAGCGCGGGCAGCAGGCTGCCAGCGAGGCGTTTGCCGTGTTCGACGCCGTACTGGTCGAAGGCGTTGATGTCGAGCAGCGCGGCGGTGAGCGCGGTGCGGTGTTCATACAGTGCAAGCAGCGCGCCGAGGCTGGCGGCGTCGAGCCGTGGCAGCAGCAGTGTGGTGCTGGGCCGGTTGCCGGGCAGGCTCTGGTGCGCGGCGAGGGCGCCGGCCGCGCCGGTTTCTTCGGGATGTACGCCGCGCATCAGCAGCGATGATTGCGCAAAGCAGTTCGCCAGCCGCATCGCATGACTGCCTTCATCACCGGCCGCGGCTGCGGCGCAGGCGACAAATTCCACCGGCATGTCGTGCGTGCCCTGGTGCAGCCACTGGAAGCAGGCGTGCTGGGCTTCTGTGCCGCGGCCGCCCCAAAGTGAAGGGCCACTGAGGTATCGCAGCGCCTTGCCGCGGCGGTCGATACGTTTGCCGAGGCTTTCCATCTCGAGTTGCTGCAGCCAGTCCGGCAGCAGGTCAAGGCCGGGTTCATAGGCGAACACCGCGCGTGACGAGGCGCCGAGGAAATTCAAGTTCCAGACATCGATCAGCGCCAGCAGCAGCGGCAGGTTGCCGGAAGCTGCGCTGCCGGCAGCATGGGCATCCATCGCCGCTGCACCCGCCAGGAGTTCATCAAAACGTGAGGGGCCGATGGCGACCATTGCCGGCAGGCCCACCGCGGACCACAACGAATAACGGCCACCGACCCAGTCCCACATCGGGAAAATGCTTTCATCGCTGATGCCCATCGCGCGCGCGGCTTCGGGCACGGCGGTGACCGCCGCAAGCTGCGCCGCGGCCTGGTCGCCCAGAGCCTGAGTCAGCCATTGCCGGACGATGCCGGCGCTGTGCAGTGTTTCCTGGGTGGTGAAACTCTTGGACTGTATGATCACCAGCGTGCTCGCCGGATCAAGTCCGGCGAGCAGCCGTTTCAGCGGTGCGCCGGGCATGCTGACGAAATGCACCTGCGGGCCTTCGCCGTCGGCCAGCGCAGTGGCGGCGAGTGCCGTGCCCAGCGCCGAGCCACCGATGCCCAGGCTGATCACGTCGCGCAGCGGTTTGCCGTCGTTGCCATGTTTGCCATTGCGCAGTTCTTCACTGAACTGGCGCATGCGTTTCAGCGTGCGCTGTACATCACGCGGCGCGGAAGCGGCAGCGCGCAGGGCGGTATGCAGTGCGGCGCGTTTTTCGGTGAAATTGACTTTTTTTCCGGCGAACTGTTCGGCGAGGCGTTCGCTGACACCACGTTCCGCGGCCAGTGCCAACAGCAGTTGCAGCGTCTGGTCGTCGATGCGTTGCTTGGAAAAATCGGCGAGCACGCCGCAGGCGCTGTGCGAATAACGTTCAAAACGGCCGGGGTCGGCGGCGAACAGATCGCGCAGGTGCAGGGCGCGCCAGTTGCGGGCCTGCGCGGCCAGTGCGCGCCAGGCCGGCGAGCGGGTCAGTGAGGTGCGGGGCATGTGCCGGATTTGGCTATTGCGGGCTGCGACATGACTCGATTCTACCTTGCGGACGTCACAGCGGACGCCGGCAGGGATGGCGCGTTTACAATGAAGCCTTGCTTAAACGGCTTTGATTTCAGGAGTGTGACCATGCTCGGCGCGCTGACCACGCTGCTGGTGTTCCAGCTGCTCGGCGAAGTGATCGTGCAGTTCGGCGGCTGGCCGATCCCGGGGCCGGTGATCGGCCTGCTGCTGCTGTTTTTCACGCTGGTGCTGCGCGGTGCGCTGGCCGAACCCCTGCGCGACACCGCCAACGGCATCCTGCAGCACCTGTCGCTGCTGTTTGTGCCGGCCGGTGTCGGCGTGATGGTGCATTTTTCAAGGGTGTCGGGGGAATGGCTGCCGATCCTCGCCGCGACCATTGTGAGCACGGCGCTGGCGATGGCTGTCAGTGCGCTGGTGATGCAGTGGATGATCAGGGGGCGGGAGCTGGGGCGGAAGGATGAATCATGAACCCGCGCATCAATGACGTCTGGGTCTATCTTTCGGCGACGCCGCTTCTCGGCCTGACGATGACTTTGCTCGCTTATCAGGCGGCTTACTGGGTGTACCGCCGCGCCGGTTTTAATCCGCTGCTCAATCCTGTGCTGCTGGCGGTGGCAATGCTGGTCACCGCACTGCATTTCACCGACACGCCGTACGCGACCTATTTTGACGGCGCGCAGTTCGTGCATTTCCTGCTCGGCCCGGCCACGGTGGCGCTGGCGGTACCCTTGTACCTGCAGTTCGGCCGGTTGAAGACGCTGGCCCTGCCCTTGATCATGGCGCTGCTTGCCGGTTCGGTGACGGCCATCGTGTCGGCAGTGGGTATCGCCTGGCTGCTTGGGGCGAGTCCGTCAACATTGCTGTCGCTGGCGCCGAAGTCGGTGACCACGCCGATTGCGATGGGTATCGCCGAAAAACTCGGCGGCATCCCCTCGCTGACCGCGGTGCTGGTGATGTTCACCGGCGTCAGCGGCGCGGTGATGGCCAAGTATGTTCTGGACGGCCTGCGTATCACCGACCACGGCGTGCGCGGCTTTGCCGCGGGTCTGTCGGCACATGGCATCGGCACCGCACGGGCCTTCCAGGTCAGCGAGCAGGCAGGGGCCTTCGCCGGACTGGGCATGGGTCTCAACGGGCTGGTTACGGCGCTGCTGGTGCCGCTGTTGCTGGTGATCTGGCGGTGGTTCGCATGAACACGGTACCGCAATCGCTGACCCGCGCCTTTGCCGCGCTGTTCGAGCCGCGCATACTCGGCCTGCTGTTGCTGCCGCCGCTGGGCAGTCTGCTGTTGTGGGTGGTGCTCGGCTGGCTGTTCTGGGATGCCTGGACCGGCATGGTGCGCGGCGCGCTGGGCCTGACCACGGTGGCGGGCTGGCTCGCCGACTGGAATGCGCTGTGGGTGATTGATTACACCGCCGTGCTCGCCGTGCTGGTGGCGATCCTGCCGGCGATGCTGGTCACCGCGCTGCTGGTGACCGAGGTCGTGGCGATGCCGGTGATCGTGCGCTGGGTCGCGGACCGTCATTACCCGGGGCTGCGGCGTGAGGCCGGCGGCAGTGTTGCCGGCAGCATCGGCAACGCGCTGTTCGCGATCGTGGTGTTCATGCTGCTGTGGATAGTGACGCTGCCGCTGTGGCTGACCGGCATCGGCGCCTTTGTCGCGCCGCTGCTCAATTCGGCCTGGCTCAACCAGCGCCTCTTCCGCTACGACGCGCTGGCCGACCATGCCTCGCGCGAGGAGATGACGCAGATCACTGCGGCCAGCCGCGGCCCGCTGTTTGTGCTGGGTGTGGCGTTGTCGCTGCTGTTTTATGTGCCGGTGCTGAATCTTGCGGTGCCGGTGCTGTCGGGGCTGGCGTTCACCCATTTCTGCCTGGGACGGCTGGCGGCGCGGCGGGCGGCTGCGCCCTGAGCGCGGTGCGGTATTGGTATCATCACTGCATGAACGGCCGGTACATGCCGTAAATCACGGATTGATGCCGGATCGAAACCTGATCGAAATTTGATCCAAACTTGATCGAAACTTCGGCCCCCTGAGACGGTCTCATTTTCTGTAGTTCTTCCTAATTTTTCAAATCATTACCTGCAAACGAAAGGATCCACGCCATGGCCAAGACTGCCACGCCCGTTGAAGTTTCCAAGGAACAACTGGTCCAGGATTTCAAGGTCCTGATCACCGATGCTGAAGCCCTGCTCAAGGCCACTGCCAGCCAGAGTGGTGAGGCGGTCACGGCGATGCGCGCGCGTGTCGGCGAGTCACTGGCCGTGGCCAAGGACAAGCTGACCGCAGTCGAGCGCCTCGCGCTGGACAAAGCCAAGGCTGCCGCCGCGGCGACCGATGAATACGTGCACGAGAAGCCCTGGCATGCCGTGGGCATCGCCGCCGGTGCCGGCCTGATCATCGGCCTGCTGATCGGCCGTCGCTGAGCACGATGGCTGAAGCCCGGGAGCCGGACGCCGGCGGATTGCTGGCCTCGGTCAAGTCGATGGCGGCGAACCTGCTCGCCATCGCTCAGACACGGCTTGAGCTGCTGGCCAGCGATGTCGCCGAGGAGCGCGAGCGCCTGACCACGCTGCTGGTGCTGGTGCTGCTCGCGCTGTTCAGCTTCGGTGTCGGTGTGGTGTTGCTGGCGCTGCTGATCGTGATTGCGCTGTGGGAATCGAATCGCCTGCTGGCGCTGGGCGGCCTGACCGGTTTTTTCATGCTGGTTGGTGCCTTGCTCGGCTGGCTGGCACTGAACAAGCTGCGCACTGCGCCGCGCATGTTTGATGCAAGCATTTCCGAACTGCAAAAGGACCGCGACCAGCTGGAGGCGAAACCTTGATCGGCCGTGGTGATGCGGTGGCAAGACGGCGCGCGCAGTTGCTGGTGACGGTGGCCGCGCAGCGCAGTGCGTTGGCTGCGCAGTGGCAGGGCGTGCAGCCGGTGCTGGGTATTGCCGATCGCGGCGTGTCGCTGCTGCGCAGCGTGGCGCGTCATCCGCTGCTGGTGGTGGCTGCAGCGGCGGCGCTGGTGGTGTGGCGTCCGCGCCGCGCGCTGCAGTGGGTCCAGTACGGTGTGATGGGGTGGCAGTTGGTGCGCCGCTTCAGTGCCGCAGACTCAAAAAATAATCAATAAAAACAATGACTTACGAAATATACTCACTCACGCCGTGAGTGCCGGATAGTCGGTGTAGCCGACCGGGCCCGGTGTGTAGAAGGTGGCCGGGTTGGGCGTGTTGAGCGGCGCGCCCTTGCGGAAACGTTCCGGCAGATCGGGGTTGGCGAGGAAAGGCACGCCAAAGGCGACGGCATCGACCTGGCCCAAGGCGATGACCTGTTGTGCCTCGTCGGCGCCATAACCCATGTTGGTGATCAGCGTGCCCTTGAAGTTCGCGCGTGCCGGCGTCAGCACATCACCTTTCTGCTGCTGGAAAAAGTCACCGCGCATCACGTGCAGATAGGCGAGCTGGTAGCGGTTTAGCATCTGCGCCACGGTCGAAACCAGTTTCACCGGATCGCTGTCGATCATGCTGTTGTAGCTGTTCAGCGGTGACAGCCGCACACCGACACGGTCGCTGCCCCAGACTGCGCACACCGCTTCGATCACTTCGCAGAGCAGCCGTGCGCGGTTTTCGATGGGGCCGCCGTAAGGGCCGCTGCGTTTGTTGGCGCCGTCACGCAGGAACTCGTCGAGCAGGTAGCCGTTGGCGCCATGTACCTCAACGCCGTCAAAGCCGGCAGCTTTGGCGTTTTCCGCGGCCTTGCGGAAGCCGGCGACGATGCCCGGCAGTTCGTCGTCGCGCAGTTCGCGCGGCAGGACATAGGGTTTCTTGCCTTCCGGCGTATGCACCTCGTCACCGGTGATCGGGATCGCGCTCGGTGCCATCGGCTGCGCGCCGTTGTTGAGCAGCGGGTGACATGCACGGCCGCCGTGCCAGATCTGCAGGAAGATGCGGCCGCCTTTGGCATGGACTGCGTCGGTTATTTTTTTCCAGCCGGCGACCTGCGCCGCGGAGTAGATGCCGGGTTCCATCCAGAACGAGGAGTTGCCTTCGATGGCCATCGTCGCTTCGGCGATGATCAGCCCGGCGCTGGCGCGTTGTGCGTAATACTCGGCCATGATGGCTGTGGGCACATGGTCGGCGTCGGCGCGGCAGCGGGTCAGCGGCGCCATGAACATGCGGTTGGGCGCGGTGATGGCGCCGAACTGGATCGGACTGTGCAAATCGGGCATGAAGGCTCCGGAGGGAATGTTTTGTTGGGTGTGTTGTTTCAAGGCCTCCGCGAAAGATGAGGGCGCCGGCCGGGATTACAAGCCCGGTGCGGCGCCCTGTTATGGTGCGGTCGCTGTGTCGCTGTTGTTTGACGCAGCTACTTGACCAGCGCCTGCATCACCAGCGATTTCATCAGCGCGCGATAGTAGAGCCGCGGCTCGCCCGGGGTGTGTGCCATGTACACCACCACCAGTTCTTCTTTCGGATCAACCCAGAACATGGTGCCGTTGGCGCCGCCCCAGTTGTAGTCCCCGGCGGTGCCGGTGACCGCGGATTCACCCGCCGCGGTGCGTACCGCCATGCTCAGGCCAAAGCCGTAACCGGCACGCGAGGGATCGGTCGCGGCCACGCGATTGTCGATGGTTGTGCCGAGGTGGTCGGCGGTCATGTATTCGACCGTGGTCTTGCCGAGGATGCGCGTGTCGCCGAGGACGCCCTTGTTGAGCAGCATCTGCGCGAAACGCAGGTAGTCGCCGGCAGTGCCCGCGGCACAGGCGCCGCCGCAATCGAATTTCGGCGCGGGACCGGAATGCACAGTCACCGCCTGCGGGCGGCCGGTGTCGGGATTGATCGGCAGCGCCCTGGCGTAACGCGCGAGTTTTTCCTTGGGGATGTTGAACGCGGTGTCGTTCATGCCCAGCGGTTTCCAGATGCGCTCGGCGAGGATGTCGCCGAGTTTCTGTCCGGTGATGCGTTCGAGCAGGATGCCGAGCACGTCGATCGACACGCTGTATTCCCACACCGTGCCGGGGTGATGTATCAGCGGCAGGCCGGCGAGCTGGTTGATGAATTCGTCGGCGCTCATTTTCAGCGCGGTGGTGGTGGATGACGCCGGGTGCAGCGCGTGCAGCGGGCTGGCGCCGCGCGCGCCGTAGGTGAGGCCGGCGGTGTGGCGCATCAGGTCCTGTACCACCATCTGCCGTTTTGCCGGCACACGCTCGATCACCGGCTTGCCGTCGGCACCGGCTTTCACCACGCCGACATCCATCTTCGCCAGTTCCGGGAGGTGTTTGCCCACCGGATCACCAATCAGCAGCCGGCCTTCCTCATATAGCGACATCGCGCCGACCGCGGCCATCGGTTTGGTCATCGAAGCCAGGCTGAAAATGGTGTCGGTGGTCATGCGCACGTTGTTCTGCTTGTCGCGCCAGCCGAAGGCCTCGTAATAGACCAGCCTGCCCTTGCGCGCGACGGCCACCACCATGCCCGGCAAGTGGTTCTTTTCGATGTGTGCGTTGATCACCGGGCCGATGCGCGCGAGGCGCTCGGAAGACATGCCCACGGATTCCGGCCGCGCGCGGGGCAGCGGATCGTTGGCGAAGGCGGGGGCTGCCAGCAGCGTGCAGGCGAGCGTGGTGAGTGTGACCACTGCGGCGACGGTGGATTTCATTATTGTTTTCCTCCCTGTTGGAAAGAGCAGGTTACGCCCTGATAGCGGGGGCGTAAAGCATGGCTGAAGGGCGGCGGAACTTTGTATCCGTCGCGACGAGACAGGAATGTTTCAGGGAAACCTTCCCGGGGTTCAGCCGCCGGAGAGTGCCTGCGCGATGATGACCTCGTCGCTGTCGCGCAGCGCGCGGGCAAGGTCATGCTCCTGCATGCCATTGATGAATATGCGGATGTGGCGGCGGATGCGGCCTTGTTCGTCAACCATGCGGAAGCGGATGCCTGGATGGCGGCGGTCGAGGTCATCGAGCAGCAGGGCCAGTGTTGCGCCCTGTGCTTCGGCCTGGCCGGCATCGGTGTACGAGCGCAGCGCGCTGGGAATCATCACCCGCATGTTGTGCAGTCCGGAGCTGGTCAGCGAAAGACTGCGGTTTCGACGGCGTAGATTTCCGGCAGGTTGCGTACGATACAGTTCCAGCGTTTGCCTTCATCGCGGCTGGACCACACCTCGCCGCTGGTGGTGCCGAAGTAGAGTCCGAGGCTGGCCTGTGTGTCGCTGCACATCGCCTGGCGCTTGACGGTCCACCAGGCCTGCTGCTTGGGCAGGCCGGCATCAAGGCGCTGCCAGGTCTTGCCGCCATTCCTGGTGCCGTAGGCCGCGGGTTTGCCGCCGGGGCTGGTGCGCGGCCACACACCGCTTCCGTCCATCGGAAACACCCAGGCGCGATTGTCGTCGCGCGGATGCACCACCAGAGGGAAGCCGATATCACCGACGGATTTGGGCATCGATTTGCCGATGCGCACCCAGGTATCGGAAGGCCGGTCGAGGCGGTAGATGCCGCAGTGGTTCTGCTGATAGATGCGGTCGGGGTTGGACGGGCACAGGCGCAGGCAGTGCGGGTCGTGGAAGGTTGGCTGCAGCGGATCGAAGCCGAAGCCTTCGACCACATCAAGGCCCTTGATCAGGGTTTTCCAGTTCTGGCCGCCATCGGTGGATTCATGCACGCCGCCACCGGACATGCCGATATAGAGATGGCGCGCATCGCGCGGATCGACAATGATCGAATGCAGCTTGGGTCCATCGGGTGTTCCGTCCTGCGCGGTGCCCATCCACTCGCGGAATTTCGGATCGTCGTTGATGATTGAATAAGGCTTCCAGTTGACGCCGCCGTCGCTGGAACGGAACAGGCCCTGCGGGCTGGTGCCGGCATACCAGACATCCGGTTCCGAGGCCGGGCCCGGGGTCAGCCAGAAGGTGTGATCCACCGAACGCCCGCCGCCGTCGGCGGCCTTGGCGAAGGCCGGCGGCTGCGCGGCTTCCTTCCAGTGTCGGCCGCGATCGGTGGAGCGGAACACCGTTGGCCCGAGGTGGCCGGTCTTGGCGGCGGCGAGCAGCGTGCGGCCGTCGCGCGGATCGAGCACTAGGTGGCTGATGACATGGCCGAGGAAATGCGGGCCGTCGATTTTCCAGGTCTTGCGCTGCGCATCGCCGTGGATCAGCCAGGCGCCCTTGCGGGTTGCGACCAGAACCGTGGTGTTGCGCGGCTTGCGTGCGGTGGTTTTTTTCTTTCGGACTGCGGGCATGGTGTCCTCCTCGTTGGGCCGCTTGCAGCAAGGCCGGTGGTAATCCTTGCCATTACAGGCCTGGCCCCGGTTCGCTGCGACTCAATCCGGTTTGATGCCGGCTTCGGCGACGACTTTTCGCCAGCGCGCGAGTTCGCTGCGGATCATTTCGGCCATTTCCTGGGGCGTGGTCGAGGTTGGCACCATGCCGATGCTTTCCAGGTGTTTGACCACGCCGGGATCCTCGACCGCGCGCTTCATTTCGGCGTTGATTCTGCGCACGACATGCGCCGGCGTGCCGGCCGGTCCGAGGAAGCCGTACCAGGTGGTGTTGTTGAAGCCGGGATAGGTCTCGGCAATGGCAGGGATGTCGGGCAGGGCCTTCAGGCGTGTCGGATGGCCGATGGCGATGGCGCGTGCCTTGCCGGTGGCCATGTGCGGCTGCCACGGTGCCGCGCCACCGAAGATCGCCTGCACGCGCCCGGAGAGCAGGTCGACTGTCGCTGCGCCGCCGCCCTTGTACGGCACATGGGTGAACTTCGCGCCGGTGAGCGAGGTCAGCAGTTCCATGCCGAGGTGGTTGGGCGTGCCGGTGCCGGGTGAGGCGAAGTTGATCTTGCCCGGCTGCGCCTTGGCGAGATCGACCAGCTCGCGCACGTTTCTCGCCGGCACCGAGGGGTGCACCACGATCAGGAACGGCACGTAGACACCGACGCCGATCGGCGTGAAGTCCTTCACCGGGTCGTAGGCGAGCTTGCTGCCGAAAGCGGCGCTGACCACCAGTCCGCCCGAAGTGCCGAGCACCAGCGTGTAGCCGTCCGGTGTTGCCCTGGCTGCAAGTCCGTGACCCAGGGTCGAGCCGGCGCCCGGGCGGTTGTCGATGACGAAGGTAGTGTTCATCTTTTCGGCGAACCAGTTGCTGAACGCGCGTGCCGTCGGGTCGGTGGTGCCGCCGGGCGGATAGGGCACGATGATGCGTACGGGTTTGGTCGGGTAGGCGGGCTCGGCGGCGTGGGCTGCAGCCGGCAATACGAGCGCGGCAAGGCCCAGCCAGAATCGTGGCGAAAAGCGCAGCATGAATCCTCCTCGACGGCTGTTTATGATGGTCTTCTGCAATGGTGCCGTGGCCTTGATTCTAGGAGCAAAGCCACGCGCCGGCCAGCGCCGACCTTGTCATTTGCGCAGCCGCGGCGCGTTCTGCAGGAATTCCGCCAGTTCCTTCTTGTAGAACCGGGCATTGCCGGTGGTGCCGTGGCCGCGGGTGTCGGCGCTCTGCGCAATCAGCAGGTAGCGGCCGTTTTTCAGGCGCTTCATCGCATCCTCCATCATGCCCAGCTCCGGTGGATTGCGTTCGTCGTCGGCGGCGTTGATCGCCAGCACCGCAGCCTGCACTGTGCCCAGCAGCGGCAGCGGATTGTAGTCGCGTGATGATTCCCACTGCAGCAGCACGTCGTTGGCATCACCGCGGAAAGGGGCGGCGAGCCGCTTGGCGAGTACGGCTTCGGCCTTGCCGGCATCGGGACCGTCGTTGTAGAGGGCGATATTGCCGCCATTGGTGGCTACAGCGAAATAAGTCAGCAGCCGCATCATGTTGCGTGGCTGTTGCTGGTAGTCACCGTTGTTCCATTCGGGATCATTGCGGATCGAGTCGGCTAGCAGCTTGCGCAGCATCCAGTTGCGGCCTGACATCGCGCCGGGCTGGCAGGCCATCGGCACCGCGGCATCCATCATCTGCGGGTATTTGGTGGCCCACCCCCAGACCTGCATGCCACCCATGGAATTGCCCATCACCAGCCGCAGGTGGCGGATGCCGAGGCCCTCGGTGACCAGGCGGTACTGGGCCTGCACCATGTCGTCGTAGTTGTATTTGGGAAACTTCATGCGCAGGCCGCTGCTGGAGGGGCGCGTCGAACGGCCGCTGCCCAGCGCGTCGGGCAGGATGATGAAGTATCTGGTGGCGTCGAGCGGCTGGCCGGGGCCGAACAGCTCATCGGCGAAGTTGCGCGTCAGGAAGTTGGCGCCGGAACCTGCAGTGCCGTGCAGCAGCAGGACCGGTTCGCCCTTGGGGTCACCGATGGTGCGGTAATACAGCGTGACTTCCGGCAGGACTTCACCGGTGTGGAAGCGAAAATCCTTCGCCACCCAGCTGCCCTCGACGGGTGCGGGGTATCCCGCGGCAAACGCCAGTCCGTGCAGCAAGAGCAGCAGTGAACAACAGAACGTGCGGATGCAGGACATGGTTCTCCTCCCTGATGTCGGCGCCGGCCCTTGTTTTGGGGCTCTGGCGCCGGGTTTGCAGCGTGCGATCAGTGCTCGCGCATCGCGCGCGCCTTTTTCGCCGCCGGACGCTCCCAGCAGGTGTGCAGCCAGGTGTCGAATTTCGGCCAGCGGCTGACATCAATGGACAGCGCACGATACAGCGCGCTGGCGACATTGAGGTCGGCGATGGAAAAGGCGGGGCCGGCGAGCCATGGCGATTTGGCGAGGGCGCCTTCAAGCACGTCGAAGGCGGGCTGCACCTGTTTCCATGCGGCGGCTGCGATGGCGGCGTCGCGCTCCTCGGGTTTTTCGGCCACGGTATTGCGCACGTAATCGACGATCTGGCGGTCGAGGCGGTCGGTTTCCCACAGGCTCCATTGCCAGCACAGCGCTTCGTGGCGAGGGTCGGCCGGATAAAGCGGGCTTTTGTGTTTTTTTGCGAGATACATGTTGATCGCCATCGATTCCGACAGGATGAAGCCGTCGTCGTCGAGGGTGGGCACACGCGCGTTGGCGTTGAGCGCGAGGTAGTCCGTGGTTCGCGTCTCCGGCGAGCGCGGCAGGAATTCCTTGTGTTCGTAATTCAGGCCGAGTTCACCGGCCAGCCAGATGACGCGCAGGGCGCGGGAGTGCGCCGATCCGTACAGCTTGGGCATGAAGTTCCTCCGTTGGGGCCCCGGCAGCGGGGTCTGGCGCATTGTAGCCTTTGCGCCGGCGCCGGCGCTTCAGTGCCGGCCGGCGCGCGTCTCTACAATACGCTGCACCAGCGGGTGTGCCACCTTGCGCTCGGTGCCGATGGCATAGAAGCGTTCCTCGACGCCGTCACAGACGCCGATCCGCTGCAAACCCTGCTGTTCCGTCAGTGATTTTTCGCCGATCTCGGCGGCAGGAAACACGCCCAGCCCTGCGGCACCGAAGGTGGCGAGCATTGCGCTGTCCTCGAACTCGCCGGTGATTTTCGGTTTAACGCCGTGGCGCTCAAACCATTGGTCGAGCTGGGCGCGCACGGAGACATGGCTGGTGGGCAGCAACACCGGCAGCCGCGACAGGCTGTGCGGGAAGCCGCGCCGTGCCTGCGCCTGCAGCGCGGGCGGCGCATACCAGGCGATGCCCGAGGCGCCGAGGGCGTGGCTGTAGAGCTTGATGTTGACACCGGTGGGCGCCGGGCGGTCGGCAAGCACGAGGTCGAGCCGGTGCAGCGCAAGATCGCCAAGCAGGTCGTCGAATTCATCTTCCAGGCAGACCAGGTGCAGGGCTTCGTGGCCCAGCGCCGGGCCGAGCAGCCGGTGCGTGGCGAGCTTGGAGACGCCGTCGGAGATGCCCACTGCCAGGCGCAGGCCAGGCTGGCTTGCGGCATCACGCACCAGTTCGGGCAGGCGTTCGCCGAGCTGGAAGATCTGCTCCGCCTGCTTCAGCGCGGCCTGTCCCGCTTCGGTCAAGGTCAGCCCGCGGCCGGCGGGTTTGAACAGGGCATAGCCGAGATCGCGCTCCAGCGCATGCACCTGGGCACTGACCGTCTGGATCGCCATGCCGAGGCGTGCGGCGGCGCCGGTGACGCTGCCTTCGCGGGCGACAACCCAGAAGTAATACAGATGCCGATAGCTGAAGTTCCCTGACATATTCCTAAAATAAAGGAAATAAATGCAGAAATTATCTGCTTTTTAAGGATTATTGGCCAGCCTAACCTGCGCGCCGTCAACCCGACGAAGAGGAGGTGTCAAATGCAAGTCCAGATCGACTGCAAGGCCCGGCTCGAAAACGATGTGCGCAGCAGCGCCGAGGAGCGGGTGCGTTTCGTGATGCGCCGCCTGATGCAGCGGGTGTCCCGCGCCGATGTCCATCTGTCGGACATCAACGGCCCGCGCGGCGGCATCGACAAGCGCTGCCAGGTCACGCTCAAAACCGAAGGCAGGGGCGTGCTGGTGATCCGCACGCTGGCCGGAGACTGGCGCAGCGCGCTCGACCAGGCGCTGGAGCGCGCGGTGCGATTGCTCACCCGGGTGTGGCAGCGGCGCGGCGATCCCGCTGTGCTGCGCCAGGCCAAGCGGCGCGCGCTGCGTCACGCGATTGAGGCGCAATGAACCCGGCACGGCGGGAGGATTGCCCATGAAATGTCCCGTCTGCAGGGAAGTCACGCTGACCATGGCTGAGTGCCAGGGCGTCAACATCGACTATTGCCACCAGTGCCGTGGCGTGTGGCTCGACCGCGGCGAGCTGGAGAACCTGGTCCGGCGCGCTGAACGCAGCGCGCCCGCACGCAGCATCCATCCCGCCGAATACCGCTATGGCGGCGAGCCACAGCGACGCGAGGCCGAGCAACGCCACTACGGCAAGCGCAAATCCTGGCTGGCCGGAATGCTCGACTGAACACTGGAGCCGATGAACATGAATCAAAACCAATCCACTGCAGCGTCGCTTGCCGCGACGCGAGTGCTTGCGCTGGCATTGCTCGCCGACGGCCGGCTTTCCGCCGATGAGCGCGCGGCCCTGCGGGCCCGCCATGGCTTGATGCGCCGGCTCGGCATCGCGCCGGAGACCCTCGACCGCGAGGTCCAGTCCTGCTCCGGCCGGTTGCTGTCGGCCTGCGATCCGGACTGGGAAGGGCCATGCCTGCCCGAGGCCGGGACTTTGCATGGCCTGCTGGCCGGCATCGGCGACCGCGACAGCCGGCATCGCCTGTTTCGTCTCTGCGCCGACGTTGCGGAGGCCGACGGCGAACTGAGCGAGGGCGAATTCAGGCTGCTGGCGGCGGCGCTTGAGCAGTGGGGCATCCACCGCCGCATGCTTGCGTTCGCCGACACCGGTCGCAGCCTGGCCTGCCGGAGCCCCTGAGATGGACGCGCTCACCGCGTTCCTGCACACGCCTTTTCTGGGTCATGCCGCCTGGCTGTGGCTGGGATTCATCGGCATCGTGATTACGCTGCTTGCATTTGACCTGGGCGTGCTGCACCGCGACGACCACGAGATCGGGGTGCGCGAAAGCCTGCTGCTGTCCGGAGGTTATATCGGCATCGCGCTGCTGTTCGGTACATGGGTCTGGTGGTACCTCGGCGCCGACAGCGGCACCGAGTATTTCACCGGCTTCCTGATCGAGAAGTCGCTGTCGATGGACAACGTGTTCGTGATCGCGCTGATCTTCACCTACTTCGCGATCCCGCGGCTCTATCAGCACCGGGTCCTGTTCTGGGGCATCCTCGGCGTGATCGTGCTGCGTGC
Source organism: Betaproteobacteria bacterium Ga0077527 (assembly GCA_001464815.1). GTDB lineage: Bacteria > Pseudomonadota > Gammaproteobacteria > Burkholderiales > SG8-41. The sequence continues at coordinate 60,089 of LNDW01000015.1, read as the reverse complement.
GATCATGATCGGGCTGGGCGCGGCGCTGGTTAGCCAGTTCAGCTGGATCCTCTACCTTTTCGGGCTGTTCCTGGTCATCACCGGCGTGAAGATGTGGATACTGGCCGACCACATGCCAGACATCGCCGGCAATCCGCTGCTCAAGTTCCTGCGCGGGCGGCTTCGGGTGACCGATGGCCTCGAGGGCAACGCCTTCATGGTGCGCCGTCCTGGCAGCGATGGACGCATGCAAACCTGGGTTACGCCGCTGTTCCTCGCACTCTGCCTGGTCGAGTTCGTGGATCTGGTGTTCGCGGTGGATTCGGTGCCGGCGATCTTCGCCATCACCACCGATCCGTTCATCGTTTACACCAGCAACATTTTTGCAATCCTGGGACTGCGCGCGCTGTATTTCGCGCTGGCAGCGATGATTCACCGCTTCAAGTACCTGAAGTACGCGCTGGCCCTGGTGCTGGTGTTCATCGGCTCGAAGATTTTCCTGGTCGGCATCATCGGCAAGATTCCGCCGGTGATTTCGCTCACGGTTACCTTCGGCCTGATCGCGGGCGGGGTGCTGGTGTCGCTGTGGAAAACCCGCGGCGAGCGTCCCTCGCTCGCGGGCTGACCGTCACCGCCCAAAGAAAAGGGCGCCCGCGGGCGCCCTTTTTGCCGCAGCAGGACCCAGGCTCAGCCTTCGAGCGCCTGCTTGGCGGCAACCACGGCCTTCGGCTTGCGGCCGGGGGCGACCGGCGGAATGTAGCCGGAAATACGGCACAGCATGCCTTCACTCGGCTTGCCGTCCTTGTAGCGGATCGACTTGCAGATCATCACGTCGCCGCGCGACTGCAGCTGGGTGACGTGCCGCCGGACGCTGGCCAGCGACAGTCCGGTGGCGGCGGCAATTTCAGCGTCGAGTTGTTCGCCGGTTTTTTTCAGGTGATCCAGAATTGCCTGCATGTCTTGCCTTCTCTCTGTGCAAAGGGTGGAGGGGCAGCACCGGCGCGGCCGCATGATTACATCGCTGCCAGCGCCAGTCGGTAACCCGCGATGATACCCCAATCACCCCGCACGACCCAAACCGCAGCCAGCAGGCGGCCTCAGGGTTGTCCGGGGGTATTTATATAAGTTATTGATTTTAAAAGATATTTTTATGCGGAGCAGGTCATGCGGCTGCCTTGCCGGCGTCCGGCTCGTCGGGTAGCAGCAACACGATGGCGGCTTTCAGCGCGGCGATGCCGGCCATGATCCACAGCGCATTGGAGAAGCCGATGCTCTTGACCAGCGGGCCGAGGATCCACACCGCGAGCGAGCTGAACCCGAAGGCGACGGTGAGGCGCATGCCGGCGACGCGTGAGCGCAGGCGGTCATCCACGTAGCGCACGATCATCGCGTCGGTGAAGGGAATCGAGCCGAAGACGAAGACCATCACCGCGAGCAGCGCCGCGAACAGCCACCAGTCCTGGGTATGCGCGGCCCAGATCAGCAGCGGCACCTGGGCAACAGACATCCACAGTTGGAGTGACTTGAACGGCATGCGGTCGATCATCCGCCCGACCACGATCTGTGCCAGCGAAGCCACCGCGTAGATCAGCGCGAGCAGGATGCCGATCATCGCCGGATCCTCGATCACGCCTGAAAAACCCTCGGACAGCAGTTGCGCATTGCCGTTGGTGGTGAAGTTGAACAGCACGGTGCTGACCGCGGCGGCCGAGGTCATCACCAAGAAGGCGCGCATCAGCATCTGCGGGCTCAGTAAGACTTGGGCCTTGCCACCCTTGCGTTTGGCGGGTGCTTCGTTTTCCTTCGGGCAGGCGAGGACGAACCAGACGCCGCAGGCAATCGACACCAGGCCAGGAATCACGAAGGCCTCGCGCCAGCCCAGCCATTTGACGATGAAGCCGGTGACCAGCGCGGCGACCGCGATGCCAAGGTTGCCGGCAAGACCATTGAGCCCGATCACCGCGCCGGGGTTGGATACGCCCTGCACCAGCATCGGAATGCCGACCGGGTGGTAGATCGCGGCGAAGGCGCCCATCAGCGTCAGCGCGCCGGCGAGTTGCCAGGCGTTTTGCGTCAGCGCAACCAGCATCGCCGAGAGGCCCATGCCGAAGAAAAAGATGATCATCATCACGCGGCGGCCCCACAGGTCGCCGAGCCGTCCCGCCGGCAGCGCGCCAAGTCCGAACAGGGCAAACGCACCGACGCCGTAGGGCATCAGTTCGGTCCAGTCTGCGAGGCCGAATTCGGCGGCAATCTTCGCCACTGCCGTGGCAAAGATCAGCAGAAACATGTGGTCGATACCGTGACCGATGTTGAGCAGCAGCTTGACCGCGGAGGAATGGCCGTCAGCGACGGCTGGATCAGTGGTGGTAGTCATCTCTGAATTGTGCCCGGGTTACAATCGTCTGACTTTCGGCGTTTTACACGGAATTTACTGTAAATGGACAAGCTTTGATGTCTTGCTTTCGATGGTTTCGCCGGTGACTGCCCGATCCACCCCACAGTTGCGCAGTGAGCGCGCCTTTGCCGCAGCGCCGGAGCACCCGGTTCGCGGTGACGCAGGCCGCGCGCTGGTGATGCTGCGCACCGCGTATCCCAAAGGCCACCACATCCGGCCGCACTGGCATGCGCGTGCGCAGTTTGCCTACGCGGTGTCGGGCACGATGCGCGTGCGCACCGCGCGCTGCGCCTGGATCGTGCCGCCTTCACGCGCGCTGTGGCTGCCGGCGCGTACCGTTCACGAAATCCAGATGCATGGCGTGGTGCAGATGCACAGCCTGTATGCCAGCGACAAGGCCGGTGCCGGCATGCCCGGAGACTGCGCCGTGCTCGAGGTGACGCCGCTGGCGCGCGAACTGATTGTGCGTGCTGCTGCGTTGCCCGCAGGTTACGACGACCGCGGCGATGACGGACTGCTGATGCGCCTGCTGATGGCGGAAATCCGCCGCCTGCCGCGCAGCGCGCTCGACTTGCCGCTGCCGGAGAGCACGGACCTGACGCTTCTGTGCGAGCGCATCCTCGCCGATCTGTCGACGCGGCGGCCGAGCATTGAGGATGCCGCCACCATGAATACCAGCACACGCACGCTGTACCGCCGCTTCCTGTGCGAGACCGGCATCACCTTCGCGCGATGGAAGCAGCAGGCGCGTCTGCTCGAATCCATCCGCCGCCTGGCCGAGGGCCTGCCGGTGACCACGGTGGCGGTTGATCTTGGTTACGAAAGCCCGGGTGCGTTTTCGACGATGTTCCGCCGCGCGCTGGGCGTTGCGCCGCGTGCTTTTGCCGCGACCGGTGGCGCTCTCAGAAATCGTTCGTAGAAGGCGGCGATGGCCCGGGCCGAGTCGCGGGCGGTTGCTTCAAGCGCCGCACCCTCGCGCAGGTCGCGTCCGTACTCCAGTTGCATCGCGTCGATGCCGTCGCTGCGATGGCTGCCGTAAATCTCGACAGTGTGGCCGCCAATGTAGTTTTTCGCCTCGACGTGATCGGTGGGCGCGCTGTTGATGCCGGGCACGATGTTGTAGCCCTGAGCCGCGAAACGCCCGAACACGCTGTCCGGGCCGTTGATGGCCGGCGCGCCGGCGCGGGAGAGCAGCGCCTTGACCGTGCTGCCGTACCGGGTGCCGCGGAGGATCGCATCGCGAAAGGCAATCTGGCCATGCACGTCAAACAGCATTGCATGGGGGTGTTTGCCGCGGATGTCATCGATGTAGGCGCGGACGGTGGCGTGGTAAGCGGCATACGCCGCGGCACAGCCGGGGTCGCCGAAAGCCTCCTCGGCCCGGCGGTTGGCGTCGATGTACTTGCGATGAAAGCGTGCGATCACCAGGTACGGCGCCCGGCCGGTGATCCGCTGCAGCTCGGCCGCGATCAGCCGCGCGAGGCGGTCGGTGTGGGCGTCGGGACGGTTGACGAAACGCACGCCGACGGGCGTACGTTCAGCGCAGCCGGGAAGGCTTTCGTCACCACCATGTGGCGCGGTGAGGATGATCGGCAGCTCGCCAGCGGAGGCTTCAATCGCCGCCGCCGGTGCCGCAGCCTGCGCCACCATGGCTGCTGCAAGCAGCAGCGTGGCGGACAGACGCAGCATGGCTGGCGTTGTATTAACGGGTTTCCCTGGCGCCGGAGATACGCACCACCTCGTTGATGCGCTTGAGCTCTTCCTTGCGCCAGGCATCGAGCGCGGCGCGGTCGCCGGCGATGACGTCGATGCCCATGCTGCGGAACTTGTCCATCAGCGCCGGCTCGCGCATCACCTTGGTGACTTCACTGCTGACCACGTTCATGACGGCGCCCGGTGTTTTGGTTTGCACCACCAGGCTGTACCAGGCATTCATCACGTAACCCGGAACAGCCTCGCCGATGGCTGGCACATCGGGAATCAGTGCCGCGCGTTTGGCGGTGGTGACACCAAGCGCGCGCAGCCGTCCGCCGGTGATGTGCGGCAGCGCAGCAGGCAGCACCGCATAGGTGGTCTGCACCTCGTTGGCCAGCGTGTCGGCGATGGACTGCGGCACACCCTTGTATGGCACGTGCAGCATGTTGGTGCCAGTCAGGTGGTTGAGCAGCACGCCGGAGAGATGCTCCGAGGCGCCGGTGCCGGCCGAGCCGTAACGCAGCTTGCCCGGCTGTTTGCGCGCGAGGTCGATGAGATCCTTCAGCGTTTTCGCCGGCAACTGGTTGTTGGCGAGCAGTACGAAGGGGGTGGTGCCGATCAGCGCCAGCGACTGGAAGTCGCGTTGCAGGTCGAACTTGATGTCGGCGAGCACCTGCGAGGCGACGAACAACTGCGAGGTCAGCATCATCCAGGTATAGCCGTCGGGTGCGGAAGCCAGCGCCAGTTCGGCACTGATCGCACCGGCGGCACCGGGGCGCGCATCGACGACGACACGCTGTTTCCAGGTTTCAAAAAGACGGTCGGCGAGGGTGCGGCTGATGATGTCGGGGCCGGAGCCGGGCGCGCTGCCGATGATCAGGCGGATCGGTTTTTCCGGAAACCTGGTCTGCGCGTTCTGCGCGGCCGCCTGCGGAGCGGCCAGCGGCAGCAGGGCGCCGAAGGTCAGGGCAATGGTCAGTGATTTCAACTGCGTTCGGATTGATGCCATAAAAATTCTCCTCTTGGGTTTTGTTTATTTATGGATGATGTTCATGGGGTGTCCGACAGGAACAAGCCGCGATCGGTGGAGAACAGGTGACGTGCAACGGCTTCGTTGACGAGGAATTCGATCAGCGGTCGCCGTGCATCGCCGGCGGCCAGCGAACCCCCGCTGTCGCGCAGTTCGGCTGCCTTGCGCAGCAGCGTTGCGTGCGTCCGGCGGTGTTCGGCAAGGCCCGGGTGGCCCCTGGTTTCAAGCAGTCGCTCCTCGTTGGTGAAATGTTCGGCCAGGGCCTGGAGCAGGTTGCTGACAGCCGCGTCGAAGGCCGCGGGCGGCGCCGACTCGGCGGTGTTCAGCGTGTTGGCGAGTTCAACCAGGCGACGGTGTTCGGAGTCGATTTGCGGATGACCGCTGTTGTTGCTGTCTCGCCATACCAGGCTTCTGGCCGGCGCCGGCTCGGCGGCCCAGTTGTCCGAATTGCCGCGCGGATCAGTGACCACACGGTTACGCCCGCTGTTCTTGGCGACAAACAGCGCGGCATCGAGCCGCGAAAAAAGGGCCTCGACGTTTTCCTGTCCGTTGTGTTCGGCAACACCGATGCTGACAGTGACCGGCGCGCCGTGAGGGAAGACGTGGCCGGCCATCAGCCCGCGCAGGTGTTCGGCGAGGGTGTGCGCATCGCGGTAGCGCGTCGATACCGCGAGCACGACGAATTCCTCGCCACCCCAGCGGAACAGCAGATCGGCGCTGCGGATCTTGCCCTGGATCAGTTCCACCACCTTGCACAACACGGCGTCGCCGGCCTGGTGGCCCTGGTGATCGTTGATCTGCTTGAAATGATCAATGTCAATCAGCAGCGCCGACAGCGGCTGCCGGAACCGCAGGCTGCGTGACAGTTCGGAATGCAGCACGCGGGTGAGGTGGGCGCGGTTCCAGGCGCCGGTGAGGTGGTCGGTGGCGCTGACTTTCTCGAGTTCGGTGATGCGCTCGCGCAGATGTGTGAGTTCGTCATCACGGGTCAGGGCATGGTCGTCGGCGAGCAGGATCAGGGTGCCGGCGGCGAGCCTGACGGCCTGGGCATGGACTTCGATGATTTTGCCATCGCGGCTGCGCAGGCCGGCCTTGCGCCAGCCCGGTCCCGGTGTTTCGGTCAGGTGGCGCAGTGCTCCGCCATCGATCTCGGCGGGATCAAAAAGTGCGCTGTATTTTTCATTGACGCGCAACCCGCCATCACGTCCGACCAGGGCCAGCGCCAGCGGGAAGTGTGCGAAAAAATCGCGGTCCTCGGGCAGAGGCAGGCGCCGGATCTCGGGTTCGGCCATGCCCGCGGGTATCGGGGTCGGGTTCATCATCGCGGCGTCATGCCGCAGCTGCCAGCGCCCTTGGGGCCCCGACCGCTGCTTATGGCGTCAGCGTCGCGTCAGAGGCGTTCGAAAACTGCGGCGATGCCCTGGCCGCCGCCGATGCACATGGTCACCAGCGCATATTTGCCGCCGGTGCGTTGCAGTTCGTACAAGGCCTTCACGGTTAGAATCGCGCCGGTGGCGCCGATCGGATGGCCGAGGCCGACGGCACCGCCATTGGGGTTGGTTTTTGCGGCGTCAAATTTGAGATCGCAGGACACCGCCAGCGCCTGCACCGCGAAAGCCTCGTTCGACTCGATGACATCCATGTCCTCGACCTTGAGGCCGGCGCGCTGCAGTGCGTTCTGCACCGCGGGCACCGGACCGATGCCCATGATCTTGGGATCGACACCGGCGAGTCCGTACGACACCAGTCGCGCCATGGGTTTCAGGCCGGCTTTTTTTGCGGCTTCCTTTTCCATCATCACCACCGCGGCGGCGCCGTCATTGATGCCCGAGGCGTTGCCGGCGGTGACCGAACCGCCTTCCTTCTTGAATGCCGCGCGCAGCTTGGCGAGGCCTTCCAGCGTGACATCGCTGCGTGGATGTTCGTCCTTGTCGAACAGCGTGGTGCCTTTGCGTGTCTTCAGTTCGACCGGCAGGATCTGGTCCTTGAAGTAGCCTTTTTCGATGGCGTTGATGGCGCGGCGGTGGCTCTCGACGGCGAAGGCATCCTGCTGCTCGCGGCTGATTTTCCACTGCGCGGCGATGTTCTCCGCGGTGATGCCCATATGCACGGTGTCAAAGGGATCGGTCAGCGCGCCGACCATCATGTCAACAGCGCCGCCGTCGCCCATGCGCTGGCCCCAGCGCAGGCCCGGCATCAGATAGCCGCCGCGGCTCATCGATTCGGCGCCACCGCCGACGGCGACATCAGAGTCGCCAAGCAGGATGCCCTGCGCGGCGGAGACGATGGCCTGCAGGCCGCTGCCACAGAGGCGGTTGACGGTGAGCGCGGTGGTTTCCTGGGGCAGGCCACCCTTGATGCAGGCGACACGCGAGAAATACATGTCCTTCGCCTCGCCATGTACGACGTTGCCGAACACCAGCTGGTTGACCTGTTTGGCATCAACCTTGGCGCGATTGACCGCTTCGCGCACCACCTGTGCAGCGAGTTCGCTTGGTGCGACATCCTTCAGTGCGCCGCCGTAATCACCGATTGCCGTGCGCACACCACTCAGTACCACCACCTCGCGAATGTTGCTCATTACCGTCTCCGTTATGTAACCTATTGATATTAAACGATATTATTATTGACCCGAGATACGGGAGCCGAACACCTGAAAGTTTACGCCCGCCGCCCCGGCATCGGCAAACTGAAGCGGCATCAATGACGTGTGCCGCGGGTCGTGCCAACGCCAAAGCTGGTGAAGATTTGCCCGCTGTCGACCGCATCAAAGGCGTAGCGGCGGTTGCAGAATTCACAGTGCACTTCGACTTCGCCGCGCTCGGCGATGACCGCACGCACTTCATCGCGGCCCAGCATGCGCAGCATGTCGATCACCCGCTCGCGGGTGCAGGAGCAGCGGAAGGACACCGGCTTGGCGTCGAACACGCGCAGATCTTCTTCGTGAAACAGGCGATGCAACAGGCGGCGGGCATCCAGTTGCAGCAGTTCCTGCGCGGTGACGGTGGCGGCGAGATGACCGGCGCGGGGCCAGGCGTCGCCATCGCGGCCGGCCTGCTCAGGCAGTTTTTGCAGCAGCAATCCGGCGGCGTGCTGTTCGTCGCTGGCGAGCCACAGCCGTGTCGGGATCTGTTCCGAGGTTGCCATGTAGTGTTCAAGCGCGGCGGCGACAGTGTCGCCTTCGAGACCGACCACGCCCTGGTAGCCGGGCTGGCCGCTGCCCGGCATCAGGTTGACCACAAAGCGGCCTTCACCGAGCAGGTCGCGCAGGCCGCCGTCAGCGATCCCGCCCTGCCATTTTGCCGTGGCGCGCATGGTGTGTTCGCGTGTGCATTCGACCACGATCAGCTTCACCGGGCCGTTGCCCTGCAGTTGCAGCGACAGCAGGCCGTCGAACTTCAGGGTTGCCGCAAGCAGCGCGCCGGCTGCCATCAGTTCGCCGAGCAGCGTGCGCAGCGGCGGAGGATAGTGATGGTGTTCGAGTACGGCCTGCCAGGTCGCGGCCAGCCGCACAAATTCGCCGCGCACCGGCGTGTCTTCAAACAGAAAACGCTGCAACTGGTCGGTCACCGCGTCTTCGCCGTGCGTTGATAGAGGCGGAAGCGCTCGTCCTTGTCGCCGGGGCGGTGGCCTTCCCAGATTTGCCGCCATTCACTGCCGATGACCAGTTCGTCGAGCGGCCGTCCCTGCACCAGCAGCAGGTCGCAGCCGGCCGCGCGGGCGCTGGTTTCGACACGCTCGGTGCGTATGCCCGAAAAGTACTGCAGCATTGCACGCTGCGCTTCGCCGAGGTCGCGGCTGGCCAGACAATGCTGCTTCGCGGGAAGTGCGCGACCGAGGTCCGTCATCATCGAGCGATAACTCTTGCTGATGTCGACCCAGCCGATGAACAGCGTGGCGAGCAGAGCCCACACCGCGGTGACGCCCGTGGTCCACACGATCAGTGGCCGCTCGGCGCTGCGCTTCAGGCGTGAGAGCAAAACAAACCAGCCGGCGGTATAGACGAGGCCGAGCAGGAAAGGCAGGGGACGAAAGCCAAAATCGTAACCGGGGCGGATGGTGTGCAGGTGACCGTGCAGCCTCGCCGGCATCCCCAGCTCCAGCGCGCTCCAGTAGAACCAGCCGATGGCGATGAAAAAAGTGAAGGTCATGATGCTGAACCAGTACCAGCCGTTCACCGCGCCACGGCGCAGCGCATCAACGCCGGGCACTGCCAGCAGCGCCAGCGGCAGCAGCATCGGCAGCCCGTAGAGCTCGCGGGTCTCGGCGGCGCTGCCGAGCAGCAGCAGCGTCACCACAAATCCCGTCAGCGGCAGCACCATGCCCGGGTCGGCGAGCCGTGATCCGCGATATGCGCGCCACAGCGCCCAGGCCGCGAGTGGCCAAGCCGGGAAGGCGTACCAGGGCAGGATGCGCAGATAGTAGGCGAGGCCCGAGATCAGGTCCGGTGTTGCAAAAAAACGTGCCAGGTTTTCCGCGTTGAGCCAGGCCGCGTACAGCGCCGGATCGCGCTGATGCAGCAGTGCCGGCCAGATCACCAACCAGGGCAGCGCCGCGACCACGGCGGTGATCAGCGCTGCCGCATAACGCGGTGTGCGCCAGTGCGGCGACAGGGGCAGCAGCAGCGCGATCAGCGCGATCATCACTGCCTCCGGCACGCCGAGCGTCATGAAGCCGATGCCGCAGCCGGTGCCGATCCAGAAGCCGGCGGGCGCTGCGCGGCGAAGCGCAAGCGCCGCGCCGTAATAGGCCATCGCAAATCCGCAGAACGCGGCGACATCGGTTATCAGCTGGTGGCCGCGCACCACCAGGCCGAGGCAGCCGAGCAGCAGCAGCGCCGCGGTGAGGCCATGGCGCGGGCCGTGCAATTCGCGCGAGGCGAGAGCGGCGAAGACGAAGGCAAGTCCGATCCACAGGCCGGCGGCGATGCGCGCTGCATCATGTGTCGGCAGCAGCCAGGACAACGCAACCGTGCTCGCAGCTGCGGTCAGGTGAAACAGCGGCGGCTTGTCGAGGAAGGGCTCACCGGCGATGTGCGGAATCACCCAGCTGCCGCCACGAAGGATTTCATGCACCACGCCAAAGGTGTAGGCCTCGTCGGGTTTCCAGGGATCGTGTCCGATCAGGCCCGGCAGCAGCCAGGCCGCGGCGAGCAGCGCGATCAGCAGCGGGCGCAGCGGCAGGTGGGTGATGGTGGTCGGGGTGGCGTTCAAGTCAGGGCGGCGTGAAAAATAATGTCTGTCGTCATGCGTTGCGCTGAAGCGCGGCGATTATCGCATCCGCAGCCTCTGCTCACTCCACGATTTTCAGTGCCTGGCCGGCAACCGGTTCGCCCTGCGGGTAGAGACCGTTGATCAGGCGCAACTGGCCCTCGGCATGACGGCCCAGCGGCGAGGTTTTGGCGAGTTCTGCGAAGGTGATGCCGGCGCTGGCGGTGATGATGCGCATACGCAGCGGTTTTGCCTGCTCGCGCTCCTCGGCGGTCAGGGCATGGAAGCTGTGCATCGCCGCATCCATCGCGGCGGCATGCTGGCGAAAGGCGCCATCGTTGGCCGCCTGCACGCCGATGGCATAAGCCTGCTTGCCGATGAAAACAACGGCGATGCGCGAGGGTTTGCCGGACAGCGCCAGTTCGATGGTGGCCGCGGGCAGTCCGCCGATCTTCGTCGGCGTCACCGGCTGTCCACCGCCGAGTTTGAGCAGGCGGCGCAGCACGTCGGCGGGCGTGCCCTCGGCGGCGCCGGCGCTGCGCAGGTCAACCAGCGCGGTGCGGTCGGGGCTGGTCGCCACCACGTTCTGCGTGGTGTTGCGGATACGCCAGCCTTCGGGAAAACGCAACGCGAGCCCCAGCTTCGAGTGGAAGAACTGCTGTTTGCGCACGATGCCCTGCTCCGGGCTGTCCGCGAAAACCAGCCGTTCCATGCGCTTGAGGAAGGCCTCACGGTCGACGCGCTTCTCGCTGCCGGTGAAACGCGCGGCCTCGCGCACCACTTCCTGCAGCCGGGTGTCGTTGTCCGGGTGGGAGGCAAACAGGCCGTGGTAGCGCCGCGGCTCGCGGCCTTCGGCCTTGGCGAGTTCGGCGTCGAACAGTTCCTGGTTTTTCAGTACACCAACAACCTTGATCATCGCCTGCGGGTCATAGCCGGTACGCGCCAGGTATTCGGCTCCCAGGCGGTCTGCCTCGAGTTCGTGCTCGCGGCCGTAGCCCGAGAGCAGCGCGCCGCCGAGCAGGTTTACCAGTGAATCCGCGCCGGTGTTGCGTATTTGCGGCAGCAGGATCTGCAGCAGCGAGCCGCCGACATTGGCGGCGGTCGCAGCGGAGATCTGTTGCACCGAATGCCTCGCTGTGACATGACCCAGCTCGTGGCCGAGCACCGCGGCAAGTTCGGCTTCGGAATTGAGGTAAGCCATGATGCCGCGGGTGATGTAGATGTAACCGCCGGGCAGCGCGAAAGCGTTGACCTCGGGTGAGTCCACCACCAGAAAGTGATACTGCAGGCCGGGCCGGTGGCTGGCGCTTGCCAGACGCTGGCCGATGGCTTTGACATAGTTCTGCAGCTCGGCATCGTCGTAGCTGCCGTACTGCTGTCGCACACGCAGATCCTCGCTGCGCCCGGCGTTGACCTCCTGCGCTTCGGACAGGGTCACGAAGTTCGGATTGCCGGTGACCGGGTTGACGGCGCAGTTGGTGAGCGACAGAGCGGCAAGTAGCGCTGCAAGTCGGGTTTTTGTACCGGGGCTCATGGTTGGATACCGATTTTAGGGGATGAAATTTTAGGGCAAGGCGGGGCGGGCCCCAATGACGCGCCACACCATGGTGCGTGACGCCCCATTTAAGGGCGCAAAAGATGCTCAAGCCTCGGCGGATGTCCCGAATTTGTGCGGCGATCGCTGCGCGCAGACCGGCTGATCAATAAAAGCTGTTGTAAATCAGCGTGCTGGCACGCAAATCCGGTATCAGCTCGGCACTGGCACGGTAGATGCATTTACCGGGCTGTCAACAACATCCGCAACCATGTCCCCCGCCGACACCCTCTACAGCGCCACACTCTGCGCCGAAGCTTCGTGCCGGACGGCCTTGGCGCACCCGCTTCTGCCCGGCGGCAGCGCCGGTCCATGGAATGACCGGCTGACGCTGCTGCTGGAATCCACCGGCGAGGGCATGTTTGGCATCGATCTTGACGGTCGCTGCACGTTCATCAACCGTGCCGGCGCAAAGACCCTCGGTTACGCCGCTGCTGATTTGATCGGCCGCAACATGCATTACCTGATCCACCATGCCCATGGCGATGGCCGGCATTACCCGGTGGAGGAGTGTCCGATCTTCCGCGCCTTCCGCCAGGGACTGCCCTGCCGCATTGACTCGGAAGTGCTGTGGCGCGCCGACGGCTCATGTTTTCCGGCCGAGTATTCCTCGTATCCGATCATAGAGGGCGGTAACGTGGTCGGCGCGGTGGTGACCTTTGTCGATATTTCCGAGCGCAAGCATGCGGAGGAGCTGCTGCGCAGGGCCAATGACGAACTCGAACACCGTGTGGAAGAGCGCACCCAGGCCCTGACCGGCGCCCTGTCCCAGTTGCGCGAGCTCTCCGCCTACATGCACAGCGTGCGCGAGGAGGAACGTACGCGCATCGCGCGTGAAATCCACGACGAGTTGGGCAGTCTGCTGGTGGCGCTGAAGATGGATGTCAACTGGCTCGGCAAGCGTGTGGGCGGGAATGCCGATCTCGGCCGCAAGCTGCAGTCGATGGGGCGGATGATCGAGACCGCGGTGGACAACGTCGGCCGCATCATGACCGACCTGCGGCCGAGCATCCTCGACCACCAGGGTTTGTGGGCCGCACTCGAGTGGCAGGCCCAGGAATTCGCCGAGTCGAGCGAGCTGCGTTGTGATTCGCGGCTGGAGATCGCCGCCGGAACGGCGGTGCCCACCGGCACCCTGGCGATTGCGGTGTTCCGCATCTTCCAGGAGATGCTCAGCAACGTCGCGCGTCATGCCTGCGCCACCGCGGTCACCATCCGCATCCTCGCCGAGGATGGACTGCTGGGCATCGAGGTCACTGATGACGGGCGCGGCGCGCCAGTTGCCGCATTCGACAGTCCGCGCGCCTACGGGGTGCTCGGCATGCGTGAGCGCGCCGGGCATTTCGGCGGCGAACTGGCGATCAGCAGCCGCCCCGGCGCCGGGACCGCGGTGCGGCTGCGGATTCCGATACCTGAACCTTTGTCCGCGCCTCAGCAGGAGGCGCGATGATCCGCCTGTTGATCTGTGACGACCACCTGGTGGTGCGCCAGGGCCTGAAGCAGATTCTCGCCGACGCCCCGGACATCGAGGTGGCGGCGGAGGCTTCCAGCGGCTGCGAGGCGATACGCCTGGCCAGGGCCGGCGGCATCGACGTCGTGCTGCTCGACATCGCGATGCCCAACCGAGACGGCCTCGAAACGCTCAAGCAGCTGCGTTCAGAGCTGCCGCGGCTACCGGTGCTGATGCTGTCCACCTATCCCGACAAGCAGTATGCCGTGCGCTGCCTGAAGCTGGGCGCCTCAGGCTATCTGAACAAGAGCGCCGACACCGACCAGTTACTGGAAGCCGTGCGCAAGGCGGCGAACGGTGGCGTGTTTGTCACCACCGCGCAGGCCGAGGCGCTGGCAATGGCGCTCTCCGCGCCGGCTGCGGACCGCCAGCCGCATGAATTCCTGTCGGACCGTGAATATCAGGTGCTGCGCCTGATTGCCGCCGGCCATAGCGTGGCCCAGATCGCCGCCCAGCTGGCCTTGAGTCCGAACACCGTCAGCACCTACCGCGCACGGATATGCGAAAAAACCGGCGCGCGTAACGATGTGGAAATCGCGCTTTATGCGGTGAGGCAGGGCTTGCACCAGGTGTAACGCATTCGTGTAGTGCCATTACTACAGCCGATAGGCGGGTGTCGCGACAGCCATCCATCCTCCGGCTGCCTAAGCTGTAATCCAACAAAGACGGGCTGAAGAGGCCCGTCGCAACGTCCGAGAAAAGGAAACTCCATGTCCGCCTTCAAAGACCCGTTCAGTTCCGAGGTGAAGCTTGGTTGCGGCTGCGGCCGCCACAGTGACCAGGCGGCGCATGACGCCGACCTTGGCGCTCAGACCAGTGATTCCGAGGCACTCGGCAACCGCGTGGTCGAAGCCGCGGTGATGCGTGCCCTGTTCCCCCACGACGCCACGCGCAGGCGCTTCATCAATGCCGTCGGCGCCAGCACCGCGATGGCCGCGGTTTCAACCTTTTTTCCGCTGGGCATGGCCAAGGACGTATTCGCGCAAAAGGGTCCGCTCGAAAAATCCTCGATCAAGGTCGGCTTCATCCCGATCACCTGCGCCACGCCGATCATCATGTCGCAGCCGATGGGTTTCTACGGCCGCCAGGGTCTCAACGTGGATGTGGTGAAGACAGCCGGCTGGGCGGTGATCCGCGACAAGACGCTGAACAAGGAATACGACGCCGCGCACATGCTGTCGCCGATGCCGATCGCGATCACGCTGGGCCTCGGCGCCAATCCGATGCCGTTTACAGTGCCGGCGATCGAGAACATCAACGGCCAGGCGATCACGCTGTCGGTGAAACACAAGGACAAGCGCGACCCCAAGCAGTGGAAAGGGTTCAAGTTCGCGGTGCCCTTCGATTATTCGATCCACAATTACCTGCTGCGCTATCTGCTTGCCGAGAATGGCCTCGATCCCGACAAGGATGTGCAGATCCGCTCGGTGCCGCCGCCCGAAATGGTGGCCAACCTGCGCGCCGACAACATCGACGGCTTCCTCGCGCCGGACCCGGTCAACCAGCGTGCGGTGTTTGACGGTGTGGGTTTCATTCACATGCTGACCAAGGAAATGTGGGATGGCCATCCCTGTTGCGCCTTTGCCGCAAGCCGTGAGTTTGTGACCAAGATGCCGAATACCTACCGCGCGTTGTTGAAGGCGATCATGGAGGCGACGGCTTTTGCCTCGAAGTCCGAGAACCGCAAGCAGATCGCCGAGGCGATCGCGCCGGCGAATTACCTGAACCAGCCGGTCACGGTGATCGAGCAGGTGCTCACCGGTACCTTCGCAGACGGCCTGGGCAACATCCGCAAGGATCCGAACCGTATCGATTTCGATCCTTTCCCCTGGCATTCCTTCGCCATCTGGATCATGACCCAGATGAAACGCTGGGGGCAGTTGAAGGGTGAGGTTGATTACGCCAAGGTCGCGCGTGAGGTGTTCCTGGCCACAGATGCGGCGCGATTGATGAAGGAAGTGGGCATGAAGCCGCCGACTGCCACCACCAAGAAATTTTCGGTGATGGGCAAGGAGTTCGATCCGGCCAAGCCCGACGCCTACATCCAGAGTTTTGCCATCCGCCGCAGCTGATCGAAGCCGATGAAAAGCCTGCTCAACTGGAGAGCACCGGCGCTGTCAATGGCCATGTTCCTGCTGATGATCGGCATCTGGCATGCATTGACGCTGCCCAAGGCTGCGCCACCGCCGGCCGACACTGAATACGCGGCGCTGATCGGCGCCGCGGCTGCGGCCGGACAGAAGTCCGCGTTTCCGTCACCCGCCGATGTCGGAGCCAAGATCTGGCAGCACCTGCAGGAGCCGTTCTACGATCGTGGCCCCAACGACAAGGGAATCGGCATCCAGCTTGCCTACTCCATCGCCCGCGTGCTGGCTGGTTACCTGTTGGCGGCGCTGGTGGCGATTCCGGTGGGCTTCCTGATCGGCATGTCGCCGACGGTATACCGTGCGCTCGATCCCTACATCCAGGTGCTGAAGCCGATCTCGCCGCTGGCGTGGATGCCGCTCGCGCTGTTCACGCTCAAGGACAGCTCGGTGTCGGCGATTTTCGTGATCTTCATCTGCTCGCTGTGGCCGATGCTGATCAACACCGCCTTCGGTGTCGCCAGCGTGCGCCGGGAATGGCTCAACGTCGCGCGCACGCTGGAAGTCGGACCCCTGCGCACCGCCTTCCGCGTGATCCTGCCTGCAGCCGCTCCGACGATCATGACCGGCATGCGCATTTCGATCGGCATCGCCTGGCTGGTGATCGTCGCCGCCGAGATGCTGGTCGGCGGCACCGGCATCGGCTACTTCGTCTGGAATGAATGGAACAACCTGTCGATCACCAACATCCTGACCGCGATCCTGGCGATCGGTCTGGTCGGCATGCTTCTCGACATGATGCTGGCCAGGCTGACCCGCCTCGTCACCTTCCCTGAATGAGACGGCCATGAGCGAACCCCTGATCCGCATCGAAGGCATCGCCAAGAAGTTCACCGGCAGGGACGGCACCGAAACCACGGTGTTCGAGAACCTTCACTTCGGCATCGAGCCCGGAGAATTCGTCTGTCTGATCGGACACTCCGGCTGCGGCAAGACCACGATCCTGAACATCCTGTCCGGGCTTGAGCAGGCCTCCGACGGTTATGTTTTTGTCGGTGGCCGCGAAGTCAGCGGCCCCAGCCTCGATCGCGCGGTGATATTCCAGAGCCATGCGCTGATGCCCTGGCTGACGGTGATGGGCAATATCGCCTTTGCGGTTTCCTCGCGCTGGCCCGGGTGGAGCACGGACAAGGTGGCCGCGCACGCGCAGAAATACATCGATCTGGTCAACCTCACCGGTTCCGAGAAAAAGCGGCCGGCGGAGCTTTCGGGTGGCATGAAGCAGCGCGTGGGTATCGCGCGAGCGCTGTCGATACAGCCCAAGATGCTGCTGATGGACGAACCGTTCTCCGCCCTCGACGCTCTGACCCGGGGTGTGCTGCAGGAGGAGGTGCTGCGCATATGCGCCGAAACGCAGCAGACGGTGTTCATGATCACCCACGACGTCGACGAAGCGATCCTGCTCGCTGACAAGATCATCCTGATGACCAATGGCCCGCACGCGAAAATTGCCGAAATCGTGGTCAACACCATGCCGCGCAGCCGTACTCGACACGATTTGCACAAGCATCCGCACTACTACCGCATCCGCAACCACCTGATCGATTTTCTGGTCGACCGTTCCAAGCTGTTCGCAGCGGTTTCGGCCGAGTTCGATCCGCGCCATCCGCCGCTGGTTTCGCCGGGTCTGGACGAGTCCGACGGTGCCGGGGCTGCCTCACGCGCACCGGGCGGCGGCACCGCACCGTTGGCGGTGGTGCGCTGAATCCCGACTGCAGTCCGATTTCACTTACCCCAGAGGAGACCCCGATGAAAAAGAACGATGCCCCCGAGGCCCTGCTTGCCGCCGCAAGCGCGGGCAAGCCGATGAAACGCACGGACGTGACCGAGATGGTGGTCGAGGCCAGGCTGAAAAAGGGCCTGA
Source organism: Betaproteobacteria bacterium Ga0077527 (assembly GCA_001464815.1). Lineage (GTDB taxonomy): Bacteria > Pseudomonadota > Gammaproteobacteria > Burkholderiales > SG8-41. The sequence goes on along the minus strand of LNDW01000015.1, from coordinate 42,665 downwards.
GCTGGGCCAAGATCGCCAAAACCGTGGGTACCAGCAAGGAATGGGCGACCGCCGCGCTGCTGGGCCAGATGCAGATGACCAAGGCCCAGGCCGAGGCTGCGGGCAAGCTGCTCGGGTTGCCGCCCTACGCAGTGCTGCTGCTGCAGCAGGTGCCGTACAAGGGCTCGCTGCCGACAGCGGTGCCGACCGATCCGCTGATCTACCGCTTCTACGAATTGGTCAGCGTGTACGGCACCACCTTCAAGGAGCTGATTCACGAAGAGTTCGGTGATGGCATCATGAGTGCGATCGATTTCAAGATGGACATGAAGCGCGAACCCGATCCCAATGGCGACCGCGTCAAGATCGTGATGAGCGGCAAATACCTGTCCTACAAGACCTACTGAGCTGTTGAATCAAGAAAAATGCCGTCCACCTGTGGACGGCATTTTTGCATTTCGCCGAGCTGTACTAGATCGCTTCGGCGACCGCCTTGCCCAGATCGGAAGTCATGGCCTTGCCGCCGAGGTCCGGCGTCTTCGGGCCTTCCTTGAGCGCGGTTTCGATGGCCTTGACCACCGCGGCGCCTGCATCTTCGCAGCCCAGATGGTCGAGCATCATCGCGCCAGCCCAGATCTGGCCGACCGGATTGGCAATCTTTTTGCCGTAGATGTCAGGCGCCGAGCCGTGTACGGGTTCGAACAGGGACGGGAATTTCTTTTCCGGGTTCATGTTGGCTGAAGGCGCGATGCCGATGGTGCCGGTTGCAGCGGGCCCGAGGTCGGAGAGAATGTCGCCGAACAGGTTGGAAGCCACCACCACGTCGAACCAGTCCGGGTGCATCACGAAATGCGCGGTCAGGATGTCGATGTGGTACTGGTCGGTCTTGATCTGCGGGTATTTCGCCGCCATTTCCTTGACGCGCTCATCCCAGTACGGCATCGAGATCGAGATGCCGTTGGACTTGGTCGCCGAGGTCAGGTGCTTTTTGGGGCGCTTGTTTGCCAGTTCGTAGGCAAACTTCAGAATGCGATCCACGCCCTGGCGCGAGAAAATCGCCTGCTGGGTGACAAACTCGCGTTCGGTGCCGCCGAACATGCGACCGCCGACGGAGGAGTATTCGCCTTCGCTGTTTTCACGAACCACCCAGAAATCGATGTCGCCGACGCTGCGGTTGGCAAGCGGGCACTTCATGCCGGGCATCAGTCGCACCGGGCGCAGATTGACGTACTGGTCGTAGCCGCGGCGGAAGGGGATCAGCAGGCCCCACAGCGAGATGTGGTCGGGCACGGTGTCCGGCCAGCCGGCGGCGCCGAAATATACCGCGTCATGCTTTTCCAGCATCTTCAGGCTGTCATCCGGCATCATCTTGCCGTGCTTCGCATAGTAGTCGCAGCTCCAGTCGAATTCGTCGAACTTGAACTGGATGCCAAACTTGCGGCCGGCGGCTTCGAGCACGCGCAGGCCTTCGGGCATCACTTCCTTGCCGATGCCATCTCCGGGAATCACGGCGATGCGGAACGATTTCATCTACAGCTCTCCTCGAGGGGTGACCGGTGTGATCGGGCGTGCCGGCATAAACAGCGGGTTGTTGACAGTTGACGCAAAAACAAAGGGCAGCCGCAACGGGCTGCCCTTGGTCCAAACAACAATCACATCAGGCTGCGGCTTTGGCCTTGGCCGGAGTGCGCTTGCCGTATTTCTGGTTGAATTTCTCGACGCGGCCGGCGGTATCGAGAATCTTCTGCTTGCCGGTGTAGAACGGATGGCAGGACGAGCAAACCTCAACCTGCAGGTCCTTGGCCATTGTCGAGCGGGTCTGCCACTTGTTGCCGCAGCTGCAAGTGACTGAAATTTCAACGTATTCGGGGTGGATATCGGCTCTCATCGCATCATCCTGCTGATTGTTCTGACGGGTAAATCCGGCTTGGGTGCCCGCCCTGAAGCGGGAAACCCGTAATTATCGCCAAAACAGGACTTCCCGGCAAGCCCAACCATGGTCAGCGACTGATCAGGCCGGCGATCTGGCCACCGCGGACGATGGACTGTCCCCACTCCGGTTCAACCAGGCCATAGGTGGAGCCGACAAAGCTGCGATAACCGAAGGTGTTGTGCTGGACGTAGTAAATCCCGCCGGCGCTGACGTTGAGCCGGATCGAGCCGCTGTCTCCGGCCATGCCGCGCAGAACATGCTGTCCAGGCGGCAACTCCAGCCGCAGAAAGCTGTTGCGGTAGGTTGACCCGATCGGCTCGTCGCCCAGCACCACCGGGGCGATATAGCTGGGGTCGAAGGGTGGCCGGGCAAGGTAAACAACCGCTTTGCCGGGAACCGGCTCGAAACGTTTGGCGGCGGCGTCTTCGGGCGGCGGCGGGAGTTGCGCGCAGCCGGCGAATGCAAGGGTGAATATGGCGAGCAGCAGGGTTCTGGTCATGGCGCGCTCCTGGAAGTCGGGGATTCGAAGGGTTACCGGACGGTTGTCTGGTCCAAGGCCTCACTATGAGTCAACAGCCCTTGGAGTTGCACCATCATAAACAGGTTCACCTGACCTTATATTCCGTCCACTGGATGTGACGGAAAGGGTGCCAATGCCCCGGCGCAGCAACACGGGCTGCCGGAAGCACAATAACGGCGTCGATGGAGCGAGGCGGCTGCCGGGGGCTAACCGCGCCGCATCGAGTCGAAGAAGTCGGCGTTGTTCTTGGTCGCGCGAACCTTGTCGAGCAGGAACTCGGTGGCCTCGAGTTCATCCATCGGGTAGAGCAGCTTGCGCAGCACCCAGATCTTTTGCAGCACGTCCTTTGGCACCAGCAGTTCCTCGCGACGGGTGCCAGAGCGGTTGACGTTGATCGCCGGGAAGATGCGTTTTTCATACATCCGGCGGTCGAGGTGGATTTCCATGTTGCCGGTGCCCTTGAATTCCTCGTAGATCACGTCGTCCATGCGTGAACCGGTGTCGATCAGCGCGGTGGCGAGAATGGTCAGCGAACCACCTTCCTCGACGTTACGCGCCGCGCCGAAGAAGCGTTTCGGGCGCTGTAGCGCGTTGGCATCGACGCCTCCGGTGAGCACCTTGCCGGAAGCCGGCACCACGGTGTTGTAGGCGCGGGCTAGGCGGGTGATCGAGTCAAGCAGGATCACCACGTCCTTCTTGTGTTCGACCAGGCGCTTTGCTTTTTCGATGACCATCTCTGCGACCTGTACGTGGCGCGAAGCCGGTTCGTCGAAGGTCGAGGACAGTACCTCGCCCTTCACCGAGCGCTGCATCTCCGTCACCTCTTCCGGCCGTTCGTCGATCAGCAGCACGATCAGCACGACTTCGGGGTGGTTGGAGGTGATGGCGTGGGCAATGTGCTGCATCAGCACGGTTTTGCCGGCCTTGGGCGGTGACACGATCAGGCCGCGCTGGCCCTTGCCGATGGGCGAGATGATGTCGATGATGCGGCCGGTGAAATTCTCCTCGGCCTTGATGTCACGTTCGAGCTTGAGGTGTTCGGTCGGGTGGTACGGCGTCAGGTTCTCGAACAGGATCTTGTTCTTCGAGTTCTCCGGGGAGTCATCGTTGACCTTGTCTACCTTGACCAGCGCGAAGTAACGCTCGCCCTCCTTGGGCGTGCGGATTTCACCCTCTATGGTGTCGCCGGTGTGCAGGTTGAAGCGGCGGATTTGCGACGGCGACACATAGATGTCGTCGGTGCCGGCGAGGTACGAGGTGTCCGGCGAGCGCAGGAAGCCGAAGCCGTCGGGCAGCACTTCGAGGGTGCCGCCGCCGAAAATCGACTCGCCTTTCTTGGCCTGGTTTTTGAGCAGCGCAAAAATCAGTTCCTGTTTGCGCAGCCGGTTGGCGCCGTCGATCTCGTTCTTGACGGCCATGTCGACGAGTTCGCCAACGTGGAGATTTTTAAGGTCGGATAAATGCATGGACTTCAGGCGAGGATCGCGGAAGGAACGGAAAACGTTGGGAGGGGAGGGGGCTGCTCAGGCCGGTTATTAAAACTGAAACCGGGCTGGCTAAAACTGGGAAATCGAAACTGGGTTGATGCTAAGCCAGCACCTGCCGGATGTTGCTTTTGGTTTGGAGCCCGGACATCGGGTCGGAGCGCGGGGTCAGGTGCTGGAAGTGAAGATATAGCGTTCAGATATGGCTGTCAATAAATGCGGTCAGCTGCGACTTCGACAGCGCGCCGACTTTGGTGGCTTCTACCGAGCCGTTCTTGAACAGCATCAGCGTCGGGATGCCGCGGATGCCGTATTTCGGCGGCGTCGCCTGGTTGTCATCGATGTTGAGCTTGGCCACTTTCAGGCGGCCCGAGTATTCACGGGCGACTTCGTCGAGAATCGGCGCGATCATCTTGCACGGGCCGCACCATTCGGCCCAGTAATCGACCAGCACTGGCGTTGCCGATTGCAGCACTTCGGGGTCGAAAGAATCATCGGTTACGTGATGAATATGCTCACTCATTGGGGTCCTGCCTCGTTTGTTGGGGGGGTGGTTGCCACGGAGACGCGGCAACAAATGAAGGACTTCATGCTATCGAAAATCACCGGTCTTGGGAAGCCGGGCCGGCGACGGCCTTTGCGGCTTGCTGCCCCGCGGCATCTGTTAAAATGTGGTCTTTGCAGAGCAATTTCAAGACCGCCGGTTTGCGGACAGCGTTCCGGACTGCCCGCAGGGCTGCTTAATCTAGGAATTTCCATGACTTACGTCGTTACCGAATCCTGCATCAAGTGCAAATATTCCGACTGTGTGGACGTCTGTCCCGTCGATTGCTTCCGAGAAGGGCCGAACATGCTGGTCATCGACCCCGATGAATGCATCGACTGCACCCTGTGCGTGGCCGAATGTCCCGTCGAGGCGATTTTTGCCGAGGATGACGTGCCCGATGAGCAGAAGGAGTTTATTGCGCTCAATGCGGAGCTGGCCAAGGTCTGGAAGCCGATCATCGAGAAAAAGGATGGCCCTCCGGACGCAGACGACTGGGCCAAGGTCAAAGATAAAAAGCATCTGATCGAGAAGTAACCGTACATAGGAAGCATGACGGTGCTTCCGCGCCGTGGCGGCGGGATTATCATGCCTGTCCATGTCCGCCGTACCGTTTCCCGAAATCCCCCGCGATGAAGTTCTGGCCCGGCTGAGCCGGTCTCCGGCCGGCACGGTTTCATCGCTCACTGTCATCACCCCCAACCAGCGGCTTGCACTGGCGCTGCAGCAGGAATTCGCCGGGCAGCAGCTTGCACAGGGCCGGGCACTGTGGGAGTCGGCCGACATCCTGTCGTGGTCGGGCTTTGTCGAACGCGCCGGCAGGGATGCGCGGTATTCGGATGCCGATGCCTTGCCCCTGCTGCTGTCCGCCGCACAGTCGCAGGCCCTCTGGGAAAATCTGCTGCGTTCGTCGCCGACCGGAGAGGCACTGCTTGCCGTGGCCGATGCTGCAAGGCTGGCGCACGAGGCCTGGCAACTGACCCGCCGCTGGCGGCTGGAATCGCGTCTGCGTTCGGCAACACTGAATGAAGACGGCCAGGCCTTCCGGGACTGGACGCCGAAGTATGAGCGCACGCTGCGCCGCAACCGCCTGATGGATGCCGTGGAACTGGCCGACCAGGTGCTGCCGCTGCTTTGTGACGGGCGCATCCACAGGCCGCAGGCGCTGGTGGTTTGCGGCTTCGACAGTTTTACGCCGCAGCAGTCCGAATTCCTGCAGGGCTTGCAGAAGGCCGGTTGCGAGGTCCTGCTGTCGGCGCCACCGCTGCACGATGCCCGTGTGCTGCGCCTGCCCTGTGCCGATGCAGAGCAGGAAATCCGCCGTGCTGCAGCCTGGGCGCGCAGCCGTCTCGAGCAGGGGCAGCGCCGCATCGGCGTGGTGGTGCCTGACCTGGCCGCGCGCCGTGCCGCGGTGGTGCGCCTATTCAGCGCGGCGATGGCGCCGGACTACGCCCTGCCTGATGCGCCGCCGCGTGTTCTGCCCTTCAACCTGTCACTGGGTAATGCGCTGGCGGATCATCCGCTGGTGAATGCCGCCCTGTTGCTGCTCGAACTCGCGGGCAGGGATATCGAATACGAACGCCTGAGCCGTGTGTTGCGCTCGCCGTTCATCGCCGCAGCCGAGACGGAACGTTCTCCGCGCGCAGTACTCGACATCGAATTGCGCCGTCATGCCGAGCCGGTGCTGACGCTGGAGCGTCTGCAGAACCTGCTGGCCCGCCACGGTGCTGATTGCCCGCAGTTCGCGCGGCGCCTCGCTGCTTTCGCCGAGTTCCGCAGGAACCGCCTGTTCGGTGCGCAGCCGCCGTCGCAATGGGCGCGTGCTTTTTCGGAGGCGCTGGCGGTGATGGGTTTCCCCGGCGAACGCTCGCTGGATTCGGTCGAATACCAGGCGTTAAAAAGCTGGCATGAGGTGATTGCCGGTTTTGCCGCACTGGAGCGTGTGGTGCCGCGTATGGTCTATGCCGAAGCGCTGTCGCGCCTGCGGCGGCTGGCGACGGAAACGCTGTTCCAGCCGGAATCGCCGGATGTGCCGATCCAGATCCTCGGTGTGCTCGAAACCTCGGGGATGACCTTTGATGCGCTGTGGGTGACCGGACTGGATGACGGGCACTGGCCGCCGCCGCATCGTCCCAATCCCTTTCTGCCGCTGACGGTGCAGCGTGCCGCGGGGTTGCCGCAATCTTCACCGGCTGAAGCACTGGCCGCGGCACGCGACATCACTGCGCGCTGGTGTGCGGCGGCCGCGGAAGTGGTGCTGAGCCATCCGCTGCAGGAAGAGGATCGCGAGCTGCGGCCGAGTGCCTTGATTGCGCACATCAATGCTGCGGAACCTGAAATCACGGTGTTTCCCGATTTTCGCGAAACAATCCATGCGCTGTGCGATCTCGAGCAACTGCAGGATGACCGTTTGCCGCCGCTCGCTGATTCAACCGCCGCGAGCGGCGGCACCGGCGTACTCAAGGACCAGTCGGCCTGTCCCTTCCGTGCCGCGGCGCGGCACCGCCTGCGTGCCGATGCGCCGGATGCGCCACACGCCGGTCTGGATGCGCTGGAGCGCGGCACGCTGGTGCACAACGTGCTGGCCCAGGTCTGGGGTGAATTGCGCAGCAGTGATACCTTGCAGGCGATGGATGACAAGGCGCTGGATGCCTTGCTCGGCACCGCTGCTGATACAGCGATGGCACGGTTGCGCCGTGAGCGGCCGGCCACCGTGCACGGCCGTTTTGCCGGCATTGAAAAAAACCGGCTGATCAGCCTGGCGCGCGCCTGGCTCGGGGAAGACCGCAAGCGCGGAGCATTCAAAGTGCTCGCGGTCGAAGACCAGCGCGGCATGTACATCGGTGGCCTGCAGCTCAAGGCGCGGCTGGACCGTGTCGATGAAACCGCCGACGGCCGCCGCGTCATCGTTGATTACAAGACCGGCCAGGCCAATGCCGGCGACATGCTCGGATCGCGACCCGAAGAGCCGCAGCTGCCGCTTTATCTGCTGACTGCGGAACCGGATGCCGCCGCGCTGGCTTTTGCCCAGGTGCGTGCGGGACGTATGGCCTATGTCGGGCTGGCGCGTGATGCCGATCTGCTGCCCGGCATCAAGGCCCATGCCGAAAGCCGGCATGCCAAGGATCATCCGCAGTGGGCGGATCTGGTTGCGGCGTGGCGTGAGGATCTGGAGCGTATCGCCTGCGAGCATGCCGAAGGTGTCGCGGCGGTTGACCCGAAACGTTATCCGCAAACCTGCCAGTACTGCGACCTGCAATCGTTTTGCCGCATCCGCGAGCGCCTTGGCGAGCCGGTCATCGAGGATGCGAAATTACAGGAGCCCGGCGAATGAGTGCCACGCGTACGATCATCCCCGATCTCGCGCAGCGCCGCGAGGCGCTGGACCCGCAGCGTTCCTTCATCGTGCAGGCGCCGGCGGGTTCGGGCAAGACCGAGCTGCTGATCCAGCGTTACCTGCTGCTGCTGGCGCGGGTGAAACACGCCGAGGAAATCATCGCTGTCACTTTCACCAAAAAAGCCGCCGGCGAGATGCGCGAGCGCGTGCTGCTGGCGCTGTGTGATGCGCAGGCCGGCAAGGTGCCGGCTTCCGACCATGAAAAGCTGACGCTGGAACTGGCGGCGGCGGCGCTGAAGCGCGATCAGGAGTCGGGCTGGCAGCTCATAGCCAATCCCGCGCAGCTGCGCATCCTGACCATCGACGCCCTGTGTGCCGGCCTCACCCGGCAGATGCCGGTGCTGTCGCGTTTTGGCGCGCAGCCGGAAAGTGTCGAGGATGCAGAGCCGCTGTACCGTCAGGCCGCACAGGCCTTGCTGGCGCAGATCAATGACGCCGGTGCAGTGGCCGCCGATGTTGAAAACCTGCTGGTCCATCTCGACAACGATGTCGCCCGTGCCGAATCACTGATCACCGACATGCTGGCGCGCCGTGACCAGTGGCTGCGTTTGATTCTGCGGGGCGAGGGTCGTCAGCAACTCGAGGCTACCCTGCAACATGCGCGAGACCGGGCGCTGCAGCAGTTGCGTGCGGCCGTTCCGGCCACGGCCGGTGCTGAATTGCACGCGCTGGCTGGTTATGCCTTCGGCAACCTCGGGCTGGGTGCTTTTGCTGGCGAGGTGGATGACTGGGTGAGACTTGCCGGGGTTTTGCTGACGGCCGAAGGAGCCTGGCGCAAACGATTGACCAAAGACCAGGGCTTTCTTGCCGGCAAGGAACATCAGCCGTGGAAAGAGCGTGCACTGGCCCTGTTCGCTGCACTGGAGACAGGCGGTACACGCGAGGCGCTCGATGCGATGCGCCATCTGCCTCCTGCCGGCTATACCGACAGCCAGTGGCAGGTGCTGGGCGCAATCCTGCGCCTGCTGCCGCTGGCCGTGGCCCAGCTGAAACTGGTATTCCAGTCGCGCCGCCAGGTCGATTTCACCGAAGTTGCGCAGGGCGCACTGCTGGCGCTGGGTAATGAAGATGCGCCCACCGATCTGACGCTGGCACTGGATTACCGCATCCAGCATCTGTTGATCGACGAATTCCAGGACACCTCGATCAGCCAGTTCCAGCTGGTCGAGCGCCTGACCGCGGGCTGGCTGCCCGACGACGGGCGCACCGTGTTTGTTGTCGGTGATCCGATGCAGTCGATCTATCGCTTCCGCGAAGCCGAGGTCGGCCTGTTCCTGCGTGCGCGTGCCGAAGGCATCGCCGGTATTGAATTGCATCCGATCGCGCTGTCCGCCAATTTCCGCTCGCAGTCCGGCATCGTTGCCTGGGTCAATGCCGCTTTTGCCCGCATCCTGCCCGCGGCGGAGGACATTGCCTCCGGTGCGGTGCCGTACACCGCCTCGGTGCCCACCCGCGCTGCGCTGCCCGGCATGGCGGTTCAGGTGCATGCACTGTTCGCTGATGATGGTTCGGCGGAGGCGCAACGCGTGGCCGACATCGTGCTGGCCGCCCGCGCCGCCGATCCCGCGGTGAGGGTGGCGATACTCACCCGTACCCGCAGCCATCTGCGCGACATCGTGCCGGCACTGAAGGCGGCACGGCTGCGTTTCCGCGCCATTGATATCGAGGCCCTCGGCCAGCGGCCGGTGGTGCAGGACCTGCTCGCGCTGACACGCGCGCTGGCCCACCCCGGTGATCGTATTGCCTGGCTCGCGCTGCTGCGCGCGCCGTGGTGTGGCCTCACACTCGCCGACCTGCATGTTCTTGCCGCGAACAACCACGGTGTCACGCTGTGGGATGCGCTGCATGACGAAGAGCGCATCGCGCAGCTGTCGGCTGATGGCTGTGTGCGTGCGGCGCGGCTGTGCGCGGCGCTGCAGCCGATGATGCTGGCGCGCCGGCGTGCGCCGCTGCGCGAGCAGGTGGCGGGTGCGTGGTTTGCGCTGGGCGGCCCGGCCTGTGTCGAGGATGAAACCAGTCTTGAGGATGCGGAGGTGTTTTTCCGTTACCTCGACCGTCACGAAGAAGCGGGCGAGTTGCCCGATCGTGCGGCTTTTGAAGAAGGCTTGAGTCAGCTGTATGCGCTGGCCGACGTCGAGGCCGACGACAGCCTGCAGATCATGACCGTGCACAAGGCCAAGGGCCTCGAGTTCGATGTGGTGATCGTGCCCGGCCTCGCACGCGGACCGCGCCACGATGACAAAAAACTGTTCCTGTGGGCCGAGCAGCCCTCGGTACATGGCGAACCCGGCCTGCTGCTGGCACCCATCAATGCGACTGGCGAAGACGGCGATGCGATCTATCAGTGGATTGCCGGCTTCCATGCGCAAAGGCAGGCACTGGAGGATGGCCGCCTGCTGTATGTCGCGGCGACGCGTGCGCGGCAGCAACTGCATCTGCTGGGCAGCGTGCAGGTGGAAGAGGAAGGTGATGACGGTGAAGCACCAACCGTCAAGCCGCCGCCTTCACGTTCATTGCTCGGCAAGTTGTGGCCGGTGGTGGAAGCGGAGTACCGGGCGGCCCTCGCGGATGTTGCGAAAAACGTGGCTGTGCCGCAGGTGCAGCAGGCCGCGGTGGTGGATCAGCATCTGCGCCGTCTGCCGTCGGGCTGGACCAGACCTGAGGCGCCACCGCCCGCGGCTTGGACACCACCACCCGATCCGGCGCGCGCGCAGGATGAACTCGAATTTTCCTGGGCCGGTGAAACGGCGCGGCATATCGGCAGCGTGGTGCATCGCTGGCTGCAGCGCATCGCCGAGGATGGTTGCGCCGGCTGGGACGCCGCGCGTATCCATGCCATCGGGCCCGCGATCCGGCTTGCACTGGCGGCGCAGGGTGTAGGTGAAAACGAAGTCGCCGAGGCCACGACCCGCGCGCAGCAGGCGCTGATCCATTGTGTCAGTGACCAGCGCGGGCGCTGGTTGCTTTCGGCGCAGCCGCAGGCACGTTCGGAATGGCGTCTGAGCGGCATCGATGACGGCCGGTTGGTCAGCGCAGTGATCGACCGCAGCTTTGTCGATGACGAGGGCACGCGCTGGATCATCGACTACAAGACCAGCCGGCATGAAGGCGCCGATGTCGATGCCTTTCTCGACAATGAACAGGCGCGTTACCGCGGCCAGCTCGAACGTTACGCCCGGCTGCTGCAGGCTTCCGGCCAGGGGCAAATCCGGCTCGGACTGTATTTCCCGCTGCTCGGTGGCTGGCGGGAGTGGGCGTATTCGACCTGAACCTGTGCTCCGAAGAACGGTTGCGGTCAGGGGTTTTAGTCCTTAGGATGCGCGGCTCGTGCCAGGCTGTAAATTCTTGCCACAAAAAACAATCCGAGGACCGGTTCATGACTGTTCATCTTGTCACCGGCGCTGCTGCGCTGATCACCGCCGCGATGCTGCTTCCTGCCGCAGCACAGGCGCAGACCAAATTTCCCGACCGTCCGTTGCGCCTGGTGGTGCCCTTCGCGCCCGGTGGCGTCAACGACATCATCGGCCGGCGCTGGGCGCAGGACCTCGGCAAGGTGCTGGGCCAGAACGTCATTGTCGAGAACCGCGCCGGTGCTTCGGGTGCCATCGGTTCACTCGAGGTTGCACGCGCCAAACCCGACGGCCATACGCTGCTGATCGCCAACACCACCACCCATGTGCTGAGCCCGTTGGGCAATCCCAAACTCGGCTATGACCCGCTGAAGGATTTCACCACGCTCGGCATCATCACACTGGTGCCCACCGGCGTCGCCGTGCATCCCTCGCTGCCGGTGAAAAACCTGAAGGAGCTGGTGGCGCTGGCCAGGCGCAGCCCGGGCATACTGTCCTTCGGCTCGGCCGGCACCGGCAGCATCACCCACCTCACCGGCGAGCTGTTCAAGAAGCTCAATGGTGATTTGAAGATCGTGCATGTGCCATACAAGGGCGCGGGCCCGGGTCTCACCGACCTCATCGCCGGACATATTCCGATGTACACGCCGACCATCAGCCCGGCACCGCTGGAGTACCACAAGCAGGGCCGCCTGCGCATGCTCGCCATCTGCTCCGAGCAACGCCTGGCGGCAGTGCCCGATGTGCCGACTGCGGCACAGGCCGGGATGCCTGAACTGGTGGTCGAGGCCTTCAACGCGATCTTTCTGCCGCCGGCAATGCCGAGGCCGGTGCTCGATGCACTGGCCCAGGCCAATCTGAAAGTGCTGGCCAATGCCGAGATGCAGGAATTTTTGCGCCGAGCCGGCGCCGAGCCGGTGACCAACACTTCGCCCGAACGCGCGACCCAGTTCATCCAGAAGGAACTCAAGCGCTGGGGCCCGATCGTGCAGGCCGTCGGCATCGAATAAGCGGCCTCAATCAATTTTATAAACTATTGATTTTATTGGATAAATCATGAAATCCTGCTGGATCGTCACCAAGGATCACCAGAACGTTCTTGAATACCGCGACGTGCCGCAGCCGCAGCCCAAGGCCGGCGAGATCGTGATCAAGGTCATGGCCTCGGCGCTCAACCGCGGCGAGATGTTTGTCGGCGGCGTGGTGCACGGCGGTCCGGAAAAACTCGGTGGCAACGAAGCCTCGGGCACCGTGCATGCAGTTGGTGAAGGTGTCACCGGCGTCAAGGTCGGTGATGCGGTGTTCGGCCGCGTGCGCGGCGGTTTCGCCGAATACGCGGTGATGGATGCGACGCAGATTTTTCCCAAGCCCGCGCATCTCAGCTGGGAACAGGCCGCGGCGATCCCGATCAGCTACATCACCGCCTGGGAAATGATTTTCCAGTACGGCAAGCTGCAGAAGGGCGAGACGATGCTGATCATGGGCGCCTCTTCGGGCGCCGGTGTGGCAAGCATCCACCTCGCCAAGCTGATCGGCGCGCGTTCGATCGGCACCTCGGGTTCGGCGCAGAAAATCGAACAGCTCAAGGCCACCGGCCTCGATGTCGGCATTGCCACGCGCAAGCCGGACTTTGCCGCGCAGGTGCGCGAGCTGACCGGCGGCAAGGGCGTGGACCTGGTGATCAACGGCGTCGGCGGTTCGGTGTTTGCCGAGTGCCAGCGTTGCCTCGGTTTCCGCGGCCGGCTGGCGACAGTCGGTTACGTCGACAACGTGTTTAAGGCCGAGATCGATCTCAATGCGGTGCATGCCTGGCGTCAGGAAATCTTTGGGGTGTCCAACGCCCACCTCCCGGCCTCGGGCAAGGTTCTGTCCGCCGCGGGTTTCCGCCACGACGTGCTGCCGGCGATCAACGACGGCCGCATCCTGCCGCTGATCGACAGCGTGTACAGCTTTGACGAACTGCCGGCGGCCAAGGCGCGCATGGACAACAGCGGCATGGTCGGCAAGATCGTGGTCAAGATCGGCTGACGCGTTTCTGGCAGGCGTAAAAAAGCCGTTCACCCTGAGTTTGTCGAAGGGGAACGGCTTTTTTATTGATGGAGCGGCGTGACTACCTTGCACAGCTTGCGCGCGGCTTGTTTCAGCGGGGGCGCTTGCGGTCTGACATTGAATGGCTTTGATTGCTAACGTTTGAGTTGAGCCGCCCGTGGAGGCAGGACGGTTTTGGCCCAGAATGAAATGGGGGCCAAAACCGCCATGCCGGAGCGGGTCGACTCGAACGAAGGGTTAGGCGTCACTAGCTTCATTGAAACAGAAGATTTTTGAGGGCATCTCCTGTTCCAAGCTGTTTCGATACCTGAAACAAGATCGAACCAGTCATTTTTCTATTTGAGGCGTTGGCGCGTCACATCGGTCGCCTTCTCGCGGGTAGCGGTCGCTCTCCAAAAGCGTAACTGCAAATATAGGTGTCTGAATCATGGTTTGGATTGCTCGTTGGATTAAGCTGCTAACACCGTCTGAAAAGTTGTCCATCCGAGAAGGAGTAAAAATCGTTGCAAAGACTACTCCGACTTGCGACGCAAGCCGTGCGCATCGCAAAGCGGATTCGCTCCGCCGCTCGAACATGTGCAGCCAAACGTCTACAAGACGAAAGGTTAACTCTTGATTGCAATACCCGTCGTTGTCACCCCAGAGAATCCAGCATACATCGTGATCACGACAGGCTAAGTCGATCGAGTCAAACGCCTTGATGGAATAAAACCTGCCAATGAAATCGTAAAGTTCCTCATTTTCACCGCGTTTAAGATCTGGATGGCCCTTACCGCAGAAGCACCCGTACCGAAAGTTTGCATTTAGATCGAAATTCCGCGCTGGCTTTGTGCAGGGTACCGCCAGTCGCTCCGCTTGCTCTAACGGACCCCAAGGACGAGGCCGCAAGTTGGGGTCGAGTTTGAACGCGGGTGCAGCACAACCACTTAAGAATATCGATAACAGCAGCAGTTGAACGAATATTCGGTTCATTTTGCGGCTACCAAGGGTTCCCGTGACGCCTAACTAGTTTTATACGGCAAAAACGCCGGATAACATTCCGACACGGCAGATAACATCCCAACAAAAATTCATAAATAATTCAATAAAAACAATTATTTATAGAGAGCTGTCGCATTTTAGACCCCGATAAAATTGGCATGAAAAGCGACCCCTTCATTTTTTCGCGCCTTCGATGTGCACTGAACAGTTTTAATCCGCCTTCGCCCCCGAAGCCTTCACCACCGCCGCCCATTTCGGAATCTCCGCCTCGATCAGCTTGCGGAATTCCTCCGGGCCGCCGGGATTGACGTCCACACCCGAGGCGTTGAGTCGTTTGATCACATCCGGCTGTGCCAGCACATCCAGCGCGGCCTTGCTCAGCGTGCCGACAATCGGTGCCGGAATGCCGGCAGGACCGACGATGCCGTACCAGGCCACCGCGGCGTAGCCGGGCAGTCCGGCTTCGGCGATGGTCGGCACATCGGGCAGCGAGGCGATACGCGCCGGTGAAGTCACACCCAGGCCGCGAAGCCGGCCGGCCTTGATCAGCGGAATCGCCGACGACACGCTGGCGAACTGCAGCTGGGTCTGTCCCGAGATCAGCGCGGTCAGCGCTTCGGAAGCGCCCTTGAACGGCACATGCACCGTCTTCACGCCGGCCATGCTGTTGAACAGTTCCGCCGACAGGTGCACCGAGGTGCCCGCACCCGAGGTGCTGTAGTTCAGTTCACCGGGGCGCGCCTTGGCGAGGGCAATCAGTTCCTTGACGTTTTTCGCCGGCAGCGAGGGATGCAGCACCAGCACGTTCGGGCTGTCGCCGACGCGGGCGATGGTGCTGAAGCTGTTCAGCGGATGGTAGTTGAGCTTGCTGTACAGGCTGTAGTTGATGGCCTGGGTGCCGATGGTGCCCATGAATACGGTATAGCCGTCGGGCGGGCTTTTTGCGGTGAGTTCGGCGGCGATATTGCCGCCGGCACCGGGCCGGTTGTCCATCACCACCGCCTGGCCGAGGCGTTCACGCAGCGCGGGTTCCATCGCGCGGGCAATCACGTCGGCCGCACTGCCCACGGTGAACGGAATCAGCATGCGCACCGCGCGGTTGGGAAAATTCTGCGACCAGGCGGTGCTGGTGAAACTGCCGGCCAGCACCAGGGCCAGCACCAGGGCCAGCATCAGGCGCATCGTCATGGCTCCCCCCTTTTTTTTGTGATGATGTGATTGCCGCGCAGGCTAGCATGCCGCCAGTCATTTGCTAAGCGCGTAAACTGGCGTCATCCCATGTCCGGAGTCCGCCATGAACAGGTTCGCCTTCCGCATTGCCGTGTTATGTGCCGCCTGCAGCTTCAGCGCCGCCCAGGCCCAGCAGAAAATCACCCCGCCGGTTGCCACCTACT
The DNA here is from genome assembly GCA_001464815.1 of Betaproteobacteria bacterium Ga0077527. GTDB lineage: Bacteria > Pseudomonadota > Gammaproteobacteria > Burkholderiales > SG8-41. The sequence goes on along the minus strand of LNDW01000015.1, from coordinate 27,034 downwards.
GGGTCAGCGCCGATACCGCCAGCGGCCTGCCGATGGGCGGTGGCGCGCCGTCGATGATGGACCTCGGCCGCATGATGCTCGGCGGCGGTGATGCCGGCGGCGCGGCACGCTCGCTGCTGCTTGAGCTGGGTTCGCAGCGCGCGGCGGGTGGCACGCCGGCGGCGGCGCATGAAATTCCGCCGGGCCTGCGCATGGGTGCGAGTTTGCCGCTGGAATCGCCGCAACGCGTGCGCGCTGAACCGCGCGAGGACGGCCAGCCCGAGCAGTTCGAGCGCCCGCGCGGGCGCCTGCTGATTTTCTGGGGCTGCGGCGAGCAGGCCGGTCCCGGCCAGCCTTTCATCGTCGATTTCGCGCGCCTGGCGCAGGGCGAATGGCCGCAGGGCCTGTTCAGCCGCCGCGTCAACTTGCAGCGCGGACCTTCGCCGGCACGCAGCAAGACCTACGGCGAATGGCCCAATGCCCGCGACAGCCAGCGCGTGCCCTCCGACGCTTCGCTGCGCGGCGACCATGCCGTGCGCGGCAATTACACGCCCGACATCCGCTTCAGTCTCGACCGTCACGACTTCATGGACGCGGTGGCGCTCAGTTCGGCGCGCGCCGGTGCTGCCACGCGCCTTAGCTGGAATGCCGTGGCCGGCGCCACCGGCTACTACGCATCAGCCATGGGCGGGCGCGATGGCAGCGAGGACGTCGTGTTCTGGAGTTCCAGCACCAGCCGCGAATTCGGCGAGCAACTGATGACCTGGCTGCCGCCGGCCGAGGTGACGCGGTTGATCAAGGAGCGCGTGGTGATGGCCCCGGCCACCACCGAGTGCGCGGTGCCGGCGCAATTCGTCGCTGCCGCGCCGATGTCCTTCGTGCGCTTCATTGCCTACGGTGACGAAGCCAACTTCGTGCATCCGCCGCGGCCCAAGGATCCGGCAGCGGTGTGGAACCAGGAGTGGGCGGTGAAAGTGCGCTTCAAGTCCACCGCCAGCGCGATGCTCGGCGAAGCGGCGCAGGCTGCGCCGCGCAGCCGCAGCCGCGGTGCCGAACCCGCGGCGCCGGCCGAAGGCGCGCCGGCCGGTGGTTCGGGCCTGCCGTCGCCGGCTGACGCGGTGCAGGAAGGGATCAAGGCCCTGCGCGGGATTTTTGGCCGCTGAGCGGCCGGGCGCAGCGCTGCTTACATCATCACCCGGCCGCCGTTGACATCGAGCGCCACGCCGTTGATGTAGGCGGCGGCATCCGAGGCGAGGAACAGCATCGCCTGCGCGTGATCCTCCGGCACTGCCAGCCGGCGCAGTGGCACCTGCGAAGCGATGCGTTCGATGTCGGCCTCGCTGCGCAGCGCGGCGACGCGCGGTGTCAGTGTGGTGATCGGCGCGATGGCGTTGGCGGTGATGTTGTCAGGGCCGAGCTGGAAGGCAAGGAAGCGCGTCAGTTGCGTGACGCCGGCTTTCGCCGCGCCATAGGCGGGAGAGGACGCGGCATGCACCGTGCGCCCCGAGATCGACGACACGTTGATGATGCGGCCGGCTTTTGATTTTTTCAGCCAGGGAATCGCCATCTTGCAGATCAGGAACACGCTGCGCAGATTGAGCGCGACGGTGCGGTCCCATTCGTCGATCGGCATGTCTTCAACGGTGGCGAGCCGGCCGTAACCGCCGGCGCAGTTGATCACGATGTCGATGCCGCCGAAGGTTTGCGCGATGCCGGCGATGCATTGCGCCACTGAATCCTCGCTGGTGATGTCGGTGCGGAACAGTTGCGCGCTGCCGCCGTTGCCGCGGATCGCCGCGGCAACCTTCTCGCCGTTGTCGGCATCGATATCGACCACCGCGACGCGGCAGCCCTGCGCTGCAAAGAGGCGCGCGGTTTCGGCGCCGATGCCCTGTGCGGCGCCAGTGATCAGCGCGACGCGGTTTTTGAGTTCGGGGTAGTGAGCCATGAATATCCTCTTTTATAACTCCCTCTCCCCGCGAGCGGGGAGAGGGTTGGGGTGAGGGGTGATAAAAATCGGGTATTTTTATCGTTATAAGTAATTGTTTTTATTGATTATTTTTATCAGCATCGGCGCTGCGTGCGCTGGCGCGGTTGATCCACGAGCCGCCACCCATGATCAGCGCGCAGCTCCAGAAAATCGCTGCGACGCCACCCACGGCCGCGCCAACCACGCCGAACACCGGCGGCACCACGACATGCGCGCCGTAACTGACCGCGAGCCGCATCGAAATGCCTTCTGCCGAACGTCCCGGCGGTGCCGCGTTGAAGGCGAGGATCATCGACAGCGGCTGGCCGCAGCCCAGGCCAAGACCGAGCACAAAGGCGGCGAGGGCCAGCAACAGCGCGCTGGTGGTCAGCGGAAACACGCAGAACGCCGCCGCCGAGAGCATGAAAGCCGCGGCGAGCATCGCGCGTTCGCCGTAACGTTTGGTGACCCACGGAATAAACAGCCGCGTGACAAAGGCCGCCGCGCCGAATGCACCCATGATCAGGCCGATGGTGGTCGCGGAAAAATCGAGGCTGTGGCCGTAGATCGGCATGTAGAGGTTGAACAGATCGAGCCCGGTCATCACGGCCGCGTTCGACAGCAGCGCGTTGCGCATTGCCGGCCGCGCCAGCAGGTCGCCCATGTTGCGCGGGGGCTGTGCACCGGCGACGGGTGTGGCTGGGACGGGCTGCGGAATCGTGTCGCGCTTGATCACCACCACGGTCAGCGTCAGCAGCGGAATCACTGCCATCACCAGAAATGAGGGCACATGGCTCAGTGTGTCGATGGATACGCCAACCAGCACCGGGCCGATCACGGCTCCAGTCGATTCACCGAGGCTGTAATAGCTGTAGTGGCGGGTGCGGTTGTCGGCGGTGGACAGCATGCCGACCAGATTCTGCGTCGCCACCACCCACAACATGCTGGTGAATCCCCACAGCGGCGCGACGATGAACAGCGTCGTCATTGATGGAAACACAAAAGGCAGCGCCAGGCTCAGCGTGTAACTGCCCAGCCCCCAGTACATCAGCAGGCGGTTGTCGAAGCGGTCGGCCAGCCGCCCGGCGGCAATCGCCAGCAGAAAGGGAAACAGCCCGTACAGCGCAAACAGGATGCCGGTTTCAAAAGGCCCGGCGCCGAGGTCCACCGCATACAGCGTCATCAGCACACGGCTGCCCTTCATCGTGATGAAGGTGATGCTGGTGAGGGCGATGATCAGGAGCAGCGGCATGGGATGAACGCATTATAAGAGGGCACCCCCGGTTCCCGCCGCGGATGCCCATATTGCGGATGCCTTGGTCCGCACTGGCCAGCAGAGGGCAGGCGATGCATGATTGCAGTCATGAATGACCATCTTGAACTTGCAACGATCAGATCGTGGATCGACGCCGCGCAGCGTGTCACGGTGCTCACCGGCGCCGGCATTTCCACCGATTCCGGCATTCCGGATTTCCGCGGACCGCAGGGCGTGTGGACGCTCAATCCCAAGGCGGAAAAAATGTCCGACATCCGTTATTACACGGCAGACCCCGAAGTGCGCCGATTGTCCTGGCAGTCGCGCCTTGCCCATCCGGCGTGGACCGCCGCGCCCAACGCCGGCCATCACGCGCTTGCCGCACTGGAGCAAAGCGGCAAATTGCACGCGCTGATCACCCAGAACATCGACGGCCTGCACCAGCGTGCGGGTGTATCCGCGGACAAGGTGATCGAAGTACACGGCACGCTGCACACGGTGATGTGCCTCGGCTGCGGCTGGCGCGGCCCGATGCAGCACACGCTGGATCGGGTGCGCGCCGGCGAGGAAGACCCGGAGTGTCTCGCCTGCGGTGGCCTGCTGAAAAGCGACACCATCTCCTTCGGCCAGCAACTGATACCCGAAGTCATCGACCGCGCGATGCGTGCCGCGCGTGAAGGCGAGCTGCTCATCGCCATCGGCACCACGCTGCAGGTCTACCCGGTTGCCGGCGCCGTGCCGATTGCACTGGATGCCGGTGCGCGCGTGGTGATCATCAACGCCCAGCCGACGCAGTTTGATGATGTCGCGGATGCGGTGGTGCGGCTGCCGATCGGGGAGGTGTTGCCGGGATTGTGTGGGGTAGATTCAGAAAAATAATTAAAACTAGGGTGATGCTGATTGGTATCGCGATAACATTTGTCCTCATTAGGAAGAGAGGTTCGAGTGGCTGCAAATATTCAGCACGCTGATGCTCTCAAGCTTGTCGAGAGCCTTGAAAAGAACATCCTTCAAGATCCCAGCTATCACATGACCTATTCCGACGCTGCGGCAGTCTTGGGCCGGAATCCGACAAACGATGGCCGCCATATTGGTCAAGTCACGTCGAGAATTGACGCGGCTTGCTTTTACGCGAAGACCCCGTTTCTTGCCATGCATCGAGTTCGCGAAACGTACGGGGGCAAGATTAATCCGCGTTCATTCTCGGGTGATCCGTGGCGCTCACACATTGATGCGCTTATCGCCCGAGCAGAAGCCCATGCTTGGAGTGTTGAGGACTTCAAGAATATCAAGCGGGCACTCCAGAGCATCGGTGACGACGCTGCAACACTTTTATGGAGGCGGATCGACGAATTTGGGGGGAAAGGTGTTCAGAAGGCTTTGGGACTTCCGCCTGTCACTCCATAGAAGTTGATTGATCGCCAAGCCGTAGGGCGGATAAGCCGCAACGCGGCGCCATCCGCCGCATGCCACCGCGTCATCCTTCTGCTCCGGTATCGCGTTACGGGAATAACCAAACCCGTAATCGGTCCATCCCATGCCGGACTATCGCCGTAACCGCATTCCCGGCGGCACCTACTTTTTTACCGTCAACCTGCTCGATCGCCGGCGTCGCTTGCTGGTTGAGCATGTCGAAGCGTTGCGCGCGGCCGTGCGAAACGTGCGGGACAAACAACCGTTTCACATCGATGCCTGGGTGGTGTTGCCGGAGCACCTGCATTGTCTTTGGACCTTGCCGCCGGGTGATGCCGATTATTCGCGGCGATGGAAGGCGATCAAGACTGCTTTTGCCAAAGCGGTGCCGCGGGAGGAATCATTGTCCGAAGTGCGTCTTGCCAGGCATGAGCGCGGCATCTGGCAGCGGCGTTTCTGGGAGCATACGATCCGTGATGAACGTGATTACGCAACACATATGGATTACATTCATTTCAATCCGGTGAAGCATGGCTGGGTGGAGCGGGTGGTTGATTGGCCGTATTCGTCGTTTCATCGCTTGGTGCGGGCGGGGGTTTATTCTTTGGATTGGGGCGGTGTTGATGAGGCTGAGGGGGTGTTTGGTGAGCGGGGGAATGATTGAGTTTTTCATTCGGCGGATGGCGGCGCTACGCGCTGCGAAGCAAGTCCTCTTGGGGGGCGCCTTATCCGCCCTACGGTTGTTTGTGGTTTTTGCATTGGCTGCCGCGCCAGCCTCAGCCCAGCACAAAATCCCAACCGAAGCGCAATGCCGCGAGATGGTCAACTCGATGCTGCAGACGATGCGCTCGACGCCGGTCGAACGCGAGTCCGACCGTCAGCGCTGGCGCGAGGTGACGGAGCGCACCGAGAAAATGGTGCGCGATAACCGCGCGCGTGGCGCCAGTGAGTGCGATTGCTGGGGGCAGATCATGAATATCGTGACGCGGCAGTAGCGGCGGAGTGGCTGCGGCAGCCCAACAACAACGGCGCATCAGGTGATGCGCCGTTGTTGTTGATGCTGCTCGAGGTGGTTATTTCTTCTTTTTCACCGGCGCTTTTTTCTTTGTCGCTGCCGTGGTTCGGGATGCGCTGGTTTTCAGCGTGACCAGGCGCATCACGCGCTTTTTTGCGGCCGGCTTGCCAGGGGCGACTTTCTTTTTTGTGGCGCCAACCCCGGTTTTGACGGTGATCACCTGTTTTTTCGCGGGTTTGCGGCCGGTGTCGACCTTGATCACGCGTTTTGTTGCCGGGGCCATGCCCTTGGTCAACACGCCGCGCAGCCAGGCCCAGGCCGCAGGCCCCCATTCGCGCTCGTTGCGGGCGGCGATGTGACCGTCGTCGGGGTAGACGCGGGCAACACGGCCGTCGGCAGGACCGGACTCGAGCAGCAGATAGAGGTTGCCGATGGGGGTCAGGTGATCGATCTTGCCGTTGACCAGGTACATCGGCATGGTCAGCTTGTCGAGCAGGCCCTGGTCTTTCAGCGACCAGCGCAGGAATTCCTTGCGCTGTTCTTCCTCGGTGATTTGCTTCAGCGGCGGGCGGGTGCCGCGCGGGCCGAACCAGTTGGTCTTGGCGCGCTCGTAGGCGGCGGCGCGCCACTCGGCGCGCTCCTCGTCGCCGCCCCAGTAGCCGACACCACCGGGCGCGCAGGAAATCACGCCCTTGATGCGTGCATCGTGCGCGGCGAGGCGGATCACCCACAGGCCGCCGCGGCTCACGCCAAAGGCGCCGATGCGGTTGCCGTCGATCTCGGGGCGCTTCTGCAGTTCGTCGAGCGCGGCCTGCCAGGCGACGATGGATTCCGGCGCGTGCGGGAACGAGGTCTGCCCGGTGCCCGGCGCATCCACCACCAGCGCGGCCATGCCCTGCGCCAGCGCGCCTTCTGCGTATTTCTCGCGGTCTTCCTTGTACATGTCGGCGCCGCACATCACCAGCACCGCCGGTACCTTGTTCGACTTCGAGGCGCCTGGCGGCAGGCGCAGGTAGCCGGTGGCGGTCATGCCGTTCTTGTTGACCACCAGCGGCTGCGGCGGGTTGTCGAGCAGGGCTGCCGATTTGCCGTAGCAGCGCAGATAATCTTCATACGACTGCGCCTTGAGCGGACTCATGTCGGGCGGGCAGATCGAGGAACCCGACCAGTACGGCGCGGGGAAACGGGCCAGGCTGTAGTAGGACTTGGCCTGGATATAGGCCTGGCGTGCGGCGTTACGGTCTTTTGCAGCGAGCAGGGCGTCGCCCTTTTTCTCGTATTCGGCGCCGACCGCACTCCACACCGGCACCCAGTCTTCGTCTTCGGTGCTCTTGATTTTGGCGACGGTGTCGATCAGCAACTGCATGTCGTCGATCAGGTTGAACCAGCGGCGGTAGAAGCCGCCGATGGTGACGGCAAAGGGGTTCTCGTCGCTGCGCATCGGCAGTGCGGCGAGGATGGCGGTTTTGCTGGACGCGGGGTTTGAAGCGGCTGGCATGAAGCTCCTCCGGAACGAAGATGGTGGTCTTGTGCGTGGTGCGGTCGCTATTCTGGAGCAAGGCCAAATTGGGCGCTACGCCACAGTCCGGCGATGGCTGCTATTGCTGTTTATTTGCAAGTTATTGTTAATAAACATTAATTTTTGCATCCCGGGGAGGGGTCGCTGACCGCGCCTTTAACAGTGTGTTTATCACTCGGCGGTTTGCGCGATGCCGTGCTTCGGCGACAATGGCCGCTCATCTGGAGGAGATGACATGCCACACAACAACAGCAAGGCCGCGGTCACCGCGCGCCTGCAGATGGCGCTGCTGCTGGGCGCCCTGGGTTTCATCGGCGGTGTGTTGCCGGTTGCCGCGGCCTATCCCGAGCGCCCGATCCGCATCATCGTGCCCTTCCCGCCGGGTGGCGCTTCGGATGTCACCGCGCGCATGCTCGCTGACAAGTTCGCGCAGACCTGGAATGTCAACGTCGTGGTCGACAACCGCACCGGCGCCACCGGCATCATCGGCACCGACCTCGTCGCCAAGGCCGCGCCCGACGGCCATACGCTGGGGCTGGTCGCGCTGAGCTTCGCCATCAACCCGGCGATCCACAAGCTGCCCTACGATTCGGCGAAGGATTTTTCCTTCATCACCATCACCGCCTCCAATCCGCTGGTGCTGGTCACCGGCAGCGGCTTTGCCGCGAAGACGGTGAAGGAGGTGATGGACATGGCGCGCGCCAAGCCCGACGGCCTGACCTTCGCCTCCAGCGGCACCGGCAGTTCGCCGCACATGAGCGCCGAGCTGTTCAAGCTGATGACCGGGCTGAAGATCACCCATGTGCCGTACAAGGGCAGCACCGCCGCGCATCCGGACCTGATCGCCGGCCGCGTCAACATCATGTTCGATACCGTGATCGCGACGCTGCCGCACATCAAGGGCGGACGGCTGCGCGCGTTGGGTGTGACTTCGAAAGCGCGCTCCAACGAGTTGCCCGAGGTGCCGCCGATTGCCGACACGGTGGCTGGTTATGAATCGACATCCTGGGGTGTGCTGATGGGGCCGGCAAAAATCCCGGCACCGGTGGTGAACACGCTGAACCGGGAGGCGGTGCGCGTGATCGGCCTGCCCGACATCCGCGAGCGCCTGGCGCGGCTGGGCTCGGTGCCGGTGGCGAACAGTCCCGACGAAGCGCGGCAATTCATCCGTAGCGAGCTCGAAAAGTGGACCAAGACTGTGAAGGCGGCCGGCATCACTGCGGCGAACTGAAAGAGCCCTACATGAAATCCGTGATTCGACGTGTGCTTGCAACAACCCTGATGCCGGTCGCCTGCGCGGGGTTCGCCGCCTACCCCGAGCGGCCGCTGCGGATGATCGTGCCGCAGGCCGTGGGTGCTTCCACCGACAATGTCGCGCGCATTGTCGCCATCGAGCTGGCGCGCGAACTTGGCCAGAACGTGATCGTCGATAACCGGCCGGGCGGTGCGCTGCAACTCGGTATGGAACTTACCGCGCGTGCGCCCGCCGACGGTTACACCATCGGTTACGCGCCGATCGGCTCACTGGCGATCGGCCCCCACCTGGTGGCCAAGCCGCCGATCGACGCGCTGCGCGAGCTGGCGCCGGTGGGGCAGACCATCACCGGCCATATGATGCTGCTCGCCGGTCCGAAGACGCCGTTCAAGACAGTGCGTGAGGTGATCGACTTCGCCAAACAGAATCCCGGCAAATTGTTCAACGCCTCTTCGAGCAACGGCTCACCTGGCCACATCGGCTTTGAGCTGCTGAAGACGATGACCGGCATCCAGGTCACCCATGTCCCGTACAAGGGTGGTCCGGCGGCGATTACCGATCTGATGGCGGGGCAGGTGCAACTGATGATGGAAGGTCTCAACTCGGCGAGCGGCCACGTCAAGGCCGGCCGTGTGCGCGGGCTGGCCGTCACCGGCGCCAAACGTTCGCCGGTTTTCCCCGAGGTGCCGACGCTGATCGAATCCGGGGTCGCCGGTTACGAGGCCACCACCTGGCATGGCGTGGTCGCCCCCGCGGGCATTTCACGCGCGGCAGTCGCGGTGCTCAACAAAAAGCTCAATCTCGCGGTGATGTCACCTTCGGCCAGTGAAAAAATATTCGCGCTGGGTTCCGAGCCGCTGGTCGGCACCCCCGAGGCGTTTTGGGCGCTGGTGCGCAGCGATTCGGTGAAATGGGCGGAGGTCATACGCCGTGCCGGCGCGAGGATTGACTGACCGCATGCACCGACAACAACAGCGGCAGCAAATAAATGCACAAATCCAACGAGCGAGGAGTAAGTCCATGCACCCGATGATTCGTATGGCTGGCCTGCTGGCGCTGCTGGTTCCGGCGGCGCTGTTTGCGCAGAATTTTCCAGGTGGCAAGCCGGCGCGCATTCTTGTCGGTTTTTCTCCCGGTGGCGGTGTCGACACCACGGCACGGATGATGGCGCAGGCGCTTGGTGAGCTGTGGGGCACCACCGTGCTGGTGGAAAACCGGCCCGGCGCTGCGGGTAACGTCGCGAACGAAGTGACGGTGAAGTCGCCGCCTGACGGCACCACCATGGTCCTGTGCAACATCGGCTCACATGCGATCACGCCGGCGCGTTTCGCGAAAAAACTCAGTTACGACCCGATCGGCGATTTTGCGTTTCCGGTGATGATCGGCGGCGTGCCCAATGTATTCATGGTGCACCCCTCGATGCCGGTGCGCACCCTGCAGCAGTACATCGACTACGCGCGCAAGGCGCCGGGCAAGCTCAACTTCGGTTCCTCCGGCGTCGGCGCTTCACCGCACCTGTCGATTGAGCTGTGGAAAATGATGAGCAGGATCAATATCGTGCATGTGCCGTACAAGGGCGCTGCGCAGGCGCTGGGCGACGCGATCAGCGGCCACATCGAATCCTCCGTCGGCAATCTCGCCGGGGCGCCGCTGGCGGCGATCAGGTCCGGGCGTGTGCGTGCTCTTGCGGTGACTTCAGCAGTGCGCAGCTCGCAATTGCCGGATGTGCCGACCTTCGCCGAATCCGGCGTGCCCGGTTATGACGTCACCGGCTGGTACGGACTGTGCACCCAAAGCAAGGTGCCGCAGGCGATCCTTGCCCGCCTAAACGCGGATGGCAACAAGATCCTCGCCGGTCCGTTGAAGCAGCGTCTCGAAGACCAGGGGGTCACCGTACAGACGGCCACGCCCGAGCAGTTCATGGCCCATGTCAGGACCGAGATCGCGAAGTGGACCAAGGTTGTTGCCGATGCCAAACTCGAAGGTGACTGAAATGAATGCCCCGCAGGCCTACAGGAGTGAACCGACATGAACGATGGCGCCCCCGCCCACCTCAGCCCCGAAACCGTGCTCGCGCAGCTGAAAAAGCACGGTGTCACCCACGTGGTGTGGCTGCCCGACAGCGAAACCAACTGGCTCTACCTGCTGATGAAGGCCGAGCCTTCGCTGACCCTGGTGCCGGTGCCGCGTGAAGGCCTGGCCTGCTCCATCGCCGCGGGGCTTGCCGCCGGCGGCCAGGTGCCGGTGATCCTGGTGCAGAACACCGGGCTGATGGAATCCGGCGATTCGATCCGCGGCTGGCTGTTCGGGCTCGAGATCCCGGTGGTGTACATGGTCGGCATGCGCGGCTGGAACCGCCACGGTCCTCCCACCGCGGACACCGCCTCGGTCTACACCGAACCCTTCCTCAATGCCTTCCGCATCAACTATTACCTGGTCGAGAGTGATGCCGATGTCTCGCGCATCAGCCACGCCTTCGACGAGGCGAAACGCAGCAAGCGTCCGGTTGCCGTGCTGGTCGGCGACGAATACCACGGCTTCAACAAATGACGGGGACTGCACCGATGATCGATACCGCAGCAATGCTCAAGGCCTTCAATGCCCACCGCGGCGACGCCATCGTGGTGCCCGGCCGCGGCGGCAAGCACTGGGTGCACATCAGCGGCGAACCCCACCTCGACCTGCCGATGGGCGATCCGGCGATGGGCGGCCACTCCGGCTTCGCCTTCGGCCTCGCGCTGGCGCAGCCGAAGCGCCGCGTGGTGCTGTTCGATTCCGAGGGCGATCTGCAGATGTCGCTCGGCATCCTGCTCACCATTGCCGAACTGAAGCCGGCGAATTTCTACCACTTCCTGCTCGACAACGAGTGTTATGCCACCACCGGCGGCCAGCCGGTGCCCAATGCGAAGAACGTGGACTACGCAATGATGGCCAGGGCTGCGGGTTATCCGCGGGTGTATTCGTTCACCGAACTCGGCGGCGTGACCGCAGCGCTGCCCGAAATCCTCGGCCAGCCCGGGCCCGTGTTCGTGGCGATGAAGGTCAACCCCGACATCGAGAACAAACCCATCGGCGATCGCGTGCGCTGGCGCACCCGCGGCTGGACCCAGGTCATCGCCGACCTGCAGCGAAAGATCGGCATCGCCGCCTGAAAGGAACATCATGGATGCCGCAACCGCACGCATGCTGGCGCGCTACAAGCAGTGGTCCAACCGCGCCATGTTCGACGCCCTCGCCGGGCTGCCGGAGGACGAGGTGCTCAAGCCGCGCCAGACCCTGTTCAAGAACATGGTGCACACGCTCAACCACAACTATGTGATCGACAGCATCTGGAAGGCGCACCTCGAAGGCCGCGATCACGGCTACGAGGCGCGCAACACCCGGGACCATCCGCCGCTGGCCGAGCTGGCGCGGCTGCAGGATGATCTCGACGGCTGGTATGTCGGCTGGGCCGATGCCCAGAGCGATGCCGGCCTGCGCGAAACCGTGCACTACACGCTGATCGGCGGCAACCAGGGTGCGATGACCCGCGGCGAAATCCTGCTGCACCTGGCGATGCACGCCAATTACCACCGCGGTTTTGTCTCCGACATGATTTATGCGGTGCCCGGCCAGCGCCCGCCGACCATGGATCTGCCGGTGTTCATGCGCGAGGGCCGCGGCGCTTTGCCCGCATAAACAGGACCTTGGCGCGCGGTTTGACCGCCGCTTTACGGCGGGCGTAGGATGATCGCGGCGGCGTTGCCAGCGACCCGCTGGAGTCGTAGTGGTGTTCCCGATATCTCGATACGGAGGTGCATCATGGCCGAACGCACGATACGCGACATCATCCAGGGTCAGGAACTGCTGACCGCCCCTCCGGCAATGACCGTGGCCGAGGCTGCCCGCCAGATGCGCCAGCGCAACGTCGGCGCGATGATGGTGGTCGATGGCGGCAAACTGGCCGGCATCTTCACCGAGCGCGATGCACTGTTCCGCGTCGTGGCCGCCGGCCTCGACAGCGGCGCAACCCGGCTGTCCACGGTGATGACGGCAAATCCGGTGAGCATCACCGCGGAGCATCCCTTCTCCGACGCGCTGGCGCTGATGCACGAGGGCCGCTTTCGCCATCTGCCGGTGACCGAACAGGGACGGCCGGTCGGCATGATCTCGGTGCGCGACGCGCTGGGGCCCGAGCTCGAATCCTTCGTCTATGAACTGCTGCGCGAGGAGCAGGTCAGCCAGATCCTGGCCTAGGTCCGGCTGCGGCCCGAGGCGAGCAGGCAATACAGGCTGATCGCCGAGGGCAGCACCAGCGCGGCAAAGGCGATGCCGTAGTCGCGGGTCAGGGCGTAGAGGTTGGCGAACAGGATCGGCCCGACGAACTTGCCGACGTTGGTGATCACCAGCGAGCCGCTGATCGACAGGCTCACCTCTCCGGGCGGCGAGCGCCGGCCCACCTCGGCCAGTATCGCGCCGGGCCAGCAGCCCGAAGTCGCTCCCAGCAGCGCGAACCACAGGTACACCAGCAGCAGAGGCGTCTGCGGCTGCAGCGCGAGGCCCGCAAGCGCGCACAGCACCATCAGTGCGGCGTTCCACGCGAGCACGCGCGCGGTGTCGCCGATGCGGTCGGTGATCCAGCCGATCAGCACGCGGCCTGCGGCGCTGGCGACCTGGACCACGGTGAGCACGGTTCCCGCGGCCACCAGGCTCATGCCCAGCGCCTCGACGCAGGCGACCACGGCGAAGGTCGCGGTGCAGAACTGCACCCAGGAGAAGCAGCTGCCGGCGATCGCCAGCAGGCGCATCGCCGGGCGCCGCCAGATTGCCGCTGCGGCGGCCAGCGGGTTCGGGGTGATGGCGCGCGCCTCGCGGTCGCGGTCGTCATCCCAGCCGCGGCGGCCGTATTGCATCAGCAAGACCACCGCAAACAGGAGCAGGGCGCTCAACAGCACCGACCAGCGCCAGCCCGCGGTCACCGCCACCGCCGGCGCGATCAGCGCGGCGAGCATGCCGCCGGCGGGGATGCCGGTCTGGTGGATCGAGAACACCGTGCTGCGGTGCTGCGGCAGCGTGTAGCGCATCAGCAGGTGCGAGGCCGAGGGCGTGATCAGGCCGTAGCCCAGCCCGATCACCAGCGAGCCGGCGACGAGGAAGGCGGCGTCCGGCAGCAGCAGCACCAGCATGCCGATGCCGGCCAGCGCATGGCCGATCTGGTTGACGCGCGCCGCGCCGAGGCGGCGGCTCAGGTTGCCGAGCAGTGTCAGCGTCACCACCATGCCGGTGCTGACCAGGCTGATCTGGTAGCCGATCAGCGAGGCATCGAAGCCGTAGCCGCGCGCGACTTCGGGCGCGACGGCGGGCAGCACCAGCACCGCCATCGAAGCGAAGGTATGGCCGGCGAGCAGCGCCGGCAACAGCAACTGTTGCAGCAACGATGCGCCGCGGTCTAGTTCGGAAACCAGGGCAGCATCGGCTGCTGTCCGGCGGGCAGCGCCTTGCGGCCGAGGTTGAGCACCATTGCCAGCATGGCGTAGTAGCCGGCAATCGTCACCAGCTCGATCACGCCCTGTTCGCCGAAGCATTTCAGCGCGCGGTTGTAGGTGATGTCGCAGGCACTGCGGTTGTGCAGCACTTCGGTCAGCAGGTCATACAGCGCGGCTTCGTCCTCCGCCATCGCGTCGGGGCGGCGGCCTTCGGCAATGGCCTGCGCCACCGCGGGGCTCAAGCCGGCCTTCATCGCGTGTTTGTAGTGCGACTGCCATTCGTACTGCTGGGTCCAGTGCCGCGCCGCGATCAGCGTCGCCATTTCGGCGATACGCCGCTCCAGCGGGCACTTGAAGCGCAGGTACTCGCCGACCTGTTGCACGGTCTGCGCGAGGCCGGGGCTGCGCAGCAACGCGAGGAAGGGACCGCGCACTTCCCCGCGTGGTCCGGCAGCGATGGTGGCGGCGACGGCTTTCTGCTCCGCGGTCCATTGGTCCTGGGGGATCGGCGGAAAACGTTCGGGTTGCGGCATGTTCATTCGGCGGCCCTCATTAAGTAATTGATTTAATTAAAAAAATTATGATATACACACCATCATTTACTGATGAGCAGTTGGTGGGTTGGTGTTGTCAGGGTAACGGTGGGATATAAACGAATTTCCAGTCTGAGTAACCTGTCGCCTTTGAAAAGTCACTTGAAATTGCATCGAATCCGCCGCTCTTCATGGGCGTTTTGTTTGAAGAACTGTGCACACCCATGATTCGACCAGAAGGAGACAAGATCAGTCCCCAATCTTTTTGACCTGTGATCGGATCAACATAAATTTTTCTCAGATAGCGTGGTTTGTTGATAAACCGCTCATCTGCGAGAAGCTCATCAAGGCTTTTCGGGTAATCCCTCGAACCCCCAGGCGTGCGGAGGTAATAGCTGCCGATTGCCTGCCTGAACTCTTCACCGATAAAGAGTAATTCGGCTTCTTTGTCCCGTATTTGGTCACGTTGCCAGCTCATACCCATTGCCGCCGTGCCGGCCGTAAAAACGGCGATAAAGATGAGAATGGCGACGTAGGTAAATCCAGCCGTTGAACGCATTGACCGGCTTTCTAAAACTCGGCGAACGGCACGCCGGTTAAGGATGTCCCCGGCGCCCCGCTTTTGACATTGGCGATCCCCCCTTTATCGCCCTTTGTGGCGGCAACCGGTATCCAGCTATTTTGGCTTTCCGTGACCGGGTCTTTGGGAATCGCCCTCAGATAGCGCGCCGTTACCAGTTCCTCAAGATTCCCCGGGAAACGTCCCTTATCCTCGTGAAACTTATCGATGGCATCCCGAATGGTTGACAAGTTCTGCTGCAGGGCGGCTTCTTTGGCGCGGTCGATGCTCTGGAAATATCGAGGTGCCACGAGACTCAGCAGTGTCGCGACAACGGCAAGCACCACAAGGAGTTCAATCAGGGTAAATCCAGAGCGTTTAATACTCGTTACCATTCTTTGTAGGGAATCCCGTTGAGACCAACACCCGGAGACCTTGAGTAAACGTCGAAAACATCATTGCCCTCCAGAGGCTTGTCAGCAGGGCTGGAATAACTGCGTTTCCCCCAGCTTGAATGGGCAGGCACGCTGTAGTCGGCGGCAAAAGGATCTCGGGGAATCCGACGCAGGAAGTAGATCTTTCGCCGCATAGGGTCTTTGGCATCCTCAACCCCGTCCACCAGGTCCTGCAGGGTTCTCGGATACCCTGATTCACCGGGTTTTATGACGACACGTCCCTCATCAACGGCGCGTTTGTAGGCATTAAGCGCAGAACGAATGTCACGCAATGCGGAGCGAAGCTCGCGCTCTTGTTCCCGTTGCTTTTGGAGTTGTGCCAGAGGGAAAACCACCGAGGCCAGGGTGGCGATGATGGCCAGCGAGACAAGAAGCTCGATGAAAGTAAACCCAGCGGCAGACCGGCAACGCAGCATGCTGATTCAGGGTTCAGGGCGTCACGGAGACAACCTGGGGCTTGGGGAGGGATACGGTCACCGCCCCTGTTCCCAAGACCACTGGCGTGGCTGCCACTACGTTGATTTCGGCTCCCGGTTTAGCCACCTTGCTTTTGAGAACCACACTCAGAACAGTCCCTTCTCCCTGGGCGCCATCGCTGGCGCTGCGGTTGATCCCCACGAACACCCGGCCTGCGGCCTGGTCGATGTTGTGGGCAAAGCTGGTTTTGGCGCCGCCCTGGCGGAAAAACTCTCCTTCTTCCAATCGCACAAAATCAAAAGTCGCTGAATCAAAAGAAATCTGCAGGGGAAGCCCGCGCAGAGGTCGCTCGGATTTAACGAGCAATTCGACACGGACTTCGTTGCCAACCTTCACGGAAGAGGGTCCGCGCCAATTAAACAAAGCCTCCGACAACGCTTGGGCGGGGGGATTGCTGCTGCTGCCAGCACCAACACTCCCCGCAGACAGGGCGGAGGACACACCAGGATCCACGGATGCAATCACCAATGGTCTTGTACTTAAGCGCGCCTCAGTACCAGACCAGAACTCTGAGGTCATGGCGTCAGGGCGGACCAGCCCGCGGATCAGGCGTGGCGTGATCGACAGAACAATCTCCGTTTTTTGGTTGTCATTGCGCTGGCTCCCGAAAAGCCGCCCCAGTAACGGCAACTCCCCCAGCCCGGGAACGCGGTTGGCCGTTCTCCTGTCTTCATCATTGATCAAACCCGCCAGAATCTGGGTGTCACCGTCCCTCAAGCGCAATGCAGTAGAGGCATTGCGCGTGCCAACTTGATAAGTCAGCAATCCAGTGGCCGTGGTGATTTCACGGGTGATTGAGCTCACCTCCAGGGCAACTTTCATCGAAACTTCCCGATTGAGCTGGATATCAGGCTCTATTTCCAGTTTCAGGCCAACATCAAGGTATTGAACGCTCTGGGAAATCAAGCCCGTAGCTGTCGCGTTACTGGTAATCACAGGCACCCGATCACCTATCAGGATTTTGGCCTTTTCCCGGTTTTTGGCACGTATGCGCGGGTTGGCCAATAAATTCACATCGCCATCCTGCTTTTTAAGGTTGATGATGGTGTTCGCAAGAGTGGCGCCAGTCCTGGAAGAGGACAGATTGTTCAAATCATTCAGGGTCACCGTGGTACCCGCAGAAGGCAGGGGGGTCAAGGTCAATTGGTCCGGCCATTGCACCCCAAGCTCAAGCAGGCGGTTGCGCCGAACCTCAAGGACTTCAAGCTCCAGCATGACTTCAGGCTCACCCAGGTCATGCATGGCAATCAGTTTTTCCGCCAGCCTCACAGCATCGGGGGTATCGCGCACAACAACCAGGCGCAGTTTCTCGTCGATGGAAACTTCCCTGATCTTGAGCATCCCTTTCAGCACACTTTGAATCTGCTTGACATCAGCGCTCGTCAGATAAAACCCCTTGATCACCAAATCCTGGTATTCCCGCAGTTTCTGCGGAGTCGCCGGGTAAATGAGAATCGTATTGGGGCTTAACACCTTTTTCTCAAGTTGATTGGTCATCAAAATCAGATCAATGGCATCCTCAAGCGGGGCAAGCCGTGTAACCACCGTTGTGCGCAAATCGGGCCGGATATCCTTGTCCAGGATGTAGTTGATACCGGTAGAGCGCGACAAAGCATCGAACACCACCCGAACAGTCGCATCCCGGAACTCAAGATTGACCGGTTTGCGAAAAACCGATTCCAACTGAGGGCTGGCCATGCGTGCCTTTGCGCGCCGGTCCTCGATTTGCTGCCTCAATTCCAAAGCAAGAGGGTTTTGAGGGTTCTCGGTCAAAACCGGCTCCAGTCGCGCCCAAGCCCCATCAGGCTCGCCTTTTTCGAACGCTTCCTTGGCAGTTCTGGTCATTTCGGCGTGTCTCGCGTCCCTGCGCAACTCGGCCAAACCTTCACGGATGCTGTCAGAGTTTGGATCCAGGTTTTGCGCCTGCCTCAGTAACTTTTCGGAAGTATCAAGTCGTCCCGCACGACGTTCTCCATCTGCCAAAGACAGCAGGCGGTTCAGATAACTGGTGCGCGCATTGACCAAATCAACGTGATACCGTTTTTGCTGCGGGAACTGCACGACCAGGTCTTCGAGCATCTTGATGCCTTGCTCGTGTCCACCAGTGCCAATAAGTCGCATGGCTTCCCCGTGCCTGGGATCCAGTTGTGTTGCGCAGCCCATCAAGCCGATGGCAAAAAGGCCGGCAATACATAAACGCCCGGGACCAGCACTAAGACGAAGGTTCATGGGGTCATTTCGGTGGAATTACCAGCATCTGCTGCTGATTGAGTGGAACGTAGGTAAACACCAGCTTGGCATCATCCACGTTATCAAGCCGATAGCTGCCGGCCAGTTGTTCGCCAACCTTGACCAACAGGACATCCTCCCCCCTGGCAAGATAAACCAGCAACTGCCCGGTCGCATCAGTCATCTGACC
This sequence comes from Betaproteobacteria bacterium Ga0077527, assembly GCA_001464815.1. GTDB lineage: Bacteria > Pseudomonadota > Gammaproteobacteria > Burkholderiales > SG8-41. The sequence continues at coordinate 8,721 of LNDW01000015.1, read as the reverse complement.
TACATAACGAAAGGGCAAAGGCGGCGCAGAGGGCGGCGGTGGCTTTACAGGGGCCATGGCGACTGCGGGTGGTGGTGGAATCCAGGACCTCGATGCAAAAAGGTCGGGCACAGGATCAGCCAGCGGAACCCGTTCGAGGGAAGTCGCTGCAGGGTGGGGTGCATCGGTGGAAATGGTAGCGCGTGCCGGCGGCAATCGAGCGATACCGTCATCCACTTTGGGATTGCTGGAGACCCCCTCAAACAGCAGGGTCACACACGCCAGCGCCAGCGCGGCAACAGTGAAAAGAACGGGACGTTGCAGCCTCACGGCCGCACCGGCAAAAAGAGGGTGAAGCGCAATTCGGCTTCAACTACAGGGTCGGCGATACGCTTACGGCTCAGTTGGACTTGGTCAAGGGACAGCACTGGAACCCGGTGCAAAACATCAGCGATAAACGTCCGAATGCCTGGATAAGAATGTGTCAGCGGCATCGAAATCTGGTATTGCAAAGATCCGCCCCCTGCTTCGGCAACCATCCGGTAATCCATGCGCTTGATCGGCAAGCCGGCGTTGATGCCGGATTCGTATATCTGCTTGAGGTAATCTTCAAGATGTTCGTTCAAGGCTGAAGCTTGCTCGGGCTCCGATACCGAAACTTGAACCGGAGACACCGTTGAGGAGGTGTCTCCAACCGGTTGTTGATGCGCGAGCGCTTGCATTTCTGACTGCAAGGGCAACAGCGCAGCAATGTAAAAAAGACTCGCAAACGCAAAGACAGGTATTGAAAGCAGGCCGCTCCATCCGATACGGTCGACCAAGTGCATTGAGATCCAAAGCAGGCGTTTCATCGCAGTTGTTTCCAACTGGCGGAGATGGAAAAAGCCACGGGACGCTGTGGTTGGTCGTCTCTCGCCTCAGTGCTGGTGAAATGGACGTCCTGAAGCCCTGATTCGGAGCGCAGTCTGGAGGCGTAATCGAGCAATTCGTTAAAGCCCTTGGCTTCTCCAGTCAATAACAGTGATCGGTTTTGCGCATCTGGCATCACAGAGAGCAGTGCAACCGTATCGGTCTGTGCCTTTTCCAGCGCGGAAAAGAGTTGTGCCCAGGGTTTATGGAGCCGATCGCCGGCATCAGCACCATTTTTCTTGGCAGCCATGGTGTCAGGGCCCGCAGCCTTGTGCCGATCGGCCGCGGCTTGTCGCCATATGCTTAACTCTTGCACCAGCTCAGCGCGACGAACATCGATTTCAGTGACAGAAAATACTGCAAGACCCAACAGCGCCCAACCCACCCATTTTGGTTTGGTCCGAGGCTGAAAATCAATCTGGAGGTTGGTTGGCATCACAGACCTACCGTTGCCATTTCGGTGAACAAGTTCTTGTCGGACGGGTTTTTCCACCGTCGATCCAGCGTCAATACCCGTAACAGCTCATCAGCATTCCGTGAGGCGGAAGCAACGCTGACCCCGAAGACGCTGACGGTGCTTCGCGTTTCGCCAGGTTGCGTGGCCTGTAGCCGGGTTGCCTGGAGCGCCTGCTGCCAGCTGCTGCGGATGGATTGACGATACACGCCACTGGGTTCCCCTTTAGTTGTTCGTATGACGTGAAGCTCCTGGCCTTCAACGCCGCAGAAATAATGTGGGGTCGCAGCCCGATGCCATGTGGAGCAAAAGCGTGAATAGGCAGCGGTCAGCCAAGGCTTGATGGAGACGAGCGGGGCGTCTTTGAAGCAGATGCGGATTCCTTCAAGGAATTCACGATCAACGGCAGCAGCAAGCACGGCCTTGCCGTAGCCCGCCTCGCTTAAAGAAACGTCCCAGGCATGAGAGGCAGCACCATAAGCTTCGCGGAAACAGTGCTTCGCATACGCAATGCGCTCGGCATGTTTAATGAGGGCGCCCTGCCATGGAATGACCTGAAAACGCACAAACTTTCCCGAAAGCAGAATCGCGTATTGAATCCGCTTTTGTGTGCCTTGTTGTTTTCGGTGCGTTCGCAGGGTATCAAGCGCCATAGCCCAGGGCGAGGAATCGTCGGGGGTAATGCCCAAATCCGATTGGACAGTGAGTTGGGGACGAAGCCCCCGGCTCAATCGCACCTCAATCAGGCGCTCCGGAGTCAAGGCAATACAGGACTTTTCAAACCAGAGTGACACGATTGATCGCCTGTAGGGTAGTCTCTCCGCACTGCACAAGTTGAAGTGCGGTCTGGCGCAAAAAAACCGTGCCGTTGCGAGCGGCTGTCTCGCGCATGGAACGGACCGAGGCACGCGAAATGATCAATTCCCGCATTTCTTCGGTCATCATCAATACTTCGGCAATGGCTTTACGTCCCTTATAGCCGGTGCCTCGACAATGGTCGCAGCCTTTACCGGCTCGAAAACGATAACTCTTCGCCGTATCAGGGGTTAAGCCCGACTCCCGCAGCAGTTCATCGTCGGGGACATGCTCAGAACTGCAATGCGGACAATTCAGCCGAACAAGGCGCTGCGCCACAATGCCGTTGATGGCAGACACGAAGCTGTAAGGGTCTACGCCCATATGGGTAAACCGGCCTATCACGTCGAAGACGTTATTGGCATGCACTGTGGTAAACACGAGATGCCCGGTCAATGCGGCCTGGACAGCAATTTCGGCAGTCTCCGGGTCGCGGATTTCACCGACCAGTATCTTGTCAGGGTCGTGGCGAAGTATGGAGCGCAGGCCACGAGCGAAGGTCAGCCCCTTCTTCTCGTTGACCGGGATTTGCAAAACACCAGACAGTTGATACTCGACCGGGTCTTCGATGGTGACAATCTTGTCCTGACCATCATTGATTTCAGTGATTGAGGCATACAGGGTTGTGGTTTTACCGCTGCCAGTAGGCCCGGTCACCAGCATCATGCCGTAGGCCTCTTTGGCAAGTTTACGCAGCGTCTGAATGGATAACGCATCAAATCCCAGACCATCGAGCCGCAGCTCCATGGTCTGGTTGACGAGGGCGCGTTTGTCGAGAATACGGATCACCGCATCCTCGCCAAATACGCTGGGCATGACCGAGACCCGGAAATCGACTGCTCGTCCATCGATCAGGGCCTTGAAGCGCCCGTCCTGTGGCACTCTGCGCTCGGCGATATCAAGCTCGGCCATGACCTTGATTCGCGATATGGCTTGTTCAGCCATGGCCTGTTGCGACAAACCACCGGCCACGATCAACACACCATCCAAACGATACTTGACGGTCATCCCTGTGGCGTGGGTTTCAAAGTGCACATCGCTGGCGTCTGATCTCAACGCATCAAACAGGGTCGAGTGCACAAACCGGACAACCGGGCTGCCGGATTCATCGAGCTTGAGCAGTGAAATCTCTTCAACGGATGCAGCGGTCAGCGCCTCAGAATCCACCGATTCATCAGAAAAGCTTTCCATCGCTCGAACCGTGCGTTCCAAACGGGCCAGCTCCCCGGACAACTCCTCCAGGCTGACCAAGCCCCACTCGACAGACTGCGGGACAAGCTCCCCAAGCCGGGCCTGCTTGCCGGGGTCGAATGGATCGGCATAGACCACCAGCAAGCTTCCGTTTTCGCGCCGGAGCGCAAGACATTCATGGCGAACCGCATCGGTGTAGGCAATGACGTCGAAGGCTGGTTTGCATGCCTGCAGTTCGGGCAATGCATATACAGGCGTCGAAAAAGCCTCGCCGAGGCTCGCGAGAAACTGCCGTGCATCCAAGGCAAGCTGGGTGGCGAGCACTTCCAGCACCCTTGAGCCCCCTTGCATGGCGATCTTGCGCGCCTGTGCCACCTGCTCAGGCAAGAGCTTGATAGGCGCGCCATTACTGGATGGGGTGGCTATACTCATTGCACGGCGTCGGCCAACTCAAAGATCGGCATGTACATAAACACCACGATCAAGCCGATCACCAGTCCAATCACCGTCATCAGGACCGGCTCAAACAGCCTGCTGAAGCGGTCCACCCAGCGAGCCAGCTCTTCATCGTGAAATGCGGCCACCACATCCAGCATTTCCGCCAGATTGCCGCTGCGTTGAGCCACCATCATCATGCTGTGGGCAACGATGGTGGTCAGACCATGCTCCCGCATGGCATCCGGGAACGCTTGACCCTGGGTAATCTTTTGCGAGGCGACATCGAGTCGAAGCTGTGCTTCTGGTGACAACAGCGGTTTAGCCATGTTCAAGGCTTGTATCACCGGCAGCCCGGAGCGAAGCAACATGCTCAACGTGCGATAGAACTGGGCCAGTTCGTAAGTGCGACGTTGTTCGGTAATCCAGGGCAATTGCCAGAATGCTTGCATCGTCGCCATGCGCAATCTCTGGCTGGAGGCAACATACACAGCGGCTACCACCCCCGCGATCAGGACAGAAGCCACAACAGCGCTATGCTGATCGACAACCTGACCAAAACCCATCAGCCAGCGCGAGAGCAGTGGCAAGCGGTCCCCGAGGTCCTCATAAACGCGGCTGAAACGAGGCACTACATAGCCCAGCAGAAACAGGCATACCGCGCCACCCACCAGCATCAACAGCGCCGGGTAGATCGATGCCGAAACCACCCTGGAGCGCACCTGCTCGACTCTGGCTTGGTAATCCAAGTATCGGTTTAAGGCATCGCGGATGGCGCCCGTGCGCTCGCTTGCGCGTACGGTGGCTATATACAAGGGAGAAAAAATCGTGGCTTGCGACTCCAGGGATTGAGAAAAGCGCTCGCCAGACTGCAAACGTTTGAGCAAACCCTGGATGATGGCCTGGTGGGCGGTGATGATTTCCTTGCGCTGGAGGATGTCGATAGCCTCAACCAGCGTCAGTCCTGCGCCCAGCAGGGCAATCAATTCCTGGGTAAAGCGTGTGACGGGAAAAGCCGCTGGGCGCGACCATGACATCCCAACAGCGCCTGTCGAGCGGATCGACAATATTTCATAGCCTTGCAGGGCTGCGGCGGCACGGGCCTCCGATTCGCTGGCGGCATCGATATGCAGCACGGCGATATCCGACACACCGCGAACCCCTTTCACCTGAAAGCGCATGAGGGATCAATTCCAGTTGGTCACATCGGCTGCGTCACCACTGCCACCCGGCGCGCCATCCTTGCCCAGCGTGAACAACTCGTATTCCGCTTTTTGCCCTGGGTAGCGGTAGATGTAGGGCTTGCCCCAGGGGTCCAGAGGCACGGCCTTGGAAAGATAAGGCCCGTCCCATTTGGGTTCATTAGCGGGCTTGATAAAGAGGGCGTTCAGTCCCTGCTCAGTCGAGGGATAGCGACCGGTATCAATTCGATATTGACTGAGCGCTTTGTCAAACGCTTCGATCTGGGCCTTGGCGATTTTTGATTCTGATTTTCCGATCTGGGAGAAATACCGAGGGCCGACATAGCCGGCGAGAAGTCCAATAATGACCAGAACCACCAAGAGCTCCAGGAGAGTGAATCCTCCGTCGGCAGCGTTGCGGTGTTGCCTTGTCAATTGATTATTCATCGCTAAACATCGTGACGACCAAACCCCGTAACGCTCATGTTACTGCAAGCCTTAAGCCGCACAGCGCCGTACGGGTTTAAGGGGTTTCGTGATGACAACAATCGAAGCGGAATACCCGCCACCAAAACCAGATTTACCTGTCAGCAACCTCGACCTGAGAGTGCCGATTAAAAAATAGGCAGATTTTCATCATTTAAATCAAGTTGTTATCCAAAACTTATCAAAATGGCAAGTTTGAAAAGTCGGTTTTTTATTGCATTCATCAAAAAAAAATGTCATTTTGTCATTGAAAACTCATTTTTTGTTGCAATGAGTTAAAAAAAGAATAAAGCTGAATATCGGGGAGAAAAAGATGTCGTATGCGAGCGGTTGCCTCAATGCGATTCGCGCCTTCACGTCGGGCTGTTTAGCTCAAACCCAGGCACCCAAAATCCTCCAGAGCTCCCTGCGATATCTCCGCATGCGCTTAGGAGCAGGGCGCGGCCTTCCGATCCGCACATGGCAGCTGACGCGCAAAAAACTCGCTGCATCTCATTCCCGAACACGAAAAAGCGCCTTGGCGTCGGCGTTTACATCAGCAGCAATAGCCCTGCTGTTGTCGCCCATCAGCGCGACCTTCGAAGCGCGCGCCGAAAACTATAAAGCGCCAATGGGGCATGCGCTCGTCACCAACGTGCAATCTTTCGCGCAGCAAGGGACGTTGCCAGCATCGCTGTTTACCAGTAGCGCTGCCCAAGCGCTGGATGGCTGGTGCAGTCTTGTTGATCCCAGCGGCACTTTTTATGAAGGGGGGCGCTGGTGTTTGAATTGCGGTTCTGCCAACTCTCAGGCCAGCATGCCCGGCAATATGGAGCTGCCTATCAATGGCTCATCCGGATTGACCCAACAACAATTTACGTGCAAGAAAGTGAGCACCGGGGCCTGGGAATTCCAGACCCAACGGTTCTATCGGCGAGAGCCCATCTGCCCTGGGGGCGGGGTTCTTAATGGCTTCAATATGGGCAACGCTGTTTGCGTGGGCGCCACGCCTTGTGCCAGCGGCCAAGTGCGGAATGATTTTGGAGTATGCGCGCCCCCCGTTGTCGAGCCTGAAAAGACCGCCGGCGTTTCCGAGCCTTGCTGCGGCAACCCCATCAACCCGGGAACGGGCAACAAGTTCCAGACCGAGACGGATTATTCTGGAGCTGGGCCCTTCCCGCTGCAGTTTTCCAGAACTTACAACAGTAACCCCGCTTTACTGAATCTCTCCTTTCAGTCGGTTCACCCATTCAACATCAGGGTTGGTCGTCTTTGGAGAAGCTTTTACGATCGCCAAGTTCGTTATGAAGGCTCCGGTGTCTCTGTCTACCGGGCGGATGGCCGGGTGCTTAAATTCAAAGTTGGTCCTGGCGGCACGTGGATTGCCCCCGCAGATATCGCCGACAGATTAAGCCAGTCACCCCTGAGTGGCACTGCCACCAGCTGGACATACACCTCAGCCAACGGCGACCTCATCGAGTCCTATGATGGCGCGGGCCGGCTGGTTTCAATGTCCAATCGTGAGGGTTTGACTCAAACGCTTGCATACGACGCGGCATCACGTCTGACGTCTGTCACAGATGCCTTTGGCCGCACCTTGGCATTCACTTACGACGCGTCAAGCCGCATCGCGACGATGACTGATCCGAGTGGGGGCGTTTATACCTACACCTACGCAACAAACAACAATCTGATTTCCGTCACTTTCCCGGATCTCAGGGTTCGCGCCTATCACTACGAAGACACTGCTTTCCCGAATGCCCTGACCGGAATTACCGACGAGAACGGGGTGCGTTTTGCGACCTGGAGCTACGACTCGGCAGGCCGTGCCATCGCATCCACCCGCGCCGGCAATGCCAACCAGACCACGATCAGTTATGGCGCAAACTCCGCCACTGTGACCGACGCCCTGGGGGCGGCGCGCAACTACAACTTCGGCATCACGCTGGGCGTGCCCAAGAACGGTGATCTGACCCAGCCTGCGGCGAGCGGATCCGGCACCGTTGCAGATGCCCGCACCTTCGACGCCAACGGCAACGTGTCATCGCGGACGGACTGGAACGGCAACCGCACCAACTACACCTACGATCTTGCGCGCAACCTTGAGACCTCGCGCACCGAAGGCCTGACTGCGGCTGGTGCGACCACCGCCGCCACCCGTACCATCACCAGCCAGTGGCACCCCACCTTCCGCCTGCCGGTGGTGGTGACGGAGCCCCTGCGCAAGACCACCTATGTCTACAACGGTGATGGCGGCGCCTCCTGCGGCTTCAAAGCCGATGGCGTAACCCGGGTGCCCGGTGTCCTCTGCAGCAGGACCGTCCAGGCCACCACCGACGCTACCGGCGCCGCAGGCCTTAGTGCCACCGTCACCGGCACAGCACGGGTGTGGGCCTACACCTACAACGTCAACGGCTCCGTGCTCACCATGGACGGACCCCGCACCGATGTGGCCGATATCACCACCTACACCTACCACGCCAACAACGCCACCTGCGCGGGCGCGAGCCCCCTGGGCTGCCGTGGCCAGGTCGCCACAGTAACCAACGCCGCCGGCCACATCACCCAAATCACCGAGTACAACGCCCACGGCCAGCCACTGACCGTGATCGACCCCAACGGTCTGGTGACTACTCTGGCGTATGACGCCCGCCAGCGCCTCACTTCGCGTTCGGTGGGCGGTGAAATCACCACCTACCAGTATGACAACGCCGGCCAGCTCACCCGCGTCACCTTGCCGGATGCGAGCTTCCTGCAATACACCTACGACGCCGCACAGCGCCTGACGCAAATCGCCGACAACCTGGGCAACCGGATTGTCTACACCTTGGATCTGATGGGTAACCGCACCCAGGAACAGGTGTTCGACCCGGCCAACACGCTCGCCCAGACCCGTTCGCGCGTCTACAACAGCCTGAACCGCTTGACGCAAGAGATCGGCGCCGCCGGCCAGACCACCGCTTACACCTATGACAACCAGGGCAACGTGACGCAAATCGACGGCCCGCTTGCCGGCACCGTGGATGTGACCACCAATGCCTACGATGCCCTGAACCGCCTGGTCAGCATCACCAACCCGCTCTCCGGCGTGGTGGGCTATGGCTACAACGGCATCGACCAGCTGACCTCGGTCACCGACCCGCGAAACCTGGTCACCAGCTACAGCTATGACGGGCTGAACAACCTCAACCAGCAGGTCTCGCCCGACACCGGCACCACGGTCAACACCTATGACGCCGCCGGCAACATCGC
>LNDW01000014.1 GCA_001464815.1 Betaproteobacteria bacterium Ga0077527 | reverse complement strand
TTCGACGTCGCCGAGGGCGAGTCGGAGATCGTTGCCGGCTTCCACGTCGAGTATTCGGGCATGGCGTTTTCGGTGTTCTTCATGGCTGAATACCTGAACATGATCCTGATCGCGGTGCTCACCGCGCTGCTGTTCCTCGGCGGCTGGCTGTCGCCGTTCCCGGCTGCGGTGCCGGCGCTGGGTGCGGCCGGGCTGCACTGGCTGGTGCTGAAGGCCGGTTTCATCCTGTTCTGTTTCCTGTGGTTCCGCGCGACCTTCCCGCGTTACCGTTATGACCAGATCATGCGCCTGGGCTGGAAAATCTTCATTCCGGTGACCCTGGTGTGGATTGTGGTGCTCGGCGCCTGGATGCAGACGCCGCTTTGGATATGGTGGAAATGATGATCCAGGGCATCAGCAGATTCTTCAATACCTTCCTGCTCGTCGAGCTGCTCAAGGGCATGGCGCTCACCGGGCGCTACCTCTTCGCGCGCAAGATCACGGTGCAGTTCCCCGAGGAAAAAACCCCGCAGAGTCCGCGCTTTCGCGGTTTGCATGCGCTGCGCCGTTATCCCAACGGCGAAGAACGCTGCATCGCCTGCAAGCTGTGCGAGGCGGTATGCCCGGCGCTGGCAATCACCATCGAATCCGAACAGCGCGAGGACGGCACGCGCCGGACCACGCGCTACGACATTGACCTGACCAAGTGCATCTTCTGCGGCTTCTGCGAGGAATCCTGCCCGGTGGACTCGATCGTCGAGACGCGCATCTTCGAATACCACGGCGAGAAGCGCGGCGACCTGATTTATACCAAGCCGATGCTGCTGGCGATCGGTGATGCCTACGAAGAACAGATTGCCAACGACCGTGCGTCGGATGCGAAATACCGTTAAAACCTAAAAACTTTAAGCCACAGAGATCACAGAGAAAATAAAGAGAACACAGAGAAATGCAACTGACTCCACGGTGATCACGGTTTTCTCTGTGATCACTGTGCCCTCTGTGGCCAAGCCTTCATGACATTTCAAGAAATCATCTTCTGGTTCTTCTCCACGGTGCTGGTGTTCGCGGCGCTGCGTGTGATCACTGCGAGGAATCCGGTGCATGCCGCGCTGTTCCTGGTGCTCGCCTTTTGCACCTCGGCCGGGCTGTGGATACAGCTCGAGGCCGAATTCCTCGGCATTGTGCTGATCCTTGTCTATGTCGGTGCGGTGATGGTGCTGTTCCTGTTCGTGGTGATGATGCTCGACATCAACATTGAGCGCCTGCGCCAGGGCTTCTGGAGTTACCTGCCGGTGGGT
>LNDW01000013.1 GCA_001464815.1 Betaproteobacteria bacterium Ga0077527 | reverse complement strand
CAGGTGCTGGTGGACAACCGCGGCGGCGCCGGCGGCGCGATCGGCGCCGACCTGGTGGCGAAGTCGCAGCCCGACGGCTACACCCTGCTGCTCGCCAACCCCGGGCCCAATGCGATCAATCCGGTGCTGCAACCCAAGACCCCGTACGACCCGATCCGCGATTTTTCGATGATCACGCTGATGGCGGTCTCGCCGCAGGTGCTGGTGGTGCATCCCTCGATGCCGGTGAAAGGCGTAAAGGAATTCATCGCGCTGGCGCGCGCCAGGCCCGGCCAGATCAATTACGGCTCCTCGGGCACCGGTGCGATCACCCATCTGGCGATGGAGTTTTTCAAGGCCAAGGCCAAAATCGACGTTGTGCATATTCCGTACAAGGGCGCCAACATCGCGCTGACCGAACTCATCGGCGGCCAGGTGTCGGCGATCTTCGCCGCGCTGGGCTCGATCCAGCCGATGCTCGGCAGCCAGCGCATCCGCGTCATCGGTGTCGCCGCCGCGGAACGCACACCACTGCTGCCCGGGGTGCCGGCGATCGCCGAGAGCGGCATCAACGACTTTGAGGTGGTCAACTGGTTCGGCATCGTCGGTCCGGCGAACCTGCCGCGGCCCGTCGTCGAGCGCCTGAACCGCGCGATCAACCAGGTGGTGCAGTCGGCGGACAGCAAGGAACGCTTCGCCGGCATGGGCTTCGTGCCGCGAGGCACCACGCCTGAAGAGCTGGACAGGCATATCCGCTCCGAAATCGCGCGCTGGAGCGTTGTGATCAAATCACAGAACATCAAGCCGGAGTGAAATGAACACCGTGAACACCGGCACCAACCCCGGCGACGCCTCCGAACTCGCCCGGCAACTCGCGCTGCGCATGGCCGAATACCTGCGCCGCAGCGGCATCGCCGTCGGCGCGCATCTGGTCGAGCAGCAGTTCGCCGACGAATTCAAGGTTTCGCGCACCCCCGTGCGCCGCGCGCTGGGCGTGCTCGAAGACATGGGGCTGGTGCAGCGTGAGCCCAACCGCGGCTATTTCCTGCGCAAGCTGCCGCCGGCACATGTGCGGCCGGCGCTGACCGACGGTGCCGGCCTCGCCGAGGAACGCTACCTGCGGATCGCCGACGACCGCCTCGCCGGCAGGATCGAAGCCCATGTCACCGAGACCGCGCTGATGCAGCGCTACGGCATGCCGCGGCGCGAGCTGCAGCGCGTACTGCACCGGATGGAAAAGGAGGGCTGGATCGAACGCAAGCCCGGACACGGCTGGATGTTCGTGCCGATGCCGGACTCGGTGGAAGCCCATGCGCAGAGTTACCGTTTTCGCATGTTGTTCGAGCCGGCGGCGCTGCTGGAGCCTGGTTTTCGCTTGGTAAAAGTTGAATTGCAACGCATCCGCCGCGACCAGCAATCGCTGCTCGACGGCGGTGTGCAACGCCTGTCGCGGGCGCGGCTGTTTGAAATGGGCTCCGATTTCCACAACACGGTGATCGGCTTTTCCAACAACCGCTTCATGATCGACGCCATTCACCGCGTCAACGCGATGCGGCGCCTGCTCGAGTACCGCGCCAAGTTCGACCGCGAGCGCATCCTCGGTCAGTGCCGCGAGCACCTGCGCCTGCTCGAACTGCTTGAACAGGGCGCGCGCCGCGAAGCCGCGGAATTCATGCGTGAACATCTGGATGTGGTACGCGAACAAAAAACCGGCCTTGACCCGGCCCGGAACCATTCCCGTGACACCGTCACCGCGCAATTATAAGTTATTGTTTTCATTTATATTTTTTATAAGGACACTGTAATGAAACTGCTCGTTCTGCCGGGTGACGGCATCGGCCCCGAAATCACCCGCGCCACCCTCGCCGTGCTCGACCGCGCCAGCGCCAAATTCAAGCTCGGCCTGGAATGGGACATCCGCGACATCGGCCTGAAGACGCTGAAGTCGCAGGGCACCACGCTGCCGGTGGACGTCCAGGAAGCCGCGCGCAAATCGCCCGGCGTCATTCTCGGACCGGTATCACATCTCGACTATCCGCCCGCCGAGCAGGGCGGCATCAACCCCTCCGGCTGGATGCGGGTGCAGTTGGACTTGTTTGCCAACATCCGCCCCGCGAAATCACGCATGGGCGTGGGCCTCACCGGCAAGCCGGTGGACCTGGTGATCTTCAGGGAATGCACCGAGGGTTTTTACGGCGACCGCAACATGTTCATGGGCCGCGGCGAATTCATGCCGACCGAGGATATCGCCATCGCCATCCGCAAGGTCACTGCAAAACAGTGCCGCCGCATTTCGGAAGTCGCCTTTGAGTGGGCGCGCAAACGCCGCAAGAAGGTCACCGCGGTACACAAGGCCAATGTGCTGCACATGTCCGACGGCCTGTTCCTGCGCGAAGTACGCAAGGTCGCGAAAAATTATCCCGATGTCGAACTTGATGAAAAAATCATTGACGCGATGGCCGCACTTCTGGTGCGCAACCCGACGCAGTTCGACTGCATCGTCACCGGCAATATGTTCGGCGACATCCTGTCCGACGAAGCTTCGGAGATTTCCGGCAGCCTTGGCCTGGCCGGCTCCACCAACGCCGGCGACAACGCCTGCTGCGCCCAGGCCCAGCACGGCTCCGCGCCGGACATCCAGGACCAGGACAAGGCCAACCCGACCTCGCTGCTGCTGTCCTCGACCATGCTGCTCGAGTGGCTGGCCGGGCGCCACAAGCTGCCGGCCTATGCCGAAGCGGCGAAGGCGATCGACGCCGCCATCGACGCCGCATTGCAGTCGCCTGCGACACGCACCGCCGACCTCGGCGGCAAACTTGGCACCCAGGCTTTTGCCGGGCACCTGGTGGCTGCGCTGTAAGGCTTTTTCAGCCTCAACAAAAAGCCCCGCGCAGCGGGGCTTTTTGTTTGGCTTGGGCGGAGACCGCTCAGGCAGCCTGCGGCTTGCCGTCGATGATGGTGGTGCGCAGCAGGTAGCGGCGCTCCGCGGGATCGAAGGCGGTGCGCATGTGCATGGTGCAGCGGTTGTCCCACAGCAGCAGGTCTCCGACCAGCCACTTCTGGAACCAGTGCTCGCGGTTGGCGAAGTCCAGCGCATAGGCCCACAGCCGGTCGAGCAGCACCTCGCTCTCGTCCAATGGCAACCCCAACACATAGGCATGCGGGCGGCGGCCGAGAAACAGCGCCTTGCGGCCGGTCACCGGGTGCTTGATCACGATCGGATGCACCGCGCCTGGAGCCTCGCGTGGATCGGTCACCTCCTTGAAGCCCTTGCGCAGCTGGCCGGCGGAGTTGTAGCTGGCGTCGTGCTTGATCTGCTTGCCTGCAATCGCCTGCTTGAGATCCTCGGGCATTTGCTCGTAGCAGCGGTACATGCTGCAGAAACCGGTTTCTCCGCCGTCCTTCTGCACCACCTCGACGCCATAGAGCAACGCCGCCGAGGGCGTGATGTCCTGGTACGACATGTCGGTGTGCCACACTGCCTCGCCGTCACCGAGGCTGCCGATGGGCTTGCCTTCCTGCTTGATATTCGACATCACCGCCAGCTCGCCATATCCCTCGATCCAGCTCTTGCCGGTGGGGTTGATCGGCGCCTTGTCGAGCTTGCCGAAACGGCGGCTGAACGCGAGCAGCAGTTCCTTGTCGAGTTTCTGGCCGCGGAAGCGCAACACGAGGTGCTGCAGCCAGGCGTCGTGGATGACCTTGAATTCGGCATCGCTCAGGGGCTGCGACAGGTCGACGCCGGCGATGTCGGCGCCGATGGCGCCGGTCAGCGGGGTAACGGTGATCTGCTGCGTAGCTGCGGGTACGGCCTTGGCGGCCAGGACTGCGCTCATTACATTCTCCTTCTGCAAAAACGGCGGGCTAACCCGCACCAGCGGTAGCTTGGGGCAAGGCTTGCCACGAATTATTAATAATTTATAATCCAAGGTCAAGCGGCCATCTCAAAGCAAGCACAAGCCACTGAATAAATTGATTTTTTGATTTCAGCAAGCGATGAACCGACCTGCCCTGGCTGTCCAGAAAATTCCTGACCGTATCGCCGAGATACTGCGCGAGCGTGTGATCGACGGCAGTTATGCGCCAGGGCAGCGCCTGACCGAGGCGGTGATCGCAGCCGAGTTCGGCGTCAGCCACGGCCCGGTGCGCGACGCGCTGCGCCTGCTCGAGCAGTCGGGCCTGGTCACAATCCTGCCCTACCGCGGCGCGCAGGTGACCGAACTCTCGGCCGAGGATGTAAAGCAGATGTACGAAGTGCGCGAGGCTTTGGTCGGCCTGCGCGCGCGTCAGGCAGCACGTGACCCCGCGCGCGGCGCATTGGTATCGGAGATGGAATCGGCGGTCAGCGAACTCGAGCATCTGGCCGCCGATCCCGCCGCTGGCAGGGACTACGCGGACAAGGCCATCGCGCTGAACCGCGCGCTCAACGAGCGCATCGGCAATCCCTGGCTTCGCGGTACGCTGCAGTCGCTGACACTGCAGACCGCCCGCTACACCCGCCTTGGGCTGAGTGACGCGCAACGCCGTGTCGAGTCGGCGCAGTATTGGCGCGCCCTGCTCGAAGCCATCCGCGCCGGCGACGAAGTGCGCGCCGAACAGGTGGCGCGGGAAAACTCAAGGTTGCGGCGCGATGTCGCGGTGCAGGTGGTGGAAGAAAAAGCGGCGCAACTGGACCAGTCGGCGCCACGCAAACACCGCGCCTGAACGGCACCGATCAATCCCGCGTCGGCGGCCCCTTCAGTTCGACAACATTGCCCTCGGGATCGCTGATATACAGCGATGGCCCCTGCCCGTCGGCACCGAAGCGCCGTTTGATTTCACCGGGCACCACGCCATGGCGCAGCAGGTGCGCTGTCAGCGCGCCGGGGTCGAAGGGTTCAATGCGCAGGCAGAAGTGATCGAGGTTGCGGCCCTCGCGCCCCGGCGCCGCTCCACCCTTACGGCCAAGTTCACCATCGACATCGACCAGATCAATCAGCGCGCTGCCGGCACGCAACTGCGTAAGCCCCAGATCCTCGCGCTCACGCTCCGGCGTGCAACCCAGCACCTCGCAGTAAAAGCGCCGCATACGCGTCACATTGGCGGCGCGCAGCACGACATGATCAAGGCCGAGGATACTGAACATGTCCCGCTCCAAACAGAACCGCCGCAGTAATTCTGCGGCGTAATCTGTTGTAAACGATTGTTTTTATTGAGTTATTTATTGACGTCGCCGATACACAGGTACTTCACCTCGACAAACTCGTCGATGCCGTACTTGGAACCTTCGCGGCCGATGCCCGATTCCTTCATGCCGCCGAAGGGCGCGATCTCGTTGGAGATGATGCCGACATTGATGCCGACGATGCCCGACTCCAGGCCCTCGGCGATGCGCCAGATGCGGCCGATATCGCGGCTGTAGAAATACGAAGCGAGACCGTATTCCGTGTTGTTGGCCAGCTTCAGCAATTCCTCTTCGGTCTTGAAGCGGTACAGCGGCGCCACCGGGCCGAAGGTTTCTTCATGCGTGACCTTCATCTCGGTGGTCACGCCAGCGAGCACGGTCGGCTGAAAAAACTGGCCGCCCTTGTCATGGCGCTTGCCGCCGGTGAGCACCTTCGCGCCTTTTTCCAGCGCGTCGGCGATATGTTCCTCGACCTTCTCCACCGCCTTCATGTCGATCAGCGGTCCCTGCAGATTGCCGTCCTCCAGCCCGTTGCCGACCTTCATCTGCGATACTCTGTCGGCCAGCATCTTCGAAAATTTTTCGTAGACCCCATCCTGCACAAAAATGCGGTTGGCGCAGACGCAGGTCTGGCCGGTGTTGCGGAATTTGGAAGCCAGCGCACCCTCGACCGCCGACGCCAGATCGGCATCGTCGAACACGATGAACGGCGCGTTGCCGCCGAGCTCCAGCGACACCTTTTTCACCGTGCTTGCGCACTGTTGCATCAGCAGCTTGCCGATTTCGGTGGAGCCGGTGAAGGTGAACTTGCGCACGATCGGATTGGTGGTGAGTTCCTTGCCGATAGGACCGGCGGAGCCGGTAACCACCGACAACACCCCCTTCGGAATGCCGGCGCGCTCGGCCAGCTCACACAGCGCCAGCGCCGAGTACGGGGTCTGCGAGGCGGGTTTGATCACCATGGTGCAGCCGGCGGCCAGCGCCGGGCCGGCCTTGCGCGTGATCATCGCATTGGGGAAATTCCAAGGCGTGATCGCCGCGCACACGCCGATCGGCTGCTTGATCACGACGATGCGCTTGTCCGGCGCATGGGTCGGGATGGTGTCGCCATAAATGCGCTTGCCTTCCTCGGCGAACCATTCAATGAACGAGGCGCCGTAGGCGATCTCGCCGCGCGACTCGGCAATCGGCTTGCCCTGCTCCACAGTCATCAGCTTCGCCAGGTCTTCCTGGTTGGCCATCATCAGGTCGAACCATTTGCGCAGGATGTTCGAACGTTCCTTGGCGGTCTTGGCGCGCCAGGCCGGCCAGGCCGCATTGGCAGCCTCGATTGCACGGCGTGTTTCGGTTGCCCCCATTTTGGGCACGGTGCCGACCGGCAGACCGGTGGCAGGATTGATGACGCTCAGCGTCGCCTTGTCGTCGGCATCCACCCAGGCGCCGTCGATATAGCACTGCTGGCGGAACAGGCTCATGTCCTTCAGTTCCACCCCGGGTTTGACTTGTTGCAGCATGGGGAGACTCCTTGTGCAGTCGGTGAGTACAAGACGACAAAAACGGACAACAGAAACGGAGGAAACGGAGAAGAAAAGCGGGTGGCAAAGTAGTCAAAAAACACCACCTGCAAAACGCGGGCGAGTATAACAAAGCCCCCACGACCAATCCCCGACCAATACCATGGCTGCAACGCGGCAAAAGTCCTGCAAGTCAATGAGGGCTTTGTATATAATTCAACCTATGCCGTATTGCAGCTTTGTGCGCTGATTTACCTGTTTTAACAACGCCTTAGCCGCAAAAGCCACGACAACCAAGAATATCAACAAGGGATCGCACATGCTTCGCCTGCTCCGTCGCCTCCGTCTGTTCACTGTCTGCGCCCTTGCCGGGCTGGTGCTGACCACAGGCTGCGCCACCACCGGTGACCCGCGCGATCCGCTTGAACCGATGAACCGGGCGATCTACACCTTCAACGACGGACTGGACACCGTGCTGATCAAGCCGCTTGCAGTCGTCTATGAAGGCCTGGTGCCGGAATTCATCCGCACCGGCATCAGCAACATGTTCTCCAACATCAACGACATCATCGTTGCACTGAACAATCTGCTGCAGGGCAAAATCACTGCAGCCGGATCGGACGTGAGCCGGGTGATGGTCAACAGCACGGTTGGCTTGTTGGGCTTCTTTGATGTTGCGAGCAAGCTCGGACTGGAGAAAAACGACGAGGATTTCGGTCAGACCCTGGGTTATTGGGGTGTTGGCGACGGCCCCTACCTTGTATTGCCTTTCCTCGGACCGCGCACCCTGCGCGATTCCGTGGGTACCGCCGTTTATCTCACCGTGGACCCGCTGATTCACATCGATCCGCCACGCGACCGCAACCAGGTCAACGCACTGCGGCTGGTTTCAGAACGCGCCAATCTGCTCGGCGCGAGCAAGTTGCTGGAAACCGCGGCGCTGGATCCCTACGAATTCCTGCGTGACGCCTACCTGCAGCGCCGCCGCAACCTGATTTACGACGGCAACCCGCCGCGCGAGAAGCTGGATGGTGCCGATGCCGCCGAAACCCGGCCGCATGGTGTAAACCTGCGCCTGACCGCGGAGTTGCCGCGACTGGATGCCGCGAATCCGCTGCTGCCGACCCCTGCCGAAGAAGAGATTTTGGGGCTGACTCCCGCCACCGTGCCGGAAGAAGTCACAGCCCCGGCATTCATCCCGCAGTAGTGCCCCCGGCGGTGCCGCCGGGCACCGCCTTCTTGACGTTATCCATCACCGCCATCGCGGAGCTGACCAGTGTCGCCACGTCGGCGACATTGGCCGGCACGATCAGCGTGTTGTTGGTGCGCGCGAGGTGGGCGAATGCGTTGACGTAGAGCTTCGCCACTTCCAGGTTCGCCGCCTGGTTGCCGCCGGGGCTGTTCAGCGCCTGGGCCACGGTATTGATTGCGCCCGCGGTGGCTTCCGCGATCAACTGAATCCTTGCCGCCTCACCCTGCGCGCGGTTGATCGCTGCTGTCTTGTCGCCCTCCGATTTCAGCACCGCAGCCTGCTTCTCGCCGTCGGCAAGGTTGATCTCCTCCTGGCGCTGCCCCTCGGACTTGGCGATCAGCGCGCGCTTCTCGCGCTCCGAGGTGATCTGCGCCTGCATCGCGCGCAGGATCGCTTCCGGCGGCGTCAGGTTCTTGATCTCGTAACGCAGCACCTTGACACCCCAGGTGCGCCCCGCCTCGTCCAGCACCGCCACCACCTGGCGGTTGATCTCGTCGCGGCTCTCAAAGGTCTTGTCAAGCTCCATCTTGCCGATTTCAGAGCGCAGCGTGGTTTGCGCCAGTTGGGTCACCGCTGACACGTAATCTGAAGATCCGTACGACGCGAGCTTGGGATCGGTGACCTGGTAATAAATGATGCCGTCAACACCGAGCTGGGTGTTATCCCGGGTAATACACACCTGCTCCTGCACATCGAGCGATGTTTCCTTCAGCGAATGCCGATAGGCAACACGATCGAGAAAGGGAACGATCACGTTCAAGCCCGGCTCCAGTACCGAATGAAATTTGCCCAGACGCTCGACCACCCAGGCCATCTGCTGCGGCACTTGGCGTATCGATTCGATGGCGACCACCACACCCAGTGCCACGACAAAAAACGGGACCGCCAGCGAGCGCTGGTCGAGCGCCACCAGCACGCCGGTGATGAACAATACGATGATCAGTTTGGGAAACATGGAGGCTCCTCTCGATTAAACCGGGCGTTGCGCGTCACGGACGTTGCGCCGACACCGTCAGCGTGTTGCCGTCAACGGCACGGATGTAGAACAACTTGCCGCCGGGCGCACGCTCGCCGACAACATGGGCTTCCCACTGCGCATTGCGGTACTTGACACGGGCGATGCCGTCGACCTCGCTGATCCACGACTCCACTGTAACCGGCTGGCCGATGTCCAGTGACTGCGTCGTGCCCTGCGCGCTCTTGCCACCCACTTTGGCGGATGAACGCCTGATCAGGATCACGCCGACGATGGCCAGCGCCGCGGTGACCACCGCCTGCACCCAGAACGAATATCCGAACCAGGCCGCGGCCGCTGCGCCCAATGCGGCGATACCCAGAACCAGAAGGTAAAAAGTGCCGGTCAGCATTTCGACGATGATCAGCAGGATGCCGGCGATCGCCCACCACAGGGACATGTCCATGATTTGCCTTTCAGTTCAAGCCAGTTGAATGATAAAGCCAGGCCGTTTCAGCCGCTGAACGATTTCAGCCAGCGCCCGATGCTGGCTGCCGCATCACGCCACCGGGTGTCAAGCATCATCGCATGGGCGATGCCAGGCAGGATTTCCGCTTTAACACCGTGGATCGCCGCGGCAGCCTCGACCAGTGACGGCGGAAACAGCAGATCATCGGCCGCGCCCAGCACCTGCACCGGCACCCTGCCGTCAGCCTTGTCGATCCAGAAATACTGCGGCCATGACAGGTCGATCAGCGCGCGCTGGGACTCACGGCGCATCCGGCTGAGGCTGGCAAGCACCTCGGCTTCGGCCAGCGTCGGCGAGAAAATCGCCTGGCGCAGCAATGCCGGTGAACCGTGACAGCCGGAATTTATTTGTAACCCATTAATTTCATTTAATATTTCAGGGCTGTTCAGCGCCAGCATGGCACTGCTGGCAAGCAGTCCCTGCGGCGGCACCGGTGCCAGCAGCGAAAAACCGGCGGCATTTGCACGCCGCCAGGCGCGCTGCACCACCATCGCCCCCATCGAATGCCCGATCAGCACCGGCGGTGTGTCCAGTGACTCCGCGGCAATCAACACATCAGCGACGAAATCGTCGATTGAAGCCAGATCGTCCCCCACTTCACCTTCAGCGTGGCCGCGCAGGCTGATGGCATGACAGTCATGGCCCAGAGCGGAAAAATAATCAAGGAAGTGCCGCTCCCAGCACCAGGCGCCGACATAGGCCCCATGCACGAAGAGCAGGGGCGGACCGCTGTGCTTTGCAGCCCTTCTGACGATGCAACGCGAAGATACGCTCACCGGTCAGTTCATCCTTGCCACCAGCGGCTGCAGCTCGGCGATCTTGGCGCGCACGCCTTCGACGTCCTCCGCACCGGGACGCTGCCTGATGTAGGTGCTGAAGTCACCCATCGCCGCCCGGATGCATTCAAGCTGGAGATAGATGCTGCCGCGGTCGCGGTATTCCTCTCCGGCGTCATCGGGACTCAGCGCGATCACCCGTTCGCAGGCGGCCAGGGCGCGCAGCCAGTCGCCTTTTTCCACATAAATGCCCTTCAGGTTGCGCAGCATGCGGCCGAGGATTTCCTTGCACGGCGCCGCGCTCAGCAAGTGAACGAGGATGGCCTGATCCACATCATCGGGCGCACCAGCCGCACGCAGGCGCTGCTGCAACTCATCGACGCCCAGGGAAACACCGCCGCCATAGGGATCAAGCACCACGACCCCGTCGCGCAAGGCACATTTCACCAGGAAATGGCCGGGAAAGGACACGCCATGAAGTCCGAGTCCGATACGCCGGCCAATCTCGATGTAGATCACACCCAGCGTGATCGGGATGCCGAGCCTGCGCTCGAGCACCTCGTTCAGGAAGCTGTTGCGCGGATCGTAGAAATCCTCGTTGTTGCCGCTGAAACCCAGCTCGTCAAACAAATAATGGTTCAGTGCCAGCAGCTTGTCGGCGGTGGCAATGTCGGCACGCAGCCGGCCGCGCAGCGTGGCCGCCAAGGCGTCGATCCGCGCCAGATACTCGCCGATTTCCAGTTCCGGATATTCGCTGGCGGCGATCCACAACGCGCCTTCGGCCAGCGATATGTCCTCGTCGCGCATCGCCGCGATGCGCCGCCACTCCTGCGCGGCGCGAGCCTCTGGCGAAACATCGTCCCGCCCGGCGGGATTGATCCCTGCCTGGTTCATGTGCGGCTCGCCAGCGGCAGGTTGGTCAGCAGGTTTTGCGGTTTCATCCGCAGGCGCCCTTCGGGGGTCATCGCCAGCGCCAGGAATACCGGCGCCCCGGCGAGCTCGGGCCGCAGCGCTCCGGCATCCTCGAAATCCATGCGGAACAAGCCGATCACCCGCTTCATCCGCGCCTCGTCAACTTCGGCACCGGCGTAGATGTCATTGAGCAATGCGGTGGCTTCCACGTCGAGGCCAACATGCCACAACCACTCCTCGTCATCAATCTCGCGGATCGGCGTGACCCGCGTGCGCAACCCGTGAAAATGATCCACCCAGCGCTCGATCACCTGTGCGATGGCCAGCGAGCCCGGCGTGCCGGGATTGATCTGCAGCACCGTATCGCGGCGGTTGTCGCGGCGGAAATACTGCTCATGGTTGTCGCGGTCGAGCACGTCAAGCTCGGCGCTCTTCAGCGGCGCGTTGACCTGCAGCAGCATGCGGCCGAGGTTGCCCAACCCGCCATCATCGGCATGACTGCTGACCGTCTCAGCGTCGGCCAGCATCACCGCGCCTTCGTTGACGGTGACCCGCTGCTCCCGGAAAAAAATCTCGGCGGCACGCAAAAGCAGGCCGTCGCGTTCGCCGTCAAGCAGTCCGCGCAGGATGACTTCGACGGTGTAATGCACAAACTGCGGCGGCACCGCAACATCGGCCGCGAACAAGCCCGAATAAAACCGCTCCAGGGTGCCGGCTTCGAGCAAGTGCTCGCGAAAACGCAGCAGCACCCGGTAGTTGTCCCGCGCATCGGCATCGGCCAGTGCCTCAAGCTCGGCTGCGCTTACGGGACGACGCGGATCCGAGTTAAGCGCCTGGTACAGGTCGCGCTCGGTGGCACAGGATTCGGCGACCGGCGCCAGTTCGGGACGCTCCAGATACCAGCGCAGGTAATCATCGGAAACCTCAAGCTGGCCGTCGGCGGCACGCCTGAGGGCATGGAAACCGCAGTCCGGCCAGAAGTCGATGGATATCTGGTCGGTGGCTGCTTCAGGGACAGGGGGCCGGGAATGAATATCCACGAACCATTATGCCACGGGCTCCGCATCAAACCGGACCGTGGATGAGCAACACCCGTAGGTCTAGCGGGCCGGGCCTTGCGCCTGCAATACATCACGCCCGAGACTTGCTTCAGCCTCCAATTCGGCGATCACATCAAACTCGTCATCGAGTTCGGACTCATCAAGATCATCATCCCAATCCAGTGCTTCGTTGCTGACATCCATTTCCATGATCATCTCCTTGATCTGTTTGGCATACAAACGTCATTTCGCCACATAACTGTTACAGCGGTATGTCGGAAAAAGCCCGGGATCTGACGCTGTTTCAAGGCTTTGCCCGCACTATCGCCATCCGTAAAATGCAAGGGGTGCAAAACTCCGCGCTTAAATCACGCCTGCAACACTCCTGGTGGCGGCCGGATACCCCGCCGCAAATGTCATGGGCCTGGCCACGCGCCCTCCTGTGCCGGGTGGCCACCCACCTTCTTGCCCTGCTTTTGTGTGTTGGCACGGCGGTCTCGGTCGATCAGGTGCGTCTGCAACAGGCAGCCCGCGCGCTGGGTCCTGCCGCAGTGGAAGGCCTCACCGCCTGGCAAGGCATGTTCAGGTCGGCCAGCCAGTCACCGGAAAAAATTCGCATCGAGACTGTCAACCGTTTCATCAACCAGCGCATCCGCTTCGCGGATGATGTTAATGTCTGGGGTGAAGCTGATTATTGGGCCACGCCGCTGGAAACCCTGCACAAAGGCGCCGGAGATTGCGAGGATTTCGCAATCGCCAAGTATTTCTCGCTACTGGCGTTGGGGGTCGCCCCAAGCCGCCTCCGTCTGATCTATGTGCGGGCTACGGTGATTCGTGATGGCGTTCCAGGGTATGCCGCGCACATGGTGCTCGCATACTATCCGCAGCAGGGTCGCGAACCGCTGGTATTGGATAATCTGGTTGATTCAATACACCCCGCCTCCGGGCGCCCGGACCTGCGGCCGATATTCAGCTTCAACACTGAAGGCCTATGGGAACAGATCGGAACCACTGCCGCTTCAGTGCCACTGGACCGGCTGTCGCGCTGGCGCGATCTTTTGCAGCGGGTCAGCAACGAAGGATTCCGCTGAAATGCGGCATCACCTGTCTCAGGAGTTCGTAACATGTCGATGATCCGACAGCTTTGGCTGCTGGTCTTTCTGGTCACGATTGGCGCCTGTGGCGCCAGCCTTGTCACAAGCCTTTTGTCGAACAGCCACTATCTAGAAGATCAGCTACGCCTGAAAAATCACGATAACGCCGCGTCATTGGCCATTTCATTGTCGCAACAGGCGGGTGACATGAGCTCAATCGAATTGCTGATGACCGCACAGTACGACACCGGGCATTACCAGCGGATCAGCCTGGTGAATCCTGAGGGAAGGACATTGTTCGAGTTCGGTGGCAAGCCGCCGCCAATGACTACACCAGCCTGGTTTGTGGCTGCTTTGCCGATCAAATCAGTGCCCGGCGTGGCACAGGTCAGTTCAGGCTGGCAGGCTGTGGGCACCATCACCGTGGTCAGCCACTCTGCTTTTGCATATGACCAACTGTGGTCGGGCGCCGTGCGGCTGGCCTTGCTGCTGGCGCTGGTCGGACTGTTGTCCGGCCTGTGCGGCACTGTATTGGTGAGACGTACGACGCGCCCCCTGAAGTCACTGGTCGAACAGGCGCGCGCGCTCTCTGAGCGCCGCTTTATAAAGTCAAATGTATCAGGCGTGCCGGAATTGATGACCCTGACCTCCGCGATGAACTCGATGGTTGATCGTGTCGGCGCGCAGTTCAGCGAACATGCGGCCACGGTCGAACGGCTGCGCCTGGCCGCCGTCACTGACACTGTCACCGGACTGGTCAACCGCGGCGAATTCCAGCGCCGGCTGGATGAGCTGCTGGGTGTGCCGCAGGCCTTGATGGAAGGCCTGTTTCTGATTGTACGGGTGCGCGAGCTGCAACGCATGAACCAGGAACTCGGGCGCTCTGAGACCGACCGCCTCCTGGCAAGGCTGGGCGAGGCACTCGAAACATTGGCCAGAGCCCAATCTGGCGGATTTTGCGGCCGGCTCAACGGCGCGGATTTTGCATTGCTGCTGCCAGGCACGAAGCTGGATGCCGAAGCCTTCGGCGACCTTCGCCGCCGTTTACGCGGTTTCGATGCCACTTCGTCGACACTGCCTGATCTGGCCATTGGCGCGACCTTGTTGCGGCAGGACACCAGCACCGGACAACTGCTGACACGGGCCGACGCAGCCTTGACCATCGCAGAATCCGAGCCACAACGCTTTGCGCTGCTTGAGTTCATCCAGGACGAGGTCAAGGTCAAGGGGCAAAGCGATTGGCGGCGTGATCTGCAGCAGGCGCTTGATGACCGGAAAATCAGCGGCAGGCTGCGTCAGATCACCGGCCGGGATGGCAGCATCATGCATCGACAATTTGATACCCATATCGCCTGGGATGGCGACGATTATCGGCCCCCGGCAGAATGGCTGCCGTTTGCGATACGCGCCGGACTGGCGGCATCGATCGAGGAGTCCGCAATCGAGCAGGCGCTGGAAACTGCGGCTCACAGTGAAACTGATTTGGCACTGCCCTTGAGCGAACAGGCCCTGCGTGACGGCACCGTGCTTGCCAGACTGGTCGAACAACTGGGTGCGGCACCATCCGCCGCAGCCAGACTGATCATCGAGGTGCCTGAGTTTCTGGTGCATCGCGACCCGGATTTTGCGGCGGATCTTGCGCGCACCTTGCGTCGAAGCGGCGCCCGTATCGCGCTGTTCGACGCCGGTCATTATGTCTCGAGGATACGCAGGCTGCCAGAGTTGCAGCTGCATCACCTGCGCACCAATCTAGCACTTGCCGCCGGCAGCGGTGGTGCCCAGCGCGCTTATCTCGCAGCCGTGGTCTCAATATGCCGGGGGCTCGGCATCCGGGTGGTGCTTGAAACCGCGGATGTCGCGATTGACCTGCGCACCACGGACGCTGACGCGGCGGTCAGCCCCCGGTATGAGGAATAAAAGCGCAGTTCAAGGCGAGACTTGAATTTGATTGCCGGTGTCCGTCTAACGCCCGGATTCGCTGACAATGACCCAGCGCCCGCCGGTCAGTTGCCAGATGATGGTTTTTTCCGTCTGGTCCGAATAGCTGCCCGATTCGTAGCGTTGCCGGAAGCGGCTCTCCGCCCGGTCCGGCGCGAGCATCACGACCTGGATGTCGCCCAACGACACCGCGATCGGCTCACGGGTTGCCAGACGCTGGCTGCGCTGCTTGCGCCAGGCCGCCGGGCTCATCGATTGAGGTGCGAAGTTTTCGGCATAGAACTCGAAATATCGCTCCGCTGATTTCGAAGACCAGGCGGTAGCCCAGGCGAGAAGGCGCGCCGAAACCACGTCCTCGGACTTTGGAATCACATCCACGGCAGGCGTTGCCGGGGCGGGTTTTGCAAAGGTTGCGGCCATTGCCTCGGCACGCGCATCCAGTGATTTTTTGTCGATCAGCGGCGGCGTGACCGTTTCAGGCGGGCAGCGCTCGGCAGCATCCTCACCCGCAGCCCAGCCATTGACGCCCGGAATATCGCCGGTCTCCATCTGCGAAAGACCGAGCTGGCCCAGCAGCCCCCCCGTGGAGTTGTGCACCCGCATGTAGGCGACTTCAAGGTCGTACTGGGCGTTGATCAGCGAACGTTTGGCCTGATACAGCTCGTTTTCGGAGTTCAGCAGGTCAAGCAGTGAGCGCTGGCCGATGTCGAACTGCTTGCGGTAGGCATCACGCGCCTTTTCCGTGGCCTCGACCTGCAGCGTC
Source organism: Betaproteobacteria bacterium Ga0077527 (assembly GCA_001464815.1). GTDB lineage: Bacteria > Pseudomonadota > Gammaproteobacteria > Burkholderiales > SG8-41. Next base: position 6,947 of record LNDW01000013.1, on the reverse strand, counting down.
AGGTATTTGATCTGGTCGGTCAGCTTGTTGGCATCGTTGTAGGCGATGGTCAGGGTCTGGCGCACGTCGCGGCAGGCCTTGTCACGCAGGTCCCTGGAATTGTTCACTGCGTTGGCGAACTGCCGCAGCCTCGCCCGGTCCGAACCGCCGCTGAAAATGTTCCAGCTCAGCAACAGCTCAGCCACGGTGCTGGAATTGCGGCCGATGGTGCCGTCGAGGTTGCGGCCGTCGGCGTCGCGCAGTCGCGCCTCCAGCTTGGGCTGGAAGGCGGCGCGCCGGACATCAAGCTGGGCCTGTACCGCGCGCACATTTTCAGTGGCGGCACTGATGCCGGGCTGGCGCGCCACGGCCAGGCGCAGTGCCTCGTCCCTTGTCGCCGGGAAACCTGCACGCGAGAACGGCGATTTGGGCAGCATGGCCGCCGGCGGCTCGTTGTTGATCCGCTGAAAACGCGCCGAAACATCGTGCAGGTTGGAGGTTTCATTGACCAGATTGCTGTCTGCCAGCGCCAGACGGGCTGCGGCCTGCTCGAGATCAACACCGCGGCCGACACCGGATTTGAAGCGTTGCTGGATCTGGTCGTAGGTTTGCTTGTGCTGGATGTAGTTGATTTCAGCGATGGCCACCAGCTCACGAAAACGCTGAACGTCGAAATAGGCGCGCGCCGACTCCAGCGCGATCAGTTCGGAAGCCTCGACGAACTCGAAGTAACGCACGATCGAGCCATGGCCAAGGCGGCGCACTTCGTTATGGGTGGCAAGACCGTCCCACAGAATCTGGTTCAGCTCCAGCCCGATGCGGTTACGTGAAAAGCTCTGGATGCCGGTGGCGGCAACGCTCGATTCGGAGCGCTCGCGCCCGGTGTTGGCCAGCACGTCAATGCGCGGATAGTAGGCGCCGCGCGCGACATCGATCTCGTCGATAGCCGCCCTGAGCGCGTTGAAGCGCGCAGTGACTTCGGGATTGCTGATGACGGCACGCTGCGCATAGCTGCGCAGGTCCTGGGCGGCAAGCGGCTGGGCCATCAGCACTGGCAGTGTCATTAACACTGCCAGGCGCATTTTTCGGGATCCCATTATTTTATTCATTAAAATCAATAACTTATGTAATATAGATGAAAAAGCGAATCACTGTCAATCGGTAATCAGCTTCTGGTCATCGAGCAATTTCTGGATGATCGCCTGGTTGTTGGCGAAACCGGTCACCAGATCGACACCGGTCAGCGTGATCGACTGGTCCTCCTTGGACAAGGCATAACCGCCGCCGAAGCCGCCAGTCGAACTGACATGAACAATGGTGTTGCCCGCGTTCAGTTCGAAGCTGAGGAACTGGGTCAGGTTGCCGGTGCCGATATTGTGGTTTTCGCCTTGCAGCAGGTCGCGCAGGTCCAGCACGTCGCCACCGGCGCTGGCCGAAGCGATGCCGAAATTGTTGATGGTGTCCGCTGCCGGAGTGCCTTGCACGCCGCGGTCTGTCAGCGACCAGCGGAAAATGTCCGTGACCCCGTCGGCAGCGCCACCGTCCATCGTATCGTTGCCGGCACCGCCGAGCAGGGTGTCGGCCCCTGCTCCGCCATTGAGAATGTCGTTGCCTGCGCCACCCTCAAGCAAGTCATTGCCGTTGCCACCATTCAAAGTGTCGTTTCCGGCATTGCCGCGCAGGATATCGCTTCCGGCATCGCCATTCAGCACATCATTGCCATTGCCGCCGGCAAGAACATCGTTGTCGTCACCACCATTCAGCGTGTCGTCACCGTCGCCGCCTTCAAGTGCGTCGTAACCCGCGCCGCCATTGAGCGTGTCGTTACCGGAGCCGCCGGAAATACGGTCGTTCCCTGCGCTGCCGGTGATGTTGTCATTGCTGCTGCTGCCCTGGTAGGTGTTGGTGATCGTGTTCAGGGTCAGCGTGGCGCTTGAGGTATCACCATCACTGTCGGTAAGCGTGTAGCTGATTTCCTCCGGAGCAATCGCAGGCTGGTAAGGATCGTTGCCCGCGGGAGAGAAGCGGACCGCCTGGATCCTTGCCGTGGCATCACCCGCCGCCTCGATTTCAATACGTCCGATATTGTTGTATTGCTGGGGCAACAGCACAAAGTTCTCGTCATCGCTGGAGAACAAACCGAGCAAGGCACCGGTGATGTCGTAGATCCTGTAGGTCAGCGCCGGAGAATAGCCGTTGAATGGCCCAAGGTTGCTGTCAGCGGCATTGACCGTGATGCCGATATTTCGTACACCCTGCGCGTAAACCGCCTGATCGAAGGTGATGACCAGGGTTTCAAGGGCCGCCAGGTTGGCATCGCCAACACCCACGCCTGAGCCTCCGGTGTAGGTCACGGCGGTGCTGCCGATGACGCTGCTGTTCGCCGCCATCCCCTGGACGATCACTCCGGTGGTGGAAGCCGGTGCGCTCTCCAGGCTGACGATGGTGTTGCCGACCAGTTCATAGCCGATGTTGAGTATCTGCGCAGAAGCACCTGTGGTCGCCTGGATTTCGAGGCGGTCCACATTGGCATAAGTGCCGGGCAGCGTCAGATAACCCTCCATGCCGCTGGTGTAGGCAACCAGCAGGTTATTGGAGGTGTCATACAGCCGGTAAATCAGCGCTGTGGCGCTTGCGGTGGTGCCGCCAAGGTTGGAGGCCGGGTTGACCTCGATCACAAACTGGCCGGTGGTGGGATACGGGTAGTCAATCACCAGCGTTTCAAGGTTGTCGATCGAGGTATTGGTGGCACCCTGGATACCCACGCCTGCACCCGAGTACACGGCGGTGGCGGCGGTGCCGCCCGAAAGCCGGCCGCTGATCGTGGGACCGGTGACGCCTGGCGCGGCTGTCAATGGCAGGAAGTCGATCGGGGTGACAAAACCCACGCCTTCGATCCGCGCAGATGCGTTGGAAGCGGTCAGACCCGCCTGAATCTCGATGCGATCGACATTGGTGAAATACCCTGGCAGGTTGACCACACCCTCGGTGGCGATGGTGTAGGTCGCCAGCAAGGCATTGGAGGTGTCGTAGACGCGGTAAGTCAGCGGGTTCGCGGTGGATACATTGCTCGCCTCGGAATTGACGGTCACCGACAGACCGCCGGATACAGGCGCCGCAAAATCGATGACCAGTGTTTCGCCCGCGGATAGCCTGTCATTGGCCACACCAACACCACCGGCGGTAATACCGGCCGTATAGACAACCGTTGCCGTGGCGCCGGCGTTGGTCAACCCTCTCAACTCCACCCCAAAGGCGGATGGATCCGCCGACTGGAACGGCACGAAGTTCTGCGGGGTGGTGTAGCCAATACCTTCAATTCGGGCACTGACGGCCGTGACGGCGCCCTGGATCTCCACACGATCAACGTCCGTGAAATATCCCGGAATCGTGATCAGGCCTTCGGTGTTGCTGGTAAAGGTGGTGATCACGGAGTTGCTATTGTCGTATACGCGGTAAATCAGCGCGTTGGCACCACCCAGGTTGCTGCTGGCAGTGCTCACCACGAATGATAACGGCCCGGATACCACGCCAGCGTAGTCGATGACCAGTGTTTCAGTGCCGTTCAAGGCGGCGTTTGTCCCGCCGTTCACGCCGGCACCTCCGGCCGTAGCGAAACTTGCGGTGACCACGGTACCCGCCGAATTACGGCCGTAAACGTCAACACCGCTGGCTGAAGGATCGTTTGCAAGCAGCGTCAGGCTGTTGATTTGCGGCGCGCCATTGGCCGGGATGCTGACTGTCGGCGGCGTGTAACGGTAGTAGCCGGTGTCGTTGAACACCAACTGGCTGCCGTTGCTGAGGTGAGTCCAGGTCAGCGTGCCCGCGGTCACCGAGAACGTGCCACCATCCGCCGAACCGCTGCTCGCCGTGGTCAGATTATAGGTATCACCCTTGAACATGACCGAGGTGACCTTGGCATTGTCAACAATCAAGTCGACGCCGCCACCCGAATTGGCGAACGGCGCCACGTCACCACCGAGCGCAAGACCGCCGTCGGTACCGGTGCCGTCAATCACGTTGCCTTCAAGGAAGCGGTCAAAGGCTGTCAGGCTGTCCGTGTCATCCCTGGCCTGGGGCTGTCCATCAACCACTGAAATGGTCTGCAACGAGGTTGCGGTATCCCCGTCACCATCGACCACAGTCGAAGTGATCGTGAACGTGGTGCCTTCGACCGCAGTGCCCCCGGTGAAGTAGGTGAAATCCCCGGTCTGGAAGTCAAAGACAATGGAGCCGTAGGTGAATCCCCTGGTGGCATCCAGGGTCAACGAAGTACCCACCACCGAGCCGCCGGCGAATCCGCCGGAATTGTTGGTGATGCCACCCGCACCGGCATTGGCCGCCGGATCAAAGGTGAATGTGACGTTGGTGTCCGGAACGCTGTTGGCATTACTGTCGAGCTGGATCACAATCGTCGAAACACGGCCGCCATCCGCGCCGAAACTGGTGCTTGAGGACGAAGAGCCAGCCACCACGTTGCCGCCGTTGCCCTGGGGCACGGTGGACAACAGCAGCGACTCCAGATCCTTCAAGTCGGGCACAAAAATCGCGGTATCAACCACGCCGTCACCCAGGGCATCGACGTTGTGTACGTCGTTAAGGAAATCCGGTACCGCAATGCCCGTTCCGATGCCGACAGCGTAGGACTTGATGTCATTGTTGGTGACATAGGTCGCGTAACCGGACACGCCAACCGGGTCCACGGTATTGCCGAACGACGGTATGCCGTCAGACACGAAATAAACGAATTTCTCACGGGCTGTCAGCGACATCTCGCCAAAAGCAGACTGAATATCATTCAGTGTGTCTTCATAATTGGTGCCTGAGAGCGCGGTGCCGATGGAGTTGATCCCGGCAATCGCACTGGCGAGCGAGCTGTAGGTGTTGGCCGTGCCCGAATTGAGGATCACCGCGGAAGCCGCAAAGGTGATCAGCTTCACCGTCACATCAGGAGACTGGTTGAAATATTCTTCAACCAGCGCAATCAACGCCTGCTTGGCAAGGTCCAGACGGGTCGCGTTTGTGACATTGCCGAATTCATCAACCTGCTTGATCAGGCCCGAGTTGTAACCTGTTGCTCCGGTGGTGGGATTGCCCACCATGCTCAGCGAAATATCCAATGCCAGCACGAGCGCGTATTTTGGCGTCTCCGTCGCCGATACCTCGATATTGGCGTCATAAACCACCGGCGCATCATCGACAACAGTCACTTGCAGCTGAGCGGTATTGGCGTTGCCGACATAGGTGAAGGTCTGCACTACCGATGCGCTGATTGCCGCGGCGGTGTTGGCTGCCGGCGCGTTGAGTGTGTAGGTGTAATCACCCGCTCCGGCGCCGGTGATATCGACCACCAACTGCCCGAGGCTGGTGGTGACACCAATAAATCCGGTTCGGGCATCAGTGTCCGCGGTCGAACCATCGGTAATGCCATTGATGGAGGAAATGGCCGTATTGCCGGTATCGTTGGTCAGCACATTGCCTGTAGCGACACGCACACCGCCACCCGTGCCGGAAGACAACGCCGATTCGTTGACCGTGGCGTAATCCGTGCTGGCCTGGTTGGCGCTTACAGTGACCGTAGCCGTGCTGACCTGCCCCTGATCGTCCGTGATGGTGTAGACGAAGGTGGCCGTGCCCGCACCCGCCGGGGTATACCGGTAGTTACCGTCGGTCTGCAGCACCAGAGTGCCCGAAGTCGGAGTTCCAACCAGGGTCAATGTAGCCCGGTCGGGCAGGAAATCGTTTGACAGCAGTGATGCAGGGCTGATCAACACCGAAGTCCCGACATTCACCGAGTAACTGTCGTTACCGGCCAGTGGCGTGCCGTCGTTGACCGCGGATACGTTGATCACCCCGGTCGCGGGACTGGAAATCGTGTTCGTGCCGTCACGAACCGTATAGTTGAATGTGGTGCTGCCCCACCAGTCAGCCAACGGAACAAAGTAGAACGTGCGCGCGTCAGCGGTGGCCGTGTAATTTGTTCCAGTCAGGGCCAATTGGGTCAGGCCGGCATCCAGATACAGCACACCATTGATCGGAAGGCTGCTCAGACTGAAGCTCTGGAGCGGCCCGTCCCCGTCAATACCCGTGATCGTGATCGGGATCGTTGTATCTTCATTGCCCGATGCCGAAGACGGATTCGCGATCGGGTTGTCTGCAACCGCAGCGATGTTCACTGTTGCGGTCGCCGTCGAGGTGTCACCGTCCGAATCCGTAATGCGGTAGGTGAACGTGGTGCTACCGTTGAAGTTCGCCGCCGGCGTGTAGGTGAAGCTGCCGTTGGCGCTGATGGTCACCGTCCCGCTCGCAGGACCACTCAACAGGCTCCACACGTTGCCACCGTCGCCACTCGCGGTGTCGTTCGCCGCCAGGTTGCCGTTAAAGACGATGTCTTCTGTCGCGTTGAAGGTGTCGGCGGCCGCGGTGGGCAGATCGTCCACAGCAGCGATGTTGATGGTCGCTGTCGCGGTGGACGTGTCGCCGTCCGAATCCGTGATGCGGTAGGTAAACGTCGTCGAACCGTTGAAGTTCGCCGCCGGCGTATAGGTGAAGCTGCCGTTGGCGCTGATGGTCACCGTGCCGCTCGCCGGGTCTCCACTGGCCACGTCGTTGCCCGCCAGGTTGCCGTTGAGCACCGTGTCTTCACTGGTGCTCAATGCGTCGGCAACCGCCGTCGGCGCATCATCCACCGCGCTGATGTTGATCGTCGCCGTCGCCGTCGACGTGTCACCGTCCGAATCCGTGATCCGGTAGGTAAACGTCGTCGAACCATTGAAGTTCGCCGCCGGCGTATACGTGAACGAGCCATTCGCCGACACCGTCACCGTGCCGCTCGCCGGGCCACTGACCAGGCTCCAAACGTTGCCGCCATCTCCACTGGCCACGTCGTTGCCCGCCAGGTTGCCGTTGAGCACCGTGTCTTCACTGGTGCTCAATGCGTCGGCAACCGCCGTCGGCGCATCATCCAC
>LNDW01000012.1 GCA_001464815.1 Betaproteobacteria bacterium Ga0077527 | reverse complement strand
GACGTAGGGATGGGGGGCGGTCAAAGCAGCCACAGTCGTCACGCCGCCGCCTTTTTGCCCGCTTTTTTGTCATCGAGCAGCCAGTCGTAACCGCGCGACTCCAGTTCCAGCGCCAGCGACTTGTCGCCGGACTTGATGATGCGACCGGCCGACATCACATGTACATGATCCGGCGTGATGTAGTTGAGCAGGCGCTGGTAGTGGGTCACCAGCACGCAGGCGTTGTCGGGAGTCAGCAGCTTGTTGACGCCGCCGGCGACCACACGCAGCGCGTCGATGTCGAGGCCGGAATCGGTTTCGTCGAGCAGAGACAGCTTCGGCTCAAGCAGCGCCATCTGCAGGATTTCATTGCGTTTTTTTTCACCGCCGGAAAAACCGTCGTTGACGCTGCGGCTCAGGAACTCCGGGTTCATTTCCAGCAGTTTCATTTTCTCGCGCACCAGATCATCGAACTCCAGCGGATCGAGCTCGTCCTTGCCGCGGCCGCCCTGCACCGTGTTGTAGGCCAGGCGCAGGAAGGCGCTGTTGGTGACACCGGGGATTTCGACGGGATACTGAAAGCCGAGGAACACGCCGGCGCGGGCGCGCTCGTCCGAAGCCAGCGCAAACAGGTCCTTGCCCTCGAATATCACTTCGCCGCCCTGCACTTCATAGGCGGGATGCCCGGCCAGCACTTTCGAAAAAGTGCTCTTGCCCGAGCCGTTGGGGCCCATGATCGCGTGCACTTCACCGGCGCGAACCGTCAGGTTGATACCCTTGAGGATTTCCACACCCGCCACGGTGGCGGTCAGGTTGCGGACCTCGAGAATTGTTTTTGCGTTTGCGTTGATCATGTTCTTCAAAACCTAAAACCTTTAGCCACAGAGGGCACAGAGATCACAGAGAAAACCTTCGCTCATTCACCACCAGGATTCAGACCAAGCACCGGAGACCCAACATCCCTCAAAACCCTCTGTGCCCTCTGTGTCCTCTGTGGCTGCTTTTGACTTTAAGCCCTTACCCCACACTACCTTCCAGCTTCAGCCCCAGGAGTTTGGTCGCCTCGACGGCGAACTCCATCGGCAGTTGCTGGAACACATCCTTGCAGAAGCCGTTGATGATCATCGACACCGCTTCTTCGGTGCCGATGCCGCGGCTCTGGAAATAGAACAACTGGTCTTCGCCGATCTTCGACGTGGTCGCCTCATGCTCGACCTTCGCCGTCGGGTTCTGCACCTCGATATAGGGGAAGGTATTGGCGCCACACTTGGCGCCGATCAGCATCGAGTCACACTGCGAGAAATTACGCGCACCTTCCGCCCGCGGACCGATTTTCACCAGGCCGCGGTAGCTGTTGTTGGAGCGGCCGGCGGAGATGCCCTTGCTGATGATCGTGCTGCGGGTGTTTTTGCCGATGTGGATCATCTTGGTGCCGGTATCGGCCTGTTGCATGTGGTTGGTCAGCGCGACCGAATAGAACTCGCCGATCGAGTTGTCGCCAAGCAGCACGCAGGACGGGTATTTCCAGGTGATCGCCGAGCCGGTCTCGACCTGGGTCCAGGAAATCTTCGAGTTGCGGCCCTTGCACAGCCCGCGCTTGGTGACAAAGTTGTAGATGCCGCCGATGCCGTTTTCGTCGCCGGCGTACCAGTTCTGCACCGTCGAATACTTGATGTCAGCGTCGTCCAGCGCCACCAGCTCGACCACCGCGGCGTGTAATTGATTGGTGTCGAACTTTGGCGCGGTGCAGCCTTCGAGGTACGACACCTGCGCGCCCTCCTCGGCGACGATCAGCGTGCGCTCGAACTGGCCCGAGTCCTGGGTGTTGATGCGGAAATAGGTCGACAGCTCCATCGGGCATTTCACGCCCCTGGGGATGAAGCAGAAGGAACCGTCGGTGAAGACCGCGGAATTGAGCGCCGCGTAATAGTTGTCTTCCGTCGACACCACCGAACCGATGTATTTTTTCACCAGTTCCGGGTGGTTGTGCACGGCCTCCGAGATCGAGCAGAAGATGATGCCCACCGCGGCCAGTTTTTCCTTGTAGGTGGTCGCCACCGACACCGAATCAAAGATCACGTCCACGGCAACACCGGCCAGCGCTGCGCGCTCGTTCATCGGCACGCCGAGTTTCTCGAAGGTTTTCAGCAGTTCCGGATCGACCTCGTCCATGCTCAGCTTTTTCTTCGGCTTGGGCGCGGCGTAATAGCTGATCGCCTGGAAATCGATCTTCGGGTAGCTCACGTTCGGCCACTGCGGCTCGGTCATCGTCAGCCAGTGACGATAGGCCTTGAGGCGGAAGTCGAGCAGCCATTCCGGCTCGTTCTTCTTCGCCGAAATCATGCGGATGATGTCTTCGTTCAGGCCTTTCGGCGCGGTCTCCGATTCGATGTCGGTGACAAAACCGTGCTTGTAGGGCTGGCTGACGAGTTGGTCGAGTACTGTGCTCATGAGGTGCTAATAGGGCTTCAGTTGAGGGGGTGTCCGTTGGGGGCCCGGGGCTGGCGGTGTTCAGCCGCCGGCCTTGACCGTGAAACTCTCGCCGCAGCCGCAGGTGGCATCGACCTTGGGGTTTTCAACCTTGAACGCCTGCTTCAGGCCTTCACGCACGTAATCGATGGTCGAGCCGTCCATGTATTCCAGGCTTTCACCATCAACCACCAGCTTCGCCTCATGCGACTCGAATACCTGGTCCACCGCTTTCACGTCATCGGCGTAGTCGTAGGTATAGGCCCAGCCCGAGCAGCCGGTTTTCTTGATGCCGATGCGCAGGCCCAGACCCTTGCCGCGTTTGGCGAGCTGCGCCTTGATCTGGGTTGCCGCACTTTCAGTCAGTTGTATGGCCATCATTCGCTCCTTCGAAACACGGCAGTCAAACCGCCACTGCCTGCAAACCGCGCAAACGCTTCGCCACCGCGGCAAGCGCCTGCAGAAAACCGTCCACCTGCTCCACGCTGTTGCCCTCACCCAGCGAGATGCGCACCGCACCGCGCGCGAGTTCGGGCTCGATGCCCATCGCCAGCAGCGTTGACGACGGCGCATCATTCGAACTGGAACAGGCCGCGCCGGAACCGGTGGCATAACCCGCCTTGTCGAGCCCGATCACCAGGGCTTCGCCGTGTATGCCGTGCAGCGCGAAATAGGTCGTATTGGGCAAACGCAGCGCCGCAGCCTCTCCAAAAATCACCGCTCCCTGAGAATGTAATCCGCGCTCCAGCCGCTCGCGCAACGCAATCATCCTTGCTGCACGCCCGGACAGCCGCGACATCGCGATGTCGCAGGCCGCACCAAAACCGACTATGGCCGGCACGTTCTCGGTGCCGCCGCGCAAACCGCGCTCCTGGCCACCGCCGGCAAGCACCGCGCGCAAATCGAGGCGCTTGTCGATGACCAGAGCACCGGCGCCCTTGGGGCCGCCGATCTTGTGCGCTGACAGGGTCAGCGCCTGCACATTGAGCGCGCGGAAATCCACCGCAATCTTGCCCAGCGCCTGCACCGCATCGCTATGCACCACCGCACCGGCATCACGTGCGCGTCCGGCAATAGCCGCAATGTCCTGCACCACACCGGTCTCGTTGTTGGCGAGCATCGCTGACCACAGCAGCGGTTTTTCGGCGAGGGCATGTTCGATGTCGGCGGCGTCAAGCACACCGTCACGTGTCACTTTCAGCCGGCGCAGGTTCCAGCCCTGGCGCTGCAAATCCTGCGCCGGCCCGACAACGCAGGGATGCTCAATGGCACTGATGGTAATCCGCCCCGGCTTCAGGCCGGCAGCCGCACCGCGGATGAACAGGTTGTTGGCTTCGGTGCCGCCGCTGGTGAACACCACCTGCACAGCCTGAACACCAACCGCCGCCGCCACCTGCTCTCGGGCGCGGTCGATGGCCTGCCGCGCCACCGTGCCCAGTTCGTGGCGGCTCGAGGCATTGCCGCACTGCTCGCGCAGGAAAGGCAACATCACCTCCAGCACGCGCGGATCCAGCGGCGTGGTGGCGTTATGGTCAAAGTAGACGGAACAATGAAGCGGTGCCATGGCGGGCCTGCCCGGTAATCAGGCCGCCACAGCACTCGGCCGGCGCGCCACCAGGCGCATGTCGTGCATCGGCGCGATGCCGGCCTCCTTGGCACGCTGGTTCTCCACCAGTTGGCGCAAGGTCACCGAACCGAGGTAATCAAAAATGCGCTGGTTAAGGTTGGCCCACAAGTCGTGGGTCAGGCACTTCTCCTCATCCTTGCAGTTTTCCTTGCCGCCACACTGCGTGGCATCAATCGGCTCGTCGACTGCGAGAATGATTTCCGACACGGTCAGCGTCGCCATGTCGCGGGCAAGGCAGTAACCACCACCAGGCCCACGCACCGAATCGACGATCTGCCTGCGGCGCAGCTTTCCGAACAACTGCTCGAGATAGGACAGCGAGATTTTCTGACGGCCGCTGATTTCAGCCAGGGTCACCGGACCACTGCCGTGGCGCAAGCCGAGGTCCACCATCGCGGTTACTGCAAAGCGGCCTTTGGTTGTTAGTCTCATGGTGCACCTCAAAAATAATATTTAAAAACAATTACTTATAAGATAATTGGGGGAATATCATTACAACAAAGCTAATCCCCAGCAACTTGCTCAAGTATTGTATTTAAGCCGACAATTTCAGTCAACTATGCGATTGAGGCTGGTAGCGTCCAGTTTCTGCGAATCGGCACCCTCAATCTTCAGGCCGAGGCGCTGCAGCTCGGCAATGATCTGGTCGATGCGTTTGTCGGTGTCGGCACTGTGGTCGATCAGCGCATGCATCGCCCGCGTCACCGGATCATTGGCGTCGCGCGACACCGCATAAGCCGCGAACTGGCCACTCGCCTCCTGGGTCTCGACCAGCCGCGCCGGAATACCGATCGCGGTCGCACGGGGCGGCACATCCTTCACCACCACCGCGTTGGAGCCGATCTTGGCCTGCTCGCCGATGATGATCGGGCCCAGTATCTTCGCGCCGGCACCGATCACCACACCATCCTTCAGCGTCGGATGGCGCTTGCCCTTGTTCCAGGTGGTGCCGCCGAGCGTGACACCGTGATAGATGGTGCAGTCATCACCGATCTCCGCGGTCTCGCCGATCACCACGCCCATGCCGTGATCAATGAAAAAGCGCCGCCCGATGCGCGCACCGGGATGAATCTCGATGCCGGTCAGCCAGCGCGCGCCATGCGCAACCCAGCGTGCCAGCCACTTCAGCCCGCCGGTCCACAGGCCGTGCGACAGGCGGTGCGCGATCAGCGCATGAAAACCGGGGTAACAGGTCACCACCTCCCAGCGGCTGCGCGCGGCGGGATCTCGCTCAAAAACAACGGCAATGTCTTCGCGGATACGGTCGAACATGGGCGGTCGGAACGTCGGTGGTTGCGGCAGCGATCGCGACCGCTTTGAGCTGCCGCCTTGAATGCACGCTTCCGACTTCAAGTTTAAGTCCCACTATTTTAATCAACTTTAGGGGCGCCAATAAAAATGTTTAAAAACAATAGGTTATATATTACATGGCTTATTTCTCATCCTTGCTGGAGCGCCGTGGCTGCGGGTGGGTCAGACCGCTGAGAATGCCGCGCAGAATGTTGACCTCCTCGACCTGCAATCGCGTCCGGCCAAACAGCCGGCGCAGTCGCTGCATCAGCTTGCGCGGCTGCCTCGGATCAAGAAAGCCGATCTCCACCAGAGTGGTTTCGAGATGCCGGTAAAACGCCTCGACGTCATTGATCGCCGCGAGCAGCGGCGGACGTTCTTCAGGCAGCGCCGCACCACAGGCCATGCGCAGCTCGTAACAGAACACCTGCACCGCAGCGGCGACATTCAGTGATGAGAACGCAGGATCCACCGGAATACTCGCAAGCAGGTGGCAGCGGCTGACTTCGTCATTGCTCAGACCTGAGGTCTCGTTGCCGAACACAAACGCCACTCGCTGCTGCTGCGCCTGGGCCACCGCCTCCTGCGCCGCCGAACGCACATCGGTGAGCGGCACCGCGATGTCACGGCGCCGGGCACTGCAGGCCACGGCAAAGGACACGCCTTCAAGCGCATCTTCAAGCGTGGCGCAGACCCGCGCCGACTCCAGCACATCGACCGCACCTGCAGCGAACCACTGCGTCTGCGGATCGGGATAACGCTGCGGATTGACCAGCGCAAGATCAGTGATGCCCATCGTGCGCATCGCGCGTGCCGCGGAACCGATATTGCCGGGATGCGCGGTGGCGCAGAGCACCACGCGAATATTTTTCAGGGCCTCCGGCGTGTTCACGTAAAATAGCGCCCGTTCGCAGCATCGCACTGCGCGGTGCCGCCCCGCTCTTTATTGATCACGCCGTTTTTTCCCACACAGACCTTCTCTGAATCAGGCTGCTGCCCATCATGCATCCCATGCTCAACATCGCGGTGAAAGCCGCGCGCCGCGCCGGCGGCATCATCAACCGCGCCAGCCGCAACATTGATGTCATCGCGGTCAAGGAAAAAGCGGCCAACGATTATGTATCTGAGGTCGATCGCGAGGCCGAACAGGCCATCATCCGCACGCTGCGCGAGGCCTATCCGGCGCATGCGATTTTAGCAGAGGAGTCCGGCGCCTCAGGTGGCTCCGGCAACCCCGAATACCAGTGGATCATCGATCCGCTCGACGGCACCACCAACTTCCTGCACGGCTTTCCGCAATACGCGGTGTCGATCGCGCTCGCACAAAAAGGCGTGATCACCCAGGCCGTGATCTATGACCCGGGCCGCAACGACCTGTTCACCGCGACCAAGGGCCGCGGCGCCTTCCTCAACGAAACGCGACTACGTGTCAGCAAGCGGCCGTACATCCAGTCGGCGCTGATCGGCACCGGCTTCCCGTACCGCGAACTTGATCACCTCGACCAGTACCTCGGCATGATGCGCGACATCATCAGGAACTGCGCCGGCCTGCGTCGCCCCGGTGCCGCTTCTCTCGACCTCGCCTATGTCGCCGCCGGACGCCTCGACGCCTTCTGGGAACTGGGCCTGAGCAAATGGGACATCGCCGCCGGCAGCCTGCTGATCACCGAAGCCGGTGGCCTGGTCGGCAACCTGCAGGGCAACGAGGGTTATCTCGAATCCGGCAACATCGTCGCCGGAAATCCGAAAGTGTTCGCCCAGCTGCTGCCGCTCATCGCGCCACACCTCACCCCTGCCCTGCGCGGCTGAGGTCGCGAAGTCAGTCTAATTGGCGGCTCCCGTGCATTACTTCACGTCGGAGCACCCGCAAACCGGATATGCGGCTGCTAATGGCCGCATATCCGGGAATGTCCGGATTTTTCGAGCGTATTAGAATCTGCGGGATATGGTCACCCACCCCAGATCCGCCTCACCCGCCATACGCTCCACCGGCGTTTCGCCTGCCAAGCAGTACGGGCCTGCCGCCGCGACACAGACCGGCGAGATGCTGGTCGCCGCCCAGCGCGCACTGCTCGACAGCCTGCCCGACGTGATGTGGATCAAGGACTGCGAAAGCCGGCTGACCATGGTCAACCGCGCGTTCGCAGAACGTTATCGCATGCCGCCTGAAGCCGCAGTGGGTCTCAGCGACTTTGACATCTATCCTGCAGAAAAAGCACGCCAGCTGCGCGAAGAAGACTTGCAGGTGATGGCAACCCGCGAACCGGTACGCTACGAATCGACGATCCGCCTCAATGGCGAGGAATACTGGGTGGAGATCGTCAAGGCGCCCGCCTTCGACGCCAGCGGCCGGGTGATCGGCACGGTCGGCAGCTCGCGCGACATCTCAGCGCGCAAGTCGGCGGAGCGGGCCTCGGCGCACTCGCGCGAACGGCTGGAACTTGCACTGGCCGGATCCGGGCTGGTGCTCTGGGATTGCGACCTTGCCAGCGGCGAAGTCCACCTGTCCGACCGCTGGCCGCAACTGATCGGCGAGCCTGAGGGGGAAACCAGCACCACCATGCAGGCCTTGATGGCGCGGGTTCACCCCGATGATCTGCCGCTCACCCTCGCGCAGGCCCGCGAATGCGTGAAGGGCATCCAGGATGACTACGTTGCCGAGCTCCGCGTGCGCCGCGCCGACGGCATCTGGGCCTGGGTGCTGTCCAGGGGGCAGGTCACCATGCGCGACGGCGAAGGCCGCGCCCAGCGCATGAGCGGCACCATCCTCGACATCACGCGGCGCAAAACGATGGAGGAATCGCTGCGCCTGGCACTGATGCAGAGCGACACCCTGCTCGACACCACGCCGGCCGCGATTGCCGTGGTCAGCGACTGGACCATCGGCCGCTGCAATGCCGCGATGAACCGCATGTTCGATCTTGGCGGCGTCACCGAGCCGCCCCTAGCCACCCTGTTCTGCAACAACGAGTCCTGGCAGCAGGCTCGCGCGCGCATCGGCGAAGCCCTCGCGCGCGAGCAGAGCTTCAACGGCGAACTCGAACTGTGTCGTGGTGACGGCAGCCGGATCTGGGTTTCAGCGGCGGCACGGCCAGTGCTTCCCGGCTCGAAGGAAATCCTGTTCGCGCTGGTGGATGTGACCGAACTGCGCAAGCTCGCGCAGCAGTTGCAAGTGGCCAAGGAAGCAGCTGATGCCGCCAACCGCGCCAAGAGCGGCTTTCTTGCCACCATGAGCCACGAAATCCGCACACCGATGAACGGTGTGCTCGGCATGCTCGAACTGCTGGAACTGACCCAGCTCGATCTGGAACAGCGCGAATCGCTGTCCCTCGCCCGGAGCTCGGCAACCTCGCTGCTGCGGCTGATCGACGACATCCTCGATTTTTCCAAGATCGAAGCCGGCCAGCTCAGCATCGAGCCGGAACCGATCTCGCTGCGCCACCTTGCCGACAGCGCCGTAACCGTGCACCAGGAGCTGGCGGCACGCAAAGGCCTGTCGCTGAGCTGCACGGTCGATCCACTGCTTGAAGGTCACGCCAATGTCGGTGACGGGCTGCGCATCTCGCAAATCATCAACAACCTGCTGTCGAATGCGATCAAGTTCACCGAGCGCGGCTCGGTAAAACTGGAATTGGCGCGGGTGAATGGCAATACCACGCTTGATGTCATCCGCATCCGCGTAACCGACAGCGGCCCCGGCATCGCGCCCGAGCAGCAGGCCAGGCTGTTCCGGCCTTTCGTTCAGGGGGAATCCGAAGCCGCGCGCCGCCTCGGCGGCACCGGCCTGGGGCTGTCGATCTGCCGCAGGCTCGCGGAGATGATGGGCGGTTCGGCCGTACTGCACAGTGTTCCCGGCCAGGGCACCCAAGTCAGCTGCATCCTGCGGCTGCCCGTCACGGACCTCGACGCGATGCGCCAGTACCGCGAACAGCGGATGGTGTCCGGAGCGGCAAATCGGATCCTGACAAACGCCGCGTCTGAGGCACTGATCCTGGTGGTCGAGGACCATCCGGTCAACCGCATCCTGTTGCAGCGCCAGGTTTCCCGCCTTGGTTATCGCTGCGAGCTGGCCGGCGACGGCCATGAAGCACTTGCCCGGCTGGCCGAGCACGCCTACGACCTGGTGCTCACAGACTGCCACATGCCGAACATGGACGGCTACCAGCTTGCCCGGGAAATCCGCGCGCGCGAGGCGGCGGCCGGCAAGGGAACAGCGATTCCGATCATCGCCTGCACGGCCAATGCCCTGGGCAGCGACGCGGCGCTCTGTTTCGAGGCAGGCATGAATGACTACCTGCCGAAGCCCATCACGCTGCAATCCCTTGGCGACAAGATGGCGCGCTGGCTGCAGCGTACAACCGAGGCCCCGACAGGTCAGAACCCGGATGAAGCCGTCATTACAGGCAGCGCCGCACTTGATCCGGCAGCGCTGGAACCCTATATCCAGGGCGATCCAGGGCTGCGCGACGACATTCTTGGCCACTTCCTGCGCGAACACGCCAGCGACATGGCCGCACTCGATCAGGCCCTGGACCACGCCGATACCGAACAGCTCGTGCGCACAACCCACCGCATCAAGGGTGCGGCGCGGATGATCGGTGCCGTGCCGCTGGCCGCTGCCGCCGAACGCATGGAGATGCTGGCCCGCAGCGGGCAGCTTGCCGCAGTTGCCGCAATGCGTACCACGCTGTCAGGCGAAACCGCCCGCCTTGATCTGGCGATACAGGGCTGCACAAGCCCGGGCCCGCAGAAAGCCGCGCAATGATCCGGGTCGCGCTTTGCGATGATCATGACCTGGTCCGCCGCGGCCTTGCCCTGCTGCTGGGCCAGGCTGAAGACATCGAGGTGGCCGTCGATGCCAGGAATTACGGCAGCCTGCGCCAGCAGTTGCAGGCGCGGCCCTGCGACGTGCTGCTCATCGACATCGAAATGCCGGGCCGCGACGGCATCGAGTCCATCGCCCTGCTGCGGCGGGAAATGCCGCGCATGGCCGCGCTGGTGCTGAGCAGCCACCCGGAAAGCCTGTACGCCGTGCGGGCACTGCGTGCGGGTGCAGCCGGCTACCTGAACAAGGCTGCGGCACCGGAACAACTGGTGGAAGCGGTGCGGCGCGTGGCCTCGGGCCGCAAGTTCATCAGTGCCGAGGTCTCGGAAGCGCTGGCCGCGGCGGTCTCCGGGGAATCTTCCGAACATCCGCACGAGAAACTCACCGCTCGCGAGTTTCAGGTCTTCCGCATGATTGCAGCGGGCATGCGACTTTCGGCGATTGCCGAGTCCATGGCGCTCAGCCCCAAAACCGTCAGCGTCTACCGCAGCCGCCTGCTCGTAAAACTCGGACTGGCCAACAACGTGGAAATCGCCCGCTACGCCATTCAGCACGGCCTGTCCGGCGATGCCGGACAGGCCGTGCCCAGTCAGGAACAGGACAGCCCGTGACCGCCACCGCATTCCCCGGAGGGGATCCCATGCCATCGGCTCCGGCACATGCCGCAGCCCCCCACCACCACCACGAGTATTCGGTGGTGGGTATCGCCGCATTCCTGATCCTGAGCCTTTGGGTCGGCCTTCGCTATTACGCCGACATCGAGCTCAGGCAATCGTTGCAGGCCGCGAAAAACAGCCTCGCCAGCTATGCCCGCGCCTTCGGCGAGCACAGCGAGCGTACGGTCCGCGTGCTTGACCAGACGGCGATGTTCGTCAAGCGCGAGTACGAAACCAAGGGCGCCAGGCTGGATCTGCGCAAGTACAGCGACGATGGCGCCTTTCTCGACCAGTTCTACAACCTGATCGCGGTTATCGGCGAGGATGGCTGGGTCAAGCTAGTCAACCGCCCCCTGCCGCCCTCGAACATCAGCGACCGAGAGCACTTCAAGGTGCATGTCGCTGAAGACAGCAACAAGGTCTTCATCTCGAAACCCGTCCTCGGCAGATCAAGCGGAAAATGGTCGATCCAGTTCACCCGCCGCATCAACAAGGCGGACGGCAGCTTCGGTGGCGTGGTCGTCGCCAGTCTCGACCCCAACTACTTCACACAGTTCTACAAGGCGATTGAATTCGGGGGCCAGGGCGTGGCTGCCCTCGTTGGCACCGACGGCGTCGTGCGCGCGCGCCACTCCTCGATATCCTCCGAGGTTGGCCAGGAGATCGGCAACTCCGAGCTTTTCAAGCAGTTGGCGCGCAGCGAGCAGGGCACGTACATCGGCACCAGCACCGTGGATGGCATCCGCCGCGTCTACAGCTATCGCAAGCTGCGCGATTACCCGCTGGTGGTGGTGGTCGGCATGGCGGAATCCGAAATACTGGACGAAGCCAACAAGCAGATTGCGGTTCTGCACATGATGGGCGGCGCCATTACCATCCTGATCCTGCTGGCATCCGCAGCACTGCTGGTGCTGCTGCGCAATCAGGCCCGCGTCGAGGATTCACTGCGCCGCAGCGAACGCGAAGCCCAGTCATCGAGCCGCATGAAATCAGAGTTCCTGGCTCGCATGTCGCACGAACTGCGAACCCCGCTCAACGGCATACTCGGTTTCGCCGAATACCTGAGGGACAACGCCGAACGCAGGGAACACCGCGAGTTTGCCGAAACCATCCACCAGGCTGGCAACCATCTGCTGTCGCTGGTGAACGCCACGCTCGACCTCGCCAAGATCGAGGCCGGCAAGATGGAACTTAAACTGCGGCCGGAGACCCTGAAAACCCTTGTCGGCAGCACAGCAACGCTGCACCAACCTTTTGCCGACAAGAAAGGACTGGCGCTGAAGACACGGTTCGCACCGAACCTGCCGGAAAAGCTGATCTGCGATGCCACCAAGCTGACGCAGGTGCTCAACAACCTGATCCATAACGCCATCAAGTTCACTGACAAGGGCGGTATCGAGATCAGCGTCGAAGCCGAGGCATCGTTCGTCCGCTTCACGGTCAGCGACACCGGGCCGGGCATCGCCACAGAGCTCCAGCCACTGCTTTTTGACCGCTTCCGGCAGCTCGATGCCTTCAACACCAGGAATCACGAAGGCAGCGGTCTCGGGCTGGCGCTGGCCAAGGACCTGGTCGAGCTGATGGGGGGCAGCATCGGGCTGCTCTCCGCGGCCGGCACCGGCTGCGTTTTCCACTTCACGCTCCCGGCAAGGGCAACATGAGCAGCCGCCGCATACTGATTGTCGATGACCATCCCATCAACCGCAGGCTGCCGGCGGTGATCCTCCGCGATGCCGGATGGACCATTGATGAGGCCGCCAGCGGTGAGGACGCCCTGTCGAAACTGGTCAATGCCAGTTACGATGCGGTTCTGCTCGACATCAGCATGCCGGGGATGTCCGGGGAGGATGTCTGCCGCCGCATCCGCGCCGACGGACAACTCAAGCACCTCAGGGTCATCGCCTACACCGCGCACGCGATGGAGGAAAACCGCGACGACATCATGAACGCGGGCTTCCACAGCATTTTGGTCAAACCGATCTCAAGGCAATCACTGCTGGATGCACTCGGTCCACCATGAAACCCTCCGTTCCCGGAAGCCTGAACGCGCCACTCGTAACGGCCGAAATTGGTGCTGCAGCCATGCCAGCCGCCGGGAAAGCCCGGGGCTTGCGCTTTCTGGTGGTCGAGGACCATCCGCTGCAGCGCCAAATGCTGGTCGTCGCGCTGCGCGCGATCGGGGCTGAAAAAATTGATGAGGCCGCAGAAGGCCGTGAGGCACTTCAGATATTGCTTGGGGCCGAACCGCGCGTGGATGTCGTGGTCTGCGACCTGGACATGCCAAACATGGACGGCATGGCCTTCATCCGCCACCTGGGTGGGAGCACCGAGCAGCCCACGCTGATCGTGACCAGCGCGCTTGATCCCGGACTGCTGTCCTCGGTGGAAACCATGGCTCGCGCCTATGGCATCCGCCTGCTGGGCACCATCGAGAAACCCGCCACCCCGGACAAGCTGGCCCTGCTGCTTCTGGGCCAGGACAGCAGCCCGCGCAGCAGCGCCAAGTCGGCACCGCAAACCCTGAACGAAAGCGAAGTCATCGCCGCGCTGGAGGAAGACCGCATTGTTCCGTATTTCCAGCCCAAGGTGGCGCTGTCGACCGGAGCACTGGTCGGCGCCGAAGCACTGGCAAGACTGAGGCATCCGGAACGGGGCATTTTGTCGCCCGCCTCCTTCATCGCACTGGTTGAGCAACTGGGACTGATCGACCGCCTGACCTGGAGCATGCTGCGCCAGTCCGCCGCGGCCTGCGCGACGTGGCAACGGCAGGGTCTCGACATCACGGTATCGGTCAATCTGTCGCAAGGCTCATTGGCGGATCCCTCGCTTGCCGGAAGGATCACCTCCCTGGTCTCCCGACAGCACCTCGACCCGCGAAAAATGGTGCTTGAAATCACCGAGTCAGCTGCGATGACGGAAGTTGGCCCGGCCCTGGAGAATCTGACCCGGCTGCGCATGAAAGGCTTCGGTCTTTCGATTGACGACTTCGGAACGGGCTATTCATCGATGCAGCAACTGTCGCGCATCCCTTTCACCGAACTCAAGATTGACCGTTCCTTCGTCAGTGGCGCCGAAAACCACGCCCAGCGCAAGATCATCCTCGAATCCAGCAACGATCTCGCGCGCAGGCTGGGGATCAAGTCAGTGGCAGAAGGGGTGGAAACGCAGGGCGAGTGGGACGAACTCATGCGCGTGGGATGCGCCATCGCACAAGGCTATTTTATTGCGCAACCGATGCCTGCAGCGGAATTCCTGGCCTGGGCGCTGAACTGGGGTCAGCAAAAACTCCAGCGTTGAGCCCTCAGCGGGTGCCTGCAATCAGCCTTTCCAGCGCCTCGCCATAAGGTGAATTCATTTCTCTGAGCAGGGCCGCGGCCCGGCGCGCCTCGTCCAGCCTTCCCATGCTGAGCGACAGCCGGCCCAGCCCCCACCACGCCGGCTCCAGCCGCGGCGCAAGCGAAAGCGCCCGGCGATAGGCCGAGTGCGCCGCTTCCTGCTCCCCCAGATCAGCGCGAACATCGCCGAGCAGACTCAGTGTCAGCGCCGATTCGCCACCGGCCAGCAACCCCTGCTCGAGAGTACGCGCCGAGCGGCGCGGATCACCTCCGGCAAATTGCGCTCCGGCCAGCAGCCGGTAGGCCGCGGGGTCGTCGGGCGCAAGCCGCAGCATCTCGCCGTAATGGCCGGCTGCGGCACGATGATTGCCAAGTCGGCCTGATGCGTAACCGGCAACCAGCCGCCATTCAGGGCTGAAGGGATCGCGTGCGATGTTCTGCTCCGCAAATGCGAGAAGCCCCGGCCAGTCCTCGCGCTGCTCCAGCCCGGCAATCTGGCGGCGGTTGGCATCGGCGATACCCTGCAGGTTGCCGAGCATCACCGACGCCGTGCCATCAGGCACCAGCGACGAAAGCAGCATCTGCTGCGGCGTGCAGGCGGCGAGCAAAAGAATGAGGAGTGCCGAAACCGCGAGCCGGAACATGTCATGAAGACTCAGTGTCATCGCCTGATCATAAACAACCCGCCGCGATGCGTCTCTCGTAAAATAAAGGGCATATGAATGACGCCTTGAGCCATTGCTCTCGCCCCTTGGTCAGCAGACCCTCCCCAGCATGCCAGATTGGCATGTGCATCGGCGCCACAATGTTGCTGCTTGCAGCTCTTGCACCGGCCAAGGAGCCCGGCGCGCGCGAACGGGCCGTGGCAGCAGCACGTGCCGGCCAGCCGGAGCAGGCCGTCGCCGAATTGCAAAAACTGCTTGCGCTTGGTCACGATGACGCCACATTGGCGGACCTGATCGTGATCCTGACCTGGGCCGGCCGCAATGACCAGGCATTGCGCCTTTACGAACAAGGTGATACCGCGCTGACGGCGCCTGAATATGTGCAGGACGCGATCGCACGCACCTATCGCGACCGTCGTGCCTACGCTGAAGCCGAACGCATCGCACTGCGCATGCTGGAACGCGCGCCTGAAGACCGCAAATGGCTGCTGCTGCTGGCATTACTCGAGGCCGATCAGGGGCGCGCCGCGCCTGCGGTCAAGCGCCTGCAAACCCTGCTCGAGAAAAATCCCGACGATGCCGGACTCTGGCTCGCGCTGGGCTATGCAGCGCAGCGCAATAACGAACCTTTTCTTGCGCTTCGCGCCTACGGCCAGGCCAGGCAGAGACAGCCAGAATCAGTTGAAGCCGTCGCCGCCATGGCCCAGATCCTGCGCCAGCTCCGTGCGCCCCACGGCGCAGCAGCGCTGCTGGGCCGGCAGCCGCTGTCTTTGCAAGCGGAGCAGGCCGCGGGCATGTTGCGCTGGGCGGGTTCCGCCGAGCCCTTGCCCGGAACCAGCCGCCATGCCGATACCGATGCCGCGATCCGGCGGATCGAAACACTGGTCACCAGCGCCGCCGCGGCAAACCCGCCCGACCGTACGCTGCTGACGACGCTCGAGCGCGACCGGGTCGTCGCTTTGCGCCAGCGTCAACGCTGGGGCGATGTGCTGGCCGGCGCGGAAGCCCTGCGCCTGCAGGGTGACAGCCTGCCTGCCTATGTGCGTATCGCCGAAGCCGACGCCCTGCTCGCGCTGCAGCAGCCCCTTGCAGCGCGCCGCGCCTATGCCGAAATTCTGGCTGCCGATCCCAAAAACCGGGAAGCACGCCTCGGTCTGTTCTATGCTGAAATCGAAAACGAAAATTTCGCCGAAGCATTCAGGATGGCCGATGCCATGGCTGCCGAGGAACAGGCGGCGCGCCTCTCAGCCACCAGCGGTCAACCCCGGGCCAACGAGGATTGGCTGGGCGCGCAGATACTCGCCGCCAACGCCCGCCACTATGCAGACATGAACGACGATGCCTGGTTGCGCCTGCTGCCGCTGGCACAGGGTGCTCCGGCGCTGGGCTACCTGCGCGCCGCGCTCGGCTCAATCGCAGCCGCGCGGGGCTGGCCGCGGCGCGCTGAAGAGGAAATCCGCATCGCGACGACGCTGGCCCCCGAGGACCTCGGCAACCAGATCGCGCTGGCCGATTCCGACCTGAGATTGCGTGATGCAGAGTCAGCCAGGCAACGGGCGGCACGGCTGGTGGCCGATCAGCCCGATGACCGCGCAGTCCAGCGGTTGATCCGCGATCTTCGCCTGCATGAATCCCATGAATTCCGGCTCGACGTCTCAGGACGACGGGAATATGGCAGCGCGTTGTCCTCTCCCGGCGGCGGCTCGCAATGGACAGCGCGCTGGCGTACGGCACCACTGGCTCCGCGCTGGCGCGCTGTTGCCGCGGCCGAGCGCTATACCGCGACCCCCGTGGAAGGACGCGTCGAGCGCGAACGCCAGGGCGCCGGCGCGGAGTATTCCGGGCGTGACCTCGACCTGGAGCTGCTGGCCTGGCGCAACGCCGGAACCCTGGACAAACCAGGCGCCAGCGCCATCGGCAACTGGCGCGCCAACGACCATTTCACTGTCTACGCCGGCGCGGAAGCATATGCCATCGACATACCGCTGCGCGCGCAGTTCTACGGCATCAGCGGCAACGCCGTCGATCTCGGCGCCGAATACCGCTGGCATGAATCGCGCGCGCTGGCCGGTGCACTGCGCCAGGTTGAATTCAGCGACGGCAACCGCCGTGAAAGCGCGCGGCTGGTGCTGCGCCAGCGCCTGATCGACCGGCCACACTTTGACCTCGACCTCCGGCCCGAGTACTACACTTCCCGCAACTCGCGCCGTGGCGCCCCCTATTTCAATCCTGAAAGTGACAGCGCGATGACCGTTGCTGTTGAAGCCGAGCATGTAATGTCCCGGCACTACGAGCGGTCATGGGTGCAGCGGCTGGTACTGGCTGCCGGCAGCTACCGGCAGGGCGGGTTTCCATCGCGCACCATCGGCACCCTGGGCTACGAGCAGCGCTATCGACTGGATGCCAGCCTCGAATTGCGCTACGGGCTGGAGATGACCCGCCGCGCCTATGACGGCATCGCCGAGCGGGCACTGGTCGGCAGCCTCGGACTGGTCAAGCGTTTCTGAAGATTGTTCATGAACATCCTCAACATGTTGCGAAAACTCTGCCTGCTGCTGGTCTTCGGCCTCCTGCCCTTCACCGCCGCCGCCGAGCCGCCGGCGGGCGGCCACGGCTTTGTTGCGGTGGCCCTGCATGATGTCGCCGATGACTCCTGGGCACTCGAAGACGATGCCATCACCACGCAGCGCCTGATCGAGTTTTTTGACTGGCTCAAAGGCAATGGCTGGACCGCCATCTCGCTTGACGATGTGGAGCGCGCGGCACGCGGCGAGCGGCCCTTGCCACCACGGGCGATCCTGCTGACTTTCGACGACGGCTACCGCAGCCTGTACACGCGGGTGTTCCCGCTGCTGCTGGCCTACCGCTATCCGGTGCTTGCCGCCCTCGTCGGGGAATGGATGGAGGTCCCAGCCGGTTCACAGGTGATCTACAACGACAGACCAACGCCGCGCAACCGCTTCATTTCCTGGTCCGAAGCGCGCGAAATGCAGGCTTCGGGTCTGGTCGAGTTCGCGGCGCACAGCCATGGCCTGCACACCGGCATCGCGGCCAATCCGCAGGGCAATGTCATTCCGTCCGCGGTGACCCGGGCTTACGGGGGCTCAGGCTACGAAAACGAAGCGGCGCAGTACCAGCGCCTGCTCGATGATGCACGCCGCGCCCGGGCACTGTTGCAGCACGAGTTGGGCCGCGCGCCCCGTGCCTGGGTCTGGCCTTATGGCCGTTACAGCATGATCGGCATCGAAGCCGTCCGCAGCGCAGGATTCAGCCACGCGCTGACGCTGGACGCAGGCTTTGGCGATGCCCGCCAGCCCCTGGCCATCCCCCGTGCTTATCCCGGTGCCGACGCCAAGCTCGGCGCCCTCGCCGCCATGGTCCGCCAGCAGCGGGCACTGCCGGCTGCGCAACGCCTGGTCTGCGTCGATCCACAGGGACTGGCTGGCAAGGATGCCAAGGAGACCGATGCCAGGCTCGGTGCGGCCATCGAGCGTCTGCGCAGACTGGGTGCCACAGCCGTGGTCATCGACGCGGTCAGCACCGACGCCGGCGGCCAGCTCTCTGCCTGGTTCCCCACCCCTCTGTTGCCGCTGCGCGCCGATCTGCTGTCACGGATCAGTTGGCAGATGCAGAGCCGCGCCGGAGTTGAAACCTATATCCGTTTGCCGGCAGGCACTCTGCGGCAGAAACTGGGTAGCGACGAGGCAGTGAGCGCCGTATTCAATGACATGGGTGCCCATGTTCCGGCCTCCGGGCTGTTCATCGACGACGCTCCCGGACTGGCATCACTGCAGCCTGCTGCCGCCGGCTTCACCGGGCAACCGGCGCTGACCCGCGCGGCGCGCGACGGATTGGACCCGGCACTGCTGCCTGCCACGGAAAAACTGGCATTGCTGGGTTTCCGCGCTGTCCAGCGCCATCGCCCCGATCTGCGCATGGCCTTGTTGGTCGACTCGATACCCGCCGGGGGCCCGGGACAACTTGCCGATCTGGTGCTGCAGCGCGCTGCAGTGGATGATGATTACTTCAAGCCTGTCACCAACCGCCGCAGCGGCTTGTGGCTGGCCAGCGCGCAACCGCCCGCGGCGCCATTACTTGCCTCAGCAGTCCGCCGTCATCTGATCGGGGGTGGCAGCGCCATCGGCTGGTGCGCTGATGATGCAGTCGGGGATCGTCCCCGGGCAACAGAAGTTTCGCCGGAGGCTTCCGCCTCAACCTTTCCGGTGCTCTTCTGATCATGCTGACTGAACTCCGGCTGCTATCGGAAGCACTCGCGCTGTTCTGCTTTGGTTACCCTTTTGTCATGGCCTGGTACTGGATGACCGGCGGCATTCTGTTCAGACTGCTGCGCGAGCGCAAGGAACCGCTGCTGGAATCACCACCCCCGCTGCCCGAATATCCGCTGGTATCGATCCTGCTGCCCTGTTTCAATGAAGAGGGACAGGCCGGGGAAACCTTCGCCGCACTCGCCGCACTGGATTATCCAAATTACGAAATCGTCGCCATCAACGATGGCTCCTCAGACCGCACCGCTGAAATGCTCGATGACATCGCCACCCGCTTGCCGCTGTTGCGTGTGGTGCATCTGGCGCAAAACCAGGGCAAATCGACGGCACTGAATGTCGGGGCGCTTGTCGCCCGCGGCGAAATTGTGGTCGGCATCGATGGCGACGCGCTGCTTGACCGACATGCGCTGACCTGGTTCGTGCGCCGCTTCCAGTCCGACCCCTTGATCGGCGCGCTGACCGGCAACCCGCGGATTCGCAACCGCGGCACCATTCTGGGACGGCTCCAGGTCGGTGAATTTTCCTCGGTCGTCGGCCTGATCAAGCGGGCGCAGAGCACCTACGGCTCGATTTTCACCGTGTCAGGCGTGATCTGCGCCTTCCGCAAACGCGCGCTGCACGACGCCGGTTGGTGGTCGGCAGAAGCGCTGACCGACGATGTCGACATTACCTGGCGCATCCAGCTCGCCGGATGGCGCGCTGCATTCGAACCCAAGGCGATGTGCTGGATACTGATGCCGGAAACACTCCGCGGCCTGTGGCGGCAGCGCCTGCGCTGGGCCGAGGGCGGCGTTCAGTCAGTGCTTGCCTCCACACCGGTGCTGTTCAGCCGCGGCTGTTGGGGGCTGCTGCCCATATGGGGCAATTACCTGGTCAGCATCATATGGGCTTACGCCATGTTTTTCGGCATCACGCTGTGGCTGCTATCGACGCTGTTTCCGGCGCTCAGCGACGGCCCCCTTGGTTTCGGCCTGCTGCCTGGCTGGTGGGGCACCGTCCTTGCCCTGACCTACATCCTGCAGAGCTGCGTCAGTGTCGCCCTTGACTCGCGTTTCGAACGCGGGCTCGCCAAATCCTTGTTCTGGATCATCTGGTACCCGCTGGTGTTCTGGCTGCTGCAGGCTGCAACGGCCGTGATCTCGCTGCCGCGCGCATTGCTGCGACCGCGCCATGCCAGGGGCACCTGGATCAGCCCGGATCGGGGCCTGCGATGACACCGGCCAAACCCGCCACACCATGGCCACCGCTGGTCGGCACCGGAAACATCCCGCTGCCGGTCAGGCTGCGCGACCTCCTGCTCACCGTTGGAGTCTGGTTGCTGCTTGGTTATATGCTGCGCGACGCGCTGCACATTGGCGCGGATTTGCTCAGTTATCCGTTCTTTGAATTAACCTTCACACAGGCGCCTGACTGGACCCGCATCTGGCAACGCATGACGCCATACGCAAGCTTCTCAGCTCTGTTGGTGTTGTGGATTCTGTTTTGGGGTTTCATTAACCGCTTCCGGCTGGCCCGCTCCCGCTACCGCGATCAACCCCCTGAACTGACGGCTGAGGAACACGCCGGCAAGATGAGCTTCGAAGCAAGTCAGTTGCGGGGCTGGCAATCACAGCGCGCGCTGGTGATGCATTTTAAGGCTGACGGCAGCATCGACCATGCCGATACCCACGACATTGAAACCCACCGGTAACACCAAGCGGGCGACGAACAGCCAGGAGGAGCAAGCACGGACAAAATTCCGGCTCCGAACAACATTTAACCGCCCCGATTAACACAGCGATTACCACGATCCAGCCAGGTTGTTGCGTCATCACTTTCGAGCGACAGTCGGGGAAGACGGGGCAAGACCTAAAATACTCAATTATTTCAAAGACTTAACCATGCATGACGAATCTGATCAAGCCGGAACAAAACCCGCCCTGGCTTGGCACCAAGGTGTGCTGAAAGCGAAGCAGTGAAACAGGGCTGAGGGCAGGCACCACTTTGATCCATCCAATGAATTCTTCAGTTCATCTCCAGCCCTAGAGCACGCCACAATGCCCGCCATCCACGTTGACGCAACTGCCGGTGACATAACTGGCGGCGTCCGAAGCCAGGAACACGATCACCGCCGCCACTTCATCGGGATCACCCAGGCGGCCCAGCGGCACGTTCGGTGCGAGCTTCGCGTAGTGCTCGTCCAGCGTGATGCCGGCAATTTCGGCGCGGCGCTGCTGCTGTCGCGACTTGATCCAGCCGAGGCCGATGGCGTTGACGCGGATGTTGTCGCCCGCAACCTCTTTCGACAGTGCCTTGGTGAAGGCCAGTCCGGCGGCGCGGCTGACACTGGTCGGAAATGACGCGGCATGGGGATTCTTCGCGCCGGCCATGCTGATGTTGACGATGCGGCCGTCACCCTGGCGGCGCATGTGCGGGATCGCCGCACGTGAAGCACGCACCTGGGCCAGCAGCTTGACGCTCAAGTCGTATTCCCACACCGCATCATCGGCCTTCTCGAACGGCCCCTGTGCGGTGCTGCCGGCATTGTTGACCAGAATGTCGATGCGGCCGTAGTGCTTCACCGTTTCGGCGATGAAACGCTCCATCTCGCCGGGTTTCGAGGCATCCGCCGGCACGGCCAGCACTTCACACCCCAGCGCGCGCAGCTCGGTGGCAAAAGCCTCAAGCACATCGACGCGGCGCGCGCACAGCGCAAGCTTCACACCCTCGCGGGCAAAACGCAGCGCCGTGGCGCGGCCTATGCCCTCGCTGCCGCCGGAAATTGCGGCAACGCGGCCACGCAGGCCAAGTTCCATCGCTCAGCGCTCGCGCCAGTGCTGCGGAGGCGCCGAGCCTGGAAAACCGAAGTCGCGCGGCTGCAGGCCGGCGTGGAACCAGGTGACGAAGGTATAGACGGTGAAAATGGGAATGCGCAGCCGCGCGTTGAGCGCTGCGGCATAGGGCGCCATGTTGTGGTTCTCGCAGACGATGGCGCCGACATCGGGATGGCGGCGCAGCAGTTCGTCGCCTGCTTCCATGATGTCCTGCTCGGCCATCTCGTAATCCATGTCCATGGTGTCGCCGAGCATGACGCGGGTGAACTCGCGGCCGTTCTCGGTGCCCATCACCGGCGTGTCATGCGGCGCGCCGACGGCATCCCAGTGCTCCGGGGTGATGCGGTCGCCATGCACCGACAACACACCGACGCGCTTGCCCGGCGGCAGCAGGCGCTGCACCAGCGGAATCTGGAACAGCGATGAACTCGCCACCGGCACATTGACGTGGGCGGCGAGGTCCTTCTGGAAAATCGCCAGAAAACCGCCGGTGGTGGTGATGCCGTCGGCACCTTCCTTCACCAGTTCTTCAGCCGCCTTCAGAAAGGCCGGGCCGAGGCCTTTGCCCTTTTCGTGGATCACCACGCGCGCACTGGCACCGGGCACCACCTTGTAGAGCACCGGGAAGGGCCAGGTGTAGGCATTGCCGGTATCCCCCGGCGGCCGCGGCCATTGGGTATCCAGCATCAGGATGCCGACGCGCGCGCCGTATACCGTTTTACCACCCCAGCCCGTTCTTGCCATGATTGCCGTCTCCACAGAGGAAATTTTTTGGAATGCGAAGGATTATAAAAGCGATTGCGAATCCTGATCGATGTTCTGTCTATAATCATTTGCGACAGCCGACCTGCAACCCCGCCCCGAACCGATCCAGGAGAATTCCATGCGTATCGTCATCATGCTCGCCCTTGCCGGCATCATCGCCACGCCGGCGGTTCAGGCACAATCATTTCCCTCGCGTCCGATCCGCATCATGGCGCCGTTCGCACCGGGCGGCCCGGTGGACATCACCGCGCGCATCATCGCTCAGAAACTCGGCGAGTCGCTGGGTCAGCCGGTGATTGTTGAAAACCGCGCCGGCGCCAGCGGCATGATCGGTGCCGAGCAGGTCGCAAAAAGTGCGGCTGACGGCCATACCCTGCTCGCCAACTCCTCGATCCACGTCATCGTGCCCAGCCTGTTCAGCAAAATGGCTTATGACCCGGTGCGCGATTTCGCACCGATCACCGTCGCATCGTCTTCGCCGCTGCTGCTGGTGGTGACGCCGGCGTTGCCGGTGAAAAACATCAAGGGATTCATCGCCCTTGCCAAGGCGCGGCCCGGTGACCTGTCCTTCGGTTCTTCAGGTTCCGGCTCCTCCACACATCTCACCGCCGAATTGCTGAAATCGGTGACCGGAACCAGCATGGTGCATGTGCCCTACAAGGGCCAGGGTCAGGCGATCACCGATGTCATCACCGGCCAGATCCAGTTCATGTTCAACAGCCCTTCGGCGGTGGGTGAATTCATCAGGGCCGGACGACTGCGCACGCTGGGCATCACCTCTGAAAAACGCCTGCCGCAGTGGCCCGAGGTGCCGACCTTCGTCGAGACCGGCTTCAAGGACATGATCACCGGTTCCTGGTACGGTTTCTGGGCCCCGGCAAAAACCCCGGCTGCCGTGGTGTCGCGGCTGAACAACGAGATCGTACGCATCGTCAACCTGCCCGATGTGCGCCAGCGCATCCTTGACATGGGCGGCGAACCCATCGCCAACAGCAGCGCCGAGTTCGATGCCTTTCAGAAGGCCGAGCTGGCGCGCTGGGCGAAGATCGTCAAACAGGCCAATATCGAAGTGAAGTGACGGCCCGGCTCAGAACCAGCCGAACCGCTCCGCACTGAACGGCGCCGGATCAATCTTCGGCGTGCGCCCGGCCACCAGGTCACTGATGATGTGACCGGTTGCCGGTGCAGCCATCAGGCCCCAGTGGCCGTGGCCAAATGCAAACAGCACGCCAGGATGCCGCGGTGAACGCCCGATCACCGGCGCCGAATCCGGCGTTGACGGCCGCACCCCCATCCAGCGGCTGTAGTCCTTCACTTCCAGCCCGGGGAACATGCTCCTGGCCTGCTTGGCCAGGATCTCGGCACGCTCCCAGTTCGGCGGCGCACCGGCGGCCTGGAATTCGGAAGTGCCCGCAAAACGCAATCCGCCGGCCATCGGCGTCGCGACAAACCGCCCCTCGCCGTCCGTAACCGGGCAATGCAGCCCCGGCTCCGCGCCCGGAATCTGGATGTGATAGCCGCGCTCTGGGGCCAGCGGCACATGGGTGCCGACCTGAGCGGCAAAGCGGCCCGAGGCATGGCCCGCAGCCAGCACCACGATATCGGCCTGCCGTGTGCGTCCGCCGGCTTCCAGCGTGACGCCCTGCCCGGCACCACGGATCGCCGTCACCTCGGCCTGCTCGATCACGCCACCGATTCGTTGCAGATGCGCCGCCAGTGCCTTGACCACATTGCCCGGGCCCGCCAGGTGGGCATTGTCCGGCAGGAAGAACCCATAGCGGTATTCTTTTGACAGCCCCGGTGCCAGTGCATGAATACGTTCGGCATCGACGATTTCAAATTCGCAGCCGTTGTCGCGGCGCAGCTCGCGGCCAAAAGCACTGCCATCAAACCCCGTCTCGCGGCGATACACATGCAACATGCCCTGGCGGCGCAGCAAGTCCGACGCGCCCGCCTCGGCCAGCAACTCGGCATACCCCTCGATGGAAGGCGTGTTCATCGCCCGCAGCAGCGTCGCCGCGCGCCGCGCACGATCCTCGCCGCAGGCGCGGTTGAAATGCAGGAACCACGGCAGCATTTTCGGCAACTGCGTCCATGACAGTGTCAGCGGGCCGAGAGGATCACGCAGCCATTTCGGCACCTGGCGGATGGTGCCCGGCAGCGCGATCGGCACGATCGAACTCGGCGCCAGCGAACCGGCGTTGCCGAATGAAGCGCCCTCACCCGGCGGCAGCCGGTCAATCACCGTCACCTGATGCCCCTCACGCCGCAGCATCAGCGCGGTGACAATGCCGATGGCACCCGCACCAATGACCGTTACCGACTTTATGCTCATCCCTTCAGCTTCCTTTTTGATGAAACGGCAATTTGCCGACCTTGATGAACTACGCTGCAACAGACTCCAATACGATGCAATGGAGGCTTCGCAACCATGGCAACGCCCCCTCCCCGGCAGCAGACTTTGCCACAAAACTTACACACCGCCATCAAGGCAACAAAGTGTAATCCCGGGTCTGTAATCCAGAGTTGCGTACTGGACATTGCGTTCCACACTGGTTACTTGC
Source organism: Betaproteobacteria bacterium Ga0077527 (assembly GCA_001464815.1). Classification (GTDB taxonomy): domain Bacteria; phylum Pseudomonadota; class Gammaproteobacteria; order Burkholderiales; family SG8-41. The sequence continues at coordinate 37,197 of LNDW01000012.1, read as the reverse complement.
TAAACCAGTGAACCTCGGCAAGAATCTGTCAAAAAACAGGCTCCATAACCTGCCGGCAACGGCAAAGGTTGACGACAAGGGATGATTTCAGCATCACTATCGTACCCCCTGGCACTCGGGAATGACAGCCGGCGCGTCTTTCCAGGCTTACTTTGCATGGCAATAACCCAAGGACTTACAGATGGCCTCCACCAAAACCAAAATTGCCATTGCCTGCCAGGGTGGCGGCAGCCAGACCGCCTTCACCGCGGGCGTATTGAAGGCCCTGTTTGAAGCGGACGTACACCGCGAGTTCGACATTGTCAGCCTTTCCGGCACTTCGGGCGGCGCCATCTGTGCAACGCTTGCCTGGTACGCATTGACCAAGGGGGATAAACAGCCCTGGCAACGTTTGACGGACTTCTGGCACGACAACACCGCGCAAACCCCCGCAGAGAGGGCGTTCAACCACTTTGTCGTTGAATCGCTGCGCTCGGTAAACCGCGGCCAGATGCCGCAACTGAACATGAGCCCCTCGTCACCAATCATGCAGTCGATGATCGGCGCGGCGACAGCCGGCCTGCGCCCGCGCTTCAGTGACTTCCGGCAGTTGCTGGAAGCGCACATTGATTTTGATGAAACTGCCTCATGGGGAACGCGTGCGCAGCGCCCGATACTGCTCCTTGGGGCTGTCGACGTGCTGTCAGGACACCTCGCAAAGTTCAGCTCCCGGGAAGTGGCGATCCGGGTCGAGCACATCCTGGCGTCCTGCGCGGTGCCGAGCATCTTTCCCGCGGTTGAATTCGATGGCGCAGCCTATTGGGATGGCCTGTTCTCGGACAATCCGCCAGTCAGCGAAATGATCCAGTCCAGGCATGTCGGGGCCGAAAACCTGCCGCATGAAATCTGGGTTATCAAGATCAATCCGACACGCTCATCGACCGTGCCAAAAGCACCCGAGGAAATCACCGATCGGCGCAACGAACTGATCGGCAACGTTTCCCTTTTCCAGCAGATCGACAGCATCAGCTTCGTCAACGACCTCTTGCTGCGTAACGCCTTCCGCCCACAATTTCTGAGCCAGTTTGAAATCACCAGCCCCGTGCGCGTTCCACGCTGTTTTGATGAAAGCCCGGTTTGCGAATACCACATACCCTTCATCGAGATGTCGCCCGGACTGCAATCCACGCTGGACTATGAGAGCAAAATCGACCGCAGCCCGGAAAACATCGGGGCCTTGATCGAAGATGGTGAAAAACAGGCGCGCCTCTTCCTGAAACAACGCAAGGCCTGAAACAATGCGCACAGCCCCTGAAACCCTGCCCCATCACATGTGCGTTACCCGCATTCAGCTCGCCCGCAATAAATTGCTTCGCGCGTTGCGCATGGCGGCCTTTGCGATCCTGCTGGCCGCAGGCCTCGCCTCCGTGCAGGCGGCAGCAGCGGAAAGCAAGCCGGCAGTCGCAGCCATTGATGCAGGAATCGAAGCGCCGCTGACCATTTTCAATCGTGATGTGATGGTGTTTCGCGCACCGTTTCTGGGAATTCCGCCGGAAAAGCGCGCGTCACGGGCGAGAGTCACCATCACTGAAATTTTGCGCGGCGGCGAGGATCTGCCGGTCACCATCCGCAAAAATCCGGAAGGTCGCCTGTTGATGATCGGTGACACGCTGGCTTTTGTAGTGATCGAAGCGGATACCGATCCGTTGCGCAACGAAAACCTTGATCAGGTTGCCGAGCGCGCGGCAACCAATCTGCGCCAGGTCATTGCCGAAACACTGGAGGCGCGCAGTCTCGAATCGCTGCTGCGGTCATCGGGATATGCCGGGGTGGCGACGCTGGTCTTCCTGGCGCTGCTTTGGGGCCTGTCAAAACTGCGGCATTGGCTCGCCGGCTTGCTGCTGCAGGCAGCCACCCGCCGCGCCGAGGCGCTGAAACTCGGCGAGACAAAAGTGCTTGAGGACAGCCATGTCACCGGACTGCTCGGCAGGCTGATGAAGGTCGCGCGCTGGCTGATTGTCGCCTTGCTCAGCTATGAATGGCTGAGTTTTGTGCTCTCCAGCTTCCCGTATACACGGCCCTGGGGCGAAAGCCTCAATGGCTATCTGGTGAGTATTGCCCGCGATATTGGCCTCGCCGTGCTCGGCGCGCTGCCGGGTCTTGGCATCGCCGTGGTGATTTTCCTGCTGGCGCGCTTTGCCTCCGGCTTTGTCGGCGGCGCGCTCGAACGCCTGTCACGCGGCAATACCACACTGAGCTGGCTGGGATCGGACACCATGCCGACCACCCGGCGGCTGTTCAGCTTCGCCATCTGGGTGTTCGCGATCGCCATGGCCTATCCTTATCTGCCTGGCGCCCAGACCGAAGCCTTCAAGGGGATGTCGGTGCTGCTCGGCCTGATGGTATCTCTTGGCGCTTCCAGCATGGTCGGCCAGGGGGCCGCAGGACTGATACTTACCTACACCCGCACACTTCGCGCAGGCGAATACGTGCGTGTCGGCGATCACGAAGGCACGGTGGTCAGAACGGGCCTGTTCACCACCACGATACACACCGGCCTGGGCGAGGAGCTGACGCTGCCCAACTCGATGATCACCGGCACGGTCACCAAGAATTACTCGCGCACAGTACACGGCCGTGGCTACATCATCGACACCACGGTGACCATCGGTTACGACACCCCATGGCGCCAGGTCGAGGCGATGCTGATCGAAGCCGCAAAGCGTACAGCCGGGATTCTCGATACTCCGCCGCCCAGGGTGTTTCAGACGGGATTGATGGATTTTTATACCGAATACCGACTGGTGGCCCAGGCGGTACCCTCTCAACCCCGGCCGCGTGCTGAAGTGCTGACACAGCTGCATGCCAACATCCAGGATGTGTTCAGCGAGCATGGCGTACAGATCATGTCGCCGCATTACATGGAAGACCCGGCCAGCGAGAAAGTGCCGAAGCCCGAAGACTGGTACCGGGCACCGGCGAAAAAGCCCTGACATCAGGATCAGGAGGGGTGCTGCGCCTCAAAAATAGGGCACATGCCTGCTTTGCTTCCACGACCGCTTGTGGCAATGATTGCCCATTAAGTTGCTTAAAAAATGAATAATAAAAACAACAACTTGAATCACACCCCGATGATGCAGCAGTACCTGCGCATCAAATCCGAACACCCCGACCTGCTGGTGTTCTACCGGATGGGGGACTTTTACGAGCTGTTTTTCGACGACGCCGAGCGTGCAGCGCGGCTGCTCGACATCACGCTGACTTCGCGCGGCGAGTCGGCGGGTGCGCCGATCAAGATGGCGGGTGTGCCTTTTCATGCACTCGACCAGTATCTGGCGCGGCTGGTGAAGCTGGGCGAATCGGTGGCGATCTGCGAGCAGATTGGCGACCCGGCGACCTCCAAGGGCCCGGTCGAGCGCAAGGTGGTGCGCATTGTCACGCCGGGCACACTCACCGAATCGGCACTGCTCGATGACAAGAGCGACAACCTGCTGCTTGCGGTGCATCGCGCCGGCGGTGTGCTCGGGCTGGCCTGGCTGTCGCTGTCCTCGGGCCGCTTTTGTGTGATGGAAACCGTGCCTGCCGCACTCGCCGCCGAGCTGGAACGGCTGCGCCCCGCGGAAATCCTCGTCGCTGACGGCAGCGCGGAGATCGGCAGCGCGGCAGCGGTGCGCCAGTTGCCGCCGTGGCGCTTTGACACCGACACCGCGACACGCACGCTGTGCACACAATTCGGCACCCGCGACCTTGCCGGTTTTGGCGCGAAGGACCTGCCGGTGGCCATCGCCGCCGCCGGCGCGCTGTTTGATTACGCGAAGTCGACGCAGGGCGCGTCGATTGCGCATGTGCTGGCGCTGAATGTCGAGGCCGAGGGCAGTTATGTGCGCATGGACCCGGCGACCCGGCGCAACCTCGAACTCACCGAAACCATCCGCGGCGAGGCGGCACCGACCCTGCTCTCGCTGCTTGATACCTGTGCCACCGGCATGGGCAGCCGCCGCCTGCGCCACGCCCTGCACCACCCGCTGACCGACCGCGGCGCGGTTACCGCATTACATGCCGCTGTGGCGGCGCTGATCGCCGACGAGCGCATGCAGTCGGTTCGCGCACCCCTGAAGCAGATGGCTGATGTCGAGCGTATCGCGGCGCGTATCGCGCTGGCTTCCGCCCGCCCGCGCGATCTCTCCGGGCTGCGTGATTCACTGACGCGCCTGCCCGAAGTCATCAACGCGCTGGGCGGCATCACCGCCGGCCGCCTCGCCACCATCGCCACCGACCTCGCGCCGCTGGATGCGGCCAGCACACTGCTCACCGCCGCGATCAAACCCGAGCCGGCATCGGTGGTGCGTGAAGGCGGCGTCATCGCCGACGGATTCGATGCGGAGCTGGATGAGCTGCGCGGCATCAAGGACAACTGCGGTGCCTTTCTTGCCGAGCTGGAAGTGCGTGAACGCGAACGCAGCGGCATCAGCACGCTGAAGGTTGAATACAACCGCGTCCACGGTTTTTACATCGAGGTCACCCGCGCGCAGTCGGAGAAGGTGCCCGAGGATTACCGGCGGCGGCAGACGCTGAAGAATGCCGAGCGCTACATCACGCCGGAGCTGAAAACTTTCGAGGACAAGGCGCTGTCGGCGCAGGAACGCGCGCTGGCCCGCGAAAAGTTGTTGTACGAACAACTGTTGCGCGACCTCGCGCCGCAGGTGCCGGCACTGCAGCGCATCGCCACGGCACTGGCCGAGCTCGACATGCTGGCGACTTTCGCCGAACGCGCGGCGGCGCTGAACTGGTCGGCGCCGGAATTCACCGACGACGCGGTGATTGAAATCGAGGGCGGACGCCATCCGGTGGTTGAAGCGCAGGTCTCCCCCTTCATCGCCAACGATGCGCGGCTGGCGGCCAACCGGCGCCTGCTGCTGATCACCGGCCCGAACATGGGCGGCAAATCGACCTATATGCGGCAGACCGCGCTGATCGCGCTGCTCGCGCACTGCGGTTCATTCGTGCCGGCAACACGCGCGCGGCTCGGCCCGCTGGACCGCATCTTCACCCGCATCGGCGCCGCCGACGACTTGGCGGGCGGGCGTTCAACCTTCATGGTGGAAATGACCGAGGCCGCGTACATCCTGCACCACGCCACGCCGCAGAGCCTAGTGCTGATGGATGAAATCGGCCGCGGCACCTCGACCTATGACGGCCTGTCGCTGGCGTGGGCGATTGCGCGTCACCTGATCGAGAAAAACCGCTGCTACACGCTGTTCGCCACGCACTACTTCGAGCTGACGCAGCTCGCCGCGGAGTTCCGCGAAATCGCCAACGTGCATCTCGATGCGGTCGAGCACAAGGACAGCATCGTGTTCCTGCACAGTGTCGAGGAAGGTCCGGCCAGCCGCAGTTACGGCTTGCAGGTGGCGCAGTTGGCCGGTGTGCCGGGTGCGGTGATCCGCAGCGCGCGCAAACGGCTGGGTGAACTCGAAGCCGCGGCGCAGTTGCCGCAGGGGGATTTGTTCAGCGCCCCGCCTTCAGCAGCGCAGCCTGCAGAACCTGAACCCCATCCGGCGGTTGATCTGCTGCGCGATTGCGATCCGGATGCGCTGTCACCGCGCGAGGCGTTGGAGCTGGTTTATCGACTGCGCCAGATCGCCCGCGGCTAATAGCAGGGAAATCATCATAAGCCATTGTTTTTGTTGATTTTTTATTAACAACGGCACCACCCCTGCTGATCACCTCTCACTCAGCACTCAGTGCCGAATCAATGATGATGGCCGTGCGGACCGTGGACATGGCCGTGCGACAGTTCTTCCTCGGTCGCGGCGCGCACTTCGGCCACCGTGCAATTGAACTGCAGCGTCTGCCCGGCCAGCGGGTGATTGCCGTCAACCACCACCTTGTCGGCGGCCACATCGGTGACGGTGTAAACCATCGCGTGGCCTGACTGGTCGCCGCGGCCTTCGAACTGCATGCCGACTTTCACATCGGGCGGAAACTTGTCGCGTGTCTCGATCTGCACCAGCTCGGCATCGTACTGACCGAAAGCATCTTCGGGCGCGAGCCGCACCTGGCAGGAGTCACCGGCCTTTTTGCCGTCGAGCGCCTGCTCGACCAGCGGGAAAATGCCGTGGTGGCCGCCGTGCAGATAAGCGATGGGCTCGTCGGTTTTTTCGATCAGTTCACCCTGCGCATCCGACAGTTCGAAATTCAGGGTCACTACGGTGTTTTTTGCAATCAGCATCGGGAATCCTCAGTGGTGGCGGCAAGGCGATAAACAGGTCAAGGCCGCGATTCTGTGAACAAAGCCGGGGGCGGTCAAGCACCATGCACAGTATCTCTATAATCCAGCCATGAATTCCAATCTGTTGAGCGGCCTGACCCCGGCGCTGTTCATGCGCAGGCACTGGCAGAAAAAGCCTCTCCTCGCCCGTGCCGCGCTGCCTGAGGCGACGGCGATCATCGACCGCGGCGAACTGATGCGGCTGGCGACGCTGCCCGAAACCGAATCGCGGCTGATCCGGCGCGAGGGCAAACGCTGGCAGGTCAGCAACGGCCCCTTCCGCCGCAGCGATCTTGCGCGGCTGCCGGCACGCAACTGGACGCTGCTGGTGCAGGGGGTTGATCTGTGGCTGCCGCGCGGCCGTGAACTACTCGACCGTTTTGCCTTCATCCCGCACGCCCGGCTTGATGACCTGATGGTCAGCTATGCGCCGCCGGGCGGAGGTGTCGGCCCGCATTTCGACAGCTACGACGTGTTCCTGCTGCAGGGCTCCGGCCGCCGCCGCTGGCAGGTCAGCCGCCAGCACGACCTCACGCTGGTCGAGAATGCACCGCTGAAAATCCTGCGTCATTTCAAGGCGCAGCAGGAATGGACACTCGATGCCGGTGACATGCTCTACCTGCCGCCGCGTTATGCCCACGACGGCGTTGCCTTGAGTGACTGCCTGACGCTGTCGATCGGTTTTCGTGCGCCATCGGCACAGGACATCTGTGCGCGCTTCCTCGATTTCCTGCAGGAGCGGCTGGATGCAGGTGAAATCTATGCCGACCCGGGCCTGCAGCCGACGCGCCATCCGGGGCGGATACCCAGCAAAATGAGCGCCGGCTTGATCAACATGCTCGACCATCTGCGCTCACCGCAGAGCGAGCTGCTGCGCTTTGTCGGTGAGGAACTGAGCACACCCAAGCCGCAGGTGGTGTTCAGCGCGCCGTCGCGACCGCTGGCCGCAGCCTCCTTCGCGCGCCGGCTGCAGACACAGGGCCTTGCGCTTGCCGCGGCGACCATCCTGCTCTACGACGCCACGGCCTTCTACATCAACGGCGAACGTGTCGCCGCACCCGCTGCCGCCCGCAGCTGGCTGCGGCGACTCGCCGACCGCAGGCGCTGCGATGCCGGCAAGCCCCCGGCGGCGGCGCTGGAGCTGCTTTATGCCTGGTACCGCGCCGGTTATCTGGCGCCGGCGACGGCATGAACGGAACTGCCGGCAACAGCGGCAGCGGCAAGCTGCCGAACACGTCCTACCGCCGCTTCGAGGGCATGCGCGAGTACGAGGCGCTGATCGACGAAATGATCCCGCAGACGCAGCAGGTGATCCGCGTCTTCGACCGCACACTGAGCCGCGACTGGAACCGCAGCGGGCGCATCGAGCTGCTGCGCCAGTTGCTGCGCAAGGGCCGCGAAAACCGGCTGTACATCATCCTCCACGACTGCAGCAAACTCTCCGCCGAGCAGCCACGACTGCTTGACCTGGCGCGGCAGTTCGGCCATGCCTGCGTGATTCGCGAAACACTGAAGCAGGCGAAGTCGGCTTACGATCCCTTTGTGCTGTTCGACGGCAGCCATTATCTGCACCGCTTCCACTACAACCACCTGCGCGCGGCGCAGGGCTTGCATGATGTGGTCGGCAACCGTCAATTATTCGAGCGTTTCGGGGAAATCTCCGAATACAGTGGATCACCAATCGCCACCAGCACCTCGGGGCTATGACAGCGGGCAAAGCCGGCTGCTGACATCCTGCTGAAATCGCCCCGGAACGCTGTTAAAATCGCGGCCGGACTGAAGGTTCAGGCTGCATCCCATAGTTCAGAGCCGGCCCGAAGCACCCATTTCACCGATCAGTAAACCCACATCCAGAAGGACTTTGAAATCATGAAACGCTCACTCCTTGTTGTTGCCCTGCTCGCTCTTGGTCTGACTGCCTGCGGCGAAAAACCCGCCCCGGCCCCGGCCGCTGCCCCGGCCGCGACGCCGGCTCCGGCTCCGGCCCCCGCCCCGGCCCCGGCTCCTGAAGCCCCGAAAGCTGACGCCAGCGCCCCGGCTGCAACCGCGCCTGCTGCCGATGCCATGAAAGATGCCGCCAAGGACATGGCCAAGGATATGGCCAAGGATATGGCCAAAGACGCTGCCAAGGACGCAATGAAGAAGTAATTGCGATTGCGGGCAGTAAGCCGCATAAAAAAGCCGGCCTTCGGGCCGGCTTTTTCTCGTACTCGTTTTTTCGCGCCAGTAATGGCGATACGCGCATCCGCTAACGAATTTCGCGCCAGGCAAAGCCCTCGGCCTGGGTGGCGATGCCGATCCAATCCGCCGCGCAATCCATAGCCTCCGCCAGTGCCGAGGCTGCAAGCTCCGGACGATTGTTCTTCTGCGACAGGTGCGCGGCCACAACATGGCTCAGCCGGCTGCGATCAATGCCGGCAAGAATCAGTGCCGCCTGCCCGTTGTCGAGATGACCGAGACGCCCGGATATACGCGCCTTCAGCCGCTCGGGATAGGCGCTGTCGCGCAGCATCGCCGCGTCATGATTGCACTCGAGCACCAGTGCCGAGGCACCGCTCAGCATCTGCTCTATATGCGGCGTTGACATGCCGGCATCGGTCAGCACAGCCAGTGTGCAGGCGCCATCACCAAAAACAAATTGTGTCGGCTCGCGCGCGTCATGCGGCACCGGATAGGGCCGCACCTCGATCCCGCCCACCGCAAAGGGGCTGTGGCTGTCGATGACCACCACCTCGCCCCAGGCCCCGTGGCCACCGGCGGCATTCCAGGTGCCATAGGACATGTATACCGGCAGATCGTAACGTCGCGCGAAGCGTGCCGCGCCACCGACATGGTCATCGTGTTCATGGGTCACCAGCACGGCATCGAGACTGCCGGGGGCGATGCCCAGACGTTCGAGGCGGCGGACGGTCTCAGCGATGCTGAATCCGCAGTCAAGCAGGAGCCTTGAACGGCCGCACTCGACAATGAGGCCGTTGCCCTCGCTGCCACTGCCCAGCGAGGCGAACCGGATCATCGGGCGCGACGCTCCCGCGCAACGCTGGCGCCGTGGCGGCGCATCAGCGAAGCTGGTCGTGAAGCAGGGTCAGGATGCGGCTCGCGGTTTCAGAGGGATCGGACTTGCCGTCCTTGTCCAGCACCTGCACTTCGGTGCCACCGGAGGCATCCCGCACCTGCACGCGGTATTGCTCCTTGCTCACCGGCTTCGCGCCGCCGCTGAATGGATTAAGACGCGCGAGGAAACCCGTTTCCTTTTTGGTCTTGACGTCGGCGTCGGGGTCGATGTAACGCACAAAGTAGAGACCTTTGGAGCGGTCCCGGTCTTCAACGGTGAAACCCACTCGGTCCAGGGCCAGGCCGACGCGACGCCAGGCACGGTCGAAGGGATCAACCAGCGCCAGGGCGCCGCCATTGGCGCCGCGTGAAAGCCGCGCCTGGGGTTCGGGCTTGGCGGTAGCCACCAGTGTCTTGGCGCGCTCGTTATCGACTCCAAAACGCACCATCAGCCTGCGCAGAAACTCCGCCTCGAGGTCGGGATCGGGTTTGCGCGGCTGCCAGCGCAACTGGTCCTTGCCCTCGGTGACGTAGACCTCTTCCATGCCACGATGGCTGATGTATATCTCGGTGGTATTGGGCTGCGTGCCGCGCTCGAGCCGGGTGCGGTATTTGTCGCGCTCCGATGTCGAATACAGGGCATCGAGGGCACGCCCAACCAGGCCGCGCAGACCGCCTTCGGGGATCTTCGCGCGATTTTCATTCCATTCAGTCTCCATCACGCCGGCTTCGGGCATTTCGAGATTGACGATGAAGCCACTCTCCTGCCAGAACTCGCGTACCACCTGCCACAACTGCTCCGGATTACCCGCCACCACCAGCCAGCGCTGGGTGCCGGCACGCTCCATGCGCACGTTGTCGATTTTCGGCAGCACGCCGGAACTGCCCGCCTGCGGCCGCGCCGCGCGATCCTTGGAAAACTCGGACAAGGTGGCTGAGCCCTTCGTATTCTCGGGCAGCACAAAACGGTCATCGGTGCCCGGACGGGCCAGGTCAGGCGGGATTTCCAGTGTGGGCAGCCGCGTGGACGACTTGTAATCGACTTTCTTGGTCGGAACCTCGAAGCTGGAGCATGCAGCGAGGGTGATACCGGCGAGCAGCGCGGCAACAACGACCGCGGGCTTACGCAGCGACATGGTTTTTTCCTTTGGCCACCGCGCCGACACCGGCCTGCAGCATCGCCGCGCGAAGGAGTTCATGATATTGCGCCGACAGCGGCGTCAATGGCAGGCGGATGCCGCCGCCCATCAGCCCGAGCTGCTCGACAGCCCACTTCACCGGAATCGGGTTGGCTTCGCAGAACAGGTGGCGATGCAGGCCCAGCAGCCGGTCGTTGATGGCCACCGTCCTCGCAGCATCCCCGGCGAGCGCGGCACGGCACATCTCGCTCATCAACCGCGGCGCAACATTCGAAGTCACCGAAATCACGCCGTCGCAGCCGAGCAGCATCAGCGCGGCACCGGTGGCATCGTCACCGCTGTAAACGCTGAAGCCCCGGGGCCGGCGGCGCAGCAGGTCGCTGCCGCGATCGATGCTGCCGGTGGCATCCTTGAGTCCGACGATGCCCGGCACTTCAGCCAGCCGCAGCACCGTGTCGTTGCCCATGTCCGCGACGGTGCGGCCGGGCACGTTGTAGAGAATCTGCGGGATGTCCACGGCCTCGGCAATCGCGCGGAAATGGCGGTACAGACCTTCCTGCGTCGGCCGGTTGTAGTAAGGCACCACCGACAGGCTCATCGCCGCGCCGGCCGCCTTGGCAAAATGCGACAGTTCGATCGCCTCCTTGGTCGAATTCGCGCCGGTACCGGCGATGATCGGGATGCGCTGGCCGGCGTGTTCAACTGCGGTCTTGATCAGCAGGCCGTGCTCGTCAAAATCGACGGTCGGCGACTCGCCTGTGGTGCCAACCACGACGATGCCGTCAGTGCCCTCGTCGATGTGCCAGTCAATCAGCCGGCGGAACGCCGGCAGGTCGAGGCTGCCGTCTTCCTCCATCGGCGTGACGATCGCAACCAGACTGCCACTAAGCTCATCCAACTTGCTGTTTTTCATCTGAAATTCTTGCCAGCCCAAGTAATCCGAATATTGTACCCGAAGCCAACAAGATTCGGTCTGTCATTGCAGTGCACAACGGTGACCACATCTAACGTTCACAGACCATACAGGAATGTTTCACCGCGATGGCGGCCACACTCAGGCCCTGCACGGTGATTTCGCGCAAGCCCCTGATTTTTCTAAAAAATCAGCAAGCCTCCAACTGTCATGCCACTGCAACAATTGAACCGTACAGTGGCGCGACTCAAAAAACTCCCTGCGCCTCAATCTTCAGACTTCACAAGCCCGCTTTACAAACCTTTACATCTTTTCAGGAAAACCCCATGAAATCATTACTCCAGAAACTCGCAGTCACCGCAGGCGCCTTCGCGCTGATGTCCTCGGCCATTGCCGCTGACATCACCGGCGCCGGCGCGACCTTCCCCTTCCCGATCTATGCCAAGTGGGCCGAAGCCTACAAAAAGACGACCAATGTCGGCCTCAACTATCAATCCATCGGCTCCTCCGGCGGTGTACGCCAGATTCGCGCCAAGACCGTGACCTTTGGCGGCACGGATGCTCCGCTGTCCGGTGAGGAACTGGAGAAGGACGGCCTGGTACAGTTCCCGACCGTGCTCGGCGGCGTGGTGCCGATTATCAACCTCGACGGCTTCAAGTCGGGCGAACTGCGCGTCACCGGCGACGTGCTGGCCGAAATGTTCATGGGCACGATCCTGAAATGGAATGACCCGAAAATTGCCGCGCTGAACCCCGGCAAGAAACTGCCTGACATGAACATCACGGTGGCACACCGCGCCGACGGCTCCGGTACCACCTTCATTTTCGTGGACTATCTGAGTGAAGTAAGTCCCGAGTGGAAGGCAAAGGTTGGCAAAGCCCCGGCGGTGAAATGGCCAGCCGCCACCTCGATCGGCGGCCGCGGCAACGAAGGTGTTGCCGCCAATGTCAGCCGCATCAAGGGCTCGATCGGCTACGTCGAGTTCGCCTATGCCAAAAAGAACAACATCCCTTACCTGCAACTGCGCAATCGCGACGGCCGTTTTGTCAGTCCCGACGACAAGACCTTCGCCGCCGCCGCGGCTGGTGCCGACTGGTTCAGTGTCCCCGGCATGGGCATCTCGCTGGTCAACCAGCGCGGCGCCGATGCATGGCCGATCACCGGCGCGACCTTCGTGCTGATGTACCGCAATCCGGATAACCGTGCCGCCTCGAACGAAGCCCTGAAGTTCTTCGACTGGTCATTCCGCAACGGTCGTGACATGGCCCTGGAACTTGAATATGTGCCCCTGCCCGACGCCCTGATCAAGGCCATCGTCAGCAAAGTCTGGTCGCAGATCGCCCGGTAAACGGTAAAGCGGGAGCACCGTGCGGTGCTCCCGCTTTGTTTTCCAGCACCAAATCCGATACCTCAACAATCCCGGAGATTTCATGAGCACATCACCCGCAGGCGGCGGTATGCTTGATGCCCGGCGCCTCGACGCCAAAAACAGCCAGGGTGATGGGTCCATGCAACTGTCCTCCAATGAAAGCGGGCTGCGCGACGAAACAAGGCTGAAAATCGTACGCAAGCAGCGCATCCAGGATTTCTTTTTCCACAAAATCACCTTCAGCTTTTCGCTGGTGGTGCTGGTTGCCCTTATCGGCATCCTGATCTCGCTGTTGATCAGCGCCTGGCCGGCCTTCAAGAAATTCGGTATTGATTTCATCTGGACGGTGCAGTGGGACATCGTCAATGATGATTTCGGCGCCGCAATCGCGATTTTCGGCACGCTGTCCAGCGCGGCCATCGCCGTGCTGATCGCGGTGCCGCTGAGTTTCGGCATCGCGCTGTTCCTCACAGAAACCTGCCCGACCTGGCTGCGCCGCCCGCTGGGTACCGCTATCGAGTTGCTCGCCGCGGTGCCATCGATCATCTACGGCATGTTCGGCCTGTTCATTTTTGCGCCGCTGTTCGCCGAGTACGGCCAGCCGGCGCTGCAATCCACCCTCGGCCAGATGCCGATCTTCGCGCCGCTGTTCGGTGGCGCGATGAACGGCATCGGCATCCTCGCCGCCGGATTGATTCTCGCCTTCATGGTCCTGCCCTTCATCGCCGCGGTAATGCGTGATGTTTTTGAAATAGTGCCTTCGATCCTGCGCGAATCCGCCTATGGTGTCGGCTGCACCACCTGGGAGGTGGTGCGCCACATCGTGCTGCCCTATGCCCAGCAGGGTGTGATCGGCGGCATCATGCTAGGCCTCGGCCGCGCGCTGGGCGAAACCATGGCGGTGACCTTTGTAATCGGCAACTCGCAGCGTATCAGTGCCTCGTTGTTTTCGCCGGGCTCCTCGATTGCCTCGACCCTGGCCAATGAATTCGGTGAGGCGGACGACTTCCACCTGTCCACGCTGTTCGCGCTCGGCTTCCTGCTGTTCGTGATCACCTTCATCGTGCTTGCCTTGGCGAAGATACTGATCATCCGCACCGAACGCGCCAAGGGGTTACAAACCTAGGGACTGCAGACCTGAGGCCTACCGGATAAACAATGCCATGAACCAGAACCTTTACCGTAAACGCTTGTGGACCAACCGCATCGGCATCAGCCTGTCGATGGCGGCCATGGTTCTCGGTCTGTCCGTGCTGCTGTGGATACTCTTCGTGCTGTTCAAGAACGGCTTCGCGGCGCTGGACCTGAACATGTTCACCCAGTCAACACCGGCACCGGGCTCTGAAGGTGGCGGTCTCGCCAACGCGATTGTCGGCAGCCTGATGCTGGTCGGTTTTGCCACTCTGATCAGCACGCCGATCGGCATTCTCGCCGGGGTATACCTCGCCGAATTCGGCAACCGCAGCCGCATCGCCGAACTGACCCGTTTCATGACCGACATCATGCTGAGCGCGCCTTCGATCGTTCTGGGCCTGTTCGTCTACGCGATCATCGTCGCCCAGGTCAAACAATTCTCTGGATGGGCCGGCACCGTCGCACTGGCGCTGATCGCGATCCCGGTGGTCTTGCGCACCACGGAAAACATGCTTCGGCTGGTGCCCGGCAGCCTGCGCGAAGCCGCCTATGCGCTGGGTGCGCCGCAGTGGAAAGTCGCCACGATGGTGACCCTCCGCGCCGCCAAGAGCGGCGTGGTCACCGGTGTGCTGCTGGCGCTCGCACGGGTCAGCGGCGAAACGGCACCGCTGTTGTTCACCGCTCTGAACAACCAGTTTTTCTCGATGGACATGACCAAGCCGATGTCCAACCTGCCGGTGGTCATCTTCCAGTTCGCGATGAGCCCCTACGACAACTGGATCCGACTCGCCTGGGGTGGCGCGCTACTCATTACCCTGACCGTTCTTGTTTTGAACATCCTTGCTCGCGTGATTTTCCGCGAAAAAATTTCCCAGTAACCCATCACAAACCCAAGGGATATAAAACCATGGCCAACGCCCAGGAGCTGCAGCTCAAGACGGCGATCCAGATTCGCCATCTGAATTTCTTTTACGGCAAGTTCCAGGGGCTGAAGGACATCAACCTCGACATCGCCGAACGCAAGGTCACCGCTTTCATCGGCCCCTCGGGCTGCGGCAAATCGACGCTGCTGCGCACGCTGAACCGCATGTACAGCCTGTACCCCGGACAGCGCGCTGAAGGCGAAATCAACTTCTATGGCCAGAACATCCTCGACCCGAAACAGGATTTGAACCTGCTGCGCGCGCGTGTCGGCATGGTGTTCCAGAAACCGACGCCGTTTCCGATGTCGATCTACGACAACATCGCCTTCGGTGTTCGCCTGTACGAAAACCTGTCCAAGGGTGAAATGGACGAACGGGTGGAATGGGCGCTGACCAAGACCGCGCTGTGGAACGAGGCCAAGGACAAACTCAACCAGAGCGGCCTCGCGTTGTCCGGCGGCCAGCAGCAGCGCCTGTGCATCGCGCGCTCAGTAGCAGTGAAGCCCTCGGTGATCCTGCTCGACGAACCGACCTCGGCTCTGGACCCGATCTCGACCGCCAAGATTGAGGAGCTGGTACATGAACTGAAGTCCGATTACACGGTGGCCATCGTCACCCACAACATGCAGCAGGCGGCGCGGGTGTCGGATTTCACAGCCTATATGTATCTCGGCGAAATGATCGAATTCGGCCAGACCGACCAGTTGTTCATCAAGCCGAAAAAGAAGGAAACCGAGGACTACATCACCGGCCGCTTCGGCTGATCCTCCACGGCGGCCTCAAGCCGCCGTAATTTACCTGCCTTTTCAAGCCGCTTTCTCAGCGGGAAGCAGCGGCAACCTCGGCGGCAACCTGCTTCGCCAGCCGCGTCACCAGCGGCCGCGACTCACCCTCGACCATCACCCGGATCACCGGCTCGGTGCCGGATGGACGCAGCAGCACACGCCCCGCCCCGCTTAATGTACGCTCCGCCGCGGCCACCGCCTTCAGCACCGGTTTCGCGGCAACGATGGCTTTCGCCGAGCCGCCGGAGAGCCTGACATTGACCAGCACCTGCGGAAACAATCTGAAATCAACAGCCTGATCCAGCGTCTTGCCCTCGGCAAGTAATGCACCCAGCACCTGCAATGCAGCGACAGTGCCATCGCCCGTGGTATGACGGTCGAGGCAGATCAGATGCCCTGAATTCTCGCCGCCCAGTTGCCAGCCACGGGCATGCAGCATCTCCAGCACGTAGCGGTCACCGACCCTGGCTCGGGCAAACGGAATTTTCTGGCGCTGCAGGGCTTTTTCCATCGCCAGATTGGTCATTTGCGTGCCGACGACACCGCCACGAAGGGCGCGCACCCGCTTGTGCCGCGCGGCAATCACGTAAAGCAGTTCGTCACCATCGTAGATGCGGCCCCTGGCATCGGCCATCAGCAGGCGATCGGCGTCGCCGTCGAGGGCAATGCCCAGATCGGCGCGGGACCGCTTGACCAGGCGCTGCAGCGATTCCGGATGCGTCGCGCCCACCCCCTTGTTGATGTTGAAGCCATCCGGCTGCACACCGGTGCTGACCACCTCGGCACCCAGCTCATGGAACACATGCGGCGCGATGTGGTACGCCGCGCCATGCGCGCAATCGAGCGCGATGCGCAAGCCGTGCAGGTCCAGTTCGCCGGGGAAGGTGCTCTTGCAGAATTCGACGTAACGGCCGGCGGCGTCATCGACGCGCCGGGCCTTGCCCAGCCCCGAGGAGGATTTGCAGCGCAGCGGCTCGTCCAGCGCCGCTTCGATGGCCAGTTCCGTGGCATCCGGCAGCTTGTTGCCGTCTGCGGAAAAGAACTTGATGCCATTGTCCTGATGGGGATTGTGCGAGGCGCTGATCACGATGCCGGCGGACAGGCGCAGCGCCCGTGTCAGATAGGCCACGCCGGGCGTCGGCATCGGTCCGACCAGTTGGACGTCGACCCCGGCTGCCGACAGACCGGCCTCCAGCGCGGCCTCGAGCATGTAGCCCGAGACCCGGGTGTCCTTGCCGATCAGCACCGCTGGCCGGCCGCCTGCTGCGGCCTTGCCCGCCAGCACCTTGCCCGCGGCATAACCCAGGCGCATCACAAAATCAGGAGTGATCGGCGCTGTGCCAACCGTGCCTCTGACACCATCGGTGCCGAAATATTTACGGGACATTTTTTCAGGAATGAGGAATGAGGATTGAGGATCGCGGGAAAACCCGGACAAACCGGAGTTTACTCAATCCTCAATCCCGCCGTTGAACCGCCTGCCATACCGCCAGTGCATCCCGGGTCGCCGCCACGTCGTGAACACGCAGGATGGCGGCACCATGCTGCGCCGCGATCAGCGCGGCGGCCACGCTGCCGGACACCCGGTCGCCGACCTCGCGGCCGGTCAATGTACCGATCATGGTTTTGCGTGACAGGCCGGCCAGAAGCGGCACCCGAAGCGCGAGCCTGTCCAGTCCGCGTAACAAAGCCAGATTGTGCTCCAGGGTCTTGCCGAAGCCGAAACCGGGATCAACAACGATTGACTCACGGGCAATGCCCGCAGCCTGCGCAGCCTCGACACGGCTGCGCAGATATGCCCCGACCTCGGCCACCACATCGTCATACTGCGGCGCCTGCTGCATGGTCTGCGGCGTGCCCTGCTTGTGCATGATGCAGATCGCGCAGCCCGAACCGGCAACCGCATCCAGAGCACCGGGCGCTTCAAAACCATTGACGTCATTGATCATCGCAGCGCCGGCCGCGGCAGCTTCGCGCATCAGCTCCGGCTTCTGGGTATCGATCGACAGCGGCACACCGAGTCCGGCCAGCGCCTGCAGCACCGGCAGCACGCGGCGGCGTTCCTCGTCAAGGGAAACCGGCGGCGCACCTGGCCGTGTCGATTCGCCACCGATGTCGAGCAGGTCGGCGCCCTCATCGGCCAGGCGCCGCGCATGTGCCACGGCCGCGTCATGCCGCAGGAAATGACCACCGTCTGAAAAGGAATCCGGCGTGACATTGACTACGCCCATGACCAGCGGACGATCAAGCGACAGATTGTATGAACCGCAGTACAGGATCATCGGAAACGGTGATGTGCAGGAACTACAGAAAAATTTGAGGCCCAAACAAAAACGGCAGGGTTATTCAACCCTGCCGCTGGTTTGCACTGGTGCCGGTCATGCTTCGGCAGCGGGCTTGCTGGTGGCAGCGGCGCCCGGGGTGCTGTCCTTGGGTGGTTTCGGCACAGGCGCGGCCACCGGTTTCGGCGGGCGCGGCTCGCGGCCGGCCATGATGTCGTCGATCTGTTCGGCGTCGATGGTCTCCCATTCGAGCAACGCCTTGGTCATGGCCTCGACCTTGTCCCGGTTATCCTCAAGGATCTTGCGCGCCAACCCGTACTGCTGGTCGATGATGCGGCGGATTTCCGCATCGACCTTGCGCATGGTTTCCTCGGACATGTTTTTGTGCGTGGTGACCGAGCGGCCAAGGAACACTTCGCCCTCGTTCTCGGCATAGACCATGGTGCCCAAACTGTCGGTCATGCCCCAGCGCGTGACCATGTTGCGCGCCATCTCGGTTGCACGCTCGAAGTCATTGGAGGCCCCGGTGGTCATCTGCCCCATGAAAACCTCTTCGGCAATACGTCCGCCGAACAGCACGGCGATGTTCTGCAGAATCTGTTCGCGATCGAGGCTGTAACGGTCTTCAGTCGGCAACTGCATGGTCACACCCAGCGCTCGGCCGCGCGGGATGATGGTGACCTTGTGCACCGGATCGGTACGGGTCAGCAGCTTGGCAACCACCGCGTGGCCGGACTCGTGATACGCCGTGTTCTTGCGCTCGTGCTCGGGCATCACCATCGAGCGCCGCTCGGCGCCCATCATGATCTTGTCCTTGGCGCGCTCGAAATCATCCATGTCGACCAGGCGCTTGTTGCCACGGGCGGCGAACAGCGCGGCCTCGTTGACCAGGTTGGCGAGGTCGGCGCCGGAGAAACCGGGGGTGCCGCGCGCGAGGATGTCGGCCTTGACGTCCGGCGCGATCGGCACCTTGCGCATGTGCACCTGCAGTATCTGCTCACGACCACGGATGTCGGGCAGCGGCACCACCACCTGGCGGTCGAAACGGCCCGGACGCAGCAGCGCCGGATCGAGCACGTCGGGGCGGTTGGTGGCGGCAATGATGATCACGCCGGAATTGGCTTCGAAGCCATCCATCTCGACCAACAACTGGTTCAGTGTCTGCTCGCGCTCGTCGTTGCCACCGCCGAGGCCGGCGCCACGCTGGCGGCCGACCGCGTCGATTTCATCGATGAACACGATGCAGGGCGCGTGTTTCTTGGCGTTCTCGAACATGTCGCGAACACGCGCAGCACCGACGCCGACAAACATCTCAACGAAATCGGAGCCGGAGATCGAGAAAAACGGCACCTTGGCTTCACCAGCGATGGCGCGCGCGAGCAGCGTCTTGCCGGTGCCGGGATTGCCGACCATCAGCACGCCGCGCGGAATACGGCCACCGAGCTTCTGGAATTTTGAAGGGTCGCGCAGGAACTCAACCAGTTCGGATACTTCTTCCTTTGCCTCTTCGCAACCGGCAACGTCAGCAAAAGTCACCGTGTTGCTGTTCTCGTCGAGCAACCGCGCCTTGCTCTTGCCAAAGGAGAACGCACCTCCGCGGCCGCCGCCCTGCATCTGGCGCATGAAAAACACCCAGACACCGATCAGCAGCAGCATCGGGAACCAGGACACGAAGATGTTCATCAGCAACGACGGTTCTTCTTCCGGCTTCGCTTCGACGATGACGCCGTTCTTCAGCAGGTCAGTGACCATCCAGATGTCGGAGGGCGCATAGGTCGTGAATTTTTCGCCAGTGGACTTGACGCCCTTCACGATGCGGCCTTCGATGGTGACCTTGGCGATCTTGCCCTGCTTCACCTCGTCAATGAACTGGGAATACTCCATCGCCTTCTGCGTGGTCTGGCGGGTGTTGAACTGGTTGAACACCGTCATCAGCACCAGCGCGATGACCAGCCAGATCGCCATGTTTTTCATCAGATTGTTCAAAATTGCTCCTTGTAGGGCCGCCTGTCGAGGGCGCCCGGCGCCAGCCGCCGGATCATGCTAAGCCATTCAATTCTAGACTCTTTTCCCCTGCGTGACAGAGGGGTGGAACAGCAAATACCGCTTTATTTCACCACTTTCAGTCCCTTGCCGACCAAATAGACCTCGCTCGACCTGCTGCGCGAGGCCTCGGGCTTGCGGATCATCACCTGTACAAAGCGCCGCCTGAGCTCGGACACCAATTCATCGAAGCCCGTTCCCTGGAATACTTTGACCAGTAAATTTCCCTGCGGTTTCAAATGCTTGACTGCAAAATCCAGGGCCAGCTCGGCCAATCCTATGCTGCGCGCCTGATCAACATTTGCCACCCCGCTGATATTGGGCGCCATGTCCGAAAGCACAAGGTCCACACCACGCCCGCCAAGCAATTCCAGCAGTTCGGTCAAAATCGCGTCGTCGCCGAAATCCCCACGCAGGACTTTCACGCCCGGCAGCGGGGTCATTTCCAGCAAGTCCACGCCGATGACCAGTCCGCCATCCCCCACGGCTTTGGCGGCAACCTGCAACCAGCCGCCGGGGGCTGCGCCCAGATCCACCACCACCAAGCCCGGCTTGAGCAGCTTGTCGCGCTCAGCGAGTTGCTGCAGCTTGTAGGCCGCGCGCGACCGCATGCCCTCGGCCTGCGCACGGCGCACAAAGGGATCGTTGACATGCTCCTGCATCCACGCCTTGCTGGTGCGGGTGCGCGCCACGATCAATTGTCCCGCGCCGAGACTGCTGCCGCAGTGCGACCTGCTAAACTCGGCGCATGATGACACTGACTCCTGCCGAACGCCGCGCGCTGAAGGCCCGCGCCCACCACCTGCAGCCGGTGGTGATGATCGGTGATGCCGGACTGACGCCCGCGGTGCTGCGCGAAATCAACGTCGCGCTGACCAGCCATGAACTGATCAAGATCCGCGTGCTTGGTGATGATCGTGCAGCGCGCAGCGGCATCATCGATACCGTCTGCACTGAGCTGGATGCCGCGCCGGTGCAGGGCATCGGCAAGATCCTGGTGATCTTCCGGCCGCGCCCTGCGGATACCGGAACCAAAACAGTCAAAGCCGGTACAAAAAAGAAGGCCGGGTCCCGCGGTCCGCGCCGCACCAAGCGCAGCTTCCAGATGGCCTGACCCGGATATATTGTAAGTCATTGTTTTTAAAGCAAAATTAATTGAGGATGGATGGTGCTGCGCAATGGCCTCGCCCTGAGGCAAGGCGACTGCGCAACAGAGCAGCCATCATCCGTACTGGCAATGGCGGTGCTATTCGTAGCGAACGTCGATGATTTCGTATTCGCGTACGCCGCCCGGCGCCTGGACTTCGGCGACGTCACCGGCATATTTGCCGATCAGCGCGCGCGCGATCGGCGAGCTGATTGAAATCTTGCCAAGCTTGATGTCGGCCTCGTCGTCACCAACGATCTGGTAAGTCACGCCCTTGCCGGCGGAAACATCCTCAAGCTCCACTGTGGCGCCGAACACGCAGCGGCCATCGGCATCAATGGTCGCCGGATCAATGATCTGGGCATTGGAAACCTTGGACTCGACTTCGGCAATTCGGCCCTCGATGAAGCTCTGGCGCTCCTTGGCCGCCGCGTATTCGGCGTTCTCTGACAGGTCGCCGTGGGCGCGGGCTTCCGCGATCGCGGCGATAATTGCCGGCCGTTGCACCGTTTTTAATTCATGCAGCTCGGCACGCAGCAGTTCCGCGCCCTTTACCGTCAATGGAGTCTTAGGATTCATGGCGTCACCTCCTGTTCAGGCTGCCAGCCGCTTGTGCAGGTTCTGCACTGCATAGACCTGCAATTCACCCGCCTGGGCCATGCCGTTGGCTGCGGCGCGAGCGCCGGCCAGCGTGGTGTACAGCGTCACCCGCTGCTGCAGCGCGGCGCGGCGGATCGAATACGAGTCGCGGATCGCCGAGCGTTTTTCTTCAACGGTGTTGATAATGAACACGATCTCGCCATTCTTGACCATGTCGACGATGTGCGGCCGGCCCTCGGCCACCTTGTTCACCCGTGTCACCGCCAGCCCCGCAGCCTCAAGCGCCTTGGCCGTGCCATGGGTCGCCACCAGCGTGAAGCCCATGCCGGTCAGCACCCGCGCGATGTCGAGCACGCGCTCCTTGTCGGCGTCGCGCAGGCTGATGAACACCTTGCCGGATTTCGGCAACCGCTCGCCGGAGCCAAGCTGTGACTTGACGAAGGCTTCGGCAAAAGTCTCACCGACACCCATGACCTCACCGGTGGATTTCATTTCCGGGCCGAGGATGGTGTCTGCACCCGGGAACTTGATGAAGGGGAATACCGCCTCCTTCACCGAATAGTAAGGCGGCACGATTTCGCGAGTGACACCCTGGGTGGCCAGGCTGATACCTGCCATGCAGCGCGCGGCGATTTTCGCCAGCGGAAGGCCGGTGGCCTTGGATACAAAGGGCACCGTGCGCGAAGCGCGCGGATTGACTTCCAGCACATAGACCACATCACCCGCAGGGCCGTGCTGGATCGCGAACTGGACGTTCATCAGGCCGTTCACCTTCAGCGCCTTGGCCATCGCCACGGTCTGCCGGCGCAGCTCTTCCTGCAGTTCCGGCGACAGCGAGAACGGCGGCAGCGAACAGGCCGAATCACCCGAATGCACGCCGGCCTGCTCGATGTGCTCCATCACGCCGCCGATGATCACTTCACTGCCGTCGCTGATCGCATCGACGTCGACCTCGGTCGCGTCATTGAGGAAGCGGTCGAGCAGCACCGGCGAATCATTCGACACCTTGATCGCCTCACGCATGTAGCGCTCGAGCTCGCTCTGCTCATGGACAATTTCCATCGCGCGGCCGCCCAACACATACGAGGGCCGCACCACCAGCGGATAACCGATCTCGGCGGCCGCGGCCAGCGCCTTCTGCGCGCTGCGCGCGGTGCGGTTTGGCGGCTGCTTGAGTTTGAGTTTCGTCAGCAACTTCTGGAAACGCTCGCGGTCCTCGGCAACGTCGATCGAATCCGGCGTGGTGCCGATGATCGGCACGCCATTGGCTTCGAGGTCACGCGCCAGCTTCAGCGGCGTCTGGCCGCCGAACTGCACGATCACACCCACCGGCTTTTCGATGGCAACGATTTCCAGTACGTCTTCCAGCGTCAGCGGCTCGAAATACAGGCGGTCGGAGGTGTCGTAGTCGGTTGACACGGTCTCCGGATTGCAGTTCACCATGATGGTCTCGAAGCCGTCCTCGCGCAGCGCCAGCGCGGCATGGACGCAGCAATAGTCGAATTCGATGCCCTGGCCGATGCGGTTGGGCCCGCCGCCAAGCACCATGATCTTCTTGCGGTCGGAAGGCTGCGACTCGCACTGCTCCTCGTAGGTCGAGTACATGTAGGCAGTGCTGGTCGAAAACTCGGCGGCACAGGTATCAACCCGCTTGTAGACCGGGCGTATACCCAATGCGTGGCGATGCGAGCGCACTTCGCCCTGCTCGACCATCAGCAGCTTCGCCAGCCGGCGGTCGGAAAAACCCGAACGTTTCAGCTTGCGCATCGCCGCGGCATCGATGTCCGAGAGTTTGCGGCCGGCCAGCGCCTGCTCCTGGCGCACCAGATCCTCGATCTGCGCGAGAAACCAGGGGTCAATGTGCGAAAAACCGTGGATCTGCTCCTGGGTCATGCCGACACGGAAGGCATCGGCGACGTAGAAGATGCGCTCCGGACCCGGATCACCCAGTTCGTTCTCGATGACATCGGGATCGGTGGTTTTTTCATCAAATCCATCGACACCGGTTTCCAGGCCGCGCAATGCCTTCTGCATCGATTCCTGGATGGTGCGGCCCATCGCCATCACCTCACCCACCGATTTCATCTGCGTGGTCAGGCGATCGTCGGCCTGCGGAAATTTCTCGAAGGCAAAACGCGGGATCTTGGTCACCACGTAGTCGATGCTCGGCTCAAAGGAGGCCGGGGTCGCACCACCGGTGATTTCGTTGCGCAGCTCGTCGAGCGTGTAGCCGACAGCCAGTTTGGCCGCGACCTTGGCGATCGGGAAACCGGTGGCCTTTGAGGCCAGTGCGGAGGAACGTGACACACGCGGATTCATCTCGATGATGACCATGCGTCCGTCCCTGGGGTTGATGCCGAACTGCACATTCGAACCGCCGGTCTCGACACCGATCTCGCGCAGACAGGCAATCGAGGCATTACGCAGGATCTGGTATTCCTTGTCGGTCAGCGTTTGCGCCGGGGCCACGGTGATCGAATCACCGGTGTGTACGCCCATCGGATCGAAGTTCTCGATCGAGCAGATGATGATGCAGTTATCGTTGCGGTCGCGCACGACTTCCATCTCGTATTCTTTCCAGCCGATGACCGATTCCTCGACCAGCACTTCCTTGGTCGGGCTGGCGTCAAGGCCGCGCTCGATAATGGCGACAAATTCCTCGCGGTTGTAGGCGATGCCGCCGCCGGTGCCGCCGAGTGTGAAGGACGGGCGGATGATGGTCGGGAAACCAACCACCGTCTGCACCTGCAGCGCCTCCTCCAGGCTGTGCGCCAGCGCCGAACGCGGGCTGTCGAGGCCGATCTTCGCCATTGCCTTCTTGAATTTTTCGCGATCCTCGGCCTTGTCGATCGCCTCCTTGGAAGCGCCGATCATCTCCACGCCGTATTTCTCGAGCACGCCGTGCTTGGCAAGGTCGAGCGCGCAATTCAGCGCGGTTTGTCCGCCCATCGTCGGCAGCAGCGCATCGGGCCGCTCGACGGCGATGATCTTTTCCACCACCTGCCAGGTCACCGGCTCGATGTAGGTCGCATCGGCCATACCCGGATCGGTCATGATCGTCGCCGGGTTCGAGTTGACCAGGATGACGCGATAACCTTCCTCGCGCAGCGCCTTGCAGGCCTGGGCGCCGGAATAGTCGAACTCGCAGGCCTGGCCGATGATAATCGGGCCGGCGCCGATGATCAGGATGCTTTTGATGTCCGTACGTTTTGGCATGTCATGCAGTCCGTGCAGGGTTTTGGGCCATCAGCTTCACGAACCGGTCGAACAGATAATCCACGTCATGCGGGCCAGGGCTGGCTTCGGGGTGACCCTGGAAGCAGAATGCCGGCTTGTCGGTCAGAGCGAAGCCCTGCAGGCTGCCATCGAACAGCGAAACGTGTGTCACCCGCGCATTGGCAGGCAGTGTCGCGCCGTCCACCGCGAAACCGTGGTTCTGGCTGGTGATCATCACCCGCTTCGATTCAAGGTCCTGCACCGGATGGTTGGCACCGTGGTGACCGAATTTCATTTTCAGCGTCTTCGCACCGCAGGCCAGCCCCAGCAGCTGGTGACCCAGGCAGATGCCGAACAGCGGTGTGCCGGCAGCGAGGAATTCGCGGATCGCGCGGATCGCGTAGTCACAGGGCTCCGGATCGCCGGGACCGTTGGAAAGGAACACACCGTCGGGATTCAGCTTGAACACTTCCGCCGCCGGTGTCTGCGCCGGCACCACGGTCAGCCTGCAACCGCGCGCGGCGAGCATGCGCAGGATGTTGCGCTTGACGCCGAAGTCATAGGCAACCACGTGAAACTTCGCTTCGCCGCGGTTGCCGTAGCCGCTGCCGAGCTGCCACACCGACTCGTCGGTTTCGTAGGACTTGGCGCAGGACACCACCTTCGCCAGATCCATGCCGACCAGGCCGGGAAAATCCTTCGCAGCCTTCAGTGCGGCCTTTTCATCAACCTTGCCGGCCATGATGCAGCCATCCTGCGCGCCGCGGTCACGCAGGATGCGCGTCAGCTTGCGGGTATCGATATCGGCGATGGCGATGATGTTTTCGCGCTTCAGGTAATCGCCGAGAGTCCACTGCTCGCGGAAATTCGAGGACCGCAACGGCAGGTCGCGGATCACCAGGCCGGCGGCCTGGATTTTTCCGGATTCGACATCCTCGGGGTTGGCGCCGGTGTTGCCGATATGGGGGTAGGTCAGGGTGACGATCTGACGGCAGTACGAGGGATCGGTAAGGATCTCCTGATATCCGGTCAGCGAGGTGTTAAACACCACCTCACCGGCCACCAGCCCCTCGGCGCCGATGGCCGTGCCCCGAAATACCGTGCCATCCTTCAGTACGAGAATGGCGGGCGCGAACGAGGACACTGCAAGCTCCTGATTTTCCGAAATTTTCCGGATATAGACGTGGAAAGCGGGACCGGTTTGTGCCAGTCCCGCTGAATGGAACAGGATTATACGCGAGAGCACCTGCTCCCACCAAGCGCCGCGGGTCGCGCGACGAAAAATCAAGGACTTGGAAGCTTCGGCCAGTCCTTGAACAAAATGCGCTCAGCGCAACCCCAGCACGTCCCACATGTCGTAGAGCCCGGCCGGCCGTGCCATCAGGAACCGGGCTGCGCGTACCGCGCCACGCGCGTAATTGGCCCGGCTGTTTGATCGGTGGGTGATTTCGACACGCTCGCCGGTGCCGGCAAACATCACTGTGTGGTCGCCCACGATGTCGCCGCCACGGATGGTGGCAAAACCGATGGTGCCGGGCTTGCGCTCGCCGGTCACGCCTTCACGCGCATACACCGCGCAGTCGGCCAGTTGCCTGCCCATCGCACCGGCCACCACCTCGCCCATTTTCAGGGCAGTGCCCGAAGGCGCATCGACCTTGTGCTTGTGGTGGGCCTCGATGATCTCAATGTCATGGTCGGAGCCCATCGCCCTGGCAGCCATTTCCAGCAGTTTCAGCGTGACATTGACGCCGACACTCATGTTCGGTGCGAACACCACGCCGATATCCCGAGCAGCGGCGGCAATGACTTTCCTTCCAGCATCGTCGAAACCGGTGGTGCCGATGACCATGCCCACCTTCAGGCGGCGACAGATTTCAAGATGCTGCAAGGTGCCTTCGGGCCGGGTGAAGTCGATCAGCACATGACATCCGGCCAGCGCCTGCGCCGGATCGGTGCTGACAGCAATGCCACGCGGCACACCCGCCAGCTCGGCGGCATCACGACCCGCCAGCGGACTGCCGGCAATCTCGAGTGCAGCACCCAGCACGGTGCCTGCATCAGCGGCCACGGTCTCCAGCAGCATGCGCCCCATGCGGCCGCCGCTGCCGGCCACTGCAATCCTGGTCACCACGCCTGCAGCCGTCATTTTTGCTCCACCTTGCCTTGTTGCGGCCTGCCGGTTTCCGGCCTGGCCTCGGCAGCCGCAGGCGCCACATCACCCTCAATGCGCAGCAGCTCGTCGCCCTTGAACACCACAGTAACCACCCGCCGTTCGGCCAGCGTCCCCGCCTTGTGCAGCATGTAGAAATAATCCCAGCGGTCGTTGCGGAAGGGATCAACCACCAGCGGGGTGCCCAGCGCAAAGCGCACCTGGCTGCGGGACATGCCGGGCTTCAGCTTCAACAACATGTCCTGGCTGATCAGGTTGCCCTGCTGCACATCGATGCGGTACGGCTGCAGTGACGGCAGCATCGGCACATTGCTGCAGCCCGCAAGCGCAAAAATCACCAGGGCCGCGAAAGCCCTACCCGGGAAATTCATCAAGACATTCATCAAAAAGCCCGTCAAATATTGCAGAAAAACCAGACTCGAATGGCGACAACAGGGCGGAAAGCCCCCCGAAAATTGCTGTTATCATAGCCGAGAACAACTCATCTGAACGCACAATACCTTCGCTCAAACATCCCGCTGACGATGACTTCCCCGGAACACCTGAAGACCATCGGCCTCAAGGCCACGCTTCCACGGCTGCGCATCCTTGAGCTGTTCGAGAAAAGCGCCGTCCGCCACCTCGCCGCGGAAGACGTTTACAAAAAACTGGTCGAGGAAGGCACCGATACCGGGCTCGCCACGGTCTACCGCGTGCTCACCCAGTTCGAGCAGGCGGGGCTGCTCAAACGCCACCATTTCGAATCCGGCAAGGCGGTTTTTGAACTGAACCGCGGCAGCCACCATGACCATCTGGTCTGCCTGCAATGCGGCCATGTCGAAGAGTTCTACGACGCCGAGATCGAAAAGCGCCAGGAAAAGGTTGCCGAGGACCGCGGCTTCCGCATCACCGACCACTCGCTGCACATCTACGCCGACTGCACCCGCAAGGACTGCGCGAACCGCAAGGGCGGCTGAGCAGTCCGCCGCCGATCAGCAACCCAGCTGTTCCGCCAGATCCAGGAAACTCGAAGCGTTGTACGTGAACTCCGCCTCCGGCGCGAGGTCGGGATTGTTGTTGCGTCCGTACTCATGCGGGCGCTGGATGAACGCCGTCTTCAGCCCGTTTTTCGCAGCCGCACGCAGGTCGTGCTTGTGCGAGGCCACCATCATCAGCTCTTCAGGCTTGACGTCGAGCCGGTCTGCGGCACCCAGGTACATTTCTGGATCGGGCTTGAAATGACCGAAGGTGTCGGAGGACAACACACAGTCCCAGGGCAGCCCGCCATTTTTTGCCATGTTGACGAGCAGACCGGTATTGCCGTTGGACAGCGTGGAAATCACGAACTTCGATTTCAGGCGCTTCAGCCCGCGCACCGTATCCGGCCACGGCTTGAGGCGGTGCCATACACGGTTGAGGTGGAACTTCTCCGCCTCGGACAGCGCGGTGACACGAAACTGAGCCAGCACGTCTTCGAGGATCGCGCGATGCATCACATCGATCTTGGCGAAAGCAGTCTCGCCGCTGCGCACCCGGTCCATCGCCGGCCGGTAGCCGCCGCGCCAGGCGCGGGCAAACTTCACCGCATTGATGCGCAGGCCCTTCTGCCGAGCCAGCACACGCACTTCACGTGCCACCGAACCATGCCAATCGACAACGGTACCAAACACATCGAATACCAGCGCCTTGATTTCAGCCATCGCCCGTCCTCCCGCTTGCCTTCCGCACTTGCCGTTTTTTGCCGCCTTTTTTATTCTGCTCGGTGGTGCTTTGCACTGATTGCTGCAGCAATTCCGCTGCATGCTGACGTGTGGTCGCGGTGATTTTGACGCCGCCAAGCATACGTGCGATTTCCTCAACTCTGGCCGCCTCATCCAGGGCGATCACCGCCGAGGACGGTTTGCCGCCCCGGCTCACCTTGCTGACCTGCCACTGATTGTCGGCTCCCGCCGCAACCTGTGGCAGGTGGGTAATACACATCACCTGGTGGCGCTCGCCAAGCTCACGCAGCATGCGGCCGACGATTTCAGCGACACCACCGCCAATGCCGACATCGACCTCGTCAAAAATCAGCGTCGGCACTTTCGCCACACGTGACAGCACGGTCTGGATCGCCAGCGACAGCCGCGACAACTCGCCGCCGGAAGCTGTTTTGGACACCGGCTGTGGTGTCATCGAAGCATGCGGCGCAACTCGGAACTCGACCTGCTCCAGTCCGTGTGCCGCAGGAATCTCCAGCGGCTCCAGCGCGACCGCAAATACGCCGCCCTTCATCGCCAGCTCCTGCATGCCTGCGGTCACCGCTTCGCCGAGTCTGGTTGCGGCCTTGCGACGCCCGGCAGTCAATTTTTTTGCGGCCTCGCGGCAGGCTGCTTCGGCCTCGCTTTCGCGGCGGCGCAGTGTTTCGGGATCTCCGCCGGCGCCGAGTTCGGCCAGACGCACCCGCGTATGCTCGGCAAGCTGCGGCAGCGCCTCCGGCTCGACGCGGTATTTGCGCGCAGCGTCATGCAAGGCCTCAAGGCGCCGCTCGACCTCGCGCAAACGCTGCGGATCAAGGTCGGCGCGCTCGCCATAACGGCGCAGCGAACTGGAGGCTTCCTGTAACTGGATACGCGCCGGCTCCAGCGCATCAAGAGTGTCCTGGAGACGCGCATCATGCGGCAACAGGGGCTGCAGCCGCGCGATCACCGCATCAACCTGCTCCAGCGCCGCGCCCTCGCCTTCGGACAACGCTTCCACACCGGCCTGCGCCGCCTCAATCAGGCTCGCCGCATTTGCCAGGCGTCCGTGTTCGGCACCAACCACCGCCCATTCACCAGGCGCGAGTTTCAGCGCATCAAGATCCTGCAACTGCCATTCCAGGCGCTCACGTTCGGTGCTGATCGCCGCGGCGTTACCCTCGAAAGCCAGCCGCTCCTCGCGCCGGCGCTGCCAGTCGCGCCAGGCCTCCGCAACCGCAGCGGCCTGCGCCTCCAGCCCGCCATAGGCGTCGAGCAGCGCACGCTGTGTCGCCGCACGGCTCAGCGACTGGTGCTGATGCTGGCCGTGGATGTCAATCAGATGGTCGGCAGCCTCGCGCAGTTGGGCCGCCGTGGCGGCATGACCGTTGATGAAACCGCGGGTACGCCCCGAGGATTCCACCACGCGCCGCAGCAGGCAGACACCCTCGTCGCCGGCCAGATCGCTGTCGGCCAGCCAGGACTGCAGCGCCCGGATGCCGCTGATGTCGAACTCCGCAGTGATGTCGGCACGCGCGGCACCCTGACGCACCGTGATGGCATCGGCACGCTCGCCCAGCGTCAGCGCCAGGGCATCAATCAGAATGGATTTGCCGGCGCCGGTTTCGCCGGTGAGCACGGTAAAGCCGCCGGCAAACTCGAGCTCGAGCTGCTCGACAATGACAAAATCCCGGATGATCAGTCGCTGGAGCATTTGGCGCGGGCACCAGAATCAGTCACGATTCCAGTTCAGCTTCTCGCGCAGCATCGCGTAGTAGCTGTGGCCGACAGGGTGCAGCAGCTTGATCTGGTGGCGGTAACGGCGCACCACGACACGGTCGCCTTCTCGCAGGTCAAAATGTGAATGGCTGTCAAAATGGGCGCGCGGATCGTCGGCGCTGCGCACCACGATTTCAACGGTGCTGTCGGCACTGATCACGATCGGCCGGTTGGACAACGTGTGTGGTGACACCGGCACCAGCGCCATCACCGAAAGCGAAGGATGCACGATCGGCCCGCCGGCGGACAGGGCATAGGCCGTGGAACCGGTCGGCGTGGCGACGATCAGGCCGTCGGAACGCTGGTTGTAAATGAACTGCCCGTCGATGCGCACTTCGATATCGACCAGCCCGCCCTTGAACCCCTTGGACACCACCACATCATTGAAGGCGAGCACATCGAACACCTGCTCCTGCGTGCTGTTGCCGCCGCTCCACACCTCGGACTGCAACAACATGCGCTCTTCAGTGACGTAATGTCCGTCGAGGATCGCGCTGATCGTCTCGAACATGGTGTCGAAGGAAATGTCGGTGAGAAAGCCGAGCCGCCCCTGATTGATGCCGACCAGCGCCACCTCGTACGGCGCGAAGGTGCGTGCGATGTTGAGCATGGTGCCATCACCGCCGAGCACGATGGCCAGATCAGCCTCTCGGCCGAGGTCCTCAAGGAGCAGCACCTCGAAGGGACAATCGGCCACATGAGCGGCTGTAAGACGGTCAAGGAGCACCTTGACACCACGCTGCTCGAGAAAGCGCGCGAGCTTCATCACCGGCGCGGCAATCTCCGGTGTCTTGTATTTGCCGATCAGCGCAACAGTGGGAAATGCAACAGACATGCTTCGATTAAACCACAATTCCCCCGTGATCGCGCAGCCGTAAACCCATAAGAAACAATGCACTGGCGCTCGTATCAGGCGAGCGCTGGAGCGCGGTCATTTTTGTGTAAAATGAATTTCATGTCTCATGAACACCACAACACGCATGCCTCAAGCACGCTGAACGATCGCGCGCAGCTGCTGCTGAAAACACTGGTCGAGCGTTACATAGCCGACGGCCAGCCCGTGGGCTCGCGTGCGCTGTCCAAATTTTCCGGCCTCGACCTGTCGCCGGCGAGCATCCGCAATGTGATGGCGGACCTCGAGGAAATGGGCTTCATCGCCAGCCCGCACACCTCCGCCGGCCGCATCCCGACGGCGCGCGGCTACCGCTTTTTTGTCGATACGCTGCTCACCGTGAAGCCGCTCGACCGCCTCGAGATCAACCAGCTCGAAGGCCAGCTGCAGGTCGACAACACGCAGAAGCTGGTGGCCTCCGCCTCGCATGTGCTGTCCGATCTGACCCATTTCGCCGGCGTGGTGGTGACGCCACGGCGGAGCAGCGGCTTCCGCCACGTCGAATTCCTGCGGCTTGCCGACAAGCGCATCCTGCTGATCCTGGTCACCGCAGACGGCGATGTGCAGAACCGCATCATCCACACCGAAAAAGCCTACAGCCCTTCGGAACTGACCGAAGCGGCGAATTTCCTCAACCAGAATTTCGCTGGCTGCACCTTCGAGGACATCCGACGCCGAATCCAGAACGAGTTGCGCCAGCTGCGCGAGGATGTAGCACAGTTGATGGCCGCCGCGCTCAATGCCGGCGACCAGGCGGTCAGCGACGGCGCCGAGGACGTGGTGATCTCGGGGGAGATAAACCTGCTCGGCATCGACGACCTTTCATCGAACATGGGCAAGCTGCGCGACCTGTTCAACCTGTTCGAGCGCCGCACCTCGCTGCTGCAGCTGCTCGACCAGTCCAGCCGCGCCCAGGGTGTGCAGATCTTCATCGGTGGCGAAGCCGGGCTGCAGCCGCTCGACGAATGCAGCGTGGTCACCGCGCCGTACGAGGTTGACGGCAAGGTGGTCGGCACCGTCGGCGTGATCGGCCCGACGCGCATGGCCTACGAGCGGGTGATCCCGATCGTCGATATCACTGCCAAGCTGCTTTCCAGCGCACTGACGCAGCGCTGAGCGCTGCCTTCCCCTCACTGTTTCGGAACACGCATGGGACCATTTTCCAAGGAACCGCCGTTCGTACACGGCCGCACACCAAAAACCGGCATCCTGCTGGTCAACCTCGGCTCGCCGGACGCACCGACACCGCAGGCGGTGCGCCGCTACCTGCGTGAATTCCTCTCCG
Organism: Betaproteobacteria bacterium Ga0077527; assembly: GCA_001464815.1. Taxonomy (GTDB): domain Bacteria; phylum Pseudomonadota; class Gammaproteobacteria; order Burkholderiales; family SG8-41. The sequence goes on along the minus strand of LNDW01000012.1, from coordinate 4,518 downwards.
ATCCGTACGTGGTCGAGATACCGAGACCGGTATGGTGGCTGATCCTCAACCTGTTTGTGCTGACCACTCGCCCCAAGGCCTCTGCCGGGCGTTACGCACAGGTGTGGACCCGCGAAGGTTCGCCGCTGGTGCAGCACACCGCGCAACAGGCCCGGCTGCTGCAGGGTTATCTCGGCGAGGAACTGAAACAGCCGCATGTCATTGACTACGCGATGCGCTACGGCAAACCATCGATCCGCGAAAAACTCGAAGCTCTGAAGGCGCAGGGCTGCGAGCGCATCCTGCTGCTGCCGCTGTACCCGCAGTATTCAGCCAGCACCACCGGCACCGTGTTCAAGGAAGCCTTTGATGTGATCGGCGCGATGCGCAACCAGCCGGCGCTGCGCACGGTGCGCAGCTTCCATGACCACGAGGGTTACATCAAGGCGTCGGCACAGGCGATCCAGGACTACTGGTTCAAGAACGGCCGCGGCGACCATCTGGTGCTGAGTTTCCACGGTGTGCCGAAGCGCACGCTTGAACTGGGCGATCCCTACCACTGCGAGTGCCTGAAAACCGGACGCCTGATCGCCGAACAGATCGGCCTCAAGCCCGGCTTTTATTCCATCACCTTCCAGTCACGTTTCGGCCCGGCAGAATGGTTGAAGCCGTACACTGCAGAAGTGATCAAGGACCTTGCACTCAAAAAAAATGCACGTGTCGATGTCGCCTGTCCCGGCTTTGTCTCCGATTGTCTGGAAACGCTGGAAGAAATCGCGATCGAGGCCAAAGGCGAGTTCCTCAAGGCTGGCGGCAAGGAACTGCACTACATCCCCTGCCTCAACGAACGTGATGACTGGATACACGCCATGACCGATCTGGTGATGAAAAACCTGCTCGGCTGGGACCCACCAGCGGCAGCAGAAGACCTGCAGGCCTCGCGTGAGCGGGCGCTCGGCCTCGGCGCAAAAAACTAGAAACCGATTCCTCGGGGCCCGCCCCGCTAGATCCAGGCCGTCGCCATCTGCGCGCTGCCGGCCAGCCTCAGCCCGTCGCTGCGGCCGGCAAAGTAGAGCCGGTTGCCGGCCTCGCCATCCAGCAGTTCAACGGCACTGAAACCGGCGGCGTGCAGCCGCGATGGCAGTGCCTCAGGCTCCAGAAAGGTGATCCACGGCTCGCCAAGCTTCGCCACTGCGGCCATCGAGCGTTCACGCGCAGCACGCGCCGCATCTCCAAGGCGATGCGCGGGCAGCGTAAAGCTGAAAGTCAGGCCGCTGCCCGGCGCACATGCGGCAACCACGCGCAGCGTCTGCTCGAGCGCTTCTTCGCTGATATAGATGACCACACCCAGCATCGAGAAGAACGCCGGTTTGTCGAAACGGAAACCGTGCAGTGTGAGCTGCCGGTCGAGGCGCTGGCTTTCGAAATCCACGGGCACGAAGTTCATTGATACCGGGGCGGCGATGCCGGCATCGGCGAGGCGCCGGCGCTTCCATTGTTGTGTCGCCGGATGGTCGACCTCGAATACGCGCAGGCCGGGATGCGGATTACGGCAGGCAAAACTGTCGAGGCCGGCGCCGAGCAGCACGTACTGGTGCACCCCGCGCCGCACGGCCTCGGCCAGCCGGTCCTCTGCATGGCGGCTGCGCATCGCAATATAGGCACGCAGACCGGGTGACGGACGGTCTGCCGCGGCCTGCAACGACGGCGCCGCATCCGCACCGAGCATCGCCACAGCCAGCGGATCATCAAACACCCGCGGCAGGTCGATGATCTGGTGCAGCGCGCGCTGCACCGCTGCGCCCTGCGCGGTCAAGCTGGCGCCACCGGCAAGCAGCCGCGCTGGCACCTCGGCCCCCGCAAGACGAGGCAGTGCGGCGGGCAAAACCAGGCCGCAGGCCGCTGCGCCGAGAAGACGCCGTCGGGACATCCCCACGGCATCGGGGCTTGATTGAAATTCCGCTGGGTCCATAAAATAAAATTCAAAAAATCAATAAGTTATAAATATTTCCCCGAAACCCTTGAATTCACAGGGGTCACCCCCAAGTGTGTTCGGTTGCAGTTTCTACGTTCTCCGCATTCTCCCCACAACCACGAAATCCGTCACCAACATCATGTCCCAGGAAGCACCTTCGACCAATACCGGCGCCGACAACACGCAGCCCGCTGCAGAAGCCGCAGCGCCGACCACGGAAGAGCAACTGCGCAAGGCCGAGCAAACGGCACAGGAACATCTCGACGCCTTCCTGCGCGCCAAGGCCGAGACCGAAAACATGCGCAAGCGAGCGACGCAGGACGTCGCCAACGCACACAAGTTTGCGGTGGAGGGTTTCGCCGCCGAACTGCTCGCGGTCAAGGACAGCCTTGAGGCGGCGCTTGCGGTTGAAACAGCGACTGTCGAAAGCCTCAAGAGCGGCGCCGACCTGACGTTGAAGCAGCTCACCGCCGCTTTCGAGAAATACAAACTCGCCGAGATTCATCCGCTGGGCCTGAAATTCGATCCGCATCGCCACCAAGCCATCGGCATGATCGAGTCCGACGCTGAGCCAAATACCGTGGTTGCGGTGCTGCAGAAGGGTTACGTCCTGCACGATCGAGTCGTGCGCCCTGCGCTGGTCACTGTAGCCAAGGCCAAGGGCAGCTGAAAATCGGCGCTTGAAAAACCATCATCGCAACCCCAGTTTGAATACAAGCAACGCCGTCATAGTTTTATAATTTTTTGAATAAAATCAATTAGTTATAAAATATCGGCGCAACACATCGCAGATAAAGAGGCATAGACATGGGCAAGATCATAGGCATCGACCTGGGCACCACCAACTCCTGCGTGGCCGTGATGGAAAACGGCACGCCGAAGGTCATTGAAAACTCCGAAGGCGCGCGCACCACGCCGTCGATCGTCGCCTACATGGACGACGACGAAATCCTGACCGGCGCACCGGGCAAGCGCCAGGCCGTCACCAATCCGAAGAACACGCTGTACGCCGTGAAGCGCCTGATCGGCCGCCGTTTCGAGGAAAAGGAAGTGCAGAAGGACCTCGACCTGATGCCCTACAAGATCAGCAAGGCTGACAACGGCGACGCCTGGGTCGAGGTGCGCGGCAAGAAAATGGCACCGCCCGAGGTCTCGGCGCAGGTGCTGATAAAGATGAAAAAGACCGCCGAGGACTACCTCGGCGAGCCGGTCACCGAAGCAGTGATCACGGTGCCCGCGTATTTCAACGACTCGCAGCGCCAGGCCACCAAGGACGCCGGCCGCATCGCCGGCCTCGACGTCAAGCGCATCATCAACGAGCCGACCGCAGCCGCGCTCGCCTTCGGCATGGACAAGAAAAAGGGCGACCGCAAGATCGCCGTCTATGACCTCGGCGGCGGCACCTTCGACGTGTCGATCATCGAGATCGCCGAGATCGACGGCGAGCACCAGTTTGAGGTGCTGTCCACCAACGGCGACACCTTCCTCGGCGGCGAGGACTTCGACCAGCGCCTGATGGACTACCTCTGCGACGAATTCAAGAAGGAATCCGGCGTCGATCTGAAAAAGGACATGCTCGCGCTGCAGCGCCTGAAGGACGCGGCCGAGAAGGCCAAGATCGAGCTGTCTTCCAGCGCGCAGACCGAGATCAACCTGCCCTACATCACCGCCGACGCCTCGGGCCCGAAGCACCTGGCGATCAAGATCACCCGCGCCAAGTTCGAGGCGCTGGTCGAAGACCTGATCGCACGCACCATCAAGCCCTGCGAGATCGCGGTCAAGGATGCCGGCGTCAAACTCTCCGACATCGAGGACGTGATCCTCGTCGGCGGCCAGACGCGCATGCCCAAGGTGCAGGAGGCAGTGAAGACCTTCTTCGGCAAAGAGCCGCGCAAGGACGTGAACCCCGATGAAGCGGTGGCTGTGGGCGCAGCGATCCAGGCCGGCGTGCTGAAAGGCGACGTCAAGGATGTGCTGCTGCTCGACGTGACCCCGCTGTCGCTGGGCATTGAGACGCTGGGCGGCGTGCTGACCAAGCTGATCCAGAAAAACACCACGATCCCGACCAAGGCATCGCAGGTATTTTCCACGGCCGAAGACAACCAGAACGCAGTAACCATCCACGTGCTGCAGGGCGAGCGCGAAATGGCCAAGGCCAACAAGTCGCTTGGCCAGTTCAACCTGACCGACATCCCGCCGGCGCAGCGCGGCATGCCGCAGATCGAAGTCACCTTCGACATCGATGCCAACGGCATCCTGCATGTATCGGCCAAGGACAAGGCCACCGGCAAGGAAAACAAGATCAAGATCCAGGCGAGCTCGGGTCTATCCGAGGACGAGATCCAGCGCATGGTGAAGGACGCCGAAGCCAATGCCGAGGAAGACCGCAAGCTGCGCGAGCTGGTCGATACCCGCAACCAGTGCGACGCGATGATCCACGGCGTGAAAAAATCGCTGGCCGAGTACGGCGACAAGATTGGCGCCGATGACAAGGCCAAGATCGAAGCCGCGATGAAGGATGCCGAGGAAGCGCTGAAAAGCGACGACAAGGACGCGATCGAGGC
>LNDW01000011.1 GCA_001464815.1 Betaproteobacteria bacterium Ga0077527 | reverse complement strand
GTCTCGGCAACGCATGGACTTCCTGCTCCTGTTCAGCGACTCAGGCCGTGTGGTCGTCGAGGTTGACGGATCTCAGCACTTCGCCGAAGACGGGAAGCCATCCCTCGCAAGGTACGCGGACATGGTGGCGGCCGATCGTGACCTCCGGCTCGCCGGGTACGAGGTCTATCGTTTCGGGGCCAACGAGCTCACCGGCCACGGGTCGCCGGAACGGATCGAAGCATTCTTCCGGCGCTTACTTCGGAAGCACGCGGTCCTTCCCGGAGCCGGTTCGGCTGAGTGATGCCATGCCAACCGATCCGGAGTTGCGGACGTGGGTTCAATTCCGCAAACGGGAATCGAACTGGCGTCCTGGCTTAGGCACTTGGCTGATGACCTCGGCCGGGCAGAACTGGTAGGATTGTTGGCAGTTGGGGCTGGATTCCGCACCTTTCCGCTGGAGTTCGCAGCGGTTCTAAGGCGCTGAGTTACATAGCCACCATCTCCAAAACAAAACGCCACCCAGCGGTGGCGTTTTGTTTGGTGTTGCCGGCCTCAAGCCATCGCTGCCTGCGCAGCAGTAACCACGATCTCGACCTTCCACTCCGGATTGGTCAGCGCGGCCTGCACGGTGGCGCGCGGTGGCGCGGTGCCGGGGGTGACCCAGGCATCCCAGACCTCGTTCATGCCGGCGAAATCCTTGAGATCGGCGATGAAAATCTGCGTGCGCAGAATCAGGCCCTTGTGGCTGCCAGCCTCGGCGAGGCGGATGTCGATCTGTTTCAACACGTCCGCGGTCTGGCTGCGGATATCCTTCGCTTCGCACTCGGGCACCATGCCGGCCAGATAAACCACACCGTTGAAAATGGCCGCTTCGCTGTAGCGAGTGGCGACATGCAGTCTTTGCAATCCCATGCCCCATCCCCTTCAGAAAAAAACGCATGATTACACAGCTGGTTCCACAGCGATAGCACCGGGTGTGATGTAATCCGGCCCATGCTTTCATACCGCCATCAGTTCCACGCCGGCAATGTTTCGGATGTATTCAAGCACGCCCTGCTCTGCCGGCTGCTGCTCGCGCTCGGCCGCAAGGACAAGCCTTATTTCGTGCTCGACACCCATGCCGGGCTCGGTCTTTACGACCTTCAGCACGACTGGTCGGAAAAAACCGGTGAATGGCGCAAGGGCATCGCCCGTGTGTTCGGGCGCAGCGACGCACCAGAAGCACTTCGCCCCTACCTCGATGCCGTGAGCGCCGAGAATCCCGACGGCAGCCTGCGCTTTTATCCCGGCTCGCCGCGTATCACGCGCCGCCTGATGCGCGATAACGACCGACTGGTGCTGTGCGAGCTGAACCGCGATGACTGCGCGGCACTGCAGGCGGCGATGCATGGCGCGAGCCATACCGCGATCCACAACCAGGATGGCTTTACTTCAATCAAGGGTTTCCTGCCGCCTCGCGAACGCCGCGGCCTGACCTTTATCGATTCCGCCTTTGACGAGGCCGATGAATTCGGCCGTGTGCTGCGCACCGTCAAGGAAGCACGCAACCGCTTCGCCACCGGCATGATCGCGGTGTGGTATCCGCTGATGGCGACTTCGGCCATGGCGGCTTTTGCACGCAGCGTGCAGGCTGCCGGACTGCCAAAAACGCTGCAGCTTGAACTGAGTGTTCACGGCGAACACTTCACCGAACATATCCGCGGCAGCGGCCTGCTGGTGGTCAATCCGCCGTACGGCCTGGACCAGGAAGCACCGCCACTGCTCGACTGGCTGTGGCGGACGCTGGCCCCGGAGGGCGAAGGTGGTGTGCGCTGCGAATGGCTGGTCAGGGAATAACCGGCCAGCAAAAAGCATTACACGGCCGCACTGACACCACAAAGGTGAATGCCGCAGAATCACTGCGGCATCATTTTAACCCTTTGTTTTTAAATAGTTATTTTTCTGTCGTCAGCCCTTGGTGCGGCTGCGGTATTCACCGGTGCGGGTGTCGATCTCGATCTTGTCTCCGGTGGCGCAAAACAGCGGCACCGGAATCTCAAAACCGGTGGCCAGCTTCGCCGGCTTGAGCACCTTGCCCGAGGTATCACCACGCACCGCGGGTTCGGTGTAGACAATCTCGCGTACGAGGGTCTGCGGGATTTCCACCGAGATCGGGCGCCCTTCATACAGCGTGACCTCGCACTCCATGCCGTCCTCGAGGTAGTTCAGCGCATCACCCATGTTTTCCTTGTCCACCTCGAACTGGTTGAACTCGGCATCCATGAACACATACGACGGCTCGGCAAAGTAGGAATAGGTCACCTCCTTGCGCTCGAGCTGCACGACATCGAATTTCTCGTCGGCGCGATAAACCGTTTCCGTGCCGCCATTTGACAGCAGATTCTTCAATTTCATTTTGACCACGGAAGCATTGCGGCCGGATTTGCTGAACTCGGCCTTGAGCACCACCATCGGGTCCTTGCCGACCATGATGACGTTGCCAGCGCGGATTTCCTGTGCGATTTTCATGAACTACATCCTTGATTAAGCTGAATAAATTCGCGGGACACAAGCAGAAAGCGAAACACGCTATTTTACCTTGCCGAGGGCAAACTCGACCAGTGCCGCGACCAGCTCGGGCTCCGCCACCAGTCTTGCAGACCAGGCCCCGGCATGTGAAATCAAGGCCTCGCGCTGTCCGCGCCAGCCCATCCAGGCTGCGGCCAGACCTACCCCATCCGCATGGTTCCAGTGGTGCTGCAGACCATGCCAGGCGGCTGAGACTTCCGGGGTCATGCCTGCCGTATACCGAGCGGCAAAAGCAGCGCGCTTGCAGGCATGAGCGTCATCTTCCTGACGGTAAGGTTGCCAGACCAGCGGCCGCGCGGCCCACTGCGCACGGACAAATGAATCCTCGCCCCGTACAAAATTGCAGTCACAGGCCCACAGCAATTCGTCATAAAGACGCTGCGGCAGGAAGGGTAACCAGCGCAACTCCAGCGCGCCCAACCGCAGCGACTTCACGTGTTGAGCGGCACCGGCATAACTGCGTGCTGCTGCCGCCAGTGCGCCCTCGGGCAATACCAGCAGCGAAGGCTCAGGACCGGACCTGCAGGCCTCGATCAGCCTGGTCCATGGCGCATCGGCGTAGGCAAACACCGAAGCCGTGACACCGCCCGGCTCCGGCGGCGCAAAGCCCAGCGCGCGCCAGAATACCGCGGCATCAAAGCCATCACGCCGCGTCAACAGATCCTGTTCACGCGGCAGCCCGCCGTTGCCACCACCAAAACCCGGAAAGAAAAACCAGCGCTGCAGCGGCAGCCGCGGATGCGGCGAGGCCAGACCGTGGTGGCCATCCACCCAGTCTTCAGCGCTCAGATATTCGAGCACGACCCACTGCGGTGGCCGCGGCATCGCCGCCATCGCCTCGACATAGCTCTCCGGCAGTCCGCAGCCAAAAGCCTCGACCACCACGGCAGCCGATTGCGGCTGTGGCACAAGACGCGACCAGTCACAAATGGTGACCCCGTCGATGTGCTGCACTTCGGCGGCAGCATCGAGTTCCGGCAACAACGCGTTCAGCGTCTGCGGCCGGTCGATCCACAGCCGCACCGGCAGCCGGTGCTCGGCGGCGAGCATGCGCGCGATGCGCCAGCACACCCCTGCATCGCCGTAGTTGTCGACAACGCGGCAGAACAGATCCCAGACCTGATGATTCGGAAAGATTGCAGCCATCTGGCGGCGAATTATTAATGCGGCGGATATCCGCGAAAAGCGGGTGAACGATGGACGTAAAAAAACCGGGCCGAAGCCCGGTTTTTCATGATGCTTGAGCGATGATCAGGCGGCCTGGATGTTGCTGGCCTGCTGCTTGCCCTTGTTGCCCGGGGTGATGTCGAAGGAAACCTTCTGGCCTTCCTTCAGCGTCTTGAAGCCGCTCATGTTGATGCCGGAGAAGTGGGCGAACAGATCTTCGCCGCCGCCGTCCGGGGTGATGAAACCAAAGCCTTTAGCGTCGTTGAACCATTTAACGGTACCAGTTGCCATGTCGTTACTTCCTTTTGAGGTTGGATTACATCGCGGCTTGCGCCGCATATCGTATTTAAATCTCACAGCCCCAAAAGTACGAACACCAGCCACTGCAACACCGGGAACCGCTGACTTTCAAGCACTTGAAACCAAACACGCGGGGTCGTTATACGGGTCTGGCAAGGCGCCGTCAAGCATAATGTGGACAGCTCCGGGACGGCCTTTTTCTCATGCTATTTTATTGTTTAAAATCAATTACTTGCAGACTACTTCGAGAGAGGGGCTGATGCCGGCTCATCACCAAGAATCAGGGCTCGGATCTCCTGCCGCCTCGGCAGATTGCCCCGCGCCACCGTCACACAGCGCAAGCCCGCCCCGCGCAGCGACTCCTGCAGTACCATTTGCGCGGTGCCGGAATCGAGCAACACCACGACCCGCGGCCGCAGGCTTTTGTCACAAACCAGGAAATCGATGATCAGCCGCGACCAGGCGCGCTGCCGTGCTTCGCGTTCCAGTGCCGAAACCGCCTCACCCGCCAGCAGCACGCGGTCGGCACTGACACCGGCAAATACATCATGGTCGGGCAGACCACTGACGAGCAGGCGGTAGAACAGCGCATCCGCGGGTTCAAGAAGGCGTGGCCGCAACCCCACCACCGCAGCCCGGCTCGGCTGCGCTTCATCAACCTTCGCAACACCCGCAGCCTCATCGGCAACGGGTTTGGCTGCCACCACCTTCTGCCAGCGCAACATCGACTCGCGCTCGCGCGCTGCGTTTTTGCGGCGATAGTTCATCCACAACACCGCGCCCACAACAAAGGGAGCCAGCAGCAGCAGATACCACAGCGCAACCATGGCAGAACGGCCTAGCCTGTGGGCCGCACGCGATCACGCCCGCGGCGGCGGTCCAGCCACCAGGCAAAGACCGGCAGCACAAAAAAACCGCCTGGCATCACCACCAGCACCAGATAGGGACTCAGGCGTGTCAGCCGGCCGAAATGGTCACGCAGCTGCGCACGGTCATCAGACGACCAGCGCTGCCCGTTGCGCTGCTTCATCAGGATGGGCATTAACCCCCGGGTCTGCTGAATTTCCGAGATCAGGTGCCGTTTTTCGCGTTGGGTGATGTCGCGCACATAGCTGTATGCACGGATGGCGCGGAAACGAAAACTTCCGGTGGGCAACATGGGCGGCGGGAGGTATTCAGGAAACCGCCTGATAATAAAGGTTCTGCGGATGGTTGGCTTGGGCAAAAAAGAACCAGCGCTCCGCCACCAGTCCGCCAAACTGGATCAGCAGCGCCGCCAGCAGCGGACCACTGCCGCCGCCATCGAGATAGGACGCCGCCAGCAGCGCCGGCACGACAAAGGCGGCGGCGATGAACAGCCACTTCACCCTGCGCAGCGTGCCCGGACCCCGGCCATGGAAAAACTCGCGGGTACTGAAAGAGCCGCCCATGAAACCCTGCGCCTTCTGCACCACCTTCGGATGATTGATGCCGATCGCGCTCTGCAGCGTTGATTTCGGTTTCAGCCGGTCATTGCGCAGCAGCGCCGCACCCCGCGTAAAAAATCCGGCGATGGTGAGTCCCAGCGCCCAGCCTGCCAGCACAGCGGCATGGGCATCACCGCGCAACTCCGATAGCGCAGCAGCCAGCATCAGCCCCGAAGCCGAACCGAGCAGCGTGAAATTCACCAGCGTCAGTGGCGAGGCCCATTCCTGCAGGAACTTGATGCAGGCGTAGATCATGCCGGTGCACCAGAAAAGCAGCAGGCACAGCAGCGCACCCGCGATACCCGTGAGCAGCGTCGCATCACAATCCAGCCAGTGCAGCAGACCATACGCCGCCACCGCAGCAATAAACGCCGGCAGCACGATCACCTCGCGCGACAGCCAGGAGGCGCGCCACATCGCGATCGCACGCCAGGCCCGCTCGGGGTGGCCGAGATGGAAAAACGACGCCAGCAATCCGCCGCCCAACAGCAGCACCGACAGCGCGCTGCCGCAAACATAGAAGCCGGCAGCGGGCGCGTCGATCCACGAGGCCGCTGCTGCGGCTTCGATGCCGAACATCGCCAGAAACAAACCCTGCCCGGCGCCGATCAGCGTGGTCAGCAGCACCACCGAGAATGCGGGATTCATGACCGGGCCTCCGCCGCCTGCGGCATCGGTCCGTCAATGTCGAGCGGATTGGTTGTGCCGGAGGCCGCGGCCGCCGGCTTCGCGGGCGCGCGCCGCGGCAGGTAATGGTTGGCCGGCTGGGTGCCCCACTCCGGCATCAGCTGATAACCCGCAGCCTCGCGTATGGCTTTCGAGACGATCGACTCTTCGTCATGGATGTCACCGTAGAGCCGCGCATTGGTCGGACAGGCGAGCACACAGGCCGGCTTGCGCTCGGCCTCGGGCAGTTTGGTGTCGGTGATGCGGTCAACACACAGCGTGCATTTCTTCATCACCTTCTGATGCTCGTCGAGCTCGCGCACACCATAGGGACAGGCCCAGGCGCAGTACTTGCAGCCTATGCACTTGTCGTAATCGACCAGCACGATGCCGTCTTCCGGCCGCTTGTAGCTGGCGCCGGTAGGACACACCGGCACGCAGGGCGGATCCTCACAGTGCAGGCAGGATTTCGGGAAATGCACCGTCTGCGTATCCGGAAACTCGCCAACCTCGAAAGTCTGCACGCGGTTGAAAAAGGTGCCGGTCGGATCGCGGCCGTAGGGATTGTCGTCGGCCAGGAAGCCGGCTTCCCCCGAGGTGTTCCATTCCTTGCAACTGGTCACGCAGGCATGGCAGCCGACGCAGACGTTCAGATCGATAACCAAGGCTAACTGCGTCATTTGAATTCTCCCTTGCCGGCGACAAACCCCTGCCACAGCCGGCGTACCGGATTCATGCCCGGCAGCGTTGTCAGCGGCGCGAACTGCGGGAAGGTTTCTTTGGCTTCATCCGCTCCGGCCTTGCGGATACGCACCCGCACGTCATACCAGCCTGCCTGACCGGTGATCGGATCCGAGTTCGATATCGTTCGCCCTTCGCCGGCAGGCAGTTCCTCGGTGATCAGATGATTCAGCAGAAAACCGCGCCGCGCCTCATTGGCTTCTGGCGCGAGGCTCCACGCGCCCTGCGCCTTGCCGATCGCATTCCAGGTCCACACCGTCCCCGGCTCCACCGCATTGCTGTGCCGGCACATGCAGCGCACGCGGCCGTGGGCGGACTCGACCCAGATCCAGTCGCCGTCGGCGATACCTTCGGCCATTGCTGTTTTTTCGTTTACAAACAAGTAGTTATGCGCATGTATCTGGCGCAGCCAGGCATTCTGCGAATCCCAGGAGTGATACATCGCCATCGGCCGCTGGGTGATCGCCGCCAGCGGATACTGCGCGGCGTCCGTCGCCTGCACTTCGAGCGGCGCGTAATAAAACGGCAGCGGATCAAAGTAGGTGGTGATGCGTTCGCGCAGATGCGCCGGCGGTACACGTTTGCCGTGACCCTTGGCTGCGCGGCGGAATTTCTGCAGCACCTCGGCGTAGATCTGGATGATCACCGGATCCGGGAACCGGCGCAGCTTCATCTGGTGCGCCCAATCGGAATACTCCTGGTTCCAGTTGCGCATGTACTGGTACGACTCCGGCATCACATGGTGATACACGCAGTTGTTGTTTGCGTACATCTCCCACTGCTTCGGATTGGGCTCACCGACCAGCGCCTTGTCGCCATCCTTGCCGCGCCAGCCGATCAGGAAGCCCTGCCCCGAGCCCGGCTCGGTTTCGAAATTGACGATGAAATCCGGATAGTCCTTGAACTTGCGCGAACCGTCGGGTTTGGTGAAGGCCGGAAACTTGAGCCGCCCCGCCAGCTCGACCAGTACTTCCTGGAACGGTTTGCATTCGCCTTTCGGCGGCACAACCGGCACCCGCACCGAATCCACCGGGCCGTCGAATTCCGAAATCGGCCGGTCGAGCATCGACATCACATCATGGCGTTCGAGATAGGTGGTGTCGGGCAGGATCAGGTCGGCAAAGGCCGTCATCTCGGACTGGAAGGCGTCGCAGACAATCAGGAAAGGTATCTTGTACTCTCCCGACGCATCTTTATCATTCAACATCTTGCGCACCTCGACGGTGTTCATCGTCGAGTTCCACGCCATGTTCGCCATGAAAATCAGCAGCGTGTCGATGCGATAGGGGTCACCGCGCCAGGCATTGGTGATGGCGTTGTGCATCATCCCGTGCACCGCCAGCGGATGCTCCCAGGAAAAAGCCTTGTCCAGGCGCACCGGACCGCCGTTTTCATCAACAAACAAATCTTCCGGGCCGCCGGGGAAACCCAACGGTGCGCCACCCAGCGGCGTGTCGGGTTTGATCGCCGAAGGATCATTCGGATTGCGTGCATACACCGGCGGCGTGCTGCGCGGGAACGGCGCCTTGTGGCGGAAACCGCCGGGCCGGTCGATGGTGCCGAGCAGCGACATCAGGATCGACAGCGCGCGTATGGTCTGAAAACCATTCGAATGCGCCGCCAGCCCGCGCATCGCGTGGAAGGCCACCGGATTGCCGGTGACCTTGTCGTGTTTGCGGCCCCAGCTGTCGGTCCAGGCAATCGGCAGCTCGATTTTCTGGTCGCGCGCTGTGACACCCATTTCATGGGCCAGGCGGCGGATGGTCGCGGCATCAATGCCGGTGATGCTCGCGGCCCATTCCGGCGTGTATTCCATCAGGCGTTCGCGCAGCAACTCGAAGGCCGGCTTCACCGGCGTGCCGTCGGCCAGCTTGTAGCTGCCAGTCAGCGCCGGGTCACTGCCTGCCGTGTGGTTGATGACCGCATGGTTGGCATGGCGGTCCCACCACAGCTGCTGATGCTTGCGGTGCGGATTTTTTTCTTCGGCCTGCTCGTCGCAGACAATCATGCCGAACTGGTCACTGGACTCGTCCATGTTCACCAGGTAACCGGCATTGCTGTACTGGGCGAGGAATTCGCGGTCGTAAAGGCCCTGCGTCAGCAGTTCGTGATTGAGTGCCAGCAGCAAGGCGCCATCGGTGCCGGGACGGATCGGAATCCATTCATCGGCCACCGCCGAATAACCGGTACGCACCGGGTTGATCGAAATGAACTTGCCGCCATTGCGCTTGAACTTGGAGAGCGCTATTTTCAACGGATTGGAATGATGGTCCTCCGCGGTGCCAATCATCACGAACAGTTTGGCGCGATCAAGGTCGGGGCCACCGAATTCCCAGAAACTGCCGCCGATGCTGTAGATCATGCCCGCGGCCATGTTCACTGAGCAGAAACCGCCGTGGGCCGCGTAATTGGGCGTGCCGAACTGTCGTGCAAACAGGCCGGTCAGGGCCTGCATCTGGTCGCGGCCGGTGAACAACGCGAATTTTTTCGGATCAGTCGAACGGATTTTGCGCAGCCGCTCCTCCATCACGCGGAAGGCCTCATCCCAGCTGATCGGCTCGAACTCGTTGGCGCCGCGCTCCGCGCCCGCCTTGCGCCGCAGCGGCTGCGTCAGCCGTGCCGGCGAATACTGCTTCATGATGCCCGAGGCACCCTTGGCGCAAATCACGCCCTGGTTGAGCGGATGCTCGGGGTTGCCCTCGATATAACGGACTTCGCCGTTTTTCAGGTGTACGCGGATGCCGCAGCGGCAGGCGCACATGTAGCAGGTGGTGTTGCGGGTTTCGGTCTGGTCCGCAGTCTGGGCGCTGGCGCTCATCGATGCCTCGGCTCTCGGCTTATGGTTCTCGGATATTCCCGTGACCGATTGTAGGGGCGCCACTCTGCGTCCCGGCTTAAATATTCTTATGCCCCCATTACCCCTGAAACGCTCAGGATTGGGACTGTTTATCCATCCATTTACTGGACTGCACCGGCTTCCAGGCACGTAATCCGGCAACCAGGCGCCGCGGGTCGGATTCGACCAGCAACAGGTCGCGATGGACCGGGGTCACGAAGCGTTCGGCCACGGCATGGTCCAGAAAACTGCGCAGGCCGTCGAAGTAACCCGCGGTATTGAGCAGGCTACAGGGTTTCTGGTGCTCGCCGAGCTGGGTCAGTGCCGCAACCTCGAACAACTCGTCCAGCGTGCCCAGTCCGCCGGGCAGCGCAATGAAGGCATCCGACTGCTGCCGCATCAGCGCCTTGCGTTCATGCATCGACTCCACCACGTGCAGCTCGGTCAGCCCGGTATGCACCACCTCTCGCTCGAGCAACCGCCGCGGCGTGATGCCGATGGCACGTACGCCCTGCGCCAGCGCCGCCTCGGCGATCACCCCCATCAGCCCGATGTTGCCGCCGCCGAAGACAATGCCCATGCCGGCCTCGCCGATCGCCGCCACCATCGCCCGTGCCGCTTCGGCATAGGCCTCGCCGCGGCCGCTGTTCGAACCGCAAAAAACACAGATGTTGTTCATGCCGCTCCTTGAGTGCCGCTTCAGTCCAGCACGGATTTTAAGCGCTGGCCGCCCGCGATTAATTCCATCCCTTACCCCGATCCATTAACCCCATCCGGCCAGCCCGCACGTTTAAACACCCAGACAACCCAGGAGCCCCGCCATGAACCACCCGATCCGCCCGCTGCTTGCCCTGATTCTTGCCGCCTTCGCGGCCACCGCCACTGCCCAGAGCGAAGGCAGCGGCCAGGCCGTCACCATTTACAGCACGGCCCGTCCCGGCGCGCTGCCGCCGGACCTGTATCGCGGCGGTGGCAACGGGACCGCCATCCCCGGCTATGCCATCGTCCGCCAGCAGCGTGAACTGGCCCTGCAGCGCGGCCGCAACAGCGTGCGCTTCAACGACGTAGCGGCGCTGATCGACCCGACCACCGTGCGCTTTGAATCACTGACCGATCCCACCGGCACCCGTGTGCTGGAGCAGAATTTCCAGTTCGATCTGGTCAACACGCAGCGCTTACTTGAAAAATATATCGACCGCCGCATCAGCGTCGATCAGGTGCGCGGCTCTCCACCAGCGGCGGCATTGTGCTCAAGCGCGACGACGGCGGCATCCAGACCCTCCCGCACAACGCCGGCGTGCGTCTGCCCGACCTGCCCGGCGGCCTGATCACGCGTCCGACACTGGTCTGGGACATCAACGCCAGCCGCGCCGGCAACCATGCCAGCCGCGTGTCGTACCAGACCGGCGGCATGGCGTGGTGGACCGATTACAACCTGACCTATCAGGACGGCACGGATGCCTGGGTCAGCATCGTCAACAAGTCCGGCGCCGGCTACAGCGACGCCCGGCTGAAACTGGTCGCCGGCGACGTCAACCGCGTGCAGCAGCCGGGCCGAGTTCCCGCTGCGGCCATGGCCCGCGCCAGCATCGAAGCCGAAGCCGCGCCCGGCTTCGAGGAAAAGGAATTCTTCGAATACCACCTCTACAGCCTCGGCCGCCCGGTCACACTGCCCGACAACTCCACCCAGCAGCTCGAACTCTTCCCGGTGGCACGCGGCGTGCCCTGCGAAAAAACCCTGGTCTATCAGGGCACGCCGGGCTTTCGCGGCTACGGCGGCCCGGTCACCGACCGCAATTACGGCCAGACCGGCAACCGCAAGGTCGATGTGTTTCTCAGCTTCAAAAACGGCAAGGAACAGAACCTCGGCCAGCCGCTACCGGCCGGCCGCATCCGCGTCTCCAAGCTCGACACCGCCGACCAGATGCTGGAGTTCATCGGCGAAGACAGCCTCGACCACACGCCGCGCAACGAGAACGTGCTGATCAGGATGGGCTCGGCCTTTGATGTCGTCGGCGAGCGGCGTCAGGTCAACTTCAGCATCGACAGCGCGCGCAAGACCATGACCGAGGAAATCGAAGTCAAGGTGCGCAACCAGAAAAAGGAAGCTGTAACGGTGATGGTGCGCGAACAGCTCTACCGCTGGAGTAACTGGAACATCACCAGCAAAAGCCAGGACTACCGCAAGGACGATGCGCGAACCGTGATGTTCCCGGTGAAGCTGGCGGCGGGGGCTGAGGGGGTGGTGCGGTACAGCGTGACTTACACCTGGTAAACAGGCGGTCGCTCGGGCGATTGAGCGTGGACGATTGAGCGCGGGCGTGACGTGAACTATGATGGGCACCAACACGATGCAAACCGTCAACTCAAACAGTCAATCAATTCGCGTCAGTCCACTTCATCCAGCCATCTACTGAGGATTCGAATATGAAAGTCCGCCTTGCCATAGCCTCGCTTGTTGCCGCATCCATGCTCAGCCCCGCCATTTCCGGGGCCTGCTCGCGCGCCGTGTACTTCGGCTTGGACGGCCAGACCGTCACTGGCCGCACCATGGACTGGCTCCACCGGGACATGGACACGAATATGTGGTTGTACCCACGCGGCCTGGAACGGAGCAGCAATACCGCGAAACCCGTCGTATGGAAAAGCAAGTATGGCAGCATCGTCACGACGATCTACGAGGGGGCGGCTGCCGATGGCATGAACGAGAAGGGCGTCGTTGCGAATCTGCTCTACCTCTCGGAGTCGAAGTATCCTGCCGCGGCGGCCGGCGACACCCGCCCCACGCTCGCCATCTCGGCCTGGGTACAATTTGTGCTCGATAACTATGCCACGACAGCTGAAGCCGTCAACGCGCTTCGGAAGGAAGCGTTCCGCATCGTCACTGTCGCCACGCCCACGGGCGATGCCGGCACGGCGCACCTGTCGATTTCCGACGCATCGGGCGACTCGGCCATCTTCGAATACATTGAAGGCAAACTTGTGATCCACCACGGCAGGCAATACCAGGTGATGACCAACTCGCCCGTTTACAGTCAACAGCTGAGCCTGGCCGACTACTGGAAGGACATCGGGGGCTCAACGATGCTGCCGGGCACGAATCGCGCCTCTGACCGCTTTGCCCGCGCGTCGTACTACATCAACGCAGCCAAGCAAACGGCCGACCCCCGTGAAGCCGTCGCAACAGTGTTCAGCGTGATGCGCAACGTCAGCGTCCCGATGGGCATCAAGACGCCGGGGAAGCCGAATATTGCCGACACGTTGTGGTTCGCAGTGGCCGACCAGAAAAACAAGGTGTACTACTTCCATGACACTACCAGCCCGGGCGCGCTCTGGGTGAATCTGGGCCGGCTCGACCTGTCGGAAGGCTCCGGCCCGCGCAAACTGCAGCTCGACGGCAATCCGGATCTTGCAGGGGATCAGACGAGGAACTTCAAGCAGGCCCCACTGTTCAGGTTCCTGGTACCGAAGGAATGAGGGATCTCGCCAAGGCTGATCACTAGAACTTCTAGGGCGCATTAGCGAAGCGCCCTGCGATCATTCCGCAACTGCCTGCATCCCCCACCCTGCTATACAATTTCCCCCAATAACAACCGTCCCGCAGGGAGCACAACATGGACCTCGGCACCATCATCGGCCTGGCCATCCTCGTAATCGCGCTGGTCTACGGCATCACCATCTACAACGCGCTGGTGCAGATCAAGCACAACGTGTCCAAGGCCTGGGCGAACATCGATGTGCTGCTGAAGCAGCGCCATGACGAACTGCCGAAACTGGTGGAAACCTGCAAGCAGTACATGAAATTCGAGCAGGACACGCTGACCAGGGTGATCGAGGCGCGCTCGAAGGTGTTCACCGCGCGCGAGGCGCAGAACATCCCGGCGCTGGGCCAGGCCGAAGGCGGCATGCGCGCGGCGCTGGGCAGCCTGTTTGCGCTGGCCGAGTCCTATCCCGAGCTGAAGGCCAACCAGACGTTCCAGCAGTTGCAGACGCGCATCTCCAGCCTCGAAAACGCCATCGCCGACCGCCGCGAGTTCTACAACGAGTCGGTGAACATCAACAACGTGCGCATCGAACAGTTTCCGGACCTGATCATTGCCCGCCTGCTCGGCTTCAAGGAAGCCCAGCTGCTCGAGTTCAGCGAGGAAGAACGCAAGGACGTGGACGTCAAGCAGCTGTTCAACACCTGACGCCCCGCCTGCCCGGGCAAGCACCACCCTGCGGCTGAATGCGCCTCACCCTCAACTCCTCCGCCTTCAACGTCGCGGGTTTCCGCGGCCGCGGACCGATCCTGCTCTCCGGCGGGCTGCACGCGATCATCGTGGTCATCGCGCTGCAAACCGAGGATCCGCGCAGCTGGCCCTGGGCGCTGCTGGGCATGAGTGTGGTGAGTTTTTTTGCCTGGGTCGGCAACACCCGCCGTTACCGCGCCATCCACGACCTGCCGACCTCGAGTATTGCCTCCGCTGCCCAGGGTTATGTCGAACTCTTCGGCGTCGGTCGATTGATCGAAGGCTCGACGGTGCGCTCGCCGGCCAGCCTGACCCCCTGCTGCTGGTACCACTACACCGTTGAGGAGCAGGACAGCGACAACAAATGGAAAACCGTCGAGGAAAACACCAGCATCGACCATTTCCTGATCGTCGATGACAGCGGCGCCTGCGTGGTCTCACCTGACGGCGCCGAGGTGGTCAGCCGCGAGCGCAAACACTGGAGTGAAGGCGGCCGCCGCTACACCGAATGGCTGTTGCTGCCGGAAGGACCGGTGTATGCGATCGGTGAATTCACCACGCACAGCGGCAATGTGCTGAGTGCCGCCGATGAAAAGTCCGATGTCAGCGCGCTGATCACGGAATGGAAAAACAATCCGCAACTGCTGCTGCAGCGTTTTGATGCCGACCGCGACGGCCAGATCAGTCTTGAAGAATGGGAACAGGCACGGCTCGCCGCAATCGGTGAAGTGCGCCAGCGCCACCACGAGCAGTTCGGCGCGCAGACCGAGGGCGTGCACCTGCTGCGCAAGCCGCGCGACCGCCGGCTGTTTTTGCTCGCCAACGAGATGCCCGACAAACTGGGTCGGCGCTACCGGATCTGGGCCTGGGTGCACCTGATCGCCTTCCTAGGCCTCGGCGCCTGGGGTTTGATCCTCCTCGGTTTTAAATAAATTATTCAATTAAAACAATGGCTTACATAAAATGACCGAGGGCGAGCTGCTATGCCTGAACCGTGCCGGCTTTCATCGCCTGCATTACACCGACTGGGGCGATGCACTGAATCCCCGCGTGGTGGTCTGCGTGCATGGCCTGACACGCAACTGCCGCGACTTCGATGCGCTGGCCGAAGCGCTGCAGGATGACCGGCGCGTGGTCTGCGTCAGCATCGCCGGCCGCGGCCGCAGCGACTGGCTGCCCAATCCCGAGGACTACGGTTATCCGCAGTACATGAACGACATGACGGCGCTGATCGCCCGCGTCACCGCACAGGGCGCGCGCCACATCGACTGGGTCGGCACTTCGATGGGCGGCATGCTCGGCATGCTGCTCGCCGCGCGTCCCGGCTCTCCGATCCGCCGGCTGGTGCTGAATGATGTTGGCGCGATGATCCCCAAGGCGTCGATGGAGCGTATCGGCCAGTACGTCGGCAAGAACCCGCTGTTCGACAGCTTTGATGAATTCGAGCGTTATGTGCGCCAGGTCTCCGCCCCCTTCGGCCCGCTGACGGACGCGCAATGGCGCCACCTCGCCGAACACAACGCCCGCCAGCATCCAGACGGCCGCTGGGGCATGGTCTACGACCCCGGCATCGGCCTGCCCTTCCAGAAGGCCGCGGCGCAGGACATCGTGCTGTGGAATGTCTATGACGCCATCCGCTGCCCGACGCTGCTGTTGCGCGGAGGTGCATCCGATCTGCTGCTGCGTGATACCGCCGAAGAAATGATCAGCCGCGGTCCGAAGCCAAAACTTGTCGAGTTTGCCGGCACCGGTCATGCGCCGGCGCTGATGGCCAAAGAGCAGATCGCGGTGGTCCGCGACTTTTTGATGATGTGATGATGCGCCCGCAACGTCCGCCACCGCTGTCACTGCTGGATGCCCTGGCCGAACGCCAGATCGCCGACGCGCAGGATCGTGGCGAATTCAGCGATCTGCCTGGCGAAGGCAAACCGCTGCCGCTGGAAGACGATGCACTGGTGCCGGAAGAATTACGCGCCGCCTACCGCCTGCTGAAAAACGCGGGCTGTCTGCCCGGCGAACTGCAGGCCTCGGCCGAGCTGCGCGAAATCGAAGCCCTGCTCGCGCAGGCCGGCAGCAGCGATGAACGTCACGACCTGCTGACCCGGATCAACTTCCTGCTGTCACGGCGCCTGCCCGGTGCACGCGGACTGCAGATCGACGAAGACTATTTCGTGAAGTTCACTGAACGTCTGGACGCAGGACGGCGCGGGTCATCATAATCGGTGAACCCCCTCTTCGGAGTTCGCATGTCCAGCCGCCATCCTTTCGCAGCATTCGCCGCAGCGCTGTTCGCAGCAGCCCTGCTCCCGCCCCAAACCGCAGTCGCGCAAAACTGGGCGCCGACCCGCCCGGTCGAGCTGGTGGTTGCGGTCAGCCCCGGTGGCGGCATCGACCGCATGGCGCGCTCCATCCAGAAAATCATCCAGGACCACAAACTGGTCGAGCAGCCGGTGAACGTGGTCAACAAGCCCGGCGGCGCCAGCACCATTGCCCAGGTCTACCTGCACCATCGCGCCGGCGATGCCCATGTCATCGAAATTGCCGCGACCTCGCTGCTCACCAACCGCATCATCGGCCGCAGCCCCTTTGATTACACCGCGTTCACGCCGATCGTGATGCTCTCGGAGGAATACATCGGCTTCCTGGTGCGCGCCGATGCCCTGTTCCGGAACGGCAGGGATCTTGTTTCGCAATTCAAAAGCAATCCAGAAGCCCTGCCCATTGGCATCGCCACCGCGGCCGGCAACACCAACCACATTGCCGCCGCGCTGATCGCCAAGGCTGCCGGTGCGGATGTCAGGAAACTCAAGATCGTGGTGTTCGGCTCCGGCGGCGAATCCACCACCGCGCTGCTCGGCAACCATGTCGGGCTGGTCACCACGCCTTCGGCCAACGGCATCCCGCACCTGCAGGCGGGCCGCATGCGCATGCTGGGCGTCGCCGCGCCGAAACGCCTCGACGGCGCGCTGTCCGTGGTGCCGACCTGGAAGGAACAGGGCGTGGATGCCGTGGTCGCCAACTGGCGGCCGGTGATCGCGCCCAGGGGCCTCACGCCGGCGCAGATCGGCTACTGGGAGACAGTATTTTCGAAAGTGGTGCAGACCCCGGAATGGAAGACTGAACTCGCGGCCTCCGGGGCAGTGCCCAATTTCATGCGCAGCCACGAACTCGCGGGGCATTTCGGCGCGGAACAGAAACGTTTCCGGGTTACGCTGACCGAACTGGGCATGGCACAGCCGCTGTAGCGCCGGGCATCACGGCCTTACCTGGACAGCGGCCGGCGCTCGAACTGCTGGCGGCGCAGCTCCGCGAATTCGTCGAATGAAATCCGCCGGTCGCCGTCACGGTCAACTTTCGCAAACTCCTTGGCGATGAACGGAAATCGCCCTTCCACTTCCGCCGGCACCAGATAACCGTCGCCGTCGCGGTCAGCGCCGCGGAATTCATCGGCCACCCGCTCCGCCACACGCCCCTTGGACGGTTCAACCGGTTTCACCACCACGACATCGGCCGCGGGGGCTGCGATGGCCGGCGCCGCGGGAAGCACCGCGAGGGCCGGCGTTTCGACCACCTCGACCTGCACCGGTGCGCGTTTCGCCGATGGCGCAGCGACCGCGGGCGCCGGTGGCGGTTCAGGCTTGCGCTTGACATACCAACTGACGGCGACAATGGCCGCGACCAGCCAGAACACAGCCCAGGCAAGGCGCCTCCACGACTCGCTGTGGTCAGGCGCAGACACCACCGTGCGCGTCGTGGCCGTGCTGCCCGCAGCCGAATTCAAGGCGACGGTCCTAGCAGCCGCCGGAGTGGCCCCGCTGTTGGGGGCAGTGCCTGCCTGTCCAGGCATCGGTGCGCCCTCCAGCAGTCCGCGCCAGCCGGCCACACTTTGCGGCCGCGACCCCGCGTTCACCGCCAACCCGCGGCCGATGGCCTGCAACAGGGTTGCGCTGTAGCGGCCACGCGCCGCCTGCAGGGCCGCCGGCACCGTGTCGAGTTGCAACCTTGCCACGGCATCCGGCGGATTGCGGTCGGTGACCATGCGGAACAACACGCCGGCCAGGGCATAAATGTCGGACCACGGCCCCTGCTTGCCGTCGGGTGAATACTGCTCCAGCGGCGCATAGCCCGGCGTCAGCACCGCAGTCAGGCTGCGCGTGGCGCCGCCGGTGGCACGCGCCGCGCCAAAATCCAGCAGTACCGGCCGGCCGTCGCCGCGGATGAAAATGTTCGCCGGCTTGATGTCGCGATGCAGGAAGTTCGCGGCATGCACCGCCGAGAGGCCGTCGAGCAGTGGCAGCAGCAGGCCGCGGACCTCATCCTCCGCCGGCAGCGGCGCGCGCTTCAGGCGCGCGTGCAGCGATTCGCCTTCCTCGTAGTCCATCACCATGTAACCGGTGCCGTTGAGCTCGAAGTAGCGGTTCACGCGCACGATGTGCGGATGGCTGAAGCGCGCCAGCGTGCGCGCCTCCTGGATGAAGCGGTCGAGGCCCCACTGGTAATCGTTGCGGTGGTCGCTGGAAACCGGCACCACGCTGCCGTCGAGCGCGCGCAGCGCGAGGTCACCCGGCAGGTATTCCTTGATCGCCACCGGCTTTTCGAGATTGCCGTCCCAGGCGAGATAGGTGATGCCGAAACCGCCGGTGCCGAGCACCGATTTCAGCAGGTACTCGTTGAGTGTGCCGCCCGGCTCCAGCGCGTTGCGATAAACGGTGGATTCGGCCATCGCTGATCGGAATGTTTACGCAGCGCGCGCCTGCTGCATCGCCTGCAGCAGCACCTCGGGGTCCTGCGCCCCCGACAAGCCCACGGTGCGGTTGAAGATGAAAAACGGCACGCCTTCGATGCCGACCTGGCGGGCTTCGGCATCCGCGGCGGGAATCACATCGGCATCGGCGCTGCTGCGCAGATACGTTTCAGTTGCCGCGCGATCCAGTCCGGCCTGCGCCGCATAGTCCGCGAGCACCGTAACGTCGGTGAGATTGGCACCTTCGCAGAAATAGCCGCGGAACAGCGCTTCGGCCACCATGTCCTGCTTGCCGAGTGTGCCGGCATGATGGATCAGCCGGTGTGCGTTGACCGTGTTCGGCTGCACCGTGATCTTGTCGAAGGCCATGTCGAGGCCGACACCCTTGCCGACACCAGCGACGCGGTTGTAACGCGAGCTGTCGCGCTCGCCGAACTTGCGCAGAATGTAATCGGCACGCGAGATACCTTCCGGCGGCAATCCGGGATTCAACTGAAACGGCAGCCAGCGCACGGCGGGCTCGGGATCATCGGGATACAGTTCGGCGAACTGTTTCAGCGCAGCTTCCAGCTTGCGCTTGCCGATGAAACACCAGGGTCAAACTACATCGGAAACGATGTCGATCTGCAGGCGTTCAGCCATGACGGTGCTCCGGTTGTTGTGGTGCAAGTGCAATATATCATTAAGTAATTGTTTTTATTGATATTTTTATAGGTCATCAGCTGCGCAGGCTGGACAGATCCACCTTGCCGGCCAGCAGCGTCGGCACCGACTTGAGGAAGGCCGCAATCTGCACCTCGCTCCAGCCGCCGAACAAGGCGTTGAGGCGGCACTTCTCCTCGATCTCGGCACGGCTCAGCGGCTCCTGCGCGCCGCCGCGGATATGCGGCTGGCGCTCTTCGAACACGCGGCCATCCTTCAGCGTCATCCGCACATGTCCGGTGTAGGCCTTGGGATAGGGATTATTCGGATCCACCACGTATTTCACTTTCGACGCCAGCGCGAGGATACGTTCGTCACGCACGGTCTTTTCAGTGAAAGCGGCCAGCCCCGCGCCGCCGGTGATGAATGCCACCGCGATGTTGAACGGCGCGCTGAACTTGGCGGCATATTCATTGGCCGGACGGTGTTTCGACGGCAGCGGATCCCACAGGCGATGCACATAACCCTCGGCGGTTTCGCAGAGGATATCCACCACATCTTCGGCAGCAAAACCTTTTTTGGCGAGGCGCAGCGCGCAGTCGGCATAAGGCTGGTTCATCGTGCCCGTGGCATAGGGTTTGAAGGTGATGCGCGACAGGTACCAGTCCTTGCCGAAATCACGGGTCAGCACGTCGTAGTCGCCAGCGGCCGAGCGCGCGAAAGCGTAATACAGGCCGTGCGTGCCTTCGAACACCGTGCGCGGCCCGAGGAAACCCTGCTGCCCCAGCCGTGCCGCCTGGATGCCGACCTGGGCCGACCACCCGGCGTGCAGGCGTTTAGTCCACGCGCCTTCGGCGAGGTATTCAATGATGCCGCTGGCCATGCTGCCGGCAATGCCCAGCGCATCGACGGTCTGCTGCCTGTTCAGCTTCATCGTCCGCGCCACGGCGAGCGTGGCGCCCATCGCGCCGAGCACCGCGGTGGGATGGAAACCCGATTTGTGGATCGCCTTCGGGATCACCATCGACAGCCGGCACAGCGTCTCGACACCGACCACAAAACCCGCCAGCACATCGGGACCGGCGCAGCCAAAACGCTCGGCCGCCGCCAGCACCGCCGGACCGATCACCGTGCTCGAATGCACCGGGCCGCCCTCGAAGGTGTCATCAAAATCCTCGCCGTGGGTCGCGGTGCCGTTGATCAGCGCCGCGGCTTCAGCCGAAAACGTCTGTTGATGGCCGATCGCGGTGCAGGGGCCGCCGGCGTCGACACCGGCAATCACCGCCTTCACATAATCGGTGTCGCGCGCGGCGACACACAGGCCGACCACGTCGATCAGCAGTTCTTCAGCGCGCGCGCGTACTTCGGCGGGAATTTTGTCGGCGGTCAGTGCGGCGGCCTGGTCGGCCAGGCGTTCAGCCATGGCAATGGCGGGAAGTTGTGCGTTCATCGTTGATCCATCAGTGCAGAGTTCGTCATCACAAAAAACAACGGGGGCCGGTCCTGACCGGCCCCCGGCCATCGCGCGCCATCACCGGGACGGCGCGCGGCTTGCTTCATTTCAGCGCACCACCTTGGCGCCGGCCTCGTTGAGGATGTCGCGCATCTGGCTGGTGAAGCTGTCCATGAACCTGGCCAGATCGGCCGAGCGCTGGAAGCCGTCTTCGAACTGCTGTTCTTCCAGATACTTGCGCCAGGTCGGCGTTTTCACCAAACGTGCGAACAGGCCTTCGTAGTAAGCCACCACGTCCGGCGCCACGCCCGGCGGCATCAGCACGCCACGCACCTGCGGCACGTTGGGGATGTCGAAACCCGCTTCCTTGATCGTCGGCACATTGGGGAATGCAGCCAGGCGCTTGTCGGCGACCTGCGCGATCACGCGCATGTTGCCGGCCTTGATGTGCTCGCCGGCTTCCTGCGGCTCGATCACCATCATGTTGACGTGGCCGCCGAGCAGCGCGGCGATGCGCTCGCCGCCGCCGGGGAAGGAAATGTAGGCCCAGTTGGAACCGGTCTCGCGCATCAGCAACTGGCGCACCACGTTGTCGCGGCTGGTGGTCGAGCCGCCGGACTGCTTCAGCGCGCCGGGCTGCTTCTTGGCGGCGTCGATGAAATCCTTCAGCGTCTTGAACGGCGCGTCGCTTTTCACGGCGATCACCGCCGGCTCCAGCACCAGGCGCACCACCGGGGTCATGTCCTTCACCGTGACCTTGGCCTCGGCCCGGGTCAGCGGATTGGTCAGCCAGTTGCCGGTGAACACGGCGATGGCGTGGTTGTCGCCCTTTTTCTCGACCACGTAGGCCATCGCGCGCAAGCCGCCGCCGCCGTCGCGGTTATTGACCGTGAAGCGCACCGGCGCCAGGTTTTCCTTTTCGATGACCTGCGCGATGAATCGCGCCAGTACGTCAGCGCCGCCTCCGGGGCCGGTGTGGACGATCATCTCCACCGGCTTGCTCGGCTTGAATTCGGCCAGCGCGGGCGCCGCCAGTGTCGCCGCAAAAGCCGCGGCCAGCATCGTGTAGTGCAGTTTCATGGTTTTTCTCCTCCTCGGATTAAACGAACATCAGCCGTTTTCTTCAATCGCCTTGACCCGCAATGCATTGGCGCGGCGGAACAGCGGCATCAGCAGCAGCACGGCGGCCACGATCAACATGCCCGCCGCGATCGGACGCGACACCAGGATCGACAGGTCGCCCTGGGACATCATCAGCGACTGGCGCAGCGCGCGCTCCATCGCATCGCCCAGCACCAGCCCCAGGATCAGTGGCGCCGACGGAAACTTCAGCCGCTGCATAAGGTAACCGAGCAGGCCGAAGGCGGCGAGCAGCCCGCAGTCGAACAGGCTGTTCGACACCGCGTACACCCCGACCACGGAAATGCCGAAAATGATCGGATAGAGCACGAACTCGCGCAGCTTCAGGATCTGCGCGAACAGCGGAATCAGCGGCAGGTTGAGCACCAGCAGCATCACGTTGCCGACATACATGCTCGCCACCAGGCCCCAGAACAGCTGCGGATTATCCTGGATCATCAGCGGACCGGGGCGCAACCCCCACAGCACGAAGGCAGCAAGCAGGATCGCGGTGGTGCCGGAGCCGGGAATGCCCAGCGTCAGCAGCGGCACCAGTGCGCCGCCGGTCTCGGAGTTGTTGGCGCCCTCCGGCGCGGCCACACCCTCGGGCACACCAGTGCCGAATTTCTCCGGATGCTTCGACACCGCCTTCTCGACGCCGTAGGAGATGAACGAGGCGATGGTCGAACCGGCACCGGGCAGCACGCCGATCAGGAAGCCGATCACCGAGCCGTTGAGAAAGGCGAAACGGCAGGCTTTCAGCTCGGCCATCGTCGGCAGCAGGTTGCGCAGGCCCTTGGGCACCGGCAGCAGCGTGCCTTCGCCGCGACGCTCCATGTTGCCGAGCACCTCGCCCAGCGCGAACACGCCGATGGCCACAATCACGAAATCCACGCCATCCAGCAGCTCGGACAGCCCGAAGGTGAAACGTGATGCATCGCTGAACAGGTCGATGCCCATACCCGCGATCCACAGCCCTACCAGCATCGCCAGCAGCGCCTTGACCATGGATTCGCCGGCAAGCAGCACCACCATCGCCAGGCCCAGCACCATCAGCGCGAAGTATTCGGGCGAGCTGAAAGACAGCGCCATTTTCGCCAGCGGCGGCGCCAGCAGCATCAGGCCGATGACGCCAACGGTGCCGGCG
This sequence comes from Betaproteobacteria bacterium Ga0077527, assembly GCA_001464815.1. Classification (GTDB taxonomy): domain Bacteria; phylum Pseudomonadota; class Gammaproteobacteria; order Burkholderiales; family SG8-41. Next base: position 100,474 of record LNDW01000011.1, on the reverse strand, counting down.
ACGAAGGACGAGATCGCGGCAATGCCCAGCGCCGCCCCCGCCCTGCCCTTGCGCGCCATCTGGTAGCCGTCGAGGCAGGTCACCACCGAGGCCGACTCGCCCGGCACGTTGAGCAGGATCGCGGTGGTCGAACCGCCGTACTTGGCGCCGTAGTAGATGCCGGCAAGCATGATCAGCGCGCTGGTCGGCGGCATCTGGAAGGTCAGCGGCAGCAGCATTGCGATGGTCGCCGCGGGCCCGAGGCCGGGCATCACGCCGACTGCCGTACCGAGGAACACACCGACGAAGCACCAGAACAGGTTGATCGGCTCCAGCGCCACCAGGAAACCCTGGCCAAGGCTCAGCAGGATATCCATGTCAGAAACCGAGCAGGCCGACCGGCAGTTCGACGCCGAGTGCGAGGTGGAACACCAGATAGAAGCCGGCGACGTTGCCCACTGCAGTCGCCAGCGCCACCTTCAGTGGTTTGCCGTACATCACCTTCGCGATGAACAGTGTCAGCAGCGCCAGCGACAGTATCAGGCCCAGCCATTTCAGCAGCAGCACCGAGAGCGTGAACGCGGCCCAGCACAGCAACGCACGGCCGATGCCGGGCCAGTCGGTGCCAGTGTGTCCTGCCGCGGGCCGCGACCGGCGCAGCGCGCTGACCACCAGCACCAGCGACAACAGCACCATCGCGATGCCATACCACAATGGAAAGAAACCCGGCCCCGGACCTTCGACGGTCATGTATTCCCACTGCCGGGCCTCATTGATGACAAAACCGCCGAGCGCGGCAAGCGCCGCACCCGACCACAGGTCGCCGTTGGCCAGCCGGTGCCGCCCCGAAGCCCCGCTCATGCGCCGATTTCGTAGCCTGCGGCGAGCAGGCGCGGCCGGAATTCAGGCGCAGTCAGCCGGCGCAGGAACTCCCCGGCCAGTTGCGGCTGCTCGGCGCGCGTGGTCACGGCGGCGGTGTACACGGTTTTCATCTGGAATTCATCGGGCAAGGGGCCAACAAAGGTGACGCCGGGTACCGGCAGGATTTCGGTGTTCTGGGTGATGCCCAGCTCGAAGTGGCCGTTGCTCGCCGCCAGCCAGTGCATCGCCGCATTGCCGTTGGGGAAAAACTGCATGCGGTCCTCGACCTGCGAAGCGACGCCAAGGCGCTCCATCAGCTTCATCACGATCTTGCCGGCGGTGGCCGTCGCCGGATCCGGGCAGACGATGACTTTCGCGGCAAGAATGTTGCCGCGCAGTGCTTCACGCGTGCCCACTTCGGGCAGCGGCGTGCCGGCACGAACCGCAACCCCGGTGCCGACTTTGCCGATATCGCTGACCGATGAAATCACCACCATGCCGACCGAGACCAGGTCCTGGATCAGTTGCGCGCTCAGGATGATCAGGTCGCAGGCTTCACCGCCGGCGAGCCGCGCCTTCATCGCGCCCACCGCGCCGTAAGCAGCCTCGACCTGGTGCCCGGTATCGCGAACGAAACCCGAGATCACCTCCTCGCATACGGCCTGGGCCGCACCCGCGCTCAACACGCGCAAAACCGCCATTGCTGTACTCCCTGCAGGGTCAACGAAGCGCCCGATGTTACCAGCAGGCTTTCGAGGCTCCTATCCCTCTGCATGGAGAGTTCAGCACGGTTGCTGGTTACCGCCACTTCGCCTAGTCTCGCCTCATGCTCAAGCGCCTCTACCCGGCCAGGCATCTGACCGAAGCCCACCTGATCCGCGGCCATCTCGAGTCGTGCGGCATCGCAGCAACCGTGCGCGGCGAAGCGCTGGCGGGCGGCATTGGAGAACTGCCTCTTGATGCCTGCTCGGTATGGGTTGAGGACGGGGAGTTTGAAGCTGCCGAGGCCGCGCTTCATGCACTGCACCATGGCAATCCCCCAGCGGACACCGGAGCATGGCTCTGCGCTCACTGCGGCGAAACCGGCGAACCGCAATTCAGCGCCTGCTGGCGCTGCGGCTGCGAGCGGCCGCAGTCCCCGGCTCAGACCGGCTGATTCGGGCGGTCGTCCGCAATACGGCCGTCCACGAGCTCGACGATGCGGTCGCAGCGCGCCGCGAGGCGCGGATCGTGGGTCACGATCAGGAATGCGGTTCCTCGTTCGCGATTGAAGCGCCTGAGCAGCGCAAAAATGCTGTCACTGGTTTGTGTATCGAGATTGCCCGTAGGCTCGTCGGCGAGCACCAGTCGCGGCGAGCGCACCAGCGCGCGCGCAATCGCCACCCGCTGCTGCATGCCGCCGGAGAGCTCGCCCGGTTTCTTTTCGGCCGCGTCACTGAGGCCCACGGCATCGAGCAGTTCCAGCGCCCGCGCGCGCAAATCGCCGCCGGCGCTGTCGCGGCCGCGGCTGATCAGGCCGGGCAGCATCACATTCTCCGCCGCGGTGAACGCCGGCAGCAGGTGGTGGAACTGGAAAATGAAGCCGAGCACCTCATGCCGGGCACGGGTGCGCTCGTCGTCGTCGAAGGCGGTGACATCGCGGCCGGCCAGTGCGTAGCGGCCGCCCGAGGCACCTTCAAGCAGGCCGAGGATGTTGAGCAGCGTGCTCTTGCCCGAACCCGAGGGTCCGATCAGCGCGGTGAATCCGCCCGGCGCGAGCACGAGATCGAGATCGTGCAGCACCTCCTCGGCATTGGGCAGCCCTTCGTTGTAGATCTTGCGCAGCCCTTCGAGCCGGACCAATTCACCGTCCATCGCTTCAGCCCCTGATCGCCTGCGCCGGATCGAGCCGCGCCGCGTTGCGCGCCGGCAGCACCGCCGCGATCAGACCCAGCACCGCCGCGCCGGCGACGACAAAACCGATCAGCCTGAAGTCGTAGGTCAGCGAGAACAGCGCCTGCCCCTCGGCATTGCGCAGGATGCGGCTGAACAGCGACACCAGCATCAGGCCCAGCGCGGAACCGGTCAGCGCACCGGCGACGCCGACCATCACGCCTTGCAGCAGGAACACGCCGAGCATCTGCCGCCGCGTCGCGCCGACCGCGCGAAGGATGCCGATCTCCCTGCGCTTCTGCACCACCGACACCACCAGCACGCTGGAGATGCCGAGCGCGACCACGATGGTGATGAACACGCGAATCAGCAGGGTCATGATGTTCTGGTTGTTGATCGCCGCGAACACCTGGCTGTTGGTCTGGATCCAGGTTTCGATCAGCTGCCCCGACTGCGCGCGCAACCGCGACGCAACGCGATCAGCCTGCATGATGTCGGCCACCGCCACATCAAGGTTGGTAATGCGTCCGGGTATGCCGAGCAGGCTCTGCGCCGCGCGCAGGTCGGTGTAGACATAACGCCGGTTCAGCTCGCGCGAACCGAGGTCGAGCAGCGCGCGGATGCGGAACACCTCCGCACTACCCTGGGCCGACTGCACGCGGAAACGGTCGCCGACGCCGGCGCCGAGGTCCTTCGCCAGTTCGATGCCGACCAGCGCGTCGCCGGGATCAAGCTGGAGCAAGCCGGCCTTGAGTTTGTCATCGAGACGGACCACGCGCAGGTAGCGCTCAAGGTCGGTGCCGATCAGCACCACTGAACGCGAGGCATCGCCCTTGAGGCCCAGCGCGGAGCCGGAGGCCACCGGCGCCACCGCGGTGACGCCTTCAATCGTTTCGGTGGCGCGCGCCAGCGCCGGCCAGCCGTCGATCGTGGTCAGACGCTGCGGCCGTGCCTGCACCGAGGCAAGGCGCGGCACATCAGCACTGCCCGCGGCCAGCGGCCAGGCCACCTCTTCCGGCGGCTTGATCACCACGTGCGGCTGGGCACCGGTGACGCGCCGGATCAGGTCGCCCTGAACACCGGTAAGCACCGCGGTGATGAAAAAGATCACCGCGACGCCGATCGCTGCGCCGCCGATGATCAGCAGGGTCTGCATGCGCCCCTCGCGCAGGAAGCGCAACGCGACAGTGAGTTCGAATCCGGCGGTCATCGCCGCGCGCGAATGGGCGCGCCGTCTTCGACCTCGCGGGTGAGCACAACCCGGTCGCCGGCCTTGAGGCCCTCGGCGATGGCAACACGTCCCTGGGTCTGCAGGCCGGGCCTGACCGCAACCCGCGCCGCTTTGCCATCGCGCTCGACCAGTACCCACGGTGAATCGGTCTGCAACTGGCGCACCGCGTCTGCGGGCAGCAGCAGCGCCTGCTTCAGCAGCGGTCCCGGCAGGTCTATCGACACCGTCATGTCCGCGCGCAGCATCTGCGGTGGCTTCGCCACATCGAGGCGCAACTCGACCGAGCCGCGCGCCGGATCAACCCCCGCGGAAATGTAGTTCACCGCCGCTTCGAAACGCTCACCGGGAAAAGCATCTGCAACCGCCACCGCCACCGCGCCCTGGCGTATCAATGGCAGGTTCTTTTCATCCACCTGCACCACCAGCCGCACAGGTCCGTCAAGCGAGAGGCTGATCATGCGCCGGCCCGGCTGGGTGATGTCGCCGGGTTCGATCAGGCGTTCCAGCACCACGCCATCACCCGGTGCGCGAATCTGCGTCTGGGCAAGCCGGGCCTCGGCGGTGGCGAGTAGTGCCTCTGCTTCGCTGAGCTGGCTTTGCGCCTGCTGCGCCTCGGCGCCGTCGGCAGCCTGCGCGCCGGCCTGGGCGCGCGCACCGGCCAGCGCGCTGCGCGTGACCTCAAGCTGGCGCACGGACTCGTCGAGACGTGCCGGGCTGATAAAACCCTTGGCCAGCAGTTCGCGGTTGCGGCGTTCGTCCTGTTCGGCGAGGCGCAGGTTGGCCTCTGCCTGCCGCAGTGCCGCCTGCGCGGTGGGCAGAGCCAATGTGCGCACCGAAGCCACACGCGCGCGTGCCCGCGCCACGGCGGCTCGGGCCTGTGCGGCGGTAGCGGCAAGTTCGCTGCGTTCGAGTTCGACCAATACCTCGCCAGCCTTCACCCGCGCACCTTCGCGCACCCGCACGCTTGCCACGCGGCCGGTGATCGTCGCACCGACCTCGACCTTGGCCGGCGGCAGCACACGCCCGCTCGCAACCACGCTGGTCTGCACATCGGAGGCCTGCACATGGAGCAGGTCCACCGGCAGGGGCTTGGGCCGCAACACCAGCAGCAGCGTCACGACGATCAGGCCGATCGCCGCCGCAATCAGTGCGGCGCGACGCAGCTTTGTGGCGGGTGCGGGCAAGATCGGCTCAAAGCGGCGCGACGAAATCGCGCACACCCGCCTCGTCGCGCAGACGCCAGATGCGCGCGATCACCGACTTCATTTCCTCGGCACTCGCCGCACCTGAGTGGCTGACCAGGCGCTGCGCCTTGTCTTCCAGCTCGGCTCGCGACAGCGTGTTGCCGGGATCACCTTTCGGCGTATCGACGCGACATTCGATCCTGCGGCCATCCGTGGTTTCAACAGACACCCGGCCCAGCCAGCGTTTCGGATAGGCGCCATCGACCTCGGGGTCGAGAACCATTGTCACGCGGTCATGGAATTTTCGTAAATCATTGTTTTTTAATGATTTTTCTGTGAAGTCAGCCAGTGATGCGCGGCCCAGCGTGGCAATCAGCGCCAGCACGAAGCCCATCGAAAACTTGGATTGATGGATGGTCTGCGGATCCGTCACTGGGCCGAGCACGTCGATTGCACCCTGATGTACATGCGCAGTCACTTTGACAATGTCGTCGGCCTTCAGCTTGTGCTGCTGCATCAAAGCCAGCAGCGTGTCCGCGGCGGGATGAGTGTGGCGGCAGGAGGCGTGGAACTTGAATGAAGTTTCCGCAGTGGCCCAGCGGCTGCCGAGGCCATCGGTGAGCCAGCGCGCATCGGCGTCACTGGACATGCCCGCAGCCATCCCCTGCTTGCCCTCGAAAATGGCATGGGCGCCGGTGAAGCCGTCGCGCGCGATGTAAGCCGCCATCAGGCCATCGGCCGCGGCCTTGGCGGTGTGCAGTTGCTTGGAGTCGGCGGCATCTCGCAGAAATTCCCACAGGCCCGCGGCCATGGTGCCGGCCGAACCCAGGCAATGCTGCATTTTCACCGCATCCAGCTTGAGAACGTGCGCGACACCCGCTGCGGCAGCGAGTTTGCCCGCGGTGCCGGTGGTGTGGAACACCTTGTAATGCGAGCGGCCGAGGAATTCACCGACGCGCACACCGCATTCATAACCAGCCACCGAAGCGGCAATCAGTTCTTTGCCCGATGCGCCGACAGACTGCGCCGCGGCGAGCACCGCCGGAAACACCACCGTGCCCGGATGCAGCACCGAACTGTTGTGCAGATCATCCTGCTCGACAAAATGCGAGGCCGCGCCATTGACCAGCGCCGCAAACAACGGCGAGGTGCGTTTGCGCGTGAGCAGGTTTTCGGCATCACCCTGCTGCGGCCCCATCAGCTGGGCGAAGGTGTTGATCGTTTCAACCGGCCGTGCGCCCTTGCCGGCCAGCGCAGAGGCAAACCAGTCGAGAAACAGCTCCTCGGTGCGCGCCACCACCGGCGCCGGAATGTCTTCATATCGGATCGCGGACAGGAATTCGCTCAACTGCTGCGTGGGACCGGTGGCGGGCTGGGGGGAGGTTTTACGGGCGGGCATTTGCATGATGGACTCAGGGTAGTGCGCGGAAAGGAACGCCATTTTAGAATGAATCGGTCCCGACCATTCCCCGACAACCCCCGGCTGCGGCGCAAACAGGAAAGCTCTTGATCTGCGTCAAATCTCCCGGCCATAAACCCGAACGGAAACCGCCATGCCCAAACGCAAACAAATCCGCACCGACATCGCCTGGAGTGCCGTTGACCGCATCACCGTCAAGGGCCACGACCTGTGCACCGACATCCTCGGCAAGCTGTCGCTGGGCGACATGGCCTTTCTCGAAATCACCGACCGCCTGCCAACGCCGCGCGAATCGGTGATGTTCAACGCCATCGCGGTGACGCTGGTCGAGCACGGCCTGACGCCCAGCTCGCTCGCTGCGCGCCTCACCTACACCGGGGCGCCGGAAGCGATGCAGGCCGCGGTGGCCGCCGGACTCTGCGGCCTGGGCAGCGTGTTTGTCGGCAGCATGGAAACCGCGGCACGCATGCTGCAGGAAGCCCTGCCCGACCCGAAGGCCGATGCCGACCTCGACAAACTCGCCGCTGAAATCGTTGAACGCTTCCGTGCCCGCAAGCAGATCGTGCCCGGCATCGGCCACACCTTGCACAAGCCCGTTGATCCGCGTGCGCCGCGGCTGTTCCAGATTGCCGCTGAACAGGGTTATGACGGCCAGTACGTGAAGCTGATGCAAAAGGTCGGCATCGAAGCCGAACGGGTGTACGGCAAATCACTGCCGGTCAATGCCACCGGCGCCATCGGCGCCATCGCCAGCGAGCTGCAACTGCCGTGGAAAATCGTCCGCGGCATCGGTGTGCTGGCCCGTGCCATCGGCCTGGTCGGACATATCCTCGAGGAAATGAAGGATCCGATGGCCTACGAAATCAAGCAGCGCGCAGAAGAAGAGGCCACCGCCCACCTGCGGGGCCGTTGATTACCGCCCGCCTTGACTTTCGCCCGGCCCGGCGCAGAATCAGCCTTCACCGGCGACCGACCGGTCGCCGGACACTCTGGGAGGAGATAACAAGATGAAACGCCTGCTTTCGCTGTTTGCGCTCGCCGCGACGCTGCTGCTCGGCGGCTGCGCAATGACCCCCGAACACGGCTGGATTGCCCTGATCGACAACGGCAAAGGCCTGGAAAACTTTGACCGCCTCGGTGACGCCAACTGGCGCGTTGAGGGCGGCCTCGTTGTAGCCGACAAGGCCAAGGCCTCTTCACACCTCGTCACCAAGCAGTCATTCAAGGATTTCGAGATTTATGCCGAGTTCTGGGCCGAGACCAGCACCAACAGCGGCATTTTCATGCGTGCCCAGGATCGCAAGAGCATTGGATCAGCTAATTCCTACGAAGTGAACATCTACGACCAGCGCCCCGGTCAGGAATACAGCACCGGCGCCATCGTCGATTTCGCGCGTGTCGCCAATCCGCCACCGAAAGCCGGTGGCAAATGGAACACCTTCGAAATCCACGTCAAGGGCAGCGACGTCACAGTCAAGCTCAACGGCGTGGTGACCTCGGCGATGACCAACAGCCAGTTCAAGGAAGGCCCGTTCTCGCTGCAATTTGCCAACGGCCCGAAAGACGCCCCAGGCGGCGCGATCAAGTGGCGCCGCGTGCTGGTGCGGCCGCTGTAAGCCGTTCAGCCCCTCCAGAAAGCCCGGCCCTGCCGGGCTTTTTTACGGCCGCTGCCCGGAGCGGCTATCATCGCGGCTCCGCGAACATCCTGCAAACCCAGACCCCGCATTCACATCATGACCAGCGTCAGTTACGAAAACGCCGCCACCGCGGCTCTCTCCTCCTCCGCACCCCGCATTCTCCAGAACATGCTCGCCCTCGAGGATTTCGAGGATGCAGCCCGGCGCGGCATCCCGCGCCCGATCTTCGGTTACATCAACGGCGGCGCCGAGACCAATGCCTCCCTGCGCGACAACCGCGCGGTGTGGGACGAACTGCAGTTCGTGCCGAAGGCGCTGATCGATACCAGCGCACGTTCACTGAAAACAACGCTGATGGGCCAGCAGTACGACCTGCCCTTCGGCATCCCGCCGATGGGCGGCACCGGCATGGCCTGCGCCGATGGCGACGTGGCCCTTGCGCGTGCCGCGGCCCGCGCCAACATTCCGATGGTGGTCAGCGGCGCGGCCCTCACCTCGCTGGAGCGGGTGAAACAGGAAGGCAAGACCGCGTGGTTCCAGGCCTACCTGCCGGGTGAAGACGACGTGATCAAGGCGCTGGTCGAACGCGTCGCCAAGGCCGGCTACGACACGCTGGTGCTGACGGTGGACGTCTCCGTGCTCGCCAACCGCGAGAACAACGTGCGCACCGGCTTCAGCACCCCGCTGCGCCCCTCGCTGCGCCTTGCCTGGGATATGGGCATCCGCCCGCGCTGGGGTCTCTCCATGCTCTGCCACACGCTCAAGCACGGCATGCCGCATTTCGAGAACATGGGCCCGCGCGTGCCAATGATTTCCGCACTCAACCGCCAGGCCGGCCGCCGCGACCGCCTGTCGTGGAAGCATGTGGAGCTCATGCGCCAGTTGTGGAAAGGCAAACTCGTATTAAAAGGCATCCTCGATCCGATGGATGCCGCACGCGCGCGTGACGCCGGTGTGGATGGCGTGATGGTATCGAACCACGGCGGCCGCCAGCTCGACGGTGCAGTCAGCCCGCTGCGCATGCTGCCGGGTGTGAAAGCCAATGCCGGCAATATGGCGGTGATGATGGACAGCGGCATCCGCCGCGGCACCGACGTGCTGAAGGCGCTGGCGCTGGGCGCCGACTTCGTCTTCATCGGCCGCCCCTTCCTCTACGCCATTGCCATCGGCGCCGAACACGGCGCGCAGCACGTCATCAACCTGATGCGCAGCGAACTGATGACCGACATGGCGCTGATCGGCGTGAACTCGCCGAAGGAAATGAAACCGGAACTGCTGCTCGACCTGAAGGCTTACAACTGGCAGGCGGCGGGCGTTAAAAAATAATCAATAAAAACAATTACTTATTGAATTCCCCTATAGCCCGGACTTTTTATCTCCCTCTCCCCATCGCTTGATGGGGAGAGGGTTGGGGTGAGGGGCAGCAGCGCTCGTTGATCCCCCTCACCCTAGCCCTGCTTCGCTTCAAGTGTTCCCTTGTCTCCGCCAAAGCCTTGGGGGAGAGGGAATAGATTCTTTAAACCGCCCCGGCAGTTTTTAATTCAGCGATCTGCGCCGCCGAATAACCCAGTTCACCCAGGATCAAATCCGTCTGTGCGCCGATCGCCGGCACCGGATCCATCCTTGCCTCGAAGCCTTCGAAGGTCGCCGCAGGCAACAACGCCGGTATCACGCCCGCCGGCGTCTCCACCTCCCGCCAGCGATTCCGCGCCTGCAACTGCGGGTGATCCCAGACCTGGTCCGGCGTATTCAGCCGTGAATTGGCAATATCGGCGGCATCCAGTTTAGCCACCACCTCCGCGCTGGTCCACGGCGCGAAGGTCGTCTCGATCAGCCCCACCACTTCAGCACGCGCCGCAGTGCGTTTGCTGTTGTTGTCATAACGCGGGTCCTTCGCCAGTTCCGGCCGGCCCAGCACCTTGTCGCAGAAGTTCGCCCACTCGCGCTCGTTCTGGATGCCGAACAGCACATCGCCATCCTTCGTACGAAACCGCCCGTAAGGCACGATGGTCGCGTGGTCCGGGCCGCTGCGCCGCGGCGCCTTGCCCGAATACTGCGTGTAATACAGCGGATGGCCCATCCACTCCGCCATGGTTTCGAACATGGTGAGGTCGATGTGCGCGCCCTCGCCGGTGTGCTCGCGCGTATACAGCGCGGCGAGAATCGCGGCATAGGCATGCAGCCCGGTGCCGATGTCGGTGATCGAAATCCCAACCTTGGCCGGCGACTCCGGCGTGCCGGTCAGCGACAACACCCCCGCCTCACCCTGCACCAGCAGGTCATAGGCCTTCTTTTTCGAATACGGCCCCGTCGTGCCGTAACCCGAGACGTCACAAACGATCAGCTTCGGATGTTTGGCGCGCAATTCCGCCGCACCCAGCCCCAGCCGCTGTGCCGCGCCCGGCGCGAGGTTCTGGATGAACACGTCGGCCCCGGCGATCAGCTTCTCCAGGATGTTCTTCGCCTCGGGATGTTTGACATCCAGCGTCAGGCTTTCCTTGGAGCGGTTGAGCCAGACGAAATAGGCCGACTGGCCTTTGACGGTCTGATCGTAATCGCGGGCGAAGTCACCAACCTTCGGCCGCTCGATCTTGATCACCCGCGCGCCGAGGTCGGCGAGCTGGCGGGAACAGAATGGGGCGGCGACGGCCTGTTCGAGGGCGATGACGGTGATGCCTAGCAGCGGCAGCGCAGCCATTAAAACGACCTCGGCATCCCGAGAATATGCTCGCCCACAAACGACAAGATCAGATTCGTCGAAATCGGCGCCACCTGATACAGCCGCGTCTCTCGGAACTTGCGTTCAACATCGTACTCCGCGGCGAAGCCGAAGCCGCCGTGGGTCTGCAGGCAGGCGTTGGCGGCTTCCCATGACGCATCGGCCGCCAACAGCTTGGCCATGTTGGCCTCGGCGCCGCAGGGTTGCTTGGCGTCGAAAAGCGCGGCGGCCTTGTAGCGCATCAGGTTGGCGGCTTCGATGTTGACGTAGGCCTTGGCGATGGGGAACTGCACGCCCTGATTCTGGCCGATGGGTCGGTCGAAGACGACGCGCTCTTTTGCGTAATTGGTCGCGCGCTCGATGAACCAGTAACCGTCGCCGATACATTCGGCGGCGATGAGGATGCGCTCGGCATTGAGCCCGTCTAGGATGTATTTGAAGCCCCTGCCCTCCTCACCGATCAGGTTCTCGGCGGGGATTTCGAGGTTGTCGATGAACAGCTGATTCGTTTCATGGTTGACCATGTTGCGGATCGGCTTGACCTCAAGACCTTTGCCGATGGCCTCGCGCAGGTCGACGATGAAAATCGACATGCCTTCGGATTTTTTCTTGACCTGGTCGAGCGGCGTGGTACGCGCGAGCAGGATCATCAGTTCCGAGTGCTGGATGCGCGAGATCCACACCTTCTGGCCGTTGACGACGTACTTGTCGCCTTTTTTGACGGCGACGGTCTTGATCTTGGTGGTGTCGGTGCCGGCGGTGGGTTCGGTCACGCCCATCGACTGCAGGCGCAATTCACCGGTGGCGATCTTCGGCAGGTATTTTTTCTTTTGCGCGTCCGAGCCGTGGCGCAGCAGCGTGCCCATGTTGTACATCTGGCCGTGGCAGGCGCCGGAGTTGCCGCCGCTTCGGTTGATTTCTTCCATGATGATCGAGGCTTCGGTCAGGCTGAGACCCGACCCGCCGAATTCCTCGGGGATCAGCGCCGACAGCCAGCCGGCCTCGGTCAAGGCCTGGACAAAGGCCTCGGGATAACCACGCACATCGTCAACCTGCTGCCAGTAGGCGCTGTCGAACTGGTTGCACACGGCGCGCACACCGTCGCGCAGGTCGGTGTAGTCGGTGGTCTGGGGAATGGACAGCATGGGATTCACATGGTGAGAATTTGCGGGAGCCTGATTATAAACCGCAGGGTTTTGCCCATTGGAGGCAGACAGGCTCTCGTCTACACTTTCGTCTCGATTCCAGAGGAGCCCCAGTGCAAACCGACCAGCAGACCCGCGCCACCGTGTGGCCGGACGAGATTTACGATGTGCTCAAAGCCGCCGGCGTGACCCAGGTGGTCTATGTGCCGGATGCCGGCCACGCCAAGCTGATCAACCGCTGCCATGCCGACAAGACCATGCGCGCGGTGTCGCTGACCACCGAGGAGGAAGGTGTGGCCATGCTCGCCGGCGCGTGGATGGGCGGCGCCCGGGGCGTGCTGCTGATGCAGTCCAGCGGTGTGGGCAACTGCATCAACATGCTCTCCATGTTCGAGGAATGCCGCCTGCCGCTGCTGATGATCGTGACCATGCGCGGCGTCTGGGGCGAGTTCAATCCATGGCAGGTGCCGATGGGCGGCAGCACCGCCGCGGCGCTGGAAAACGCCGGCGTCATCGTGCATTCGGTGGACCGCGCCGAAGACATGAAAGACACCGTCCACGCCTGTGCCACCCTCGCCTTTAACACCCAACGCCCGGTCGCGGTGCTGATCCAGCAGCGCGTGATCGGCTTCAAGAATTGGAACAAGTAATCATGGCCGCCAAAAAACCCGCAGGACTCGACCGCCGCAAGGTCGTGGCGGCATTACTCGCCGACCGCGGCGATGCGCTGGTGGTCACCGGCCTCGGCTCGCCGACCTACGACACCTTCGCCGCCGGTGACCACGACCTCAACTTTTATCTCTGGGGCGCGATGGGCGGCGCGGTGATGGCCGGGCTGGGCCTTGCCCTTGCGCAGCCGAAGCGCCGCGTACTGGTGATCACCGGCGACGGTGAAATGCTGATGGGCCTCGGCTCGCTAGCCACCGTGGCCTGCGAAGCGCCGAAAAACCTCGCCATTGCCGTCATCGACAATGGCCACTACGGCGAAACCGGCATGCAGCGCGCGCACACCGCGCGTGGTGTTGACCTCGCCGGTATTGCCAAAGCCGCGGGCTTCAAATCGGCGACCACGATCAGCAGCATGTCTGCCGCGCAAAGCTGGCTGCCGACCTGGCATAAAAAAACCGGTCCGGTGTTCGCCGACATTCAGGTTTCGGCCGATCCCGCGCCGATGCGCCTGCCGCTGCGCGATGGCACGGCGATCAAATACCGCTTCCGGACGGCGTTGCTGGGATCTAAAGCGGATAAATGACGCTTTGGTGATTTCCCCTCACCCCAACCCCCTCCCCGTGAGACTACGGGGAGAGGGAGTTTGGTTTTGTTCCCTCTCCCCATCTTTTGATGGGTAGAGGGCCATGGTGAGGAGCAACCGATGAAGGGCAATACCCAACGTGGCAAAACCTTCTCCCGCAGACTCAGAAAATCCGAAACCGACGCCGAACCCAAAATCTGGCAGCAATTGCGCAGCAGAAATCTCAACGGCACCAAGTTTCGGCGTCAGCATCCTGTCGGACCGTATATCGTTGATTTTATTTGCATAAATTCAAAACTGATCATTGAGCTCGATGGCAGCCAGCATCAGCAGCAACAAGAATACGATGCGAAGCGCTCGGTGTTTCTGGAGGAGGCTGGGTATCGGGTGCTGCGGTTTTGGGATAACGATGTGTTGTTGAATACTGAAAGCGTCATGCAGGTTATTTTTGAGACTCTTCGCTGCCCCTCACCCTAGCCCTCTCCCCGTTTTACGGGGAGAGGGCACTGGCTTTTTTGAAGATGAATGGTCATATGGATACAACCACACAGTCCCTCCAGTCCTATCGCATGTTCATCGGCGGCGAATGGGTCGAGGCCGCCTCCGGTGACACTTTCCCCAGCGACAACCCGTACACCGCAAAGCCCTGGGCGCTGATTCCGCGGGCAGGCAAGGCCGATGTCGATCGCGCTGTTGAAGCCGCGCACAAGGCACTGACCAGCGGTGAATGGCCGAAGATGAACGCTACAAGGCGCGGCGCGCTATTGCGCAAACTCGGCGACCTGATCACGGAACATTCAAAGGCACTCGCCGAAACCGAGGTGCGCGACAACGGCAAGCTCTACGCCGAGATGAGTGCGCAGACTGCGTACATGGCGCAGTGGTACTACTACTTCGGCGGACTGGCGGACAAGATCGAAGGTTCGGTGATCCCCATCGACAAGCCCGACACCTTCAACTACACCCGCTACGAGCCGGTCGGCGTGGTGGCGATGATCATTCCCTGGAATTCGCCGCTGCTGCTGCTGGCCTGGAAACTGGCGCCGGCACTGGCCGCCGGCAACACCGTGGTGGTCAAACCTTCGGAATACACCTCGGCCTCGGCGCTGGAATTCATGAAGCTGATCGAAGCCGCAGGCTTCCCGCCGGGCGTGGTCAATGTCGTCACCGGTTTTGGCGCGGAAGCCGGCACGCCGCTGGTCGAACATCCCAAAGTCGCCAAGGTCGCCTTCACCGGCTCGGACGCCACCGGCCAGCGCATCTACGAGGCCGCAGCTAAAAACCTCAAGCGCGTCAGCATGGAACTCGGCGGCAAGTCGCCGAACATCGTGTTTGACGACGCGCAGATCGACAACGCGGTGAAGGGCGTGATCTCCGGCATCTTCGCCGCCACCGGACAAACCTGCATCGCCGGCTCGCGCCTGCTGGTGCAACGCTCGATCCATGACCAGTTTGTCGAAAAACTGGTGGCGCTGGCGAAGACCGCGAAAATGGGCAACCCGATGGACATGGCCACCCAGGTCGGCCCGGTCACCAACGCGCCGCAATACGAAAAAATCCTGCACTACATCGACGTCGCCAAAAAGGAAGGCGCGCAGGCCGTGCTCGGTGGCGGCAAAGCCACGCGCCCCGAATGCGGCACCGGCTGGTTTGTCGAGCCGACCATCTTCACCGGCGTCGATAATGCGATGCGCATCGCGCAGGAGGAAGTTTTCGGGCCGGTGCTCTCGGTGATCCCCTTCGAGGACGAGGAAGAAGCCATCACCATCGGCAACGACGTGGTCTACGGCCTCGCCGCCGGTGTGTGGACACAAAACATGCGCCGCGCCTTCCTGATGAGCGAAAAACTGCAGGCCGGTACGGTGTGGGTCAACACCTACCGCGCGGTATCGTTCATGTCACCCTTCGGCGGCTACAAGCGTTCAGGCATCGGCCGCGAAAGCGGCCAGGACATGATCAACGAGTATCTGCAGACCAAGAGCGTGTGGATTTCCACCGCAACCGAAGTGCCGAATCCCTTTGTCTTGCGCTGAGGCGCGGTGAGAACGCTGGTCAAATCGCTGCTCGCCGCCGGGTTCGGCCTGCTGATCACCTCACTCTGGTTGCGCCACGATCTGCCACTGCCCAACCGCCTGCACGATGACCTGCAGCAGGAACCCGAGCAGGTGAAGATCCGCGAAGCGCCGATCACCACCACCGTCGGCGGCGTGACCTACACCATCAAGCCGCTGTACAGCTATGAACTGCACGGCCTCATCGTCAGCATGCACGACACCAGCACCTGGTGGAACTATCTGCACCGCGAATGGAACGACCATCTGAACGTGGTCGATTTCTGCGTGATCTGGGGCAGCAATGCCAGCAGCGGCGCCTATCGCGACATCCGCTTCTCCAGCGGCCAGTTCACCTGCAATTTACAGTGGGACACGGCCGCTGCCGCCGCGGCATTCGACATGACCAAAATTTCAAACAACCACCTGCTGACCGATGACCCGCTGGTCGCGAAAAAATTGCGTTCGGTGCGCATCGGCGACCAGGTGCGGTTCCGCGGCTACCTCGCCGAGTATTCGCACAACCACAACGGCCAGCCTTTCCAACGGGGCACCAGCACTGTGCGCAACGACACCGGCAACGGCGCCTGCGAAACAGTTTACATTCAGGACTTCGACATCATCAGCCGCGGCGGCGGTCCCTGGCGTTCGATGGTCTGGGTGGCCTGGGCACTGATCGGCATTGGCATCGTCGGCTGGTTCCGCCTGCCGCTGCGTCAGCACTGAGCAGATCTCCAAAATAACAAGGGCGCCTCAGCGCCCTTGTTTACGATGCCTTGATCGGCTTGCCGGTCAGGCGCCTTCGGGTTTCACAAACCCTGGCGGCAGCGTTTCCTCGAATGACGGACGCGCATGAACGCCGGCGGCCCACTTGGCCAGCTTCGGCGCGCGGCTGCGCCAGTCGTTGGGATAACGGAAGTCGGTGTACTGCAGCGCCACGCCCATGATGATGTCGGCGAGGCCGAAGCGGCTGCCGAGCAGGAATTCATTGCCTTCCTTTAAGGTTTTCTCGGCAAGGTCGATCGCGCGGTCGATGCGCTTTTCCTCGCGTTCCTTTTTCTCCGCCATCTGCAGCTCTGCGGGACGGCGGTTCTCGAAGGCGCGGGTGATGCCGGCATCGATGATGCCGTTGCCCAGCGACTGCCACCACTGCGACTGCCAGTAGCCGGCCGGGTCACGCGGGGTCATCGACTTGCCGTCACTGTGATCGAGGTAGTGCACCACGAGCTGGGATTCGAACATGTAGCTGTCAGCGCCGATCTCGAGCACCGGCACTTTTGAAAACGGATTCCTGGCTATGAGCGGGCTGTCATCGGCCCAGGGGTCTTCGACGACAAATTCGACCGCCATGCTTTTTTCGTGGACCAGCACGCGCGCCTTGCGCACGTACGGCGAGGTGGGTGAACCAAACAGCTTCATGGTGAGGCTCCTGTTTACAGGGGAAATACAGGGAAAATGGCCATGCCCCGCACGGCCGGAAAAACACTATTCTACTTGCAGCACGAATCCCGCGCCTGATCCGCGAAGCCTGGGCTTCCGCTTTAACCGCCCGCCTGCATCGCCTTCGCCACCGCGACACGCCCCAGCCGCGGCGCAACCATCGCGATGAAGTCAGTCAGGTAGCGGCGCAGGTGCACGCCGCGGCGCAGGCTGATGGTCATCCGGCTTTCCGGAAACAGCCGGGTCACATCCACCGTATGCAGCCCGCCGTCGGCGCGCGGATCAATGGCAATGGCCGGCACGATGGCCACACCCAGCCCCTTCGCGACATAAGCCTTGATCACGTCGGAGTCGCTGGCGCTGACCACGTGGCGGGCGCTGATTCCGGCGGCACTGAAGGCCTCGGTGATCATCTGCCCGCCACGCGAACGCGGGTGGTAGCTCACCAGCGGATATGCGGCAAAATCGGCCAGCGTCAGCCGCCGCCGCGCAGCCAGCGGATGACCGCGCGGCATGATCGCACTGCGCCGCAGCGCCTCGCCCGGCAACTGCACCAGGCCGGGATGCTCCCGGGCGAACTCGGTGCTGACGCCAATATCAGCATCCCCGGACTCCACCAGTTTCTGGATGTCGTCGGGATCGGCCTGCAGCAGCTGGAACTGCACCTCGGGATGACGCTCCGAAAACGCGCGCACCGGTTCCGGCAGCGTGTAACGGGCATGCAGGTGGCTGGTCGCCAGCATCAGCCGCCCGCCGCGCTCTTCACGCGCATCGGCGGCGATGCGGGTGATGTTCTCCATCTCGTCGAGCAGGCGGTCTGCGGCATGCAGCACCGCGCGCCCGAGCTCGGTAAAACCGAGGATACGGTTGGTCCGCCGCAGCAACAGTTCGGCGCCCAGCTCCTGCTCCAGTTGCTGGATCTGCCGGCTCACTCCCGGCTGCGAGGTATGCAGGGCCAGCGCCGCTGCCGACAGGTTCAGTGACTGGCGGTCGATTTCACGCAGCAGGCGCAGTTGCTTGAGGGTCATGGAGGCTTCCTGCCATGTTATTTAGACATGACTATATACAATTTTATTATTTTATTGCATGAAAAGCCCTTGCTAACATCCGGCCTCCCCGCACACCCGACCGCATACACGAGGACGCTCATGATTTCGGTACACCCCATCGGCAAACACATCGGCGCGGAAATCCGCGGCGTCGACCTCACCAAACCCCTCGACGAAGCCACCTTCACCGAGGTCGCCAACGCATTTTTCAAGCACGAAGTGGTGTTTTTCCGGGGCCAGAACATCACCCCGGGACAGCAGGTGGAATTCACCCGGCGCTTCGGCATCCTTGAGCAGCATGTGCGCAAGGAAAGCCGCCTGCCCGGCCACCCCGAAATCCTCGTGGTATCCAACCTGCTCAACGATGAAGGCAAGGCCATCGGTGCGCAGGATGCCGGCCGTTTCTGGCACAGCGACCTGTCATACAAGCGCGAACCCAGCCTGCTCTCGGCGCTGTATGCGGTCGAAGTACCGGTGGCCGCCGACGGCACCGTGCTTGGCGATACCAGCTTCACCAGCACCACCGCCGCCTACGACGCGCTGCCCGAAGACAAAAAACAGCGCCTGCAGGGCCTGAAGAACATCCACAGCTACCGCTACTACCGCGAAAAGAACATCCAGGCCCAAAAGGAAGAACAGGCCCGCGGCGCGCGCACCGTTCAGGAACATGTGCTGACCGAAGAACAACTGAACAGCGTGCCTGACGTCGAAGTGCCGATCGTGCGCACCCACCCGGTGACCAAACGCAAGGGCCTGTTCATCAACGAAGCCCACACGCCGCGCATCACCGGTGTTGACGAAGCCGAAAGCCGGCGCCTGCTCAAGGAAATCTGCGAGCACGTGATCCGTCCCGAGTTCCAGTACCAGCACAAATGGCAGGCCGGTGACCTGCTGATGTGGGACAACTGCGCCGCGCAGCACAAAGCAAACTTCGATTACGACCTGCCGATGCGCCGTCTCATGTATCGGACTACCGTCAGGGGCAGCGTCGCCGTTTGAGATAAACTCGTCCGCCGTAACGCAAGTGCCACGGCCATGGTCGATGGCACTGCCGTGCGGCGCCGGGGAGGACGGTGACCGTGCGCAATGTGATCTCCTTCACTGGACGCACACACATGAAAGAGATTCGCGTACTTTCCGCCACCGGCATCCTCGGCTCGGGTTTCCGCGAGGAAACCATGAAGCGGGCAATGACGCTCAAGCCCGATTTCATCGGTGCTGATTGCGGATCCACCGATCCCGGCCCGCACCACCTCGGTTCCGGAGAACCACAGTTTTCAGACGCAGCCTGCAAGCGCGACCTGCGGCTGATGCTGCTCGCCGCGCGTGCCGCGAAAATCCCGGTAATGGTCGGCTCGGCGATGACCGCGGGCACCGACGCCCAGGTTGATCGTCTCGCCGGCATCGCCCGCGAAATCGCGCGCGAGGAAAAACTCAAGTTCAAGCTTGCCACCATTTATTCGGAACAGGACCGCGGCTACCTGAAGCAGCGCCTGCGCGAGGGCCGCATCAAGCCCCTTGCCAATGCCCCGCATTTTGATGAATCCGTGATCGATCGCAGCAGCCACATTGTGGGCATGTGTGGCGCCGAACCTTATGTCGAGGCCCTGCAGAACGGCGCCGATGTTGTCATCGCCGGACGCTCCAGTGACACCTCGATCTTCGCCGCGCTGCCGGTGATGAAAGGTTTCAACCCGGCCACGGTCTGGCACATGGCCAAGATCATGGAATGCGGCGCCGCCAGCGTGGTGCTGCGCAAGTATCCGGACTGCAATTTCGCCATTGTCACCGACGATCATTTCATCATCGAGCCGCCGAACCCGGATTACCGCTGTGATCCCGCGAGTGTCGCCTCGCACAACCTGTACGAAAACTCCACGCCGTATCACCTGGTCGAGCCCTCGGGCATCCTCAATACGGTCAACGCCCGTTACGAGGCCGTATCCGACCGCGCGGTGAAGGTCTCCGGCAGCACCTTCGAGAAGGCTGCGCGCTACACGATCAAACTCGAAGGCGCTGAACTCGCCGGCTATCAGAGCATCGTGCTCGGCTCGGTGCGCGACCCGATCATCCTGCGCCAGTTCGACCACTGGCTGGAAAACCTGGTCAAGGCGGCGAAGGACCGCATCCGCGCGGTGATGGGCGACAGCATCGACAGCCAGTACCGGCTCGACATCCGCCAGTTCGGCCGCAACGCCGCGATGGGCGTGCTGGAGCCCGACATGTCCATCGGCCATGAGGTCGGCCTGCTGTTCCAGATCACCGCGCCGACGCAGAAACTGGCCAACTCGCTCGCCAAATCACTGAGCCACATCGCCGTGCACTACCCGGTGCCGGAATGGACCGGGCTGATCACCTCGGTGGCCTTCCCCTACTCGCCCGCCGAAATCGACAAGGGCGCAAGCTACCGCTTCAACATGAACCATGTGGTCGAGCCCGACTCGCCGCTGGAAATGTTCCGCATCGGCTACGAGCAGGTGTAAAACCATGACCAAACTCTGGCAAGTCACCAAACTCATCCGCAGCAAGAACTCCGGCCCCTTCGAGTTGACTTTTGATGTCATCTTCAAGGAACGCGCGGTCTACGAAAAAGTGCGCGACGCGAAGCTGATCAATGCCGAGTGGTTCGGCAAGACCTACCGCCTGAAACCCGAAGTGGTGGCGATCATCAACTACGATGCCGCCAATGCGATCAAGATCACCATTCCGCGGCCGGTGATTTCCGGCGACATCGACGATGGTGATGTCTTCGGCGGCCAGCAGTACGGGCCGCTGGTGTACCTGGAAGTACCGGCTTGAACCAGCATCATCGCCGCCCCTCACCCTAGCCCTCTCCCCGTCAGGCGACGGGGAGAGGGAACGTGCATGTGCCAATATGCCCCCTCTCCCCACGCACTCGTGGGGAGAGGGTTGGGGTGAGGGGCAACCCCAGACCTCGACTGATCCAAGATTGTCATTGCCTTGACTACCCAACTCCAAGCCACCGGCCTGATCACCGTCCGCCTCGACGTCGCTGCGGAATACGAAGCCGAATTCAACGACTGGTACCGCCTCGAGCATGTGCCCCAGCTCACCGCCCTGCCCGGCTTTGTGCGCACACGGCGCTACTTTTGCAAAAACGCCGACATCCGCTACCTTGCCTGGTATGAAACCGCGGACGAGACCGTCGAAGCCGCCGCGGATTTCCAGCGCATCGTCGCGCAACCGACACCGTGGTCGCTGCGCATGCGCACGCTCTACGGCGACAAACGCGAGCGCATGAACTTCAAGCTGATGCGTGAGGTCGGCCGCACGGACTTCGGCGATGCGCCGTGGATGTACATCGTGCACACCGACATCCCCGACCACATCGTTGACGAATACAACGCCTGGTATGACAACGAGCACCTGCCGCGCTGCGCCGCGATTCCGGGCGTGCTGCGCGCGCGGCGCTACGCCTCGACCGGCATCAACGGCGGTCAATCCGATGGGCCGAAATACCTGACCGCCTATGAAATGACCGGCCCCGATGTCTGGGAAAGCCCAGCCGCACTGCAGGCGCGCAAGACGCCGTGGACAGAGAAGATGCGCTCGCTGTTCAGCAACACCCGGCGTGCGCTGTATCAACTGGTCGCGCCCGGCCTGGAACACCAGCAGGCGCTCAACCAGCCCCGCATCACCATCACCGGGTAATCAAAACACCATGTATCTACTGGAACACGACGGGAAGACCCTGCTCGCCCGCCACGGCATCCCCCTGCCCGCCGGCTGCCTGCACACCACTGATAGCACACCTGCACTGCCTCCCGGCCCCTGGGTGGTCAAGGCGCAGATCACCGCCGGCGGCCGCGGCAAGGCCGGACTGATCAAGACTGCGGACAGCGCTGCTGATGTCGCCGCGCGCAGCGCCGAAATTCTCGGCAAAATCGCCAAGGGCCGTACCGTGCGTGCAGTACGCATCGAGCAGCAGATACATGGCGCCAGCGAAGCCTATCTGTCGATGATGCTCGACCCGGCCGCCGCCGGCGTGCGCATCATCATGGCCGCCAGCGGCGGCATGGAGATTGAAGCGCTGCCGCGCGATTCACTGAAAACCGTCACCGCGGCACCGGATGCCGCAGCACTCGCCGCCGCCGCCGAAAAACTGGCCGCCACCATTCCCGGTGCTGCCGGCAAGGCGCTTGCCGAGGCGGGGCGTGCGATGGCCGCCGCCTTCATTGCCGAGGAAGCACTGCTGATCGAAATCAACCCGCTGTTCGTACGCGGCGACGGTTCCTGGCTCGCCGGCGACACCAAGTTCGTCACCGACGATGCCGCGCTGCCGCGCCAGCCGGCGCAGCACTCGCTGCTGGCCGATGTCGGCGGCGCCTATGGCGAAACCGTGCTCAAGGATGCCCACGGCTGCGACTATGTGGTGGTCGATCCCGAGGGCGAGATCGCCCTGCTCACCACCGGCGCCGGGCTGTCGATGATGCTGATCGACGAAATGCGCGGCGCGGGACTCAAGCCGTACAACTTTCTCGACATCCGCACCGGCGGCCTGCGTGGCGAAACCAAGCGCCTCATCAACGTGCTGAACTGGATGCGCCAGGGGCCGAAGGTGAAGGTGCTGCTGATCAACATCTTCGCCGGCATCACCGAACTCGGCGAATTCTCGCAGCTGCTGGTCAGCGCGCTGAAGGATGTGCCCGAGTTCAAGGTGCCGGTGGTGGCGCGCCTGGTCGGCAACGGCATGGAAGCCGCGCGTGGCGTGCTCGCCGAAGCCGGCATCGCGCTCTACAGCGACCTCGACGAAGCGCTGATCGAAGTCCGAAAACATCTGCAGGCTGCAAATCGGAGAGCGTCAAAATGATCTCTCCGCGCATCGACCGCAATACCAGGGTCATCCTGCAGGGCATCAGCGGCCGCGCCGGACGACTGCACAGCCGGCTGATGAAAACCTATGGCACCAATCTCGTCGGCGGCGTAGCCCCTGCAAAAGATATCAATGAAATCAATGGTATACCGTTGTTTCCCGACTGCGCATCGGCAGTAAAAGCCACCGGTGCCACGGTCACCGTGATCCTGGTCGGTGCCTATGACCTGCTTGCCGCGATGCGCGAAGCCGTCGCCGCCGGCATCAGGATGATCGTCACACCGACCGAAGGCATGCCAGTGCATGACGCGCTGCAGGCAAAACGCCTGACCCGCGACGCCGGCGTGTTGTGGATCGGCGGCTCGACGCCGGGCATGGCGGTGGCGGAAGTCGCCAAGCTGGGTTTCCTGCCTGACGTGTCGCTGAAATCCGGGCCGCTGGGCCTGATGTCGAAATCGGGCACGCTGTCCTATGAATCGGGCTACCGCCTCGCTCTGCGTGGTGTCGGCACCTCGGTGTGGGTGGGTGTCGGCGGCGATCCGGTCAAAGGGGCACGCTACTCCGATCTGGTGCCCTTCTATGCGCATGATGCGCAAACAAAGGCGCTGCTGATCATCGGTGAAATCGGCGGCCGCGACGAAGAGGATTTCGCCGAAGCACTGCAGGCACAGAAATTTGCCAAACCGGTGTTCGCGCTGATCGCCGGACGCACCGCACCCGAGGGCGTGGCAATGGGCCATGCCGGCGCACTGACCTACGGATCACACGGTGGTTATGCCGCGAAACGCGCGGCGCTGGAAGCTGCGGGGGTGACGGTATACGACACCCTCAACGCAATGGTCGAGGGTATCGCAGCGCGACTGCGCTGATACGTCCGCGGTTCGGCCGGACGCCCCGCTCAGAAAATATCAAGATCGAGAAAGCCGTCCGGTCCGAATTCGCCCAGGATGTGCTTGCCCACCAACTCCTTCAGCGTCTCCGTGGTGCCGCCGCCCAGGCTGCCATAACGCGCCCCGCGGTAGAAACGCGACACCGGAAACTCGTCGGTGAAACCGTAACCACCGTGGACCTGGATCGCCTCGCTGGTCACCCGCAACGACATCTCGTTGACGGTGATCTTGGCCACCGCCGCCATGTACGGATCGGGAAAGGGATTGGCGGTGGCGCAGGCGCGGTAGAGGATGGAGCGGCTGGCCTCGATGTCGCGGTACATCTCGGCGAGCTTGTGGCGGATCGCCTGGAATTCGCTGATGGGGCGGCCGAAGGCACTGCGGTCGCGGGCGTATTTGACCGCCTCCTCGAAGGCGCCTTCGGCGAGGCCGAGTGAAATACTCGGGTTGAGGCAGCGCTGGGTATTGAAGGCCTTCAGCAGCTTGCGGAAACCGTCTTCGCGGATGATCAGATTCTCCAGCGGCAGTTCGCAATTTTCGAAACGCACCTCGGCGAGATTTTCGCCGCCCATGGTGTGATAACGGGCGGTGCATTCGAAGCCGGGGGTGCCGCGCTCGATCAGCACACAGCCGATACCCTCGCGCCCCGGCCTGCGGTCGATGCGGCTGAACACGACAAAGGCCTGCGCCTCGTCAACGCGGCTGATCAGGGTTTTCACGCCGTTGAGGATCAGGCGATCGCCCTTGATATCGGCGTTGGTGCGGTAGTTGGCGACGTCGGTGCCGGCGTGCGGCTCGGTCATGCAGATGGCGAGGATCGCCTCCCCGGTGCAAACCTTGGGCAGCAGCGCGCGGCGGATATGGTCGGGCGCATAGGTGGAGATGATGCGGGCCTGCACGCCGACCTCGCCCAGCACCGCCATCGCGGTGACGTAGCAGCCCTTGGCGATCTCCTCCAGCACCAGCGCGGTGTCGAGCACCGGAAGGTCAAGGCCACCGTATTCCTCGGGGATGGCCATGCCGAGCACGCCAATGCCGGCCAGCTCGTGCAGGTTTTCCCAGGGAAAGGTGCCGTCCATGTATTTCAGCGCACGGGGCTTGAATTTCTCCTGCGTCAACGCACGCACCGTCGCCACGATGCTTTTTTGTTCTTCACTCAGCTTGAATTCAATCGACACGACCTGCTCCTGATTGCTGTGAATGCGGATGATACCGGGGCCGGCACGGCGGCGGCGCCGGCGTCCGTGAAATGGACGTCACCCCGGCCCGGAACTGGAAAGAAAGCGGCCCGCCGTCTCCAGCGGGCCGCGATGAAAGCGGCGGCGCAAGCCGCTGCGGCGGGCCTCGGTTCGACCCGCTCAGGTCGACCAGTTCGGCGACTGCGGCAGGCGCTTGACCACCTTCACGCGCTGCACGGTGTCGCCGGCAAGGTGGGTCCAGATCATCGCATCGCGCACCAGCTTGTCGACGCGCGCGTGCATCATGCAGCCCTCGGGACCGTGGATTTCCATGCTGGCGCGGGTCACGCGCTGCACCACTTCCTGCGAGTAGTTCATCACCAGCACGTTGTTGCCGAGGTCCGGCAGCTTGCGATCGCGTTCCCAGGCGGTGCGCAGCACGAATGAACGCAGTGCCTCGGTCAGCATGTACATCTCGTTCAGGCGCAACTGCACCATCTGGTGGTCGATCAGCAGCTTGCCGGCGCGCTTGTGGTTGCGCGCGAAATGCATCGCCATTCCCACCGCGTCATCGCAGATGCCCAGCGCGTTGGCGGCGAGCTCGATGTCGCCGAATTCGGATTTGTCGTTGGCGCGCGCCTTGACGCCGCCATTGACCTCGCCCATGACATGGCTCTTGTGGATGCGGCAGTCCTCGAACACCAATTCACCATTTTGGTAGAACCGCCAGCCGCGCTTGTTGAACACCTTGCCAATGCGGAAGCCCGGAGTGTCCTTGGGGATGATGAACATCGTCGTGCCCTGACGGATGCTGACATCGGGATTGGTGCGGGCGTCGACAAAAAAAAGCTTGGCCACGCTGCCGTTGGCGATGAACATCTTGCTGCCGTTGAGTATCCAGTGATCACCATCGGCTTCGGCGCGCAATTTCCAGCCGGCCTTGGGATCGTTTTCCGGTGGCATGCGGTTGTCGGAACCGGCATTGGCCTCGGTGCCGCCCTTGCCCAGCACAAAGCTGTGGTCTTCCATGAACGGCTTCAGGAAACGCTCCTTCTGCTCGTCGGTGCAGGAGGCGGCAATCAAGTGACTCCATTTCCAGCACTGGCTGAAGGTCTTGGACACCGAGCTGTCGCCACGGGCGAGTTCGGCCATCACCAGCGTCTGTGTCACGAAGTCGGCCTCATGGCCACCCCATTCGCGCGGCACCGCCAGAGTGCGAAAGCCCAGCTTCGAGCCCTTTTCAATGACATTCCAGTCAAAGGTGGCCTTCGGATCGGCGATCTGGTCGCGCGCGACGGAAATCGGCCGCACTTCCTCCTCGGCAAATTTCCGGGCTTCCATCTGCCAGTGGCGCTGCTCTTCGTTCAGTGTGAAGTCCATTTCTTGTCCTTGCTTGATTGATTGGGCCAGCGATCAGCGAGTGAATCCGGCAATGGCCTCGGCCACCACGAGCGGCGAGGTCAGATCACTGTCGGTTGAATGTTTAAGCACCAGCGTGTCATGCACATATTTCTGCAGTGGCATGTCGCGCATCACGCCCATCGCACCGAAGCATTCGGCGGATTCCAGCGTTGCATGGTGCAAGGCATGCCCGGCAAAAGTGCGCGCGACCACCGGCCACGGCAGGTCGCTGATGCTGCCGCCGGTGACACCGTCCGGATGATCCGAGGCCCAGGCCGCCTTGTGCACCAGTCCGCGCGCGGCTTCGATCTGGATCGCCACATCGGCGAGTTTCATGCCGATCGCCTGATGCTCGACAATGAAACGGCCGCCCTGCCAGCGGATCTTCGCGTATTCGATCGCTGCCTCGTAGGCCGCGCGGGCCACACCGACATTGATTGCCGCCATCTGCACCGTGCGGCGGGCGAAGAAATCAGCCTGCAGACTGCGGTGCGCCGCATCCTTTGCGATCTGGTCGTCGCCGGAAACGCGGCAGCCTTCAAAGGCCACCGCCGAGCAGGCACCGTGGTGCCAACGCAGGCGTTCACCGTCGCCCGCGAAGGCCGGCAGCGAATCACTGACTTCAATGCCCTTCGCGTCACGCGGCACGATCAGCGTCACCACACCGTCATCGGCCTTGGCCTGAACGATGAACAGCTTCGCCAGCGGCGCATTGGAAACAAAGGGCGCGATGCCGTCGATGATCCAGTCTTTGCCGTCGCGGCGCGCGGTCAGGTCGGGCGAACCCACCGGTTCGGCATCAGCCTCCACGGGCAGCGGCCCGTAGTAACTCCAGCCGCGCTCCTGCAGGTCGTCACGTGCGATCAGCGCGAGATGAAAGCCGTCATCCCCGGCCAGGTTTGCGAGCCAGCGTTTGCGCTGCGTCTCGGTCATCGCGCCGTTGAAGCACTGGCGCGCCAGCAATGCGGTGTCTCCCAGCACCACCGCGATATCGACGTCGCCGGCCGCCAGCTCCTCGAGCAGCAGGCAGGTGGTCATCGCGTCGGCACCGGCACCACCCGCATCCTCGGGCAGTGCCAGCGTGCGCAGGCCCATCTGCGCCGCCTGGTTCAGCAAATCCATCATCAGCGGCTTCTCGAAAGGCTCCAGCCGTTTCGAATCAATCGCCGCGGGCTTCACCTCACGGGTGACAAAATCGCGTACCGCTTCGCGGAACTCAAGTTGCTCGGGTGTCAACTGAAGATCAAACATCAGGGTTTTCCTCGTTAGTCATGCCGTGATTGTTCTGAATGCAGTTTGCCGCAGTCCCCTTCAAGCGGTCCGCGAAGATGATGCACAAATCACAACCCAGCGGCAACCATGGCGGCCCGGTTTGCCACAATACGGACAATCTGAACGGTCTGTCTAGATCAACCCGCGGGCTATGCCGCCATCAACCAGGATCGACTGGCAGGTGACATAACTGGTCTTGTGTGAAGCGAGAAAAGCCACCATCGGCGCGATCTCCTCCGGCTTGCCAAAGCGGCCCAGCGGAATCTCATGGGAAAACTCATGCACCAGTTCCGCTTCCGGCACGCCGCGTTCCTTTGAAAGGGCGGCAATGCGCTTGGTCCACAAACTGGTCATCGTGCGGCCCGGTGAAACAGAATTAACCCGGATGTTGAAGGGCTGGAATTCGGCGCCCAATGTTTTCACCAGCGCGATCAGCCCCGCCTTGTGCACGTTGGAAACGAGTTGATGCGGGTACGGCATACGCGGCCCTGCGGCGCCGAGTATGACAATACGCCCGCCTTTCGCTGATTTTTTCAGCGGCTCCAGCGTGGCGCGGATGGTGCGCACCGTGCCCATCACGTTGAATTCGTAGTTCGCGTACCAGGCAGCATCATCCAGATCGCCAAAAAGCGCGCGCTGGCTGCCGCCAACCGCCGAAACCAGAATGTCCAGCGCCGGCGCCTCCCGGCCAACCCAGGCCTGCAGTTTCGCCACATCTTCGGCACGGGTCACATCGGCGGCGAAATACCTTACCTTGCGACCGGTCGCTGACTCCAGCGCTGCGGCTGCGGCTTTCAGCTTGTCGGCGCTGCGCGAGCAGATCATCACTGCGGCACCCTCCTCCAGCAGCGCCTTCGCGCTTTCGTAGCCGATGCCTTCGCTGGCGCCCACCACCAGAGCGGTTTCACCGTGTATGCCCAGATCCATATTGCCTTTCCCTTGCCTTGATCCAAAAAAAGCAGGCGCGGAATCCGCGCCTGCGAGATGGTTGCCAGGTTGCTGTTACTCGACCTTGGCTCCGGTCATCTGGATCAGCTTGCCGTATTTGTCGTAATCAACCCGGATGCGGTTATTGAATTCATCGACGGTGCTGATCCAGGGATCCAGAACCTGGGCCTCGAGGCGCTGCACCACGTCGGGCATGCGCAGGATCTTGCTGACCTCGGCATTGAGGCGGTCAATGACCGGCCGCGGGGTTCCAGCTGGCGCGAACATGCCGATCCACGGATTCATCTCGTAACCGGGCACGCCGGATTCGGCGATGGTCGGCACATCGGGCAGCGCGCGCGCACGGGTCGCCGCGCCCACACCCAGCGCGCGCAGCCTGCCGGCCTTGATCTGGTTGATCACGGTGCCGATGGTGGCGAAGGACACTTGGGCCTCGCCGGCGACCAGCGCGGTGATCTGCGGCGCGCCACCCTTGTACGGCACATGAATCATGTTCAGCTTGGCCATCGACATCAGCAGCGCCATCTGCAGGTGTGGCGCGCTGCCGTTGCCCGAGGAGGAATACAACACCTGCCCCGGACGCGACCGCGCCAGGTTGAGGAATTCCTGGGTGGTTTTCACCGGCATCGACGGATGCACGGTCAGCGCGCCGGGCTGCGCCGAGAGCAGGCTGACACCGGTGAAATCCTTCAGCGTGTCGTAGGCGAGTTTCTTGCCGTAGA
Organism: Betaproteobacteria bacterium Ga0077527; assembly: GCA_001464815.1. Taxonomy (GTDB): domain Bacteria; phylum Pseudomonadota; class Gammaproteobacteria; order Burkholderiales; family SG8-41. Next base: position 71,389 of record LNDW01000011.1, on the reverse strand, counting down.
GGTGGGCGTTGCCGACATGGGTCGCCGAATGCACCATCAGCGTATAGCCGTCAGGCGGCGCCTTCGCCACCACGTCCGCACCGATCGAACCGGCAGCACCTCCACGGTTATCCACCACGAACTGCTGCCCGGTGATTTCACCAAGTTTCTGCGAAACGATGCGCCCGACAATGTCGTTGGTGCCCCCTGGCGGCCACGGGATCACCACACGGACGGTCTTCACCGGGTAAGTCTGTGCCAGCAGGGCGGCAGGCGCTGCTGCTGCAACCAACGTCATCACGCCGGCGATCATGGGGAATAGGATTTTCAACGGATTCTCCTCGGATTGGCGGTCATCACGCCGCCTGGTTTCAATGGATTGCCGATTATGCGCATTACAGGTGGCCCCGACAACGCCGCGAATCAATCCGCCTTCGCGCCGGTTTCCTTGACCAGCTTGGCGTACTTGTCATAGTCCGACTTCAGTCGCGCGTTGAACTGCTCCGGCGTCATGAACATCGGATCCAGGGTCTGGCTGGCCAGCTTCTCGGCCACGGTCCTGTCCTTCATCGCCTTCTGCACTTCGGTGTTGAGACGGTCGACGATGGCTTTCGGTGTATTGGCCGGGGCGAGCATGCCGATCCAGGCGGTGAATTCATAACCTTTCACCGTTTCCGCGATGGCCGGCACATCCTTGAATTGAGGGATGCGATCCTCCGAAGTCACCGCGATCGGACGCAGGCGCTTTGAATTCAGGTGCGGAATCACCGAGCCCACGGTCGCGGTCATTGCCTGCACCTCACCCGAGGAAATCGCCACCGCGGCGGGGCCACCACCCTTGTACGGGATGTGGACCATTTTCGTGCCCGTCATCGAATTGAGCTGCGCCATTGCCAGATGCACAAAGCTGCCGCTGCCGGAAGATGAATAATTGATGGCATTGGGTTTCTTGCGGCCCAGATCGATGAACTCCTTGACGGTTTTGACCGGCAGCGAGGGGTGCACCACCAGAATGCCGACCTGGCGGCCCAGCGGCGAGACGCCGGTGAAATCCTTCAGCGTGTCGTACGGCACCTTGCTGTAAAGATGGGGATTTGAAACATGCGTGGTGGAGTGCACCAGCACCGTGTAGCCATCGGGCGGGCTTTTCGCCACCACGTCGGAACCGACGATGCCCGAGGCACCGCCGCGGTTGTCGACGATGAACTGCTGGCCGGTGTTTTCAGTCAGCTTCTGGGCGATGATGCGTCCGGCGATGTCGTTGGCGCCACCCGGCGGCCAGGCGATGATCACCCGCACCGGCTTCACCGGAAAATTCTGCGCCTGGACGGCGAACGCGGGCAGCCCCACTGCAAGGGCGGCGATCAACAAACGATTATTGTTGTGCATCAAATCTCCTCGGGTGATCAGTCACTGCGTTTACGCTTTTCAGGGCAAGGCGCGCATTATGGTGACTCGCCCTTGGACCGGCAACCTCGGGACAGGGCCGACGCACCGGGGCTGGCACGATAAAATACAGCCCGTTGATGCCAGTCCCCCCGTGACCGGAAGCCGCTCGCTGCGCCGCACCATGACAGCTTTACCGATTTTGGACCACAAATCTTCCGGAGCGTTGCATGCCCCTGCCCCTTGAAGGCATTACCGTGCTCGACCTCACCACCGTGATGGCCGGCCCCTACTGCACCATGGTGCTCGGCGACATGGGTGCGACCGTGATCAAGGTCGAGAACTTTCCCGAAGGTGACGGCTCGCGCCGCTTCGAACCCAAGATCAACGACGAGTCCTACTGCTTCGCGGTGCTCAACCGCAACAAACGCAGCCTGGCGCTGAACATGAAGGACCCGCGAGGCAAGGCGGCGTTCATGAAGCTCGCCGCCAGGGCCGACATCATCACCGAGAACTTCCGCCCCGGCGTGGTGAAAAAACTCGGCATCGATTACGAAACCGTGCGCCAGTTCAATCCCGGCGTGATCTATGCCTCGATGTCCGGCTTCGGCCAGACCGGCCCCTACGGCCACAAGGGCGGCTTCGACATCGTGGCCCAGGGCATGAGCGGCATCATGATGATGACCGGCGCCCCTGGCGGCCGCCCGGCAAAGGTCGGCATCGCGATGAATGACATCGCCAGCGGTGTCACCGCGCTCTACGCCATCCTCGGCGCCTTTATCGGCAAGCTGCGCCACGGCAAGGGCCAGTATGTTGAGACCTCGCTGCTCGAAGCCGGCCTCGCCTGGTCGCACTGGGAATCCGGCGCCTTTTTCGGCGGCGGCGAAGAACCGCTCGCCACCGGCACCCGCCACCGCCGCTCCACGCCGTACCAGGCCTACAAGACGCAGGACGGTTACGTCACCGTCGGTGCCAACAACAACAAGCTGTGGACCAACTTCTGCAACATCACCTGCAACAAGCCGGAGTGGCTGACCGATCCGCGCTTCAAGGACCTGCCGTCACGGTTGAAGAACATCGACGAGCTGGAAATCGAGATCGAAAAGGTTTTCGCCACCGCGCCGACCGCACACTGGGTGGAAAAACTCGATGCGGCGCAGGTGCCGGGTGGCCCGGTCTACACCTACAAGCAGACCCTCAACGATGCCCACATCAAGGCGCGCAACATGGTGGTCGAATACGACCACCCGAAGATCGGGCGCATGAAGTCCCTCGGCCTGCCGGTCAAGGCCAGCGGCGACTTCGCCTCTATCCGTCATGCCGCACCGTGGCTCGGCCAGCACAGCGGCGAACTGCTGGCAGAAGCCGGCTTCGACGAAACTGAAATTACAGCGCTGTTTGACGCCGGCGTGATCTACGACAAATATCGTGGCAAAGCGGGCTGAAGTGATGGAGAGAGCACAATGACCAAGGCCTGGTTGCTGCTGCTCGCCGCCGGGATGCTCGAGGTGGTGTGGGCGATCGGCCTCAAATACACCGAGGGCTTCAGCCGCCTCTGGCCCAGCGTGGTCACTGTCACGGCGATGGTCGCCAGCGTCTGGCTGCTGGCGCTGGCATTAAAAACCATACCGGTCGGCACCGGTTACGCCGTATGGACCGGCATCGGTGCGGTGGGCACCGCGATCCTCGGCATTGTCCTGTTCAGCGAACCAGCCAATGCCGCGCGGCTCGCCTGCATCGCGCTGATTGTCGCCGGCATCCTCGGGCTGAAGCTGTTTTCCGCGGGCTGAACAACAACGTTTGTCCAGACAACCCGGGGCAGTTCAGAGTCGTTTTCTTTTGAAAGATCAAAAGGGCGCGAGTGATAATCAAAGACCCTCCTATGACCCTTGTACTGCTCCTATGCGTCAGGCTCCACACCTGACCATGCTTTGCGATTTAGGCGCTCATTCGCTTGGCTCGTTTGAAGTTGCAACTCCTGAACTAGCCGTGAAAGCGATGCAGCCGGGGGAGATAGCCCTCCATCAGACTCAGAGTCTGCTGTTGGATACCGCGCCTTGAACTTGGTTTTCGTCCTCAAGTCTCTGTGATAGTAGTGATCAACGTGAACGATTAGAGCAAGTTGCGGCTCGAATAGTCGAAAGCCTCTGTTCTGCACTTCATCCGAAAGTGCCACGAGATCGTGCGTTGCTTGAGGCTCAAGCCCTGTGGCTAGAAGTGCAGCCTTTAATGCGCATTCAAGTCCGTGTCCGGCGAGGAGCATTCTGGGATAGAAGTGATGCTCAACTAGTGGTGAGTCGGCTAGCTTCGCAGATGCTTCTATAAAATTTGAAGCTCTTCCGGTCCACTCCAGGACTCGCAAGTAGCGAGATACCGGCTCAGCCGGAAGATCTTCGGCAGACTCGTAGACTTGGACGAGTCGAGATTTGATCTCGGAAGCGCGCACAGAAACGGCCCTTGTGATGCCTAACTAGTTTTATACGACAAAACGCCGCATAACATTCCAGTACGATGGATAACATCCCGTGACCCCTTCATTATTTATTCAATAAAAACAAATACTTATTGATATTTTTGGTGTTTTCGACCTTGATAAAATCTGGATGAAAAGCGACACCCCATGATCGGCTCCGAAAGCATTAAGGGCATCGGTAATTCTTGCGTTTCGCAACCACACCTCTTGGCTGAAGCTGCACCCGGCCTTGATCAGCCCGCCTGCTCCGCAGCCAGCACCCTTTGCACCGCCGGCCGCGCCGCCATGCGCTGGAAGTGATCATGCACCTTGGGGAAGCGCGCGATATCGACCTTGTCGCCCTGCAGCCAGCCCGAGATGGTGTGCAGATAAACGTCGGCAACACTGAACTCCGCACCCATCACCCACGGGCCGGCAAGCATCTCGTGCTCGATCAGTTCGTAACAGGCGGTCATCGTCTGCGGCACCTTGCGCAGCATGTCCTCATGTGACGAAGCCTCATCCGCCCAGCGCTTGCCGCGGCGTCCGTGGGCATGCGCGACATGCACCGTCGAGCACAGATAGCTGTTGAAAGCCTGCATTTTGGCCAGCGCATAGTGATCATCCAGCGGCGCCAGCTTCGCCTGGGGATGGGTCTGCGCGATGTAGAGCAGGATCGCCGGGGTCTCGGTGATGATGCCGCGGTCGGTGACCAGCGCCGGCACCCTGCCCTTCGGGTTCACCGCGAGGTATTCGGGTTTGGTCTGGTCGGCGTTGGCGAAATTGAGGCGAACCGTTTCGTAGCGCGCTCCGGCTTCTTCCAGCGCGATATGCGAGGCCAGGGCGCAGGTATTCAGGGCATAGAACAGCTTGAGCATGATGCCTCCTTCGGTTTGCAGAACAGTGGTGCCGGCGGCACCACTGGTGATCAGGGCGTGACGGCAGTTTTTTCGGAGAGCTTTTCCGCGGTTTTTTCTGCAGTCTTTTCGGCATTTTCCGGCCGCGCCAGTTCGTGGCCATCCATCACGCCGTCCAGTTCACAGCGGTCGGAGCCGCGGGTCACGGTGAGGCTGCCGGTGATCTTGCCCGGCATGCCGCAGAAGCGTTCGCGATCGATTTCGCGGAACAGGAATTTGACGAAGCGCCGATCGTGGTCAATCAGGAACGCGCCCTTGTCTTCGGTGAGGGTGACCACGGTGACATGGCCGCTGTCTTCCCAGCGGCTGAAGGCGTCGTTGCGCACGACATTGACCGAACAGGTGCGCGGCGTGGCCTTGGAGTAATAGGCCACGCTCAGCGTGCGCCCGCCGATCAGTTCAACCGCAATGCGCGCATGGCGGTCTTCGGTGCCGAGGCGGCAGGCCAGCACCTCGCGCTTTCCGCGCAAGGCTCCAGCGGGAGGTCCCTTGCCCTGCCCTGGCCCGGCGGCACCTTTGTGCGCAGCCTGCCCCTTGTGAGCCGGCGAGCCCAGTCCCTGATGCCCATGCGGACCTTTTTCCTGCACACCCTTGGCGGCGGGTCGCGGCGCCTCAGGCGCCGGCTGCGGTTGCGCGGCAGCAACCGGCAGAACCGCCAGCATTGCGATATAAACTATTGATTTAAATAAGTTTTTTTTCATCGCTTGCGGGTTGCGACGCCTACACCGCAGCCGCGATGGCATCACCCATCTGCGTGGTGCCGGCCTTGCCCCCGAGGTCGCCGGTGAGGTGTTTCGCCTCGGCAACCACCTTGTCCACCGCGGCATCGATCAGCTTCGCCGCAGCTGCGGCCTTGGGGTCATTACGCGTGCGGCCCAGCCATTCGAACAACATCTGACCCGACATGATCATCGCGTAGGGATTGGCGATGTTCTTGCCGGCAATGTCCGGCGCCGAGCCATGCGTGGCCTGCGCCATCGCCTGCTTCTCGCCAACCACCAGGCCGGGTGCGAGGCCGAGGCCGCCGACCAGACCCGCGCCGAGGTCGGTCATGATGTCGCCGAACTGGTTGGTGGTGACCACCACGTCATACTGCTGCGGCCGCATCACCGCCTTCATCGCGAAGCCGTCGATCAGCACTTCCTCGAACTCGACATCCGGATAGTTTTTCGCCATCGCGCGGCACTCGCGCGCGAACATGCCGCAGACCAGCCGGTACACCGGCTCCTTGTGCAGCGCGGTGACCTTCTTGCGCTTGCGCGTGCGGGCGATTTCAAAGGCTTCCTTCGCCACGCGGCTGGCACCCTTGCGGGTGACCACGCGCATGCCGACGGCGATGTCCTCGTTGGGCTGGAATTCGCCGGCGCCGGCATAGACCACGCTGCTCGACTGCATGCCCTCCGTGGTTTCGCGCAGGAACACGATGTCCACGTCCTTGTGCAGCGACGGCAGGTTCGGGTAGGACTTCACCGGCTTGACGTTGGCGAAGAGTTCGAACTTTTTGCGCAGCGGCGGGTTGATCCAGGTGTTGTCGTTGCGCGGGTACATGTTGTGGCCGATGGGGCCCTGCACCCAGCCGTTCACGGTTTTCAGCGTGTCCACCGTCACCTGCGGCATGGTGTGGCCGTGGCTCTCGTGGCCCTTGCGGCCGATCGGCAGCGGCAGCCATTCGATCTGCAGCCCGGCCTTGGCCGCGGCGGCCTTCATCACCTTTACGCACTCCGGCACCACTTCGAGGCCGATGTCATCACCTTCCAGAATCGCGATCTTGTACACGGTTGTTCCTTTCGGTTATTCGGTGATGCCGCCGATCTGCTTGACCACCTGCACGAAGCGTTCGTTCTGTGCCCGCATGAAGGCGGTGAACTCCTCGGGCGAAGCGCTGACGATGACCTCGGCGCCGCTGTCGTTGACGCGCTTGATGATCTCGGCATCGGCCATGGTTTTCACCGAGGCCGCGAACAGGCGGTCGATCACCGGGCGCGGCGTTCCGGCGGGCACATAAATGCCCTGCCACGAGCCGGTGTTCATGTCCTTGTAGCCGAGTTCGGGCATGGTCGGCACATCGGGCAGCGCCTTGATGCGCCGCACCGCCGACACGCCGAGGATTTTCATCTTGTTGTTGCGCACATGCGGCATCACCGAGGCGATGCTGACAAAAGCCACACCGACCTCGCCGGTGAGCAGCGCGGTCGCCGCGGCGCCGGCGCCACCCTTGTACGGGATGTGCACCAGGTCAAGGCCGGTGAGGCGCATGAACTGCTCCATCTCGAGGCGGCCGTTGCTGCCGGCACCGGCCGAACCGTAGTTCAGCTTGCCCTTGTTGGCGCGGGCGAAAGCGATGAACTCGCGCATGTTCTTCACCGGTACCGAGGGATGCACCGCCAGCCCCACCGGCACATCCACCACCTGGGTCACCGGCGAAAAATCGCGCACCGGACGGATCGGGAATTTGGGATAGATGCTCGGGTTGATCGCCATGGTGCCGATGTTGCCGAGCAGGATGGTGTAACCGTCGGCCGGCGCCTTGGCTGCGACTTCAACGCCGATGTTGCCCGATGCACCGGCACGGTTGTCGATCAGCACCTGCTGGCCCAGCTCCTGCTGCAGCCGCGGCTGCATCAGCCTGCCGACCAGATCCGAGGCGCCGCCCGGCGCGAAGGGCACCACCATGCGCACCGGTTTCACCGGATAGTTTTCCGCCGTCTGCGCCTGTGCCGGCAGCGCCGATACAGCCAACATCGCAGCCAGCATCACCGTCTTTTTGCAGTTCATCCTGATCATCCTGTCCATCCTGTAAATTGATTGTTAACGTCCGCGGCGTACCGCATCTTCAAGCAGCGGGTAGGCGCTGATCGAGCTCGGCGTGCCGAGTACCGGCACCTCACGCAGCCACTGCGGGCCGAGCTGTTTGATGGACGTGACGCCCATCAGGCCCAGCACATGGCGAATCTCGATTTCCATCAACTCGAGCATGCGCGCCACCCCGGCCTCGCCACCGGCCGACAGCGCCAGTCCGAGCAGCTTGCCCACGCCCACGGCGCGCGCGCCGAGGCAGAGCATTTTCACCACGTCGGTGCCGCGCATCACGCCGCCGTCGGCGAGCACTTCGGCGCGCCCCGCCACCGCCCTCACCACTTCGGCCAGCACCTCGGCGCCGCCCTGGCCGTGGTCGAGCTGACGGCCACCATGATTGGAGACATAGACCACATCAGCGCCGTGTTCAACAGCCAGCTCGGCGTCTTCGGCGGTGGCCACACCCTTGGCGATCAGCGGCAGGCCGACACGCTCCTTCATCCACACCAGATCCTTCCAGTTCAGGCTGGCCTGGTACGACTGGTCGCCAAAGCCCTCCTTCACCGGCAGGCCGCTGACAATGTCGCGCTCGCGGCGGCCGTAGTAATTGCGGTCCACCGTCACGCACAGCGCAGCGTATTTCGCCGCCTTGACGCGGTCGAGCACACCTTCAATCCAGGTCCGGTCGCCGCGCACATAAAGCTGGAACACCAGCCTGCGGTCCACCGCCTGCTGCGCCGCCTCGAGGCTGGGCTTGGCCGCCGTGGCAATAAAAGCCGTGGTGCCGCGCGACACCGCGGCACGCGCAACCGCCGGGCCGCCTTCGTGGTGCACCTTGCTCAGAAAGCCGCCGACCGGCGCCGGAAACACCGGAATGGTCATCGCCTGGCCGAGCAGTGAGGTGCTCATGTCGATCTGGCGCACATCGACCAGCACACGCTGGCGCAGTGCCAGTGCATCAAGGCTGGCGCGGTTACGGCGCAGCGTCATCTCCGAATCGGAACCACCCATCAGGTGCTCCCACACCGGCGCCGGCATCTTGCGCCAGGCTGCAAGCGCGATTTCCTGCAGGGTATCGAACTGGCCGGGGACTTTTTTCTCCAGGCCCAGCGGATTGGATGATTTTTTCGCAGGCTTGGCCGCGCTCTTGCGAGCGGCGGGTTTGGCGGCAGCGCGGGTGTTGGCGGCTGCGGATTTTTTGCTGGCGGTCTTTTTGCTCTTGCGGGATGCGGCCATTGCTGGGACTCCGGTGGTCAGCTTGTGCCAACCTTGACTATTAATAAAATATTGTTTAAAAACAATTACTTAAATAAAAATCATCAACACATGCAAATTACTGCCGGTTTTGCATGAAGCGTTTTTCCCAATCCTCCACCGCGCCAAGATCGAGGATTTCGTTGTACTCCTTCATCGTCAGCATGCGGTCGCGCACCGCCTTGGTATTGCCGTCGCGCTTCAGTGTGCCCAGCGCATGGCTGATCGCAAAACCGGCGGCATTACGCGCGAGTCCGGGGAAAATCGCAATACGAAAACCCAGCGCCTCGATTTCCGGCACCGTGAGCTCACCAAGCTTGCCACCGCCGTCGATATTGACCAGGCAGGGCGCGCCGGACTCTGCCGTCACCCGCTTCAGGTCGTCGAGGATGGTCGGGCTGTTCTTCAGTTCAACAAACACCACATCGGCACCGGCCTTGCGGTAGGCCTGGCCGCGGCGGATGGCCTCATCCAGTCCCAACCCGGTCGCCGCATCGGTGCGCGCGATGATGATGAAATCCGGATCGCGGCGCGCCGCCGCCGCGGCTTCGATCTTGCCGGCGTGCTCCGCCAGCGACACCACCGGACGTGAACCCGGCAGATGGCCGCAGCGCTTGGGCATCACCTGGTCTTCAATGTGGATCGCGGCAACACCGGCGGACTCGAACTCACGTACGGTGTGCTTGACGTTCACCGCATTGCCGTAACCGGTATCTGCATCACAGATCAGCGGAATGTTCACGCAGGCCGCCGCGCGGTGCGCATGTGCCGCGAACAGCGACAGGTCAACCATGCCGACATCGGGCTGACCAAGCAGGCAGGCCGACACGCCGTTGCCGGTCATGTACACCGCCTCAAATCCGGCCTTCTCCACCATCCGCGCGCCATAGGCGTCATAAATCCCTGGCGCCACGATCATGCCGCCCTCGGTGAGCCGTTTTCGCAACTGCTGCCGTACCGTCAATGTCGTCATCGTTTTATCCTGAAAATCCTGTCCATCCTGTCCATCCCGTTAATTGATTACTGTGTTTCCACAAGGCCGAGCTTTTTCTTCACCACCTCGGTTTCCTTGATGTCCTGCAGCAGTTGCGCGCGGAAGGCTTCCGGTCCCTGGAAGCCGTCAAGCTGCGACACCTGCTGCAGATAGGTTTTCCAGGCCGGCGCCTGCTGCGCCTTCTGGATCGCCGAGGCGAGGCGGTCCACCACCGGACGCGGCGTGCCGGCGCGGACCATGATGCCGCGCCACTGGTAACGCACCACGTCCCAGCCTTTTTCCCGGTAGGTCGGCACGTCGGGGAAATCCTCCAGCCGCTTCTCAGAAGACACCGCGATCACGCGCACCTTGCCGGCGTCGATCATCGGTTTCACGTTACCGGGATTGGTCGCCGCGGCATCCACGTGGCCGCCGGCAATCGCCGTCAGCGCCGGGCCGCCGCCGGGATAAGGCACCCAGGTGGTCTTGAATTTGGCGACATCGGCAAACACCTCCCAGGCCACGCGGTGCGAGCTGATCGCGAACGGCCCGGCCACGTTGAGATAGCCGGGCTTCTTGCGCGCGAAGGCGACGAACTGCTCGATGGTCCTGAACGGCGTGGAGGTGTGCACGATCAGGCCGTAGGGGTCGATCTGCGAGCGCGCCACCATCTGCAGGTCATCGAGCTTGAACTGCGCGGTCTTCTCGCTGAACAGCGTCGCCAGCGAGAGGGTGTTGGCGGCGATGGTGTAGCCGTCAGCCGGCGCGCGCACCAGCGAATTGACCATCACGATGCCGGAGCCGCCGGTGCGGTTTTCCACCACCACGTTCTGCCCCAGTTCGGCGGTGAGCAGCCTGGCAAGGGTGCGACCGTAAATGTCCACTGGCGAGCCGGCCGCCGACCACACCAGCATCGTCACCGGCTTCGCCGGCCAGGCCTGCGCCAACGCTGCGAACGGCACACAGGCCAGGATTGCCCCAATAACCGATTGTTTTAATTGCATTATTCCCCCTCCGCGACACGTCCCTGGAGACGCCGCTGTTGTGGCTTGTAAGTGCTGCTGAAGCATTGCCGGTGCCCGCGGCAATGACTGTTACTGAATCTCGAAGCGGTACTGCGCAAGCTTGGCATCGTCCAGCGTGACGCCAAGGCCCGGGCCCTGCGGCAGCGCGATGCTGCCCCTGCTCTGGTCCATCTTCTGCGTGACCACATCGTCCCGGGTCTTCAGCGGCCCCACGCATTCGAGGCCGTCGATGACGTTGTGCGAAGTCGCGGCCAGCATCACCTCGGCCATGGTGTTCACGCCGAGGCCGAAGCCGTGGCCGACCACGCAGCGGATGCCCGCGGCCTCCGCGGTGGCGATCATGCGCCGCGTGTTCAGGAAGCCGCCCTGCTTCATCACCTTGACCTTGACGATGTCGGCCGCATCCATTCGGATGATGTTGATCAGGCTGGCATGGTCGAGCACCGATTCGTCGGCCATGATCGACAGGCCCACCGCATTCGCCGCCTTGCGCACCCGCGCCATGCCGGCGAGATCGTCCGCCGGCACCGGCTGCTCGAACAACTGCAGCCTGTACGGCGCCACCAGTTCGGCCAGCGCAATCGAGGTGTCGGCATCGTAGCCGGCGTTGGCATCGATGCGGATGTTGAAATCGGGGCCGACAGCCTCGCGCACCGCCTTGACGCGGTCGCTGTCGGCCTTGATGTCGGCGCCGACCTTGATCTTGCAGGAGTTGAACCCCTGGTCCTGCCAGCCTTTGGTCTGCTTCGCCGCCTCGTCCGGCGGCAGGATGCCGATCCAGGCATTGAAACTCAGGCGGTCCTTCACCGCGCCGCCGAGCCAGGTGTGCACGGCCACCCCCGCCACCCGCGCCGAGAGGTCGGTGCAGGCCATGTCGATGGTGGATTTGGCGTCGAGGAAACCCGACGTCACCGCGTCAATGCGGGCATTGACCTGGTGCAGGTTGGTCGGGTCCATGCCAATCACCGCCGGCGCCAGCCGGTCGCGGATCATGCGCAGGCTGTCCTCGATGGTCTCGGTGGTATAGCCGGGCGTGGGGTCGATGTTGCCGTAGCCCACCGCGCCGCCGGTGGCGGTAACACGCACCACGGCGCTTTTCACCACCGACTTCGACAGGTAGGCGTTCTTGAATTCCATCACCAGCGGCATGGCGATGCCGAAGACCTCGACGCGCTCGATCTTCAGGTTCACGCCTTCGCTCCGGCGAGATTCCAGTCCGGGTGTTTCTGCAGGAAGGGAATCAGTCCGCCCGCCTGCAGCAGTGCGCCGATGGCCGGCGGCAGCGGCGGCACCGTGCGCAGGATGTTCTTCGCCGGCACCGCGATACGGCCGGCGACAAGATCGATCTCGATCGCATCACCGGCGGCAATGCCGCTGACGTCGCATTCAATCACCGGCATCCCGTTGTTGATCGCGTTGCGGTAGAACTGGCGGCCGAAACTCGGCGCGACAATCGCCGCGACGCCCATGCGATGCATGATGTGCACTGCCTGCTCGCGCGAGGAGTTGATGCCGAAATTGGCACCGGCGACGATCACGTCGCCCTTGACGAAGGCTTTGGCGAAACCCGGCGCCACGTTGTCGAAAGCGACCGTCGCGATGAACGCGGTGTCCTTGCCCGGCAGGTACTTGCTGGAGCAATGGATGTCGGTGCTGACCTCTTCACCCAGCACCCGTGCACTGCCTTGAATCAGTTTCATCGAAATTACCTCCAAAGCACAAAATCAAAAGCAGCCACAGAGGACACAGAGAGCACAGAGAACTTCAAAAGCAGAAACCAGAGCCGATATACCTGACTTTCTGGCGGTTTTTCTCTGCGTCCTCTGTGCCCTCTGTGGCTAAGTTTTTAGATTTTCAAGCCGCCGCGCGCCAGTCGCCGCCGGCGACCGTGCGTGCATCGGTGATGACGCCGGTCAGCGCCGAAGCCGCCACCGTCGCCGCCGAGCCTATCCAGATCTCCGACTTCGGGTTGCCGAGCCGGCCCTTGAAATTGCGGTTGGCGCTGGAAATCACCACCTGGCTGTCGCCGGCGATGTAGTGGCCGGTGATGTTGACGCAGGTGCCGCAGCCGGCCGCCTCCACCGAGGCGCCCGCCGCGGTGAGAATTTCAAACAGGCCTTCGCGCATCGCGGCGAGATAGATCGCGCGCGAAGCCGGGGTCACGATCATGCGCACACCCTTCGCCAGCTTCCTGCCCTTGAGGATGGCCGCGGCCTGGCGGATGTCATCAAGCCGGCCGTTGGTGCAGGTGCCGATCAGGGCGACCTGGATTTTCTGGCCCTGCACATCAGGCACCGCGACCACGTCGTCGATGTGGTGCTGGCGCGCCACCTGCGGCGCGAGGCTCGCGGTGTCGAGAACGATGCGCTGGGCATACACCGCGTCGGCATCGGCCTTGACCGGTTTCGGGGTCGCCGCGCCGTGGGCCTTGAGCCAGGCGAAGGTTTTCTCGTCGGCCTCGAGGATCGCGGCCTTGGCGCCGAGTTCAGCGGCGTGATTCGATAACGTCATCCGGTCGTCAATGGCCATCGCCGACACGCCGCTGCCGGCGTATTCCAGCGCCATGTAGTTGGCGCCCTCGGCACGCAGCCGGCCGAGCATGGCCAGCGTCACGTCCTTGGCCCACACGCCCGGCTGCAATGGCCCGTTGAGGTCGATGCGGATGGTCTCGGGCACGCGGAACCACAGCTTGCCGGTCATCATCACCGCGGAGACGTCGGTACCTTCGACCCCGGTGCCGAAGGCATTGAAGGCGCCGTAGGTGGTGGAATGGGTGTCGGTGCCGACGACGAGGTCGCCGCAGGTCAGGTGGCCGCCCTCGGGCAGCACCTGGTGGCAGATGCCGTCGCCGACGTCATACAGCGGCGAGCCGTGTTTTTCGGCGAAGGCGCGCATCTCGACATGGACGTTGGCGGCCTCGATGTTGGGCGGCGGCGAATAATGGTCGAGCACCAGCGCGGTGCGCTTCACATGCGGCAGTTTGAAATCGCTTTGACCCGCGCCCAGCTTCTCGATCATCTTCAGCGCGTTACCGGCGCGGGCATCGTGGATCATCGCAAAATCGACGTCGGCGACGACGATTTCACCCGCTTTGGCCGGCGTGCCGCCGGCATGGTTGCCGAGGATCTTCTCGGCGATGGTATGGCCCATCGAACCCCCTCTGTTCAGAAAAGCGGCCGCCGGATCCGGCCCGGCGGCAAAGCGTTGGATTTTAACCCGCGGGGCTGGCTCAACCGCAGCCGCTGTTCACCATATGAGCCCGGCAAGGAAGTGGTTCACGCCGCCTTAGGGGCCCGGCGCCCGATCAGCTCGCGATAGACGCAGGGCAGCAGCCCGCCATGGCGGTAAAACTGCAGTTCCTCCTCGGTATCGATGCGGCACTTCACCGCGATTTCGCGCCGCGACCCGTCGCTGCCGATGATCACCAGCGCCAGCATTGCGCCCGGCTGCAGGCGGTCGCCGGCGCCGGCCAGGTCGAAGGTCTGGCGGCCGTCGAGTCCAAGATCCGCACAGCGCAGCCCGACCAGTTCCACCGGCAGCACACCCATGCCGACGAGGTTGGCGCGGTGAATGCGCTCGAAGCTCTCCGCCACCACCAGGCGCACGCCCAGCAGCGCCGGCCCCTTCGCCGCCCAGTCGCGCGAGGATCCCGCGCCGTATTCGCGGCCGGCGAACACCACCAGCGGCACGCCGCGGCTGCGGTAGCGCTCGGCGGCATCAAAAATCGGCAGCACTTCACCCTCGGGCTGCAGCGTGGTCCACGGCCCCTCGCGGCCGGGCGCCAGCGCATTGCGCAGGCGGCCCGAGGCAAAGGTGCCGCGAATCGCCACCTCATGGTTACCGCGGCGGAAGCCATAGGTCTGGAAATCCGCCGCCTGCACGCCCTGTTCGCCTAGGTAGCGCGCGGCAACACTGCTCGCGGCAATGGTGTTGTTCGGCGAAAGATGGTCGGTGGTGACCATGTCACCCAGCACCGCCAACGCGCGCAGGCCGGTGAGCGCCTGCAGCGGCCGCGGCTGCACCGGCACGCCATCGAAAAATGGCGGCCGGCGCAGGAAGGTGCTCGCCGGTTTCCAGTCGTAACAGTCGCTGGCCTCGCCGCGCAGCGCGCGCCACTCGGCACTGCCCTCGAACAGGCGGGCATAGCTGTCACGGTACAGCGCCGGGCTCAGGCATTGCGCGAGGGTTTGCGCCACTGCCTCCGGGGACGGCCAAATATCCTTCAAAAACAATGGCTTGCCATCTCTGTCTGTGCCCAGTGGCTCGGCATCGAGATCGCGCCGCATGCTGCCGGCGATGGCATAGGCCACCACCAGCGGCGGGGAAGCGAGGTAGGCCGCCCGCGCATGCGGATGCACGCGGCCCTCGAAATTGCGGTTGCCGGAAATCACCGCCACCGACACCAGCTCATGCTCGCGGATCGCCTCTTCGATGCCGGCATCGAGCGGCCCGGAATTGCCGTTGCAGGTGGTACAGCCGAAACCGGTGAGATGGAAACCCAGCGCCTCCAGCGGTGCAACAAGGCCGGCGCGTTCGAGATAGGCCATCACCACCTTGGAACCCGGCGCAAAAGAGGTCTTGACCCAGGGCTGCGCACGCAGGCCCTGCGCCGCCGCGTTGCGCGCGAGCAGGCCGGCGGCAATCATGTTCGCCGGATTGGAGGTGTTGGTGCAGCTGGTGATCGCCGCGATCACCACGTCGCCGTCGCTGAGGCCATGGTCGCGCCCCGCCACCGCCACCTGCTGCAAAGGCGTATTGCGTTTGTCGCGAGCCAGCGTCGGCAGGTCGGCAGCAAACTGCTTTGCGGCGTCCGGCAGCGCGATACGTTCCTGCGGCCGCCGCGGACCGGCGATGCAGCGTTCGACCTTGCCGAGGTCAAGCTCGATCGTGGCATCGAAGCACGGCGCCGGCGTATCGGCATCGCGCCACAGGCCCTGCGCCCTGGCATAGGCCTCGACCAGCGCCAGCGTGGCCGGCTCGCGGCCGGTAAAGGCCATGTAGTCGAGGCACAAGCGGTCAAAGGGAAAGTAGACGCAGGTCGCGCCGTACTCGGGCGCCATGTTCGCCAGCGTCGCGCGGTCGGCCACCGGCATGTGTTCCAGCCCCGGCCCGTAGAACTCGACCAGCTTGCCGACCACACCGGTCTTGCGCAGCAATTCGGTCACGGTCAGCACCAGGTCGGTGGCAGTGGCACCGGGCGGCAATTCACCCGTGACCCGCACCCCCAGCACCTCGGGCACACGCATCGACAGCGCGCGACCGAGCATCGCAGCCTCGGCCTCGATGCCGCCGACGCCCCAACCGAGCACGCCGATGCCGCTGACCATCGGTGTATGGCTGTCGTTGCACACCAGCGTGTCGGGATAGGCCAGTGGCAACGTCCCTGATTGTTCACGCGTCCACACACCACGCGCCAACCGCTCCAGATTGATCTGGTGCACGATGCCGCTGTCCGGCGGCACCACGCGAAAATTGTCGAAAGCCTGCTGGCACCAGGCGAGGAAGGCAAAACGCTCGCGGTTGCGCTGGAACTGGATTTCGGAATTGCGCCGTGCCGAGTCCGCTGAGCCCGAGACATCGGCGATCAGCGAGTGGTCGACCACAAAATCCACCGGGATCGCCGGATTCACCTGCCGCGGGTCACCACCTGCCGCGGCCACCGCATCACGCAGCGCGGCAAGGTCCGCCATCACCGGCACGCCAAGCAGATCCTGCAACAGCACCCGCGCCGGGCGGTACGGGATTTCAAAGCCGCGCTCGCCACGCGCCAGCCTTTCAAGCATCACCGGCTCAACATCGGCGGCATCCAGGTGGCGCGCCACATTTTCGGCAAGGATGCGCAGCGTGAACGGCAGTGCCTCAAGACCGGACAGACCCGGTTCACGCGCCAGTGCGCGCAGGTCACAGTAGGCGTAACGCTCGCCGGCGGCGGTCAGTTCGCTGCGGAATTTCATGGTGTTGTTCATGCTGCTTGCTCATGCCTGTTCGTCGGGAGCGCCATTGTCACACCAGCGGCGCAAGACCGCATGATTACCGCCACGTTCTGGAACGGATGCCGTGTGACTAGGATTTAAAGCGCACCGAGGTCGAAGCGCGCATCGACCTGCAGGCCTGCAGGAATCTGGTGGGCGATAAACAGCACCGTGACCTGGCCGCGCAGCCGGTTCACGGTCTGCGCAAACTGTTCAGCGGTCTGTGCATCAAGGCTGCTGGTGGCCTCGTCGAAAATCAGCACCTGCGGCCGTTTCAGCAAGGCGCGGGCAATCGCCAGCCGCTGCTTTTGCCCTCCGGACAGGCCGACACCATGTTCACCCAGTGGCGTCTGATAACCCTGGGGCAGCGCCTCGATCACTTCATGGATGCCGGCGTAGCGGCAGGCCTGCACCACCTCGTCAAATGTGGCATGCGGATTCGCCATCACCAGGTTTTCGTAGACGCTGCCGGCAAACAGCACGGTCTCCTGCGGCACCACGCCGTAGTGCTGGCGCAGTTCATTCGCAGCGAGGTTGCGGATGTCGCGGCCGTCGATCTCGATGCGTCCCTCCATCACCGGATAGAAGCCCTGCAGCAACTTGGCCAGCGTGCTCTTGCCGCAGCCCGAAGGCCCGGTGACCACGGTCAGGCTGCCCGGTGGCAGTTCCAGCGTCAGGCCGCGGTAGAGCCAGGGATAACTTTCACCATAACGAAACGCCACGTCCCGCAGGTGCAGCGACCCCGCCCCGCCCGGCGCACGCGTAGGCAGCAGCGCGTAAGGCTCGGCCGGCGCATCCATCAGGTCGCCGAGGCGGCGCACCGCGATGTCGGCCTGCTGGAATTCCTGCCACAGCGATGCGAGGCGCAGCATCGGCTGCGCCATGCGGCTGGCAAACATCTGGAAGGCCACCAGCATGCCGATGGTGAAACCCTCGTTCTGCATCACCAGCAGCGCACCGGCACAAAGCACCGCCAGCGTCTGTGCCTGTTCGATGGTGGTGGCCGCGGTGTTGGTGGTGTTGCTCAACTGGCGCGCGCGGAAACCCGCCTTCAGGAAATCCGACAGCAGTTCGTTGTAACGCCGCTCAAGATGGGGCTCGAGCTGCAGCGACTTCACCGTTTCCATGCCGGCGACATATTCGGTCAGGAAGGCCTGGTTGCGCGCGCCCTTCAGGAACTGTTCGTTGACGCGCTCGCGCAGCAGCGGCGTCACCAGCAGGCTCAGGCCGGTGAGCAGCAGCACCGTGACCACCGCGATCAGCGACAGTTGCCAGCTGTACCAGAACATCACGCCGAGAAACACGAACAGGAAAGGCAGGTCCAGAAACAGCGTCACCGCGGCGCCGCTGACAAACTGGCGGATGGTCTCGATGCCGTGCAGCCGCGCGATCAGCGTGCCGCTGGGCCGGTGCTCGAAAAAACGCAGGTGCAGGCGCAGCAGGTGGCGGAACACCGTGGTGCCGAGCACCGCATCGATGCGGTTGCCGGTGTGCAGCACCAGGTACTGGCGCAGCCAGGTCAGGCCGGCGTTGAACACCAGGAACAGCAGCAGCCCGGCCGCCACCGCAAGCAGCGTGCTCTGCGTCTGGTGCACCACCACCTTGTCGATGATGACTTGCGTAAATAACGGTGTCGCCAGCGCCACCAGTTGCAGCGCCAGTGAAGTCAGCAGTACGTCGCGCCACAGGCGCTTGTGCTTGAGCAGCTCGGGGAAAAACCAGCGGAAGCTGAAGCGCGGCGGCACCAGCGCGTCTTCGGCATCATCAGCATCCGCTGCGCCTGAAACCCACAAAACCTGCACAGCGAAACGTTTTGCAAATTCATCAACCGCAAGGGTTTCCGCGGACTGCGCACCCAGCGGAAAAAACAGCACCCGCTCACCCTCGATACGCGCCACCAGCACGGCACGCCCGTCTTCACGTGCAAAGGCCATGCAGGATTGTTCCGGATTGTCCGTGCCAAAACGGCCACGGTCGAGGATCAGGCCCAGCGTGGCCGCGGCCTCGATCACGGTATGCAGGGCATGCGGCGGCGGATACTGGCGGGAGATCAGTGCCGCATCAAAGGGCTTGCGCTGGAGGCGGCACAGGCTGCCGAGCAGCCAAAGCAGGTCAGCCGTGGTCCACGGCTGATTGTCGATGTCGCCGAATCCCCCTGCCGCGCTGATCGCCACCGGCCACCGCTGTAGTTGTCTTGTTTTTGAACCGTGGAAACACTATATCAAACCGCCGCGGAATCGCGGACGCCTCGATTACTTGTCGCGATAGGAACGCCCGCCATCGACCGTAAGGATGGTGCCGCTGATATAGCTGGCGCGCCCTGAAGCCAGAAACACGATGGCGCTGGCAATTTCGTCCACGGTGGCGAGCCGGCCGAAGGGATAACCTTTGGTCAGTTCCCGCCAGCGCTTGCTGTCGCCGAGCTCCTTTTCCGCACGCGCCTCCCAGCGCACACGCTGGCGCTCGGTCTCGGTCGCCGCGGGATTCAATCCAACCACGCGCACGCCATGCGCCGGGCTTTCCGCACCCAGCGCGCGCGACATCGCGACCAGCGCGGCATTGGCCATGCTGCCGGCGATGTAATCAGCGCGCGGGCGCTCACCCGAGGCCCCGATGACATTGACGATGACACCAGTCTTGCGTTCACACATCGCGGTGTAGACCTCACGCGCGACGTTCAGAAAGCCGAACAGCTTCAGCGACCAAGCCGCCTCCAGTGCCGCCTGGTCGATTTTTGCCAGCGCACCCTGCGGAATCGAGCCGGCGTTGTTGATCAGGATGTCCACGCCGCGCAGCTCACGGGCGAGGCTGGCTGCGGCCTCGGGCTTGGACAGATCGACGGCATGGCAAGTCACCCCGGCGCCGAACTCGTCGGCGATCTGCTTTTTCGCAACTTCGAGATTTTCCGGCTTGCGTGACACCAGATGCAGCTCGCAACCTTCCTCGGCCAATAAACGGGCCACGCCCAGCCCGATGCCGCGAGAGCCGCCGGTGATCAGTGCGGTCTGGCCGCGCAATCGAAGGTCCATGATGCCCCTAGCGTTTAAGAAGACCCAGCGTATCGAGCGTATCGCGCACCTGCGTATTCAGCTCTTCCCAGTACTTGAAGGTGTCGCGGCTGTTGGTGTAGTTGGGCACCCACTGGTTGGTTTCGAGATGCGTGCGCCAGGCCGGATCCTTGTCCAGCGCGGCGAAGGTGCGCTCCCAGTACGCCAGCGCATTCGCCGGCAGGCCCTTGCCGGCGATCAGTCCGCGATAGTTGGAGAACGTGGCATCCGTGCCCTGCTCGCGGAAGGTCGGCACCTCGGCGAACACGCCGCCCATGCGCCGCGGCGCGGTGATGCCGACCACGCGCACCGTGCCCGCCTTCAGCTGCGCCACCACCGAGGAGCCGCTGGCCGACACCACATCGACGTGCCCGCCCAGTGCCGCGGTGATCGCTTTGCCCGCCGAATCAAACACGACGGTGCGCACCTTGCGCACATCAATGCCCGCCGCCTTGAAAACCAGCCCCGCGGCGATGTGGTTGGCCCCGCCCGCCACCGAGGAAAACGCCAGGCTCAGCGAACCGGGATCCTTGCGCAGGCGCTCGATCAGATCCCGCCCGGTCCTGATCGGCGACTCGTTGCGCACCACGAACACCACATACTCGTCGTAGAGCAGGCACACCGGTGTGAAATCGCGGTAGCTGAAAGTGGTGGTGCCGGTGAGATGCCCCGCCGACAGGTTGAAGTTGGCCATCATCAGGAAATGGCCGTCGCCGCCGCGCTGCTGCAGATAGGACCAGGCGATGTTGTTGCCACCGCCCGGCTTGTTCATCACGTTGAGCGGCACGTCGACCAGCTTTTTCTCCTGCGCGATCTGCGAAATCAGCCGGAGCATCAGGTCGTTGCTGTTGCCTGCGGCGGAGCCGACGATCAGTTCGACCGGCTTGTCGGGTTTCCAGGCGGGTTGGGCCATCCCCGGCGAGGCCACAGCCATCAACGCAGACACACAAACAACGCTCCAGACACGAACAACAATGCGCAACTTGATCATCACACCCCTCCAGGTTGGCGGGCCTTGTTGGTATGAATCAGGCCTTGGTGTGACGATAGGGGCTGGGCTTCGAGAGTGTCAAGGCTCCACGGAGTGGAATGCGTCTTTCTGGATGTGTCTTTCTATGTGTTTTTCTAGTACTGCTTGGCACCAGGTAATGCTGCGATCGCCGCCTTCGCAACCTCAAGGTCCTGCTCCCCGGTGCCTGATCCGACACCCACGGCACCGATGACATGACCATCGACAATCACCGGCAGTCCACCCAGCAGGTTGGTGAGTTTCCCATCCGTCGCCAGCGCCAGCTTGATTTCAACGGCGGCATGGGACTGCCCTGACGGCGCGCGGGCAGACGCGGCGCTCATCGCTTTTTTTCTCGACGAATCGATGCTGAGGACTTTTGCGCCATCCATCCGGACAAAAGCCATCAGGTGCCCGCCGTCATCCGTGATGGTGATGCACTGGGGTTGTTTCATTTCCAGCGCCTTGGCGATTCCGGCGTTGAGCATTTTCAAGGCGCCGGAATGTGTCAATTTGAAACTGGCAACAAAATCGCTCATGGCAATATCCTCCAGGTTGACCTGCAATCTACTGCGGGGTGGCCTTGCCTTTGCCAGACGTCTTGGCCGGCGTCTCGTGGCAGCCGCATTGGACAGTCATTCCATTTTTGCCTTTACAAAATTTGGGCAGGTTATTTTTGCACGCCATCGCATTGGTCGCAGTAAGGGTCAAGGAGATCAAGGCTGCAAATGTAAAAAACTTCATGGAAGCACTCCTTTTGTTTAAAAACTGCTCGCCTCGATACGTGAACTAAAAATTACCTTAGCCAGCCCGGTCGATTATTTCCAGCTTTTCCTCAACGCACAATCCCCAGCAGCACACGCGCCTCATCCGTCGTTGTCGGCTCGCGCCCCACCGCGCGCCCCAGTTCCGCAAAACGCCGCACCAGCTCGGCATTGGTCGGACAGCCGATTTCCGGATAGGGATAGTCGCCAATGCCCGGCGCGAGGTGGCCGCCACGGTCCAGTGCAGTGGTGGCCACATTGAACAAATTGCCTTCCTTGGAGGCCACGGTCCATTCGATGCGACGCTGCGGCGGCATGAAATCGATCAGCGCCTCCAGTCCGCGCGTGGTGCAGGGATGCGCACCAACGATGCCGCCTTCGGCCAGCACACACTGCACATAGGCCGGTTCCTTGACCGCACCCATGTCGAGGAAGGCTTCAACCATGCGCACAAAGGGCACCGCCCACACCGACAGGTGCGGCTTCACGCCGGCATCGGTCATGCCCTGGGCGAGGAACAGGCAGGTCTCGGTGCTATTTTTGTAAATCTTGTTGGTCGTCAGGAATTTTTTCTGCACCGGATCGTAGGCATCGATGTTGCTGCTGCCGGTATCGACAGCGGCGAAGTCAGGCCGGGTGTTGCTCTTCTTTCCCATCAGCTTGATGTGCGCGAGGCGGTTCTCGTCTTCGTTGACAGTGATCTGGCCCAGCGTCGAGTCGATCAGGATGTCGGTCTTCTCGCGGATCTTGGCGACGATTTCGGCATAAACCTCGGGCTCATGGCATTTGCCGCCGTCGGGGGTACGCGCGTGGAAATGGATGATCGAAGCGCCGGCCGCCCGGCACTCCGCCGCGGTTTCGGCAATCTCGTCCGGCGTGAACGGCACGTTACGGTTGATGTCGCGCGACATGTATTCGTTGACGCGCACGGTGATGATGAGTTTTTTGGTCATGGTTTTAAAAGTCAAAGTCAAAATCTTTAGCCACAGAGGGCACAGAGAACACAGAGAAAAACAAATCGATTCTTTCCACTGAGGAAAACTTGCAGCCGAGAGGCTGGCTCACCAAAGAACCCTCTGTGCCCTCTGTGCCCTCTGTGTACTCTGTGTCCTCTGCGTCCTCTGTGGCTGCTTTAAAGTTTTTAGTTTTTTAAAGTATTAACCCGACGGCACACATCCAGGAACAGGTGCCCATCGGTGCCAAGCACGATGGCCTGCACGCCGCGGTCGCGCACGGCCTTGCCATAAACCGGGTCGGGCTTGTTGCCGATAGTGGTCATCACGTATTTGCCATGTTTGCGCGCGGCCGCGACCACCTTGTCCAGCGCGGCGGACATCTTCGGTTCGTCGAAAGTGGCGTGTGGCACACCCAGCGCGATCGACAGGTCGGTCGGGCCGATGAAGAACACTTCCAGACCCGGCATCGCAGCCATCGCCTCGAAGTTCTGCAGGGTTGGCGTGTCCTCGATCAGCGGGATCACCATCAGTTCGTCATTGCTGCGGCGGACATGCACATTCCAGTCGTCCGGCGCATAACCCGCGGAACGCACGATGGCGCAGGCGCCGCGGCTGCCTTCGGGCGCGTAACGCACGGCATCCAGCGCTTTCGCGCAGTTGTCGGTGGTGGCGTGGGACAGCGCGATGCCGGCGACACCCATGTTCATCAGCTTGAGGATCAGATTGGCATCAACTTCGGGCACTCGCACAAAGGGCGTGATGCCGGCGGCATCGGCGGCGCGCACGACATGGGCGCAAGTGTCGAGGTCGAGCGCGCTGTGCTCCATGTCGATGATCACGAAGTCGATGCCTGCCGCGGCGGCCAGCTCGGTGATCATCGGGCTGCCGCTGAACAGGATCAGGCCGGTGACGGTTTCGCCGCGCTGCAGGCGGTCACGGATCGGATTTTTCATGGGATGGCTTTAATGCTCTTGAATGAACATACGGGCGGCGAGATTACTCCGCAGCCGTCACAGCGGCAAGGCGGCATCCACGATGCGATAATGCGCGGCCTCGCATTGCATAAAACCATCCACCACCTTCGACATCATGCCCAAAGACCTCGCCCTCACCGCCGAAATCGCCCGCTTCGTCACCCGCACCGCCGCCGCCCGCATCCCCAAAAACGTGATGCACCTCGGCAAACGCTCGCTGCTCGACGGCCTTGGTCTGGCGCTCGCCGGCAACCGCGCCGAATCCGGCCATGTCATGCGTAACTACCTGAAGACCCTGGGTATGCCGCTCGACCGTGGCGCAACAGTGATCGGCACCGCACTGAAAGTGCCGCCGCGGTTTGCGGCCTTCGCCAACGGCGTGGCCATTCATGCCGATGACTACGACGACACCCAACTTGCGGTGGCCAGCGACCGTGTCTACGGCCTGCTCACCCACCCCACCGCGCCGGCGCTGCCTGCCGTGCTGGCGCTGGCGGAACAGGGCAACCGCTCCGGCCTCGACCTGCTCGCCGCCTACCAGATTGCCGTCGAAGTCGAAACCAAACTCGCCGAGGCGATCAACCCGCGGCATTACTCGGATGGTTTTCATTCGACCGCAACCTTCGGCGTGATCGGTGCGGCTGCCGGTGCGGCGCGCCTGCTCGGGCTTGATGACGCGCAGACCGCGCAGGCATTGAGCCTCGGTGCCACCCAGGCTGCCGGCCTGCGTGAAAACTTCGGCACCATGACCAAGCCCTTCCATCCCGGCCGCTCCGCCGAATCCGGCGTGCTCGCCGCCGAACTGGTGAAACTCGGCTGGAGCGCCGCGCCGAATGCCATCGAAGCCAAGCGCGGCTTTTTCAACGCGGCCGGCGGCGGTTACGACCCCAGGGCGATCCACGGCAAACTCGGCAAGCCCTGGACTTTTGCCATGCCCGGCGTGTCGATCAAGCCGCACCCCAGCGGTTCGCTCACGCACCCCGGCATGGCCGAGATGCTGGCGCTGATCGAAGCGCACGACATCCGCCCGGCGCAGGTGCGCAAGGTCAGTGTCGGCACCAACCGCCACATGCCGAACACGCTGATCCACCGCAATCCGAAAAACGAACTGCAGGCCAAGTTCAGCATGGAATTCTGCATGGCGATCCTGTTGCTCGAACGCAAGGCAGGCCTCGCCCAGTTCACCGATGCCGTGGTCAACCGCGCCGATGTGCGGCGGATGATGAAAAAAATCGAGTTCGGCGTGCACCCCGAGGCAGAAGCCGCCGGCTACGAGAAGATGACCACGATCATCGACATCAAACTCGGCGATGGCCGCCTTGTCAGCGGCCGCGCCGATTTCGGCAAGGGCAGTCCCGCCAATCCGATGAGCGACAAGGAAGTCGCCGACAAATTCCGCGAATGCGCGTCATGGGGGGGACTGCCCGCGAAAAACATCGAAAAGGTGATCGATATCGTGTTCAGTCTCGAGCAGCTGAAGCGCACCAGCGAGCTGACGCGGCTGCTGGTCATTTCGAAGGCAGCATCCCGGTCCGGGAAGCGGTCCGGCCACTCGAAATAGACTAAAATACGCGGCTATCTGGAGGCTTCAATGAATACTCTTCCCCGCATCGGATTCATGCTCGGCGATGTCACCGGCATCGGCCCCGAAATCGCAGCAAAACTGCTGGCTTCCGGCAAACCCCGCGAACAGGCCGAAGTCATCATCATCGGGGACCAGCGCGTGCTTGAACTCGGCATGCGCAACGCCGGCGTCAAGGTGCCGCACACCGTTTATCGCAGCATCGAGGACATCCGCTGGCCGCGCGAAGACTATCCCCTGCTCGACCTCGGCAACACCGACCCGGCGAAATATCCGCAGGGGGTTTCTTCCGATGAATCCGGCAAGCTCGCCGGAGACACGCTGAAGGTGATGATCGACCTCGCCACCGCGGGCAAGCTCGACGGCATCTGCTTCGCACCGCTGAACAAGGGAGCGATGAACCGCGGCGGCTGGAAATTCAACGACGAACACCAGATGTTCGCCAGCCTGCTCTCGCACAAGGGGTTTTTCGGCGAGATGAACGTGATCGACCAGTTCAGCACCTTCCGCGTGACCTCGCATGTCGCGCTGCGCGAAGCGGTGACGATGATCACGCCCGAGCGCATCACCGCGGCCGTCAATCTGGCCAACGACACACTTACCGCCGCCGGCAAGGCCAATCCGCGCATCGGTGTCGCGGCGCTGAACCCGCACAACGGCGAGAACGGCCTGTTTGGCGACGAGGAAATCCGCATCATCCGCCCGACCGTGGACAAGCTGAAGGCCGGCGGCATCAACTGCAGCGGCCCGATTTCATCCGACGTGATTTTCCTGCAGGCGCTGAAGGGCAATTTTGACGGCGTGGTGATGATGTACCACGACCAGGGCCAGATCGCGACCAAGCTGCTCGGCTTCAACAAGGGCGTCACTGTCACCGCGGGGCTGAAATCGGTGTTCACCACGCCGGCCCACGGCACCGCCTACGACATCGTCGGCCAGGGCAAGGCAGATCCTGGCGCGATGGAACACGCATTCACGCTGGCCGCGCGCATGGCCGCCGGCCGCAAGGCGGCGAAGTCCGCCAACGCCGCGGCATAAACGCAACACACTGCCGCGGCAGCAATAACCAAAAAGCAGTCACCATTAAAACAACGGAGGAAACCCCATGATTCGCAAACTGATTCCCTGCGCCGTCGCCGGCGCGCTGTGCGCGGCCTTTGCCGCACCGGCCGCCGCCCAGGAATGGCAGCCCAACAAACCGATACGCATGCTGGTCGGCTTCGCCCCCGGCGGCGGCACCGACACCACCGCGCGCGCCATGGGCAACAAGCTCGCCGAACGCCTCGGCCAGCAACTGATCATCGACAACCGTCCCGGCGCCTCCGGCAACATCGCCGCCGAGATCACCGCCAATGCCGCAAGCGACGGCTACACGGTGCTGATGGGCACCATCGCTGCACTCGCGATCAACCCCTCGTTGTACAAGAAGCTCGCCTTCGATCCGCTGAAGGACCTCGCACCGGTGTCGCAGACCGTGGATTCGACCAACATCCTGGTCGTGCATCCTTCGGTGGCGGCGAAAAACGTGACTGACCTGATTGCACTGGCCAAAACCAGACCGCTCAACGGCGGATCGTCGGGTGTCGGCGGTGCTGGCCACCTCGCACTGGAACTGTTCAACCTGCAGACCGGCACCAAGATCGTCCATGTGCCGTACAAGGGGGGCGGCCCTTCGATCATCGATCTGGTCGCGGGCAACATCCAGCTGATCTTCGCCACCGCGGCGAGCGCCGTGCCGCACATCAATTCCGGCAAGTTGCGCGCGCTGGGCGTGACCACCGCCAAACGCTCGGCGCTGGTGCCCGACCTGCCGACCATTGCCGAGTCCGGCGTCAAGGGCTTTGACGCCAACAACTGGTACGGCGTGCTGGTGCCGGCGAAGACCCCGCGCCCGATCATCAACCGCATGAACAAGGAAATCGTTGCTGTCCTGAACATGCCGGACATCAAGAAAATCCTGTTCGCCTCCGGCCTCGACGCCGCGCCGAGCACCCCGGAGCAGTTCGGCGCCTACATCAGGTCGGAAAAGGACAAATGGGAGAAGGTGATCAAGGCGGCCGGTCTGTATCAAAGCAACTGATTCAAACAATCTAAATCCAGCGCTGAAAAAGAAGACCGCGTGGCGAATGCCGCGCGGTCTTTGTTTTTGGCACAATCAACAGCGAATGATTCTGGCAATGCCAAGCCCAACAGCCCGCGAAGGAATACCGATGAACACCCTGCCCCGAATTTGCAGCGTAATGAGCATTCTCGCCGCCACCACCCTGGTCTCAGCCCCGGCATGGGCTGCTGAATGGGGCCCGACCAAGCCGGTGCGCTTCATCGTTGGCTTCCCGCCCGGCGGCGCCACCGATCTCGTCGCGCGCTTCCTGCAGCCCAAGCTCGCGGCCAGTCTCGGCAATCAGGTCATCGTCGACAACCGGCCCGGCGCCAACGGCGTGATCTCGATGCAGATCCTGTCGCGCTCGGAGCCCGACGGCCACAGCGTCGGCATGTCACACATCGGCTCGCTGGTGGTCAGCCCCGCGATCCAGAAAACCGGTTACGACCCGATCAAGGACTTCACCCATCTCGGCATGCTGGTGTCGCTGCAGAACATGCTGATCGTGCACCCCTCGGTGCCGGCGAAAAACCTCACTGAATTCATCGCCAACGCCAAGGCCCAGCCGGGCAAGATCAACTACGCCACCTCAGGCGTCGGCAGCCCCGGCCATCTGGCGATGGCGCTGCTCGAGAGCATGACCGGCGCGCAGATGAACCACGTGCCGTACAAGGGCGGAGGTCCGGCGGTCACCGATCTCATCGCTGGGCATATCCCGTCCTTCATGGCAGTGATCTCCACCGCCGTGCCCCATGTGCAGTCGGGCAAGGCGCGTGCACTGGGTGTGACCGGCGGCAAACGCGCCGAAGCCGTGCCGGATGTGCCGACCATTGCCGAGGCCGGCGTCAAAGGTTATCTGGCGATCAACTGGTATGGCCTGTCGGCGGCCCCCAAAACCCCGCCGGCGATCATTGCGCGCATGAACAAGGAGTTCAACGCCGCGCTGAACGCCCCCGATGTGGTCAAGCAATTGAAGGAACGCGGCATCGATGCCACGCCCGGCACCGGCGCCGATTACGTCAAATTCATCCGCGCCGAAACCGAACGCTGGGTGCCGGTGATCCGCAAAGCCAGGATCGAAGCTAACTGACCACGCTTCGCCTGGCACCGGGATATTCAATAACTAATTGATTTTATTGAATAATTAGTTCTGCACTGATGCGCCTTCGCGCATCGGCCGGCCATTGCGCTCGACCCGCGTGCTGCAGCTCGAAATGCCGCAGCGGTATTCGGTCTTGATCACATCCTTGGGCGTCACCAGCACCGTGGCACGCCCGCGGTTGGCGGTGCCGGCATCGAATTCGTAGATGACCAGGCCCGCCGGCTCATCGATGGTCATCGCATAGCTGATGAACTCACCAAAAAAAAGCCCGCCACTTTTTGGCGCGATGACCTCGACCCGCAGCGGAATGCGGTTCTTGGTGGTGGGATGGGTGCGGTAGTAACGCTTCACGCGATCGCCAAAACGGAATTCAGGATCAACGGCAGCGATGCGCTGCAGCAGCTTCAGTTCGCTCGGCCGCAGCGGCACATCCTCCATGCCCATGCCGATCTGCTGCGCGCAGGCACTGCCGGTCAGCCACAGCAGCAGCAATCCCAGGCTAGCAGTTTTCGCCCGTATCTTTATCGCCCGCATCTTCGTAGTTTTCCGGTTTGAACCGCGGCGTACAGATCGCCAGAAACACCAGATCACCGTCACCGGTGTTGGCGATGCGCTGCTTCACCGACGGCGGAATCAGCACCACGTCGCCGGCCTGCACTTCCTGCGGCGGCAGGTCGCCGACTTCCATGCGCCCGCTGCCATCAAGAATCACATAACGCTCAACCGTGCCGCGCACGCGGTGCCAGGCAGTGGTGACGCCCGGCTCCACCCGCGCCCGTGCAATCGACATCGCGGGATCATTGTCATCGTTGGCCAGCTCGAGGATGTGGCAGCCCTCCTCGATGAACACCTCAACGCCGGGATGCGGGCGCAGGATGGGCGGAGCCGCGGCCATGCGCTGCGCTCAGCGGCCGAAGAACTTGCGCACGGTGTCGTCCGCCACCTGCTGCAGGAAGGCGGCGTCCTCTTTCGACACCTGGCCATAGCTGTCGTAGCTGCTGCCGCTGCAGGGTTTGTTGTAGACCGTCGCGTAGATCGTGCAGGCCGCGAGATAGGTGCCGATCAGCGTCGGATGGCTGCCGTCGTGGATGTGCAGCTTGATGTCGGGGCGGCGGCGGTAGGCCTCCTCGAAGGCCAGACCCGACGGAATCACCAGCGCATTGATCTCGTTGCCGACCGACACATACATATCCGCGGTTTTCGCCATCATGTCGGGGGCGGCTGCACGGCTCGGCTTGGTGTGCGCCGGCGTCATGTACAGCGCAACCTTGCCGCCACGGCTTTGGATGAGCTTGCTGTACTCCACCGCCGTGGCGCGGAAGGCCGCGCGGCGCGCATCCGCCAGGCCATCCGTGCTGTTGCCGTGCATGATCACCAGTTCGAACGCTTCCTTCACGCCGATGCGGCCCGGCGTGGTCAGGTGATCCATGTTGTGGTGATCCAGCGTCGCGCCGCCGATGGTCGCGGACTTGTATTCGAAGGTCTTGGCTGCGGCGGCATCCGCCGCCATTGCAAACATGCGCACGTGGTTGTGCATGCTGTTGTTGTAATAGAGATAGCTGTTGCCGACGAACAGCACGCGCTTGGGCGTATCCACCTGCGGCTGCTTCACCGCCGGCGTTGCCGCGGCTGCGGCAACAGCGGTGAAAAGCAGGGTCAACAACAGTGACAGTTTTTTCAGGTTCACGGCGGGCTCCTCCCTTGTTGATGGTTTTAGGGCGCCATGATACCGCGCCGAACCAGGCTGGCGGCCATCATGTGGGCACCGGCGTGCCGCCTGCCGCAGGCGATGCAATACTGTGCGCAAGGCGACACGCCCGCCGCGGCCAGGCGCCAAAAAAAACCTGCGGCCACTCGTTGAACGGAAACAGTTGAGGAGCCAGACCATGTCCGTCGCGCTACATGCGGTTCGCGGCCTTGCCGCCCTGCTCGCCGCCACCGCCGCACAGGCCGCGCAGCCCCCGGCCAAAAGCGGCTATCCCGACCGCCCGATCCGCCTGCTGATTGCCCAGGCCCCCGGCGGCAACGCCGACATCATCGCCCGCGCGCTGGCCGAAGGCATGGCCGAACGCCTCGGCCAGCACGTGGTTGCCGACAACCGCCCCGGCGCCAGCGGCATCATCGCCACTGAAATGACGGTGCGCGCCGCGTCAGACGGCTACACCATCCTGCTGGTGCCGAGCTCCTTCGGCGTCAATCCGGCAGTCACCCGCAAGCTGCCCTACGACCAGTTGCGCGACCTGGCACCGATCACCCATGTCGCCAGCGCACCCAATGTGCTGGTGGTCGGCCCCTCGCTGCCAATCAAGTCGGTGTCCGAGCTGATCAAGGCGGCCAAGGCCAGCCCCGGCAAACTCACCTACGGCTCCTCGGGCAATCTCGGCTCGCCGCATCTTGCCGGCGAGCTGTTCGAACTGATGACCGGCACCGACATGGTCCATGTACCGTACAAGGGTGCGGCCACGGCAATGATCGACCTCATCGGCGGCCGCATCTCGATGTCCTTCGCCAGCCTGCCCAGCGCCATCGCCCACATCCGTGCCGGCAAGCTCAACGCGATTGCAGTCACCAGCGACCGCCGGTTCCCGCTGCTGCCGGAGCTGCCCACGCTTTCTGAGTCGGGACTGCCCGGCTTTGAAACCAGCGCCTGGCAGGGCCTGGTCGCGCCCGCCAAAACGCCTGCCGCCATCATCAAGCGCCTCAACGCCGAGGCCGTTGCCGTGATCAACCAGCCGGCGATGCGCGAACGCATGATCCAGAACGGAGCCATCCCCATCGGCAGCACGCCGGAAGAACTGTGGGACTTCGCGCGCAAGCAGATCGAAAAATGGGGCAAGGTGGTCAAGGCCGCCGGCATCACCCCGCTCTGACCCACTCAATCCTCATTCCTCAATCCTCAAAACTCCTGGAGTAAACCCGTGCCCAACAACACCGGCCCCCTCTCCCGCTTCACCGTCCTCGACCTCACCCGCGCCCGCTCCGGCCCCACTGCCGTGCGCCAGCTCGCCGACTGGGGCGCCAAAGTGATCAAGGTCGAAGAACTCGGCGAGCAGGACGGCGATGGCAGCCCCTTCGACAAGCGCCACGGCCCCGACTTCCAGAATCTGCACCGCAACAAGCGCAGCCTGACGCTGAACCTCAAATCGCCGGAAGGTGTGGCGGTGTTCAAGAAAATGGCCGCCACCGCCGACGTCATCGTCGAGAACTACCGGCCGCGGGTGAAACACCGCCTCGGCATCGACTATGAATCGATCCGCGCCATCAATCCGCGCATCGTCTACGCCAGCATCAGCGGCTTCGGCCAGGATGGCCCCTATGCCGACCGCCCCGGCCTAGACCAGGTGGCGCAGGGCATGAGCGGCCTGATGTCGGTGACCGGACTGCCGGGACAAGGCCCGGTGCGCGCCGGCATCGCCATCGGCGACTCCAGTGCCGGCATGTTCCTCGCCTTCGGCATCGTCACCGCGCTGCTCGACCGCGAGCACACCGGTGAGGGGCAATGGGTACACACCTCGCTGCTGCAGGCACTGATCGCGATGACCGACTTCCAGGCCGCACGCTGGACCGTGGCGCAGGAAGTCGCCGGTCAGGCCGGCAACAACCACCCCACGGCGATCCCCACCGGCACCTACAAAACCAGCGACGGCCACATCAATATCGCCGGCTCGGGCCAGCTCTTCGAGCGCCTGTGCAAGGCGATCGGCCTGCCCGACATCCCGAAGAATCCCGACTACTCCAACTCCAAGATCCGCTCCAAGAACCGCGACGCGCTGAACAAGATCATCGCCGCGCAGATCGAAACCAGAACCTCGGCGGAATGGATTGAATTGCTGAACAAGGCCGGCGTGCCCTGCGGCCCGATCTACAAGATGAACGAGGTTTTCGCCGACGACCAGGTCAAACACCTCGGCCTGTCGGCACCGGCCAGACATTACAAGCTGGGCGACATCGGCGTGGTGCGCAACGGCATCAATTTCTCGAAGACACCGTTCACCGTCAGGAACGCCGCGCCGGACAAAGGCGCGGAGACCGACGAAATCCTCAAGGAATACGGTTACAGTGCCGAGGACATTGCCAAACTGAAAGCCGGCGGCGTCACCGCCAGCGCCTGAACCCCGTTCCCCGAGCATCAACACAAGGCAGAGCATGAAAACGATCGACATCCACGCCCACATCGTCCCCGAATCCCTGTGGCGGGCGGTATCCGGCAAACAGGAGTGGCACGGCTTCAGACACGAACCCGGTCAGGGCCTGGGCACCATGGTCGGCTGCGGCATGCGCACGGTATTCACCTCGAACAAGGTGAAATACACGGTCGAGGAACGGCTGAAGGACATGGACGCACAAAAGGTCGACATGCAGGTGTTGTCGATCCACACGCCTTTCGCCGGCTACCAGCTGGAAGCCGAACGCGGCCTTGCGCTGTCTCGCGAATTTAATGACGAGTTATCCGACACCGCAAAAGCCAATCCGACCCGCCTCGCAGGTCTGGCCACGGTGCCGATGCAGGACGTAAACCTCGCCGTCGGCGAACTCGAGCGTGCCGTGACCAAGCTCGGCCTCAAGGGTGCCTCGCTCGACACCAGCGTCAACGGCGAGCAGTGGGACGATCCCAAATTCCTGCCCTTCTTCAAGGCCGCCGAACAGATGGGCGCGCTGCTGTTCTACCACCCGCAGCCGCAGAACAACTTCCTCGCCGACCGCATCAAGCGCCACGGCCTGAGCAACAGCCTCGGCGTGATCCTCGACGACGCGATCATCACCGCGATACTGGTCTGTGGTGGCGTGCTTGAACACTGCCCCGACCTCAAGGTCTGCATCGCCCACGGCGGCGGCACCACCTGCAGCACCATCGGCCGCCTCGACCGCACCTGGCACGACCGCCCCAACACCCGCAGCACACCCAAGCCGCCCAGCCACTACTTCAAGAAAATCCATTACGACTCCGCCGTCGGCAGCGAAGCCGAACTGCGCTTCCTGATCGACCAGATCGGCATCGACCGCATCGTCATGGGCAGCGACTGGCCCTTCGTCGAATGGCACCCCTCGCCGGTGGAATGGCTGCAGCGCAATGACCTGTTGTCGGCAGAGGAGAAGGACAAGATCCTGTGGAAGAACCTGGTGCAGCTGCTGGATATGAAATAAAAAAAGACGCGCGACAACCTTTTATTATTTGCGGCGTCGTAGGGCGGATGAGGAGCGGCGCGACGTTATCCGCCAGATGGTTGGACTCACAAGATCACATGCGGCGGATGGCGCTGCTGCGCAGCTTATCCGCCCTACACACTAATTCAGATCAAGAGGGAGCCGCAATGAAAACAGTCATCCTTGATGTGCGCGCCCCCAAAAAGGCCATGCAGGAATTCACGCAAACTTGGAAGTCCGGCAAAGCTGCAAAAGCAGCAAGGATCAGCTTCGCCAGTCCCGAACTGCTGTGGAAGATACTGACTGCCAAACGCTGGGAACTGCTCAAGGCATTGTGCGGTGCCGGACCGGTATCGATCCGCGAAGCTGCACGCCGCACGGAACGTGACGTCAAAGCTGTACATGGTGACGTTACCGCCCTGCTCAATGCCGGCGTACTGGAACGCTCGGATGACGGATTGATCGTGTTTCCGTACGAAGCGGTGAAGTTAGAGTTTTTGCTAGTGAACAAGGGTACCGGAGTAGATTTAATCTGACCAAACTATGCAGTGATCAAGCCCGCACAAACGGTTGCCACCCCAGTCACAAACACCAAGGGCCGCTTCCGCAGTCCTTGGTGTTTTCATTGAAAGTAATTGATTTAATTACTGATACTCAATCATCCCACCCGCTGCAATCGTCTTCAGCGACTCGACCACCTTCCTGTCCACCAGTATCCCCTCCCTGCGCCGCCGCTCGCGCTCGCGGAAGGCGCGCTCTGACGGAATGCGAATCTCATCCACCCCCGGCTGTTTCGGCGTGTCCTTGATCTGCTTCACGTACTCGGCCATGCGTTTCGGGAATTCACCGCCGGGCAGCATGATCTCGGGGTCCACCGCCCAGAAGTGGAAGGCGTAGTCGCGGACGTTCCCGTGGGCGAGGTGCGAGCCGGCGAGGATGCCCAGCGCCTGGATCGCGAACGACAGGCCGTAGCCTTTGTGCCCGCCGAAGGGCGCGACACCACCCTTCAGCACCGCCTTGCCGTCGGTGGACGGCCGGCCCTGCTCGTCAAAGCCGACACCTTCGGGCAACGGCTCGCCGAGGTGGGCGTGCAGCATGACCTCGCCCCACATGAACGAGGCCGTGCCCATGTCCACCACCACCGGCTCCGGCACTGACGGAAAACCGAAGCAGATCGGATTGGTGCCGAGCATGGGCTTGGCGGCACCCGGCGGCAGCACGCGCGGTGACGCGGCCGAGGTGTGGAAGGCCACCAGCCCGGCGCGCACGATCTTCTCGACAAAGTAGGCATTGCGGCCGCTGTAATAGCTGTTGAACACGCCGACCGTGGCCATGCCCGAGGTCTTGGCTTTCCGGATCGCAATTTCCGCGCCGCGGTAGGCGGCGACGTAACCGATGTTGTTGCCGCCATCGACCAGCGCCGATACCGGCGTTTCGCGCACGATGCTCACCGGCTTGCGCGGCTGTTTGGTCTTGACGTCGGTGGCGATCGCCAGCACCCGCGGCAGGCCGGCAAAGCGGTAGCCACAGAGCGAGTTGTCAACGAGCTGGTCGATGGTGATGCGGGCGTCTTCGCCGCTGTAGCCGACGGCCTCGAGCGCGCGCTGGCCGAGTTCGGCAGCCTCCTGCGGGGTCAGGCGCTGGAAATCGGGGTGGTCGGGGTCGAGCAAATTGCTGGGGGCTGGGTTGGGCATTTCTAGAATCTCCGTATTCGGAGCGCTATGGTGGCCCCTCACCCCAACCCTCTCCCCGAAAGACTTCGGGGAGAGGGGGCATGGAATTACTGCTGCTGGATGCCCGCGCTCTTGATGATCGTGGCGTAGCGTGCGGTCTCGGTCCTCAGCAGGTCGGCGAGCTGCTCGGGACTGCCGTACCAGGGAATGATGCTTTGCTGGTCCAGCGTCTGCAGCAGGTCTTTCGAGGACAGCGCCTTCTGCGCTTCCTGGTTCAGGCGCTGCACGATCTCGCGCGGCGTGCCGGCCGGCGCGAACATCGCGTACCAGATCGACATCCTGAACTCGGGAAAACCGGCCTCGGTCGAGGTCGGCACTTCCGGCAGGTTGGGCACGCGCTTTTCCGAGAGCACGACAATCGGGCGCACCCGGTTCTGGCGGATCAGCGGCAGGATCGAGGCCACCGACACGATGGTCTGGTCCACCTCGCCGCTGATCGCGGCCACCGTCGCCAGCGTCGCGCCCTTGTACGGCACATGCACGATGTTGAGTTTTTCGAGGTGCTTGAGCAGTTCGTTGGCGAGGTGGTTGGTGGTGCCCGCGCCGCCCGAGCCGTAATTGAGCACACCGGGTTTGGCACGCGCGAGCTCGACAAACTGGCGCAGTGTCTTCGCCGGCACCGAGGGATGCACCACCATCACGTTCTCGATGCTCGCCAGCCGCGCCACCGGCACCAGGTCCTTGAAAGGGTTGTAGCTGAGCTTCTTGTACAGCGACGGACTGATTGCCACCGTCGGCGAAGTCACCACCACGGTGTAGCCGTCGGGCGGTGAAGTCGCGGTGAGGCCCAGCGCGAGATTGCCGCCGGCGCCGACGCGGTTGTCGGGCACCAGGTTCTGCCCCATCTGCTCGCCCATCTTCTGGCCGATGATGCGGCCGACCAGATCACTCGGCGCACCCGCCGGAAACGGCAGCACCATGCGGATCGGTTTGGCGGGATAGGCCTGCGCGGCGGCGAGACTGCTGGCGCAGCCCAGCACCAGCGCGGCGGCCCAGCGACAAAGGGTGTTCATGGTGATTCTCCTCCGGCTTGATGATTCAGCACTACGGGTTCAGCGCCGGGTATTCAGCGCTGCCTGATGATGTCTTCCAACCTCATCGTACATCCCGTCATTCCGGCGTTCGCCGGAATGACAGCGATGCAATGGGCAAGTCATTGGTTATCCTGTTCGTTTGACTGCGGCGTCACGATCAGCGCATCCACCACTTTAACCCCCTGCGCCAGCGCCACCAGCGGATTGATGTCGAGTTCGCGGATGCGGTCGCGGTGATGATGCGCCAGCCAGGACAAGCGCACGATGGCATCGGTCACCGCATCGAGGTCGGCTGCCGGCAGGTCGCGCACGCCTTCGAGCAGACGGCGGCCGCGCAGTTCATTCAGCATCGCTTTTGCGGTACCCGCATCCACCGGCGGCACGCGGTAGGTGATGTCACGCCAGACCTCGACGAACACCCCGCCGCTGCCGACGGCGAGCACCGGCCCGAACACCGGGTCATGCACCAGGCCCAGCATCAGTTCGGCACCCCGCGGCACCATCTCCTGCACCAGCACGCCGGCGATGCGTGCGTCCGGCCGGTAACGCCGGGCCGCCGCGTGCACCGCGTCATGCGCCTCGCGCACGGCGG
Organism: Betaproteobacteria bacterium Ga0077527; assembly: GCA_001464815.1. Classification (GTDB taxonomy): domain Bacteria; phylum Pseudomonadota; class Gammaproteobacteria; order Burkholderiales; family SG8-41. Next base: position 34,596 of record LNDW01000011.1, on the reverse strand, counting down.
CCTCGCCCTCGACGCCGAGGCGGATCGCGCCAGCCTCGGTCTTGTGCGCGATGTCCGGGGATTCGACTTTCAGCGCCACAGGTCCGCCGATCGCCCGCGCCAGGCTCACCGCCTCCTCCGCGCTGTGCGCCAGTCGCTCCTGCGTCACCGGCAGGCCGTAGTGCGCCAGCACCGCCTTGGCTTCGCGTTCGGTCAGAGAGGCCGCAGAGGCCAGCGCGCGGCCCGCGGCTTGGCGGTCAATGCCGGGCGGCGGCACCAGCTTGGCAGCGCGCTGCCGTGCCTCGAGAAATTCGCGGTAGCCGATGGCCGTGCGCACATAACGCAGCGTGTCCACCGTGTTGCGGTAGGCCGCCGCGCCCCCGGCGACCAGCTCATCCACGGTCAACGAGGCATCATCATGGCAGCCGCCGGTGATCAGCAGCACCAGCGGCTTGGCGGCCTCGCGCGAGAGCTTCGCCGCGTGCTCGAGGTCGGCGCGCGGCGCGAAGGTGAACACCGGGATCATCACGTCCACCCGCTCGTCCTCGCTGATGATTTCCATCGCCTTGCGGTAGATCTCGGGCTGGCCGGTGGCAAGCGAGGTCATGTCGGTCGGGTTGCCGACCTTGCCGTAACCCGGAATCAGCTCGGCCAGGCGGCGGTCGGTGGCCTCGGTATAGGCCGGCCATTCCAGTCCAAGGTGGGTGCCGGTGTCGGCCATTTGCACCACGTTGCCGCCGGACAGCGACATCGAAGCCGCGCGCCGCCCTTTCGGCAGCTTTTTGTTGCGCAGCACGATGGCCTGCTCGTAGAGCTGGTTGCAGTCCTCGACGCGAATCACGCCGTATTGCCGGCACACCGCGCTGAACACCTCGTCAGAACCGGTGATCGCGCCGGTATGCGAAGCGGCGGCCTGGCGCCCGGCTTCGGTGAGGCCGAACTTGAGCACGATCAGCGGCTTTTCGCGGGTGGCTGCAAATTCGGCCAGTTCAATGAAGGCGGCACCGTCGCGGATCGCCTCCAGCGCCATCATCACCACGTCGGTTTCATCACCCTCCAGCATGAAGCGCGCAAAATCCATCGCGCTGAGATCGGCCTCGTTGCCGCAGCTCGCCTGATAGCTCATGCGCACGCCGGCCTTCACCGCGCGCCACATCACATTGGTCTGGCCGAGCCCGCCGCTCTGGCTGACCAGGCCGACATTGCCGGCGGGTTCGCTCAGGCTCGACACCGCGTAGCCGGCGGAAAACGAAAACCGGTCGACAAAATTCACCGGCCCGTTGCAGTTGGGGCCCATCACGCGCAGGCCGGTCTCGCGGGTGAAGCGCACCAGATCATCCTGCAGCCTGCACCCCTGCTCCGCCCCGGTCTCGGCGAAGCCGGCGGTGAACACGGTGGCGCACTGCACACCGATGGCATGGCAATCGCGCAGCACCTCGACCACGCGGTCGGCGGCGATCACCACGCCGACATGGTCGGGCGTCTCCGGCAGTTCGCGCACCGAGGCATAACACTTCAGGCCATTGAGTTCCTGCAGGCGGGGATTGACCGGATAGATGCGGCCGCCATAACCGAACTTGCCGATCTGGCGCATCAGGCGGCCGCCGAAGCGGCGGGTGTCGTCGCTGGCGCCGATCACGGCCACGGATTTCGGCGAATAGAAACGGGTCCAGTTGATGGCTGCAGTCATGAGGCGGGGGACATACGAAAAATCGGGTCTTGCGAAGTGCCGTGACTATACCTGCAGCGACCCGCGCAGGCCGCGCGGTGGCCACAATATGGCGCCGGATCGCCCGCGCGCGCCCGTTTTCGCGACAATGCCGGCACCCCGCTGAAACCGCAGTACTGGAGAACCCCATGCCGCTCGTCGAATACCGCCGCGAAGGCCGCACCGGCCACATCGTCCTCAACCGTCCGGACAAGCTCAACGCCATCTCCGACGAGATGAGCCTTGCGCTGTGTGATGCGCTGTATGCCTTCTATGACGACGAGGAGGCCTTCGTCGCCATCCTCTCCGGCGAGGGCCGCGCCTTCTGCAGCGGCGCCGACGTCAGGCAGCGCCAGCTGCGGCCGAAGGAAGAACTGAAAAAACTCGGCGGCCCCTCGGCGCGCGAGGGCAACATCCGCCATCCCTTTTTCAAGCCGCCGGTGGCCAAGCCGGTGATCGCCGCGATCCACAGTTACTGCTACGGCGTCGGCCTGCGCATCGCCCTGTACTGCGACATGGTGGTGGCGAGCCGCGACGCGAAGTTCCAGGTCACCGAGATCGCCCGCGGCATCGATGGCACGCCGTTCTGGATGATGCTGACGCAGCGCGGCGCCGGTGTCTTTGCCGATGACGTCTGCTTCACCGGCCGCGTGTGGAGCGCGGAGGAAGCCCAGCGCGCCAACCTGATCACCCGCCTCGCCGAAAACGGCGAACACCTGAAGGTGGCACAGGCCCTCGCCGATCAAGTGCTCGCCAATCCGCCGCTCGCGGTGCGCGCCATCGTCGAAGCGCGGCGCTCCGACCTCGAGCACATCGACGCCAAGGCCTATGCCATCCGCCCGCGCACGCTGCACCTGTCGGAGGATTTCCGCGAAAGCGCGCTGGCCTTCGTCGAAAAGCGCAAGCCGGTGTTCAAGGGGCGCTGACGGAATCCATTCCGGACTGAATTATAAATATTTGTTTTTATTGAATTTTTTATTCGCCCTTGATGCCGGCCTGCTTGATGACACCGCTCCACAGCCTGGCATCGGCCTGAATCCGCTGGGCAAACGCTTCGGGACTGCTGGTCACTGCCTCGGAACCGTCGGTGATCAGGCGATTCTTCATCTCGGCGTCCTGCATCACCTTGCCGGTGTCGGCAGCGATGCGCTCGATCACCGCGCGCGGGGTCTTTTTCGGCGCGATCAGTCCATACCAGTTCACCACCACCACGCCCTTGATGCCGGCTTCGGCAAAGGTCGGCACGTTGGGCAGGGCCTGCACCCGCGTCGGCAGGGTCACCGCGAGTGAACGCAGGCGGCCCGCGCGCACATGCGGCACCGAGGACACGATGGTCGGGAACGCCGCCGGAATCTGGCCGCTGATGAGGTCGGCATACGCGGCACCCATGCCCTTGTACGGGATGTGCGTCATCTGCGTGCCGGTGGCGATCTTGAACAACTCGCCGCTCATGTGCAGCAGGCTGCCGACACCGGAGGAACTGTAGTTGAGCTTACCGGGATTGGCCTTGAGGTGGGCTACAAACTCCAGCGGCGTCTTCGCCGGCACGGCGGGATGGACCACCAGGTTGTAGCCCTGCTGCGTGACCTGCAGCACCGGGCTGAAATCGCGCACGACGTCGAAACGCGAGGGATACAGCAGCGGGTGCACCACCGAGGTGGCGCTGATCATCATCAGGGTATGGCCGCCGGGATCGGCACCGGCAAGGATGTCCAGCGCGAGCTGGCTGCCCGCCCCCGGCCGGTTGTCCACGATCACCGACTGGCGGAAGCTCTCGGCAAGGCTTTGCGCCATGGCGCGTGCAATGATGTCGACGCTGCCGCCGGCGGCGAGCGGCACGATGATGCGCACCGGACGTTCCGGAAATTTTTGCGCAGTTGAGGGCAGCGGCGCGATCAGGCACGCCGCGGCGGCCAGCCCCGCGATGACAAGACTCGTTGGCATTCGATAATCCTCCTGGTTGCGGGGAGTATGATGCCATCCGTCGCCGCAACGCACACACTGCCGCGCGGGAATTTCTCGATCCACAAAATGAACCCGGCTCCCCACCATCCTGGACAACTCGCCGTGCCCTGCACGATCATGCGCGGCGGCACCAGCAAGGGCGTGTTTTTCATGGCACACGACCTGCCTGCCGACGAGACCCTGCGCGAACGCGTGCTGCTCGCGGCGATGGGCAGCCCCGACCCGCGCCAGATCGACGGCCTCGGCGGCGCCGACACGCTCACCAGCAAGATCGTGATCATCGCCAAAAGCAGCCGGGGCGACGCCGATATCGACTACACCTTCGGCCAGGTCGGCATCGACCTGCCCTATGTCTCGTATTCCGCGAACTGCGGCAACCTGTCGGCCGCCGTCGGCGTCTACGCGATCCAGAACGGGCTGATCCCGGCGCAGGAACCCCTGACCACGGTGCGCATCTACAACACCAACACGCGCCAGGTGCTGGTGTCCCGGGTGCCCGTCGCCGGCGGGCGCGTGGCGATTGACGGTGACTGCGCCATTGCCGGCGTGCCCGGCACCGGCGCCGAGATCCAGCTCGACTTCGCCCGCACCCGCGGCGCCAGCACCGGCCGGCTGCTGCCCAGCGGCCGCGTCATCGATGAGCTGGTGGTGCCGGAACTGGGCAAAACCATTGCGGTGTCGATTGTCGATGTCGCCAAGGCCACGGTGTTTTTCCATGCCGCCGATCTCGGCATCGACGGCAGCGAATCGCCCGGGCAGTTCACGCCGGAGATCCTCGACCGCTTCTGGGCCGTGCGCAACGCCGCCGCGCGACTCGTCGGGCTGTCTCCGGAATCCCGCCTGCCGCATCCGGTTTCGGTGGCAGCACCCCGCAACTACACGAATTACATGACCGGTGAGACCGTACCCGCCGCCGGAATCAGTTTCGTTGCGCGCCGCGTCGGCGGTCCGCCGCCACGGCTGCACAAAGCTTTTGCCGCCACCGGCGCCGTGTGCACCGCCGTCGCAGCCCTGCTGCCGGGGACCGTGGTGCACCAGGTCGCGCGCCGCTCCGGGGATGACGTGGTGCGCATCGGCCATCCGACGGGCGTGTTCCCGGTACGGGTCCGCCTTGCTGCCGATGGCGAGATCCTCGAAGCCGCCTATTCGCGCACCGCGCGCCGCATTCTCGACGGCATGGTCTACGTGCCGGCCTGAATTTTTTCATCCACCACCGCCAGCCCACACCCGCATGACCGACGCCACCGCCACTCTCGCCCGCTTCATCCACCGCAGCAGCGCTGCCGATTTTCCCGCCGATGCCGTGGAAAAATCGAAAAAGGTGATCGCTGACACTTTCGCCGCGATTCTTTCCGGCGCGCGCAGCGAACTCACGGAACCTCTGCTCGCCTACCTGCGCGAGAGCGGCGACAGCGGCCGCAGCCCGCTGATCGGACGCAGCGAACACTGCGGCGCTGAAACGGCGGCCATGATCAACGGCAGCTTCGGCCACGCCCTCGATTTTGACGATGTGCTGTCGATGATGCCGGCCCACCCCAGCGCGGTGATTGTGGCGGCGCTGATCGCCGACCTTGAACGCCATCCGCTGGACGGCATGGCCCTGATCGAGGCCCATGTCATCGGGGTCGAGGCCGGCGGCAAGATCGGCCTCGGCATCACCACCGGCCATTACCACCGCGGATTCCACGGCACCGGCACGCTGGGCATCTTCTGCGGCGTGGCCGCGCTGGCCAAGGCCTGGAAGCTGCAACCGGACACCATCTGCACCGCCTTCGGCATTGCCGGCTCGATGGCCAGTGGCCTGCGCCGCAACTTCGGCACCATGACCAAGCCGCTGCACACCGGCTGGGCCGCGCGCTGTGCGCTCACCGCAGTGCGGCTCGCCCTTGGCGGCTTCGGCGCGGCGCCCGACATCCTCGAGGCGAAATCGGGATTCTTCGCTGCCTATGGCGTCGAGGCTTCGGACCCGGCGACGATGGTGGCCGGGCTGGGCCGGCCCTGGGTCATCAGCGAGCCCGGCATCGCGCTGAAGAAATTTCCCTGCTGCTATGCCTCGCACCGCGGCATGGACGGCATCCTGCGGCTGCGTGAACGGCATGGCTTCAGCGCGGACGATGTGGTCAGCGCCACCTGCCGCATGCCGCCGGGCGGCATGCAGGTGCTGACCTACGAGCGGCCGCAGACCGGGCTCGAAGCCAAGTTCAGCCTGCAGTACGCGATCGCCGCCGGCATCGTCGACGGCGGTTACAGCCTGTGGAGCTTCACCGACGAGGCGGTGCGCCGCCCCGCCATCGCCGCCATGCTGGAGAAGGTGCGCGCCTTCGAGGATCCGGCCTGCCGCGGTGACGATCCGCTGTTCGATACGCGCAGTTCTGGTAGCCGCGGCCTCGTCGAGGTGGACATCGAACTGCGCAACGGCACGCGCGATATGCTGCGCGTCGAGCGGCCGCCCGGCCATCCGTCACGTGAGCTGACCTGGGAAGACCTCGAACAGAAATTCCGCGACTGCGCGGACCAGGCCGGCACCCCCGGTGATCGTGCGCGCGAGGCACTGGCGATGCTGAAAACGCTCGAAACCCGGCCCAGCACGGCGGCCTTGGTCGGGCTGCTGTCGGGTTGAGCGCGGAGCCCCTCAGCGCCGCAGCTGCGGCGAACCCAGTACCTCCGGGTTGACGACATTGATCGGCGTGCCCGCGGCGTAGGCATTGATCTGGTCGAAGATGTCGACGAACTGGGTTTCCAGCCCTTCAACGGTCACGTAGCCGATGTGCGGCGTGCACACCACGTTGTCCATCGTCAGCAGCGGATGCGTGGTGTCGCGCATCGGCTCGTCCTCGAACACGTCCAGCGCCGCCATGCCCGGCCGGCCGGCGTGCAAAGCCTCCACCAGCGCACCCGGCGCGATCAGCTGCGCGCGGCTGGTGTTGACCAGCACCGATGCCGGTTTCATCAGTGCAAGATCGGCTGCGGTGACGATGCCGCGCGTGCCGTCATTAAGCCGCATGTGCAGCGAAATCACGTCGCAACGGGACAGGAAATCATCCTTGCCCGCCGCAACCTCGATGCCGTCGCGCCGCGCACGCTCGGCGGATGTCTCGCGCCCCCAGGCCAGGACATTCATGCCGAAGGCCTTGCCATAGCCGGCCACCACGGCGCCAATACGGCCATAGCCATAGATGCCCAGGGTCTTGCCGCGCAGCGTGCGGCCAACGCCGCACTGCCATTGCCCTGTCTTCAGCGAGGCCACCTGCTGCGGCAGCTTGCGCATCGCGGCCAGCACCAGCGCCCAGGTCAGCTCGGCCGTGGCAAAGGACGGCTTTTCCGGATGCTGGCTGGAGGAAATGATCACGCCCAGCCGGGTGCAGGTCTCGGCATCAATATGCGGAAACACGCTGCGCTGACTGATCAGGCGCAGTTTCGGCAGTCGCTCCAGAAGCGGCGTGCGGATCTTGGTGCGCTCCCGGATCAGCACCAGTGCTTCGGTGTCGCGCAAACGGTCGGCGAGCACATCGGTGTCCTGGACGTGGTCGTTCCAGATCCGCACTTCGTGTCCATCCAGTTTTGAAAAGCAGTCGAGGGTGCGGACGGTATCGAAGTAGTCGTCGAGAATTGAAACTTTCATGCGGCATCCCTTGCAATGAATGGCAAACAAACCCGGAACAAGCCCGGGATGGCCCGGCAGCGAATAGCGTTCACGCCGCGGCGTTGTGCCGGTGCCGCGGCAACCACAACGCCAGCGGCACCGCCAGAAACCCGATCCCCGACGCCACCAGAATGGCCGCGGTGTAATTGCCCGAGTGATCGAACAGCGCCCCGCCGAGCCAGCCGCCGAGTGCCATGCCGGTGGTGCCGCCGATCATCTCGAATGAAAAAATCGAGCTCAACGGCGCCTTGGGGCCGAACATCTGGCGGTTGATGATCGGGAACCCGACCATTTCGCCGCCGTAACAGATGCCGAAAATGACGGCGAAGACGTAGAAATGCCAGGCCTCGGTCGCGAACAGCAGCATCAGGATCGACAGGCTCTGGCCGAAGATGGCGTAGCTGAGGACGGCACGACCGCCGAATCGTTCTGTCAGCAATGAAAAAGTGAAACGGCTGAAAATCGATACCCCGGCGATGGTGCTGAGCACGCCCGCCGCCTGCAGGCCGGGGATGCCGTGGTGGGTGGCCATCGACACGCCATGGGCGAGGATCACCGCGTGGCCGGCACAGCCAAGGTGGTGGCAGCCCATCAGCAGCCACACCGGCCGGCTGGACAACACCGACTTCATGCTCACCGCCGGGCCTGAATTCTGTTTGCCCTTGCCTTCCTCGTCGGCGCCATAGGGCTTCAGCCCCATCTCGGCCGGACTGGAGCGGATGAACCACGAGAAAAACAGCAGCACCACACCGAAGGCGATGCCAAACACCATGAACGCCGGCTCCCAGCCACGGTTTTCGATCATCCAGCGAAAGAGCAGCGCAAACACCACCGGGCCCATGCCCAGCCCCGCCCAGTAGATGCCCAGCGCCAGGCCCATCTTCTGGTTGAACCAGCGGGTGATGATCACCGGCAGCAGCACGACAAAGGCGGCGTTGCCCAGCGCGCCGACGAACACGCCGTAGATGACATGCAGGTGCCACAGCTCCTGGATCATGCCAAGCATGACGGTGCCTGCGGAGATCATCAGCGATGAGCCGAGCATCAGCGTGCGCGCGCTGTAGCGGTCGCCCAGCCAGCCAAAGACCAGCATCGCCGGCATGCTGCACAGGAAGGCCAGCGAATAGGCGAAGCCGATGTCGCCGCGCTTCCAGTCGAATTTCTCGACCAGCGGATCAACCAGCACGGCAAACGACGCCGAATCGGCACGGCTGACAACCCCCAGCACGCAGGCCGCGGCAAGAATGATCCAGGCGTGATGGACACCCTGGATGCGCAGGACTTTCATGATTGCTTTTGCTCCCCCGGCGGCTTGTTGCCGCTCTACAAAATTATTTAATTAAATCAAGTAGTTATAACAACCCCAAGAGATGGTATCAAACCCCCATCGCATAACAGGGCCGCCGCGGATCGGCCGCCCCTTCAAGCAGGCCGTTGTCGCGATTGACGCGCACCGCGCACACCGCGCCGGCGCGCCATTCGATTTCCCGCCAGGGCGCGACTTTGTGGCCGAGCTTCGCGAGTTGATCCAGGGTCTTCGCATCGAAGCGTGATTCGAGGTTGATCCGCGCCGGATGGTAGGCATGCGGTTCCGATGAACTGGGAAAACTGTAGGTGGCGAAACGCGGCGCCTCCACCGCGGCCTGCGGCTCCATGCCGAACACCACGATGTTGAGAAAGACCTGGGTCATCGCCTGCGGCTGGATGTCGTTGCCGGGTGAACCAAAGGGCATCAGCAGCTTGCCATCCTTCAGCACCATCGCCGGATTCGGTGTCAGCCGCGGCCGTTTGCCCGGCGCCATCACTGCCGGCATCTTCGGATCGGTCCACGACTGCGAGCCGCGCGAGGACGGGCACAGCCCCGTGCCGGGAATCACCGGCATCGCGCTGGAACCGTCGCTGGGTGTGGCCGAAAAGGCATTGCCGTGGCTATCAACAACGCAGACATAGGACGTATCCGGCGGCGGATTCGGCTCGCCGGGTGTCGGCGGCGGCAGATTGTGCAGTTTGGCGAAGCCGACCACATCACCCGCCTCCGGCATCCCCGGTGCTGCAGCATCGGCATTGATCAGCTTGCGCCGCTCATCGGCATAGGCCGGCGAGAGCAGGATGTCGAGCGGCACCTTGACGAATTTCGGGTCGCCGTAATAACGGTGGCGGTCGGCGAAGGACAGCTTCAGCGACTCAACTATGGTGTGTACATATTGCGGCGAGTTGTGGCCCATCGCCTTCAGGTCAAAACCCGACAGCAGGTTCAGCGTCTGCGGCAGCACCGGCCCCTGCGACCACGGGCCGCAGGCGTAAAGGTCAACGCCGTGAAAACGCGTGCGCACCGGATCTTCGAAACTGACTTCGTAAGCTGCGAGGTCCTCGGCAGTGACCCAGCCTTCGTTCTCGCGGTGGTATTTGGCGATCTTCTGCGCGATGTCACCCTTGTAGAAGGCGTCACGCGCCGCACGCAGCCCGGCGACACGGCCCTTGCCCTTGTGCGCAGCTTCTTCGTCGATCATGTATTGCAGCGAGGCAGCGAGTTCGGATTGGACAAAACGCTCACCGACCTCCGGCGGCCGGCCCTTGGGCAGGAACACCGCGGTGCTCGAAGGCCAGCGGCGGTAGCCCTCTTCGTTGTCCTTGATGTAATCGGCCATGAACTCGTGCATGGCGAAACCGTCGCGCGCAAGGCGCAGCGCCTCGGCCGCGACTTCGCCAAACCCCATCGTGCCAAAACGCTCCAGCGCGGCGATCCACGAAGCTGGCGCTGCCGGCATCACCGTGCGCAATATGCCCGGCGGCATCTTGCCGTCATGGTGTTTGTGGAAATAGTCGAGGGAAGCCGCCTTCGGCCAGGTGCCCAGGCCGTCGATGTTGACCACCTGCCGCTTGTCGGCGAGCCAGATCATGATCGGCGCGACACCGGCAAAATTGACGCGGTCGGTCTGCAGGATGCCCAGCGCGATGCCTGCGGCCACACCGGCATCGATGGCATTGCCTCCCGCCTCGAGGATTTTGAAGCCGGCATGCGTCGCCGAATAATGGCCGGCGGAAATCATGTGGCGTTCGCCGGTGATGGTGGGACGATGGATCGGCATCGTGTTCTGCTCCGTTTTCAGGGATTGACGGCGTCGTGGCGGCTCGGCACATCGAGTGCCGCCATGTCGCCAAGGGTGACCGGTTTGATCGGGGCGCGAATGCGGTAATAGCCGATTTCCGCCGGGGTCTGGCCGCGGGTCTCAGCAATCAGTTCGACCGCGGTCAGCCCGCACAGCCGCCCCTGGCAGGGACCCATGCCGCAGCGCATGAAGGACTTCATCTGGTTCGGGCCGGGGCAGTTCTGTGCCGCAACCAGGCGGCGCACATCTCCGGCGCGGATTTCCTCGCAACGGCAGATCACGGTATCCGGGTCGGTCGGCGCAACCCACTGCTGCTGCGGGCGATACAGGCGGTCGAGGAAAGGCCGCGCCGCACGGTGCCGCCCCAGCAGGCGCCGTGCTGCGGCACTGCGTTGCTCCAGCGCCGCGGCATCGATACGGCCGAGATCCGCTGCCGCGGCAAGCCCCGCGACCTCGCCCATCGCCGCCGCGCCCACAGCACCGACAATGCCACCGGCATCACCGGCCACATGCACCATGTCGCTCGAACTGCGGCCCCAGGCATCCAGCTCGGGCTGGAAACATTTTTGCAACTCATCCCAGCGATGGCGAATGTCGGTGGACAAGGCGAGATTGCCATTCGGCACCACACCCTGATGCAAAAAGACCAGATCCACCGCCTCGGTAAATGTGCGGCCACCCGCATCGAACTCGATCTCGCGCGCGCGCCCCGGCCCCTTGATCACCAGCCGCGTCACGCCGCGATGGAAAGGCACCCCTGCACTGCGGATTTCACGCAGCAGCCCGAGCCCCTTCATCAGGTAAGCGGGCAAACCGAGCATGCCGGGCAGATGCGGCAATGCGCCCCACAGATCGTATGAAGTCTCGAGCAGCGCCGCCGGCGGTCTTCCGGCACGTATCAGTTGCGCGGCGAGCAGCAGCAGCAAGGGGCCGCAGCCCGCGAGTACGAAGCGGCCCTCGGGCGCGAGGCCGCTGGCCTTGAGCAGGGTCTGCGCCGCGCCGCAGCTCATCACACCGGGCAGGGTCCAGCCGGGGACCGGCAGCGGACGCTCCATCGCACCGGTGGCGATCAGCACCTTGCGCGCATGGACTATGCCCACCGCGCCCTCATGCCCGATATTGCGGCGGTAATAGACTCGGCCGTCGTGGCCGACCTGCCATACCTGCGTCATCGGCAGATATGTCGCGCCGCACTCACGGAAACGGCGCAGCAGCGCGACACCCGCGGCGTAATCCGGTCCCAGCCACTGCAGATGTGCGGGTCGTGTTGCAGCCAGTGTTTCGATGTTGCGGTAAATCTGGCCGCCGGGCACCGGCTGCTCGTCGAGAACCACCACCCCGAGACCGGCCGCGGCGGCGCTCACCGCCGCGGAGAGACCCGCCGGACCGGCGCCAACAATGGCCAGATCAGCCTGCATCACAGTTTCGCTCCGGGTTTGCCGAGCTGGGGTGCGATGCGCATGCCTTCACGCACGATCACCAGGCAGCCCTGCTGGTTGGGCTCGCCATCGATTTCCATCAGGCATTCAAAGCACACCCCCATCATGCAGTAGGGTGTCCTGCCCTCACCGCTGACCGGTGTGGTGCGTGTGATGCCGGCGCCATGCATCAGCATCGCCGCCGCCGCGGTGCAGCCTTCGGGCACGGCAACACCGCGGCCGCTGATCACGACCGTGACCGTCGCGCCGGCGGCGTCAGGCAGCAGCTTGAACATTGAACCTGGCCGTTGAAAACCGCGCCAGCTCGGACGGCAACCTGCCCTCGACGACATAACGCGCGTAATGGTTGGCATGCGCCGCCGCCAGGGTGACCCCGCTGTGGCAGGTGCAGACAAAGGCGCCGGGAAATTGCGCCGACTGTTCATATACCGGAAGGCCATCGGGCGACATCACGCGCAGCGCGCCCCAACTCCTCACGATGCGCGCGTGGCGCAGGAAGGGAAAGGTCTTCACCGCGCGCTGGGCCAGGGTGTGCACGATTTCCGGCGAGGTGGTGTCGTCGAAACCGCTTTCCTCACGCGACTCGCCGATCATGATCGTGCCTTCCACGGTCTGGCGGATCATCAGCGTCGGCATGTTGAGCACCGGCTGCATGCGTTCGGTAACAATGATCTGGCCGCGCACCGGGCGCACCGGCACATTGAGCCCGACCATCGCGCCCAGCGCCTGGTTGCCGAGGCCCGCGGCAAGCACCACCTTCGGCGCCGCATAAGTACGGCCGCCGGCGCTGACCCTGAAATCACCGGGCCGCGCATCGATCGCGGTGACCCGGGCATTGGGCTGATAACGGCCACCATGCTTGAGCAGCGCCGCGTGCAGCGCGCGCAAGGTGTACAGCGGATTGGCATGACCATCGTATGGGGTGTATGAAGCGCCGGCGACTTCCGGGCCGATCGCGGGAATCATTTTCTTCAGCGCCGCAGGGCTGAGCATTTCGTATTCGAACTGTGTCTCGCCCGCTTCAAGGTGCAACTGCTCCATGCGCTTGCGCCTGCGTTCAAGCTCTTCTTCGTCCAGGCAGATCGTCACCCCGCCCGGCCGCTCGTGGCCGCTGGCCACAGCAGTCTCGCGCAGCAATTCATCGGAAAAATCCGCCCATTCATCTGACGAATTCCGCGTCCAGCGCTGGTATTCGGGCACGCCGAAGCCCTTGCTCTGCACCCACACCAGACCGAAGTTGCCGCGCGAGGCACGGTGCGCAATGTCACCCTCGTCGAGCACCAGCACTCGCTGCCCCAGCCGCGCGAGGCCGTAGGCCACGGCGGTGCCGACAAGGCCGCCGCCGAGTACCAGAACGTCGTTGTCAGCCATTCAGGAATCTCAATTCGACTTGATGCCGGCGGCCTTCACCACCCGGCCCCAGCGGTCGAATTCCGAGGAGAGCTTTTCCGACAACTGCTTCAGGTCCATCGGCTCAGGATCGATGCCCAGCGAGATCAACTTGCCCTGCACGTCGGGTGATGACAGCGCGCGGACGGACAGTTGATGCAGTTTTTCGAGGATCGGGCGCGGCGTCGAGGCAGTGATCAGCACGCCATACCAGGAGCCGACGTCATAACCCGGCACAGTCTCGCCGACTGAAGGCAGATCGGGCATCAGCGTGGTGCGTTTGGCGCTGCTCACCGCGAGCAGCTTGAGCTGCTTTTGCTTGACAAAAGGCAGCGCGCTGGAAAGCCCTGAAATCAGGATGTCGATTTCGCCACCAACCAGTCCGATCAACGCCGGCCCGGCGCCCTTGTACGGCACATGCACGATGTTGATGCCGGCCAGCATCTTCAACTGCTCACCGGCGAGGTGGGATGTCGCGCCCTGTCCGGAAGAACCGAAATTGAGCTTGCCCGGCCGCGACTTCGCCAGCGCCAACAGCTCCTTCACCGAATTCGCCGGCAGATTCGGCGCCACCATCAACCCCAGCGGGCTGTTGCCGATCAGCGCCGTCATCACAAAATCGCTGCGCATGCTGAACGGCAGCTTGATCAGATGCGGCGCGATGGCCACCGTGCCGTTGGCCGCGACCATCAGTGTGTGGCCATCGGCCGGCGCGCGCGCGGCAATCTCGCCGGCGACACTGCCGCCGGCACCATGGCGGTTGTCCACCACCACCTGCTGACCCATGATCTCGGACAGCCGTGTTGCGAACACCCGTGCAGCGACATCGGTGGGACCGCCGGCGGCCTGCGCCACCAGCATGCGCACCGGCCGCGTCGGATAGGCGATGTCGGCGGGCTTGGGCGTCTGCGCCGCGATCGCAGCACCGGGCAGGAGCAGGCATGCCAGCTTGAACAGCGCTGAGTACATTATATAACTCCTTGTTTTAATTGACTATTTAATAAAGATGCCGAAGGCCTCAGCAACCCCGAAACCTGATCAAGGCTGACCAGGTCGTCGAGTTGCCGGACCAGTTGTCCAACATGGGCGGATGGCAATACACGCCCCGCACAATCGACAAACTTGGCGCGCAACTGTGCGGGCGGAATCGGATTGTTGGCGGTGCGACCGAGCTGGATGTCGACACGATCAGTGAGCACACGACCATCATCAAACGTGATCTTCACTTCGGCGCCGAAGTGGTTGTCGGCGGCAAACTGCCCCGGCCGGTGCACCGTGGAATGCACCCGCGCCATCAACCCACGCACCGCGGGATCGCGCCAGGCCTCACCTTCAAAATGTTCGATGCCGATGCGGCCGTCGATCACCGCGCGGCTGACGCAGTACTGCACGCTGAACTTGGCATCGAGATTGCCATGCGGGTCGGGGCGGTCGGTGTGCGCCAGACGCCGCGCCGGCGTCCAGGTTTCGATTTTCGCAACACGCCGGGGATCGATGCGCCCACCTTCGCCACGCACCATGGCCAGCGTGGCATCCAGCGCCGCATGCGTCGCCGCGCAGCAGGGATACTGCTTGTAGCCGGCGCCCGGCTGCAGAATCTGCAGCGGTGCAGCCCAGTGTTCGAGGATACGCGCCGCGTCGTAATGGCCGGCACCGTTGTAGACCTCGAAAAACCCCTGCTTGTGTTCAAAGGCCGCGGCACTGGCGGTGTAGCCTTCACGCGCCAGCAGCACCGCAAACAGCCCGTTGCGCGCGCAGTGGCCGACATGCATCGGCTTGGTCATGGTGCCGAAATTGGCCTTGATGCCCGAGGCCAGCGAGGCGCCGATGGCCAGCGCGGTCGCGGTCTGCGCCGCGTCCAGCTTCAGCAGCGATGCGCAGGCACCCACCACCGCGAAAGTGCCGAGCGTCGAGGTCGGATGCCAGCCCTTCTCGTAATGATGGAAATTGACGCCGAGCCCGATGCGCGTGCCGGTTTCAAAACCCACGGTGTGCGCCACCAGCAGATCGCGGCCGCTGCCGCCAAAAGCCTCGGCCGCGGCGAGCAGCGCCGGCACCACGGTCGCCGAGACATGGCCGCCCATGGTGTTGCTGCCATTGTCGTAATCCAGGGCATGTGCCGCGGTGCCGTTGACCAGCGCGGCATCCAGTGCTGAAGCGCGACGATCACTGCCAACCAGGCTGCACGGACCATCGCTGCCGGCGACCGTGGCGGCGACGATGGTGGTCGCCGGTTCCGCCGCACCGGCGAGCATGCAGCCGAGGGTGTCTTCAACCGCGACGCGCGAGGCCTCGAGCGCGGCCACCGGCAATGCTGCTTCACGCAGCGCCACGATCTGTTTCGCGATGTCGAGTGCGAGCCCCATCACTCAGCTCCCGAAGCGCGCCGGACTGAACGGCGCGATATCCACGCTGCTTTTCTTTCCGGCGATCAGTTGCGCCATGAGTTTGCCCATCACCGGACCCGCCGACATGCCGAAGTGCGAATTGCCGAAGGCAAACCAGGCATTGTCGAATTTCGGCGCGGCACCCAGCACCGGCAGGCCATCGGGCAGACTCGGGCGGTTGCCGCTCCAGGTTGAAACCGACTCGAGGTTCACACCGGGAAACATGCGCTGCGCCTGGCGCTTCAACACCTCGGTGCGCTGCCAGTTCGGCTCGGCCTTGAGTCCGCCGAATTCCGCGGTGCCCGCCAGCCGCAACCCGACGTTCATCGGTGCGCAGGCGAATTTGGCATCGGTGTTGGTCACCGGCATGCGTGGCATCACGCCGGGATTGCTGATGGTGATGTGGTAACCACGCTCGGCCTCCAGCGGCAGCCGGCTGCCGAGCTGCGCCGCGAGATCGCGCGAAGCCGCCCCCGCCGCGATCACCACCCGCTCCGCGGCCTGGGCCTGACCATCAATGACCACAGCCTTCACTGCGGCACCCTCGGTGACGAAGCCATCAACCTTGCCCCGCAACACCCTGGCACCGTTGCGCTGCGCGATGTCGGCCAGCGCGGCCACCAGATGGTGCGGATTCTTGGTGCGGCCGTTTTTCGGCAGCAGCAGGCCGCTTTTGAAGATCGGCGCGAGACAGGGTTCCAGTTCACGGATTTCCATCCAGTCCAGCGCCACCGCCTCAACGCCGAATTCTGCGCGCATGCGCCGCGCCAGTGCCGATCCCTGCGCGGAATCCGGTTTCTCGGAGACATAAAGCTGGCCGGAAAGTTCGATCAGGTCGGCTGCCGCGGTGCCGCGTGTCAATTCGGCGTAGTCCTCCAGCGTGCTGCCGTGTATTGCATGCATGGCACGCGAGGTGCGCAGCGCGGCTTCTTCACCGGCAGAGCGCACCGCGGCCATCAGCCAGGGCAATGCTTTCAGGAAATAGCCGGGGCGCACCGCCAGCGGTCCCTCGGGATCGAGCAGCCAGCCCGGCGCTTCCTTCCAGATGCCGGGAATCAGGTACGGCACCACCGCTCCGGGGCTGATGTTGCCGGCGTTGCCGAAGGAGGCACCTTCGCCGACACCACCGCTGTCGATCAGCGTCACCGCGAAGCCGGCGCGCTGCAGCCACAGTGCCGAGCAGACGCCGACGATGCCGGCGCCGACCACGGTCACCGAAGGCTTGTTCAAAGCTGCCTGGGTCAAAGTCGGTTTACTCCGCTTTGATGTTGCGTTCTTTCACCAGCTTGGCGAATTTGTTGCGTTCGTTGCGGATGAACGCCGCGGTTTCAGCCGGTGAACGGGCGCCTTCCGGCTCAAAACCCATCGCCACCATCTTGGCGCGAATCTCGGGGTTCGCGGTCACCTCGCGCAGCGAGGTGTTGAGCCGCGCCACTACATCGGGCGGCGTGCCGCCCGGCGCCTGGATCGACTCCCAGGTGCCGACATCAAAACCGGGCACGCCGGATTCGGCGACGGTGGGAATCTCCGGCGCGCCGGACGCACGTTTTGCGGTGGACACCGCCAGCGCGCGCAGCTTGCCCTCGCGTGCCATGCCAATCGCCGAGCCGATGCCTGGCATCATCATCGTGATTCGTCCGCCCATTACGTCGGCCAGCGCCGGAGCGCTGCCTTTGTATGGCACATGCAGCAGGTCACTGCCGGTCATGCTGTTGAGCATCTCTCCGGCGAGGTGGGCCGCGCTCCCGGTGCCGAAGGAAGCAAAAGTGAGTTTACCCGGCTGCTTTTTGGCCATCGCCAGCAGTTCGCTGACGCTGGCGATGCCGGAGCCGGGATGCGTGACCATCAACAAGGGCACCATCGCCACCAGTCCGACTGGCGTGAAGTCCTTCTCGATGTCATAGCTCAGCTTGTAAAGACTGGGGTTTATCGCGAACGAAGCCGAGACAAACAACAGCGTGTAACCGTCGGCCGGCTGGCTTTTCACATGCTCGGTGGCAAGGATGGTGTTCGCACCCGCCTTGTTGTCGACAACGATCTGCTGGTTGAGCCGGGCTGGCAGCGCGCCGCCAATCAGCCGCGCCAGCGCATCCGAACCGCCACCCGGCGGGAAGCCGACGTAGAGCTTGACCGGCTTGTTCGGGAATGGCTGTGCAGCGGCCGGCATTGCAACCACTGCAGCCGTCACAAACAGCAGACTTGCGGCACATCGAATGGACTGCCTGGTCGTGGTGATCATCTGCGGCACCTCCCTGTTGAACGGTTGAATCGATTATTGAGCCTGTTACCAGCCCAGCACGTATGCCGGACGCCGCGGATCAGCGCCACCGTGAAGCACGCCGTTGCGGAAATCCTTGACGATGGTGCACACCGAACCCGCGGTTGAGGTCATGTCATCCCACCAGTACACGTCATGCCCCATCGCCGCCAGCGCCTTGCCGGTTGCATCACCCATCGCCGGCTCGAGGTTGAGCCGCGCCGGGAAATAATCGTGCGGCTCGAAGGAGCCGGGGAAACTGTAGCTGGCAAAGCGCGGCGCCTCCACCGCATCCTGCACCGCCATGCCGAAGACGTTGATGTTGAGGAACACCTGGATCATCGCCTGCACCTGCACATCACCGCCCGGCGTGCCGAAAGGCATGTAGGCCTTGCCGCCCTTCAGCGCCAGCGCCGGATTCGGCGTCAGCCGCGGGCGCTTGCCCGGCGCCACCGATGACGGATGCGACGGATCGGACCAGGACTGGGTGCCGCGGCCAGAGCACAGGATACCGACGCCGGGAATCAGCGGCGTCTTGTCGGAACCATCGGATGGCGTGGCCGAAAAGGCATTGCCGAAGCGGTCCATCACACACAGATAGGAGGTGTCGCCGGGCTTGGGGCCTTCGTGCAGCGTCGGCGGCGGCATGCAGATGCTGGCCACTTCCTGCAGGGTTTTCGGGTTGCCTGCCGGCGGCATTCCGGGAAAAGCACGGTCGCCGCGAATCTGCGCACGCCGCCAGTCGGCATAACGCTGCGACATCAGCCCTGCCATCGGCACCTTGACGAATTTCGGATCGCCGAAATACTGATGGCGGTCGGCATAGGCAAGCTTCAGCGCTTCGACAAGGGTGTGGATGTATTGCGGCGTGTTGTGCCCCATCGCCTTCAGGTCGAAGCCCTTGAGGATGTTCAGCGCCATCGGCAGCACGGGCCCCTGTGACCAGGGCCCGCAGGCGTGGAGCTCGAGATCGCCGAAGCGCGACTTCACCGTCGGCTCGAAATTGACCTTGAAGCGGGCAAAGTCGTCATAGCGCATCAGCCCGCCCTGCCCGGCGATCCATTTTGTCACCGCCTTGGCGATGTCACCCTTGTAAAACGCATCACGCGCCGCCTGCAGCCCGGCCTTGCGACCTTTGCGCCTGGCAACCCTGCGCTCTTCATCGGCCATGTACTGCAGGGTGCCCGCCAGCTCAGCCTGCACGAACACCTGCCCCACCTGCGGCGGCCTGCCCTTGGGCAGGAACACCTTTTTGCTCGACGGCCAGCGCGTATACATGTCGACGCGTTCGCTGATGAACTTCGACATCATCGGATGCATCGGAAAACCTTCGCGCGCGAAGCGGATTGCAGCCTCCGCCACTTCACCGAAACTCATGGTGCCAAAGCGCGACAGCGCGGTGATCCAAGCATCCGGCGCTGCCGGCACCACGCAGCGCAACACACCCTGAGGAATCTTGCTGCCGTGATTTTTCTGGAAGTAGTCCGGCGTCACCGCCGCCGGCCACACACCGAGACCGTCGATCGAATGCACCTTGCGGTCTTTCGCGGTGTAGATGATCTGCGGCGCAACGCCGCCGATGTTGACCTTGTCGGTCTGCAGCACGCCGATGGCGAGCCCTGCCGCAACTCCGGCATCGATGGCATTGCCGCCGGCTTCGAGAATTTCAAACGCGGCATGCGCCGCAAGATAGTGCCCCGCCGCCACGACGTGGCGGGTGCCCATGATGGTCATGCGTTTGCCGGCCATGATATGAACCCCGTGAACCCAAAACCCCGCGGACCGCATCCGGACTCAAAACTGCTGAGGAATTACTGCTCCGGTGAACGATAGCAGCATCATCCGCGCGGCGCCACGTTGTATCCACATCGCGATACAAGTTCGCATGATGAAAGTACGTCACAACTTTCCATGCAGGCATAAAAAAGGGCCGCAATTGCGGCCCTTTGGAGATGACAACACTTGCCGCGGTTTATTCGGCCGCGATGCCCGGCACCGGACGCCGCCGCTCGACATGCCAGCGCACCAGCGCCATCAGGCGGTACATGCCGTGCACAAACTTGCCGTAGGGCATGGTCAGGAACAGCGCCAGCACAAAACCGAGGTGGATCGCCAGCCAGGTGCCCATCGCGCCGGATTCGCGCCAGATCATCAGACCCAGACCGGTGAAGCTGATTGCAAACAACAGCACCAGCAAACCGGCGTCCATGCCGGTCTGCTCGGTGGCGGCGAGCTGCGGGTCGCGTTTCGCCTTCAGGTACAACAACCCGGCCGGCCCGATCAGCAGACCGATGCCGCCGATGGTGCCAAAAATCTTCGGCAGGCTGAGGTAGGGATAAGGCGCGGGATAATCAAGCAGGTAGTGATACACCGTGGCGGTGCTGGTCGAGGCCAGGCAAAGCATGAAGCCGTAGAAGGTTAAGTGGTGAAACACCCTGCGCACCAGCGACTTCTGTTCGTTGGGATAGGTGCAGCCTTCGTTCTCGACGCCGCCGCCCAGGTTCTTCAGCGTGAAGGCATCATGCAGGCCTTCGGCCAGCGGCTTTTTGAAGAAATCCGAGAGTTCCTCCCCCATGTACGGCCAGAAGCGGATGAAGCCCATGAACAAGGCGAACATCGCGAACAGGAATACCGCGCCGAACATTCCGGCCATCAGGTTGTGAGGCATCAGTGCATAAAAAGAGCCCTGTTCGACGCTGTGCGCCGCAAAAAAGCGCTCCGGGTTCGTCAGCGCGCCGGCCACCCAGAACAGCAGCGCGATGCTGAACGCCGAAATCAGGCTCACCGCGACGCCGTTGTTGTTGTAGAGCTTGCCCAGTGTCGACGGCCAGGCGTACTGGCGATAGGTCTCGCCGCGCACCTTGGCCATCAGCCGCGGTATGTTGACCTGGAATTCGTGCGGGGGCGCGAACTGGCAGGCGTAGAGGCAGGAGCCGCAGTTGTGGCAGAGGTTGCCGAGGTAATGCACGTCGTTCTCGGTGAACTCGAGGCGGCGCGCCATCGCCGGGAACATCGAACAAAAGCCTTCGCAGTAGCGGCAGGCATTGCACACCCGCAGCACGCGCTGGGCGTCCTCGATCAGCTCATCAAGCTTCATCGGTTTGTCTTCAGCCGCGTACATGTTTCGCCGCCTCCTCACCCGCGATGCGCCCGAACACGGTGCCGATGGACATGCCGATGCCCGCCAGGTACCCCTTGCCCAATACGTTGCCTGCCATGATTTCTCCGGCTGCGAAGATGTTTTTGCAGGGCTTGCCGTCCTGCAGGATCATCCGCGCCTTGTCGTCGATGGTGACCCCGAGATAGGTGAAGGTGATACCGGGCCGCAGCGGATAGCCGAAAAACGGCGCGGTATCGATTTTCTGTGCCCAGTGCGTCTTCGGCGGCGTCAGCTCAATGGTCGCGCAGTCATCCTGGATGGTGTGGTCGAAGGTGCCCCCCGGGCGCACCGCGGCATTGAACTCGGCCACGGTTTTTTCCAGGGCATCCGGATCAATCTCCAGCTTCTGCGCCAGTTCACGCAGGGTCCTGGCGCGGATCGGCGGATACACCGGCGGCATGAACTTGCCCATCACCTTGGCATCGACAATCGAGTAGCCGATCTGGTCGGGCTGGCCCGCCACCAGGCGACCCCAGATCGCGTAGCGCTTGGGCCAGAAATCCTCACCCTCGTCGTAGAAGCGCTGCGCGTTCTTGTTGACAACAATGCCCAGCGACACCGCATCGACGCGGGTGATGATGCCGCCGTCGTATTTCGGTGAACGCGCATCGATCGCCACGCAATGGCCCTGCAGCGGATCGCTGATCTGCTTGGCGCCCTTGGCCAGCAGCACCTTCAGGATGTCGCCACGGTTGTACGGCGTGCCGCGCACCAGAAAGTTCTTTGCCGCAGGCCCCCAGGCCTCTTCCAGCCATTCCAGGTTGGCCTGGAAACCACCACAGGCAATGACCACGGACTTTGCGCGCACCTGGTGGGTCGCGCCCTGGTGGCTGAAGGTGGCCGACTTGAAGGTATCGCCATCGATTTCGAGATCGCTGACCTTGGCCTCATAGTGGATCGAAACACCAAGGCGCTCGGCCGAGTCGTAATAGGCATTCATCAACGCCTTGCCGCCGCCGAGGAAAAAGGCATTGGTGCGCGACAGGTGCAGCGTGCCGCCCAGCGGCGGCTGGAAACGCACACCGTGTTTCACCATCCACGGCCGGCAGCTTGAGGTGTGCTTCAGCATCATCCGCGCCAGGTGCTCGTTGGTGAGGCCGCCAGTGACCTTGACGAGGTCCTGCCAGTATTCCTCTTCAGGGTAGGCATCGAGCAGGATGTCCTGCGGCTCTTCATGCATGCAGCGCAGGTTGCGGGTATGGCGGCTGTTGCCACCACGGTAGGGCTTGGGCGCGCCTTCGAGCAGAATAACGCTGCAGCCGGCTTCGCGCGCCATCAGCGCCGCGCACAGCGCGGCGTTGCCGCCGCCGATGACGAGCAGGTCCCAGGTCTTGTTGGTATCCAGCATGGGCAGGGCTTCCGGCTATCGGTCCGTGTTAAAAAAAGAGCGCGGATTATACCCCGCCACCCTCGCGTTACCGATGAAACCGGTCATATGTTGAACAGCACTTCCTGCCCTGCAGCTCCGTCGCCCAAGCCCGACCTTTGCATATTGTGGATGGCGCTTGGCAACAGCCGGTGACCGGTATAATCCGTAACATAATGTGAGCCGTGGAATACACCACCGGCCGTTGCGAGAGGAACCGAGCATGAATCGTCGCCATCAGCACCTGTGCCGGATCGCCATGACCTGCGCGGCCGCGCTCGCCGGCGCCCTGCCCGCAGTGGCCGCCGAAGAATTTCCGAACCGGCCGCTGCGCATCATCGTCGGCTTCCCGCCGGGCGGCGCCACCGACCTCGTCGCCCGCGTGATTGCACCGCGCCTCGGTGACGCGCTGAAACAGCAGGTGGTCATCGACAATCGCGCCGGCGCCAACGGCACCATCGCCGCCGAACTCGCCAGCCAGGCCACACCTGACGGCTACAACCTGCACCTGGGCACCCTCGGCGCGCTGGTGATCAGCCCGGCCATCACCAAAGTGCCCTACGATCCGCAGCGCGACCTGCTGCCGATTTCTCTGACCGTGCAGTTGCAGAACATTTTCATCGTGCATCCAACCGTGGCGGCCAAATCCGTCACCGAGCTGATCACCCTCGCCCGGCAAAAACCCGGCGCGCTGAATTACGCCAGTTCGGGACTGGGCAGTCCCGGCCACCTTGCCGGTGAACTGCTCAAGGTGATGGCCAGGATCGACATGGTGCATGTGCCCTACAAGGGCGGCGCACCCGCACTCGGCGACCTGGTCAGCGGACAGGTTCCGCTGTTTGTAGCGGTAATTTCCACCGGCGTGCCCGTGGTCAAGAACGGCCGCGCCGTGGCGCTCGCGGTGACCGGCGCCAAACGCACCCCCGCGCTGCCGGAGGTGCCGACCGTTGCGGAGACCGCAGCCCTCAAGGGTTACGAAGCCAGCAACTGGTATGGCCTGATGGCGCCGGCCGGCACACCCAAACCGGTCATTGATCGCCTGCACAAGGACATCGTCACGGTGATGGGCATCCCCGACCTGCGCGATACACTGGCCACCCGCGGCGTTGATGCAACCAGTTCCAGCCCCGATGAATTTGCCGCCTATATCCGCAGCGAAACGGCCAAATGGGGCAAGGTGATCCGCGCGGCCAATCTCAAGCCAAACTGAAGTCTGATCCGGTTACCGCGCTTCGGCGCGGACTGCCCGCAGCCACAACACCAGCCCCCCGGCCATGCCCAGTATGGTCAGGGCGAAATAAAAACGCAGCCCGAGCACCGGCCCGATCAGGCCTGCGGCAAAAGGCGCGATGCCCATCGCGAAAAACTGGAACGCCGTCGAGTACGAAATCGCCCGCGCATCGGTACCGGGCGGCGCATGTATCCGGATCAATTGCACCAGCGCCGTCGGCATCGCTGCGGCGCCGAGCCCGAATGCTGCGCGCGTGATCACCACCTGCAGCGGCGTATCAATAAACAGAAGCGGCAGGTGCGTAACCACTGTGGCGATTGAGGCATATACCAGCACCCGGGCCGGCCCTGTGCGGTCCAGTGCGCGTCCCCAGAACGGCAACGCAATCACCGTGCCCGCTGCCATCGCCATTGCCGCGGCACCAACCCAGAACGCCTCCTCGGCGGCACTGGCGCCCCGCGCCTCCATGATCTGGATCATGAACACGGTAATCACCGTCACCCCACCGAACCACATGATCATGAACAGGAAGCCCAGCAGGTACAGCAAACCGATACGCGGTACCGCCAGAAGATCACGCAGACCACCGATCCAGCGCACCCGCCAGGGACCAGCCGCGAGTTGCTTGACCTCCCCCACGAACAAGGCAACCAGCGTGCCACCGGAAAGCATCAGTGCGGCACTGACCCAGAATATCCGGTGCTGCTGGTCGAACAAGGCGATCAGCATCGCGCCCAGCGCCGGACCGAGCGCATGCCCGATCAGTCCGCCCGTTTGCGCCAGCGCCACCACGCTGCCGATGCGATGGGGTGGTGTATTGGCGACCAGCAGCGACACCCCGGCAGGGGTGAAACCGTTGAACACCGCGATCAGCATCAGCAGCAGCGCGAACATCAGCGGCGTTCCGGCAAAAGGAATCAGCAGCATTGAAATGCCGATGCCGAGCATCGCGCGCAGCACCATCAGCTTGCGGCCGTAATGGTCGGCAATGCCGCCCCACAGCGGGCTTACGGCGAAGCTGACGATGTAGAACACCATCAGCATGTTGCCGACCCAGGTTTCGAGATTCTCGCGCACGCCAAGTCCGCGCACCATCAACGGCACAAACGGCCAGGCCAGGTTGAAACCCAGGCCGCAAACCAGGTTGGCCAGAGGAAAAACGAGCCGGTTGCGACGCCAATGGGGGTAGCGCTGTTCGTAGTCGGGAATGCCGGAACTCATGAAAAAGCGCGGGAAAGGAATCAGTCGCGGAAAAACGCGTCGATCTCCTCGAACACCATGTCCGGCACCTGCTCCGCCGGGTAGTGGCCGCAGGGCAGCGGCTTGATGCGGCGGATGTCCGCGGCGTACTGCGGCCAGGCCCTCAGCGGGTCGAAATGTTTCTCGGTGTGGCTTTGCTCGCCCCAGTACACCGCGGTCGGGCACTGGATCTTGCGTCCGGCATTGAAGTCAGCCGTGTCCATTTCCATGTCCAGCGTCACCGCAGCGCGATAGTCCTCGCACACGGCATGGATGTTCTCGGGAGTGCACACCCGCGCGTATTCGCGCAGCGTTGCCTCGGTGAAACCACCCTTGCCGATTCCGAGCTTGGTCAGCTTTTGCTTGATGTAATAGTCATACTTGCCTTCGATCAGCTTCTCCGGGATGTCATAGGGCTGCGCCATGAAAAACCAGTGCGATGAATGCATCGCCCACTGGTAGGTGGCGTGGGTCAGCAGGTGATGGGTCGGCAGGATGTCGAAGCTGGCGAACTTGAGGATTTTCTCCGGGTGGTCCAGTGCCATGCGAAAAGCGGTGCGCGCGCCACGGTCATGTCCGGCGACACAGAACTTGTCGAAGCCGAGTGCCGCCATCACGTCGATCTGATCCTGGCCCATGCGGCGGAAGGTGTAGTTGCCGTGGTCTTCCCGGCCGCGCGGCTTGCTGCTGTCACCATAACCGCGCAGATCTGTGACCACCACGGTGTAGTTTTTCGCCAGCCGCGGCGCCACCAGGTGCCAGTGCACATGGGTCAGCGGATTGCCATGGATCAGCAGGATCGGCGGGCCGTTGCCGCCGTAACGCAGGTTGATCTTGACCTCGGGGTCGCTGGTCTGAATCTGGGTCAGCTTGAAATCCTTGAAACCTTCAAACACTTCCACTTTGCTTCTCCTTGAACTTTCACCTTCAGTCGGGAGCGCCGATGCTAACGCAGACCGTGGCCGCAGGGGGACGCTGCGCCAAAATTACGCGGCCCGCGTGCTAACATCGCGGCTCTTCAGGCGCCATGAATTATTTTGTGCTGGCGCGGAAAAACCCTTCATTCAACAGCTTAAGTTTGAGGATCGTCGCGCCATGTACAACCCGTTCAAGCCGCTCGAGCACATCACCACCGAAGTATTCACCTCACTGCCCGCCAAGTTCCGCAAGAAAAGCCGCAGCGCCTGGTCCGACCCCAACCGGCAGAACGCCGAGGTCGAGTGTTTCCTCGAAGGCCCGTCCTTTGACCGAGAAGGCAATTTGTGGCTCTGCGACATTCCCTTCGGCCGCATTTTCCGCATCACGCCCAAGGGCGACTGGGATCTGGTCACGCAATACGACGGCTGGCCCAACGGCATGAAGTTCCACAAGGACGGCCGCCTGTTCATCTGTGATTACAAGGAAGGCCTGCTGACCCTGGATCCGAAGACAGGCAAGCTGGAAAACGTGCTGCGTACCGCCTACAGCGAAAGCTTCAAAGGCCTGAACGACCTGCACTTCACCAAAGACGGCGACCTCTACTTCACCGATCAGGGCCAGACCGGCATCGCCGATCCGACCGGCGCGGTATTCCGCCTGAAAGCCAACGGCGACCTGCGCAAGCTGGTCAACAACGCGCCCAGCCCCAACGGCATCACCATGACCACCGTCGAGAAACATGTTTATGTCGGCGTGACCCGCTCGAACTCGGTGTGGCGTCTGCCGGTGATGGCCGACGGCTCGGTATCAAAAACCGGCGTCGCGATTCAACTCTCGGGCGGCGTCGGCGGCCCGGACGGCATCGAGATGGATTCGGAGAACGGCCTGCTGGTCTGCCAGTTGGGCGTCGGCATCTGGCGCTTCGACTCGAACATGCTGCCCACGCACCTGGTGCATTCCACCGACCACAAGCACCACCACCTCGCCAATCTCGCCTTCGGCGGCACCGATCGCAAGACCATCTACATCACCGAATCCCTGTCAGGCGACATCCTCACCGCGAAAATGCCGGTGGCGGGCAAGCTGCTCTACGGCCTTTCGTAATACCGCTGCACACAACAAAACGGCGCACTCCATGGGTGCGCCGTTTTTTTACGGTTGTTACCGTTATTCCCGATCAGTGATCCATCGGCAGGCCGTATTTCGCAAGCTTCTGCTCATCGAGGGCTATTCCCAACCCGGGCCCCGGCGGCAGCGCCACACTGCCACCACTGATGTCGAGCCGGGTTTTTGCCACGGTATCAACCACCTTGAGCGGCCCCACACATTCCAGCCCCGGCACGACATTGCGTGAGGTGGCGCCGAGCATGATCTCCGCAGTGGTGCTGAGGTCCAACCCGAAGCCGTGCCCGAGCACCACCGGCAGGCCCGCAGCCTCGGCGGTCGCCAGCATGCGCGAGGCCTGCAACAGGCCGCCGGCCTGCTTGATGCCGAACTTGACGTAATCGGCGCAGTCCGCCTTGATCACCCGGATCAGGCTCTGGTGGTCGCTGATCGATTCGTCGGCCATGATCGGTATGCCGCCTTCGCGCCGGATCTTGGCCAGACCCTGCAGGTCATCCTTGTGCACCGGCTGCTCGAACAACTGCATGTCGCAGGACTTGACCGCCTTGCACAGTGCCAATGCCTGCTCCACGGTGCATTGCATGTTGGCATCCATGCGCAGCTGGATGTCCTTGCCCACGGCATCGCGCACCGCCATCACCCGCGCACTGTCCTTGTCAACGCTGTTGCCGACCTTGATTTTCATCGATTTGAACCCGGCGTTTTTCCAGCGCAGCGCCTCGGTCACCGCCTCGTCCGGCGGCAGCTCGCCAACCCAGCCGTTGAATTGCACGCGGTCAAGTACGGCACCCCCGACAAAATCATGCAGGGCGATGCCCCTGCGCCGGCACACCAGTTCAACACAGGCCAGCTCCACACCGACGACCGCACCGGGCTGGTTGGGCGTGAGCTTGGACGCCATCTCGAGGATGTGGTTGATGCGCCCCGGATCCTGGCCGATCAGCGCCGGCGCGATGCGGTCACGGATGGCCAGCGCCAGCTCCGGACCGGTGTGTGGCGACTTGGCCGTGGATGCGGGGTCGATGCTGCTGATGCCGGTCGCGCCCTCCGTATCCGTGACGCGCACCACCACGCACTTGGTGACGCTTTTGGAAACACCACCGCTGGTGAAGGTGCCCACCAGGGGCATGCCGATGCTGAATACTTCAACCTTGCTGATCACTGCAGTCATTACCGACCTCTCAAGTTGTCTGATACGGAAAACCGGCGGGGTTCAGTTTGCCTGAATGCCCGCCTCACGGATGACCTTGCCCCACATCTGCACCTCACTGACGATGTGGACGCCGAACTCTTTGGGGGTGCTGCCAAGCAGTTCGGAGCCTTCCTTTTCCAGGCGCTCGCGCAGCTCGGCATCGGCCAGGGCCGCCACCACGTTCTTGTACAAAAACTGGATGGTCGGCTGCGGGGTTTTTGCCGGTGCCACCAGGCCGTACCAGTTGCTGACATGGAACCCGGGCAGGGTTTCCGCCACGGCTGGAAGGCTGGGGAAGGCCTGTGCCCGCTTGCGCGTGGTCACCGCGATGCCGCGCACCCGCCCGGCGGTGATGTGCGGACGCGCACCCAGCGGATTGAGGAAGGCCAGCTGGATCTGGCCGGTCACCAGGTCCACGATCACCTGCCCGCCACCCTTGAACGGAATATGCACCATCGAAATGCCGGCTTTCTGCGACAGCAGTGTGCCCGACAGATGTTGCATGCCGCCAGTGCCTGAAGAACCGTAGTTCAGCGCGCCCGGCTTGGCCCTGGCCAGCGCGATCAGCTCGGGCACCGACTTGACCGGCAGGGCATTGGGCACCAGCACCACATAGGGCTGCTCGGTCACCTGGGAAATCGGCGCGAAATCCCGGGCGAAATCGTAAGGCAGGTTCTTGTGCAGATTGCTGCTCGCGGTGGTGGTGCCGGAAATCATCGTGATCGTGTAACCGTCGGCAGCAGCAGACTTGGTGGTTTCCATCGCGATCCGGCCGCCGGCGCCGGGGCGGTTGTCAACGACAAAAGGCTGACCGATGCGATCGGTCAGTTTTTGCGCAACTCCCCGCGCCACCAGATCGGTGCCGCCACCGGCGACGAAGGGCACCAGCATGCGCACCGGTTTGACCGGATATGCGACAGGCGCCTGCGCCGCCGCCGCGAGCGGCAGGCAAGCCCCGCAGCAGAACACTGCCACGCCAAGGTAATGACCCATTTATTTTTTTCCTGTTTTGACGGTTTTTTGTTTTGAATGCCCGGATCCGGCCATGGCGATGCGTGCCAACCGGGTTTTCAGCGAATGCCGCACATGTTCACGCGCCACGGCCTCAGCCGCTGCGGCATCGCCGGATTCGATCGCCGCCAGTATCTGCTGATGCTGAAGGTGTGCTTCGCGGGCGTGACGCCTGTTCAGCAGATTCGAATCACCGAGCAGTGGAATCAGCGAATAAACGCCGGCAATCGCCTTGCTCAGGAACTGGTTGCGCGCGACTTCGAGGATGATGTCGTGGAACTGACGGTTCAACGGGAACAGCGCGGCGGGATCATCCAGCGATGCCGCCTCCTGCCTGAGGATCGCCCGCAACGCCGCGATGTCCGCCGCACCGGCGTTCGCCGCGCAGGCCGCTGCCGCCGCGGGCTCGAGCAGCTCGCGCACGGCGAACATCTGCCGCATGTCGCCGGCATCAAGGCGCATCACCAGCGCGCCGCGGAATGGCTGGATGAGCAGCAGCCCCTCGCTTTGCAGCCGACGCATCGCCTCGCGTACCGGTGTGCGGCTCATGCCCAGCCAGGCCGCCAGGTCAAGCTCGGTCAGGTGCGCCCCGGTGGCGACCCTGCCCTCCCTGATCGCCCTGCGAATCTCGTCGCAGGCCACTTCGGCCAGCGAACGCGCGTCACCACCGCCCGGAATATCGCGGGCAGCGATGCGCCGCAAGGCTGAGTCATCGGGTATGCCGCGCGCCGGCCGTCTGGCGCGGCTGCGTGTAACCATGGACCGCTCAGCCCGCGATCACGGCTTCGCCGTTGATCACCGTACGGTGCAGCACGCGCGGCTGCTTCGGATCGACCTCGGAGCGGTAATGCATGGCACAGCGGTTGTCCCACAGCACCAGGTCGCCAACCTGCCAGCTGTGTTTCCAGGCGTATTTGGGCTGCGTGGCATGGGCCCACAGCCTGTCGAGCAGCGCCTCGCTGTCCTCATTCGACAATCCGATGATGTAGTTTGAAGGCCAGTCGCGGCGGCGGCCCAGGTACAAGGCACGTTTGCCGGTGGCCGGGTGCAGGCGCACCAGCGGATGCGCGGGCCCCGGCACCTCCTCCGGACTGGTCGGCATCTTGACCGTCGGGCGCAAAACCCCTGCGCTGTTGCGGCTGGCGTCATGGATCTGCGATTTGCCCTTGATCGCCGCCTTGAGATCATCCGGAAGTTCTTCGTAAGCCCGATACTGGTTGTTGAACCAGGTATCGCCGCCGCCATCGACCGGCAGCACCACCGAATACAGCATGCTGCCCGCCGGAGGCACCTGCACGTAGGAATTGTCGCTGTGCCACACCACCTCGTAACTGCCGAGTGCGCCGTTGTCCATTACCGGCACGCCGTTCTCGTCGAGGTTGCTGATCAGCGTCAGGTGGGGATGCAGCGGCACGATCTTGCCGCCGATGTTGTAGCCTCCTGCCACCTGGTATTTGCGCGCGGCAGGTTCCTTGGTCTTGCCAAAAATCCCGGCCGCGCCGAGTAGTGCCTCGTCCGGCAGATTCTGGCCGCGCCAGTAGATCACCAGATGGTCGGCCCAGGCTTTGCGCAGCAGCGCCTTGGTCTCCTCGGGCACCGGCTGCGACAGGTCAATGCCGCGGATTTCGGCGCCGAGTGCAGCGCCGCTGGGAATGACCTGCACCAGCTCAGGGCTGTTGACCGGATGTTGCGACTGGCGTTGCGCTGCTTCCATGATTGCCCCCCCGTTTTGCCTGATGCGCCGGATCCGGCGGCCGGTGCGGCATGCTTGCCGCGAAAGACTCATTGTATGCAGTGTATACAATTTATGCAAACCGCGGCAGTCAGCCCCCGCCTTCCTCCCCATAACCGGTTATGAATCTGCAAAAAACGTCCCTCATCACCACTCTTCTGCCCCGCTTCAGGTGCTGCCTTGCCCCAGGGGAAGCAGGGCTTTACCCCCCCTCTTTCTCCGCGCCCCTGGTGCTGCTTGACGGCAGACCAGGGCACACTTGAAACGTAGCGGGGCCAGAGTGAGAGATAACGTAAGTTGTTGTTTTAAAATACTTATTATTCAATCAATAACAGGTACTAAGCTGCTGCACAAAATGCAAAATCCACCTCAGGCCGCCGCCCCGACACGATGTCGGCGATGGCCTGCCCCGAGCCGCAGGCATGGGTCCAGCCCAGCGTGCCGTGGCCGGTGTTGAGAAACAGGTTGGGATACCGCGTGCCGCCGATATAGGGCACGTTTGACGGCGTTGCCGGCCGCAGGCCGGTCCAGAATTCGGCCTTTGTGGTGTCGCCCCCGCCCGGAAACAACGCCTCCACCCGCCGCACGATCGCCTGGCAGCGCACCTCGTTCAGTTCGGTGTTGTAACCATTGAGTTCGCAGGTGCCGGCAATGCGCAGGCGGTCACCGAGGCGCGAGAACACCAGCTTGTATTCATCGTCGGTCAGGCTGACATGGTGGGCGCGCGCGGAGTCGCGCACCGGCATCGTCACCGAATACCCCTTGGCCGGATAAATCGCCAGACGCAGCCCCAGCGGCGCCGCCAGCCCGGCGCTGTAGCTGCCCAGCGCCAGCACATAGGCATCCGCCTGTAGCAGGCGCGAGCCCTCGCGATCACGCACCCTCACCCCTGTGATGCGCCCGCCCGCGGCCTCCAGCGCGAGGATCGTGGTGTCGTAGTGATAACGCACGCCGCGCGCCGCGCACAGCAGCGCCAGCCTTTGCGTGAACTGGTGCGCGTCACCCGACTCGTCGGAGGGTGTCATGCTGCCGCCGACCAGCAGATCGCGGGCACTCGCCAGCGCCGGCTCAATGGCGACGCATTCGTCCGGTGTTTTCATGTCCAGTTCGCAGCCGAGTTCGCGCATGATGCGCGCCGGCTCCTGCGCGGCATCGAACTCCTGCCGGCTGGTGTAGAAATGCAGGATGCCGCGCTCGAGGTGGTCGTAGCGGATGCCGGTCTCGGCACGCAGCGCCCTCAGGATGTGCCGGCTGTACAAGCCGAGATTGACGATCTGCGTGATGTTGCGGCGGGTGCGCGCCGGCGCGCATTCGCGCAGGAAATCCAGGCACCAGCGCAGTTGCGCCCAGTCCAGCCGCGGCCGGAACAGCAGTGGCGCATCCTCGCGGAACAGCCACTTCAGCACCTTCAGCGGCGCGGAGGGATTGGCCCAGGGCTCGGCGTGGCTGACGGAAATCTGCCCGCCGTTGGCGTAGCTGGTTTCCAGTCCGGCTGCAGGTTGACGATCGATGACACTGACTTCATGGCCGGCGCGGTTCAGAAACCACGCCGCCGCGGTGCCGACAACGCCGGCACCGAGCACGATGACTCGCATGATGACCTCTCAGGTCCCGAAGTTTTGCGTTCAAGGGACTCGAACAATGGAAAAGCTGGAACGGAGCTTTCGCTCCGCGCCGCCCTCCCTGTCCATTTACCTGAGAGTTTTACGGGCCTGGGCCCGTGTGCCCCTTCGGTGGGTCACTGCAGAATCGCGTGACCGCTCTCCAGATCGGCTGTTACCACCCGCAGTATGTTTGCCTGAGCGATCATGAGGGATTGCGCCTTCGGCGGAACCCCGGCATGGCCAAGGTTCACTCTCCTGCGAGTGACTGCATTCTAGTTTCAGCAGTGACGCGCCGCAAGCGGTTCTGGCTCAGCCGGTCACGTGAATGTCGTCACCGATGCGCACCTCGCCACCGGTGCCATGCGTCAGCATGCCGATGCCCAGTGTCGGCTGGGCTTGTTTGAAATGTTTGACCAACCCCTGCATCACCAGCAAGTCGCGTTTGCCGGTTTCGGGATTGGCGTGGGTGGCGAGGCAGCGTGTCTTGGGCTTGACCACATCCATCTCCACCGCACCGATGCGCACACGCTTGCCGAGCCAGGACAATTCCTCCCAGGCGGTGACCCCCTCGATCACGATGTTGTGGCGGAAGCGGTGATCGTTGAGTCCAAGATCGCCCAGCGCCTGCGCCGCCGAGGCGATGGTCTCGCGGCTGTGCAGCGTGACCTGGCCGGACTCGTTGTCCTGGTAACGCGGCGTGACCCCGTCACCGACCAGCTTCAGCGGCAGGCGCTCGGGATGGCCTTTCAACGGATGTTCGTCCAGCCCCAGCACATAGTCCGTCAAGGCCTCGACGATGCGCTGGCGACCGGCGCCCTGCACTTCCTCATCGACCAGCACCCGCCCTTCCAGCGCGATCCGCAGCCGCCGCGACGCATGGTCATAAGCCGTGGTGAGTCGAGCCAGCCCTGGCGTATTGGCCAGCACCACACCGTTGTATTTGCGGCACCAGGCCGTGTCATCCACCGGGGCATCGGCAAACCGCAGATTGAGCACCCGGTCACCCGCGGCACGGCCGTCGGGCAGGATGGTCAGGCTTTGCACCGGCTCGGGTGTGAAGCCTTTCAGCGGGAAACGGTAGAGGGCAACGATGCGGGGCATGATGGATGACCGGAATGGTGTTTCAGCAGGGTGCCATGACGATAGCACAGCCCTCAATGCAGACTCCGGCGCCGCAAGCACCACGGACTCGGCTACAGTCGCGGTGGCCAAACCGGAGAACAATCCATGCACATTGTTGATGCACAAATCCACATCTGGGCGGCCAGCACGCCCGAACGCCCCTGGCCGGCGCGCCATGCCGCGCACCGCACGGTACCTCTGTCCGCTGAAGCCCTGCTGCTCGAAATGGCCGAAGCCGGCGTTGACCGCGCAGTGCTGGTGCCGCCGTCATGGGAAGGTGAACGCAACGATCTGGTGCTCGCCGCCGCGCAGGCGCATCCCGGGCGTTTTGCGGTGATGGGCCGCCTCGACGCGACCGACCCGCAGTCGCGCAGCCGACTGGCGCGATGGAAGGAACAGCCAGGGATGCTCGGCCTGCGCCTCACCTTCCACCGGCCGCAGTTTGTGCCGATGCTCGAGGACGGCAGCGTCGACTGGCTGTGGCCCGAGGCCGAGCGCGCCGGCCCGCCGCTGATGGTGCTGATCAGCCAGCGGCAGGCGCCGAAGATCGCGAAGATTGCCGAACGTCATCCGCAACTGCGGATGATCATCGACCACATGGCCGTGCCCAATGGCAGCAAGGGTGCGGAGGCCGCATTTGCCGACCTGCCGCTGCTGCTGGAACTGGCGAAACATCCGAACGTCGCGGTAAAAGCCAGCGGCATTCCGCACTTCGCCACCGATGCCTACCCCTTCCCCAGCCTGCACGCCCCGCTGCGCGCAGCCTTCGACGCCTTTGGTCCGCGCCGCATGTTCTGGGGCACCGACATGACCAAGCTCGCCTGCGGCTATCGCCAGGCGGTGACCATGTACACCGAGGAACTGCCCTGGCTCAAAGGCAACGATCTTGAATGGGTGATGGGTCGCGGGCTTTGCGAGTGGCTGGGCTGGAAGCTGTAATGAACCTGGCCACTCAATCCCTGAAAAAGGAATCGAGCTCCTCCACCACCTGATCCGGCACCTGCTCCGCCGGATAATGA
>LNDW01000010.1 GCA_001464815.1 Betaproteobacteria bacterium Ga0077527 | reverse complement strand
ACTTCGACCACGCCTTCAATATCCTGAAATCGATCTACGCTTATCAGGGCAATGGCCACTCCTGCGGCATACACACAAAAAATAATCAACATATTCAACGACTTGGAATGGAGATGACGGTCTGCCGGGTGATCGTCAACCAGGCCCACGCCATCGCCAACGGCGGCAACTTCGACAACGGCCTGCCATTCTCACTGACCATGGGCTGCGGCACCTGGGGCCGCAACAGCTTTTCGGAAAACCTCAATTACCGACACTTCATCAACACCACGCGCATCGTGCGCGTGATCCCGCCGCGCGAACCGTCGGTGGATGACATTGAAAATTCAAAACCTTAGCCACAGAGGTCACAGAGAACACAGAGAACTGCAAAAACAGGGCCTCGGATTCACTGAAGTCTTGAATTTGATTTTCTCTGTGCTCTCTGTGACCTCTGTGGCTTGCCTCTGATTTTTCCTTGATGCGCACGATCCGCCACATCGTTGACCACCAGGCGCACGAGCGTCCCGACGCCACCTGGCTGATCACGCCGGAAACCGGCGCAACGATGAGCTTCGCGCAGTTGCAGTGCGAATCACGCGCGCTCGGCCATCACCTGCTCGGCATGGGCCTCAACAAGGGCGACAAAGTCGCGCTGATGCTGCACAACGGCTACCAGACCGCGCGGCTGCTGATCGGCGTGATGTACGGCGGCTTCATGGTCGCGCCGCTGAACCTGCTGGCCCAGCCCTCGCAGCTTGCCTATGTGCTGGAACACTCCAGCGAAGAATTCGCCGGCCGCCTGCGCGAGGCCCTCGCCGGCATCCCGCGTGACATCCGCGTCATTGCCATCGACCCCGATGCCACCAGCATTCCCGGCATTGTTGACACCACAGCCGCCCTGCCCGATGTCAGCGAAGCCGATGACGCACTGCTGATGTACACCTCGGGCACCACCGGCAAACCCAAGGGCTGCGTGCTGTCCAACCGCAGCGTCTGCGCCGGCGGCGAATTCACCAGCAGGGCGCACGAACTCAGCGCCACCGATCGCGTGCTGTGCGCGATGCCGCTGTACCACATC
The DNA here is from genome assembly GCA_001464815.1 of Betaproteobacteria bacterium Ga0077527. Taxonomy (GTDB): domain Bacteria; phylum Pseudomonadota; class Gammaproteobacteria; order Burkholderiales; family SG8-41. The sequence goes on along the minus strand of LNDW01000010.1, from coordinate 2,086 downwards.
AACGGCCAGATCGTGACCACCGTCGCGCCGCTGGTACACGGCGGCAGCGTGGTGATGCCGCACCGTTTCAGCGTCAGTGGCTACTGGGAACTTGTGGCAAAGCACCAGTGCACCTGGATCAACGTGGTGCCGACCATCATCGCCTACCTGATGAATGCACCGACGCCCCGGGAAAAAAATCTGGACGTCTCACGCGTCAAATTCTGCCGCTCAGCTTCCGCCCCGCTGCCGCCGGAATTACATCGCGCGTTCGAGGACAAGTTCGGCATCGGCATCATCGAAACCTTCGGCATGACCGAAACCAACGCCCCCTGCTTCACCAACCCCTACGATCCGGCCAAACGCAAGATCGGCAGCCCCGGCACCGCCTTCGGCAATGAAGCCAAAGTCATCGACCCGAATACCGGCAAGGAACAACCGCGCGGCACACCCGGCGAACTGATGATCCGCGGCGACAACGTGATGACCGGTTACTACAAGGACCCGGAAAACACCGCGAAGACGCTGGAGCCCGACGGCTGGATGCACAGCGGCGACCTCGGCTACATGGACGAAGACAGCTTCGTCTTTGTCACCGGCCGGATGAAGGAATTAATTATTAAAGGCGGCGAGAACATCGCCCCGCGCGAAATCGACGAAGCCCTGCTCAAACACCCCGCCGTGCTCGAAGCCGCCGCGGTCGGCATTCCCGACGCCAACTACGGCCAGGAGATCATGGCTTGCGTGATCCTGAAACCGGGCGTGGACTGCTCGGTGGAAGAACTGGCCAACTTCTCGGCGCAGGAACTCGGCAAATACAAGACGCCGAAAATCATCAAGCTTGTCAGCGAACTGCCTAAGGGGCCTTCGGGGAAGGTGCAACGGTTGAAATTGCTGGAAAGTTGAAATTCAATGCTGGATGGTTCTAACGATACCGTTGGCATCGTTCGGCCTCGCTTCCGTATAAACATACATACCTCGGTCGCGATAAACCATTTGCGCAGTAGTTCTGGTAGCTGTCGTAGTGTTATTTATTGTGGTTGGCATGCCTAAGGTAGCAATAACGCCACAAGTCGACATACCCACAGCCACACGACGATCACGAATACCGCTTATATCAATTCCATTTAACAAATCTTGATCAAGCAAATACTCGCGAAAAGCAGTAAGTCTTCTCAAATCTCTTTCACTACGAACCTCACGACCATAATCCCTACAAATATCCCACCACTTCATTTTCTTAATTGTTGAGACGTGAGCCTGGTCTGCTGGATTCATTGAAATACTAAAAGCCTTCCAGTTACCTGGAATCGGTTTTTTGTTGTTTTCCTCATCAATCGCCCGCTTTCTTTCACGAGCGACCCGCTCAATCGCCCGCTCTTTTGCAAGCTCTTTGTCAAGAGCTGCCTGTTTCTCAGCATCAACCCGCTCTTTTTCTTTTTGAGCCGCAACGAAAGCCTCTTGCCTAGAACCTTCGTCCCTAATAACTATCTCTCTTTCAGGGCCAGTTAAAGGTGGGCGGCCAAGACGCTCCCTAACCGCATCAATCATCTGAATATCGCTTCTGACGCGCATTGTTAAAATACTTAATGTCCTGCAAGCGGAACGCTCCTCCACACCGACAAATAAGCGACCACACTGGGACTCCTCTTCTTTCTTTTTCTCAGCAAGCTCCTCAAGCTTACGCGCATCTTCTCGCCGCTTGATTTCAGAATCAGCATCAGCAGCACTTTTCCCATAAACCATCTTGCTGATGCTTTCACGAAGATCAGCATCAGAGATTTGCCGAGAATCAATACCTAAAAATGTGCGGCATGTAGAAACGGCACTTGGCTCAATAAATAGACGAGCACAACGCTCGCGATCATCAGCCAGCGCTGTGCCGACTAGAAACAAAAGAACGAGAAAAACGAATTTGGCCATGACTTATTATCGCCAACTCAAACACAAAGCCCAGGTCGAAAAATCATTAAAACTAGGGCTTGATCCCCGAAGCCCTTACCACCTTCCCCCACCGCTCAATCTCCTCCGCCAGCATCTTCCTGAAATACTCCGGCGACTCGGCGATCGGGTCGGAACCCATCTGCAGGATGCGGTTGCGGAAGTC
>LNDW01000009.1 GCA_001464815.1 Betaproteobacteria bacterium Ga0077527 | reverse complement strand
GAAGAGCCGCTGCACTGGTACCTGCAGCCGGCCGACTTCGTCACGCTGGCGAAGAACACGCCGATTCCGCTGGCCCACGGCGAGCGCGAGATGACGCGCTTCACCGCGCGTGATTTCATCAGCAGTGGCGCGCTTGGATTCATGCAGTTTGATTCAACGCGTTTTGCCGGTTTCACCGAGTCGCTGCGGGTCAGCCATTTCGCCGAGCAGTCCGGCGTGCGTATTGCGCCGCATCTGGTGCCGGAGGTGCATGCCCACCTGGTGTCGGCCTTCCCGCGGCTGGGCTTCGGTGTCGAGTCACATGGCGGGCCCGAGCGTGATCCGTTGTGGTTCGAGATGTTCATCGAGCGCGCCCAGGTCAAGGATGGCCGCGTACACATGAACGATCTGCCGGGTTTCGGTTTTGAGATCGACTGGAAGGCGATCGAGAAATATCGCGTCTGATCCGCAGCATCTGACTGCGGTCGATAAAATCAATCTATATCATTGATTTTATTGGATAATTCAAGATCGCAAAAACCGCCGCCATGGAATGCGCGGGCGGCTTCACCGCCGGAGTCGCGGCCTTCAAGCTGGGTGGCCCAGAGTTCGGCGTCATCCCGCGGCTGGTAGCCCACCCGGGCTGCATCGCGGTTCAGCCAGCGCGAGCGGCGATTCGCGGATACGCCGTAGAGCACCAGATAACGGAACTCCGGCGCATCAATGCAGCAGCGCACCAGTTCAGTCATGTCGCGCGGGCTGATCCAGGTCGCGAGCTGGCGCCGGTCCCCGGGCAGCGGGCGGAAGGAGCCGATGCGCAGGCAGGCGACACTCATGCCGTGTTTGTCGGCGTAGAGCCGACCCAGCGCCTCGCCATAAACCTTGCTCACTGCGTAGCGGCTGTCCGGGCGCGGCACGCTGCAGGCATCCAGCATGCGCTCGACCCGGTGAAACCCGACGGCATGGTTGGAACTGGCGAAGATCACGCGTCGCACGCCGCTTGCTCTTGCGGCCTCGAACATGTGATACGCACCGATGATGTTGGATTCGAGAATTTCCGGCCACGGTGCTTCGTGTGGAATGCCGCCGAGATGCACCACGCAGTCGATGCCACGCATTGCGGCGAGCACTGCTTCGTAATCGCCGAGATCGGCTGGCGCCAGTTCTTCCCCGGTGCCGGCGGCACCGAGTTCGCCGCGGTCGCTCAGGCGCAGCAGGGCGTAACGCCCGGCAAGACCGGTGCGCAAGGTGCTGCCGATGGCACCGGCGGCGCCGGTGATCAGCACCTTCATGGCCGGCCGCGCCGGAAGTGCGCGGGCTGAACCTTGTCGCGGCGCGCGCCTTCGAGGTGGCGTTGCAGCAGCAGGGCTGCGCGGGTTCGATCGTCGCGCTCGACTGCGTCGAGTATTTCGAGATGCTCGCTGGACTGGCGCGCACGCAGCCTCGGATCGCCCGCCACCGCGCGGTATTCGACCAGCCTCCGCAACTGATTCATGCGGCGTATGGTGTGCAGCAGGAAGGGGTTGCCCGACCAGCGTGCCAGCGCTTCGTGAAAACGCGCATTGAGATCAATCCACTCGCCAGCGGTCATGTGCGCGTGGCCGCCGCCGGCCATGAACAACTGCTCCGCGCGCAGGGCCGCCAGTTCGGCGGTCACCGGCGAGAACTTGCGGCCAAGCACCGCCGCCGGTTCAAGCACGCGGCGCAATTCATAACTGTCCTCGTAGGCTTCGACCGAATCAATCAGCGGCAGAAAGGCCCAGCCGTGGCCGGCCTTGCGCTCGATCCAGCCCTCCTGCTGGATGCGCGTCAGCACCCGCTGCAGCGTCGCGCGGGTGCCTCCGAAGCGGCGCAGCAGTGCTGAGGCGGTGGTTTCGTCGGGCAGCCGTTGTTCGAGCCGGGCGTCAACGATGCGGTGATACAGGCGCTCGTCCCCGGAATGCGGCACACGGCGCGCCGCGTCGTCGATGAGGCGGGCGTCCCGTGCCAGAAAATAACCGCGGTCAGGCAGGTGGCGGACAACGCCGCGACGCGCGAGATAGGCCAGCGCCGCCTCCACCGGGTTGTGCGAAGTGCCAATGGCCTTCGCCAGCGCGATCTTCGGCAGGTGGCTGCCCGCCGGGCGGTTTTCACGGCGCGCAAGGGCGATGATTTCACGGGCCACGCGCTGCTGCAGCGGGGTCAGGGTGCCGGCGGCCATCAGTCACGCCTCGTATGGACGGGTGCCATCGGGCCGGGAGCTGCAAAGAGCGGGGGCAAGGGGAGTAAAAAATCAGACATGGCTAAAGATTGCATATTATTTGATAAATATGCAATACTGGTCCGGATGGTGGCTCACATGGTTAACTGCCGGCACCACGCATCCGAACGTTTTTGCCGGCTTCAACGGCAACCGCTCCGCTGCGGGCTGGCCGCCAACACGGCCTGACAACAACGTTATTTAAAACAATGTCGAACCGTGGTCACCGCGGCCATCATCGACGAGAGGAGATTTCATGAAAGCTTCGTTTGTTTCTGGCGGACTTGCCGCCGCGCTGCTGACGCTGTCACCGGCGCTGCTGCATGCGCAGCAGTATCCGGTAAAGCCGGTGCGGGTGATCGTGCCCTTTGCCCCCGGCGGCGGCAGTGACCTGACCGCGCGCCAGTTCTCGGCGCGGCTGACATCGGCTCTCGGCCAGCAGTTCATTGTCGACAACCGCGGCGGTGCCGGCGGCATTATCGGCATGGAGGCGGTGGCCAAGGCGCCGCCCGACGGCTATACCATCATGATGATGTCGGGCAGTTTCTCCGCCAGTTCAGCGACCCATCGCCCGGCCTTTGATCCGATCAACAGCATCATCCCGGTTGCCGAGTTCGGCATCACCCCCTTTGTGGTGACCGTGCATCCCTCGCTGCCATCGAAACACCTGAAGGAACTGATTGCCCTCGCGCGCAGCCGTCCCGGCGAACTGGTGTATGCCTCCAGTGGCGTCGGCGGCCTGACCCACCTCGCCACCGAGCTGATGAACGTGATGGCGAAGGTGAAGATGGTGCATGTGCCGTACAAAAGTACGGGTGCGGCGATGACCGACCTGCTTTCGGGCCAGGCCCCGATCATTGTCGGCAGCCTGCTGCCGGTGGTGCCGCATTTCAAGACCGGACGCCTGCGTCCGCTGGCGGTGACCACGGCCAGGCGCTGGCCTTCTTTGCCTGAAGTGCCGACGGTGGCGGAGACCCTGCCCGGTTACGAGGTCGAGCTGTGGTTCGGTACGATGGCGCCGCGCGGCACGCCGGCTGCGGTGATCGATCGCCTGAATGGCGCGATTAACAAGGCGTTGGAGGAACCCGAGATCCGCAGGAACCTCGAGGACCAGGGCATGGTGCAAACCGGCGGCACACCGCAGAAATTCGGCGAGCGCATCCAGAAGGACTATCAGCGCTGGGTGCGGGTGGTGAAGGAGGCCGGAATCAAGGCCGAGTAATGACGACAGCGCGGCCGGGCCTTGATGCCCGGCCGTTTTTTCAACGGGTGGCAGGTGCGAAACAGGAAGGCTGAAACATGAATATCGTGGTGATGGCGGGTGACGACATTGGTCCGGAAATCGTGGCGGCGGCAATGGCGGTGGTGAAGGCGGCGGATGCCGAGTTTTCGCTGGGCCTGCGCTTCACCGACGTCGAGGTCGGCATGGCCAGCCACCGCAGGCACGGCACCACGCTGACCGAAGCCGCGATGAAGGCGGTCACCGAGGCTGACGGCACCATCGTCGGACCCTGCGGCATGACCGATTATCCCCCGGTGGCCGAAGGTGGCCTCAACATCCCCGGCACCATCCGCAAGCGGCTTGACCTTTATGCCAATCTGCGCCCGGCAAGGAGCCGCGCCGGCATGCCCGATGCGCGCAGGGGACTCGACGCACTGATCGTGCGCGAGAACACTGAAGGTTTCTATTCCGACCGCACCATGTTCATGGGCAACGGCGAATTCATGCCGACCGAGGACGTTGCGCTGTCGGTGCGCAAGATCACGCGCAAGGGCTCCGAGCGTATCGCCAGGGTTGCCTTTGATTACGCGGCGCGGCGCAGCAGGCGACTCACCGTGGTCGGCAAGCGCCATGTGCTGCAAATGACGGATGGCCTGTTCATGGCGCCGGCCTACGAACTGGCGAAATCGAAGCCGGAAATCGCGCTGCGCGAAATGGACATCGACGCGATGGCCGCCGACATTTACAGCAGGCCAGAGCGCCATGACGTGATACTGATTTCCAACATGTTTGGCGACATTCTTTCCAATCTGGCGGTTGCGCTGTCGGGTGGCCTCGGCCTCGCCGCGGCGATCAATGCCGGAGACCACCACGCCATCGCCAATGCCGGCCACGGATCGGCGCCGGACATCGCCGGCAAAGGGATAGCCAACCCGAGTGGCATGATCCTGTCGGCGGGCATGCTGCTCGAGTGGCTGGGTATTCGCCACAACAAACCGGCGTTCCAGCAGGCTTACCGTGCCATCGAGGCTGCGGTGGACGCTGCATTGTCCGATGCCAACGCGCGTACAGGCGACCTCGGTGGCCGTGGCAACACCAAGTCCTTTGCCGATGCCGTGGTCAAACAGCTGCGCAGCGGCAAGTTGCAGGCCGTAGCCGTGGGATAGGCGCGGTCCGGCAGTACGGGAACAAAAACGACCTGACAGGCCGCAAGAAAACCGGAGGAGTAAATGAAAAAACTGATGACTTCACTGCTGGTATTCGCTGCTGTGCTGCAGATTGAACCTGTCGCTGGGCAGGGCTACCCGACCAAACCGATCCGTTTTCTGGTCGGTTTTCCACCGGGCGGCGGCACTGACATCATGGCGCGTACGGTGACCGCCAAACTTTCGGAGAGTGTCGGCCAGCAGGTGATTGTCGATAACCGGCCTGGAGCGAATGCCAACCTCGCCGCCAGTATTGCCTCGCGAGCCACGCCCGACGGCTACACAGTGCTGATGATTTCGCTGGCGCATGCGGTGAGCAAGCCGCTTTATAAAAAACTCGATTACGACCTCGAGCGCGACTTCACGCCGCTGATCAACATTTCTTCGGTGCCGATGTTTGTGGTGGTGCCGCCGTCATCACCGATCAAATCGGTGGGCGAGCTGCTGGCGCTGGCGAAAGCCAAGCCGGTCAATTACGCCTCCTCCGGCGACGGCAGCCCGGAACATATTGCCGCCGAGCTGTTCAAGGGACTGGCGAAGATCGATATGACCCATGTGCCGTACAAGGGCGGTGCGCCGAGCGCGCTGGCGCTGATCTCCGGTGAAATCCAGGTCGGCTTCAATACCTCACCGGTGGCGGTGCCACACATCAAGTCGGGCAAGATGCGCGCGCTCGCGGTGACCAGCGCGAAACGCAATCCGGTGCTGCCCGATGTGCCTTCTGTGGCTGAAGCGGGGGTGCCCGGTTATGACATCATCCTCTGGTACGGTGCGGTGATGCCTGCGGGTACACCAGCCGCGGCTGTCAGCCGACTAAATACCGATATCAACAAGGCACTGAAACTGCAGGACGTTCAGCAACGGCTTGCTGCACTGGGTGCCGATCCGCTGGGTGGTTCGGCAGCGGATTTTGGCGCTTATATCAAGTCGGAAGTGGCCAAGTACACCAGGGTGGTGCGCGACGCGAAGCTGCAGCAGCAGTAGGCGGTGATCAGGTCCTGAGCAAAAAAGCCGGCATCAGCCGGCTTTTTTCGGTGGTTTCGCCGCGCTTATTCAGCAAAAAACTCCTTCACCCGGTCCATCCACGATTTGGCGCGCGGGTTGTGGCGGGCGGCATCCTTGTTGCTGATGGCCTCGAATTCCACGAGCAGTTCCTTTTGGCGCGAGGTCAGACTCACCGGCGTTTCGACAACCACATGGCAGAGCAGGTCGCCATGGGTGGTCGAGCGCACACCTTTGATGCCCTTGCCGCGCAGGCGGAAGACCTTGCCGCTCTGGGTTTCGCCGGGAATCTTGATCTTGGCGTAGCCGTCGAGCGTGGGGATTTCGATTTCGCCACCCAGTGCCGCGGTGGTGAAGGACACCGGCATTTCGCAATGCAGGTCGTTGTGGTCGCGGGTGAACACGTTGTGCGGCTTGATCTGCATCACCACATAGAGGTCGCCTGACGGCCCGCCGTTCACGCCGGCTTCACCTTCGCCGGAGAGGCGGATACGGTCACCTTCGTCGACACCGGCCGGAATTTTCACCGCCAGCGTCTTGTTTTTCTTGACGCGGCCATTGCCGGAGCAGGTGCCGCATGGGCTGGCCACAATCTTGCCGGTGCCGTGGCATTTCGGGCAGGTCTGCTGAATCGAGAAAAAGCCCTGCTGCATGCGCACCTGGCCGTGGCCGCCGCAGGTGCTGCAGGTGGTCGGCTGGGTGCCGGGCTTGGCGCCGCTGCCGTGGCAGGTTTCGCATTCCTCCATTGCCGGGATGCGGATGCGCGTTTCGGTGCCGCGCGCGGCGTCTTCCAAAGATATCTCTAGGTTGTACCGCAGGTCGGCGCCGCGATACACCGTGGAGCGGCCGCGTCCGCCGCCACCGCCGCCGAAGATGTCACCGAAGATGTCGCCGAAGGCGTCGCCAAAACCGCCGAAACCCGCGCCTGCCGCACCCGCTCCGGCCGAAGGATCAACGCCGGCATGGCCGAACTGGTCATAGGCCGCGCGTTTTTGCGCGTCGCTGAGCACCTCGTAGGCTTCCTTGGCTTCCTTGAAGTGTTCCTCGGCCTTGGGGTTGTCCGGCCATTTCATGGCGAGCTTGCGGTACGACTTTTTCAGGTCGTCCTCGGAGGCGTCGCGATTGACGCCGAGCACTTCGTAATAGTCTTTTTTGGCCATTTTTATTCAGGATTGAGGAGTAAGGATCGAGGATTGAGACGGATACGGGGCTGTTTCAGAAAAGACTAAGGGGAGAGTGTTTGTCTCCCCCCCCTCAAGCCTCGTACCTCGATCCGCAATCCTTGTTCCTGGTTATTTCTTGTCTTTCACTTCCTCGAATTCGGCGTCAACCACATTGCCGTCATCCTTTTTGCCGGCTTCACCCTTGGGCGCTTCGCCGCCGGCTGCTGCGCCAGCCTGGGACTTCTGCATTTCTTCCCCCAGCTTCTGCGCGGCCTGGGCCAGCGCCTGGGTTTTCGCCTCGATCGCGTCCTTGTCGTCGCTTTTCAGCGCTTCCTCGGCATCCTTCATCGCGGCTTCGATCTTGGCCTTGTCATCGGCGCCAATCTTGTCGCC
>LNDW01000008.1 GCA_001464815.1 Betaproteobacteria bacterium Ga0077527 | reverse complement strand
ACTGCATCGGCATCCTTCAGGTTCAGCGCCACACCTTTGGCTTCGGTCTTGTGCAGGATGTCCGGCGATTCGATCTTGAGCACCACCGGGTAGCCCAGTGCATCGGCTGCTGCGACAGCGGCATCGGCGCTGCCGGCGAGTTTCGCAGCCGCGGTTTTGACACCACAGCTTTGCAGCAGCGCCTGGCCTTCGAGGCTGGCCACCGGGCCGGCAGCCGCGGGCAGTTTTAATGCCGGTAATTGCAGCGCGGCGCGGGCCGGCGCATCGGCCAGCCAGTTGCGGCGGGCCTCGGCGTATTGCACCAGCGCGCCGATGGCATCGACGGCAGCCTCGGCGCTGCGCAGCACCGGAATGCCGGCAGCACGCATCTGCTCGGCTGCTGCATCGGGCATCCCCATCCAGCACACGATGAAGGGTTTGCTCGCCTGCGCCTTGGCTTCGACAAAATTGCGCACGTTCATGTCGGCCTGTTTTTCGGAGAACGACAGCCAGGCAATCGCGACATCCACCTTCGGATCGGAGAGCAGTATCTTGATGCTCTCGCGCATCAGGTTGGGATCAACCAGGCCCTGCGCGGTGATATCCACCGGATTGCCGGTGGAACCGAAAGCCGGCACCACCTTGCGCAACGCGGTTGTGGTCGCCTCGCTCAGTGTCGCCACATCAAGGCCGATTTCCTCGGCGCGGTCCGCCATCAGCGCGCCCGCACCGCCGGAGCGCGTGATGATGCCGATGCCGCGTCCGCCGGGTAATGCGCACTGTGAAAATACTTCAACAAAATCAAGTAGTTGCTCATCACTGCGGGCGCGGATGATGCCACGTTGGCGAATCACGCCGGCAAACACCGCATCCTCACCGGCGAGCGAACCGGTATGCGAGGCAATCGCCCTGGCGCCGGCCTTGGTGCGGCCGACCTTGGTCAGCACCAGCGGCTTGCTGCGTGCCATTGCATCCTCGGCCACGCGCAACAGCCCCGGCCCGTTTTTAAGGCCTTCGATATAACCGGCACCGACGGTGACCTTGTCTTCGGCCACGATCGCGCCCATTACATCGACGAACTGCAGGTCGGTTTCATTGCCGGTGTTGACGAAAAATCCGAAGTTGAGCCCGCGCTTGCGCGCAACCCCCGCGGTCGCGGTGCCCAGTGCGCCGGACTGCGTGACAAACGCCGCCGGCCCTTCCGGCGTCGGCCCCAGCGAAAACTGGCTGAAGGTGGCCATCATGTTCTCGAACACGTTGACCAGTCCCAGGCAGTTGGGGCCCAGCACGCGCACGCCGCTGTCGCGGATCGCCTGTTTCAGCTCGGCCTCGAGGCGCACCCCGTCACCGCCGACTTCGCTGAAGCCGGAGCTGAAAACCACCGCAACCTTGACACCCTTGCGCCCGAGTTCGCGCAGCGTGTCAGGCACGTGTTTCGCCGGCACAGCGACCACGGCGAGGTCCACCGTGCCCGGTATCGAAGCCACGTCCGGATAACAGGGCCGGTCGAGCAGCGTCTGGTATTTCGGATTCACCGGCAGGATGCGCCCGGTGTAACCCTTGTCGACCAGCGCCTTGAAGGTGCGGCCGTTGATCTTGTTGAAATCGGTGGAAGCGCCAATCACGGCGATGGATTGCGGATGCAGCAAAGCACGGAGTGCGTCGTTCATTTTTTGGACTTTATCGTCGACGTGGAAGAATCAATCGAAGATAGCCGCTGCATGTTCACGGGTCAAACACGAGTCGTGCTAGATTTGCACAGTGCGGACCGCACAGGAGGAGAAAAACACATGAAAAAAACAGTCATTGGCTGCTGCATTGCGGCAGCCCTGCTCGGCAGCGGCTTCGCCTCTGCACAAACCGCGCAGAGTTTCCCGTCGCGCGCGATGCGCATGGTGATCCATTTCCCGCCCGGCGGCCCCACTGATTTTGTCGGCCGCGCTCTGGGCCAGAAAATGTCCGAGGCCTGGAAACAACAGATCGTTGTCGAGAACCGCCCCGGCGCAGGCGGCGTGATCGGTGTCGAAAACGTATTGCGCTCGCCGCCCGACGGTTACACCATCCTCTTCGGCACCGGCGGTTCTCTGGCACTGGCTCCGGCACTGAATCCGAAGCTGCCGTACGACGTGTTCAAGGATCTCGCGCCGATTTCGCTGCTGGTGATCAACCCGCAGATTCTCGTCGTGCACCCCTCGCTGCCGGTGCGCAATGTGCCGGACCTGATCAAGCTCGCCAAATCCAAGCCTGGCCAGATCAATTACGGCTCGGTCGGCCCCGGCAGCCCGCAGCACATGGGCATGGAACTGCTGAAGTCGATGACCGGCACCAACCTCGTCCACATCCCCTACAAGGGCACCGCGCCGGCAATGACCGACCTGATTTCCGGCCAGATCACGGCGATGTTCAACAGCATGCCTTCGGTTCTGCCGCACATCGCCAACGGCCGCATGCGCGGCATCGCCGTTGGCAGCGCCAAACGCTCGCCCGCCGCACCCGACATCCCGACCGTGGCTGAATCCGGCGTAAAGGGTTTTCAGTACGTGACCTGGTATGCCTTCATGGCCCACGCCGGCGTGCCCAGGGACATCATCGCCAGGATCAATGCCGAAACGGTGAAGGCGCTGAACGACCCGGACATCTCCAAGCGTTTCTCCAGCCAGGGCGCCGACCCTGCCCCCACCACGCCGGATGAACTCGGCAAGTTCATGCGCAAGGAATATGAAGACTGGGTCCGTGTCATCAAGGCAGCGAACATCAAGCTCGAATAAGCATTTGCGCCCGGCCCAAGACAAAACGGCAGCCCGGGGCTGCCGTTTTGTTTATAAGCCATTGTTTTTATTGATCATTTTTTATGTGTCGCAGCAAACCCTCAGCCGCATGCTCGACCAGATCCAGCACTTCCTCGAAACCCTGCGCCCCGCCGTAGTACGGATCAGGCACTTCGCGCACTGTCGCACCTTCGGCAAATTCCAGAAACAGGCGCACCTTGCCGCGATGCCGTGGCGGGCAGCGCTGCAACAGCAGCTCGCGATTATGCGCATCCATCGCCAGCACGTAATCAAATTCGGCGAAGTCCTCCCCAGCCACCTGCCGTGCCCGCTGTGCTGACACGTCATAGCCGCGCTTCGCCGCCGCGGCCTGCGAGCGCGCATCGGGCGGTTCACCGATGTGGTAAGCGTGGGTACCGGCGGAATCGATGTGGATGCGGTCGGTCATGCCCTCGCGCTGCACGACATGACGGAACACACCTTCCGCGGTTGGCGAACGGCAGATGTTGCCCATGCAGACAAAGAGCACCCTGATTCCATCAATATGTTTCATATACACGGCACGGCCATACGTGGCTCAGGATAGCGCAGGAACGATCGCATCTGCAGACACAGAAACAACAGCCCGAAAAATGAGTGCGCAGACACCTCAAGTCAGCGAAGTGGACAGTGCTTCGCCGCAGGCCATGGGCAGCGTGATGCCGCCAGCCAGATCCTCCACGCCTTCGATCCCGATCATTGGCGAATAAGATTTGACTTGTCCGAAAATGGTTGCGAACGACACATCAGCCGCATCGCGTCCGGTGCCGATGCGTATCAACCCGGTCGGCAAAACCATGCCCGTTGGGTCGAACAGAAACCAGCGGCCGGAGAGAAAGATTTCCACATAGGCATGAAAATCCGGCGGCCCGAACATCGGGTTTGATCCATAGTCAATGCCGGTGACAAAGCGCGCAGGGATGTTCAAGGCTCGGCAAAGCGCGATCATCAGGTGTGCGAAATCACGGCAAACACCAACCTGCTCGACAACGGTATCCAGCGCCGAAGTGGTAGCCATCGAGCTGCCCGACAGAAATTTGGTTCGACGCTGCACCCAGTCCTGGATTGCGCGGACCCTCCAGTAACCATGCGGCAGATGCCCGAATTCGGTGTTGGCGAGCCTTGCCAGCCGGTCTGACTGGCAATAACGACTCGGGTAGATGTAGGCCAGCGCCTCGGCCGGCAGTTCAGACACCGGCACTTCCCCCACACTGTCGGGTGAAGCCGTGTGATGGACAATGTCGACAATCGCTTCGTAGCGCAGGGTCAGGTCGCCGGGGTCCGCTCGCAACCGCATGTAACGGTTGCCGTGGGCGGGATCGACAAACGGGTGCAGCGAAACGGATTGACTGACCCGGAGATTTTCAGAAACCAGGGTCTGTGCGGGTGTCAGCGCCGCGTGAATGTTGAAAATGAAGTCGCTGACATGGTCAATGACCTCGTACTTCAGTTCGATGAACAGCTTCAGACGCACCATGCAGCACCCCGTGTGATTGAGCAATGCCACGGAGGCCGGGGATCAAGACATCCGGTTGGCGCGCTGACTTGGCTCGAAACCATGACATTTCAAGTGCGCGCCCGAGAAGGGTCGAATGGAAGTCAGAAACGCAGTTTAGTCCCTATCGCCGCAGGAAAGTCATTTTTCAGCGAAGCGCGTTGATTACACGCGATCAGTGTCCGATCACGATAAAAGGCATTTCTGGCACGGGATTTCCAGTGAGCGATTGCTGTCACCGTAAAAACGGCTCAGGCCGCATCAATAAAAAACCGCTTCTTCAGCAGTTGCAGTTCATCCCGCAGCTGCGCCGCCCGCTCGAACTCCAGATTGCGCGCCGCCTCCAGCATCTCCTTCTCGACGCGCTTGATCTCGCGAGTCATTTCCTTGTCGCCCATCTCGTCGTAACGCGCCTGGTTCTGCGCGGCCTTCAGTTCCTGGCGTGCGCTGTCGCCGTCGTAGACGCCATCGATGATGTCCTTGATGCGTTTGGTGACGCCGATCGGGGTGATGCCGTGCTCGATATTGTGGGCAATCTGCTTGTTGCGGCGGCGCTCGGTTTCTCCGATGGCGCGTTTCATTGAATCGGTGATGCGGTCGGCGTAGAGGATGGCCTTGCCGTTGAGGTGGCGCGCGGCGCGGCCGATGGTCTGGATCAGTGAACGCTCCGAGCGCAGGAAACCTTCCTTGTCGGCGTCGAGGATGGCCACCAGCGATACTTCGGGCAGGTCGAGGCCTTCGCGCAGCAGATTGATGCCGACCAGCACGTCAAATTCACCCAGCCGCAGGTCGCGGATGATCTCGACCCGCTCCACGGTATCGATGTCGGAGTGCAGGTAACGCACCTTGATGCCGTGCTCCGACAGATAATCGGTGAGGTCCTCGGCCATGCGTTTGGTCAGCGTGGTCACCAGCACGCGCTCGCCGGCCTTGATGCGGGCATTAGCCTCCGACAGCAGGTCATCCACCTGGCTGGTGGCCGGCCGCACTTCGATCTGCGGATCGACCAGGCCGGTGGGCCGCACCACCTGCTCCGCCACCTGTGCCTGGTGCAGGCGCTCGTATTCGGAGGGGGTCGCCGACACAAATACCGTGCGGCGCATGAATTTCTCGAACTCGTCAAAACGCAGCGGCCGGTTGTCCAGCGCCGACGGCAGCCTGAAGCCGTATTCGACGAGATTTTCCTTGCGCGCACGGTCGCCCTTGTACATGCCGCCGACCTGCGGAATGGTCACGTGGCTTTCGTCGAGGAACATCACCGCGTCCGGCGGCAGGTAGTCGATCAGCGTCGGCGGCGGCGCGCCGGGAGCGCGGCCGGACAGGTGACGGGAGTAGTTTTCGATGCCCTTGCAGAACCCCATCTCGTTGAGCATCTCGAGGTCAAAGCGCGTGCGCTGCTCGATGCGCTGGCATTCGACCAGCTTCTGCGTCTTCTGGTAATGCTCGATGCGCTCGCGCAACTCGATCTTGATCGCCTCGATTGCGCGCAAGGTCGTGGCCCGCGGCGTCACGTAATGGCTCGAGGGATAGACGGTGAAACGCGACACCCGCTGCAGGATGTGGCCGGTCAGCGGGTCGAAGATCTGGATGGTTTCGACTTCATCGTCGAACAGCGAAACGCGCACCGCGGTTTCGGAGTTCTCCGCCGGAAAAACATCAAGCACATCGCCGCGCACCCGGAACACGCCGCGCTTGAATTCAATGTCATTGCGCTCGTACTGCATTGAAATCAGGCGCTCGATGGCATCGCGCTGCGACAGCTTCTCGCCCTCGCGCAGGTGCAGGATCATGTTGTGGTAGTCGGAGGGATCGCCGATGCCGTAGATCGCCGACACCGTGGCAACGATGATGGTGTCGCGCCGCTCCAGCAGTGCCTTGGTCGCCGACAGCCGCATCTGCTCGATGTGCTCGTTGATGCTCGAGTCCTTTTCGATGAACAGGTCCTTCGACGGCACATAGGCTTCGGGCTGGTAGTAGTCGTAGTACGAGACGAAGTACTCGATCGCGTTTTCCGGGAAGAACTCGCGGAATTCGGCGTAGAGCTGGGCCGCCAGGGTCTTGTTCGGCGCCATCACCAGCGCCGGCACGCCGAGCCGGGCGATGACATGGGCCATGGTGTAGGTCTTGCCCGAGCCGGTGACACCGAGCAGGGTCTGGAAAGACAATCCGTCGCGGATGCCCTCGGTCAGCTTGGCGATGGCCTCCGGCTGATCCCCCGCGGGCGCGAAAGTCTGGTGCAGGCGGTACGGGCTGTCCGGAAAGGTGATGATGTCCATGCGTGGCAGGCAAAAGCGTCGATGTTACCGGTTTGCCTTCCCCCAAGCGACGCCACAACCTGGCACCACTCCGGCATTCAATCAGGCACCGTTTGGGTGCGGCGCAAAAAGACAGCTAAAATGCAGTCTTTCTGACTCATTTCCTCACCATAAAACCTGCCATGACCAGCTCCGTGCTCGACAAGATCGAAATGGCGCCGAAGGATCCGATCCTCGGCGTGACTGAAGCCTATGTAGCTGATACCAATCCGAAAAAAGTTAATCTGGGTGTCGGTATTTACACGGACGATGATGGCAAGGTGCCGGTGCTGCAGTGCGTGCGCAAGGCCGAGCAGAAGCTGGTCGAGACCGCACTGCCCCGCGCCTACCTGCCAATCGACGGCATTGCCGCCTACGACAAGGCCACCCAGCAGGCGCTGTTCGGCGCCGATTCCGAGCCGGTCAAATCCGGCCGCGTGGTCACCGTGCAGACCCTCGGCGGCACCGGCGGCCTGAAGGTCGGCGGCGACTTCCTGCGCCGCTTCAACCCCGGCGCCGAGCTCTACATCAGCGACCCGAGCTGGGAAAACCACCGTGCGCTGTTTGAATACGCCGGCTTCAACGTCAAGACCTACCCCTACTACGATGCCGCCACCAATGGCGTGAAATTCGACGCCATGCTCGCCGCGCTCGGTGCGATGGCCAAGGGTTCGGTCGTGGTGCTGCATGCCTGCTGCCACAACCCGACCGGCATCGACCTCACGCCGGCGCAGTGGCAAAAGGTGCTCGCCGCGGTGAAGCAGAACGAGCTGGTGCCCTTCCTCGACCTCGCCTACCAGGGTTTTGCCGACGGCCTCGATGCCGATGCCGCAGTGGTGCGCAAATTCGCCACCGAATTACCTGCGGTTTTCGTGTCGAGCTCGTATTCGAAGTCAATGTCCCTGTATGGCGAACGGGTCGGTGCGCTGAGCATCGTCACCCGCGACAAGGATGAAGCCGCGCGCACCCTCAGCCAGTTGAAACGCGTGATCCGCACCAACTACTCCAACCCGCCCACCCACGGCGGCCAGGCGGTGGCGATGGTGCTGACCAACCCCGAACTGCGTGCGTTGTGGGAGCAGGAGCTGGCCGGCATGCGCGACCGCATCAAGGTCATGCGCAAGTCGCTGGTCGAAAAAGTGCGTGAACAACGCGCCGACTTCGATTTCGGCTTCATCGTCGACCAGCGCGGCATGTTCTCCTACTCCGGCCTGACCAAGGCCCAGGTCACCAAGCTGCGCGAGAAATATTCAATCTATGCGCTGGACAGCGGCCGCATCTGCGTCGCCGCGCTGAACACCAAGAACATCGACTATGTGGCAAAAGCCATCGGCGATGTGCTGGTCAGCAGCTGAACGCCGCCGGAGAAAAGAAAAAAGCCCGCAGCAATGCGGGCTTTTTTGTTCGATGTCTGGCTCCCCGACCTGGGCTCGAACCAGGGACCTGCGGATTAACAGTCCGTCGCTCTACCGACTGAGCTATCGGGGAATTTCGCTTTAAAAACCGGTTGTTGGCGGTTCAGCGAGGGGCGTATTCTAGCTTCCGGTGCCATGCCGGTCAACGCAGGATATCGGTTGAAATGAAGTGGTTTAAGCGTGCAGTTCTGGTTATTTCGCTGATTTTTGCGGGACTCGCCATGGTGCCGGTGCTGGTCTCGCTGGACAGCTATCGTCCGCAGATCGAAGCGATGGTCTCCGACAAGCTGAAGGAGCCGGTAATGCTGCGCCAGTTAAATCTGCGCGTCCTGCCACTGCCCCATGTATTGATTGAAGGCATCCAAGTCGGCAAAGCCGGTGATCTGACGGTCGGCAAGGTGGCTGTCACCCCCGATCTGCTGTCGCTGCTGACTTCAACCAAGGTCATCCGCAGCATCGACATCGACGGCCTGCTGATCACCCAGCGCGCGCTCGACAAGATTCCCCAATGGACCAAGGCCGATCCGAAGGCACCTCCGGCTGCGTTCAAGGTGGTGGTGCGTGAAATCCGCCTCAACGATGCCTCGCTGCAACTGCAACAGAAAAAACTCGGGCCCTTCGACGCCGAGGTCGGTATCGGAGAGGATGGCCTGCCGCAGCGCGCGCTGCTCAGTGCCCGCGACGGTAAGTTCAAGGCCGCGCTGCAGCCTGCCGACCAGAACCGCTTGCGCCTCACGGTTGATGCCCGCGACTGGTCGCTGCCGCTGGGGCCACCGATGAAATTTGACGAGCTGAAGGTCAGCGGCTTCGCCACACCGACCAGCCTTGATCTGCGCCAGATCGAGTCAAAGCTCTATCAGGGAAAAATCGGCGGGGTGATGGAAGTCAATTGGCAAAAAGGCCTGCGCCTGAAAGGCCAGCTTGCCGTTGATGCCGTGGAGCTGCGCGAACTGGTGCCGCTGTTTTCACCGGCTGCAAAAATCAGCGGCCGCCTCAGCGCCAAGCCACTGTTCTCCGGTGAATCCGCCAAACCCGAACAAATCGGTGCGGCGATGCGCCTGGAAACCCCCTTTGACATCCGCGACGGCGTGCTGCAGGGCATCGATCTGCAGCGTGCAGCAACGCGGCTGATTACCCGGGAAACCGGTGGCGAAACCCGTTTCGACACGCTGTCCGGCCAATTTGCGATGGATCGCGGCACGCAGCGCATCACCAACCTCAAGGTGACATCCGGCTCGCTCGGTGCGGAAGGCAATGTCACCATTGCGCCGAACAAGGCACTCTCCGGACGCATTAATGCCCAGGTGGGCAGTGCATTGGTGGTGCCGCTCAACCTCAGTGGTACTGTGGATTCGCCGATGGCCCTGCCCAGTGGTGCATCCATCGCCGGCGCGGCGCTGGGCAGCGTGGTGATGCCCGGTGTCGGCACCACGGTAGGTGCCAAGGTCGGCAACTGGGCGGGCGGATTGTTTGGCGGCGAGAAGGACACCAGGAAATAGTTTCGACGACCTGCGCGACACGCCCCGCTTGTCGCTGCTCGAACCGCAGGCTTCTTTCCACTGCCTCCCCGCAAAACAATAACGGGGCTCAAGGCCCCGTTATTTATTTGGCGGAGAGAGAGGGATTGTGCCGGCTCGCCTCAAGGCGATCCGTCATCCCTCGCTGCCGCTCGGGACCGCCGCGCTGAAGGCGCGGCGTCCTGCGCGACACGCCCCGCGTGTCGCTGGTCGAACCGGAGGCTTCTCTCTACTCCCATCTCCACAAAAAAAACCGGGGCACAAGGCCCCGTTTTTTATTTGGCGGAGAGAGAGGGATTCGAACCCTCGATGGAGGTTTTGCCCCCATACGCCCTTAGCAGGGGCGCGCCTTCGACCACTCGGCCATCTCTCCGGAACCCTGTTGCTGCGACTGCGCAAACTGTTTACTGCAATTTCGGCAAGGTTACCACAGCACCCTGCCCGGTAATCCGCCAATCAGGCCGGTTGATCCAGTCCAAATGCCTTGTGCAACACACGCACGGCCAGCTCGGTATATTTCTCGTCGATCACCACAGAAATCTTGATTTCCGAGGTGGAGATCATCTCGATGTTGATGCCTTCCTCGGCCAGGGTGCGGAACATGGTGCTGGCGATGCCGGCGTGTGAACGCATGCCGACGCCGACCACCGAGACCTTGGCGATCTTGTCGCCGCTCTGTACGCCGCGCGCCTTGGTGTGCTCGAGTACCGGCTGCAGCACCTTCAGCGTCTTCTGGTAATCATTGCGGTGCACCGTGAACGAGAAGTCGGTCAGGCCGTCGTGGCCGACGTTCTGCACGATCATGTCGACGTCGATGTTCGCCTCGCCCACCGGGCCGAGGATCTGGTAAGCGATGCCCGGACGGTCCGGCACGCCGAGCACGGTGATTTTCGCCTCGTCGCGGTTGAAGGCAATGCCTGAGATGACGGCTTTTTCCATGTCCTTGTCTTCCTCGAAAGTGATCAGCGTGCCCTCGCCTTCGTCCTCGAAGCTGGAGAGCACGCGCAAACGCACCTTGTACTTGCCGGCGAATTCAACCGAGCGGATCTGCAGCACCTTGGAGCCGAGGCTCGCCATTTCGAGCATTTCCTCGAAGGTGATGGTCTTCAGGCGCCGCGCCTCCGGCACGATGCGCGGGTCGGTGGTGTAAACGCCATCCACGTCGGTGTAGATCTGGCACTCATCGGCGTTCAGCGCCGCGGCCAGCGCCACACCGGTGGTGTCCGAACCGCCGCGGCCCAGCGTGGTGATGTTGCCGGCCTCGTCGATGCCCTGGAAGCCCGCCACCACCACCACGCGCCCGGCCTTGAGGTCGGCGCGCATGTTGTGCTCATCGATGCTGAGAATACGCGCCTTGGTATGGGCATTGTCGGTGAGGATGCGCACCTGGCCACCGGTGTAGCTGCGCGCCGGCACGCCAATTTCAAGCAGCGCCATCGACAGCAGCGCAATCGTCACCTGCTCGCCCGTGGATACCATCACGTCGAGTTCGCGCGCATCAGGCTGCGACTGGATGTCCTTGGCCAGCGCGATCAGGCGATTGGTTTCGCCGGACATCGCCGAAACCACGACCACCACGTCGTGACCCTGGGATTTCCAGCGCGCCACGCGTTTGGCCACATTCTTGATGCGCTCCGGACTGCCGACCGAAGTGCCGCCGTATTTTTGAACGATCAGGGCCATATGATGCTGAAGGACTCGCGGTTTTGTCTTGCCAAAAAGGGCGCTATTTTATTGGATTTTCAGGGGAAAAACGAGGTTGCCGAAGGGGTGGCCGGGCCCCGGCGGTATAATCGCCGGCCATGAGAATCACCCGCAGGCTGGAATTCGACGCCGGTCACCGCATTCCCAACCACGGCAGCCAGTGCCGGCACCTCCACGGCCACCGCTACGCCCTCGAAGTCACCGTCAGCGGTCCGGTCATCTTGACGCCGGGTGCCGCCGACGAGGGCATGGTCATCGATTTTTCGGCAATCAAGTCGATTGCCACCCGGCTCATCGCCGAGCCCTGGGATCACGCCTTCCTGGCCTGGCGCGGCGACAAGGCGGTCACCGCCTTCCTCGCCGGCATTCCCGGACACAAGACCGTGCTGTTTGATGCCCCGCCCACGGCAGAGCATCTGGCTCAGCAGGCCTTCGTTACTCTCGATGCCGCCTATCGCGCCGAGTACGGCGACCGGCTGCAACTGGAACGGGTACGGCTTTACGAGACACCCAACTGCTGGGCGGATGCCCTGCGCGGCGAAACCTGACAGGGACAGGCGATGAGCCCGGCATTGCATGAACTTGGCATCGCTGAAGCCGCGGCGCTGATCGCCCGGCACAGCCTGTCTCCGGTCGAACTGACCGATGCGCTGCTGGCGCGCATCGAAAGCCTCGACCCACGGATCAATGCGTTCATCACCGTCACCGCCGAACTGGCGCGTGAGCAGGCGCGCCAGGCCGAACACGACATCCAGCGCGGCAATCACCGCGGTCCGCTGCACGGCATTCCCTTCGGCCTGAAGGACATCTACAACACCCGCGGCATCCTGACCTCGGGCGGATCTGCGGTGTGCCGCGACAACATCCCCGATCGCGACGCGACCACGACGCGCAGACTGCTCGAGGCCGGCGCCATTCTGCTCGGCAAATTGCAGACCCACGAGTTTGCGCACGGCGGTCCCTCATTCGACCTGCCGTGGCCGCCGGCGCGTAATCCCTGGAACCCGGAACATTTCACCGGTGGCTCTTCCAGCGGCTCCGCCGCCGCCGTCGCCGCCGGCCTGCTGCCGGCAGCCCTGGGCTCGGATACCGGCGGCTCGATCCGCGGGCCGGCCTCGTTCTGCGGCATCACCGGCCTGATGCCGACCTACGGCCTGGTCAGCCGTGCCGGCGTGATACCGAACTCCTTCACCTTCGATCATTGCGGGCCGATGGCACGCAGTGCAGCGGATTGCGCACTGTTGCTGCAGGTGATCGCCGGCTACGATCCGGCCGACGCCGGCAGCATGCGCCACGACATCACCGATTACTCAGCGGGGCTCGACGCCGGCATCCGCGGCCTGCGCATCGGTGTGCTGCGCCA
This sequence comes from Betaproteobacteria bacterium Ga0077527, assembly GCA_001464815.1. Lineage (GTDB taxonomy): Bacteria > Pseudomonadota > Gammaproteobacteria > Burkholderiales > SG8-41. The sequence continues at coordinate 34,710 of LNDW01000008.1, read as the reverse complement.
TTACTGGGAGGAAGATATCCCCGCGCATCCGGATCACGCCAAGGCGCTGGACGAAGCCATCGCCGCATTCCGTGGCCTCGGCGCCAGCATTGAGGATTGCCGCAGCCAGCCGGTGCAGGACGGCTACGACATCAAGGTGATCATCGCCGAGAGCGAGATTTTTTCGATTCATCAGCAGCAGCTGATCCAGGCGCCGCAACTGTTCGGACGCGATTTTCTCGGCCGCGCCCTGCCCGCATGCCTGTTCCAGTCGGCGGATTATGTGCAGGCCCTGCGCGAACACCGGGTCTATCTGGCTGCGATGCAGCCGCTGCACGACCGCTACGATCTGCTGCTGACCTGCGGTTTCGGCCCGGCACCACGCTTCGAGGATTACCGCAGCGAGAATTTCTGGCTGCGCGGCAACGTCTGCACGCCGTCGAACAGCGCGCGCACCCCGGCTCTCGCCCTGCCCTGCGGTTTTTCGCGGGACGGATTGCCCCTGGGCCTGCAACTGCTTGGACGCGCAGGCAGCGACGCGCTGCTGCTGCGGGCCGGTGCCGCGTACCAGCGCGAGACGGACTGGCACCTCAGGCGTCCGCAATTGCAGCCCGGCGCGGCGCTGCCCGCGCCTGATCTCAGCCGCAACGAGCCGCTGCCGGCGGCGCTGGATGGCAAAACCCGGGTTCTGGTCGAAAGCATGGCGCACAAGGCGGGGTTGCGCCTGGACGAGCGTCAGTTCGCGATCCTCGCCGAGAACGCGCCCCACGCCCTGGCGATGGCGGAGCGCATGCGCAAGGCGCGCGACCGCATGGCCGAGCCGTCACTGGTGTTCCGTTTTTCCTGAACCCGCGATCAACGCGCCAATTGCTGTTCGATCCAGACCGCGCCGTCATACAGATCAGGATCACGCCCCGCCGCGGCGATCACTTGCAGTCCCAGCGGCAGGTCGGTCGGCCCGCTTCCGCAGGGCAGCGTCAGGCAGGGCAACTGCAACAGGGTCCACATCAAACCGAAGGTCGGCTCGCCGGTGTTGGACAATTCCGGCGCCTCACCGGGTGCGCTGGGCGCAATGATCAAATCAAAACCGGCAAAGGCCGCGGCAATCCACGTCCGGCAGCGTGATGTGGCCGCAAGTGCAGCCTCGTAGTCGCTGCGACTGACTTTGCCGCCAGCCGCGATACGCGCACTGAGGCTGGCCGACAGCAGCCCGGGGTGACGGATGCGCTCATGGCTCAAGGCGCGATAGAACTCATACGAACTGATGGCGATCTGCAGATCATTCATGTCCGCAAACATGGCTGGCAGTTCCAGCTCGCTGAGTTCGGCACCGGCATTCTTCAGCCGGTCCGCGGCACTGATCAATGCCGCCTGCATCGCTGCATCGGCCAGCGGCCAGAACGGCGTGCGGCAGACCGCGATCCGCGGCTTGCGCGACAGCGCTGCTGCGGCGGGATTCCAGGATATTCCCGCCAACTGTGTGGCCAGCAGCGCGGCATCCCCCACCGTGCGTGACAACACACCGATGGTGTCCAGCGATTCAGCAAGAAATTTGATGCCGGCGCGGTTGATCATGCCGAAGGAAGGCTTGTAACCGACCACACCGCAGTAGGCGGCAGGCCGGATCACCGACGATGAGGTCTGGGTGCCGAGGGCCAGCGGCACCATGTGATCGGCGACGGCCGCGGCCGACCCGCTGGAAGATCCGCCCGGCGTCCGGGTCAGCCGGTGAGGATTGCGCGTCTTGTTGGGATGGCGGGTGGCGAATTCGGTGGACACTGTCTTGCCGATGATGACCGCACCGAGTTCGCGTAGTTGCGCCACGCAGGCCGCGTCGGCCGCGGGCTGGTGGCCGTCATAGATCGGCGAGCCGTAACCCGTCGGCATGTCGCAGGTGTCGATGACATCCTTGATGCCGACCGGAATGCCATGCAGCGGTGAGCGTACCGGCTCGCGGTCACGTGCGCGCGCCTCGGCAATCGCCTGATCCGGATTGATCCAGGCCCAGGCCTGGACTTCGGGCTCGCGCAGCGCGATGCGTTCGAGGCAGGATGCAACAAGCGCCTCGGAGCTGAGGCGCCCGGCCCGGATGTCTGCGGCTGCTTCGACTGCGCCGAGTTGCGCGGCGGTGCGGCTCACGGAAAGGCCGCCATTACGATCATTCGCCCTTGATATTGGCAACACGGATGACTTTGGCCCATTTTTCCTGCTCCGATTCCATGTATTTGGCGAATTGCGCGGTGGTCATTTTCTGCGGCGCCGTTCCCTGCTCGTCGAAGCGCTTGATGATTTCGGGATTGACCAGCGCTTCGTTGATCGCGTTGTACATGGCGGTGATCAGTGGTTGCGGCAGGCTTTTCGGCGCGAACATGCCGAACCAGATCTGCGATTCATAGCCGGGCACGCCGGACTCGCTGATGGTCGGCAATTCGGGCAGCGCAGGGTTGCGGGTGGGCCCGCCGACAGCAATGGCTTTCAGGCGTTTGGCGCGCACGTGATTGAGAACGGTCGGCAGCGAACCGATCTGCAACTGGGTGTTGCCGGCCACGGTATCCACGATCGCGGGCCCGCCGCCTTTGAACGGCACATGGATCATCTTGATACCGGCCATCAACATGAACAATTCGGTGTTCATGTGCGGGAAGCCGCCAATGCCGGAAGACGAATACAGCAGCTCGCCTGGACGCTTCCTGGCCAGCGTAACCAGCTCCTTCACCGAATTCACCGGCAGGTGCGGATTGACCACCAGCGCGCTGTCGGCGACACCAATCATCGACACCGAGGTGAAGGAATTGACCAGATCGACATTGGCCTTGTTGATCAGGAAGCCGTAACCGGTGGAAGTCATCATGAAGGTATAGCCGTCGCCAGGTTGCTGCGCGGCGAACTGCAGGCCGACGATGGAACCCGCGCCGGCGCGGTTTTCGACGATGAAGTTCTGCTTCAGGCGGCGGCTCAATTCAATGCCGAGAATCCGCGCCAGGATGTCGGTGCTGCCACCTGGCGCCCAGGGCACGATGATACGCACCGTTTTTTCCGGCCAGGCCAGCGCGGATTGCGGCAATGCCGCGGCGATCACCAACCCCAGCACTACCCCAGCTGACAGCACTTTATGCATGATGCCTCCGGTGAATATTCGAAAAAATCCGAAACACCAACCGCCCCGCGGAAAAGGGCATTACTGAATGCTGTAGCAAAAAGCGGGCCGTCCCGCGGCTTCAAGCCAGAACCGGATGCCGCCGGGTCCACGGCGTCACCGCCTCATAGGCTGCACCAATGCGGAACAGCAATGCCTCCTGATGAGGCGCGCCGACCAGCTGAATGCCCAGCGGCAGGCCGTTTTTGCTGAAGCCGGCGGGCACCGACATCGCCGGGCTGCCGGTGACATTGAAGGGCGAACGGGCCTGACGGCCGTAGGTGTATTCATTCGCCGCCGCATCATCGATGCGGCAGGCCGGATCGAGGGCGCTGGCAGTCACCGCGACATCAATGTCCTCGAACAGCCGGTGGAACTGGCTGGTGAGTTTCGCCCGCAGGCGTGTGGCATTGATGTAGTCGGCGGCACCCAGCGTAGCACCGCTGAAAAAACGCTCGCGGCAGATCGCACCGTAATCTTGAGGCCGCTCGCGCAGCCACTGCTGGTGGATGGCATAGGCTTCGGCGGTGAGTATGGTGCGGTTGACAGCCATGTACTGCTGCAGCGGCGCCGTGCGCAGCTCGCGCACTTCGGCGCCGAGCCCGCGCAGGACCTCGACGGCGGCATCAATCGCCGCGAGCATTTCCGGATCGGCGACCATGTCTTCGGAATAGAAGTGGCGGATCACGCCGATGCGCAGGCCGCGGATGTCGCGGCCGATCTGGCCGGTGTAATCACAAACTGGCCGCGGCATGCTGCCAGGGTCCGCGGCATCATGACCGGCAAGCAAGTTGAGCACGATCGCGCTGTCGATGACCGTACGCGTCAGCGCGCCGACATGGTCCAGCGTATAGGCCAGCGGAAAAACACCGCGGCGGCTGACAAGCCCGTAGGTCGCCTTCATGCCGGTGACGCCGCAGAGTGTGGCCGGATTGCGGATCGAGCCGCCGGTGTCGGAACCGATGGCCATCGGCAGGAAACCGGCGGCAGTGGCCGCACCGGAGCCACTCGACGAACCTCCGGTGAAGTGATCACGGTTCCAGGGGTTGCGTGCCGGCGGCCAGGGCAGATCGAAGGACGGCCCGCCGGTGGCGAATTCATGCGTGGCGAGCTTGCCCATGAACACGCCGCCCGCGGCGCGCAGCTTCTGCGTGACCACGGCATCCGATTCCGCGCGGCTGCCCTTGAGCACCGCCGAATGCGCGGTGGTCGGCAGTCCGGCGTAATCCACGATGTCTTTCAGGCCATAGGGCACGCCGTGCAGCGGGCCCCGCCAATGGCCGGCCATGATCTCGACCTCGGCGCGCCGGGCATCGGCGAGCGCGATCTCCGGCGTGAATTTCAGAAAGGCATTGATGCGGCCATCGTGGCGCTCCACCCGCTGGATCAGCGCCTGGGTGTACTCAACTGGCGAGAGTTTACGGCTGCGGATCAGCCCTGCGGCCTCCGCGATGCCGAGATAGGCCAGCTCCCCGTTGTCGGTGGCCATCTCAGGGCAGCCGGAAGACATGCGCGGGTTCGTCCGCGGGCGTCAGCGATGTGTTGTCCAGCGCCCCGCGCCGGGCCGCCGCAACCGCGGCCGCCTTGTGCAACTGCCGAAGATGCTCAGGTGTCAGCCGGTTCAGTCCAAGCGACAGGGCCAACTGGCGTGTGCGGGCTTCGTCAAAGGAATCGGTTTCGGCCATGCTCCACACCTCATCAGGGATCGGAGACTGGATGTTAACGCCGAAATCACGAGCCATCTCAAATCCCGAGGAAATGAGATAAGTATTTGTTTTTATTTGATAAAATGGCGGAGAGTGTGAGATTCGAACTCACGAGGACCGTGAAGCCCTGCCGGTTTTCAAGACCGGTGCATTCAACCGCTCTGCCAACTCTCCGGAGAAAAAACTGCCTGCGCAGAAAAGCAGCCGCATTTTATGCGTATTCCCGAAACTTGGCAGCATCCGCTTTGCCAAAAAATAATGTTCTTTATCAATGGTTTGGCGCGTCCAGTTCAAGATCGGAAAGCAATGTCCATTGATTGCAACTTTTCGCACAGTTGAGTAGTCTTACGTCCGTCTGATTGGCCTACTGATTCAGTCAACTTTTGGAGGTTACGCACCATGCAACCTGAACTGCAAACCGGAAACATCTACAACACCGGCACCCAGGACATCGCCGCCCGGCAGAACAAGGTGTTGCGCAACACCTACCTTCTGCTCGCGCTGACGCTGATTCCGACGGTGATCGGGGCCTTCATCGGCACCAATTTCATCAATTTCAGCTTCATGCGCTCGAGCCCGATCCTGTCGATGATCGTCATGCTCGCGGCGTTCTACGGCTGGATTTACGCGATCGAGAAAAACCGCGACAGCGCGCTGGGCGTCGGCCTGCTGCTCGGCTTCACCGCCTTCCTCGGCCTGATGCTTGCACCGCTGCTGCAGAGCATCCTGTCGATGCGCAACGGCGGCCAGTTGGTGATGATGGCGGCCGGCGGCACTGCGGCGGTGTTCTTCGTGCTCTCCGGCATTGCCGCGACCACCAAGCGGGATTTCAGCTTCCTCAACAAGTTCCTGCTGGTCGGCTTCGTGGTGATCATGCTGGCGGTGGTTGCACAGATATTTCTGCAGAGCCCGCTGATGCAACTGGTACTGTGCGGCGCGTTCATCATTTTCTCGTCCGCGGTGATCCTGTGGCAGATCAATTCGATTGTTCGTGGCGGCGAAACCAACTACGTATCGGCGACACTGTCGCTGTACGTGGCGCTCTACAACATCTTCAGCAGCCTGCTGCAGATTCTGGGCCTCACCGGCGACCGCGACTAAACCGGGGCATCATCCGCAAAAAAGCGGCCTGCGGGCCGCTTTTTTGTTGTCAGCCCCCCCCCCCACACTCAGGGTCGCTCGAACAGCGCTACCGATTCAACATGGGCAGTGTGCGGAAACATGTTGACGATGCCCGCCGCCTTCAGCCGGTAACCATGTACCGCCACCAGCACCTCGGCGTCGCGCGCCAGGGTTGCCGGGTTGCAGGACACATAGACGATGCGTCTCGGGCCATCAGCACCGATCAGCTTGACCAGTTCCATCGCGCCGTCGCGCGGCGGGTCGATCAGCAGCTTTTCGAAGGGGCCAAGCGCCTGCCACTGCGCGGCGTCAATCTTGAACAGGTCAATCGCGAAAAACCGCGTGTTCCCGGCGAGTCCGTTGAGTTGCGCGTTCTCGCCGGCGCGGCGGATCAGGCCGGCGTTGCCCTCGATGCCGGTGACCATCGCGCCGCTGCGCGCGATCGGCAGCGTGAAATTGCCGAGACCGCAAAAGAGATCGGCGATGCGCTCGCCCGGCTGCGGATCGAGCAGGCCCAGCGCGCGCCGCACCAGCACGCGGTTGATGGCGTGGTTGACCTGGGTGAAATCGGTCGGCTTGAACGCCACCTTCACGCCGAATTCCGGGAGTGCGTAGTGCAGCGTGTCCGCACCCGGCGGATGGAAGGGATGCGCCGTGTCCGGCCCCGAGGGCTGCAGCCAGATCGATACCTGGTGGGTATCGGCGAAGGCGCGCAGATTCCGTTCATCATCAGCGTTCAGTGCTTCGAGGTTACGCAGCACCAGCACGTCCTGATCTTCGGCCAGCGCGACCTCGATCTGCGGCAGGCGGTCGTGAATGCTCAGGCTGGCGACCAGTTCACGCAGCCGCGGCAGCAGGTCTGACAGGCGGCGCGGCAATACCTCGCAGGCGGTCATGTCGGCGACATAGCTGCTGCGTTTTTCGTGGAAGCCGACCAGCACCGTGCCCTTCTTGATGACATTGCGCACGGTCAACCGCGCACGGTGCCGGTAGCCCCAGTCCGGGCCGTGTATCGCCGGCAGGATCTGCTCCGGCTGCACCTTGCCGATATGTTTCAGGTTGTCTTCCAGCACCCGCTGCTTGGCCGCGACCTGCGTGCGCAGGTCCATATGCTGCAGGCTGCAGCCGCCACAGAGTCCGTAGAAACGACAGCGCGGATCGGTACGGGCCACGCTTTCCCTGAATATCTTCGTCGCGTAACCCTGCTCGAAGGCCGGTTTGCGGCGGTAGATCGCGGCTTCGACGGATTCACCGGGCAACGCGCCCTCGATGAACATCACCTTGCCTTCATGGCGGGCGATGCCCTTGCCTTCATGGTCCAGGGATTCGATCTGCAGCGGACTGACCGTGGTCGTCCGCGGGGTTTTGCTGCGTCCGCGCATTACACGCCCCAGCGCGACAGAAACTCCTGCCAGTGCGGCTGCTTCAGTTTGTCCAGCGCAGCACGCACGCTGGTGATCTGCTGATCATGCTGCTGCGGTGTCAGCACGCCGCGCATCTGCTGGAAACGCAGATAGACGAGATAGGTGTTGACGACGTCGGTCTCGCAATAACGCCAGATGTCTTCCAGCTTGCCGTCCTGGTACGCGCCCCACACGGCAGAGCCGTCCATGCCCAGCTTGCCCGGCAGGCCCATCAGCTGTGCCAGCGCATCCAGCGGCGCGTTGGCGCGGCCCTGATACATCGCCAGCAAATCCATCAGGTCGAGGTGACGCTGGTGGTAACGGCCGATGTAGTTGTTCCATTTGAATTCGCGGTCATCCTCGCCCTGGTCCCAGTAACGCGAGGCCTTCACGCCGTGGATCAGCCCGCGGTAATGCAGCACCGGCAGATCGAAGCCGCCGCCGTTCCAGGACACGATCTGCGGTGTGTATTTTTCGATGCCGTCGAAAAAGCGCTGGATGATCTCGCCTTCGGATTCACCGGCAGCGCCCAGAGACCAGACTTTGAAGCTGTCGCGATCCTGCAGCGCGCAGGAAATGACCACCACACGCTGCAGGTAATGCGGCAGAAAGTCATTGCCGTGGCTCTGCCGGCGCAACTGGAAAGCCAGCTCGGCGACATCGTGGTCGGAGAGGCTGGCGTCCAGGCTGTGCAACTTGCGCAGTCCGGCCACGTCGGGCACGGTTTCGATGTCGAACACCAATACAGGTGTCACAAAATATCCTTTAAAAACAATAACTTATAGTTAATTATGGGGTTCAGGCAAAAACCCCGGTCGACAGATAGCGGTCACCGCGGTCACAGACGATGAAGACGATCACCGCGTTCTGCACCTGCGCCGAGACTTGCAGCGCTGCCCACAGCGCGCCGCCCGAGGACACGCCCGCAAAAATGCCTTCCTCGCGCGCCAGACGCCGCATCATCGCCTCGGCATCGTGCTGGGCCACTTCCACCACACGATCAACCTGCTCCCAGTTGCAGATCTTCGGCAGATATTCTTTCGGCCATTTGCGGATGCCGGGAATCTGCGCGCCATCGGCCGGCTGGCAGCCGACGATCTGCACTGCGGGATTTTTTTCCTTGAGGAAGCGCGACACCCCCATGATGGTGCCGGTGGTGCCCATGCTCGAAACAAAATGCGTAACCTTGCCGCCGGTGTCCCGCCAGATTTCCGGTCCGGTGCCTTCGTAATGCGCCAGCGGATTGTCCGGGTTCGCGAACTGGTCGAGCATCACGCCCTTGCCTTCGCGCACCATGCGCTCGGCGAGGTCACGTGCGCCCTCCATGCTCACTCCCTTTGGCGTCAGGATCAGTTCGGCGCCAAAGGCGCGCATGGTCTGCTGGCGCTCCAGCGACTGGTTCTCCGGCATGATCAGCACCATGCGGTAACCCATGATCGCTGCCGCCATGGCCAGGGCGATGCCGGTATTGCCGCTGGTCGGCTCGATCAGCGTATCGCCGGGTTTGATCGTGCCGCGCTCCTGCGCGCGGCGGATCATCGACAGCGCCGGACGATCCTTGACCGAGCCGGCCGGATTGTTGCCTTCGAGCTTGGCGAGAATCACGTTGGAGGTGTTGCCGGGAATACGCTGCAGGCGCACCAGCGGCGTGTTGCCGATGAAGGCGTCGAGCCCTTTGTACTGCTCTGCCATGTTCAAACCGCCGCCCGCGCCAGCAGTTGCGCGACGTAACGCGACACACCCTGCTCCACGGTAAGGAAAGGCTCGGCGTAACCGATGCCGCGCAGCGTGCCGAGGTCGGCCTGGGTGTAGCTCTGATACTTGCCGCGCAGGTCGCCGGGGAAGGGAATGTAGCGGATCAGTTGCTGCTGTTGCAGCTCGGCCAGCGTCAGTGCCGATTTGCCGTCGTTACCACGCAGCGTGTTGATCACTGCCACCGCAACATCGTTGAAGGCCTGCGCCCTGCCGCTGCCGCAGTTGAAAATACCCGAGTGCTGCGGATTGCCCAGGAAATGCAGGTTGACGCGCACCACGTCCTCGACCGAGACAAAGTCGCGGCGCTGCTCGCCGTTGCCGTAGCCGCCGCTGCCTTCGAACAGCCGCACATGGCCTTCAGCGCGGAACTGGTTGAAAAAGTGGTACGCCACCGAAGCCATGCGCCCCTTGTGCTGCTCGCGGTCGCCATAGACGTTGAAATAGCGCAACCCCACCACCTGCGAGCCGCCTGACGGCAGGCGGCGCACACGCTGGTCGAACAGCAGCTTGGAATAACCATAGACATTGAGCGGCCCTTCGCAGGCCGGGTCTTCGCGGAACTCGGTCGATGCGCCATAGGTCGCCGCCGACGAGGCATAGATCAGCGGCACCTGCTCTGCGAGACAGAACTCGAGCAGCGCGCAGGAATAGGCGTAATTGACTTCCATCACGTAACGGCCGTCACTGGCCGTGGTGTCGGAGCAGGCGCCCTGGTGGAACACCGCATTCACCTTGCCGTGGTAAGCGCCACTGCGCAGCCGCGACAGGAATTCATCCTTGTCGAGGTAATCCGAGATGCCACAATCCACCAGGTTGCGGAACTTGTCGCCCTGGGTCAGATCATCCACCGCCAGCACATCGGCTATGCCCATGGCGTTGAGGCCGCGGACAATGTTGGCGCCGATGAAGCCGGCGGCACCGGTCACCACATAAGTCATGATTCCTCCTCCGCCGCGGCGAACAGCTCCTGCGGGTACACCACAGCGGTGCCGAACTTGCCGACCACGATGCCGGCGGCACGGTTGGCGATACGAATGGCGTTTTCCATGTCCTCACCCGCAGCCAGCATCACGCCGATGGTGGCGATGACCGTGTCACCGGCACCGCTGACGTCATAGACTTCGCGCGCCTGTGCCGGCACATGCAGCTTGCCGCCCTTGCGATACAGCGTCATGCCCTCCTCGCTGCGTGTCACCAGCAGCCCGCCGAGGCCCAGCCGCTGACGCAATGCCTGGGCCTTGCTCTCGAGCATGCGGTCGGAAGTCCAGCCACCAACAACCGCGCGCAGCTCGGCACGGTTCGGCGTGACCAGCGTCGCACCGCGATAACGCGAATAATCCTCGCCCTTGGGATCGACCAGCACCGGCACGCCGCGGCTGCGCGCAAGCGCGATCATCTTCGAGATATGCGCCAGACCGCCCTTGCCGTAATCCGACAGGATCACCACATCGGCGTTTTTCAGCAGGCGCTGATAGTCCTTCAGCTTCGAGGCCAGCACTTCATGGCTGGGCAGGGTTTCGAAATCGGCGCGCAGCAGCTGCTGCTGGCGGCCGATCACCCGCAGCTTGACGGTGGTCGAGACCGTCGCATCGGTATGCAGGCTGGTCGCCACCTTCTCACGCTGCAGCAGTTGCTTCAGGCAGCGCCCGGCTTCATCGCGCCCCACCACCGACAGCAGCGCAGCTTTCGCACCCAGCGCCGAGACATTGCGCGCGACGTTGGCAGCGCCGCCCGGACGCTCTTCGATGCGATCGACTTTGACGATCGGCACCGGTGCCTCGGGCGAAATGCGGCTGACCTCGCCGAACCAGTAGCGGTCGAGCATGACGTCGCCAACCACCAGCACGCGCGCCCGGCGCATTGCCGCAGGTATTTTGTAAGTAATTGTTTTTATTGATTTATTTGTCATGATTCGCAGCGCACTCAGGCGCCAATTTCAGCATTGATCCGCGCCAGCGCGGCCAGCGGATCAGCGGCCTGGGTGATCGGCCGCCCCACCACCAGATAATCCGCACCCGCCGCCACGGCTGCCGCAGGGGTGACGATGCGTTTCTGGTCATCCTTGCCGACGGCATCGGCGAGGCGAATACCGGGCGTGACCAGTTTGAAATTTGCACCGCAGGCATTACGCAGCAGAGCAGCTTCCTGCGCCGAACACACCACGCCGTCGAGGCCGCTGGCCTGCGTCAGGCGCGCCAGACGTTCAACCAGCTGCGGCGCCGATTCCTGCTGGCCGATCTCGCGCAGGTCTTGATCCCCCATGCTGGTGAGCACGGTCACCGCGATCAGCAGCGGTGGTTTCACCGTGCCGGCCAGCGCTTCGCGTGCCGCGCGCATCATCGTGCTGCCGCCGCTGGCATGCACGTTGATCATCCACGCACCGAGCCCGGCTGCCGCCTTGCATGCAGCCGCCACGGTATTCGGAATGTCGTGATACTTGAGATCCAGAAAAACATCGAAGCCGCGTGCGGCCAGCTGTGTCACCAGCGATGGGCCGGCAACAGTGAACAACTCCTTGCCAATCTTGACGCGGCAGGCCTTCGGATCGAGCCGCGCCGCAAGTGCCAGCGCCGGTTCCGCGCTGGCGTAATCCAGCGCAACGATCACACGCGGGTTTTGCAACGGAACCGTGTTGCCGCTCATGCCGGGATGCCTTTCTCTTCGGTGCGTCTCGGGGCGTAGGTTTCCCATTCGCCGCAGGCCGGGCAGTGCCAGTAGAACTGCCGCGCGCGAAAGCCGCAGTGCTCGCATTTGTACATGGCGAGGCTGCGTGTGTGCTGGTGGATCAGCTGTTTGATCAGCTGCAGGTCATGCTGTTTTTCCGGCGGCGCTTCGAGCAGTTGGGCTTCGAGCAGCTTGTCGAGGCCGAGCAGCGTCGGTGTGCGCCGCACTTCGTCACGCACCAGCCGGTATGCCGCCGTCGTTCCGCCCGAGGCCAGCGTCTCGCGGTAGACCATGTCGAGCAGGTCCAGCGATGCGTATTTCTCGAGATAGCCGCGCAGCAGGTTGAGCCCCTCGTCGGCCCTGCCCTCATCGCGATAGGCGTTGAGCAGGCGCTCGGCGACCAGCGACAGATAGGCGGGACTCTGTGATTCGATGCGCTGCCACGTTGCGATGGCCGCGGTACGGTTGCCGATGTCACGCTCGAGGTCACCGAGCAGGATATTGGCGCGCACGCAGGTCCGGTGATGGCCCAGTGCCGCGATCAGGTGCGGCCGCGCCTCGGCCGGCCGCGACTGCATCAGCTCACGCGCCGCCAGTTCACAGCAGAAATTGGCGATTTCCTTCTGGTAGGAACGGCCGGAAAGGGTTTCCAGCTTTTCGGCGGTGACGATGGCCTTATGCCAGTCCTTCTCCTGCTCGTAGATCTCGAGCAGGAAACGCAGGGCCGCCTCGGCATGCGGCGTGCCGTCGAGTTTGACGAACAGCTCCTCGGCCCGGTCGAGCAGCCCGGCTTTCAGATAGTCCTGCGCCAGCTCCAGCACCGCCTGCAGTTTCTGCTCCTGGGCGAGGTCTTCACGCTCGGCAAGATTCTGATGCATGCGGATCGCGCGCTCCACTTCACCACGGCGCCGGAACAGGCTGCCCAGCGCAAAATGCAGTTCGATGGTCTGCGGATTGACGCGGGCCACTTCGATGAAGGCCTCGATCGCCTTGTCCGGCTGCTCGTTGAGCAGGAAGTTGAGGCCCTTGAAATAGGAGGCCGGCAACAGCCGCGACTCGGAGACCAGCTGGCGGATATCAACGCGCGCAGCAAGCCAGCCCAGCGCAAAAAACAGGGGCAGCGCAAGAAGCCACCACAGTTCAATGTCCATGTTCAGCTCACTCTTCCACTCAACTGCCGGCTCACACCAGATCCGAGGGTGTCAGTGGCAGCGGCGGTGCAGGCGGCTGGCGCGCGGCCTGCAGCTCGCGTTGCAGCGCGGCGATACGGCGGCGCAGCCGCAAGGTCTGAACCAGCCCCACCAGCAGCCCCAGCGCGGCACCAATGGTCAGCGCCACCAGCAGCACCAGCACCAGCGGCGCCTGCCACTGGATGCCGAGGTAGTAACGCACCGTCACCGGGTCGGTGTTGACCACGGCGAACGACAGGATCAGCAGGAACAGCGCGCCTTTGATGGCCCAGGTCAGATAATGCATGGCGGCCCGAGAATATCATGTGACCACCGCCCTCCTGCAGCGGAGGCACGGCTATAAAAAAGCGGCATGACCGCGAGGCCATGCCGCCAGAGGGAACGATGCCTGATCGCTCTTATTTCTTGACGTCGACGCGCTCGCGCAGCTCCTTGCCGGCCTTGAAGTGAGGCACGTGCTTGGCGGGAACCTGTACGCGTTCGCCCGATTTGGGATTTCGCCCGGTACGGGGCGGTCGGTAGTTGAGGCCGAAACTGCCAAAGCCGCGGATCTCGATGCGCTGGCCCTGTGACAGGCTTTTGCCCATCGCGTCCAGAATCATCTTCACAGCCAGCTCGGCGTCCTTGGCCACGAGCTGCGGGTAACGTGCGGCCAGCTTCGCAATCAACTCCGACTTGGTCATGATGCTCCCTTTAAGTGCTTATTGTTGAGTGTTGGCAGTGTCCATCTTGGCCTTGAGCAGGGCGCCCAGATTCGTCGTCCCCGTGCTCGCCTGCTTGTCCGAAGCCAGTTTCTGCATGGCTTCGGTGTCCTCCGCGAGGTCTTTGGCCTTGATCGACAGGTTGATCGTGCGGTTCTTGCGGTCGACATTGATGATCATCGCGGTCACCGAATCGCCTTCCTTCAGCTTGGTGCGGATGTCTTCAACGCGGTCGCGCGAAACTTCAGAAGCGCGCAGGTAGCCTTCCATGTCGCCGTCGAGGTTGATCACCGCCCCCTTGGCATCGATCGACTTGACCGTACCGGTGACCACCGAGTTCTTCTCGTGGCCGCCGACATAGCTGCTGAAGGGGTCGCCTTCCAGCTGCTTGACGCCCAGCGAGATGCGCTCGCGCTCAACATCGATCGACAGCACCTGGGCCTCGACTTCCTCGCCCTTCTTGTAGTTGCGCACGGCTTCTTCGCCTGCCGCATTCCACGACAGGTCGGACAGGTGCACCAGGCCATCGATGCCGCCAGCCAGGCCGATGAAGATGCCGAAGTCGGTGATCGACTTGATCTGACCCTTCACCTTGTCGCCCTTCTTGAAGTTCATCGAGAACTCTTCCCACGGATTCGCCATGCACTGCTTCATGCCCAGCGAAATGCGGCGACGGTCCTCGTCGATCTCGAGCACCATGACCTCGACTTCGTCGCCGAGCTGCACGACCTTCGAGGGATGCACGTTCTTGTTGGTCCAGTCCATTTCCGAAACGTGCACCAGGCCTTCGATGCCCGGCTCGATTTCGACAAACGCGCCGTAGTCGGTGAGGTTCGAAACCTTGCCGAACAGGCGGGTGTTGGGCGGGTAACGACGCGACAGGCCCACCCACGGATCTTCACCGAGCTGCTTCATGCCCAGCGAGACGCGGTTCTTCTCCTGGTCGAACTTGAGCACCTTGGCGGTGACTTCGTCACCAACGCTGAGCATCTCCGAGGGATGCTTGACGCGGCGCCATGCGAGGTCGGTGATGTGCAGCAGGCCGTCGATGCCGCCGAGGTCGACGAACGCACCGTAGTCGGTGATGTTCTTGACGATGCCCTTGACGGTTACGCCTTCGCGCAGGTTCTCGAGCAGCTTGGCGCGCTCTTCACCCTGGCTGGCCTCGAGCACGGCGCGGCGCGACACCACAACGTTGTTGCGCTTGCGGTCGAGCTTGATGACCTTGAATTCCATCTGCTTGTTTTCGTACGGCGTGGTGTCCTTCACCGGACGGGTATCGACCAGCGAACCCGGCAGGAAGGCACGGATGCCGTTGATCATCACGGTCAGGCCGCCCTTGACCTTGCCGCTGATCATGCCCTCGACGATGCTGCCCTTCTCGAGCGCGTCTTCCAGCGCCAGCCAGGCTGCGAGGCGTTTCGCCTTGTCGCGCGACAGGCGGGTTTCGCCGTAGCCGTCTTCAAGGGATTCGATGGCGACACTGACAAAGTCGCCGGGTTTGACTTCGATTTCACCACGGTCGTTGTGGAATTCTTCGGCCGCGACATAACTTTCCGACTTCAGGCCGGCATTGACCACCACAAAATTGTCATCGACGCGGATGACTTCGGCGGTAATAACTTCACCAATGCGCATTTCCTTGCGCGACAGGCTCTCTTCAAAGAGCGCGGCAAAGCTTTCGGGGGCAACGGGGGCAACAGCGGCCTGGGAGGAGGTTTTCATCATTGGAATCAGCAGGTTAACACACCCGTTGCAGAAACGGGAGTGGGTTGAAAAAACCGTGGAATTTGGTGTTCCACGGCACCGGTACAGCCTGTTTAACGCTTTTGAAACAACTGCATGACCCTGTCCACCACGGCAGCCACCGGGGTTCCGGTAGTGTCGATTTCGACGGCGTCAGGGCACTTCAACAGAGGCGCAGCGGCGCGGTGGGTATCACGAAAATCGCGCTCGCGGATGTCCTGCAAAAGGGCGGCCATACTAGCACCCGTTCCCTTTGTGATCAACTGCTTATAGCGCCTTTCAGCCCGCTCTTCCGGGGTCGCCGTGAGGTAGATTTTGAGCCCCGCATCGGGGAATACCACCGACCCCATGTCGCGCCCGTCCGCAACCAGGCCGGGCGAGCGGCGAAAGCCATGCTGCAGGTCGAGCAGTGCCTGGCGTACTCCCGGGAGGGCACCGACCCGTGATGCCGCTGCTCCGGCAACCTCGCCACGGATCAGGTCACTCACATCGCGGCCATCCAGCAGCACCCGATCGGCATCAAATTTAATATTTAAATTCAATGTGATACGTGATACTTCAAAGTCGTTGTCGAGGTTGGCGCCGCGCTCTCCGGCCGCCAGCCCGACGATCCGGTACAGCGCTCCGCTGTCCAGGTAATGCCAACCCAGGCGACCAGCCACGGCAGCAGCAACCGTGCCCTTGCCCGATGCCGAGGGGCCGTCGATGGCGATGACCGGGATCATGGCTCAGGCCGGCTGGCGGGAGATGCCGGCCAGCACCTCGAAATAATCCGGGAAGGTCTTGGCGACACAATCAGGATCATTGATGCGCACCGCCACCCCGCCGAAGGTCGCCAGCGAAAAGCACATCGCCATGCGGTGGTCGTCGTAAGTATCGATGGTTGCCGGACGCCATCGCAGGGGCGGCGTGACCGTCAGGTAATCCGCACCCTCTTCCACCCCTGCCCCCAGCTTGGCCAGTTCCCTGGCCATCGCCGAGATGCGGTCGGTCTCCTTGACCCTCCAGCTGGCAATGTTGCGCAGCCGCGTCGTGCCGTCGGCGAACAAGGCGGCCACCGCCAGCGTCATTGCCGCATCGGGAATGTGATTGCAGTCTATATCCAGCGCACGCAGACTGCCCTGCCGGCGCGCCCCGGCATCGGCTGTGACCTCGATCCAGTTCGGCCCCATCTGCACCGCGGCACCCATCTGCTCCAGTGCATCGGCAAAACGCACATCACCCTGGGTGCTGTCGCGCCCCACGCCCTCGACCCGCACCGGGCCGCCACCCTTGAGTCCGGCGATCGCACCGGCAGCGAGAAAATACGAGGCCGATGAGGCATCACCCTCAACATGCAGTTCGCCGGGGCTGCTGTAACGCGCACCCGCCGGTACCGTGAACGCAGCCCAGCCTTCGCGCTCGACGATGACACCAAACTGGCGCAGCGCATTGAGCGTGATCTCGACATAGGGCTTGGAAATCAGCTCGCCATCAATAACGACACGCGTGCGCCGCCCAAGCAAGGGCAGCGCAATCAGCAGACCGCTGAGAAACTGGCTGGACACATTGCCGCGTATCGACACTTCGCCACGGGATTGCAGGCTGCCGGCATGGATGGCCAGTGGCGGAAAACCCTCGTTGCCGCGGTAGTCGATACTTGCCCCGAGCTGACGCAGCGCATCGACCAGGTCGCCGATCGGCCGCTCGTGCATGCGTGCGATACCGTCGATGCCGTATTCGCCACCGCTCAAAGCCAGTACTGCCGTCAGCATGCGCACCGCGGTACCGGCATTGCCGAGATACAGCTCGGCCTTTTTGCCGGGGAACAGGCCACCGGTGCCGTGTACGGTGACCGTGCGTCCGGCCCCCTTCTCCGAACGCACGCCGAGCCTGGCCAGCGCATCAAGCATGTAGCGGGTATCGTCTGAATCGAGCACATCGCGCAGCGTGGTTGCACCATTTGCCAGAGCCGCCAGCAGCAGCGTGCGGTTGGTGATGCTCTTGGATCCGGGCAGTTGCACCGTTCCGCACACATCGTGCAGCGGCTGCAGGTCGAGATATTCGCGCCGGCCTGCGCTCATTTTGATTTTTTGCTCATTTCTTGTTCTTAATTAGCCAGCGCGACCGTGTTTCGCGCGCGCTGCGGAACATTGCTTCCAGCGTCTCGCCATCCCCCGCGGCCAGCGCATCACGCGCAGCTTCGAGTTCGGCGATGGTGCCATCGACAAGCGGCACCAGTGCCTCGCGGTTCGCAGTACAGATGTCGCGCCACATCTCCGGCGAACTGCCGGCGATGCGCACGGTGTCGCGCAGTCCGCCGCCGGAGAAACCGAGCAGTCGTTTTGCGTCACGGCGTTTGCCGAGCTGGTGCACCAGCGCAAAGGCGATGACATGAGGCAGATGGCTGACCGCGCCGAAGATTTCGTCGTGTTCAGTGGCGTCCAGCTTGACGATGTTTGAACCGCAGGCCTGCCATGCCGATTTCACCAGGCGCAGCGCAGAGGCTTTGGTTTCCTGCTGCGGTAACAAAATCAGATTGCGGTCGCGGAACAGGTCCGGAAAAGCCGCGGCTGCGCCGCTGTGCTCGGTGCCGGCAATCGGATGCGCCGGCACAAACATCGGGAAATGTGCGCCGAGGTGGCGCCGCGCAGCGGCGATGACATCCTGCTTGGTGCTGCCGGCGTCGGTCACCACGGTATGCGGCGACAGCGCGGGTGCGATACGCGCAAAAATTCCGGGCATCTGCCCCACCGGCGCGCCGATCAGCACCAGATCGGCGTCAGCGACGGCTTTTGCCGCATCGGTCTCGACTAGATCAATGACACCGAGGCGGAGGGCATCCTTCAGGTTCTTGCGGCTGCGGCCGACACCAACGACCTGCTTCACCATCTTCGCTTTTTTCAGCGCCAGCGCGAAGGAACCGCCGATCAGGCCGACACCGATCACCACCAGTTTGCCGATGCGCGGTTTCGCAGGCATCTTCTTCAGGCAAACGCCTGCTTCAGCGCATCGAGAAAACGCGCGTTCTCGGACTCGAGTCCGATCGACACACGCAGATGCCCGGGCATGCCGTAGGCCGCAATCGGCCGCACGATGACACCAAGGCGCAGCAGTTTCTGGAACACCTCGCCCGCCCTCGGCACTTCGAAGGTGACGAAATTGCCGTATGAAGGAATATGTTTCAGGCCGAGCCTGCCGAGGCCGGCAACGATCTGGTCCATGCCGCGGCAGTTCAGTTCGTAACTGTCGCGGATGAAGGCTTCGTCGTTGAGTGCCGCCGCAGCCGCGGCAAGCGACAGGCTGTTGACGTTGAAGGGCTGGCGCACGCGGTTCATCAGGTCGGCAACACCGGCGGCCGCCAGCGCATAACCGACACGCAGCCCGGCAAGACCAAAGACCTTGGAAAAAGTACGGGTGATGATCAGGTTCGGATATTTGTTCAGCCAGGCGATGCTGTCGTAGCGGAAATCCGGACGCAGGTACTCGGTATAGGCCTCGTCGAGCACCACCAGCACTTCGCCCGGAAGCTTCGCCACGAACTTTTCAATCTCGGCGCCGGAAATGAAGGTTCCGGTCGGGTTGTTCGGATTGGCGACAAACACGATTCGGGTGTCGGGACGAACCGCCGCGGCGATCGCATCCAGGTCATGGCCGTAGTTCTTCGCCGGCACCTCGATGCCTTTTGCACCCACCGCCTGCACCGCCAGCGGATACACCGCGAAGGCATGCTGCGAATACACCGCGGACAGTCCCGGCGCGAGGAAGGAACGTGCCGCGAGTTCGAGCACATCGTTGGAACCGTTGCCGAGCACGATCTGGCTCTGCGCTACAGCAAAGCGCTGCGCCAGCGCCTGCTTCAGTTCGAAACCGTTGCCGTCGGGATAACGCGCCAGACCGTCGAGCAGCGCGCGCATCGCCGCCAGCGCCTTCGGGCTCACACCCAGCGGATTCTCGTTCGACGCGAGCTTGATGATCGAGGCTTCTTCAAGCCCCAGCTCGCGTGCCAGTTCCGAAGTCGGCTTGCCGGGCTGGTAGGGTGCAATGGCCCGGATGTAACCGGGCGCGAGGTCGCAGGCACTCATTATAAAATTATCAATAAAAACAATGGCTTATATGGATAAAGCGGCTGCAGCCAATCAGCGCGCAGCCGGATAGGAACCGAGCAGCTTGAGCATCGCGGCCCTGCCTTCGAGCGCAGCGAGCGCCTGCGCGACATGCGCTTCGGCGCGATGGCCTTCGATGTCGATATAGAACACATATTCCCAGCGGCCGGTGCGCGCCGGACGTGATTCGAGCCGGGTCATGCTGACGCCGTGTTTGGCCAGCGGCGACAGCAGGTCGTGAATCGCACCAGGCACGTTGCGCGTGGACAGGATCAGCGAAGTCTTGTCCTTGCCCGAGGGCGAAGCATCATCCGCGCCGATCACCGCGAAGCGCGTGGTGTTCTTCGGATCGTCTTCGATATTGCGCGCCAGCAGCTTCAGGCCGTAAAGCCCGGCTGCGGTGCGGCTGGCGATGGCGGCCGCACGTTTGTCCTTCGCCGCCATGCGTGCCGCCTCGGCATTACTGACCACAGCCACGCGCTCGGCATCCGGCAGATGGCGTGACAGCCAGCCCTGGCATTGCGCAAGGCTTTGGGTGTGCGAATACACGGTGCGGATCGCAGCGCGGCTGGCAGCGTTGGTCATCAGGTTCTGCCGCACCGGGAGATTAACCTCGCCGCAGATACGCGCCGAAGTATTAAGCAGCAGGTCCAGCGTGCGACCGACGGCGCCTTCAGTGGAGTTCTCCACCGGCACCACGCCGTAGGCGGACTCACCCGACTCCACTGCGCGGAACACTTCATCAATGCTGTTCAGCGGCCGGCCACCGGTGGCTGAGCTGAAATGCTTGACCACGGCCTCCTGGCTGAACGTGCCTTCAGGCCCGAGGTAGGCCACCGCCATCTGCTCTTCGAGTGCGCGGCAAGCCGACATGATTTCGGTGAACAGCCGGGTCAGCGCAGCCGCGGACAGAGGTCCCTTGTTCAGCTCGCGCACACGGCGCAACACCTGAGCCTCGCGCTCGGGCTTGTAGGCCGAGGCATTACCCTTGGCATGCCAGGCCTGCTGGGCCAGTCTGGCCCGGGCCGACAACAACCCGACAAGACGGGTGTCGAGGGCATCGATCTTCTGGCGGATGCTGGCAAGCGAGACGGCCATTAGCGATCTGTCAGTAAATGGTGGTCAGAGGTTCAGGTCAGGGATTTGCAGCAGGCAGATATCTTACGGCGAGTACGCCCTGGATGGCAGAAAGTTCACTGATCAGGGAATCCGGCACCGCGCTGTCGACATCGACCAGCGTATAGGCCATGTCGCCACGCGACTTGTTCAGCATGTTGTGGATGTTGAGCCCGGCGCGCGCCATCGCGGTCGATATCTGCCCCACCATGTTCGGCACGTTGGCGTTGGCAATCGCCACACGGTAGGCCGATTCTCGCGGCATCACGGTGTCGGCAAAGTTGACGGCATTGCGGATATTGCCGTGCTCGAGGTACTCGCGCACCTGGTCGGCAACCATCACCGCGCAGTTGTCCTCGGCCTCACGGGTGGAAGCGCCGAGATGGGGCAAGGCCACCACCTGCGGATGGCCGGCCAGCGCCTGCGCCGGAAAATCGCAGATATACGATTTCAGCTTTTTGGCCGCCAGCGCTTCGATCACCGCAACATCGTCAACAATGCCGTCGCGCGAAAAATTGAGCAGCACCGCGCCCTTGTGCAGCAGTTGCAGGCGCTGCGCATTGATCAGCCCGCGCGTCGCCTTCACCAGCGGCACGTGCAGCGTCACAAAATCCGCCGACTTCATCACTTCCTCTATCGAATGCGCCTTGCGCACCTGCGACGGCAGACTCCACGCCGCATCAACAGTGATCTCGGGGTCGTAACCCAGCACGTCCATGCCAAGCTTGATCGCTGCATCGGCGACCAGACTGCCGATCTTGCCCAGGCCGATCACACCCAGCGTGCGCCCCGGCAGTTCGGTGCCGGCAAAATGCTTCTTGCCGTCCTCGACCAGCTTGTGCAGGGTCTCGTCATCACCTTTGAGGCTGTCGACAAAACGCACTGCGGGCACCAGATTGCGCGCGGATATCAGCAGCGCGGCGATCACCAGTTCCTTGACCGCGTTGGCGTTGGCACCCGGCGCGTTGAACACCGGCGCGCCGCGCAGGCTCATTCTGTCCACCGGAATGTTGTTGGTGCCGGCACCGGCGCGGCCGATGGCCCGGACACTCGCCGGAATGTCCATCTTGTGCATGTCCTGCGAGCGCACCAGGATCGCGTCGGGGCTGGCGGTGTCGCCGGCCACGGCATAGCGGTCTTTCGGAAAACGCTGCAGGCCGACCGCGGCAATCGCGTTCAGCGTGAGGATGCGGTACTGGGTTTGCATGTTCAGCGATTCAGCCATTCTTGCGCTCGAATTCCTTCATGCACTGCACCAGCGCCTGCACGCCCTCGATCGGCATTGCGTTGTAAATCGAGGCGCGCATGCCGCCAACGGAGCGATGCCCCTTCAACTGGGTCAGGCCCGCGGCCTCGGTGGTCTGCAGGAAAGCCTTGTCGAGATCGGCGTTGCGCAGCGTGAACGGCACGTTCATCAGCGAACGGTCATCCTTCGCCACCGGCGAATGGAAGAACTCGGTCTGGTCGAGGTAGTCGTAGAGCAGCGCGGCCTTGGTACGGTTGGTTTTTTCCATCGCCGCCACGCCGCCCTGCTTTTTCAGCCATTCAAACACCAGCCCTGCCATATAGATGCCGTACGTCGCCGGCGTGTTCGACATCGAGTCGTTGTCCGCCTGCACCTTGTAATCGAACACGGTTGGCGTCACCGGCAGCGCCTGACCCAGCAGGTCGTCGCGCACGATGACAATGGTCAATCCCGCCGGACCGATATTTTTCTGCGCGCCGGCATAGATCAGTCCGTAACGCGACACGTCCATCGGCCGCGACAGGATGTGCGAGGACATGTCGGCGACCAGCGGCACCTTGCCGGTATCCGGCACCCAGTGGAACTCGACGCCGCCGATGGTCTCGTTGGTGGTGATGTGCACATAGGCCGCATCCGGATCAAGCTTCCACTCAGCTTGTTTCGGCGCCCGGGTATAACTGTCCGGCTCTGAAGTCGCGGCGACGTTGACTTTGCAGTATTTCTTCGCATCGGCAATGGCTTTTTTCGACCACTGCCCGGTATTGACATAGTCGGCGGCGGACTTGCCGCGCAGCAGGTTCATCGGAATCACCGCAAACTGCGCAGAGGCCCCGCCCTGCAGAAACAGCACCTTGTAATTCTTCGGAATACCCATCAGATCGCGCAGATCGGCCTCGGCGCGGGCGTGGATGTCGATGAATTCCTTGCCGCGGTGGCTCATTTCCATCACCGACATGCCGCTGCCATGCCAGTCCATCATCTCTGCCGCCGCCTGCTGCAATACCGGTTCCGGCAATACCGCCGGACCGGCGCTGAAATTGAATACTCTGGCCATATTTTAGGATTGAGGAATGTGGATTGAGGATTGCGTGGCAGGCAGGATTACTTCACGGGATGTTCTCGATCCTCAATCCGCAATCCTGCAGCATCACTCTTCGTCGTCTGTCTCGACGATGGTTTGCATGCCCACCAATTTTTCACCCTCATCAAGATTGATCAGGCGCACGCCCTGGGTCGAACGGCCCTGCTCGCGCACTTCCTTGATGCGGGTGCGAATCAGCACGCCACCGGTGGTGATCAGCATGATTTCGTCATCCTTGGTCACCAGCTGCGCACCGACCAGCATGCCGTTGCGGTCGCTGGCCTGGATCGCGATCATGCCCTGGGTACCGCGGCCATGGCGGGTGTACTCCGTCACCGGCGTGCGCTTGCCATAACCGTTTTCAGTCGCGGTCAGCACCGATTTTTCCTCGTCGCTGGCGGTAAGCAGGGAAATGACTCTCTGCTTGCCCTGCAGCTTCATGCCGCGCACACCCGCCGCGGCGCGCCCCATCGCGCGGACCTCGTCCTCGCTGAAGCGCACCGCCTTGCCGGCGTCGGAAAACAGCATGACATCCTGCTTGCCGTCGGTGATTGCCACGCCGATCAGGTAATCACCATCATCCAGGTTGACCGCGATGATGCCCTTGGCCATCGGTCGCGAAAACGCCGACAGCGCGGTTTTCTTCACTGTTCCGGTCGAGGTCGCCATGAACACGAAATGTTCGTCGTCGAACTCCTTCACCGGGAGGATCGCGGTGATTTTTTCGTGCTCCATCAGCGGCACGAGGTTGACGATCGGCTTGCCGCGCGAGGCGCGGCTGCCCACCGGCACTGCGTAAACCTTGATCCAGTAGACGCGCCCCCTGTTGGAGAAACACAGGATGTAGTCGTGGGTGTTGGCGATGAACAACTTCTCGACGAAATCGTCATCCTTGGTCGTCGTTGCCTGCTTGCCACGGCCGCCGCGCTTCTGCGCGCGGTAATCGGCCACCGGCTGCGACTTCATATAGCCGCCGTGGGACAACGTAACCACCACATCTTCGGGCTGGATCAGGTCTTCGGTGCTCAGGTCCTGGGTATTGATGACGATCTCGCTGCGACGCTCGTCGGCGTACAGTTTCCGGACGTCGGCAAGTTCCTGGCCGATGATCCTGGTCACACGCGCCGGCTTGTCGAGAATGTCGAGCAGGTCGGTGATCTTGTCCATCATCTCGCGGTATTCAGCGACGATCTTGTCCTGTTCCAGCGCGGTCAGGCGCTGCAGGCGCAGCTCAAGGATCTGCTGGGCCTGCGCATCGGACAGCTTGTAGCCCTTTTTCTGCAAGCCGAATTCAGCGCCCAGCCCTTCCGGACGGTACGATGCACCCTCGGCTCTCTCCAGCAACTCCTCGACCAGCTTTGAGCGCCAGAAGCGCGCCATCAACTCACGCTTGGCGTCCGCCGGGGTCGGCGCCGCCTTGATCAGCGCAATCACTTCATCGACGTTCGAGAGCGCTACAGCCAGGCCCTCCAGCAGATGCCCACGCTCCCGCGCCTTGCGCAATTCGAACACCGTGCGACGCGTGACCACTTCGCGGCGATGGCGCAGGAAAGCTTCGAGGAACTGCTTCAGATTGAGCAGGCGCGGCTGGCCATCGACCAATGCCACCATGTTCATGCCGAAGCTGTCCTGCATCTGCGTGTCTTTCCACAGATTGTTCAGGACAATTTCCGGCACCTCGCCGCGCTTCAGTTCGATCACTGCGCGCATGCCCGACTTGTCGGACTCGTCGCGGATGTCGGAAATGCCTTCGAGTTTTTTCTCGCGCACCAGCTCGCCGATTTTCATCAGCAGATTGGCCTTGTTGACCTGGTACGGCAACTCATCGATGACGATGGAGACGCGCCCGCCCTTTTCCGCCTCCTCGAAATGGGTGCGCGCACGCATGATCACGCGGCCGCGGCCGGTGCGATAACCGTCGCGTACGCCCGACACGCCGTAAATGATGCCCGCAGTCGGGAAATCCGGCGCCGGCACGATCTCGATCAGCTCATCAATGCTGATTTCAGGATTCTTCAGCAAGGCCTGGCAGGCATCGACGACTTCGCCGAGGTTGTGCGGCGGAATGTTGGTGGCCATACCCACCGCGATGCCAGAAGAACCGTTGACCAGCAGGTTCGGCACCTTGGTCGGCAGCGTGACCGGCTCTTTTTCCTTGCCATCGTAGTTGTCGACAAAATCGACGGTTTCCATGTCGATGTCGGCGAGCATGTCGGATGTGATCTTTTCCATCCGGCACTCGGTATAACGATAGGCCGCCGCGGAATCACCATCGACCGAGCCGAAGTTGCCCTGGCCGTCGATCAGCATGTAGCGCATCGAGAAGTTCTGCGCCATGCGCACCAGCGCCTCATACGTGGCGCTGTCGCCGTGCGGATGGTATTTGCCGAGCACATCACCGACCACGCGCGCGCATTTCACATAGGGTCGGTTCCATACCGTATTTGACTCGTGCATCGCGAAAAGGATCCGGCGGTGAACCGGCTTCAGGCCGTCACGGACATCAGGCAGCGCGCGCCCGACAATCACGCTCATTGCATAGTCGAGATAGGAACGCCGCATCTCCTCTTCGAGGCTGATCGGCAGGGTTTCTTTGGCGAATTGATCCATGGATTCCGGAGAGTCTGTGTGCCTGTTCACGCACGGCGTGCCGGCACGGTTTTATATTGTTTGCTAAACGTGGAATTCTAGCATGCGCCCCTGACCGACCCGTGCTTTCAGCCCCGCTTGCATGCACGGCATCGCCGCACGGAATTCAGGCCGCCAGGCGCCTCTGTATTCGGGAAAACATCGCCCACTGGCATCCGCCATCGATGTCGAGGCTTGCCAAAGTTCGGCGCTTCAAGCTTCAACACTGCCTGGTCATGCTCGATTATGAGGTGGCCGGTTTTGAGAAACCGCGGCAACCATGGCCAAATTGGGCTGTGCATCAGCGCAAGTTGAGCAGAAATAATGCCCCCGGAACTGTTCCACAAGGTGAAACCAAGGGCGTGCAAACTGCGTCTTTTGAGCAACACCGAAGGTGCTTTTTTTTGAGAAATCATGTTAGTATGGCGCGCAAGGTTTACTGAGGTATCAGGGATGTGGTATCTAGTGGCCTTCGGGGAGATTTCAGGTTTACCGGGCTGTCCGGCACACATCCCTTATTTTTCGCAAAACAGGAGGATCAAAAACATGCGTTCAGCTCTTAGCATCACGGTCGTCGCCGCGGCGTTCATACCCGCCCTGGCGTTCGCGCAGGCCAAGGACGGCTACCTGACGAGCACGGATGGCACCGTCGTGCGCGCTCCGGGTGCCGGCGTTTGTGTGCGCACCAGCCAATGGACTCCAGCCCTCGCGATCGCCGAGTGCGATCCGGATCTGGTGCCGAAACCGAAACCCACTGCAGCGCCGGTCAAGCCCGCGGCCAAGCCGGAAGCCAAACCGGAAGCCAAACCGGAAGCCAAACCGAAGAAACCCCAGCCCCTGAACATCGAAGAGAAGATCGAGCTGCAGGGCATGGAGTTCAACAAGGCCGAGATGACCGCCGACAATAAGAAAGACCTCGACGATTTCCTCGGTACCCTCGGCAAGGCCAACAAGCAGCGCAGCGCAGTCCGCTTCGGCGCAATCATCGTCACCGGCCACACCGATCGCATCGGCGGCATCAAGCACAACATGAAGCTGTCGGAAAACCGCGCGATCACGGTCAAGGACTACATCGTCTCCAAGGGCTTCGACCAGAAACTGATTTTCTGGGAAGGCAAGGGCCCGAAACAGCCGATCCCCGTGACCAAGTTCTGCGACAACAAGATGAAGCGCAAACAGCTCATCGAGTGCCTGTCGCCGAACCGTCGCGTGACCGTCGAGATCGTTGGTCAAGCTGACCCGACTCCGAAACCGGCTCCGAAACCCGAAGCCAAACCGGAAGCGAAGCCGGAAGCAAAACCGGCCGCCAAGCCCTAATCGGCGAGTCAGAAGTTCGAAAAGCCCTGCTTCGGCAGGGCTTTTTTTTTTAAGTGAATCGCCGCAAAGAACCCGAGCCATGCCTTCAGTCACGATCATCGAGCCGCAGTGGATCATCCCGGTGGAACCGGCCTGCACCGTGCTGTCCGACCATGCCGTTGTCCTCAACAATGAACATATCGCCGCGGTATTACCGCAGGCCGAAGCCTGGGCGCGTTACCCGGATGCCACCCGTGTCGCACTGCCCTCCCATGCACTGATCCCCGGTCTGATCAATCTGCACACCCATGCCGCGATGAGCCTGATGCGCGGCATCGCCGACGATCTGCCGCTGATGGACTGGCTGCAAAACCACATCTGGCCGGCCGAGGGGCGCGTGGTTTCCGACGAATTCGTGCATGACGGCACCCTGCTCGCCTGCGCCGAAATGCTGCGCGGTGGCGTCACCTGCTTCAATGACATGTATTTTTTTCCCGAAGCCGCAGCCCGGGCTGCCCTGCGCGCCGGCATGCGTGCTGCCATCGGCATCATCGCCATCGAGTTTCGCTCGGCCTACGCAAACGATGCCCAGGATTACCTGGACAAGGGCATCACGCTGCATGACCGGCTGCGTGGCGAACCCCTGCTTTCCTTTTGCCTCGCGCCACATGCGCCATTCACTGTCTCCGACGACACCTTTGCACGGATCGCAACCTACGCCGGTGAACTCGACCTGCCGGTGCACATCCACATCCATGAAACCGCGGGTGAAGTCAGCGAAAGCCTGAAAATCCACGGCATGCGGCCGCTGGCAAGACTGGAACGCCTGGGCCTGCTTGGGCCGTCATTGATCGCGGTACATGCTGTTCATCTCGACAACGAAGAAATCGCCCTGCTGGCACGCCACGGCTGCTCGGTGGCCCACTGCCCGTCCTCCAACCTGAAACTGGCCAGCGGCATCGCCCCCGTGGCCGAACTGCTTGCCGCCGGGGTCAACATCGGCATCGGCACCGACGGCGCAGCCAGCAACAACCGCCTCGACCTGTTTTCGGAAATGCGCCTGACCGCATTACTGGCCAAGGGCGCCAGCGCCTCCGCGCAGGTGATGCCTGCGGCGCGTGCGCTCGAAGCCGCGACCCTGGGTGGCGCCAGGGCGCTGGGACTGCAGGATCAGATCGGCTCCATCGTCCCCGGCAAACTCGCCGACCTCACCGCGGTGAACCTCGGCGCCCTGGAACTGTCTCCCTGCTACGACCCGCTGTCGCACCTGGTCTATGCAGCCGGACGCGAACACGTCAGCGACGTCTGGGTGCACGGCGAGCGACGTGTGGCTTCCGGCCAGCTCACCGGCCTCGACCGCGAGGCACTGCTGCATCGCTCCGAAAACTGGCGTCACCGCATAGGCAAGGCATAGAACATGAACACCAACGTCGATCCCGCCGAACTGGACAAGTTCAGCGAACTCGCCCACCGCTGGTGGGACCGCAACGGCGAATTCCGGCCACTGCACGAAATCAATCCGCTGCGCCTCGACCATATCGACCACATCGCAGCACTCAATGGCAAGGCAGTGCTGGATGTCGGCTGCGGCGGCGGCATTCTCGCCGAGGCCATGGCCGCGCGCGGCGCCCGGGTCACCGGCATTGATCTTGCTGAAAAACCGCTGAAAGTTGCCCAGTTGCATCTGCTGGAAAGCGGACTGCAGGTCGATTACCGGCGTACTGCCGTGGAAACATTGGCAGCAGAATCACCAGCAGCCTATGACGTCGTGACCTGCATGGAAATGCTCGAACATGTGCCAGACCCGGCCTCGGTGGTCAGCGCCTGCGCCGCACTGCTCAAACCCGGCGGCCACGCCTTTTTTGCAACGCTGAACCGTAACCCGAAGTCCTATCTGTTCGCGATCATCGGCGCGGAATACATCCTGAACCTGCTGCCGCGCGGCACCCATGACTATGCCCGCTTCATCAAACCGTCGGAACTGTCGGCACAGTGCCGCAACGCCGGCCTCGACACCATCAATCTGATCGGCATGACCTACAACCCGCTGACCCGTATCTACGCCCTCGGCACCGACACCGACGTCAACTACATACTCGCCGCGCACAAGCCCGCTGCATCATGATCCGCGCCGTCCTGTTTGATCTTGACGGCACCTTCGCCGACACCGCCCCCGACCTCGGCGCCGCGGTCAACCGCATGCGTACTGATCGCGGCCTGGCACCTGTCGCCCTCGGTGAAACCCGGCGCGTAACCTCACTCGGCGCCCGCGGCCTGCTCGGCGTCGGTTTCGGCATCGGCCCCGAGCATGCCGACTACGCCGCGATGCGTGATGAGTTTCTTGACATCTACCAGCGCAATCTCTGCGTACACAGCATGTTGTTTCCGGGCACCGCCGAACTGGTGGATCGCCTGGAACAGGCGGGGCTGCGTTGGGGCATTGTCACCAACAAGGCCGAACGCTTCGCCAAACCACTGCTTGAGCAACTGGGATATGCCCAGCGTTCGGCCTGCCTCATCGGCGGCGACAGCACGCCGCACATGAAACCGCACCCGGGGCCATTACTAGCCGCCGCCGAAATCATCGCCACGCCGGCGGCACAATGCGTCTATGTCGGCGACGATGAGCGCGACATCCGTGCCGGCCGTGCCGCCGGAATGACCACCATTGCCGTGCGCTACGGCTATCTCAATGGCAGCCGGCCTGATGACTGGCAGGCTGATCACATTGCCGAACATCCCGGTGAGATTTTCGAGCTCATATCGTAAATCATTGAAAATAATAATAATTAATGTCTCTTATAGGTGACATATTGTCACATGATAATAGCGTGAGCCTCGTACATGACGGAATATCCCGCGCCATGTCTTCCTTGCTCCGACTGATTATGTGGGGTGCCGCGCTGCTCGCGGCCACACTGCCTGTCGCCACTGCCTCGCCGCACAAGCCAGGCTCACGCCTTTCCGCAGCTGCAGACCGCGCAACAGGCCCGCAGGCTGTCACCAATGTAGGCCGCGGCCAGACCGGTTATGTGCACTACTTCGTGATCGCCCATCCAGACGGCACCCTTGAAGACCAGGTCGGCATCGAAATGGAAGACCAGCGTATCGCCTGGTCCTTTCCTGGCGCCGGCGTGATGGTCAGCCCCTTCATCAAGAACGGCGTGATCGAAGCCGGTGGCAGGATCTACCGCGTCGAACATCTTCACGGCGTGCGCCCTTTCCGCGCCGTCAGGGACATGCAGATACTGCGCCAGGACCTCGGCCGCCGAGTCGCGATCTGGATCGACAACGAAGTACCGTACTGCGTGTTCCGTGAACCCAACGAGCCCTTCTGCCTGAGCTGCGGTGATTTTGTGATCCGCGTGCTGTTTCCCTCGACGAACCTGGTCGCCGCCAACTTCCCCCGGGATTTCCTGCGCAACCCCGGTGAAACGCCAACCACCGATGACCTGCTCACCTACATGCTCGGCCTGCACAGCCTGCCGGACTACCGCTCGCGGATGAGCCGGCTGGCCAGCCTGGACCTGCCGTCCAGCCTGCACCAGGACGTCGCCGACATGCTGCGCACCCAACGCGACACCCGTCCGGTGCTCGCCAACACCCCCGCGCCGCAGCGCCCCGGCACACTCGCCAACCGCAAACAGCAGAATCGCCGCCTTTAAGCCCTGCAGCGGCAGGGAACCTCCACCGTGAGATAATGTCCCAGCTGTATCAATGAAATCGGGGGCGACCTGGTTTCGACGTGGGTTACAAAGCAGCACAGGGCATGCCAAGGTCCAGTCACCTTGTAAATCCGCTGGAAATTCTATACACGCCAACGACGAGCGTTATTCTCTAGCCGCCTAACACCGGCTAGACGTTGCACTGATCTGCTGATGGGTCAGGCCCCGAAAGGGGTGCAACGTCATTCACATCAGCCTCTCTGCAGGGTTTGGTCGCTTAACCCTGCGGATCCGTCGAAGCGACTAGCCAGACACCAGCCTGCCGGTTGGCGGATGCGAGGCGAAACCCAAATAACCAGGCTAAGCATGTAGTCCTGACTGTGGAGGGCTTGCGGACGCGGGTTCGATTCCCGCCGCCTCCACCATCATTTTATATATACGTATCAATGAGATACGTTATTTTCAGAGAATGTCTACTGGACATCTACTGGACAATCAGCCCTTTTTGGCCAGCAGTTCGTTCTTGGATGCACTCCCCGCGCTGGACCCGTAATAAAAGTTGACCACAGCGCCCCAGGCTGCACCCAAAGCCCCGAGCATGATCAGCAAGGCGTCGGTGTTCCCGGTGGATTTCAGGTCGCCGGTCATCATCCCGATCAGGATGCCAAAGAACCCGAAAGTGATCAGGATCCCAAGAAAGCCCGGGATCTTGCTGCCGGTCTTGGCCTGCATGTCGCGGGCGCTGGCCCGGTCTGCCGCGGCGATTTCCTCGGGCTTGATCTGCAATTCCGCGAGTTTCGCCTTCAGTTCCAATTCCGCCTTTTTGAGCGCGGCAACCTGTTCCCCGGTCATTTGCCCGGAGGTCAGGACTTCGTTGATCCTCTCCCCGGTGGCGTCGGACATGCCCATTGCCGAGCCGATAGCCTGAACAGCCATGCCGGCCAGAGGCCCGCCGAGAACGGTTGCGATGGTCGGTGCGAGAGTTTTGAGCCATTCCATGATGTTCTCCTATGCGGCGATGCTGCCTTTGGTGACGATCCCGACCACGTAGCTATTGCCGGGTGCCAAGGTCATCACCTGGTGCCGCGGCTCCCCTGCCCGCAGCCCGACGTGTATCCATGTGTGCTCGTAAATAAGCTGGTCAATGCCAAGGCGCTGCACATGCGGCACGATGGCCCTGCACACGTCGTACGGCTGGCCGAAGCCTGGGGCGATGAAGTCGGTGGCGAGGCCTACCACGTGCGCGCTGGTGCCCTTGCTGCCCAATAGCGTGTTGAGGTCGAGGCAGCGGTAACCGCTCGACACGATGATCGCGCAGCCGAGCAGTGCCCGTATCTCCTCCATGACGCCGGCCATGCGCTTCAAGTTTTCCAGCACGAAGGCCTCGCGCGGGGTGTTGTCGATGCCGCGGCGCGCAGCGGTTTCGCTGATGGTGTACTCGGCCAGCGTGAAGTGCGGTGACAGGTTCATTTTTGGTTGCGGATCAGGTCGGCCAGCTTGTCGATTTTCTGGTCGAAGTGGGTGCGCAGGTCGTCGACCTTCTCGAATAAATTGATTTCGGTCTCGCGGCGCTCCCCGCGGTCCCTGTCCGCACGCTCCACATATTCGTCAAAGGTTTTCTGATTGACCTTCCCCTCTTCGAGCTTGCTGATGCGGCTCATGGTGGAAGTCCAGAGCCATATGCCGATGGCCGCAATGCCCCCGGCTATCCAGCTCAGGACTTGGCTCAGAAAAGAATTTTCGTCGTGGGGGGCTGGCATGTTATGAGACCCCTCCGAAGTCCTGCGGCGCAGTGTTGTGTGCCAGCCGGCCGGATGCAGTAAAATTTAGGCCATGCGAATACCCCCGTACAAAATCACAGAAGGTTTTGGGCCGACTTGCATCATTGACAGCCGCGATAATGTGGTGTTTGACCATATTCAGTCTCTCTCCGAAGCCGATCGACTACTGGCCGCGCTGGGCGACAAGCCCCATGACGATGCCGAACTCGCCGTCATCCGATCACCGCGCCGCTGAAATAGGTATGGGCGTCATCGCCATCGATCACCGTGTTGGCGAATGTCGTGTAAAACAACCATTCGTATGAATCGCCCGCCTTCGCGATGTCGTGCGTGTTGAGCGTGATGACGCCGGTATTCGGGAACGAGCCGACGCAGAAGATGGGGGCTCGGAATCCGGCGCCGTTTTTGAACAGCTTGGCGACGTAGTTTCCACCCTGAACCGGCGCATTCGCTTGCAGCCAGATTTGCCCTCCGAAATGCACCAGCGCATCGGGTTCGCCGGGCTGCACCGGCACAAACCACCGGCCGTCAAAGCGGTTTCCGGCGTTGAAGGTGATCTTGGGCCACGTCACCAGGTTGTAGACGTTCGGAGCCCAGTTGGTCTGGGGAACAAAACTCTTGCTTGCGCCAAATGCGATCATGGTCAATCCTCCGTCAATGAAAAATCAATAAACCCAAGAGTCGAAATTCGAAGCACATCCGAAGTGCTCCCAGATCCACAACGGGAGCGAACCTGGGCACTGGTGTTGGTTTTGACTTGCGCGACAACCGTCAGTTGGGAATCATCGCCATTCGTATTAAATATTCCGGCCGTGCGATTGGTCGCATCGCAGGCCACATCATCCTGATCCAATGAGGTCAGCAAAACATCCATGCTTTGACTCGTTATGGCATCAAGAGTGATGGAAACGACGGCCTCAACTGCAATGCCGGTCGGGACACTCAAGGTCCTGGTCACCGCGGACGCGCCGGGGTTTGTCGCATTCACATCCAGAATGCCTGTGACGGTGTACATGAACCGCGATCCGTTTTGAACGAATTTACGAATTGCATTGGAAATTCGGACAAACGATCCTATGCGTCGCTTGTAGTCGTAATTGGCCGGCATCGTCGGCGACGTGGGCGAAGTCGAGAAAAGAACATCAACTACGCCAGTATCGCTGCGCATGATGAGGAAAACGTGATAGGTGGTGTTAGCAATGGAACCCGTGTCTAGGCCGCCGTTGCCGGTGCCGACTGCCCATGCCGCATCAAGTCGCTTGGTCAGCGCCGACGCCAGCACCATCCGCACAGCCCGCGTGGAATCCCATTTCGCGCCGGCCGCAATGTCGATATCGTTCGTGGGATCGCTGACGTTGTTCGAGAGCGTCAGTCCGTAGGAAGGCCCGTAGAGGCTGTCGCCGTTCGCCCGTGATACCGCCTCGTTTGTGACCGGCACTGTCGCCGGCAGCACGGGCTTGCTGCTGAAAGTTTTGACCCCGGCGATGGTTTCGGCGCCCGTCAGGCCGACCGCGCCCAAGGTGTTCCTGGCTGTGGCCGCGTCAGGATCATCGATCAGGGTGGCGATAAATGCAGACACAGCACTCGGCGCCACGTCCGCAATGGCAAACAGCGCCAGCGCACCTCCCGAATTAAAACCGAAAAACTTGGATGCCCGCGCCGCCCAGTCCGCCGCACTGATCACCTGGTCGGCGCTCACCGATTCCGGGGCTTTGATCGCCCGCTTCTGCGCCGCATCGAGCTGCTGGATCAGCATAACCACCGCGTCGAAGTCGGCATCTACCGTCTCTTCATCGAAGCTGCCGTTGCGCTGGTAGTCGGTTGTCCGGCTGTAGGCTCGGCTGCGGCTCAGGACGATGGCTGCGCCATTGGCCGGGGCGGTCGAGAAGGTGATGCTGCCGCCAGCAGATGCGCCGACGCCGGACACCGTAAAGCCCGTGGTCGTGACCACGCCGTCAACCGTGACCTTCAGATCCGCCGATTGCAGAATCTTGAAGTCGTAGGCGAAAACGGTGGTGACGCCGTTCCCGGTGTGGGTGTTGGGTCCGGTGTAGAGTCCGACGGGCATGATGTTCTCCGGTTATCGCATTTCCACCACGACCTCGTGGACGCCCGAGCCGGGGCGCCACCGCTGCCGCTGGATGGTCTTCACGTTGCCCACGACCTTGCCGATGCGGATCGGGGTTTGCTTGATCGCGCCCGCGCCGGAATCGATGTAGTCGTCGGCCTGATTCTCGACGCCGGGAATCCAGTCGCGCATCTGCTCCGGCAGATCGGTGTCCCAGAGCCGTGCATGCGCCCACAGGAAGCGCCCGGACAGCGGGGCCTCCAGCGCATCGAGGATGTAGGTGGATTTGTCGCTCTTGCGGTTGACCTCGATCACGCCGATCCCGGTGCCGGCCAGCGCACG
>LNDW01000007.1 GCA_001464815.1 Betaproteobacteria bacterium Ga0077527 | reverse complement strand
CACCCGAACCGGGCGACCGATGCCAAATACACGGTGACCCATGCCGGGGGTGACACCCTCGTCACAGTGAATCAGGAACAGAACAACGGATCGTGGGTGCTCCTGGGCACCTTCAACCTCGTCCCCGGCCAGGGGCACAAGGTGAGCCTGACGGATCAAGCCAACGGCTTCGTGATCGCGGATGCCATCCGCATCCTCGACGCCACCGCTCCTGAGTTCAACACCGCCACCTGGGCACCCGCCGTGCCGGCCGGCCAATACGAGGTCTATGCCAAGTGGACGGCCAACCCGAACCGGGCGACCAATGCCGGCTATACCGTGAGCCATGCCCAGGGGCTGACGCAGGTGCCGGTGAACCAGCAGGCCAACGGCGGCACCTTCAATCTGCTGGGCACCTTCAATCTGAACAACACCAGCACGATCACCCTGACCGACAACGCCAACGGGTTTGTGATTGCGGATGCGATCCAGCTGATTGCGCTGACCACGGTGCCGAAGATGTACTTCGTGCACACGGATCACCTGAACACACCGAGACTGATTACCAGTGACACCGGCCAGCCTGTCTGGCGTTGGGATAACGATGATCCGTATGGGAACAATGCGCCGAATGAGAACCCGGCAGGGGCTGGGCAATTCACCTGCAACCTGCGGTTGCCGGGGCAATACTTCGACGCGGAGCTCAACACGCATTACAACTACTTCAGGGACTATGATCCGGCAACCGGTCGGTATGTGCAGAGTGATCCGATTGGGTTGATGGGGGGCATCAATACTTACTCCTATGTATTAAATAATCCCCTGTCACTGCGTGACCCTTTTGGACTACGAGTTGACTTGAGTGGTTATGTCCTTAACAACTCTTTCGTAGTAAGTAATCTCGCGGCATTAAATCAGGCGCTTATAGACCAAGGAATACCTGACGAATGTTTTATCCTGAAAGTTACTGGCGGAGACCGTTATCGTGATCAATCTGGACGCCATCGCTCACTCACAAATAATCAGGTTATTCCAAATTCAGACCCCAAAAGCCCTCACCTAGTTGAAAGAGGAGCTCGCTCAGTTGATCTGAAAATAATTAATGTAACTGGCGGTCGTTGCACGATGTGCATACCACCGATTGGAGCCGAACTGTTTAACAAGGCGCTTCGCAATACGGATTTCAGCCCGACTGCGACAAGACAATATCCTGATGGTCACACGCACATCAATCTTCCGCCTACTCCACGCTTTAATAACTTTCCATCGGTAAATCCATGAAAATCCGATTTGAGAAATCCAGATGTATTATCGGGATCGTCTTCGGGTTAACGTTAGCCATCCCATGCATGGCTAACGACAATTATGTGATGCCTCAAGATATCGTTGAAAAAGCAAAAGCGAAGAACTGTAATCAGATTGCCAATTTCTATAAACGGCCGGGGATTGTAGCCCCCCCATATTCTTATCTTCAAAATGAAAAGGAGGGTGCTTTGGTCTTCTGGTGCGAGCGAAAGATCAATACATCTATAGAGTATTCTTTGATGATCGAGGGTCAATCAAAAAATGGCTCATTTTCTCGGTGCGAGCAAGAAATTAAAACAAAAAACTACCCCGGTGGATTATCTCTCAAGCTGATCAAAGAAACCGCATTAAGCTCTTTTGTCTATTTAAAAGATCCCGTGCGACGAGGACCAAAAGCCAGCTTAACTAAGCTCTCCATTGTTAGCGAGTACGACGGCGTTTCGGAAATCTTCTACTGCCACAATGGTGATTGGTTAGTATTGGCGCGACATTGATTGTGCGAGCCCCCACCCACCCAGCCGAGACGTGACTCCGTTCGCTTGAATAACCCTACATCAATTTTTATTTTTCGCCTCTCGGAGACAAGTCTTGAAATCATACGGACCCTGTTCTGCAGAACCACCTGCATTACAAATGTTTGTATCCACAAAATTTCAAAACTGGCGCACATAATCTTGGGGTCAAGTCTTGCAACCAAGCATTACCTTGAACATGCACAACACAAAGCGTCAGGATCCGTTGCCCCGGGTCACTCGCCCAAAAACCTCCA
The DNA here is from genome assembly GCA_001464815.1 of Betaproteobacteria bacterium Ga0077527. Taxonomy (GTDB): domain Bacteria; phylum Pseudomonadota; class Gammaproteobacteria; order Burkholderiales; family SG8-41. Next base: position 157,390 of record LNDW01000007.1, on the reverse strand, counting down.
GCGCCCGCGGGTGGGCTTCGAGTGATCCTTCAATTTGCGCAGTCCGCTTGAAAATCTTCGATCTCGCAGTAGCCGGCAGCTTCCTTGCCGCATCCAGCAAAGCCTCACCATCCAGCTCAGCAACAACTGCCAGCAATACACAGCCCTGCTCAAAATCCTTGCGTGACTTGGGAGATTGCGTCGCGCGCAATGCAGAAACCAGCAGCTTGTGCCAGGCCATGCGCTCAGGCACAGGCACCCTGACGCGGCAGACACCTTCACGGGCAATCACAGTGGCGAACTGGGTTTCGGCCAGCAGGTAATCCAGATAGGGCAAGCCGGTGGCATGAGCCTTCAGTTCAGGAATACTGACTGGCAGAAAAGGTTTCTGGCTTTTGCGCACCGGGGTCAGCAAATCCACCTGAAACGGTGGTGCACCGGGTTTCATGAACGAGGTCGAAGGCTCGCGCACGTTGAGCCTGGGTGCCTCGACCAAACGCACATCCGATGTGGTCAGCGCACCGAGAATGCCTTCCTTCAGTTCTGACTGCAGAACCAGCGGATCGTTGCGGCCGATATCCACATCCCGGGTTTCATAGACTGCAGCACGCACGCCCAGATGATTCAGCAGCACGCCGTAGGCATGTGAGCCGAGCAACACCGCGCCGGCCGCAAACAATCCGTGGTTATGCAGCGCGGCCAGTGTGGCGTAGGTTCTGGAATCGGCCAGGTAATACCCTTCACGCGCCAGCAGGCGCGCTGATTTCACCAGATCCTTGCTGGCAGCCACCCTGTCGCGCACTTCGGCAGCGCGTTGATCAGCCGACCGGTCACCTATCGGCCCGGCAATGTAGCGTTCACGCTTTTTACCTTCCGCGTCGTAGTACTGATGGGCGTAAAAGCGCGTGCCGGTGGCGTTTGTCCGTTCGAGTACGGAACCCGCCGTGCCGACCGACAGTTCGCCCAGTCCAGCTGCAGACTGGTCGAGATCGGAATACAGCGTGGTCAACGCTGCTTTGTGTGCAGTAAAAAGAGGTTTTGACATTGAAGCACCACTGATCATGTATCCGCTAAATTTCACTTTTGACGGATACTAGCGGGGGCTTCCGTATCCGTCAAATATGAAAAATGACGGATACAAAATACGCTTAACTAATTGTTTTTATTGATATTTTTAAATCATCGCCTCTGAGCAAACAACAAAAAAGCCGCCTCAACGGCGGCTTTCGTGCCACTACAACATTCACAAAAGATCCAACCTCAAGCCACCGCCGTCACCGCCCCAATCGCCGAGAACAGGTTGGCCACGGTTTCCTTGGGAATGCCGCGGGTGATGAACACGATACGCGTGGAGTGATCGGCGCTGGGCCAGGCCTGCAGCTCGACCGGCGGATGGAACAGGTGTTGTACGCCCTGCACCACCATCGGCCCCTTGTGGCCTTCGACGTTGACCAAACCTTTCACACGCAGCATGTCCGAGCCGCGCAGCGCTGACAGCACTTCCATCGTTTGTGAAAACAGCTTCCAGGAAAGCGGCTCGGTGTAACGCAGCGTGAAGGACTTCACCTTGGAATCGTGGCTGTGGCGATGGCCGTGTTCATCCGGCTCGCCCATCCAGCGTTCGATGTCTTCGAGTTTGCCCTTCATGTTGCGCAGGCCGACGTCGATCAGGAAAGCGAGGTCGATTTCGCCGTTGACCGCGCGCTTGATCGGTGCCTGCGGATTGAGTGCACGCAGCCGTGCTTCCAGTTTCGCCGTGGTCGCCTCGTCAGCCAGATCCGACTTGGTGATGACGATGCGGTCGGCGAGTGCCGCCTGCTTCACCGGCTCTTCCATCGTGTCGAGCTGTTCGACGCCGTTGACGGCATCGGCCAGTGTCACCACGCAGTCGAGGCGGTAGTTCTCCTGCAGCAGCTCGTCGGTCATCAGCGTCTGCATCACCGGTGCCGGATCGGCAAGGCCGGTGGTTTCGATGATGACGCGGGTGAAGTCGATGATGTCGCCGTTGCGGCGCTTCACATACAGGTCACGCAGGGTTTCCTGCAGGTCGCCGCGCAGCACGCAGCACAGACAGCCGTTGTTGAGCAGCATCATCTGCTCGGACGAAACTTCAACCAGGTCGTTGTCGACAGCCTGCTCGCCAAACTCGTTGACGATGACAGCGACCCGGTTCATGTCCGGGCTCTTCAACAGCTTGTTGATCAGCGTCGTCTTGCCGCTTCCGAGGAAGCCGGTGATGACGCTGACCGGGAACTTCCCGGATAGTGCATCCAGCATTACAGAAAGACTCCGTTCAAAATCAGGCCGTTGTTTCAATGACGTAAAGACCGCCGCCAAAACGATCGACGGCATAGACCAGCCCGTTCTCGTCGACCCACACGTCGTTGATCTGCACGGCACTCTTCGGCGACATCGCCGGCTTGCCCGGCACGAAGTAGGCGACTTCCTGGGGCTGGTACGCGTTCGAGGTGTCGAACACGCGCACGCCGCCGTTGAAGAAGGTGCCGAACACCAGGGTGTTGGAGCGGAACGACGCCGGACCCGGCAGGTTCTCGTGCAGGTTGTGCGCGCCGTAACGGCCGCCGCGCTGGGCGAAGTTCTCCACCGGCGGCAACGGCAGCGTGGACACCGGCACCAGGTTGGTTTCGACACTGGAGTTGACCACGAAGCCGAGTTTCGGCCAGTCGATGCCGTCGTCCTTGGTGCACTCGTCGGTGACGATCATCAGATCGCGGCCGAACAGCGGCATCACGGTGTGGCAGAAGCCGTTGAACGGCGGCGAGTAGCGCCAGTTGCTGATCATCTTCGGCTTGCTCTTGTCCGAGATGTCGAGAATCACCGCACCGCCGTCGAGGTAGGCCACGTAGGCGCGATCCGGACGCTCGGGATAAACGTTGATGTTGTGCGGACGATAGCCGCCGTCGAACTTGGGATGACGCGGGGGCGGCGCTTCCTTGTCACCCTTGTGCGTGCCGGGGTAGTGCCAGCGGCCCACTTCGACCGGCTTCGACGGGTTGCGCACGTCGATGATGCGGTAGAACTGGAAGTCGTTCGGGTGCGTCGGCTCGAAATCATCGGAGCCCGAGGTCAGGTGCACGTATTCGCCATCGACAAACCACACGCAGTGCGCGCCGCGCGAATGCGGGCCCGAGGCATCAAAGTGCGAAATCAGCCGCGGCTTCTCCGGGGTGCTGATGTCAAAGAGATCCATGCCCGCCGGCTTGTCACCGACCTTTTTGGTCTGGTAGGCCACCGCCATCAGGTCGCCGACCACGTCCAGCGAGTTCGAACGCACGCGCTCGTGCGGCAGATCGGTCTGCACAATCACCTTCGGGTTGCGCACGTCGGTGACGTCAACGCCGGTGAAATTTTTCGGCGCGGACTCATGCGCCAGCCACAGGATGCGGCGGCCATCCTTGGTCACCTGCATGTTGATGCCCTCGCCCACACCGCCGAAGCCGGTGAGTTCGTTCTGGGAAATCAGCTTCATGTTGCGGGAGATGGTCTGTGCGGCCTGGGCCTGCGGTGACATGGTCGGTTTCATCGGGTCTTTCTCTTTCGGTTTAAGTTGATTTACTTGCGCCGCTTTTTTGCCTGCTTGCTACGATCAATACCGGCCATCTGCTCGAGTACCGCACAGACCGCCGCCGTATCCTCCAGCGCGCGGCCCTGCGCATGGGCCGCGGCGTAAAACGGTTTTGAAGCTTCGAACAGCGGCACCGGACAATGCAGGTCCGCCGCGAACTGTTCAATGATATCAATATCTTTCTTGTAAACGTCCACTTTCATCGTTGCCTGGCTGTAGTCGCCCTTGATCATCAGCGGCCCGCGCACCTCGAACATGCGCGAATTGCCTGCACCATCCTTGATCACCTTGTAGACCAGCTCGAGGTCGAGTCCAGATTTCAGACCCAGAACCATCGCCTCGGCGGTGGACAGGTTGTGGATGGTCACCAGCAGGTTGGCCACATATTTGAGCTTGGAGCCGTTGCCATATTCACCGCAGAAATAAACGCTGCGTGAAAAACCCTTCAGCACCGCTTCCGCCCGGTCGTAGGCCTTGCGCTCGCCGCTGGCGTAAATGGCGATGTCGCGGTTGGCGGCCTGGGCACCGGTGCCGCTGACCGGACAGTCGAGCACGATGATGCCTTTGGCCGCGCAGCGGCTGCGGATTTCCGCTTTCTTGGCCAGCGGCAGCGTGCTGGTTTCGATGACCACCGTGCCACGCTTGGCCGTGGTGAGGATGCCGCCGGCACCAAAAAACGCCGCATCCACCGCCTTCAGGCTGGGCAGTGACGTCACCACAATGGGACAGCTCCGGGTTACTGCCGCCGCATTCGCCGCCGGACTGCCGCCGAGTTTTTTCAGGGCGGCGCGCCGTGCCGGGTCGATGTCATAACCCTGCACCGCAAAACCCTCGGACAGCAGGTGGCGCGCAAAGGCGCCACCCATGATGCCGAGGCCGATGCTGCCGACCGCCGATTTTTTGCTGGGTTGTGCTTTGATGATTGGCTCCCTGCCCCGTTTTTCTCGGTTTTTATTTGCGGCTGATTTCGCCACGCGCCCTCTATTCATACTTGCACTAGTTCGGCTTCATGTGGATACGCGCCTGCTCCGCCTCTTCGGGGCTCATGTTGTCGAGGCGCTCTTCAAGCCACGGTGTCGAACTCACCGTGGCATAACGCGCGTGCTCGCGCACCTGCAGCCGGTAGCGGCTGCCACGCGGCACGTAAACAATGTCGCCGGGACCGATGCGCTTGTGTTCGTCGCCCGATTGCGCATCGAGGCTGCCGCTCAGCACATAGACAAACATCTCGCGCGCACTGACCACATCCGGCTCGGGATGGCCGGCCGGCACCTCGTGCAGGGCAAAACAGAGACGCTCACCCTCGATCTGGTTCACGCAGCGTCCCGAGCGCGGCGGCGCATCGAGGTCGTCGAGGATCGGGTGGAAACACACCGGCAGGCCCTCGATGATCGCCCGCGACTGGCCCTGGGTTTTCTGGTGCTTGTCTTTGTCGCCCACCTGATACTTCTGGTTGACCTCGGCGACCGTCATCGCCTTGTCGGGTACCGCCTCGTCCTCGGCCAGCCCGACCACGGTCCAGGTCTTGTCCTTGATATAGAGATACTGCAGATTGCCGTCCTCGGTGGCCTTCATCGAATGCCGCGCAAAGGCCGGCGCGTGGACAAAGGTGCCGGGCTTCACCACGCGGCGGTCCTTGCCGACGATGGCATTGATATTGCCGCGCACCGGAAAAATCAGCAGCTCGTTGGGATGGTAATGCAGCTCGGAACCGGTACCGGCGTTCTTGTGCAGCAGACAGAAATACATGTACTGCCCGTCGATCACCGGCGCCTTGCCGGTGGACAGGTGGGGCGTCAGATAATTGCTCTCGAAATCCTCGAAACGATGAAATGGCATGACGTGGCCTTGCGGGTGGCTGGATTGATACACATGGAGTCTTGCGGGCGTCGCATTCAAATCCGCACGCCACGGGCTGAAGCCTCCTCCTGCATTAATCCTAGCACGCAGCCGCGGCGGGAATCAGGCAGGATCAGCTGCGCAGCCGCGCCAGCGTGTCATCGATCAGTTGCCGCGAGATGTGCACCGGTTCGGGCAGGTCGGGCAGCGCGTCGACCGGGAACCATCGCGCATCCTCCAGCTCTCCGGGGTCCGGCACCACGTCGCCGCCGGCCCATTCGGCGCTGAAGGCCAGCACCAGCGAATTCGGGAAGGGCCAGGGCTGGCTGCCGAAGTAGCGCGGGTTGCGGATATCGACACCCACCTCCTCCTTCACCTCGCGCGCGAGGCACTGCTCCACCGATTCGCCGGCTTCGACAAAACCGGCGACCACGGTGTAACGCCCCGGCGCATAACCGGCCTTGCGCGTGAGCAGCAGTTCACTGACGTTTCCGGTCTGGCGGTACACCAGCGCCATCATCACCGGCGCGATGCGCGGGTAATAGATGATGCGGCAACCCGTACATTCCACCGCGCGGTCCGCGGCATGTGCCTGCGTCGGCGCGCCGCAGGCGCCGCAATGACGGTGGGTGCGCGCCCATTCGAGAATCTGGAAGGCCTGCCCGGCCAGCGCCGAAGCCGTTTCGTTGCCTTCAAGGATCAGTGCACGAAGGCCCAGCAGTTCCAGCCCGGCGGGCGGCTCCGTCCCCTGCGGCAATTGCAGTCCATAACAATGCCGGCCGTCGAGACGCCCCAAGTAGTGCGCGTCTTTTAATGACAGGCCGCCGCGGCGCGCCTCAAGGTTCGGCAATTGCGGCAGGCCGTTTGCATCGCGCGCGACAAAGATGCGGTTGCCGTGGAAGACACAGCACAGCACCTCTTCATCGACAAAGGCCGGGCCGCGATGGCCCGCCACGAAATCGCCGTGGCTCATTTCATCAGACTCATTGCTTCAGCTCATTACTTCAGACTTATTACACCAAACTCATCACATCAAATTTTGCCGTTGAACAGCGCGGTGGCCGCCTTGTAATAAATGTTCTCGCGCTCCTGCTGCGTCAGCCCCGGCACCAGCTCAACGCGGTCCACCGGCGCCATCTCGCCCATGTCGAAGGGCGCGTCGGTACCGAGCACCACATTCTCCGAACCAACGATGTCGATCAGGTGGCGGATGGATTGCGGGCTGTGGGTCAGCGCGTCAAACCAGAAACGCCTGAGCATCTGCAGCGGATCGGATTTGGTGAATTCAGCGGTATCCGGGCGCACCTTGTGGCCGTGCACGAAACGGCCGATCTGGTACGGCAGGAAGCCGCCGCCGTGGGCGAGCAGGATTTTCAGGTCTTTCAGCTCGTCGAGCGCCCCGCTGAACATCAACTTGCCGACCATGATCGTGGTGTCCAGCGGATTGCCGATCAGATTCATCAGGTAGTAGCAGTCGAGCCGGCCTGCCGCGCCCTGGGTGTTCGGGTGGGCGAAGATCATCACCTTCAGTTCCTCGATGCGTTTCAGCACTTTGCGGAATTTCGGATCGGCCAGCTCCTCGTCACCGATTGCGGTCCCAAGCTCTACGCCCTTGAATCCGTATTCCCTGACCACCCGCTCCAGTTCGGCAATCGCCGCCTCCGGGTGCTGCATCGGCAGCGTCGCCATCCCGCGCAGGCGGTCGGGTTTCGCCGCAGCCATCTGCGCGATGCCGTCGTTGACCAGGCGCGCGGTCTTGATCGCCAGTTCGTCTTTAAGGTTGTAAAAAAACGTCTGCGGGCCGGGCGAGATGAAAGCGATGTCTATTTTCTTGCGGTCCATCGACTCCAGCTTGGCATCGGCATCGTAGAACTCGGCTTCAAAGGGAAAACGCACCTTGCCGCGGATGAACACCCGGTTGTGACCCTCGCCCTCGATCCTGGTGTTGTAGACCGGATCGGCCTGCATCGCCTTGACGATGGTTTCCGGGATCACATGGTTGTGGACGTCGATGCGTTTCATGCTTCAGACCTTTCCTGTTTGCGGGTTTTTCTGCTGCGCGGGCTGGCAACCGCGCTTTTATTCGGGTCTTGTTCCTGGGCGCCCCCCTTGCCGGGCAGGCCAAACACACCCTGCTCGGCCAGCGCGCGCACTTCAGCGGAGACGATCTGCGCCACCTCATCGATAGCCGCGGAAGGCCGGCGTTCGGCCTGTTGACCGAGCGTGAGTATACGATGGATGTTTGCATCGACAACCGGCAGCGCCTGCAGTCTTCCGGAGGCAAGATCTTCATGAAAGGTTGATACCGGCATCAGCGCCAGGCTGGTGCCGCGCAGCACCAGGCGGCGGATCGCCTCCACGGCATCAATCTCGGCCTCGACCAGCACCCGTGCCTTGTGACGCTGCAATTGTTCGTCAGCAATGATGCGGATCGCCTCGGTGCTTACCAGCGGCGTGCGCGCCAGTTCCGCCACGGTCAAAAAACGCTGCGGCCGCTGATCAGCCGGCACAAACACCACCACCGGCTCCGAAATCAGCGGTGTCACCTTCACCGTGCGCGAATTCACCGGGTTAGTCAGCACCGCGACATCGGCACGACCCGCCTGCAGCCAGTCATAGAGCTGGTTGCTGAAACCGTCCACAACCTTCAGGCTGATTTGCGGGCATTGCCGGCGCATGCGCTCGACCACGCCTGGCAGCAGCAGCGGCCCGGTGGTTGGCGACACGCCGAGGATCACCCGCCCCTGCGCGCTGCCGTCTCCGCCGCGCAACTCGTCCTGGGCGCGATTCAGTTCACGCAGGATGCGCTGGCAGTGGTCGAGAAACTGCCGGCCCGCGGTGGTCAGTCGCACCCCGCGCGGCAGCCGCACCAGCAGCGACACCCCCAGCTCCTGCTCCAATGCGTGGATGTGCCGCGACAGCGCCGGTTGCGCCACGCGCAGATGTTGCGCGGCGCGGGTGATGCTGCCGAGTTCTGCGATCTGGACAAAATAACGAATGCCTTTGAGATCCATCTGTTCAGGATTAAGGATTGAGAATCGTGGATTGAGATAACAAAGCGGCATGTTTCCGCGCTACCAGACCGGCCAGCACCAAGGGCTGCGGGGAAACGCCTGATTTCATAGTAAAAACAAGCAGCCGGAATGCTGCAACGCGGCAAATGGAGTCATGCTGCGATATAGTCTAACCATGCCAATTCGGCATGTCACGGCTTGAGTTTCGGTATTTGTCCCACCTTTTCCTGCTGGCTACCATTGCGCGTCCTAAAATTCCGCGTCCGGCACCGCCGGGCGCCTGCCAAGGAGAATCCCGAAGTGAAACCGATCAACATGGGCATCATCGGCACCGGCTGGTGCGGCGGCATCCGTGCCGAAACCTGCGCCATCAACCCGGCGGTCAAGGACCTGCACATTGTCGAGACCCGCGCCGAGCGCCGCGAGGAAATCGCCAAGTCGTGCAACGTCAAATCAGCCAGTGATGACTATCACAAGCTGCTCGAGGTCAGGGATCTCGACGCGGTGATGATTTCGGCAACTCCGGAAAAACTGCACTACCCGATGGCCCGTGACTGCCTGGAGCGCGGCCTGCACGTGTTCATGGAAAAACCGATCGCCGTCGAGCTGCACGAAGCCGACGAGCTGATCGCCATCGCCAAACGCAAGGGCGTCAAGTTCACCATCGGCTACTCGCAGCGCTTCAACCCGAAGTACGCCTACGTCAAGAAATGCCTCGACACCGGCATCATCGGCAAGCCGGTGAGCGCGCTGGTGTCGCGCCACATCCAGCGCAGCCTCGGCGCCAAGATCACCGGCCGCAGCAAACTCTCGCCGGCGGCGATGGAAGCCACCCACGACCTCGACTTCATCCTCTGGTGCCTGGCCCCGGCGAAGCCGATCCGGGTCTATTCGCAGCTCAACTTCGGCGCGATGAAGGCCAACAGTGGCGCCGACATCCCCGACAACCAGTGGATCACCGTGACCATGGACAGCGGCATGTCCTTCGTCATCGGCGCCGGCTGGAGCCTGCCCCCCGGCTATCCCAACGCCTGCACCACCTGGATCGAGATGATCGGCACCGACGGCGCACTGATGGTGGACGACACCCACCGTGACGTGATGCTCAACACGGTGAACAAGGGCATCCAGCTGCCGATGTCGTCGATGCCCGGCGAGCGTGTCGACCACGCCTTCGCCGGCCCGATGCACGCCGAGACCGTGCACTTCATCGAGGCCGTGTGCTGCGACCGCCCGGTGCTGGTCACCGCCGAGGAAGCGCGCAACGTGATGGAGGTCTACATGGCCGCCGACCTCTCCGCCGAACGCAACGAGCCGGTGATGCTGCCGCTGCCCGAATCGCGTCCGGCTGTGGCTGCTGTCGGACGCTGAAAGCTTAAAACCTGAAACCTTTAGCCACAGAGGACACAGAGAGCACAGAGAAAACCCTTTCCTTGGCCGTCATTCCAGCGCGCCCCGTAGGAAGTCCCCCTGGGGGGAACGCCGGAATCCAGTACGGATGCGAAAACCACTGGATTCCAGCTTGCGCTGGAATGACGGTTCATCGCCATACCCTCTGTGCTCTCTGTGTCCTCTGTGGCTAAGCTTTTGACCTTGCTTTTGACCTTGCTTTTGACCTTGCTTTTGACCTGGATTCGATCATGAAAAAAGACCCCAAAAAAATCGGCCTCGCCATCATCGGTGCCGGCCGCGTCGGCCTGATCCGCGCCGAACTCGCCGCCCGCCACCCTTCCGTGGGCTGGATCGGCATCGCTGAACTCAATCCCGAGCGCGGCGAAATCGTGCGCGAAAAATGCGGCGGCGATTTTGTCACCACTGATTACAGGGAACTGCTGTCCCGCCCCGAAGTCAACGCGGTCGCAGTGTGCACAGACGAACACCTGCACGTCGATCCGGTGATCTTCGCCGCCGAGCGCAAGCTGCCGATGCTGATCGAGAAGCCGCTGGCCACCGACCTTGGTGAGTCGGCGCAGACACTCGCCGCGATCGAAAAACACGGTGTTGACGCGGTGATCGGCTACACCCAGCGCTTCCGCCGCCGCTGGCTGGTGGCCAAGGAAAAAGTGCGCACCGGTTCGCTCGGCGAAGTGACCATGGTGACTTCGCGCGCCTTCATGAACCGCCTGGTCGCGATCGACAATTACAAACGCAGCGACAACCGCGCCGAAGTGACGCCGATGGTGATCTCGGGCACCCACGCGCTGGACGTGGTGATGTGGCTGATGGAAGTGAAGAAACCGGTCGAGGTCTATGCGCGCTCGGTGAACAAGGCACTGGGCCCGACCTGGCAGGGTGTCGACGGCACCGGTTACACCATTTCTTTCGACGACGGCGCGATCTACCACGGGGTCATTTCCTGGGCGCTGCCCGAAGTCTGGCCCGGCGCGGTGTACAGCCTTGAAGTCGGCGCGGTCGGCACCGAAGGCGTGCTGACCATCGACGATACCCACCGCGACATCGTGCTCGCCACCAACCTGATTCAGGCCGAAGGTTATGCGCCGGACAAACGCCGCCACGTCGATTTCCTGACCAGTTACCCGGTTGGCGACATGGCGCTGGGGGAACTGCGCGGGCCAATGCGCGAGGAAACAAACTCATGGCTCAACCGCGTGTCACTGGGTGTGCCGACCCAACACGCCACCGCCGCCGAAGGCCATAATCGCCTGATGCTGACCAAGGCCATTGACCTGTCGGCAAAGCTGAAGCGCCCGGTATCACTGCCGATCGCGCCCGGCGATGAAAAAATCTAGCCTTTGAATATTTATAAATAAAATCAAATACTTAAACTCAATCCATTGCATCATTCGAGGAGGAAACCCCGATGAACGCCAAACCTGCCGTAGTCCTTGCCGCATCGTTGGCCCTGATGCTGCCCGCCCTCGCCCTGGCGCAGGCGAAGACCGCAAAAACCGATTACCCGAACCGGCCGGTGCGGATGATCGTGCCCTTCGCGCCGGGCGGCGCATCGGATTTCGTCGGCCGCATCCTCCAGGCGCCGCTGGTCGAAATCCTCGGCCAGCAGGTGGTGATTGAGAACCGCTCCGGTGCCGCCGGCAACATCGGTGTCGAAGCCGCGGTTCGTGCGAGCCCCGACGGTTACACTTTTGTGCTCGGCAATGTCGGCTCCATCGCGATCAACCCCAACTACTACACCAAGGCTCCGTTCCGCCCGCTGAAGGATCTGGTGCCGGTCACACAGGTGGTCGATGTGCCAGGCAGTCTGGTGGTGCATCCCACGGTGCCGGTGAAGTCGGTGAAAGACCTGATCGCGCACCTGAAGGCCAATCCGGGCAAGCTCAACTTCGGCTCTCCGGCGCCTAGCAGTGCCAACTCTCTGGAAGCGAAGATGTTCCTGGCACTTACCGGCACCACCGCGACAGAAGTGCCGTACAAAGGCGGCGCAGGCCCGGCCACGGTGGGCCTGCTCGGCAACGAGGTGCAATTCATGTTCGCCACCTTCAGCTCGACGGTCAATTTCGCCAAGCAGGGCCGTCTGCGCATGCTCGGCATCATTTCCCCGGAGCGCAACCCCGCCTACCCCGAGGCACCAACCATGAAGGAACAGGGCTTCGACATGGTGGTCGGCTCCTGGCAGGGCGTGTTTGTGCCGGCCGGCACGCCGCGCCCGGTGGTCAACAAGCTGTTTGAATCCACCGTCAAGGCGATGAAGGATCCGGCCGCCAACAAGCGCCTCAGCGACGGTGGCGTCCCAGCCATCGTCAGCGCCTCGCCCGAGGATTTCCTGAAATTCGTCAAGTCGGAAACCGAGCGTTTCGGCAGAGTCATCCGCGACGCCAAGATCCAGACTGAATAAACCCCGCCCCATCCAATCCACACCGCCAGGAAGACGCAATGAAACTCGCCTCCTTCATGATGCCGCTGCACCCGCCCGGCAAAAACTACCCGCAATCGCTGCGCGAGGACCGCGAGGCCATCATCCTCGCCGACCAGCTCGGTTTCGAGGAAGCCTATGTCGGCGAGCATGTCACGGACGTCGCGGAGACTGTCACCCACTGCATGACCTTCCTCGCGAGCCTGGCGCCGGTGACCAAACGCATCAAGCTCGGCACCGGCACCATCAATGTGCCCAACTCCCACCCCGCCGCCATCGCGGCGCAGGTGGCGATGCTCGACAACATGCTCGAAGGCCGCTTCATCATGGGCATCAGCCCAGGTGGCCTGATGTCTGACGCCGAAGTGTTCGGCAATTTCGGCAAAGACCGCAACGCGATGTTTGTCGAAGGCATCAACATGGTGCTGAAAATCTGGGAGTCCGAGCCGCCGTACAACCTGCAGGGCCAGTTCTGGAACATCACCACCGAAAAAACGATGATCCCGGAAATCGGCCAGGGCATCATCTTGAAACCCTTCCAGAAACCGCATCCGCTGATCGTTGGCACGGTGGTCGCCCCCTTCTCCAAGGGCGTCACCGCGATGGCCGAGCGCGGCTGGCAGCCGATTTCCGCCAACTTCCTGCTGCCGGACTGGGTTAAAACCCACTGGCCGAACTATGCCGAAGGCAAGAAAAACATCGGCCAGGTCGCCGACACTGCAGACTGGCGTGTCGCCAAGAGCATTTTTGTCGCCGATGACGAAGCCACCGCGCAACGCTACGGCAAAAGCGCCGAAGGCCCCTATCACTTTTACTTCAAGCAACTGGTGCGCAAGCTGGTCGGCTTCGGCAACCGCGGCAACCTGTTCAAGTCGGACCAGAGCATGCCGGATGCGCTGATCACGCCCGAATACGTCACCGACAAGCTGGTCATCTCCGGCACCGTCAACAGCGTGGTTGACCAGATCCTCGCCTTCCGCGAGCAGGTTGGCGATTTCGGCACCCTGGTCTATGCCATGCACGACTGGATGGACCCCGCGCTGTCGAAGCGCTCGATGCAACTGATGGCCGAACAGGTGCTGCCGAAAGTCAACGCCGCCCTCGGCAAATCTTGAAAAAGGAATATCGAGTGTTCAACGTCGCCGTAGTCGGCATGGGCTGGTGGGGCAAGATCATCGTCCCGCTGCTCAAGACCAGCAAAAAGATCACCGTCAGCACCGTCGTCGAAATCAATGCCGCGGGAATCGCTGATTTCGCCAAGACGCATGGCGTCAAGGTCGTCACCAGTCTCGATGAAGTATTGAAGGATCCCTCGATCCACGGCGTGGTGCTGTGCACTCCGCACACCCAGCACACCGGGCAGATCATCGCGGTGGCCAATGCCGGCAAGCATGTGTTCTGCGAAAAACCGCTGTCGATGACCCGCGCCGACGTGCTGCGCGCGATCCAAGCCGTCAATGACAACAAGGTCGCCCTCGCGGTGGGCCACGAGCGCCGCTTCGAGCCGCCGATCATCGACCTGATGAAAGTGGTGAAGTCCGGCGAGATCGGCACTCCGCTGCAGGTCGAAGCCAACTTCAGCCAGGACAAGTTCCTGACGCTCGCCGCCGACAACTGGCGCCTCTCCGGCAAGGAAGCCCCGGCCGGTCCGATGACCGCAACCGGCATCCACCTGCTCGATCTTTCCGTCGGCGTGTTCGGTGAAGCCGAACGCGTGCTGGCGAGTGTGAAGCAGCTTGGCAGCCAGCTCGTCAACGGCGACACGCTGGCGATCATGGTGTCGTTCAAGAACGGCGGCCATGCACTGATCAGCGCAATTCTCGCCACGCCCTTCGATGGCCGCTTTGCCGTTTATGGCAGCAAGGGGTGGGTCGAGGTGCGTGACAAGACCCATCCCGAGAAACCGACCGGCTGGACCTTCACCAAGGTCGTCCGCAACCCCGATGGCGGACCGGAAAGCCGGGAGACCAAGGCCTACGAGCCGGCACCGAACGTGCTCGCCAACCTCGAAGCCTTCGCCGACGCTGCCGAAGGCCGCGCCCCCTACCCGGTGCCGCAGTCGCAGATGATCGCCAACATTTCCGCGCTGGAAGCGATCTTCAAGTCGGCAGCGACGCAGCAGATCGTCCCGGTAGAGTCCTGATGGCCGTCGCCGCGCCCACGCACGCCGAGCTGGTCCAGCGCGCACTGGTGCTGGTTCCCAGGCTGCGCGAGCGGGCATCACGCGCCGAGGAACTGCGGCGTATTCCCGATGACACGCTGGCCGACCTGCATGCCAGCGGCCTGTTTCGCATGCTGCAACCGAAACGGGTGGGCGGCAGCGAACTGTCCTATGAAGCCATCGTCGAGCTGACCGCGATCATCGGCCGCGGCTGCGGCTCGACCGCCTGGGTTCTGGCCAACCTCGCCAACCACCACTGGATGCTCGCGTTGTGGCCGCGCCAGGCACAGGATGAAATCTGGGGACCCTCGCCAGACACGCTGGTGGGTTCGGCACTGATGTTTCCCGCCGGCCACGCCGAACGCGCCGATGGCGGCTACCGTCTCTCCGGCCACTGGAAATTCTCCAGCGGCATCGACGCCTGCGGCTGGTGCATGCTCGGCGGCATCGCCCACAGCAGCGAAGGCGAGTTGCCCGAATACCAGGTGTTCCTGGTACCGGCCTCCGACTACCGCATCATCGACACCTGGCATGTCGCGGGCCTGCGCGGCACCGGCAGCAAGGATGTTGAGGTCAGCAACATCTTCGTGCCGGCGCACCGTGCGCTGGCGGTAAAGGACATGAAAGGCGGCATCGCGCCCGGCGGCGAAACCGCGGCGCTCTACCGGCTGCCGGTATTCGACTTGTTTCCGTATGTGGTCGCCGGCGCCGCGCTGGGCATCGCCCAGGGCGCGCTCGAGAGTTTCACCGAGGACATCCGCCACCGCATCACCGCCTACTCGACCACGCTGCTCGCCGACTACGCGACCACGCAGTCGCGGCTGGGTCATGCCGCCGCGGCGGTGGCCGCCGCTGAACGCACGCTGCTCGGCAATTGCCGCGATGTGATGGCGCTGGCCGCAACAGGTGTGCTGGCGCGTGACCACAAGATCCGCCTGCGCCGCGACGGCGCCTATGCCGCCCACCTCTGCACCACCGCGGTGGACCTGCTGTTTGGTGCCGGTGGCGGCGAATTCCTCTACAACCAGCAGACAATCCAGCGTTCCTTCCGTGACGTACACGCGGCGAACAGCCACTACGCGCTGGCCTGGGACATCGCCACCACGATGGCGGGCAAGGACCTGCTGGGCATTGCCGCCGATTTGCCGACTTTGTAACGATCCGACCCTGCAACGATGGCTGACCACAACACACCGGCCGCGCCGGACTTCGATCCGCGCGACTTCCGCAATGCGCTGGGCCTGTTTGCCACCGGGGTCACCATCGTCACCACCCGCACCGCTG
The DNA here is from genome assembly GCA_001464815.1 of Betaproteobacteria bacterium Ga0077527. Taxonomy (GTDB): domain Bacteria; phylum Pseudomonadota; class Gammaproteobacteria; order Burkholderiales; family SG8-41. The sequence goes on along the minus strand of LNDW01000007.1, from coordinate 141,695 downwards.
CGGGAGACCCGATCGGCCTCACCGCCAACTCCTTCAGCTCGGTGTCGCTGGCACCGCCGCTGGTGCTGTGGAGCCTGTCGCTGCGTTCACCCAACCTGCCCAACTTCCTGCAGGCCACGCATTTCGCGATCAATGTGCTGGCACGGGACCAGATAGAGCTGTCGCAGCGCTTCTCGAAGCCGATTCCGAACAAGTTCGAGGGTGTCGCCTGCTCCGAAGGCCGCGAGCGCCTGCCCTTGCTCGACGGCGCCGCGGCGCAGTTCGAATGCCGCACCGAAGCGCGCCACTACGCCGGCGACCACGTGATCTTCATCGGCCATGTGCTCAAGTACGCCCACGCCGAGCGCGACGCGCTGGGTTATTTCCGCGGCCGTTATGCGGCCGTGAACGCCATCGAACAACCCTGAGGAGGCATCACCATGACCCAGCGCATCCGCGGCATCAGCGACGAAGAAGCAACAGGCCCGGCCAAAGAGCTGTTCGAGGCCTCGAACAAGATGCTCGGCCGCACTGCCAACCTGATGCGCATCCTCGCGCACAGCCCTTATCTGGCGCGCTGGACCCTGCCCTTCATCGCAGCGGTGCGCCAGCCCAATGCCGGCGCGGTATCCGATGTGCGCCTGCGCAACCTTGCCGTGCTGAAAACTTCGACAATCAACGGCTGCAAATATTGAACGGAGCACAACTACGTGCTTGGTCAAGCACTGGGACTGAAAGACGAAGAGTTCGACGCACTGCAGGCTGATGATTACCGCGACAGCCAGCTGTTCAATGATCGCGAAAAAGCCGTCATTGCCTGGGCGGAAGCGATGACGCTGAACACCGCGAAACGCGACAACAAAGTCTGGGACGATCTGAAAAAACAGTTCAGCGACGCCGAGATTGTCGAGATCTCGCTGATCACCGGCATGTTCAACATGATCAACCGCCTCAACGATTCATTCCGCACCGAACTCGAAAGCGAGGAATACAACCGCCGCCAGCATGGCGCAGTGGGGGTCACCCGCACCACACTGGAAGAGTATGCCTGCCGCATCTGCGCGCAGAAATAACTTAACTAACTGATTTAATTGATAAAATTATGATCCATGCAGCAATCGTGGGCCTCGGCTGGTGGGGCAAGAACATCGCCGATGCGGTGCAGGGCAAGAGCAGCAAACTGCGTTTCGTGCACGGCGTGACCCAGGAACTCGACGCCACCCGCGACTACGCCAGGGCCAAGGGCTTCCGTCTTTCCGCCACGCTGGAAGAAGCGCTGGCCGATCCCGAGGTGCAGGCCGTGGTGCTGGCCACACCGCATTCGCTGCATTGCCAGCAGGTGCAGCAGGTCGCAGCTGCGGGCAAGGCGGTGTTCTGCGAAAAGCCGCTGTCGCTGACCCGTGCCGATGCCCAGCGCGCGGTGGATGCCTGCAAAAAAGCCGGCTTACCGCTGGGTGTCGGCCAGAACAAACGCTTCTGGCCGTCGTGCACGGAGCTGCGCCGGGTGGTGGCCAGCGGCGTGCTGGGCCGCATCATGCATGTCGAAGGCCACTACTCCAACGAGCACTCCAGCAAGTTTTTCGCGCCGTGGCGCGACCTGCCCTCGGAAACGCCGGGCGCGGGCATGACCGGCACCGGCATCCATATCCTCGACGCCTTCGCCAACATCGCCGGCCCCGCCGAAAAAATAACCGCGCAGTTCATCAGCCACCGCGAAGGCGGCGACCCGCGGGACACGGTGTCGGTACTGTTCAAATTCAAAAATAACATCAGCGGTTTTCTCGGCGCGGTGCGCGCCTCGCCGCTGTATTTCCGCGTGCATGTCTTCGGCGACGAGGGTTCGGTCGAAGCGCTGGACGAAACACGCGTCATCGTGCGGCTGAAAGGCGGCAGGACCGAGGTCAGGGATTTTCCGAAAATCGATTCCGTGCTGGCCGAAATCGACGCCTTTGCCGATGCCGTGGCCGGTGTGGCGCCTTATCCGATCAGCACCGATGAAATGGTCAACACCATCGCGTCCTTCGATGCGGTGATCCGCTCCATCGCAAGCGGCGACAGCATCAGTCTCTGAGACTGGCTGTTCAGCGGCCCTGCGCAGCGGGCGGACGGCGGCTGCCGAAGGTCTCGACGTCCGCATCCAGGCGCAGCTGCAGCGTCGCCGGCATTTCGGCCGCCGGTGCGTCCGGAATTTTCGCTTCGTGTGCGGCCGGTGCCATACCGGCCCGCCACTGGCCCAGGCCGAACCCCGCCGCCACCAGCAGCAGGGCCAGCGGCAAGGCTGGCCAGTAACGCCGAGAGCGCTGCAGCAACTGTGTCTGCGACGCCCTGCGTGCGGCTGCCGCCTGGGCCGCCTCCGATGACTCCGAGGCTTCACGATCCGCCTCGGCCTCTGCCGAATGCAGCCGCGCCTCATCCAGACGCTTCGACACCCGCGCGGTTTCGGCAAGCGCCTCCACCCGGGCGCGGGCCGCGGCAGCGGCCTGTTCGTCGGCAAGGGCGCGTGCCTGCAGCAGTTCGGCCTCGCGGCCGAGGGCCGCGGTCTCGGCGGCCTGCTTCGCCGCTGCAGCGGCCTCGGCTTCGGATTCCGCCTCAGCCTGCTCCCGCATCGCTTCGAGCAACAGCGCCAGTTCCCGGTCGCGCGCCGCCGCAGCCTGCTCGAGTTCACGCTCAGCGGCCATGCGCTCCTGCGCCGCCTGCAGCGCATCCCGGGCAGCCGCGACCTGCGCTTCTGCCGCGGCCCGGTCAGCATCCGCATCCCGTCGCGCCTGCAGTGCGCGCTGCTGTGCCGTGGCCTCGGCCTGCGCCTCAACCTGGGCGCGACGGGTCTCGGCTTCGGCAGCAGCCCTGCGTTCCCCTTCCAGCGCTGCCGCTTCCGCCGCGGCCTGCTCTTCAGCCTGTGCCCGGGCTGCAGCTGCGACACCGGCCGTGACCCCGGCGTCACGGCGCTGCCGCTCGGCCTCGGCAAGCAGCGCCAGTTCGCGCGCCTTCTGTGCGGCGGCGATGGCGGCCTTCTGTTCGGCGGCGGCGAGCGACTCGGCGCGTTCGGCGGCGAGTCGTTCGGCAGCGATCTTCAGCGCGGCCTGCTCCTGTTCGTTGCGCTCCGCCTGTTCGCGCTGCATCACGGCCGCCTGCGCCACCTGCAATGCTTCAGCATGCTCACGCGCTGCAGCAATGGCCTCCCGCTCGGCCGCGGCACGGTTCGCTGCGGCCCGGGCAAGGGCTTGCTCGGCCTCGGCCTTGTCCCGCAATTGCCGGGCAAGCGCCTGTTCCTGCACGGCGCGTTTGGCAGCCAGCGCCGCGGCTTCGGCGTCAGCTTCGGCTTGTGCCTGCAGCCGCGCCACCGCCTCCCCCTCGCTCTGCTCACGCTGGCGTGCCATGTGGAGAGCCGCCGCTTCCGCAGCCTGGCGCTGTGCCGCGGCTTCAAGGGCACGCTGCGCTTCGGCGACACGTAATTGATTCGCGGCCAGAGCCTGCGCTTCGGCCTGCGCCCGACGGTCCGCGGCCTGCCTGAGTTCGCGCTCAACCTCAATCCGGGCAACGTCGCTGGCAGCAGACTCGCGCGAGGCGGCCTGTGCCGCCTCGGCGGCGGCGATATGCGAATGGAGCTCCAGCAGTTCCTGTTCCGGCCGCGGGTTCTCAGCGGATTCCCGGGCCGCATTGCGCCGGGCCTGAGCCGCAGCAGCTTCGAGCAGGCTGCCGGAACCGGCAATCACTTGCGCGGCCGCATCGTCATCGCGGGTTTTGCGCAGGCGCAGGCGCGCAGCCTCGCGCAACTGATCGAGCAGGCGGCTCAACGGAACGGTGATTGCGGCAGGATTTGCATGTGCCGGGATTATAGGCGAGACGGAATTGTCCGTCCGCCTGCCGGGCAGGGCCTGCCCGCTGTCAGCCCGAACCCTGCCGCCAACGCTCCAGGGCGGCATCATCGCTGGTCCGGGCATCGACCCAGCGCGCGCCCTGGGGCGTGACTTCCTTCTTCCAGAACGGCGCCTGGGTTTTCAGGTAATCCATGATGAATTCGCAGGCGGCAAAGGCGTCGCCGCGGTGACCGCTGGCGACCACCACCAGCACGATCTGGTCGGTGGGCTTGAGCGTGCCGACGCGGTGGATCACCAGCGCATCCAGCACTTCCCAGCGCCCGCGTGCCTGCTCAATGATGACGCCGATCGATTTCTCGGTCATGCCCGGATAATGCTCAAGCGTCATCGTCGATACCGCATCACCATCGTTGATGTCGCGCACCACGCCGATGAAGCTGGCGATGGCACCGATCCTGGGATTGCCGCGGCGCATCGCGGCGATTTCAGCGGCGATGTCGAAGTCGGCCTCCTGCACGCGTACGTTCATGGCCTAGCCCCCGGTGACCGGCGGAAAAAACGCGACCTCGTCGCCGGCTTTCAGCGCTGTATCGTCCAGCGCGAGCGTCTGGTTCACCGCGGCGCGCAGCTTGCGCGCAGGTGCCATCGCCTCGGCCCAGGCACCACCGCGGGCGGCAAGGTGGACACGCAGCGCCTGCAGGGTGTCCACGCCGGCGGGCAGCGCCAGCTCCTCGCGCGCAAGTCCCAGCGACTCGCGCAAGCGGGCGAAATAAAGCAGGGTCACGGTTGCGCCGCTCATGTCAGCCCCCTCATTGCAGTCCAAGGTGGCGGAGGATGAACTCGGCGATCGGCGGCGGCGCGTTGAGATCGAGCCGCGGCAGCCGGGTGTCGACCGGGGCATCGCTGGCCACCGCAACCACGTTCGGATCATGGGGATGAATCAGCGACTCGCCGACCTCGGCGCGGTACACCTCCAGCTTGGGGATCGCCTCGCGCTTGAAGCCCTCGACCAGCAGCAGATCGCAGGGCGACAGGCGCGCGATCTGCTCGGCCAGGCCCGGTTCAGGTGCGCCGCGCAGCTCATGCATCAGCGCCCAGCGCCGCGACGAGGTGACCAGCACCTCGGTGCAGCCGGCATGGCGGTGGCGGTAGGAATCCTTGCCTGGCTGGTCGACATCAAAGGCATGGTGGGCATGCTTCACCAGCGACACGGTCAGCCCGCGCGCGGTGAACAGCGGGATCAGCCGCTCGATCAGCGTGGTCTTGCCGCTGCCGGAATAACCGGCGAATCCGAAAATTTTCATGCCTGTGCCGTCAATGTGATGCCGCAAGTTTACCAGTGCCCGGCCCGCGCTCACCCGGCCGCGGCGGTGTACGTGACTCATCGGCAGGCATCAGGTGTATGCCGTCCGCCAGCAGGGAAACACCAACCTCGACACCGGCGGCAATACCGTTGCGTCTGGCGACGTGGCTCGGCACGCTGAGAAACAGCGGCGGCCGCTGCGCGCCGTTGACAGCCACGGTCAGCGCCACCTGCTCGCCCAATCCAAGACACTCGATGACCGGGCCGTGCAGCGGATTTTCGCGTTCACCACGTGATGGCCGGTCGCGGCGATGCAGCATGACATGCCCCTGCGGGATTACCCAGTTCACCTGCTGACCCGGGGCGAAGGCTGTCTGTAATCTCGCCTCAAGCCGGTGGCCTCGCCACTCGATGAGAGTGCGGTCGCGCCCGGCATCATGGCCGACCACACCGGCGCGAAAGACGTTGCGCAGGCCCACCAGCTGCGCGACTTCAACACTGTCCGGCCGGGTCATCACCGCATAGGGATCACCTGCCTGCAGGCTGCGTCCCTGGTGCAGCACGCAAAGCCGGTCGGCCAGCATCAGCGCCTCGTCGAGGTCATGGGTGACCAGAATCACCGGCATCGCCAGTTCACGGCGCAACTCAGCCAGTTCACGATAAAGGCGCTGCCGGGTCGCGCGGTCCACCGCCGAAAAGGGTTCGTCGAGCAGCAGCACCCGGGGCTCACGCGCCAGCGCGCGTGCCACCGCCACGCGCTGCTGCTGGCCGCCGGACAGCGCAGCCGGCAGCCTCGATTCCAGCCCTGCAAGGCGCACCCGCGCCAGCCAGTCCCGCGCCCGCGCCTCACGTTGCGCCGGAGGCAGCTCGAGCATCGCCTCCATCACGTTCTGCAGTGCATTGAGATGCGGGAACAGCGCGTAATTCTGGAACACATAGCCGACCCGACGCTGCCTCGCCGCCACATACACATCACGCGCAGCATCGAACCAGCATTCGCCGTTGCTGCTGATTTCCCCCTCCGCGACACGCAGCAGCCCGGCAATGGCACGCAGGATGGTGGTCTTGCCGCTACCCGAGGGACCGACCAGGGCCAGCACCTCGCCCGGTGCGCAATCGAGGGCGGCATCGAGCGGGATCGGGCCCGTCTGCCTGAGCCTGATGTGTATGCCCTCAGTCATGACATTCAGCCATGGCGCCGGGGTTGCAATCGGGCGCTGGTGAAATACGCCGCCGCGATCGCCAGCAGTGAAATCAGCAACAGCGTGGTCGACATGATGCCCGCAGCGGCATTGTCAAAAGCCTGCACGCGGTCATAGATCGCGATGGCGATGGTCTTGGTCTCTCCGGGGATGTTGCCTCCAACCATCAGCACCACGCCGAATTCGCCCAGCGTGTGTGCAAACGTCAGCACCATCGCGGACAGCAGGCCCGGCCAGGCCAGGGGCAGCTCGATGCGCCACAGCGTACGCCAGCGCGACAGACCGCAGCAGGCGGCAGCATCGCGCACCTCGGGCGCGATGGCCTCGAAGCCGCGCTGGATCGGCTGGATCGCGAACGGCAGGTTGAAAATCACCGAAGCCACCAGCAGGCCACCGAAGTTGAACACCAGCGGCCGGCCGAACAGGGATTCATAAAACTGGCCAATCGGGGAAGCGCCGCCCATCACCACCAGCAGGTAGTAACCGAGCACCGTCGGTGGCAGCACCAGCGGCAGCGCGAGCAGTGCTTCCAGCCAGGCTTTGCCGCCGAATTGCCGGTAAGCCAGCATCCGCCCCGTAAAGATGCCGACCGGCAGCAGGATCAGCACGGTCCATGCCGCCAGTTCGAGCGAGAGCTTCAGTGCAGGCCAGTCCATGGCGGTTTATTGCAGCGCGGTTTGCGGTAGCGTGAAACCATAACGCACGAACACCTCGCGCGCCGCGGGTTGCTGAAGATAGGCGTAGAAAGCCCGCGCGGTTTCCCCGGCACCCTTCGTCAGCACCATGCGCTGGCGCAGCGGCTGGTGCCATTCTTCCGGCAGCAGCACGTAGCGGCCAAGCCTGGAAACCTGCGGCGCCAGCGCCAGCGAGTAGGCAAAAATCCCGCCCTGGGTCGAGCCCCCCGCGGCAAACTGCGCTGCCTGCGATACGTTCTCGCCAAGAACCAGCCGGTCGCGCAAACCCTCCCAAAGTCCCAGCTTGCGCAGGGCCTGCTCCGCGGCCCGTCCATATGGCGCGTGCTCGGGATTGGCGATCGCAAAGCGGCGGATCTGCCCGGCAGCCAGCGCCGATTTCAGCCCGCCCATGGTCGCATCGACCTGCAGCAGCGAAGCATGCGGGGCGAAGAGGACGATGCGCCCGATGGCGTACAGCACACCGCGGTCCTCGGTCCTGCCACCGGCATGCAGTTTGTGCACGAAGTCTTCATCCGCGGACATGAACAACTGGAATGGCGCGCCCTGCACGATCTGCTGGAAATAATTGCCCGATGAACCGAAGGAAAGCCGCACTTCACGCCGGGTCTCGCTGCGAAAACGCACGGCAATTTCCTCCACCGCAAATTTCAGGTCCGATGCCGCGGCCACAGCCGGCACTTCAGACTGCGCGGCTGCAAGACTGGATGACCATAAAATAATCAATAAAAACAATAATTTATTAAAATTCATGGAATAAATACAGCGTCCGCCAGTCTCGTCGTTATGTTTTTCTGAATATAACGAAGTGTGGCAACCGCGGCAATTCAGGAACCTTGAAATCATTGGCGCTGCGGCGCCCGTGGCGGCTTGCGCATCCGTCGCTGCAGCCGTTCGATGTCGGTGGCGATGGCTTTCGAGGCCTTGTCCTCGATCGCGCGGAACTGCTGCACCAGTTCACGGCCAAACGCGGTGACCACCGCACCACCACCGCGCTTGCCGCCGACCGCGGTCATCACCACCGGCTCGATGAAACTGGCGTTCAGCGCCTCCACCAGTTGCCATGCACGACGATAGGACATGCCCATTTCGCGTGCAGCCGCCGAAATGGAACCCGTGGAATCAATCAGCGCCACCAGTTGCGCCTTGCCCGGTCCGATTGCCGGGTGATCCTCGGCGAGGATGCGCAGCATCAGTCCCGGGTAACGCGCCATGTCAGCGCCCGTCACCGAACAGCGGCAGGCAGACCTGGCGTTCGCCCTGCCCCGCCATCACCGTGGTCACTGCCACGGCCACGCCGTACAGCTCGCGCAGGCTGGCATCCGACATCACCTCGCGCGGCATGCCGCAGGCGAGCAGCGTTCCGCCGCGCAGCAAGGCCACGCGGTCGGCACAGAGAAACACCTGATCGGGATCGTGGGTGGACAGCAGCACGCCGATGCCCGCGTCGGCAAGCGCGCGGATGCGTTCGAGCACGCGCAGCTGGTTGCCGAAGTCGAGATTGGCCGTCGGCTCATCCATCACCATCAGCGTCGCCGCCTGCGCCAGCGCGCGCGCGATCAGCACCAGTTGGCGTTCGCCGCCGGAGATCTGCGTAAAGGCGGCATCGGCAAGTTGCGTGAGACCCATACGCGCGATGGCCTCATCGGCCAGTTCGCGATCACGCCGCGATGGCATAGCGAACAGGCCAAGGTGTGCGGTGCGCCCCATCAGCACCACTTCGCGCACGCTGTACGGAAAAAAAGTGCCGTGCGCCTGCGGCACATAACTGACACGCTGCGCAACCTCTTGGCGCGGAAGTGCTTCGAGATCAGTGCCATCGAGCAGCAGCCGCCCCCCCTGCTTCGGCAGCAGGCCGAGCAGGGTCTTGAACAGCGTGGTCTTGCCACTGCCGTTGGGCCCGAGCAAGGCCAGCACCTCGCCCGCAGCCAGTTGCAGCGAAACGCCATGACCAACACTGCGGCCGTGATAACCAAAATCCAGGGCTTCGGCTGCCAGCATCATTGCCCGAATCTCATTGAAATCCTCTTTTTGCCGTGGCAAGCTGCCACAGGAACAGCGGCGTGCCGACAAAGGCGGTGAGCACGCCCAGCGGAATCTCGACATTGGCGAGCACACGCGCCAGCGTATCCACCGCCACCAGGAAACCGGCGCCGAGCAGCACCGACAATGGCAGCAGGCGCGAGAAATCAGGACCGCTCAGCAGCCGCGCGAAATGCGGGATCACCAGCCCGATCCAGCCGACCACGCCGGCGATCGCCACCGCCGCGGAAGTCATCAGCGTCGCGCAGATGATCACCACAAGGCGGATGCGGCCGGTGGCCACACCCAGCGCCCGCGCCTCCTCATCATCCAGGGCCAGCACATTGATGCGCCAGCGCAGCAGCCACAGCGGAATCAGGCCGATGATCATCAGCGGTGCGGCCAGGCGCAGGTCGGCCGGATTGACCGAGGCCAGACTGCCAAGCAGCCAGAAAGTGATCGCAGGCAGCTGGTTGTACGGATCGGCGAGGTATTTCATCAGTGCGACGCAGGCACCGAGCAGCGAACCCAGCACCACGCCCGCGAGCACCAGCACCAGCAGCGGATCATGGCCGCGCACCGCTCGCGCCGTGAAATACACCAGGGCCACCGCCAGCAGTCCGCCGGCGAAGGCCATGCCCTGGATCATCACCACCCCCAGCGACAGGAAAATGCCCAGCACCGCGCCCACCGCCGCACCGGCGGATACACCCAGAATATCCGGCGACACCAGCGGATTGCGGAACAGGTTCTGGTAGGCCGCACCGGCCGCGGCCAATGCCGCACCCACCAGCAGCGCGGACAGCACCCGCGGCCCGCGGATCTGCAGCACCACGGTTTCAACCGCAGGATCGAGCCCGTGCGGCGCACCGCCCGCCCATGACCACAACACGCGCAGCACATCCATCACCGCCAGCGGATAACGGCCCAGGGCAAAGGCCCATGCGGCCAGCAGCGTCAGCACGATGACACCGCATCCGACAAGCAGGGGTAAACGGCCGCGACGGGTTTCTGTGAATGACACCGGGGGATTTCGCGCTGTGAAAGCGCGCAAGCATACCCCAGGCGCCGGGCTCAGCGTTTGGTGTTGGGAAAGAACAATTGATCCGGACCGATCTTGTACGAGGCAATCGTGGCCTGCCCTTCAGGCGACACCAGCCAATCGACGAAAGCCTGGCCCTGCTCGCGCTTGACGTGCGGGTGCTTGGACGGATTGACCAGCATCACGCCGTACTGGTTGAACAGGCGCTGGTCGCCCTCGACGACGATCACCAGGTCGCCGCGGTTCTTGAACGACAGCCAGGTGCCGCGGTCGGTGAAGGCATAGGCATTCATCGCCGAGGCGGTGTTCAGCGTCGGCCCCATGCCGGAACCGGTCTCGCGATACCAGCCGCCCTTGCCGGTCTGCGGATCGACTCCGGCTGTTTTCCACAGGCGCAGTTCGGCGGCATGGGTGCCGCTCTTGTCACCGCGCGAGGCGAAGGGGGCACCGGCCGCTGCGATCTTTTTATAAGCATCAACAATGTCGCGGCTGCCGAGGATTCTGGCCGGATCGGATTTCGGACCGACCAGCACAAAGTCGTTGTACATCACCTCCTGGCGGCGCAGGCCAAAACCTTCGGCGACGAATTTCTCCTCCGCTGCCGGGTCGTGCACAAACACCACATCGGCGTCGCCGCGGCGCGCCATGTCCAGCGCCTGGCCGGTGCCCAGCGCCACCACCCGCACCTGGATGCCGGTCTTTTTTTCGAACACCGGAAGCAGGTGCTTGAACAGCCCCGACTGCTCGGTCGATGTGGTCGAAGCCACCGTGATGAAAGTCTGCTGCGCCTGCACGCCGGTGACGGACAACACAAACACCAGTGACAGCAGCACTCTGCGGAATCGGTTCATGGCAGTTCTCCCCGGATGAAAGTCTCCGCCTCGCTGGAAGCGGGTTGGCTGAAAAAGCGTTCGATGGGGCTCTGCTCCCGCAGCAGGCCGCGGTCGATGAACAGCACCTCGTCGCCGAGGCGCCGCGCCTGGCCGAGGTTGTGCGTGGTCATGATGATCTTGGTGCCGGCGGCATGGATCATGTTGATCAGTGACTCGATCTCGTGGGTGGCCGCCGGATCGAGGTTGGCCGTGGGTTCGTCAAGGAACAGCACATCCGGGCCCAGTGCCCAGGCCCGCGCCAGTGCCAGCCGCTGCTGCTCGCCACCGGAAAGCACCCGCGCCGGCCGCGAAGCCTGCTGCGCCAGCCCGACCACCTCAAGCACATCCTGCGCGCGCAGCTCACACTCACGCGATGAGTGGCCTGCAAGTTTCAAACCGTAGATCACATTGGCCAGCGCCGAGCGGCGCAGCATCACCGGGCGCTGGAACACCATGGCCTGGCGCCGGCGCAGGTCACCACCCTTGGCGCCATGCCAGATGACTTCGCCACCGGAAGGCGTGAGCAGGCCGTGGCACAGCCGCATCAGCACACTTTTGCCGGCGCCATTGGCGCCGAGGATGATGCTGCGCGGTCCGGCCTCGATACGCGCCGAGATGCCGCGGATGATCGGATGCCCGCCGGCGGAAAACCTGAGATCGCGCAGTTCCAGGGGCAGCATGATCAGCCATACCTCCGCGTCGCCAGTTCGCGGATCAGCGCCGCCAGTGCGTTGAGCAGCAGCACCAGTGTCAGCAGCACGATGCCCAGACCCAGCGCCAGCGGCAGGTCGCCCTTGCTGGTTTCGAGCGCAATCGCGGTGGTCATCACCCGCGTCACGCCATCAATGTTGCCGCCGACTATCATTACCGCGCCGACCTCGGCTGCAGCGCGGCCGAAACCGGCGAGCACGATGGTGACCAGCGAAAACCGGGTATCCCAGATCAGCGTCAGCGCCGCAGACGGACGGCTGGCGCCCAGTGAACGCAACTGCTCGTCATATTCACGCCACGCATCCTCAATCACCTGCCGCGACAGCGCGGCAATGATCGGGATCACCAGCACCGTCTGCGCCACCACCATCGCCGTCGGGGTGAACAGGATGCCGAGACTGCCCATCGGTCCGGCGCGCGACAGCAGCAGATAGACCAGCAGGCCGACCACTACCGGCGGCAGGCCCATCAGCGCATTGAGCAGAACGATCAGCGCCTGCCTTCCGGGAAAACGCCCGACCGCGATCGCCGCACCCAGCGGCAGCGCGATGGCACTGGCGATCAGCACAGCCGACAGGCTGACCTGCAGACTGAGCAGGACGATGCCGGTCAATCCCGGCTCGACACCGGCGATCAGCGCCCAGGCTGCGGCAAAAGCCTCCCCCAATTCACTCATGAAATATCCGACATGAATTATTTGTCTGGATATTCCCGCATAATCAGCACTGCCTTAATATGCAATAGTTTGCCGAAATTATCCGAAATTCCCCCGAACCCTCCCCGACCATGCCCCCTTCGCCGCGCATCAGCGCCCAGATTCGCTGGACCCTTGGCCCCCTGGAAATCGAGCCCCGGTTGGTGGCCCTGCTTGAATCGGTGGCACGTAATGGCAATTTACAGGCTGCCGCCAAAAGCGCCGGCCTGTCCTACCGCCATGCCTGGGGGCTGCTTGAGGCGGCCGGCAACAGCCTCGGCGACCAGCTGGTGATCCGCCATCAGGGGCGGGGCACCGCCCTGTCGCCACTGGGCACCAAGCTGCTCGAGGGCATGGTTGACGTAAATGGCTCTCTCGCAGCCGCCCTGCGCGAAGGCGAAGCCCGGATGGTCGCCCATATCGCCCAGGCGCCCGCGACGCCGGTAGCCTCGTCCGGTGTGGTGCTGCACGTCAGCCATGATCTGGCGCTGGCGCAGATGCGCGCGATGTTCACCCGCGCCACCGGCATCGGCCTTGAACTGCAATTCCACGGCAGCCTCGACTGCCTCGCCGCGTTGCGACGCAAGCAATGCGATCTGGCGGGTTTTCATCTGCCGGCGATCCCAGGCACACGCACACTGGCTGCGCAGTTCCTCCCCTATCTGGGCCTCAAGGGCTGGCAGGCGACGCACCTGCTGGACCGCACCCAAGGGCTGATGGTGCGCGCCGGCAATCCCAAACAGCTGCAGCGCGTTGCCGATCTCGGCAAACCCGGTGTGCGCTTCGTCAACCGCCAGCCAGGATCGGGCACACGGCTGTGCCTGGATTTCCTGCTCTCGCAGCAGGGCGTCTCGCCAGCCGACATCCACGGCTACACCCATGAGGAATTCACCCACGCCGCGGTTGCCGCCACCGTGGCCAGCGGCATGGCCGATGTCGCCTTCGGCATTGAGGCCGCGGCACGCGAACACGCGCTGGATTTTGTGCCGGTGGTCAACGAACACTATTACCTGGCCGCGCGCCCGGCCTCGCTGGTACGGCCCGGTGTACGCGCCCTGCTCGCCCATCTCGACAGCCGTGCCTTCCGCCGTCTGGTCAACAGCCTGGCCGGCTACCGCTCCACTGCCGCATTGCAGTGGCAGCCCGCGGCACAGATCATCCGTTAAGTCTCATCCGTCAAGTCTTATACCCCTGATCTCCCCTGATAAAATCATCGACTAATTTGAGGATGCCGCGATGACTGAAGCCAATTCCAAACAGGGCATGCTGCGCGAACTGTCCTGCGCCGATGACTACGATCCGAATTCGATGCCGGTGCCGAAAGCGCGCGAAGTCATCGCGCGTTACCTGTCACCGGTGGGCACCCATGAGCGGGTGGCGATACGTGCCGCACTGGGCCGCATACTCGCCGCCGACGTGATCTCGCCGCTGGATGTCCCCTCGCATGACAATTCGGCGATGGACGGTTATGCACTGCGCATCGCCGATCTCAAGGCCGATGCCAAAGTCACCTTGAAAGTCACCGGCAGCTCCTTTGCCGGTGCGCCGTTCAAGGGCAAGGTCGGCGCCGGCGAAGCCGTGCGCATCATGACCGGCGGCGTGGTTCCGGAAGGTGCCGACACCATCGTCATGCAGGAACACACCGAGGCCGGAGACGGCACGGTGACCATCGGTGGTGGCCACAAAAAAGGCCAGAACCTGCGCAAGGCCGGTGAAGATCTGCAACAGGGCCAGCCCGCGTTGCGCCGCGGCCAGCCCCTGCGCAGCGCCGAAATCGGCCTGATCGCCTCGCTGGGTATCGCCGAGGTTTCGGTTTACCGGAAACTGCGCGTGGCATTTTTCTCCACCGGCGACGAGCTGGTATCCATCGGCTCGCCGCTGGGCGAAGGCCAGATCTATGACAGCAACCGCTATACCATCCACGGCATGCTCAGCCGCATGGGCTGCGAGATCATCGACATGGGCGTGATCCGCGACGACCCGCAACTGCTCGAAGCCGCGTTCCGCGAAGCTGCAGCAGTTGCCGATGTGGTGATCACCAGCGGCGGCGTATCGGTGGGTGAGGCCGATTTCGTCAAGGTCTTGCTGAACAAGCTGGGCGAAGTGGTGTTCTGGAAAATCGCGATGAAACCCGGCCGGCCGCTGGCCTACGGCAAGATCGGCAACGCGCATTTCTTCGGCCTGCCCGGCAATCCGGTATCGGTGATGGTGACCTTCTACCAGTTTGTGCGCGATGCACTGCTCAAGCTTTCGGGCCGCGATCCGGTTGAAGAACTGCCGACCTTCAGGGTGCCCTGCACTTCCACGCTGAAAAAAGCCCCGGGCCGCACCGAATTCCAGCGCGGCATCCTGACCCGCGATGCCGCCGGCGCACTGACCGTGCGCGTCACCGGCGAACAGGGCTCTGGAATCCTGCGTTCGATGTCCGAAGCCAACTGCTTCATCATCCTGCCCACCGACCAGGGCAACGTCACACCGGGCACGCTGGTCGAGGTGCAGGTGATGGAAGGCGTGGTCTGAGTCAGCGATGACCACGCCACGCAAACCCCTGCGCTGGGGCATCATCGGCACCGGCTGGGTCGCCAGTGATTACGTCACCCCGGGCATCATCAAGAGCCCGGGCTCGCAGCTGACCGCCTGCCTCGGCAGTTCACCGGAAAAATCCCGCGCCTTTGCCGCCAGGTTCCAGGTGCCGCATGCCCACGATGATCTCGGCGGAATACTTTCCAACCCGGAGGTTGATGCGGTCTATATCGCGCTGCCCAACGCCATGCACCATGCCGCAGTGCTGGCTTGCGCGCGTGCCGGCAAGCACATCCTCTGCGAAAAGCCCTTTGCAATGAAGACGGCCGAGGCACGGGAAATGGTTGCGGTTTGCAACAAGGCCGGCGTGGTGCTGCGCATCGCCCACCAGATCCGCCTTGATGCGGCGGTGGTGCGCGCGCGAGAGATCGTACGCTCAGGCCGCCTCGGCCGGCTGGCCGAGGTCTCCCTGGAACGCGCCTCGGGCCTCGGCTCGCGACTATCCTGGCGCAACGATTTTGCGCAAAGCGGCGTGATGTATGACGTCGGCGTACATCTGCTCGACCTGATCCAGTACGTGACCGGCCAGCGCTTCGTTGAAGTTTCCGCCTTCACCCATCCCGACCGCCGCGAGGGCCGCCCAGATGACACGATGACCGTGCTCGGCCGGCTCGAGGGCGACTGCCATGCGCTGGCCCGCGCCACGCGCGAAGTCGGCAATGCCGAAAATAACCTGATTGTAGAAGGTGCCGACGCCACGCTGGTCACCTCGCCGCTGCGTTTTGCCAAGGAACATGTCCTCACCATCCGTGATGCCAAGGGCGGCGTCGAACAGGAACGCTTCCCGGTCAGCCCGGCCTACGATCTGCAGGTAACAGCCTTCGAGGCCGATGTCCGCGGCGAACGCAGCCTGCTGCCCGATGGCGAGGATGCGGCATATACGGTAGCGGTGACCAATGCCGTGCTTGCCGCCATCGACGAACGGCGCATCGTCACTGTAACCCCCTGACCGGCAGGCTTGCAGCCGCATGCGGCACCCTGCACAATCCTCCGCATACCCATAACAGCACCTTCGGAGGAGTCATATGATCCGCACCGCCATCACGATGGCCGTCAGTGCCACACTCGCCGCAGGCAGTCTTGCCGCCACCGCCCAGAACTATCCGGTGAAAACGGTGCGCATCATCAATCCGCTCGCCGCCGGCGGCAACGTCGACATTGTCGCCCGTGGTGTGGCCGAGCAGTTGAGCAAGGCGCTCGGCCAGCAGGTGCTGGTGGAAAACCGGCCCGGCGCCAGCGCGCTGGTCGGCACCCGCTACGTCAAGGGCCAGCCCGCCGACGGCTATACCTTCCTCGCCATCGCCAACACCTTCGCCCGCGTGCCGGCGATCATCAAGGATCCCGGCTACGACCCGTTGAAGGATTTCACCGGTGTTTCGCAGACCTGCGACATTCCGATGGTGCTGGTGGTCAACCCGGCGCTGCCGGTGAAAAACCTGAAGGAGTTCATCGCGCTCGCCAAGCGGCGGCCCGGCGAACTGACCTACGGCACTGCAGGCAGCGGCGGCACCGGCCATGTCGCCGGCGCGATGTTCAGCCAGCAGGCCGGCATCAAGCTGATGCACGTGCCGTACAAGGGCAACGCCCCGGCCACCACCGACCTCGTCGGCGGCCAGATCATGCTGATGTTCGACCAGGTCAGCACCTCGGCCCAATACGTGCAGGCAGGCCGCCTGCGCGCCATCGCAGTCACCACCAAAAAACGCTCGCCGGTCTTCCCCGATGTGCCGACCATTGACGAGGCCGGCGTCAAGGGCTTCGAGGACAGCACCTTCAACGGCATCGTCGCCCCGGCCGGCACCCCGCGCGACATTCTCGAAAAAATCCGCGCCGAGACCGCCAGGGCTGTCGCCGTACCGGCACTGAAGGAACGCTTCGACAAGATCGGCATTCCGCTGATCGCCAGCAATTCACTCGACGAATTCAACGCCTACCTGCGCCGCCATGTCGAGGACTTCGCCAAACTCGCCAAAACCGCGGGCATCACTGCAAACTGACACGGAACCCGTCACATGCCAATCAGCCACATCGAACATTTCCTGATCCAGACCGAAAACCTCGAAGCCACACGCGACTGGTATGTGCAGGTGCTCGGTTTCCGCGAAGGCCCGCATCCCGATTTCAAGTTCCCGGTGGTGTGGCTCTATCTCGGCGATACCGATGTGGTGCACCTGACTCAAGGCGGCAAGGGTGTCAGCGCCAACCGCAAGGCCTACCTCGGCCAGCAGTCGGAGGCGACCACCGGCAGCGGCGTCGTTGACCACATCGCTTTCCGCTGCACGGGCCTGCACGAAATGATGGAGCGCTTGAGCCAAAGCCGCGTCGAGTTCCGCAAGCGCATGGTCGATGACCAGGGGCTTTTCCAGTTGTTCCTGTTCGACCCCAATGGCGTCAAGATCGAACTCAATTTCGCCAATGCCGAAGCGCAGGGTATTACCCCGGAGCTGATGGCCTCGGCGCTGCCGGCATGAGTGCGCCGCAGTGGCGCATTCGCCAATATCACTATCTCTCGCAAAACAGCCACGTTCATCCCTTCCTGGTTGACCTGTGGCGCGAGGTTGAACTGGCCACCGAGGGCCGTGTCGCAGCCACTGTCACCGCCAGCAACCAGGGCCTGCCCGGTTCACACCTCGCCATCGTTGATCTGATGATCTCCGGCGAGATCGAGGCGTACGTGCTGATGGGCGGCATTCTTGGCGGCAAGGTGCCCAGCCTGGAAATCCAGGGACTGCCCTTCGCCTTCCGTGACCACGCCCAGGTGCATGAGGTGCTGGACGGGCCACTCGGCGATTACCTGCAGGCGGAACTGCAGGCCAAGGGCATCCACGCCCTGCCCGGCGGCCTGCTCGAAAACGGCTTTCGCCACATCTCCACCACCACGCGGCCGATCAAAGGCGTCTCCGACCTCGAAGGCCTGCGCATCCGCATCCCTGAGGGGCGCATGTTTGCCGACGCCTTCCAGAGCCTTGGCGCAGTGCCGGTTGAGGTCAATGTGCTGAAACTGTACGACGCACTCAAAAACAACGAAATAGACGCCCAGGAAAATCCGCTGTCGATCACCGAAGCGCTGAAGCTGCATGAAGTGACACGCCATGTCGCGCTGACCTCGCACATGTGGTCGGGCTTCAACATGATGATCGGCCTGAAGTTCTGGAACTCGCTGCCCGAGGACATCCGGCAGATCATCGAGCGTGTCGCTCGCAAACATGTCGCACGGCAGCGTGCCCATACCGATGCACTGAATCGCGCGCTTGAGGGCAGAATCAGCGGCTGGGGCATGAGCAGCAGCATGGTCAACCGCGATGAGTTCCGCGCACGCCTGCGTGAAGCCGGCTTCTACAAACGCTGGCGCGAGATCACCGGAGACAAGGCCTGGCGCCTGCTCGAAGAACGACTGGGAGTATTGGCCTGATCACCGGGATAAATAATAACTTATTGTTTTTATTGATATTTTTATAAAATCCCACTCATAAAAAAACCCGGTAAGAACCGGGTTTTTTATCCAACCGGGGCAGCTGCAGCAAATCACTTTTTGCTGGAAGCCACCGTTGCCGGTTTGGATTTCTGCTGTTTCTTGTAACGGTCGGCCACACGATCCTGAGCCTTGGCCAGACTCTCGCCATCCTTTTTCGCCGCCTCGTCAGACTTGGCTTTGGCCTCTGCCGCCTTGGCCTTGGCTTCTTCTGATGGCGGCGGCAGCTTGGCCGATACCCCACCAACTGTCATACCCACGATCAGCGCCGCGCCCGCCACCAGCAATTTGTGCATGCTCATGATTTCCACCCTTCTTTCATTGCCGAAGCCACGGCAGGTTTTGCCGTGCCGCCACCGTCCGAATCACTGCGGCTTTTGTCGCCAGCCACAGTATCGCGGTACCAGTATTCGTGGTGCTCCTTCGCCCAGGTCTCATCGACATAACCCGTGCGCATCGACTCATAGGCGCCCTCGACACCGACCGTCCCCATGTAGATGTGCCCCAGTGACATGGTGACAAACAGCAGCGAGGCAATGGCATGAATCACGTTCGCCTGCTGCATCAACTCACGGCCTTGATCAAAGTTGGGAAAATTGAGGGCGAAGCCGGTGATGCTGACCACCACACCCAGCCCGGTGACACCGATCCAGAACCACGCCTTCTCGCCGGCATTAAAGCGATCCGAGGGCACATGGTTGCCAGAGAGCAAGCCGCCACCTTTAGCCAGCCACCCCAGGTCATGCGCCTTGGGCAGATTGTCCTTCACGTAAGTCAGGAACATCAGCACCGTGCAAACCGCAAACACCGGACCTACGAAGTTGTGGATCAGCTTGGACAGCTGCGCGATCAGGCTGAACAGCGTGTAGCCGATGATCGGCAGCAGCACGTGCTTGCCGAACATGATGACCACGCCAGTGACCGCGAGCAGAACAAAGCTGATCGCCGCGCCCCAGTGCACCGTGCGCTCCCAGTAGGCAAAACGCAGCAGCTTGCGGCCGGTGGGCTGGTCATGCAGCTTGATCGGGCCTTTCCATGCGTAGAAGGCGCCAATGATGGCTGCCATCAGCACCAGCAGCCAGCCACCGTAGACGGTGACCACGTGGTTGCGCAATTGCCGCCAGGTTTCACCTTCGGTCTGCACCAGCACCGAGGTTTCGACACCGCGTACCTGTGTTGTCTGGTACGGGTTGTCGCCACTGCGCACGTCTCGCCACACCGGCGAATTGTTGCCGGGCTGCGCCTGCTGCCGCGCCGCCTGTTCCTGCGCCGACGACGTATCGGCGGCGGTCACCGGCACCGTGAACCCCAGCACCAGTGCCGCCAACCCCGCTCCAAGCCACCGCCTAAAGCCAACCTGCATGGCCTCCTCCTTTATTCTTTGTCCACCAGCCCGCTGCTGCAATCGCGGACCGGTTATTGCGCGGTCTTGCCGTATTCGTTCTGCCCGCCGTTGCGCGCCTTGATCGCCTTTTCCCAGGCCACCTGGTCGTTCTTGAACTGCGCGTTTTCCCAGGGCCGGGCGTCGGGCTTGCCCTGATACTGGCCCTGTTTGTAGACAGTGACCGGTTGCTTCTCGCCGCAGCCGGCGGCCAGCGCCGCCACTGCAACAGCGGCAGCTGCAACAATCAGTTTGCTCATGACTTTGCTCCTGCCGGCGGTGTCGCACCTTTTTCCGGCTTGCCGTAGGCCGTGCCCCAGCCCCAGACCTCGGAGCCTTTGCCGCGCTTCAACACCCGCGTCCGGTAGATGTCGGCAATAACGTCGGCATCACCACCGAGCAGCGCCTTGGTCGAGCACATCTCGGCGCAGGCCGGCAGCTTGCCTTCTGACAGGCGGTTGCGGCCGTATTTCTTGAACTCGGCCGCCGACTGGTCGGTCTCGGGACCACCGGCACAGAAGGTGCACTTGTCCATCTTGCCGCGCAGGCCGAAAGCGCCGTCCTGCGGGAACTGCGGCGCGCCGAAGGGGCAGGCGTAGAAACAGTAGCCGCAACCGATGCACAGGTCCTTGTCGTGGAGCACCACGCCTTCGGAGGTCTTGTAAAAGCAGTCCACCGGGCATACCGCCATACACGGCGCATCCGAGCAGTGCATGCAGGCGACCGAAATCGACTTTTCGCCGGGCAGACCGTCGTTGAGCGTAACCACGCGGCGCCGGTTCACGCCCCAGGGCACCTCGTGCTCGTTCTTGCACGCGGTCACACAGCCGTTGCACTCGATGCAGCGCTCGGCGTCACACAGGAATTTCATTCGGGCCATATTGTTCTCCTCGCGGGTATCGGGTGCTTATGCCTTGGACACCTGGCACAGCGTGGTCTTGGTTTCCTGCATCATGGTCACGATATCGTAGCCATAAGTGGTTGCCGTGTTGACCGCTTCGCCGCGCACCACCGGGGCGGCCCCCTCCGGATACTGCTTTTTCATATCCTCGCCTTCCCACCAACCCGCAAAGTGGAAGGGCAGGAACACCGTGCCCGATGCCACCCGCTCGGTGACCAGCGTCTTCACCTTGATCCGCGGCTTGCTTGGCGCCGGCGTGCTCACCCAGACATATTCGTTGTTGCGCACGCCGCGGTCGTTGGCATCCTTGGGATTGATCTCGACGAACATTTCCTGCTGCAGCTCGGCGAGCCAGGGATTCGACCGCGTCTCGTCGCCACCGCCCTCGTATTCCACCAGGCGGCCGCTGGTCATGATCAGCGGGAACTGCTTGCCGGCATCCTTGTTGGCATCCTGCACCGTCTTGAACAGCACCGGCAGGCGCCAGCGGTTCTTCTGGTCGGCGTGGGTCGGGTACTTCTCGACCAGGTCCGCGCGCGGGCTGTACAGCGGCTCGCGGTGCAGCGGCACCGGATCGGGGAAGTTCCACACCACCGCCCGCGCCTTGGCATTGCCGAAAGGATGGCAGCCATGCTCCTTCATGAACACACGGATCATGCCGCCCGAAGGATCGGTCTTCCAGTTCTTCCCTTCGGCCGCTTTTTTCTCGTCCTCGGTCAGCTCGTCCCACCAGCCGAGCTTTTTCAGCAGCACGTGGTCGAGCTCGGGATAACCGGTGGTCAGGTCGGCGCCTTTGGAATGCGAACCGTCCTCCGCCAGCAGGTTGACGCCGTCCTTCTCCACACCGAAGTTGGCGCGGAAGTTTCCGCCGCCATCCATGATGTGCCGGTCGGTCTGGTACAGGTTCGGCGAACCCGGATGTTTCAGCGCAGCCGTTCCGTAACAGGGCCAGGGCAGGCCGAAATAGTCGCCATCCAGGTCGTATCCGGTCTTTGCATCCTTGCCACCCCTGGCGCGCAGCGTCTTGATGTCGAACACGTGCATGTTGCGCATGTGGGCCTGCAGACGCTCCGGCGACTGGCCGGTGTAGCCGATGGTCCACACGCCACGATTGATCTCGCGCAGCGTGTCTTCCATGTCCGGCTCGTCCATGCCGCCCTTGCCTTTGACCACCTTGATCTTCGCGGTAAGTTCCTTGGCGAAACCGAATTTCTGCGCCAGCTGGTACATGATCATGTGGTCGGTGCGCGACTCGAACATCGGATCGACCACCTTCTCGCGCCACTGGATCGAGCGGTTAGACGCGGTACAGGAACCCGCGCACTCGAGCTGGGTTGCCGCGGGCAACAGGTAAACGCCGTCCTTGCGCGCCTTGGCTGCCATCGCCGCCGTGGCCGAGGGGTAGGGATCAATGACCACCAGCGTGTCGAGCTTCTGGATCGCCTCGATCATCTCCTTGCCGCGGGTCTGGCTGTTCGGCGCATGGCCCCAGAACACCACCGCTTTCAGGTTGCTGTCCTGATCGATCAATTCGTTTTTCTCGAGGATCGCATCGATCCAGCGCGACACCGTGATACCGGGCTTGGTCATCATGCCCGGAGCGAACTGTTTCTTGATCCACTCGAAATCCACACCCCAAACATTGGCGAAGTGTTTCCACGAGCCCTCGGCGATGCCGTAGTAGCCCGGCAGCGAATCCGGATTCGGACCAACGTCGGTGGCCCCCTGCACATTGTCATGGCCGCGGTAAATGTTGGTGCCGCCACCCGACACGCCGACGTTGCCCAGCGCCAGTTGCAGGATGCAGGACGCGCGCACCACAGCATTGCCGTTGGTATGCTGGGTCTGGCCCATCGCCCAGACGATGGTGCTGGGCTTGTTTTTGGCCATCTGCTCCGCGACATCGCGGACCTCGGCCTCCTTCATGCCGGTGACCTCCTCGACCTTGTCGGGGGTCCACTTGGCAGCCTCTTCCCGAACCTTGTCCATGCCATAGACACGATCCTTGATGTACTGCTTGTCTTCCCAACCGTTCTTGAAGATGTGGTGCAGCATGCCCATCAGGAAGGCGACGTCGGTGCCCGAACGGATGCGGTAGAAGGTATCCGCCTTGGCCGCGGTGCGGGTGAATCGCGGATCGACCACGATCACCTTGGCGCCGTTCTCCTTGGCATGGAGGGTGTGCAGCATCGACACCGGATGCGCCTCGGCCGCGTTCGAACCGAAGAACAGGATGCATTTCGAATTCTGTTCATCGTTGTACGAGTTGGTCATCGCACCATAGCCCCAGGTGTTGGCGACGCCCGCGACCGTGGTCGAGTGGCAGATCCGCGCCTGGTGATCCATGTTGTTGGTGCCGAAGAACGACACGAACTTGCGCAACAGATAGGCCTGCTCGTTGTTGTGCTTGGAAGAGCCGATCCAGAAGGTGGCGTCAGGGCCTGATTCCTTGCGGATTTTCATCAGCCGCTCGCTGACTTCGTTCAGCGCGACATCCCAGGAAATCTTCTCCCACTTGCCGTCCTTCAGCTTCATCGGCGTGCGCAGGCGATGCGAGATTTCATGCATGCCGTGCTCGCGGATCGAAGCACCCTTCGCGCAGTGCGCGCCGAGGTTGATCGGCGAATCGAACACCGGCTCCTGGCGGATCCACACGCCGTTCTGCACCACCGCATCAATCGCACAGCCCACCGAGCAGTGGGTGCAGATCGTGCGCTTGACCTCGATCTTGCCGTCACCGGCCTTTTCAGCAGCCTCGGCCTTTTTCATCACCGGAAACGGCAGCTGTGACAGCGCGGCGGCACCGCCGGCAGCCATGCCGCTGCGCTTCAGGAACGTGCGGCGGTCGATGGTGTTGCCGAGGAAAGCCGAGGCATTGCGCACCATGCGCTGCTGGCCTGCGGTGGCACCGGATTGCGTGGATTTACGAGTGAGCAACATGATGTTCTCCTCAGACCTTGGTGGTTTCGTAGTAGCGGCGCACGTGTTCGGTCACCTGGTAGCCCTGGCCCTGGCGCACCTTCTGCCCTGCCTCGGCGCTGCGTTCGCGCTCGCCGCCAACCTGGGTCACTGCTGCTGCTGCAGCCGCTCCACCAACACCGACTGCTGCGAGAAACTTGCGGCGGTTCATTTTGCTGTTCATGGCGTCCTCCTCAGGCAAGATCGAAATATCAGGTGAGATCGAAATACTGCGTTTCATGGGTGATGAATGCATCGGCAAAACCGGCGGCGCGGCGATACAGCTCCGCATCAGCGGAGGCCGCGGCCACTTTTTCGAACAGGCGTGATGTCCACGGCGCGACATAAGCCTGAAAAAATTCACGCTGGCGGGCGAAGGCTTCGGGATCCTGCGCCTCGTCGGTGATCAGCCCGCGCATCACGTCGAACAGCGCGGCCAGATGGTCTTCGTATTCGGTGCTGTCTTCTGAGCGGGCATAACCCAGCGCGGCCAGGTCATCGCGCAGCTCGGCCAGCAACTGGCCGCGGCGGCGGCCTGACATGTAACTCGAGGCATACAGCGACACCGCGGGCTGGCCCGGGCTGACAAACAGCGCATCAAACTGTTTTGCGGCGGCCTCGGCATCAGTGCTGCGCGCGGCGGCACATAGCGCGCGCCAGCTCGAGCCGAGTGCGGCAGATTCATTTTCGATCAGGGACTCTGAGGCCGCCAGTTGCTGCAGCAGCTGCGCATCAGGACGCGAGTGAAACAGATGCGACAACAGGGCATAGAGACCGGCTCTTGCGCCGTTCTCCTCCGGGCTGCCTGTCTGCGGAGCAGCGCTCCTGACAGTTTCTGTGGTTGCCGTCATCATGTGAAATCTTGCCTATCTTATGACTGAGCCCGGCAAATTTCCACAACAAAACTAGCATCAAACGATAGTAATTCTCATCTGACGCCATGAGCAACTGATACTGACAACATCCTTACGTATCGAGGATGTTCCCGTGCTGCGCGTTCTGCAGCAGATCGACCACCCGGCAGTCCGCGCACATCTTGATGCGGTCCAGCGCACCGGGCTGAGAAAACATCGAATGCTGCCCGAGTTTGCTGATCATGCCATCGACCATCTGCTTGGTTCCAAAGGGTTTTCCGCATTTGATGCAGGCAAAGGGCTGGGTCTCGTTGAGCGTCACCGGCTGCTTCGCCGCAGTGCCCGCCAGCAGTCGCGGCTGCAGGGTGATCGCCTGTTCCGGGCATGTGCGTACGCACAATCCGCACTGCACGCAATTGCGCTCGATAAATCGCAGCGCCGGCGTTTCCTTGGAATCAAGCAGCGCCCCTTCCGGGCAACTGCCGACGCAGGCCAGGCACAAGGTGCACTTGTCCTTGTTGACCTCCAGCCCGCCGAACGGCGCCCCACCCTTCAACGCGATCACCGCCGGCTTTGCCGCCGAAAGCTCGGCAAAATGATCGAATACAAAATCCAGCGTCGTGCGTTTTTCGTTGCCGAGGTTGAAACCCGCCGCCTTCAGCGCGTTCACGACCGGCAGGGCCGCGATACGCGCCGCTGCTGCTGCGGCATCATCCACAGCCAGCAATTGCAGGCGCCCTGCACCCAGACCGAAGCCGCCGAGTATTTCCTCGCCCAGCGCCATCTGCACCGACAGCGCCGCGGTGTATTCCTCCGCCTCCGAGCCCGCCGCGAGCACCACCACCTGCGCCGCACCCAGCGCCACCGCGCCGAGCATCAGGTCCAGCCCGACCGTGGCGACGTGCAGCACTTCCACCGGAATCAGGTCTGCCGGCAAGCCCGTACCACTACGCGCCAGCTTCGCGATCAGCGTGCGGCCATCCCCGCCGTTATGGAATAACAGGCGCGGATTCTTGCCGCCGGCAGCGGCATAGGCCTTGAGCATGGCCTTGATGCGCAGCCCGACATCGGCCACCCGCGGCCAGGCATAGGTCATCGCGCCCGAGGGACAGACCGTGGCGCAGCCGCCGCAGCCCATGCACAGGTGCGGATCAACCACCACGCGGTTTTCCTTGAGCAGGCTGCTGATCGCGCCGGTGGAACAGACGTCGATGCAGCGCGTGCAGCCGGTGATGCCCGAGCGCGCATGGGCGCAGAGGCTTTCCTTGTAATTGAAGAATTTCGGTTTCTCGAAGCTGCCGCTGAGCTGCGGCAGCTTCGCCGCGGCCAGTGCCTGCTCCAGCGGATCGCGGCCCGGCGCAAGGTATCCCTGGGGCGGCTGCGAGCGGCGGATCAGCGGCGGATCGGACAGATCAAACACCAGATCAAAGCGTTCATTACGCGAGGCATCGACGCGGTTGAAATCGATCGCTTTGACATCACCGCAGGCAGCAACACAGCTGCGATGCGACTTGCAGCGCTCCATGTCGATCTGCAGCGCCGTGCTGATCGCCTGTTCGGGGCAGGCACGCACACAGGCGCCGCAGCGCGTGCAGGCCTCCAGATCAATCGGATTGTGCTGCTTCCAGTTCACCTCGAAGGCACCGAGATGGCCTTCGAGTTTTTCCACCGCGCCCGAGACCACCGCATAACCGCGTTCGGCCGGCAGCTCGGCATCACGTGCGTCATCGGTGATCAGCACCGTCACCGACAGCGCCTCCGCCAGCCGCTCGGCCCAGGGCAGCGCCACCGCGCCGGGGCCGACAATCAGCAGCTCCGAGCCCGCCTCGTAATCCACCGTCGGCACCGGTTCCGGATCGGGCAGGTCTGCCGCCGCCAGCAATGCCGCCATTTTCGGCGCGGCCTGCTTGCCCTGCGCCGACCAACCGGCGTTTTCTCGGATGTTGGCAAAACGGATCGCGCCCTTGCCGCCCAGTTCCTCATGCAGCACACCGAACAGCGGCGCCTCCTGGGTGCAGGCCACCAGCAGATCATCCCCGGACTTCACCGCCGCCTCGAAAGCAGCCAGATGCTGCCGGCACAGCGCGTCATGCACTTTCGGCGGGTTGTTACCCTCGCCCAGCGCGGCGGCGACGGCCTTGCCATCGACACTCATGGTGCGGTTGCAATTGCAGAGCAGGGTTTTGTTGCGCATGGGCTTTCCGTTTCGGATGACTGCGCGGTTCAGGCGCGTTTTACAGGGTTGGTTTCGGCTTCTGCTTCAGCCGGCAGGGGCACAACAGCATCGGGTGCCGCCTCGGCCAGTGCTTGCGGCAGCTCCGGCGAATCGTCTGCCAGCGCAGCGACCTGGGCTGGCTCCCCGTCTTCCGGCGGCAATCCGGCCTCACGCCGGCGCTGCGCTTCGCGCAGGGCTTCCCTCTGGGCCTCTTCCTCCCGCCGTTCGCGCGATGCCTTCAGGATGTCCTGCGCGTGACGCAGCTCCTTCATCATCGCCTCGGGGATCGGATCATCCTTCGAATAATCATCAATATAGATATCCAGCCCGTCCATCACATTGAAGTGCGGATCGCTGAACAGTTTTTTCAGTGCGGCGCGGCGCAGGCCCTCGTCCACCTTCGGGTGCAGGAAGCCGGTGAAATCGGAATCCGGAGTCAGGGAATCCAGCGGCGGCAGCACCGGCGGCGCATCGGCTACTGCAGGACGTGCTGGGGCCGGAGCAGGCGGCTGCTGTTCTTCAGCGCGAGCGGTTTGTTTGCGCCGTGACCAACGGGAAAGAAATTCTTCCCCGGAAGACGGCTTTTCCTCTGAAGCGGACATGTCAGTTTTGAATGAATCCCCTACCCTCACCCCAACCCTCTCCCGCCCAGGCAGGAGAGGGAGTTTTTTATGAATCAGTCAGGACGCCAGTTGCCCATGCGACCTTTATCTTTGTTGGTCGCGTATTTCGGTTTTTTCCGGGGTTCGGGCTGGTAATGCTGCTCGCAATACGCCGCCAGCCACGGCACCAGCTCCACCGGCAACGGCACACCATCCACCGACTCGCCACTGTCGAGCCAGCGCGAACCTTCGTGATAACTCACCGTCAACCCCGCCGGCACCGCCTGCTCTTCTTCCATCCGCCACATCACAAACACCTTGGGCTCTGGCGAGGTGATGTTCATGTAATAACCCTCGGCCTCGTCACGCTGCAGCGTCACCGCCAGCCCGCTGTGGAGTATCTGGCGGCGCTCCGGCGTATCAACAATCACCTGCGGCACGGCGCCGGGCTTGAGGTCGGGCACCACGCCCCTGGCCTCCCAGCGCTCGCTGGCCCAGCGGTTTTCGAGCGGCACACGCTCCATGATCACCGCAGCCGCCCAGCGCGTGGCGAGGGCTGCGGGAACATCTTCGGGAAGATTCGACATGCGCGCATTCTGCGCCAGGGGCGCGGGCCATTCAACAGCGCAATGCGCTAAATACCTGATTCGCAAGTATTGTCTTCCAGGGGCTTGGTTGCACCTGCTCCGGCCGAAAGCCATAATCGGCAGCTCTGGAAGACCCGCAAGCCGCCAGCATGAACGCACCACTCACCGCAGCCCCCGACACCGCCAGCCGTGACCGCCTCGGCCGGCCGCTGCGCGACCTGCGCATCTCGATCACCGACCGCTGCAACTTCCGCTGCGTGTATTGCATGCCGAAAGAAACCTTCGGCAAGGACTACCAGTTCCTCGAACGCTCGGCGCTGCTGTCCTTCGAAGAGATCACCCGCGTCGCGCAACTGTTCACCCGGCTCGGCGTCGAAAAAATCCGCATCACCGGCGGCGAACCGCTGGTGCGCCGCAACGTCGAGAAGCTGATCGAACAGCTCGCCGCCATCCCCGGCCTCGACCTCACGCTGACCACCAACGGCTCGCTGCTCGCCAAAAAAGCCCAGGCCCTGCGTGCCGCCGGCCTCAAACGCATCACCGTCAGCCTCGACTCGCTGGATGACGCCGTATTCAAGGCGATGAACGACGTCGACTTCCCGGTAGCAAAAGTGATTGAAGGCATCGATGCCGCCGCAGCCGCCGGCCTCGCACCGGTCAAGATCAACATGGTCGTCAAGCGCGGCCTCAACGAACACAGCATCCTGCCGATGGCGCGTTTTTTCCGCGAACGCGGCCACATCCTGCGTTTCATTGAATACATGGATGTCGGCGCCAGCAACGGCTGGCGCATGGACGATGTGGTCAGCGCGCGCGAAATTGTCGATACCATCTCGCGTGAAATGCCGCTGGAACCCGCCGACGCCAACTACACCGGCGAAGTCGCCGAACGCTGGCGCTACAAGGACGGCCGCGGCGAAATCGGCGTCATCGCCTCCGTCACCCAGGCCTTCTGCCGCGACTGCACCCGCGCCCGCATCTCCACCGAAGGCCAGCTCTACACCTGCCTCTTCGCCACCAGCGGCCACGACCTGCGCGGCCTGATCCGCGGCGGCGCCAGCGATGACGAAATCATCGCCCGCATCGGCAGCGTGTGGTCCGCCCGCGAAGACCGTTATTCAGAAATCCGCGGCAAGAACACCATACCGCTGAAAAAGATCGAGATGTCCTACATCGGCGGCTGACCCGCCCAGCCTCAAATCCATCCCCTCTCCCCGCTTGCGGGGATAGGGTTAGGGTGAGGGGCTGCTGAAGTCATACCACTCAGCCCGGAATCGTGACCAAACCCGAAATCACCCGCGCCACCCGCCCGCTCACTGTCGAAGTCGAATCGATCAACGAGCACGGCGAAGCCGAATCCACAGCCATCGCCGGCGAACATCCGCTGACGATCTACCTCGACAAGCGCGAGATCGTCACGCTGATGACCCTGGGCCAGAACCCCGAAGCGCTGGTGCTGGGTTATCTGCGCAACCAGCGCCTGGTGCCGTCGGTCGACCACATCGCCGCGGTGCAGGTGGACTGGGAAACCGATTCCGCCGCCGTCACCACACGCAAACGCGTGAAAAACCTGACGCAGAAAATGAGCAAGCGCACCGTCACCACCGGCTGCGGCCAGGGCACGGTGTTCGGCGACCTGATGGAAGAAATCGACAGCATCAAACTGCGCGATGACGTGCGCCTGCCCGAAGCCGGCCTCTACGCCCTGCTCGACGCCGTGCGCCGCCACGAAACCATCTACAAAAGCGCCGGCGCCGTACACGGCTGCGCGCTCGCCGCGGTCAACGAGAACACCGCCGAAATCCTGCACTTCGTTGAAGACGTCGGCCGTCACAACGCGGTGGACGCCATCGCCGGCCTGATGTGGCTGGAAGACATCGACGGCTCGGACAAGGTGTTCTACACCACCGGCCGCCTGACTTCGGAAATGGTGATCAAGGCCGCGCAGATGCGCATCCCCTTCCTGGTGTCGCGCTCCGGCCTCACGCAGATGGGCCACGACGTCGCACTGCGCACCGGCATCACCATGATCGGCCGCGCCGTCAACAAGCACTACCTGCTGTTCACTGGCCGCGAGCGTTTTGTGAAGCCGGTGACGCGCACACTCATTGCATGACCATGACGGGGACGACAGCCGGAATCACCGGCGTATTACTCGCCGGCGGCCAGGGCCGGCGCATGGGCGGCGTCGACAAGGGCCTGCAGCTGCTGCGCGGCAAACCGATGGCGCAGCACGTCATCGAACGCTTCGCCCCGCAGGTCGACGAACTGCTGATCAACGCCAATCAAAATATTGAACAATATCAAGCACTTGGATACAGAGTCATCCCTGACGCCATCGGCGGCTACGCCGGCCCGCTGGCCGGCCTGCATCGCGGCCTGAGCGAAGCCGCGCATCCGCTGGTGGTCACCGCGCCCTGCGACTCACCCTTCCTGCCACTGGACCTGGTGGCGCAACTCAAGGCCGCGCTCGACGCCAACAACGCCGAACTTGCCGTCGCCAAGACCGGCGACCAGCCGCATCCGGTGTTCAGCCTGTGCAAGACATCTGTGCTGCCGAGCCTGACCGCTTTTCTGGAAAGCGGTGGCCGTAAGATCGACATGTGGTATTCGCAGCTGAAGGTCGTGGAAGTACAGTTTGCGGATGAAGCGGCATTCCGCAATATCAATACGCGGGAAGAACTGGCGCAGAGCGGGCGCGATTAACGTCGGAGTTAGGCCGCATGGCTAGGACCTTCGTTCTCAGTTTTCGTACGCAAGAGAACCTGGATGCACAGCGTACCGACATCTCGCGTCCGCTTGGCGCGCTCAGTGAGGTAGTAGTCGAACGCCATCAATGGCGTGACCTTCGTACTTCCCTTGGAGAGGATTTCGGCGGCTTGCACCACACGGAGCAGCTCCGGAAGATCCAGCAGATGGATAAAGCCTCCCGTGGTCTCCATGAAATACGCAATGAACGCCGCGCCATAGTGGTCCTGGTTTTCGATCAGGGCAAACTCAGGAATGAGCACTATGGCGTGCGCTGGCTTTGACCGCTCAACATCAATCACGGCTCCTGCGCGAGTAGTGACCTGTACGCCCGCCTTGAGGTTCCGGATACTTCCACGCAATTGGCGAACAGCCTTTTCCACGTGCTGCGACACGTCCTTCGCCAGCTTGGTGCGGTCGGGCAATTTGTCCCGGTTGAAGACCGTGAGCGCCTTCGATTCGATTAGCAATGCACCGTACTCGTGACTCAGGAGAATATCGGTTAGCTCCCTTTGGCCGTTTCCTTTCGGAATCTGAGGACTGTGGTGTACACCAAGCGGATGCAAGCTGTCCGTCAGCCACACCGCAAGTTGCTCCTGCTGACCGCCCTCATCGCGGCTAAACAAGTCGATGGGGCTGTCAGCGCCGTGACTCGTAATGAAGTGATTGAAAACCGGATGCCACGGCTCGACCGGCACAATCTCTGCGGCGACCAATTCGTCCGTTGATATGGTGCCCTTGAATTCCCGTTCAAGGAGGTCGTCTGCCCTTTGAGCAATTAACGTGTAATCCACTTTGCCGAGCTTTGCGTTGCCGATCCAGGCCTGGACTTCAGAGGGGAAGCTGCCCTTGACGTTCGACCATGCGACGTTGAGAGCAAGTTCGTTGAACAGAAATACCGGGCAAGACTCGCCTGAAACGATGCCTTTCAGCGCGTTGACTTCCGCCTCCCTCTCGACGACTGACCAGAGCATCGCAGGCTTCGCGGCATCGTCATAAGCAATGAACGCGTACAGAAGACGATCGTCGACGCGGCCCAACGCAAACCGAAGTGGTGCGCCAAGCACCATGTACTTCAATAAAAGCGTGCTCCCCTTCACCAGGAGCGTCGGCTCAAAGCCATTCGCCCCCTTAACGTAGTCGACACGCACGAGCTGCGGCGTGGCCAGGAACTCTGATCTGTAGTGTGAGGCGAGGACGTGCATTCGGCTCTGGCGGGCGTGGAGATTGGCGGGATGGTAAGTGCGGCCTAACGTTTCGGTTTTGCCGAGCGGAACGCGTCGGCCAAGAACCAGTCGTTAGAAAAAAATCAAAGGTACCGGCGTCGAAATATTTTTGCAGGATGAAACCAGGCACACTCAATCCGCCGTAATCCCCAGCGCCTTCACCACCTTGCCCCACTTGGTGATGTCATCGCGGATCAGCTGGTCAAAAGCCTCCGGCGTATGGCCAGCCGGTTCCGCCCCTAGTTGATCCAGCCGCGCGCGGATTTCCGGGAGCTTCATCGTGGCGGTGGTGACGTTGTAGAGCCGGTCAATGATCGGCTTCGGCGTCTTCGCCGGGGCCAGCAGGCCCCACCACGCTGTTGAATCGAAACCGGGAATGCCGGCTTCGTCCAGCGTCGGCACTTCCGGCAGCGCGGAGGAACGTTTCAGCGAGGTCACCGCCAGCGCACGCAGGCGGTTGGCCTTCAGATAAGGCACCGCCACCAGCACCGTGGTGAAGGTGATCTGCGTTTCACCCGACACCATCGCCACCATGGACGGCGCGGCGCCCTTGTACGGCACGTGGGTGGTTTTGACGCCGGCCATCGAGTTGAACAGCTCGGCGGTCAGGTGTGAGGGCGAAGCCGGCCCGATTGAGGCATAGAGGATGTCGCCGGGCCGGCGCTTGGCCAGCGCCACCAGCTCCTTCACCGACTTCACCGGCAGCGCAGGATTGGAGACCAGGATGTTGGGCACGGTGCCGAACACGGTGATCGACGCAAAGTCACGCAGCGTGTCGAAAGGCAGGCTGCGGTAGAGAATCTGGTTCTGCGAATGGCTGGAGAAGGTGCCGAGCAGCGTGTAGCCGTCCGGCGCCGACTTGGCCACCACCTCGGTGCCCAGCGTGCCGCTGGCCCCGGCGCGGTTGTCGATGATCAGTTGCTGCCCGAGCGATTCCGACATCTTCGGCCCGAGGATGCGGATCACGGTATCGATGCCGCCGCCGGCGGGGAACGGCACGATGGCGCGGATCGGGCGCGTCGGATAAGCGGGCGTGCTGCCCTGCGCTGCGGCCCACAGGGGCGTCAGCAACGTGCCGCCGATCAAAGAACAAAGTCCAAGTCTGAAGCCCGCGCTTTTCATTTGTTTTTCCTCCCGCTGTGGTCAATGATCCGAGAGCCAAGCCCCGGTTGTGCAGAATCCTGTGTCATTTCAGGAGGGATGGCAACCGGATCGATGTCAAAGTGCATGACATCTTCACGCACACCCAGCTTGGAATACAAGGCGATTGCCGGGTCATCGCCATAATCGGCCTGAACGTAAATCACATAGGCCCCGCGCGCCCGCGCAATCTCCTTCAACGCCTCAATCAGTGCGGTGGCAATACCGCGGCGGCGGCAAGCCTCGGAAACCGCCAGATCGTAGATGTACAACTCGCTGCGCGCCTGTTCGAATTTCCGCAGCTCGTAAGCGGCCAGGCCGCCGACCACCTCGCCTCCGATGACTGCGGCAATCGCAATAAAATCATCGCGGGCCAGCAGATCGTTCAGGTAGGCATCGTCGGGTTGGTGCTCGCAATAGGATTTGCGGTCACCGAATACTTCACCAAACATGTCGAGCATGCTGCGCATACGATTCAGATCGACATCGCGCAGTCGAACGATGGACAGAGCGTTGTTCATCTGAGTCTGGCGTTACCCGGATCACGTTCAATGAGGACGACAGCCATGACTACATCAAGTAAACGCCATTCAAATCAAAGGTTGCGGAGTCGATTCATTAATCGCCAGCCATCCGGCTTTGAATCGGGGAAAAATCCTGCCGACCATGTATCACCGCAACGATCAGGATTCGCGCCGCATCGAGTCGATAAATAACGCGGTAACGATGCACAAAACACTCACGAACAGCCACATCACCCAATTCTGGAACCGCCCGCCCCATCTCGGGATAATCAGGAATCGCTTCAACCGTCTCGACGATCTTTGAGATCACCGCTTTCGCATACCAGGGCGAATCGTGCTCAATGTAAGCCGCAATCTTCTCGGCGTCTTCAATCGCCTCAGGGGACCAGACTAGGACGCGAGCCATTTGCCGAGACGCCCTTTGGCCTCCGCGTGTTCGACAGTACCTTCCGAATCCGCACGCAACAGACCACGCTGCACTTTCTCCAGAACATAGAGGTGGTACTGGATGTCTTCGTAACTCGCGTCTTCAGGCAGTTTTTGCAGCAGCGCCTGAACCTGATCTTTCGGGTTACCCATGGGGCCTCCCATGAAAATTGATGGCTTGAAATGAGCAGTTTAGTCGGGACAAGACAGATCGTTATAAATTATATAAGCCATTGTTTTTAAACATAATTTATCCAGCAGCCACCCGCAACGCCCCGCGCAAACCCACCTTCGGCTCCATCACCACCCGCACCGGTATCCCCGACAGCAGCGGCGTGAACGCGCCCTTGCCGGTGAAGCCGCGCATGAAGTTGCCGTCTTTCAGGCGCTGCACGATGCGTGGAGCGATGCCGCCGGCGACGTAGACGCCGCCGCGCGCCAATGAATTCAAGGCCATGTTGCCAGCGAAGGCACCGTAGGCGGAGATGAACAGATCCAGCGCGCGCACGGCCAGCGGGTCGAGTTTGCCCATGCCGTATTCGGTGATGACTGCCGCGGGATCAACGCCGGGACGTTTGGTCGCGGCGAGCAGTTGTTTCGACGGTGCGCCGAATCCGCTTTCCTGCAGGAAGGCAAAGATGCGCATCAGGCCCGGCCCCGAGATCACGCGTTCCCAGGACACGCGGCCATAGTTGCGGCGCAGGTAGACCAGCAGCCGGTCCTGCAGTTCGTCGGTGGGCGCGAAGTCGCCGTGCCCGGCTTCGGAAGACAGCACCCGCAGGCGCCCGCCATCGCGGGTGATGATGCCGACACCCAGACCGGTGCCGGCGCCGACGATCACCGACGCGGCTTCAAGGTCGGCTTCTGCCGCCTGCAGTTCAAAGAAATCCACATCCTGCAGTTCACCAACGCCAATGCCGGCCGCGTAGAAGTCATTGATCAGGCTCACCTGCTTCAGTCCGAACTGTTCGGCCACCGCCGCGGCTTCGACCTGCCAGCCGAGGTTGGTCAGCACCGAGGCGCCCTCTTTCACCGGACCGGCGACGGCGATGCAGGATGCGGCGATGGCGGCACGCCGGGGCGCGACTTCAGGCAGTTCGAGGAAGCGTTGCAGGATGGGCGCGAAATTCTGGAATTCGCGGCTCAGGTATTCCTGCTGGATGAGGATGTTCAGCTTGCCGGCGGCGGCTTCGGCAAGGGCGAAGGTGGCGTTGGTGCCGCCGATGTCGGCGGCGAGGATCAGGTGCTGGGTCATGGGGTTTTGGTTATTGGTTTTTATTGAGCTGAGTTGTTGCCCCCCCACCCTAACCCTCCCCCCGAAAGACTTCGGGGGGAGGGAATTAAAGCAAGGGGATGGTTGCAGGACATTATGCCGAAACCGCCACCCCGGCCGCCTGCAATCGTGCCAGCGGGTCCTGGCGGTAGAACAGCACGAGCTGGCGATAGGCTTCGGGGTAGTCGTGGTGCAGCACATCGGGGCGCTCGAAAAAGACTTCACTCAGCACGGCGAAGAATTCACCGGGGTCTTCGGCGGCGTAGTCGTCGATCAGGCTGTCCTCGGCCTCATTGCCGCCCCAGCTTTCGGTGCGGCGCTCGAAGTCGGCGTAGGCCGCGCTGAAGGTTTCCGTCCAGCGTTTGCGGTCCATGCCGGCGTGCAGCGGCGGAAAACCGTTGGCGGTGCCGTTGCGCATGTCGAGCTTGTGCGCGAATTCGTGAATCACCACGTTGTAGCCGTCGCCGCCGTCGGCCGCTTCGGCATCGACCCAGGACAGAATCACCGGGCCCTGTTCCCAGGCTTCGCCGCTGCGTGGCTCGCGCACGCGGTGCACGATGCCGTTTTCGTCGGTGTATTCATGCTCGACGATGAATTCGTCCGGGTAGACGATGATCTCGACCCAGTCGTCATACCAGTCAAGGCCGAGGTTCAGGATCGGCAGGCAGGCCTGCGCCGCGATCATCAGGCGCATGTCTTCACTCAGCTCGAGGCCGCCGGCACCGTGCAGGGATTTTTCAGCGAGGAAAGCGGCGACCAGATCACGCAGGCGCTGCCGGTCGTCACCAGGCAAAGTCCGCAGAAAGGACAGGCGCCCGATCACGCCGGCCCAGATACCGTCATTGATTTCGATGCGACTGGCGGCGCGGGCGCGGCGCCAGCGGG
This sequence comes from Betaproteobacteria bacterium Ga0077527, assembly GCA_001464815.1. GTDB lineage: Bacteria > Pseudomonadota > Gammaproteobacteria > Burkholderiales > SG8-41. Next base: position 105,585 of record LNDW01000007.1, on the reverse strand, counting down.
AGAACCAGCGCAGCAGCGCCATCAGCTGTTGTCGTTGCGCAGTTGCAAAACTTTCGCGCGCTCGGCCTCTTCGTCGAGTTCGACGCCCTCGATCTGCGCGAAACGCTGCGAAATCTTGCCGCTGGTGACCTGCACCCTCTCCACATCCTCATAGGCCTGGCGGATGTGTTTGGCGAGGTCTTTCATGCGGTCGTCGAAACGGCCGAACTCCACCGCCAGCCGCGCCAGCGATTCCTTGATCACATGCACCTGCTTGCGCGTCTCGACATCCTTGAGCACAGCGCGCGCGGTGTTGAGTACCGCCATCAGCGTGGTCGGCGAAACAATCCACACCCGCTTGGCGCTGGCGTATTCGACAGTTTCAGCGTGGTGGGCGTGGATTTCGGCGAACACCGCCTCCGCCGGCACGAACATCACCGCGCCATCCGAGGTTTCGTTGGCGATGATGTATTTGCGCGAGATGTCATCCACGTGTTTGCGGATGTCGGCGCGGAACTGCTTCTGCGCCAGCGCGCGGTCGACATCGTTGACGCCGGTCTCGAACATGCGGTGGTAGTTCTCCAGCGGGAATTTTGAATCCACCGCGACCATGCCGGTCGGTGCCGGCAGGCGCAGCACGCAGTCGGCGCGGGTGCCGTTGGACAGCGTGAACTGCATGTCATAGGCATTCGGCGGCAGCACATTGCGCACCAGGCCTTCAAGCTGCACCTCGCCGAAAGCACCGCGCGCACGTTTGTCGCCGAGCAGCTCCTGCAGGCTGACCACACTGCCGGTCAGGCTTTCGATTTTTTTCTGCGCTTCGTCGATGGTGGCCAGCCGTGTCATCACGCTCATGAAGGTTTCGTTGGTTTTCTTGAAACCTTCATCGAGGCGCTCGTTGACCTTGCCGGCGATTTCGCCGAGCCGCGCATCGATCTTGGTATTGAGGCTTTCGGTGGTGGCCGCGAGGCGCTCAAGCAGTGCTTCGCGCTGGCCGCCCAGCTCCTGCGACAGGCGCAACTGCAGCGCATGCAGCACTTCACGCGTCTGCTTCAGTTCGTCGGCGGTGGATGTGCGCTGGCGTTCGTTGGCCTCGGTGACCTGGGTGCCGAGACGGTCGCCCTGTTTGGTCAGCCCGTCGTGAAGATCACCAAGCATCGCGCGGTGCTTGGTTTCGAGCGATTGTTCCAGCGACTGCTGCAGTGCCTGCAAGGCCGGCGCCGGGCCGCGGCTCCGGAGCATCAGCAGCACCAGGACAATGGCTAAAATAACCAATAAAAACAATAAGATAGTGATGGTCTGCGCTTCGCTCACACTGTACTCATTCTGTTCCGGAGATGACCTGCGCAGTATAGCCCGGCGCTGTCAGGACAACATGCGCAGCACACGCAGCGGCGCGACCTTGAGCACCCAGCGCGTGCCGAGGTGCCCGGCAACGATCACGCCGAGCAGGCTGCAACCAATGCCGATGCCCCACAGCGCGAGGCTGAAGGCGTACTCGACATTGATGATGCGGCTGGCGATGACATAGCCCAGCGCATTGGCACCGGCCGCGGCAATCAACCCGGCGAGTACGCCGATCATCGCGAACTCGGCAAGATTGGCGCGCGCGAGCTGGCCGCGCGAAGCGCCCAGCGTGCGCATGATGGTGGCCTGATACAGCCGTTCATCCTGGGTACTGGCAATCGCCGCATACAGCACCACCAGCCCCGCCATCAGCGTGAACAGGAACACGAACTGCACCGCCCGCGACACCTGGGTGATCATCGTCTGCACCTGGGTCAGCACCTGCGCCACGTCGATCAGCAGCAGGTTCGGGAAGGTTTTGACCAGGGCATTGAGCAGTTCGATATTGCCCGGCGGCAGATGGAAGCTGCTGACATAACTCGCCGGATAACGCTCGATCAGTCCCGGCGGCGCCACCACAAAGAAATTGACGTTGAAGGAATCCCAATCCACCTTGCGCAGGCTGGTGACCTCGGCGCTGAATGTGCTGCCCGCCGCATCAAAGGTCAGGCGGTCGCCGATTTTCACGCCCAGATTTTTCGCGATGCCGTCCTCCATCGAAAACTGCTCGCGCTTTGGCGTATCGGCAGGCCACCAGTTGCCGGCGACAATACGGTTGTCCTTCTGCATTTTGGTCGCCCACGACAGGTTGAACTCGCGGTCCACCAGCCGCCGCGCGCGGTCGTCGGCGTAGTCGGCCGGGCTCACCTCGCGTTCGTTGATCTTCAGCAGGCGCGCCCGCACCATCGGATGCAACTCGGGCATGGCCATGTTGCGGCCGGCAAAGAATTTCTGCAGCGCCGGCACCTGGTCGGGCTGGATGTTGACGATGAAGCGGTTGGGCGCATCCGGCGGCAGGCTGCGCTGCCACAGATCGAGCAGCTCGCTGCGGATGATGGTCAGCGTCAGCAGCGCCATCACGCCGATGCCCAGCGCCACCACCTGCAGCACGCTGGCAAGCCGCCGCCGGCGCAGATTGGCGATACCAAAGCGCCAGGACACGCCGGAACCACCCAGCCGCGACAGCAGCGCGATCACACCCCAGGCCACGGCACCGGCGACCAGCATCGCGCCGGCAAAACCGGCAAACACCAGGCCGCCGAGTTTGGGGTCGCCGGCCTTCCACAGGATCAGCGCCGCGATCACCGCAATGCCGAGGCCGTAGCCCAGCCAGCCCATGCCGCTGGGCGCGCCGATGTCCCGGCGCAGCACACGCAGCGTCGGCACTTTCGCCAGCGCCACCACCGGCGGCAGCGCAAAGCCAAGCAGCAGGGCCATGCCCGCCACCACACCATGCAGCGCCGGCATCAGGCCGGGCTCGGGCAGTTCAACGGTGACCAGCGTGCCCAGCCACAGCGCCAGCGCATGCTGCGCCAGAAATCCGGCAAGGCAGCCGGCAAGGCTCGCCGTCGCACCGAGCGCGACGAACTGCGTCAGGTACAAAGTCACCAGTCGGCGCTGGCTGGCGCCGTGGCAGCGCATGATCGCGCAGGCATCAAGGTGGCGCTGCAAAAAGCGGCGCGCGGCCAGCGCAATCGCCACCGCGGCAAGCACCACGCTCAACAACGCGGCGAGGCTGAGGAATTTTTCAGCGCGCTCCAGTGCCGAGCGGATTTCGGGCCGCGCATCTTCAATACTCTCGACGCGCTGCCCGGCCCCGAGTTTCGGCGTGACCCAGGCGCGGTACGACGCAATCTCCTGCGGTTCCCCGGAGACCAGCAGACGGTAACGCACCCGGCTGCCGACCTGGATCAGGCCGGTGGCGGCGATGTCGACATCATTAAGCAGCACCCGCGGGCCAGCGTTGATGAAACCGATGGCGCTGTCAGGCTCCTGGGTGATCACCTGCGCAATCGGCAACTGGCTGACACCGATGGTGATGCGGTCACCCACCGCAACACCCAGCCGCGACAGCAGTCGCTCATCGACCCACACCGTGCCCGGCTGCGGAATTTCGGTGGCCTTGCGATCAGTTCCATGCAGCTGATCAGCGATGCGCAGGTCGCCGCGCAGCGGGTAACCGGCAGTGACCACCTTGATCTCGGCGAGCACGTTCTGCCCGCCGCCGCTGGCCATGCTCGGGAAACGCAGCATGCGTGCCACGGTCAGGCTGCGCTTCGCAGCTTCGCCGGCATAGTCACGATCCAGCGGCCGGTCGCCGGAAATCACCAGGTCGGCACCGAGCAACTGGTTGGCCTGGCGGGTCAGCGCCTGCTGCACACGATCCGCAAAAAAGCCCACCGTGGTCACACTCGCCACTGCAACCACCACCGCCACGGCCACCAGCGTCAGTTCGCCGGCGCGCCAGTCACGAGCCAGGAGGCGCAGCGCCAGCGCGAGATCCGCCGTGAGCCTCATGCCTGCAGCACCCCGCCGGCCAGACGCAAAGCACGGCCGCAGCGCCGCGACAGCTCAAGGTCGTGGGTCACCAGCACCAGCGTGGTGCCGCGTTCGCGGTTGAGCTCGAACATCAGGTCAATGATCGCCGCACCCGTGGCGGCATCGAGATTGCCGGTGGGTTCATCAGCCAGCAGCAGTGAAGGCTTGGTGGCGAAGGCGCGCGCAATCGCCACACGCTGCTGTTCGCCGCCGGAGAGCTGCTTCGGATAATGGTCGAGCCGCGCGGCAAGGCCGACACGCTCCAGCAGCGCCTTCGCCTCGGCCGCGGCTCCGCGTGCGCCGGCAAGTTCCAGCGGCAGCATCACGTTCTCGAGTGCAGTCATTGCCGGCAGCAGGTTGAAGGACTGGAACACAAAGCCGAGCAACCGCGCGCGTAATGCGGCACGGCCGTCTTCATCCAGCGCGAACAGGTCTTCACCGCTGATGTGCACGCTGCCCGAAGTCGGCGTGTCGAGGCCGGCAAGCAGGCCGAGTAATGTCGATTTGCCGGAGCCCGAAGCGCCGACCACGGCGACCGCCTCGCCGGCTTGCACCTCGAAACTCACGCCTTCGAGAATGGTCAATGCAGAATCGCCGGTGGTAACCTGCTTGCCGAGGTTTGCCACCTGCACCATCACCGGGGAAGATTCCTTGTTCATTTTTTTTCGTGTTTTTGTTTGTAAGCTGCTGAAACTGTTTCCTGCCCTGCTGCTGGGCCTGCTGGGTGCGCTGCCGGCATCGGCGGCCACGATCCTGGTCTATGGCGACAGCCTGTCCGCCGGTTACGGTCTGGCCCGCGGCGCCGACTGGCCGGCGCTGCTGCAACAACGGCTGCGTGAACTCAAGTCAGATTATAAGGTGGCCAACGCCAGCATCAGCGGCGAGACCACTCTCGGCGGACTGAACCGCATCGAACAGGCCTTGCGTGAACACCGCCCCGCGCTGACCATCGTCGCACTCGGCGCCAACGACGGCCTGCGTGGCGCCAGCGTCGAGGCGATGCGCAGCAATCTTGAGCGCATCATCGATGCCGCGCGCCGCGCGAATTCACGGGTGTTGCTGGTGGGCATGCAGATACCGCCCAACTACGGCCCGCAATACACCGAAAAGTTCCGCCGCAGTTTCAGCGAGATTGCCCGCGCCAAACGGGTGCCGCTGGTGCCTTTCCTGCTCGAGGGGTTCGCCGAAAAACGCGAGTTGTTCCAGCCGGATCAGTTGCACCCCGTTGCGGCTGCACAGCCGCTGATCCTGGATACGGTGTGGAAGGTGCTGGGGGCAGAACTAAAAGTTCAATAAAAACAATAGTTTACAGTTAATCAGCCCTAGACCACCTTCACCTGGGCAGCGCCCGCTTCCATCCGGCCGATCACCGCGGCATCGGCAAAACCCTCGGCGCGGAAACGGTTCAACACCGCTTCAGCCGCCTGCGGCGCGCAGGCCACCAGCAGGCCGCCGCTGGTCTGAGGGTCGGTAAGCAGCTTGCGCAGGTTCGTCGTGTCACCCGTCGGCATCCGCACATCGTGGCCATAACTCTGCCAGTTACGGTCCGAGGCACCGGTGACAAAACCCTGCTCGACCAGAAATTTCGCCGCGGAAAGCACCGGAATCTTCGCCGAATCGAGCTGCGCGGAAAGTTTCGAGCCGCGGCAGATTTCCAGCAGGTGCCCGAGCAAACCGAAGCCGGTGACGTCGGTCAGCGCGTGCACCTCGGGCATTTCGGCGAGCTGCGCGCCCGGCGTATTGAGCTTGGTGGTGGATTCAATCATCTGCTGGTAGGCCTTGTCGTGCAGCTCGCCCTTTTTCAGCGCGGCACTCATGATGCCCACACCCAGCCCCTTGCCGAGGATCAGCACGTCGCCGGCCTGCGCGCGGTCGTTGCGCTTGACGCGGTCCGGATGCACCAGACCCAGCACCACCAGGCCGTAGATCGCCTCGGGCGCATCAATCGAATGGCCGCCGGCAATCGGAATACCGACCTGCGTGCAGACCGCCTGGCCGCCGGCGGTGATGCGCTGCGCCGCCGCCATCGGCAGCTTGCCCACCGGGAAACCGAGCAGCGCCAGCGCCATGAACGGCTTGCCGCCCATCGCATACACGTCGGAGATCGCGTTGGTCGCGGCGATGCGCCCGAAATCGTAGGGATCATCCACGATGGGCATGAAGAAGTCCGTGGTGGCGACTATCGCCTGCGTATCATTCAGGCGATACACCGCCGCGTCGTCAGCCGACTCGTTGCCCACCAGCAGGTCCTTGAACGGCAGGGCCGCGGGGGTTTGCGACAATACCTCGCTCAGCAACGCTGGCGTCAGTTTGCAGCCTCACCCACCGCCGTGGGAAAACTGCGTCAGGCGGAGGGGTGCGGTGTCGGGTTTGTCGCTCATCGTGGTGACCTGATTTTTTCGAATGCTCGTTTTTCGAATGAAACGCCTGAAAAACGATTCTTCAGGCGGTGGCAAACGTAACATAACCACCCCGGCTTGACGAGGCACCGCAGCCCCCCATCGTGAACAACCCGACCATCACCGCCGCACACATCACGCTGCTGGAAGACGGCACGCCGTACGCAGCGGACTATGGCGACGTCTATCACAGCGCCGACGGCGCACTGGCCCAGGCCAGGGCGGTGTTCATCACCGGCTGCGGCCTGCCGCAGCGCTGGGCGGACCGGCGCATTTTCCGTGTGCTCGAAACCGGTTTCGGCCTCGGCATCAACACACTCGCCACGGCCTCCGCCTGGCTCGCCGATCCGGCACACGGCGAGCGGCTGCATCTGTTTTCCATCGAAAAACATCCGGCGAGCGCGGAAGACCTTGCGCGCAGCCACGGCCATCACCCTGAACTTGCGTCACTGAGCCGCGAACTGATCGCACAATGGCCGCTGCCCCTCCCCGGTCTGCACCGGCTGTGGCTGGCCGAGGACCGGGTGCTGCTGACGCTGTGTTTCGGCGACATCGAAAGCCTGCTGCCGAAACTCGACGGGCCCTTCGACGCCTTTTATCTCGATGGCTTCTCGCCGGCGCGTAATCCGGCGATGTGGAGTGAAAACGTATTCGGCGAATGCGCGCGCCTCGCCGCCGCTGGCGCCACCCTCGCCACCTGGAGCGCCGCCGGCGCGGTGCGCGAAGGTCTGACCCGTGCCGGCTTCGCGGTGGAGCGCCAGCCGGGATTCGGCCGCAAAAAACACCGGCTGCAGGCGGTGTACCGGCCACCGGCGTGGCGAACGATGGCCGCCGATCCTGCCACCACGGCCCCCGCAGCACGCGAAGTGCTGATCATCGGCGGCGGCATTGCCGGCGCGGCGGTGGCCCAGCAGTTTGCACGGCGCGGCTGGACAAGCACGCTGATCGATGCCGCGGACACACTGCCCGGCGGCGCTTCAGCAATCCGCGCCGCGACCCTGCACCCGCACCTGTCACCGGACGATGCGCTGCTGTCGCGCCTGCTGCGCAGCGGTTTTCTGCACACCGCGGCGGCATGGCGGATGCTCACTGATGCCGGGCATGACCCCGAGGCACATTGCACCGGTCTCGCCGTGGTTGCAGAGGATGAGGCCGAAGCCGCAAACATGGCCGAAACCGTGGCACGCCTTGCGCTGCCGCCGCAGTACGCCTGCAGCCTCGATGCCGCGACATTATCCACGCGCTGCGGCCTGCCCCTGCGCCACGGCGGCTGGTGGTTTGCCGTTGGCGGCTGGGTAGAACCACGCGCGCTGATCGCCGCGCAACTGGAATACGCCGGCACCCGGCTGATCCGCGGGCAACATGTGGCCGGCATCAGGCGCAGCGCAGGACAATGGCAGGCGCTTGACACCACCGGACAGGTCATCGCCAGTGCCGCAGCGCTGGTGCTGGCGAACGCCGCCGACGCCGCGCGGCTGGCGCCCGCGGAATTCACGCTGCGCATGAATCACGGCCAGCAGACTTTGCTGTCAGCACCGGGTACGTGGCGGCCTGCAGTGCCGCTGACCGGTGCGGTCAACGCCTTTACGCTGGACGATGGCCGCCTGCTGCTTGGCGGTCATTACGCCAGCGGAGCAGCGGCTTCGATTGCAGAAGCGCATCGCGACAACCTGCAACGTTGGCAGCGTGTCACCGGCCATGCCTTGCCGCAGGACGACCTGCATGCGGTGACCGGCAGCCGCGTTTCCACGCCCGACCACCTGCCGCTGGCCGGTGCAATGCCCGACACCGCTGCCGCGATCGCCCGCGCCGAGGAACTGCGCGGCGCACAGTTGCAGGACCTGCCGCGCCAGCCGCAGCTTTATGGTGCCTTCGGCTACGGCTCGCGCGGCCTGGCCTGGTCGGTGCCCGCCGCGGAACTGATCGCCTGCATGGCCAACGGCGAACCGCCGCCGCTGGAGCGTGAACTCGCCGCAGCCCTCGATCCGGCGCGGCAGTTGCTGCAGGCATTACGCCGCGGCAAGGTGGACGCGCCGGGTTAAAATCCGCCGCCCACCAGCCACTCCCCCAATGAGCAATCAGCGCCCCTCACGCATTTCCGATGTCGCCCCAAGCGAAGCACTCGCCGGCTTCGATACCATCATCGACGTACGCTCGGAAGACGAGTACGCCGAAGACCATGTTCCCGGCGCGATCAGCTGCCCGGTACTGAACAACGAGGAACGGGCGGAAGTCGGCACCATCTACAAGCAGGTGTCACCGTTCGACGCAAAAAAGATCGGTGCCGCACTGGTTTCCGCCAACATCGGCCGCCATCTGCGTGAACAGTTCATCGGCAAACCGCGCGACTGGAAGCCGCTGGTGTATTGCTGGCGCGGCGGCGGGCGCAGCGGTGCGATGGCGCATGTGCTGGCGGAGATCGGCTGGCAGGTCGGCCGCATCAGCGGCGGCTACAAGACCTACCGCAAGACAGTGATCAGCGAACTGGAAACCCTGCCCGCGCGTTTTGACTGGCGGGTACTCTGCGGCATGACCGGCACCGGCAAGAGCCGCGTGCTGCGCGCGATGGCCGCCCAGGGTGCACAGGTGCTCGACCTCGAAGCGCTCGCCGCACACCGCGGCTCGGTGCTCGGCAACCTGCCCGATGAACCGCAACCCTCGCAGAAACTCTTCGAAAGCCGGGTCTGGCATGCGCTGAAGACGCTGTCATCGCAGCGGCCGGTGTTTGTCGAATCCGAAAGCAAGAAGGTCGGACAGCTGCGGGTGCCGCCCGAACTGATCGCCGCGATGTGGCAAAGCCGCTGCGTGGTGATCGAGGCCGCGATCCCGGTGCGGGTGGATCTGCTGATTGACGAATACACCCATTTCGTCAGTGATGCCGCAGCGCTGAACGCCCAGCTCGACTGCCTGCGCCCGCTGCACGGCGGCGAGACCATCAATGACTGGCAGGCGCAGGCGCGCGAAGGCCGCTGGCGCGAACTGACCGAAGCACTGCTCGTCCGCCACTACGACCCTGCCTACACCCGTGCCATCGACAGCCACTACCCGCGGCTTGTTGAAGCACCCCGCTTCAACCTGGCCGGCTGTGACGAGCCCGCGGTGAACACACTGGCGAAGGCGATCATTCGCCACGAATGATCAGCACGCAGTGAGCAGCGCCGCCCGGCGCGGTGTGCTGCCCTGCAGCCGTTGCGGTTTCGGCAAACCGCGCCCAACGCCGCAATACTCAAAGCCGAGTGCCTGCATCTGCTGCGGATCGTACTGGTTGCGGCCGTCGATGATCAGCGGGCTGCGCAAACCGGCCTTGAGCCGGGAAAAATCCGGTGAGCGGTAGGGTTTCCATTCGGTGACCAGCACCAGCGCATCGGCGCCCTTGGCTGCGGCATAGGGATCGGCGGCAAGCTGCAGCCAGCCGGACCCGAACCAGGCTTCCGGCCATTCGCTGCGCGCCCGCGGCATCGCCACCGGGTCATGCGCGAACACTTCGCCACCGGCATCGAGGATGTCGCCGATCAGCAGCTGCGCCGGAGCCTCGCGCAGGTCGTCGGTTTCGGGCTTGAAGGCAAGACCCCAGACGGCGATGCGCCGGCCGCGCAGGCTGCGCCCGAAACGCGCCGTGAGCAGATCAAAAGCCCAGCGTTTCTGCAGTTGGTTGACCCGCTGCACCGCGGACAGGATGCCCGACTCGATTCCGGCACGGCGCGACATTTCGGCCAGCGCGCGCACATCCTTCGGAAAGCACGAGCCGCCGTAGCCGCAGCCGGCGTAAAGGTAGGAGTAACCGATGCGCGCATCGGAACCGACGCCGCGCCGCACCTGCTCGATGTCGGCGCCGACGGCACTGCACAGGCGCGCGATCTCGTTCATGAAGGAAATACGTGTCGCCAGCATCGCGTTGGCCGCGTACTTGGCGAGTTCGGCATCACGCCGGCGCATCACCAGGCAACGCTCGTGGTTGCGGATGAAGGGCGCATACAGCGCGCGCATCACCGCCTCGGCCCGGGCATCCTCGACACCGAGTACGACACGATCCGGCCGCATGAAATCCTCCACCGCGGCGCCTTCGCGCAGGAATTCCGGATTTGACACCACCACAAAGGGCGGGTCCCCGGCGCGGCGCGCCGCTTCACTCGCGGCCAACCGTGCGATCGCTTCGGCAGTGCCCACCGGCGCGGTCGATTTGTTGACGATGACGCAGCCGGGATGCGCGTAACGCGCGATGTCCGCGGCCGCTGCAAAAACCTGGCGGGTATCGGCACTGCCATTGTCCAGCGGCGGTGTGCCGACGGCGATGAAGGCGATCTCCGCCTCGCGTAATGCCGCGCGCGGATCCTCCGCGAACACCAGCCGCCGTTGCTGCACGTTGCGCTGGACCAGCGCTTCAAGCCCGGGCTCGAAAAACGGCACCAGGCCCATGCGCAGCTGCGCGAGTTTTCCCGGATCGGTATCGACGCAGGTGATCTGGTTGCCCATTTCGGCCAGGCAGGCACCAGTGACCAGTCCGACGTAACCACAACCCATGATGACGATTTGCATCACCGCACCCCGCAGCGCCGGCATCCCGCCGGCACCGGATGGAGCCGTGCTTTGTCCGCCGTCACAGCATCGGCGGCGGATTTTGCGGTGGTACTGCGGATTGATGACAATTTTGAGGCGCAGGCTGTTGGGCGGACAAGCCTGTTGCAAGCGCCGGAAAATTCAGCCAAGATAAGTCCAGACTCATGCCTCAAACCAACACCACGGATTCAAAACTGCCGGGCCAGACCGCGCCGGAAATCGAGCTTCCGGCGACCGGCGGCAAGTCGGTCAGCCCGGGCGCACTGCCCGGCAAGATCGTGGTGCTCTACTTCTACCCGAAGGACAACACGCCAGGCTGCACCACCGAGGGCCAGAATTTCCGCGACCTGCACGCGCAGTTTGTGAAGGCCGGCGCGGTGATCTTCGGCGTGTCGCGCGACAGCCTTAAATCACACGAGAATTTCAAGGCGAAGATGGGCTTCCCCTTCGACCTGCTGAGCGACGTCGACGAAGAGGCCTGCAAGGCCTATGACGTGATCAGGATGAAAAACATGTACGGCAAGAAGGTGCGCGGTATCGAGCGCAGCACCTTTGTCATTGACCGCAAGGGCATCATCCGCCGCGAGTGGCGCGGCCTGAAGGTTCCGGGGCATGTCGAGGAGGTGCTGGAATTCGTAAAATCCCTCGGCTGAGCGTCCCGGCCACACCGGTTTTTTAATCACCTGATTTAATCACCTGATTCAACGGGAGGCTCATGATCCAGCGCAGCAAGTCGGCCACAACCCCCACGCTCGTATCCCGTCTGCCCGCCGGCACCAAGCTCTTCGTGCTGGACACCAACGTGCTGATGCACGATCCCACCTCGCTGTTCCGCTTCGAGGAACACGACATCTACATCCCGATGGCCACCCTCGAGGAACTCGATGGGAACAAGAAAGGCATGTCGGAAGTCTCGCGCAACGCGCGCCAGGCCAGCCGCTACCTCGACGAAATCGTCGCCACGATGCAGGGCGACATCACCGAGGGCGTCGAACTGGCCAGGCACGGCGACAAAGCCGCCACCGGCAAGCTGTTCCTGCAGACCGAAGCGATCAACGGCACCCTGCCGTCCAGCCTGCCCAGCGGCAAGGCCGACAACCAGATCATCGGCGTGGTCAAGCACCTGCAGGAGCTGCATCCCAAGCGCCAGGCCATCCTGGTGTCGAAGGACATCAACATGCGCATCAAGGCGCGCGCGCTGGGGCTCGCCGCCGAGGATTACTTCAACGACAAGGTGCTCGAGGATTCCGACCTGCTCTACACCGGAATCTGCGCCCTGCCCGCCAATTTCTGGGACACCCACGGCAAGAACATGGAGTCCTGGCAGCAGGCCGGCCAAACTTTTTACCGGGTACACGGCCCGCTGTGTTCAAGCCTGCTGGTCAACCAGTTCGTGTTTCTGGAGGGCGACCAGCCCTTCCAGGCGCAGGTTCGTGAAGTCACCGGCAAGACCGCGATACTGCAGACACTGAAGGACTACAGCCATCAAAGGAACGCGGTGTGGGGCATCACCGCACGCAACCGCGAGCAGAACTTCGCGCTGAACGCGCTGATGAACCCCGACATCGACTTCATCACCCTGCTCGGCCAGGCCGGCAGCGGCAAGACGCTGATGACGCTGGCGGCAGGCCTCGCGCAGACGCTGGACGAAAAGAATTTCTCCGAGATCATTGTCACCCGCGTCACCGTGCCGGTGGGCGAGGACATCGGTTTCCTGCCCGGCACCGAGGAGGAGAAGATGAATCCGTGGATGGGCGCGCTGGAGGACAACCTCGACGTGCTGAACCACACCGACGACGAGGCCGGTGAATGGGGCCGCGCCGCGACCCGCGACCTGATCCGCTCGCGGATCAAGGTGAAGTCGCTGAACTTCATGCGCGGCCGCACCTTCCTCAACAAGTTCCTGATCATCGATGAGGCGCAGAACCTGACGCCGAAGCAGATGAAGACCCTGATCACCCGTGCCGGACCCGGCACCAAGGTGGTGTGCCTCGGCAACATCTCGCAGATCGACACACCGTACCTGACCGAGGGCAGTTCGGGCCTGACTTACGTGGTGGACCGGATGAAGGGCTGGCCGCATGGCGGCCATGTCACGCTGATGCGCGGTGAGCGTTCGCGGCTGGCGGATTTTGCGGCGGAATCGCTGTGACACCAACCCCAAAAGCTTGAGCCACAGAGGACACAGAGGACACAGAGGACTTCGCACCCCGCTTCAGGGGAAATGACGGCTGAAGATCCGCGTACCGTCAGTATTCTGCCGGCCCAATACCGCCGCCGGCATAACTCTCGAAGCGGGTGAAACGGCCAAGGAAGGTGAGGTCGACCTTGCCCACCGGGCCGTTACGCTGCTTGGCGATTATGATCTCGGCAATGCCCTTGCGCGGCGAATCGTTGTTGTAGACCTCGTCGCGGTAGATGAACAGGATCACGTCTGCGTCCTGTTCGATGGCACCGGATTCACGCAAATCGGACATCATCGGCCGCTTGTCCTGCCTTGAATCGACGCTGCGATTCAACTGCGACAGCGCGATCACCGGCACCTTGAGTTCCTTGGCGATGCCCTTCAGCGAACGTGAAATTTCGGCGATCTCGGTGGCGCGGTTTTCCTCGCGGCCACCACTGGAGGTGCCGGACATCAGCTGCAGGTAATCGACCACGATCAGCGACAGTCCGCCGCACTGGCGGTGCAGCCGCCGCGCACGGGAGCGCACTTCAAGCACGTTGAGGCCGGCGGTGTCGTCGATGAAAATCTGCGAATCGTTGAGCTTGCCCACGGCATCGACCAGCCGCGGCCAGTCTTCCTCCTTGAAGGTGCCGGTGCGCAGCTGGTGCTGGTCGACGCGGCCCACCGAACCGATCATCCGCATCGCGAGCTGGGGGCCGGACATCTCCATGCTGAACACGGCCACCGCCTTTTTGCTGTCGAGCGCGGCGCTTTCAGCGATGTTCATCGCCAGCGCGGTCTTGCCCATCGAGGGGCGGCCCGCGATCACCACCATTTCACCGCCATGCAGGCCGGAGGTCATGCGGTCGAGGTCGACAAAACCGGTCGGCAGTCCGATGACATCGGACTTGTTCTCGCGGCTGTAGAGCATGTCGATGCGTTCGACGGTCTCGGTCAGCAGCGGATCGATCTTGACGAAGCCCTGGCGCGTCTTCGCGCCGGCCTCGGCGATCTGGAACACCCTGCCCTCGGCCTCGTCGATCAGCAGTTGCGGATCCTTGCCGCTGGGGGTGTAGGCGGAGTCGGCAATCGCGGTGCCGACCGCGGCGAGGTTGCGCAGGATCGAGCGCTCGCGGACGATTTCGGCGTAGCGGCGGATGTTCGCCGCGCTGGGTGTGTTCAGGGCCAGAGCGCCGATGTAGGCCTGGCCGCCGGCTTCGTTGAGCTTGCCGCCACGGTCGAGCTGTTCGGCAACCGTCAGCGCGTCGGCCGGACGGTTCTGCTCCACCAGTTGCGCGATGTGCTGAAAAATCAGCCGGTGATCGGCGCGATAGAAATCGGATTCGCCGACCACGTCGCCGATGCGGTCCCAGGCGCTGTTGTCGAGCAGCAGACCGCCCAGCACGGACTGCTCGGCCTCGATGGAATGTGGTGGGGTGCGCGCCGCTTCGAGCTGCGGGTCCTTGGCAAGCGGGGTAACCAGCTGCACCATCGGGATTGCCTGTAAGTTATTGATTTTAAAATAAAAAATGTCCGGCGCCAAGCCGGCATCATCCCGACTGTAACAAACAAAAAAGGGCTGTCGCCAGCCCTTTTTTGCCCCGCGCTAATGCCTTGATTACGTGCGTTAAACCCGGGCCTAGGCGGCTTCGCCGAGCACCGACACGGTGATCGAGACCACCACGTCGGCGTGCAACGCAACCTTGATCGGGTAGTCGCCCACCGTTTTCAACGGGCCTTCCGGCATGCGAATCGATGCCTTGGGTACGTCGAAACCCTGCTTTTTAAGCGCTTCCGAAATATCGGAGTTGGTGACCGAGCCGAACAGCTTGCCGTCAACGCCGGCCTTCTGCGTGACCTGCACCATCAGGCCTTCAAGCTTGGCGCCCCGTTCCTGCGACTGCGCCAGTTGCTCGGCGTGGGCCTTCTCCAGCTCGACGCGGCGCTTTTCGAAATCGGCGAGGTTGGCCTGGGTGGCACGCTTGGCCTTGCCCTGCGGGATCAGGAAGTTGCGGGCATAGCCGTCCTTGACGCGCACAACGTCACCGAGGGTGCCGAGGTTGATGACTTTCTCAAGAAGAATGATTTGCATGGCTGGTCTCTCAGTGCTGATCAGTGTACGGCAGCAGCGCGAGGAAACGCGCGCGCTTGACTGCAATCGTCAACTGGCGCTGGTAACGCGCCTTGGTGCCGGTGATGC
The DNA here is from genome assembly GCA_001464815.1 of Betaproteobacteria bacterium Ga0077527. Taxonomy (GTDB): domain Bacteria; phylum Pseudomonadota; class Gammaproteobacteria; order Burkholderiales; family SG8-41. The sequence continues at coordinate 90,398 of LNDW01000007.1, read as the reverse complement.
GGGCCGGGATGATGCGGCCGTTCTCGTTGATGAAATCCTTGAGCAGGTTGATGTCCTTGTAGTCCACCTGCTTGATGCCTTCGGCCGTGAAACGGCAGAACTTGCGGCGGCGAAACAGGGCATTGCCCTTTTTGCGGCCGTCCTTGCCCTTGCCTTTGCCGAATTTACCCTTGCCGCCACTTCCGCCCAATCTTGGCATGTCCGTATCCTTTCAGTCTTTATTCGTTTCGATGCTTCATTCAATCTGCGTCACGTGCAGGATCATTTGCCTGCTTAACCTGTGCCTGCGGTTCAGAAACCCCTGCAATCCGATCGCGCTGCCCTGCGGCAGCGCGGCGATCCGTTTTGCCAGATCACCGGCGGCCTTCGCCGCCATCTCGAAAACCACCTGCCTGTCCTGCCCCGCTTCGGTTTGCTGCGAGGTGTGGCTGACAGTGAACTCAATCACCGGCAACCCTGCTGGCGTGTGGCGCAGAGCTTCCATCGCGATCAGGACAGCGTGCAGCCTGACCGTGTTGCCGCTCATTGGTTAGGCTGTGCTCTCCGCTGCGGCAGCCGGTGCCACAGGCGCTGCAGGAGCAGCCGGCCTGACCTCGTCACTGGAAGCCGGACGCGCTTTCTCTTCGCGCATCATCGGCGACGGCGCTGTCACCGCGGCGTCCATGCCCACCGTGAGGTGGCGCAGCACCGCGTCGTTGAACTTGAACGCGTGTTCGAGTTCGCCGAGTGTCTCGTTGCCGCACTCAATGTTCATCAGAACATAGTGCGCCTTGTGCATCTTCTGGATCGGGAAGGTGAGCTGGCGGCGGCCCCAGTCTTCGAAGCGATGCACCACGCCTTTCTGGCTGGTGATCAGCTGGCGATAACGATCCACCATCGCCGGGACCTGCTCGCTTTGGTCCGGATGGACGATCAAAACGATCTCGTAATGTCGCATTCAATTCTCCTTGTGGGCTGTTGGGCCGCCTGCGATGCGAGCGCGGTGCGGCAAGGAAACCTTCGATTGTGGTATTGCATCCCGGCGGACTGGCGCCCGAACGGGAGGCCGGATTATACCGGAATGCCCTTGTCGATCAAGGGCTTTGAAATCAAGGATTTAGACGCGCCGGAGATCAGTAGACCAGTGCCAGCGCACCGTTGAGCCGCCAGTCATCAACCTGACGGGTGCCAAAGGCCTTCAGCGGCTGTGCCAGATCAAGGCGCAGGCTGACGGTTTTGCCATAGGCGAGGCGCATACCGATGCCGGTGCTGGCGAGGAATTTGCCGGCCTGCTCACCAGGCTGCGGATTGTTGCGTTTGACATCACCGAAGTCGTAGAAGCCGAGCAGCCGCGCCCGCCATTTGTCGGACATCCCGGCCTTGTCAGCGAGGTTCGGTGTGTAGATTTCAAGCTGCACCGCATGCCCCTTGTCGTTGGAGGCCTCACGGGGCTGGTAGCCGCGCACGGTGTCGAATCCACCGATGCCGTACTGCTCGCCGGGCACCAGCATGTCCTGGGTGTACTGCCCGGACAACGCGGCCCTGCCCTGCCATTCCTTGCCAAAGATCTGCACGTACGAGGTGCCGAAACGGAATATGGTGTAGGTGGCGCTGGCGCCGGTACGGGTGCGGTTGAAATCGCCGCTGTCGCCGTCCTTGCCGCCGGGGATGTTGCGTGCCAGCGAGGCGTTGAAATTCCATTCGCTGTAGGTGGTGCGCTGAAGACCGGCATAGCCGATCGACACCGGATGAACGGTGATGTCCGGCACGAAGCCGACGCCGCCGAGGGTCACGTTGTTCTGGAAGGCGCGATAGTCGAGACCGATGAAGGCGCGATGCTCGATGTCGTCCCACTTCGGCAGGTGGTAGTTCCAGCGAGCGCCGAAGATCGAACCCTTGCCGCTGACATTGAACAGCCCCTGCACGGTGCCGGAATCCACATCCGAATAACCGGCGAACATGTCCAGCGTGCTGTGCAGCCGGTAATACGGAATGCGGTAGCCCAGGCCGTAGATCGCCACCTGGTCATGATTGGTCGGCGAGGTCACGTACTGCGCCGAGAAGGAGTGGTCAAGGCCGAACAGGTTGGTGTGCTGGAAACCCAGGCCGAGGCGCATGTAGCCGGTGTCGCTGGTGCCGGTGTCATCGAGCGTGGTGAGCAGGCGCCAGGGCCGGTCGTCGGCGATGCGCACATTGATGTCAACCTGGCTCTCGGTCGCGCCCGAGCGCAGCAGCACATTGGTCTGCTTCACCGGGTGTTCGGAAACAATCTGCAGGTCGCGCGCGATGGCAAGCGAATTGGGTATCTCGCCCTCTTTCACCGCAGGCAGTGAACGCCGCACATTGGTGTTGCTGAAAAACCGGTTGCCCTCGATATTGACCCTGCCGACCCGCGGCTCGTTGATGCTGAAACGCACCACCCCGCGCGTGATGTCCTGCTCGGGCAGGCGCACCTGCACCACTCCAAAGCCGCGCCTGCGGTATTCGGCCTCCAGCGCCTCCAACGCGCGCTGCACGTCACCAAAATCCTTCTGGGTGCCGGTGAAGGCGGAAACGATGCGCTGCACGGTTTCGGCACCCAGGATCGAGTCGCCGGTGACTTCAAAACTGCGAATCTCGAAGCGCGGGGCGGGAATTGCCGTATCTGGTGCATCCTGGGCTCGCAGGCCTGTAGGCAGCAGAGTCAGGGATGCCGCCAGAATTGCAATGTAAGTATTTGTTTTTATTGATGAATTTATCATGCCGGAAGTCCTGATGATGCTGCTACCGGTGCTACGCGCTGCACTGCGCAAAGTCATCGCATTATCGCAAAAGAGCCCAAAAAATCCAGCAAATGCCTGAATTCACAACCCTATTTGCCACGCCCCAGAAAAAACCCGGCTTTTGTGGCCGGGTTGAGGGGTGGTCGGCGATGGACATCAGCGACAGGCCGGAGCGTCTTTTTTGGCGTCCTTCTTGTCGTCTTCGCGAGTGTTGGAGTTGGTGCTGCTTTGCTGGTCGGGCGGCTTGGAGGCCTGCACCAGGGCAACGATCAGGGCATCGATCGGCACCACGGCGGTGGTGGCGGGAGCCGCGCCGTAACTGACTTTCAGACCGCCACCGAGCACCGCCGGCGCGCCGCCGGCGAAAAAGCCGGTATTGGTCGAGGCGTCGTATACCACGCCCTCGACACCGTTGATCGAGAATCCGCCGCGGGCGAGCCCTGGGAACACGAGCCGGATGGTGTTGAGCGATGCAGCCTCGATCTTGCCGGGCTGGACCAGGGTGCCATTGATGTTGATCAGGCCGCCCACCGACATCACGACATCGGGCGAGCCAAAAATCCGCGCCTGGTCGACCAGCACGTTGCCACCGGTGACGATGTTCATGTTGCCCGAACTCGACAACAGGGCGCCATTGATCACACTCAGGCTGCCCGGTGTGTTGACCGTGGTGATGCCGGCGCTGTTGAGCGTGGCATTGCTGATCTGGATATTGGCGCCACTCAGGCCCAGACTGCCCCCTGCGCTGACCGAAGCGCCGGTGACAGACAATGCGCCGCTGCCAGAGGCGAGAGTCAATGAACCCGCGGCATTGATGACATTGCCGCCAACAAGGTTCAAACCGGCGTTGCCGGAAAGGAACAGACCGCTGCCCATCACCGTCAGCGGCGAACTGAGACTCATCACCCCCGTGGTACCGATCGCAGCCAGCGAGCCGCCAAAATCAAACCCGGACAGTGCCATGTTGCCGGCATTGATGACGCCGATCTCCTGCCCTGCGGCCCCTGAGGAACTCACATTCAGGCTCAGCACCGAGGTTTCCAGCGGATTGGCTATCGACCCGATTGAGCCGCCCGCAGTGGCGGTTATCAATGCCGAGTTGGCGATGATGTCGAGACCGACGTGATTGTCGGCAATGCTGTTCGCCGTCAGTTGGACTGTGCCGGCGCCGGCGTTGATCTGGCCCTGCAGGGTCATGCCACCGCTGGAGGCGATGTTGATGTTGCCACCCGGCGTGGAAACCGAATCGACAGTGACCGGCGCCGCGGTGACGACACTGAAGGTACCGCTGCTCGCCAGACCACCGGTGATGTAATTGATCTGGTTGCCGGTGTCGGTCAGCATCACCGAAGTCTGGGCCGAAGCGTTGAGCCCGCCAGTGATGATGGCGCCACTGTCCTGCGTGATCGTAGAACCGCGGGCGTTGAGGAAGGCGCTGGTTGGGCCCACCGCCCCTTTGAAAATCAGCGGACCACCCGTGGTCTGGCCGATCAGCAAACCGCCCCCCGAGCCGGAGGTCAATGGATCGCCGCTGCCGTCCCAGCGTGTCATCCGGTTGAGTTCGGCATTGTCCAGCGCCAGCGCGCCGCCCACACCAGCGCCTGAGACGCCGAGGTGGATCGGACCGCCGGTGACATGCCGGAGGTCGACAAAACCGAAATTGCTGTCAGTGGCGCGGATCACGCCCTGTAGATCGATATCTCCGGCCTTGATCAGCGGCTCGCGGCCGGTGATGAATGAGCCGTTCTGGATGGTCAGTTTGTTGCCGGCAATCAGCTCGACATTGCCGGCACCACCGACACCGGCCTTGATGCTGCCGTAGGTGCCGGTCGGCATATAGCCGTAGTAACCGTCATAAACGAACTGCTGCCCGATGTGGATCTGCCCGTTGGGCGCGTCAAAGACCACGCTCTGGCCTGAAGGCAGGGCCTGCCCGTCCGGCGTGAAGGGGATGGCCAGGATGATGTTGGCATCACTCTTGAAGTAGAACATGCCGTTGGGGTTGTTGTTGTAGACGCCGTTCAGGTCGTTGTCGATGAACAGGCCGTTGCCCAGCGCGGCGTATGCGGGGTTTGAAGGCGTATTAAAGAACGACAGGGCGATGTCACCGGTCATGCCGGTGTTATAGGGTGTCAGGTCAGGGTCGGCACCCATATTGATGCGCACCGGATTGGCGCGGGTGCCGATGCCGCTGACCGCGGTCAGATCCAACCTTGAGTAAGAATTGCTCGGGCCCACCACGCGGATGAAGCCCAGGGGGTCGGTCTGCAAAATGGCACCGCCGGCGTTCAGTGAGACCACGCCGCGCTCACCACCGTCGGCGGTGATGCCCGCATTCTGGGTGATGTTGCCAGCTGCGGTGAGATAGATATCAGCCTCATCGCCGCCATAAATGTTGTCGGTTGTAGCCATCAGATTGGTGCCAGCACCAAGCTGAATGGCACCACCGGCCTGCAGATTAATCTCCGCGGCACCCTCGTATGCGTCTGCTGCGATCTGCGCGGTGCCAGCAACCACAATGTTGCCAGCCGCAGCTTCGACTTGTATCAAGGCGTCGCCTAATTGGCCGGAAGTAGCTGAAAGCGAACTGTTGATGATTACATTATTGGCGGCGTAAACATCTATCGAAGTATCACCTCCGGCAACCGCGCTGACCGGGGCGTTGATGGTGACATTGCCATTGTCCGCATGCAGAACCACCGTGGCACTGCTGCTGAGGCCGGTGGTCGTAGCCTGCACCAACTGATTAACCGTCAGATCGCCGGAATTGAGATGCACATCAACCAGAGCGCTACCGTTGCTGGTGACGACGATGCCGTTGTCGGCGCCAACGCTGCCAATCGTCAGGCTGCCGGCGTTCTTGAAGTTGAACTCGCTTTTCGCGGAACCCGCGATGACACCCACATTGTTGGCTGCGCTGTTCAGGTTGACCGATGCCGTTCCGCTGACCGCCTTGAGCTGGGCGGCGGTAATCACACCGGAGGCACTCTGGTTGATATCCGCATTGGCCTTGAGCTGAACGGTGCCGGCGGTTGACAGGCTGTTCATCAGCGAAATCATGCCCAGATTGGACAATGTGGGCGCACTGGGGGAACTGGAGCCATCCCATCCCGCAAAAAGATTAATGCCGCCGCTGCCCGCGTTGCTGATCGAACCGTTGACCGATACATTGCGCCGCGCCGTCAACGTCAGGCTGTTGGCGCTATTCCAGGCAATCACATCATTGACCAGAATGTCGCCGCTGCCCGCGGAGCTGCCGTTGTCGGATGTCAGCACGACACTGGTTGTCGCCAGGTTGGTGGCTATCGAAGCGCCAGTCATGTCGCCACCCATTGCGCTGATGAGCAGATCGGTCGGATCAATCAGCCAGACACCGGTCGAGCCCTGGGGCGCCGCGGTACTGACCCTGGCATTGTCATCCACCGTCACCCTGATCTTGCCCGAGGTCTCGATGAAACCGCCGTTGCCGCCGTTGGGTGCCGATGCATCAAGCACTCCCGCGACATGCGTGCTGTCATCGGCCAGCACCTCGATGCGGCCACCGCCCACACCCTTGGCGCTGATCACGCTGCCCGCTTCAAGCGTGGCATTCCGCGTGGCCTTGAGCATGATCCGCCCGCCCTCAACCACCGCACTGTCGGCGTTGATCACGCCGCCCTGCTTGATCAGGCCGGCGTAGATGCCGATGCGGCCGGCTTCGGAAACGATGCTGCCGAGGTTGCGCGCCTCGTTGTTGGTGGCCTGGATTTCGACACGCAGGTTGGGCGTGCCGGGATTGACCAGTTCCACGCTGTTGCCCGCAGCGAGCACGATCTCGCCACCGGGGCTGGTGATGATGCCCTGGTTGGTGACCGCATTGCCGACCAGATAGACCGGGCCGCCGGCGGCGTTGATCGCGCCCTGGTTCAGCACCGAACCCGCGCCGGCACCACCGGTGAAGTTCATGCGCCCGGCGAGGAAGTCGGCGTTGGAAAGATTGAGGGTGGAGGCAACAAGGCCGGCGACATCAATCTGTGAACCGGCGCCGAAGACGATGCCGTTGGGATTGAGCAGGAATACGCGGCCGTTCGACTGCAGGGCGCCGAGGATGGCCGAGGGGTCGCCGCCGGTGACGCGGTTCAGCACCGCCGACAGCGCCGAGGGCTGGATGAATTTGGTCAGCTCGTTGACACCGATCGAGAACGAACCCCAGTTGATGATCGCGTTGTGGCTGTTGGTGACGTTGAGGATGTTGCCATTCTGCTGGAAGCTCGCGTTGCCATGAACCACTGTCGGGTTGGTCGGGTTCGCCCAGACCACAGTGCTGAAGCAGGCGGCAACGGCCAGTGCGGCGGCTTTGGGGCGGATGCGCTGGCCGCGATTGCGGCTCGCAGTACGGTTTTTTTGCGCGGCATTGTTATTGTTCATGGAACCCCCTGATCGGCTTGGCCCTGCCATCACGAAACGGTCGGAACCCCGCGCAGCCTTGTGGCCTGGCCACGACAGCGTTCACTTCAACCTTCAGGATTATAGGGGCAACAGGCCGCTCATTTCGAGCTTATCCGCGGCGCCTTTGCCGTGGATTGTGACAATTATCACAACCCGCGGGCTGTCCGATGGTTGTCCGCTTCTTGTCGCCGGATGGCGACAGCCTCCACCCAGGTTGCGCGCGGGTTCAGCGCCGCTGCCGGCGTGATTCGGCGAGGCAGATGCCCGCCGACACCGAAACGTTGAGGCTTTCCACGCTGCCCAGCATCGGAATCCGCGCCAGCTCGTCGCAGGTTTCCCGGGTCAGCCGGCGCATGCCCTCACCTTCAGCACCCAGCACCCAGGCCATCGGCCCGTCGAGCTTGATCGCGTAGAGATCCTTGTCCGCGCGCTCGTCGGCACCGATCAGCCACACGCCGCGGTCCTTCAGCTCGCGCATGGTGCGGGCAAGGTTGGTGACCATGATGTAGGGCACGCTGTCGGCCGCGCCGCTGGCGACCTTGGCCACCGTGGCATTGAGGCCCACCGCATGGTCCTTGGGTGCGATCACCGCATGGGCGCCCATGCCATCGGCCACGCGCAGGCATGCACCAAGGTTGTGCGGATCGGTCACACCATCGAGGATCAGCAGCAGCAGCGGCTCGGAAATATCCTCCAGCACATCGTCAATATGGGTAGGCAGTTTCACCGGTTCGACCCGCGCCACCACGCCCTGATGCCGCTCCTGGCCGCTCATGCCATCGAGGCGCCTGGCATCGATCGCGATCACCCGCACACCCTTGGCTTCGGCCAGCGCCATCAGGTCACGACAGCGCCGGTCCTGGCGCGCGGCGTCGATATAGATCTCGCGCACACCCTCGGCTCGGCTGCGCAGGCGGCTGGTGACGGCGTGAAAACCGTGGATCAGTTGCAGGTCACTCATAAAACATTTCTAAGTAATTGTTTTTATTGAACTATTTTATGCCAATACAAAGTCGATCCGTGCGTTGTTGAGATCGACCCGCGCAATCTTCACCCGCAGCCGGTCACCGATGCGGTAACGCTGGCCGGTGCGCTCACCAAGCAGCTGATGGCGGCCGGCATCGTACTGGAAGTAATCCTTGCCCAGCTCCGAGATGTGCGCCAGTCCTTCAACATACACATCATCCAGCGCGACAAAGGCGCCAAAGGCGGCGACACCGGCAATGCTGCCCATGAACACTTCGCCCACCCGGTCGCGCATGTAATAACACTTGAGCCAGGCGGTGACATCACGTGTCGCGTCATCCGCGCGGCGTTCGGTCATCGAACACTGCGCACCCAGCTCATGCCAGTCGCCGGGATTGTACTGGCCGCCGGCGAGCACCGCCTTGATTGCACGATGCACCAGCAGATCCGGATAACGGCGAATCGGCGAAGTGAAGTGGGTGTAGGAATCGTAGGCGAGCCCGAAGTGGCCGGCGTTCTTCGGTGTGTACACCGCCTGCTTCAGCGAGCGCAGCATCACCGTCTGCAGCAGTTGTGCATCGGGACGATCCTTCACCTTGGCAAGCAGTTTGGCGTAATCCGAAGCCTGCGGCATGTCGCCGCCGCCAAGCTGCAGACCGAAGCCCTTCAGAAAATCACGCAGCGCGGCGAGTTTCTCCGGCGTCGGCCCCTCGTGCACGCGGTAGAGCACGGGATGGCCGCGCTGGCCGAGGAAATCTGAGGTGCAGACATTGGCCGCCAGCATGCACTCCTCGATCAGGCGGTGCGCGTCGTTGCGGATGACCGGCACGATGTTTTCGATCTTGCCCTGGTCGTTGAAGATCATCTGCGTTTCGATGGTCTCGAAATCGATGGCACCGCGTTTGGCGCGCGCCTTCGCCAACTGGTGATACAGCGCGTACAGTGCCTGCAGATGCGGCACCAGTTCGCGCCGTTTTCGTGCCGCGGTGCCGCGCGGATCCGCGAGAATTGCCGCAACCTCGGTATAGGTGAAGCGTGCGTGTGAACGCATCACCGCCGGATAAAACTTGTAGCCCTGAATCTGGCCCTGACCGTCGATCTGCATGTCGCAGATCATTGCCAGCCGCTCGACATCCGGATTGATCGAGCACAGTCCGTTGGACAGCGCCTCGGGCAGCATCGGAATCACCCGACGCGGGAAATACACCGAGTTGCCACGCTCGCGCGCCTCGTGATCCAGCGCATCACCGGGCTGGACGTAATGGCTGACGTCGGCGATGGCCACCACCAGGCGGAAACCGCTGCGCGACTGCTCGCAGTACACCGCATCATCGAAATCGCGCGCGGTCTCGCCGTCGATGGTCACCAGCGGCATGTCGCGCAGGTCTTCGCGACCCTTGTGGTCGGTCTTGCGCACTTCTTTCGGCAGTTTCGCCGCCAGTGCCTCTGCCTCTTTCGGAAACTGCCAGGGCAGATCGTGCTTGCGCAGCGCGATCTCGATTTCCATGCCGGGGTCGGCGTAATTGCCGAGCACCTCGACCACTTTCGCCAGCGGTTTTCCCTGGCGACCCGGCTGGGTGATGATCTCGACGCTGACCACCTGCCCCGGCTTGGCCTTGCCGACCTCGCCCGCGGGCACCACAAAATCCTGGCTGATGCGTTTGTCTTCGGCGGCGACAAAGGTCACGCCATGTTCGACATGCAGGCGGCCGACGATACGCGTCTGCCCATGTTCGAGTACCTCGACGATCTTGCCTTCGGGCCGCCCGCGGCGATCCAGGCCGGAAATGCGCGCCATCACGCGGTCGCCATGCAGCACCTTGTGCATTTCGCCGGAATCCAGAAACAGATCGGGGCCGCCATCCTCGCGGATCAGGAAGCCGAAGCCGTCCTTGTGGCCCTGCACACGGCCGCGCACCAGTTCGAGCTTGTCAGCGACACAAAGATCGCCGCGGCGGTTGCGCATGATCTGGCCATCGCGCTCCATCGCCGCGATGCGGCGCGTGAACGCCTCGCGCTCGCGGCGCTTGATGTCGAGTTCGCGCGCAAGATCACCCTCTTCCAGCGGCACACCAGCTTCGACCATGACCTCAAGGATCAGCTCGCGGCTGGGCAACGGATGTTCGTAACGCTCCGCTTCGCGTTCCGCCTGGGGGTCGCTGTGGCGACGGGAATCAGTGCGGCCGCTAGCCGCAGTTTTTTTCGGTTTTTTCATTTGAATTGCATGCTTTCATGGGCTAGAATGCCGCCCTCATTGCCCAGATGGCGGAATTGGTAGACGCACCAGTTTCAGGTACTGGCGGGTAACACCGTGGAGGTTCGAGTCCTCTTCTGGGCACCAGCAACACCGGGCAGTCGATTGATGGATGACTGCCGTTGAAAAGAGCGCCATGCAACTGCATCGCGCTCTTTTTCATTGTCAGTCGTAGGGATTTCGCCTCAAGATCGTTTGCTCCCGATCAGCGCCGGTGGACACCATATCGATAGGCACGCCGCAGACTTCTTCCATGCGCTTGAGGTAGTTGCGGGCGGCAACAGGAAGCTTGTCAAAATTGGTGATGCCAACAGTACTGTCCGACCAGCCCGGCATTTCCTCGTAGACCGGCTGGCATTCGGCAAGCAGTTCCGCGCCGAAGGGGAGGATGTCGCGGGCAACACCATTCATTTTGTAGCCAATGCCGATTTGCACGCTTTCCATGCCATCGAGGACATCAAGCTTGGTCACGCACAGGCCGGATACACCGTTGATCTGGATCGAACGTTTCAGTGCCGCGGCATCAAACCAGCCGCAGCGCCGAGGACGGCCGGTGGTCGCGCCAAACTCGTTGCCGCGGGCGGCGATCTGCTTGCCGATGTCATCTTCGAGCTCGGTCGGGAAAGGGCCTGAACCGACCCTGGTGGTGTAGGCCTTGGTGATGCCGAGCACGTAATGCAGATTCTGCGGACCGAAACCGGCACCCGCCGCGGCGGCGCCGGCGACGCAGTTGCTCGAGGTGACAAAAGGATAGGTGCCATGGTCGACGTCAAGCAGCGTGCCCTGCGCGCCCTCGAACAGCAGGCTGTCGCCCCTCTGCTGCGCCTCGAACAACAGGCGCGGCACGTCGGCCACCATCGGCTCGATGTGCTCGGCGTAGGCCAGCGCGTCATCCAGCGTTTTCTGGAACGGCACGGTGTCGGCCTTGAAGTAATTCTTCAGCACGAAGTTGTGGAAGTCGAGCACCTCGCCCAGCTTCGCCGCGAAGCGCTCGCGGTGAAAAAGGTCCTGCAGCCGGATCGCGCGCCGCGCCACCTTGTCTTCATAAGCGGGGCCGATGCCGCGTCCTGTGGTGCCAATCTTGCCAGCCCCTTTGGCCGCTTCACGCGCGCGGTCGAGCGCGGCGTGATAGGGCAGGATCAGCGGGCAGGCTTCGCTGATCTTCAGGCGCGATGTGACATCTACACCGGCTGCGCGCAGCGTTGCAATCTCTTCCATCAGCGCTTCCGGTGACAGCACCACGCCGTTGCCGATGTAACAGGCCACTTTCTCGCGCAGGATGCCCGAGGGAATCAGGTGCAGCACTGTCTTCTTGCCGTTGATGACCAGCGTGTGCCCGGCGTTGTGTCCGCCCTGGAAACGCACCACGCCCTGGGCACGGTCGGTCAGCCAGTCGACGATCTTGCCCTTGCCTTCGTCACCCCACTGGGTGCCGATCACCACCACGTTCTTGCTCATTGCCAGCCGCCTTGATTGGCTAAATTATTAATAAAAACAAATATTTATGTTACTTTTTGCTTTTCCGTGCCTGCATGATCCAGCGTCCGCCACTACGCACCAGCTCGCGCTCGCAACCCAGTTCGCCGCGAAAACGGGCATGCCCCGGCAGATCCACGATCACCACCAGGCCGCGGCCGCGCAGCGCGGCAATACGTTGTTGCAGCAGGCGGTCCGCCGGCCGGTATGGCGCCAGCACCCGCGATACCGGACGCGCCGCGGTTCCGGCCGCGGCAAGTTCGCGCAGGTCCACGCTGAAACCGGTGGCCGGCCGCGCGCGGCCGAAGGCCTTGCCGACTTCGTCATAACGTCCGCCCTGCGCAATCGCGTTGGGCCGGCCGTTGGAATAGGCGGAGAACACCACGCCGCTGTGATAGTGATAACCACGCAACTCGCCCAGATCAAAACTCCTGATCCGCGCGAGGTCGGCGAGGCGCTGCGACAGCGCCGCAAGGTCACGCAATGCGGCGCGGATTTCGGGAACCGCAGGCAACACGCGCCTCGCCCGCGACAATACCTCGATGCCGCCGTAAAGCCCGGGCAGTTCGGCGAGCGCGGCACGTGTGCCGCGGTCAAGGCCGCGGGCGAGCGTGGTGATCGCCGACACATCCTTGACCTGCATCGCGCGATGCAGATCCGACTCCAGCCCGCGTGACACGCGTCCGCGGCGCAGCAGCGCGCGGAAAATCGCGACATGACCGATGTCCAGCGAAACTTCGCGCACCTCGGCAAGCCGCAGCGCGCGCAGCATCAGCCGCTGCACTTCGACGTCGCTCTCGATGCCGGCGTGGCCGTACAACTCGGCGCCGATCTGCATCGGCTCGCGGGTGCGGTTCATGCCCGGCAGGGTGCGCAGTACGCTGCCCGAGTAACAAAGCCGGGTGATGCCGCCGCGGTTGAGCAGATGGGCGTCGATGCGCGCCACCTGCGGCGTGATGTCGGCACGGATACCGAGCATGCGGCCCGACAACTGGTCCACCAGCTTGAAGGTGTGCAGGTCGAGGTCATGGCCGGTGCCGGTGAGCAGCGAATCGACGTATTCAAGCAGCGGCGGCATCACCAGTTCGTAGCCGTGCACCGCAAAGTCGTCGAGCACCAGCCTGCGCAGACGCTCGATGCGCCGCGCCTCGGCGGGCAGCACGTCCTCGATGTATTCGGGCAACAGCCAGGTTCTCATGACAATGTCGAAACGCGCAGCCGGGGTTGCGCGAAAAATGGATTCACAGGGGCAACATTATATTAAAGCGCGGTGCGGGCGGCGGTGAATTCAGCCGCGCACAAAATAAAGCAGCAACAGGCCGGCGAGCATCGAGGTGAGTCCGATGAAACGCAACTGGCCGTCATGCATCTCGATCAGCTTGCGGAAGGTCTCGCGCCAGGCACCGGGGGCGAGAAAAGGCAGCAGCCCCTCGATCACCAGCATCAGCGCGAACGCCGTGAGCAGCGTGTCAGCCACGTGCAGCCGCAAGTGGCGGACAGCACCGCCCCGCCGTCACTTGCCCGCGGGCCGTCCGCCCGAGCGCAGGTACTTGAAGAAATCGGAGTTCGGCTCCAGCACCAGCACGTCGCTGCGGCTCTTGAAGCTCGCACGGTAGGCCTCGAGACTGCGGTAGAAGGCATAGAACTCGGGATTGATTTCGTAGGCTCTGGCGTAAATCGCCGCCGCCTTGGCATCACCCTCGCCCTTGATGCGCTGCGCGTCGCGATAGGCCTCGGCGAGGATCACCTCGCGCTGCTTGTCGGCATCGGCGCGGATCTTTTCCGATTCCGCGGAACCGGTCGAACGCAGCTCGTTGGCGACACGTTTGCGCTCCGCCTCCATCCGCCGGTAGACCGACTCGCTGACTTCCTGCGGCAGATCGACGCGCTTCAGGCGCACATCCAGCACCTCGACGCCGATCTTGGAGGCGTCCTCGTTGGCCTTGTTGCGCATCAGCTCCATAATCTTGTCGCGCTCGCCGGACACCACGTCGTGCACTGTGCGGTTGCCGAACTCGGCGCGCAGGCCATCGTTGATGGTCTGCAGCAGGCGCGTCTGCGCGCGCAGTTCGTCACCGCCGACCGATGTGAAGTAGCTGCGCACATCGATGATGCGCCATTTCACGAACAGGTCGACCAGCACGTTCTTCTTTTCAGAAGTCAGGAAACGTTCCGGCTCCGGCGTGTCGATGGTGAGGATGCGCACATCGAAAAAACGCACGTTATCGAGCAGCGGCAGCTTGAAATAAAGCCCGGGCTCCTTCTTGATCGATACCACCTCGCCAAGGCGAAACACGATCGCGTTCTGGCGCTGGTCAACAACAAACAGCGACAGGCTGAGCAGCACCAGCAGGGCCAGCAAGCCACTGAGAATCTGGCTGGGATTGAGTTTTTTCATGTCAGCGGCCCTCCCGTTCACGGCTGCGGAAGGCTTCGCGCCCCCTCGCCCCGCCCTCCGCGGCGGCGGGTTCGGCGGGTTTGGCAGCCGCGGCGGCATCGGCCGGCGGCGTGGTGCCGGAGCCGGTCATCTGCATCAGCTTGTCGAGCGGCAGGTAAAGCAGGTTGCCACCGCCACTTTTCTGGTCAACGAGCACCTTGCTGGTGTTGCTGAGGATCTGCTGCATGGCATCGAGATACATGCGGTCACGGGTCACCTGCGGGGACTTGCTGTATTCGGCAACAATGGAGCGGAAGCGCGCCGCATCACCCTGCGACTGTTCGACCACCCGGCTGCGATAACCCTCCGCCTCCTGCATCAGTCGCGCGGCCATGCCTCGCGCCTTGGGTATCACGTCGTTGGCGTAGGCCTCGCCCTCGTTCTTCTGGCGCTCGCGGTCCTGGCCGGCCTTCACCGCGTCGTCGAAGGAAGCCTGCACCTGTTCGGGCGGCTGCGCGTTCTGCATCGTCACCTTGCTGATGTTGATGCCGGTCTGGTAGCGGTCGAGGATGCCCTGCATCAATTTCTGCGCCCGTGCCGCGACTTCGGCGCGACCTTCAAAAATCACGAAGTCCATGCTGTTCTTGCCGACGATCTCGCGGATCGCGGTTTCCGCCGCCTGCAGCACTGCATCTTCGGGCGCACGGTTGTTGAACAGGAACTCATTCGAGCTCTTGAGCACATACTGCACGGCGAACTGCACATCGACAATGTTCTCGTCGTCGGTCAGCATCAGCGCCTCTTTCAGCACCTTGCTCTTCACGTTGTTGCGGTAGCCCACCTCGACAGTGCGCACCTGCTTCACGTTGACCACCTCGGCCGCTTCGATTGGATACGGCATGTGCCAGCGCGGACCGGGCTGCGTGGTTTCGACAAACTTGCCGAAACGCAGCACCACACCCTCCTGCCCCTCATTGACGATGTAAAAACCGCTGGCGAGCCAGATCACGAACACCAAGCCGACCACCAGCCCGGCGCCGCCACTGATCATGGCCGGGCTGGGCCTACCACCACCACCGCCGTCGCCGCCGCCATTGTCATTGCCACCACCCTTGCCGCCGAGCAGCCGCGACAGGCGCCCGTTCAGGTTGCGCCAGATTTCATCGAGGTCGGGCGGACCCTGGTTGCCGCCACCCGGCCGCCGCCCCCACTGCGGATCATTCAGGGAAAGAAGCGGTGCCAGGATGCGGGCCAGCAAAGCCTTGAGGCGGTCGCGTACAGAACTAATCGAGGCAATCATCGGGGAGGATCACTTTAGCGGGATCGGACGGGAGGGAACGGACTGGAGATGAACTAGGCGGCAACGGTTTGATCGGGTGTGGCGGCTTGTTGTGCAAGTTCACCGATGGCTGCACGCAGAAGATCAATGCCGTCACCGTTTGCCGCACTCAGCCAAACGCGTGAAATTCTAGCATATTCATCACGTTCGGCCCTCGGCGGCAGCGCGGTGCGGTCAATCTTGTTGAGCACCATGATCTGCGGAATTTTATCGGCGCCGATCTCCGCCAGCACACCCTGCACCGCGGCGATCTGCGCGTCGCGGTCGGGACTGCCGGCATCCACCACATGCAGCAACAGGTCGGCGTGTATGGTCTCCTCAAGCGTCGCCCGGAAAGCCTCGACCAGGGTGTGCGGCAGATGGCGGATGAAGCCGACGGTATCGGACAAAACCACTGAAGCCCCTTCGATGCCGCCGAGCCGCCGCGTCGTGGTGTCGAGCGTGGCGAACAACTGGTCGGCGGCATAGGCCTCGGCGCGGGTCAGCCGGTTGAACAGTGTGGATTTGCCGGCATTGGTATAACCGACCAGCGACACCGAGAACACGTGGGCGCGGGTGCGCGAGCGGCGCTGGGTTTCGTGCTGCGAGCGCACTTTGAGCAGTTTTTCCTTCAGCACCTTGACCCGCTTGCCGAGCAGGCGGCGGTCGGTCTCGAGCTGGGTTTCGCCGGGGCCGCGCATCCCGATGCCGCCGCGCTGGCGTTCCAGGTGGGTCCAGCCGCGTACCAGCCGGGTGGACAGGTGTTCGAGCTGGGCCAGTTCGACCTGCAGCTTGCCGATGTGGCTGCGCGCGCGCTGGGCAAAGATGTCGAGGATCAGGCTGGTGCGGTCGACCACCCGGCAATCGAGCTTGCGCTCGAGATTGCGCTCCTGGATCGGTGACAGGGCGTGGTTGAAGAGCACCAGCGAGGCGCCGCTGGCGCGCACCGCTTCGCCGATTTCCTCGACCTTGCCCTTGCCGGCATACAGTGCGGCGTCAGGCCGGTCACGGCGGCCACGCACCACAGTGGACACGGAGACGCCGCCGCTTCGCGCCAGCAATTGCAGCTCGTCCACGCTTTCCGCGTAGTCGGGCTCGCCGAAGTCGAGCGCCACCAACACCGCCAGATTGCCGCTGCCGGGCCGCTCAAACATCAAAATGCCAATGAAAACAATTACTTATCTTGTTTTTCGTCAAACAGGAGGTTAACCGCACGCGCCGGCACCACGGTGGAAATGGCGTGTTTGTAGACCATTTGCGTGACCGTGTTCTTCAGCAGAACCACATACTGGTCGAAAGAATCGACCTGGCCCTGCAGTTTGATGCCATTGACGAGATAGATCGAGACGGGGATGTGTTCCTTGCGCAAGGCATTCAGGAACGGGTCTTGTAGCAGCTGCCCTTTGTTGCTCATGGCACCCTCAGGTTGGTGATGGTCAGAAAAGTCACTTTATCGCAAATAATCGAGTCTGGCCATCAAGTTAGCCGCGCTTCGAGACACTGCTAATCCTTGGGACCGTAGGGGTTTCGACCCGATTTGAACTCCACTTTCAGCGGCGTTCCGGTGAGTTTGAACGCGTCGCGAAAAAAACGTTCAAGGTAGCGTCGGTACGAATCCGGGACACGGTCCAGCGCCGAGCCGTGGACTATGATCCGCGGCGGATTGCTGCCCCCTTGGTGAGCGTAACGCATTTTTGGCCTGACCATGCCCGCCCGCGGCGGCTGTTGCTGCTGGATCGCCAGCGCCAGCACCCGGGTCAGCCGCGGTGTCGCCAGACGGGTCATCGCTGCGGCATAGGCATCGTCGGCGGAACGCAGCACCGCGCCCACGCCCTGCCCCTGCAGCGCCGAGATGAAGTGAAAACGCGCGAAATTGAGAAAGTTGAGCTTGCGCGCAGCATCACGCTTGATCTGGTCACGTTCGGACTCGGTCAGCCCTTCCCATTTGTTCACAGCCACCACCAGCGCACGCCCCGCCTCGAGGATAAAGCCGGCGATGTGCGCGTCCTGCTCGGACACCTCCTGCCGCGCGTCGAGCACCAGCACCGCGACGTTGGCATCGGAGATGGCCTGCAGCGTCTTTATCACCGAGAATTTCTCGGCTACCTCGTCAATGCGGCCGCGGCGGCGCATGCCGGCGGTGTCGATCAGCGTGTACGGTTTGCCCTCGCGCTCGAAATCAATGTGGATCGAATCACGAGTCGTACCCGGCGCATCAAACACCACTACCCGCTCTTCGCCGAGCAGCGCATTGACCAGCGTCGACTTGCCGACGTTGGGCCGGCCGACAATGGCGATCTTGGGGTGTTTGACTCCGGACTCGGGCTCGGCAGCGGCGTCCCCGAAGGACTCCAGCACCAGATCCATCAGGTCACTGACATGCTCGTTGTGGCTGGCGGAAATCGCCAGCGGCTCGCCGAGCCCGAGGTCGTGGAATTCGGCGGTGGCGGCGGCTGAATTCATGCCCTCGGCCTTGTTTACGATCAACCAGATGCGGCGGCCGCTGCGGCGCAGTTCACCGGCAATCTCGCGATCCTGGGCGGCAAGGCCGACACGCGCATCCACCACAAACAGCACGACATCGGCCTCGTCCACCGCTTGTCGCGTCTGCCGCGCCATCTGGTGAAAAATGCCGTCCTTGCTAACCGGCTCGAAACCGCCGGTATCAACCACCAGGTACGGCTTGCGCCCGACCCGGCCCTCACCATAGTGCCGGTCCCGCGTGATGCCTGGTGCGTCAACGACAATCGCCTCACGGCTGCGGGTGAGCCGGTTGAACAGGGTCGATTTGCCGACATTGGGACGACCGACGATGACGACGGTGGGTTTCATGTGCCGAAGCTGAAAGAAAGAAAAAGCGGCGACGGGCAAACCCGCGCCCGCCCTTACTGGACGTTGATCGCGTAGACGCCGCCGTTGCGCGTCTGCACCAGGAAAGTGGACAGGTCGAGTGCAACCGGCGGCACCTGGATCGCGCTGCCGTCAGTCGCCACACGCGCAACAAAGGAACCGTCTTCGCGCGACAGCACATGCACCTGACCCTGGAAATCACCAACCACCACATAACGGCCGATCGCCAGCGGCGCGGAAGCCCAGCGTCCGTTCAGGCGATCCTGCTTCCACAGGCTGGCGCCATTGCGCCGCTCCAGTGCCAGCACCGCGCTGCGGTCATCGGTGATGTACACCGCGCGGCTGTCGAGCCCCATGCCGTTGACGCTCGAGGCGTCACGCGCCCACAGGGTGTCGCCGCGCTGGGCATCGAAACAGCCGACCCGCCCCTGATAGGCCACGGCGCAGACCTGCCCGCCATCCACCACCGGGGTGCCGGCAACGTCGGTTACCCGCTCCAGTTCCGTGGCGCCGCGGGGCAGCGCCACCACCGCCTCCCAGCCGACATTGCCGTTGGCCAAGCCGATCGCCACCAGGCGTCCGCCCGGAAATCCGGCAAACACCGCGCCACGCTCAACGGTGACGCCGGCGAAGCTGCGCACCGACAGCGTCGGCAGCGCGCGCTGATACACCCAGCGTGACTTGCCGTCGGCGGCATTCAGGCCGTGGATGCGGCCATCACCGGTGCGCACCACCACCACACCTTCGGCAGCGGCTGGAGGTGACAGCACCTCTCCGCTCAACTGCGCCCGCCAGACCTGCTTGCCCGAGGGCTCGAATGCCAGCACTTCACCGCGCACCGTGCCGACCAGCACCAGGCCCGCACCAAAGCCGACGCCACCGGAAACCGGCGTGCCGGCGTCAAACCGGTGCTGCTGTGAACCGTTCGCGGCGTTGTAGCCGGCAATCTGGCCGCCGGCTCCAGCCGCGTAAATCATGTTGCCGCTGACCGCGGGGAAAAAAGCATTACGCTGCGCATTGCCGACATTGCCCTGCCACACCACCCGGGCAGTCGCCTTTGGCTGGAAACTGACCAGCTCGGCCGGCTTCTGCTTCGGTGCCGAGGGACCAAACCAGCCGGTCACCGTTTTGCATCCGGACAGCAGCAGCAGCGCCGCGACCGCCAGCGGCAGTAAGCGCATCATTTCGCCTCGCCCAGTGCGTCGAGTTTGAGCTGCAGTATCTGCCGCGAAGGGCTGGCCGAGTCGCTCTTGTCGAAGGCCGTCTGGTAGGCGGCGCGCGCCTCGGCGCTTTTGCCGCTGGCGATCAGCGCGTCACCCCTGACCTCGGCGTAGAGGCCGGCAAAACTTTCGCCATGTTTGGCTTCGAGCTGTTTCAGCGCCTCGGCAGGATTTTTTTCGTCCAGAAGCAGCCTTGCCAGGCGCAGCCGCGCGACGTCGCGCACCTCCTCTTCCCTGGCGCCGTCAATCACCGACTGCAGGCGCTTTTTGGCCGCCGGCAGGTCGCCGGTTTCAAAATCGCTTTTTGCCGCCGACAGCGAAGCCAGCGTGGCGTACTGGGTCGAAGCGTAGTTGTCGACGATCTGGGTCGCGATGTCGCGCACCTTCTTGTGGTCATTGCCGCGCTCGGCCATCTGCAACTGGCCGAACAACACCGCTGCGGACGAAGCCTGCTGGTTCTTGTAGTAATGCCAGCCGCGAACCCCGCCCACCGCCAGCGTGGCACCCACCACGGTGATGATCACCAGCTTGCCGTATTGCTGCCACCAGCCTTTTAATGCTGACAGCTGCTCCTGTTCTTCAAGATCGTAAGCCATTGATTTACCTTGATTTATTTCTGATTTTAATTCCGGTTATTTACCGCTTCCTGATTGCCGCAACCGCCGCCTCGAGCCTGAGCCGCTGTTGCGGCCGCTCTTCGCGCAGCGCCTTCAGCGTGACTTCGCCGGCCTGCACTTCGTCATCCCCGATGATCAGCGCAAACCGCGCGCCGCTGCCATCGGCTTTTTTCATCTGCGATTTGAAACTGCCGCCGCCGCAATGCAGCGTAACCGCGAGTCCGGCATCCCTCAGCTGCTCGGCCACCGTTTCGCCATAACGCTCCGCCGCATCCCCCTGGCGCAGCACATACACATCACCCGCCGCCTCGCCCACCGCCACACCGCCTTCGACGATCAGGGCGAGCAGGCGTTCCACACCCATCGCGAAACCGCAGGCCGGCGCCGGCTTGCCGCCAATCTGCGCAATCAGCCCGTCATAACGGCCGCCGGCGCAGACCGTGCCCTGCGCGCCGAGGCGGTCGGTAACCCACTCGAATACCGTGCCATTGTAATAGTCCAGGCCGCGCACCAGTCGCGGATTGATCCGATACGGCACACCCGCCACCTCCAGCGAGGCGCACAGCGCGGCAAACGCCGCCGCGGATTCCCCGTCAAGGTCATCGGCCAGTTTGGGTGCCGCTTCAATCAAGGCCTGCATTGCCGGGTTTTTGCTGTCGAGCACACGCAGCGGATTGCTGTGCATGCGCCGCTGCGAGTCCGCATCGAGTTCGCCGGCACGGCTTTCCAGATAGGCCACCAGCTTCGTACGGTAGAGGGCTCGTGCCTCGGCCGAGCCCAGCGAATTGATTTCCAGGCGGATGCCGTCGAGCCCGAGTTCGCGCCACAGCCGCGCGCACATCAGCAGGTGCTCGGCGTCAACGTCAGGCCCGGCAAAACCGAGGGCCTCGACACCGATCTGGTGAAACTGGCGGTAGCGCCCCTTCTGCGGACGCTCGTGGCGGAACATCGGCCCGCGGTACCACAGCCGCTGCGGGCCGGGGTACAGCAGGTTGTGTTCGAGCGCGGCACGCACGCAGGACGCAGTGCCTTCCGGACGCAGCGTCAGCTGCTCGCCATTCAACTCGTCGGTAAAGGTGTACATCTCCTTCTCGACGATGTCGGTGACTTCGCCGATCGAACGCACGAACAGCTCGGTGCGCTCGAGGATCGGCATACGAATCTCGCGGTAACCGTAGGCGTGCAGCCAGCGCTGCACCGTGCCCTCGAAAAACGCCCAGTATTTTGCGTCTGCGGGCAGCACATCGTTCATGCCACGCACGCCCTGGATCGGATTGGCCATGTGGACTGTTCTTCGGAACCGGTTCAGCGCGCCGCGCCGTAGCGGTCGCGCACATATTGATCAACGATGGCCTGGAATTCCTCCGCGATGCGTTCGCCCTTCAGCGTCACCGTTTTCACGCCATCGACAAACACCGGCGCCACCGGCGTCTCGCCGGAGCCCGGCAGACTGATGCCGATATTGGCCTGCTTGCTCTCTCCGGGACCATTGACCACGCAGCCCATCACCGCGACGTGCATCTCCTCGACACCGGGATACTTGCCGCGCCACTCCGGCATCTGCGCGCGCAGATAACCCTGGATTCGGTCGGCCAGTTCCTGGAACACGGTGCTGGTGGTGCGGCCGCAACCGGGGCAGGCAATCACCAGCGGCGTGAACGAACGCAGGCCCATGGTCTGCAGGATCTCCTGCGCCACCACCACTTCGCGGGTACGATCCCCCCCCGGCTCCGGCGTCAATGACACACGGATGGTGTCGCCGATGCCTTCCTGCAGCAGCACCGCCATCGCCGCGGTCGAGGCAACGATGCCCTTGGAACCCATGCCGGCCTCGGTCAGGCCGAGATGCAGCGGATAATCGCAGCGCGCGGCGAGGTCACGGTACACCGCGATCAGGTCCTGCACCCCGCTGACCTTGCAAGAAAGAACAATTCGGTCATGGGCCAGGCCCAGTGCCTCAGCCTGCTGCGCGCTTTCCAGCGCCGAGGTCACCAGCGCCTCGCGCATGATCACCGCGGCCTCCTTCGGCTGCGGCTGGCGCGCGTTGTCGTCCATCAGCCGCGCCAGCAGCGCCTGATCGAGGCTGCCCCAGTTGACGCCGATGCGCACCGGCTTGCCGTAACGGCAGGCGAATTCGATCATCGTCGCAAACTGCTCGTCGCGCTTCGCCCCCTTGCCGACATTGCCGGGATTGATGCGCAGTTTGGCCAGTGCCTCGGCACATGCCGGATGCTGGGTCAGCAGACGGTGGCCGTTGAAATGAAAATCGCCGACCAGCGGCACGCTGACGCCGCGTTTCTCCAGCCCTTCGCGGATCAGCGGCACTGCAGCAGCAGCCTCGGCATTGTTGACAGTGATGCGCACCACCTCCGAACCTGCGCGCGCCAGGGCAGCGACCTGGGCCACCGTTGCCGCCACATCCGCGGTGTCGGTATTGGTCATCGACTGCACCAGGATCGGCGCATCACCGCCGATGCGGTGGCCGGCGACATCGATACAGACGCTGCGCCGTCGCACAGCCGCCCCCCATACGGGCAGGCAAGCCGGTGGCTTCGGCATGTTCAAGGCTTGATCACTCAAGAGTCAGCCTCGCGACATCGGTCTTGGTATGCGCGGCAAGATCCACCGTCTTGCCCTTGTAGCTGAGTTTCACGCCGGCGGCATTGCCGATCACCAGACTCAGCGGCGCCAGTCCCTGCACGGTCTGTACCGCACCCGCCGGATTGAGCTGGGAGAACACGATGCTGTCATTGCGGTCGCGCACCTCGACCCAGGATTGGCGTTCGAACACGAAGCGCAGTTCGCTGCCACCTGCAACGGTGGCCTGCACCGCGGCCGACGGTGTTGGGGGTGGGGAGACGGAAGCCGTCGCCGGCGTTGCGGGTATGGCTGCGGGAACGGTGGGCACCGGTGCCGCCTCTTCGACGGGGGGCGGTGATGGTGCTGAGGTCTCAGTGGCGGCAACCACCGAGAGCACCGGCGCAGGATTCCCCGGCACGGGCAAGGCCGCCGGTGCCTGCACCGGCGCCTCGGCTGCATCGGGCATCAGCCACTCGAACAGCAGCACGATCACGGCGAGCAGCGCCACCGCCGCGGCGAGTAGCGGCCAGCGCGCACCCTTGCTGTCCTGGAACGGAATGTTCTGCGAATGCGGCACGGCATTGAGTGCGGTCGTCGCGGGCTGCACCAATTCAAGGCGAGCCACCAGCGCCTCGCCGTCGAGTTCAACCAGGCGCGCGTAGTTGCGCACGAAGCCGCGCACGAATACCGCGCCAGGCAGCCTGGCGTAGTTGTCCGCCTCCAGCGCCTCGACCTGGTGGGGCGAGAGCTTCAGTTGCTGCGCGATTTCGGCAATACTCTGGCCGCGCCGCTCACGCGCCACAGCCAGATCACGGCCGGGCAGCGGTTGCGCTGATGCGGTCACCCCTTCCGGAACCGTTTGATCGGTCTCACTCATTGCTGTCACTCATCCGGCGCTCAGTCAAAGCGCCCGGCCTGCAGCGCCTCAGCCTCGCGCGACTGCGGGAAATTGTTGCGCAGTTGGTGGGTGTAACTCGCTTCCGCCACAGAATTGCCCATGCGCCGCTCGATGCGCAGGCCGAGCCAGAGGATTTCCGGTGTCGGCGGCACAAGTTGCACCAGCCGGCGCATGAAGCCATGCGCGTTAGCCAGGTTGTTCGAAGCAAAAGCCAGATCGGCGAGCTGGAACAGCGCCTGCGGCTGGTTCGGCCGCAGCGTGATGGCCCGCTGGAAGAACTCCTGGGCCGCTGACGTGTCGCCGCGCCGCCGCGCGCACACGCCGGCGTTGACCAGTGAACGTTCGGGCGCCTGGTACAACGGGTTCTGCACGGCAATCAGGAAATACTTGATGCCCTCGGCCTCGCGCTTGCGCTGACACAGGTACTGGCCGTAATTGTTGTTGACGTCGGGGTCGGCCGGAGCGAGGCGCAGCGCGCGCTGGAAGCTGTCTTCTGCGCGCCGATCATCCTTGATCGCGGCAAATACCAGGCCACCAACATTGAAGGCCGGTGCATAGGTCGGATCTGCCTGCTGGGCGATGTTGACCTCCTCGAGGGCGACACCAAGGTTGCCCAGCTCGAAATAACCCGCGGCAAGTTCGGTGTGAATCCGCGAGCGGTTGCGCGCCTCGCTTTCATTCCCGGAGGTCGAGATCACCGGCTGCAGGTCGCCACTTTCCGGGCCGCCGCCAGTCCCGGCGCAGGCGGAGATCAAGGCCGGAAGCATCAGGATAGAAATCGTTCTTAAAAATAATCTTTTAAAAACAATGACTTGAAAGTTAATCATGCCCTGCGCTCCTCGAGGCGACGCTGCACGCGCCGGGTTTTGTCCCTGACCTGTCCGGCGAGCTGGCCGCAGGCGGCATCGATGGTATCGCCCCGGGTCTTGCGCACCGTGGTGGTCAGCCCGGCCTGTTGCAGCACATCACGAAATGCGGCGATCGCCGGCGCCGGTGAACGCTGATAGCCGGAATCCGGAAAGGGATTGAACGGGATCAGGTTGATCTTGCATGGCACCGGCTTCACCACCCGCGCCAGTTCCCGCGCCTGCGCGACACTGTCATTGATGCCGTCGAGCATCACGTACTCAAAAGTCACAAAATCCCGGGGCGCGCGTTCGATGTAACGCACGCAGGCCTCCAGCAGCAGCTGGATCGGATACTTGCGGTTGATCGGCACCAGTTGGTCACGCAGCGCATCGTTCGGCGCATGCAGCGACACCGCCAGCGCCACCGGGCAGGCTTCACCCAGCCGGTCGAGTGCCGGCACGATGCCCGAAGTCGACAGCGTCAGCCGCCGCCGCGAAATGCCGTAGGCGTGGTCATCCAGCATCAGCTGCATCGCCGCGACGACGTTGTCGTAATTGGCCAGCGGCTCGCCCATGCCCATCATCACCACATTGGTGATCGGCCGTTCGATGCCGAGGTCCGCCGTCAGGCAGCGGCTGGCATGCCAGAGCTGGCCGATGATTTCGGCCACGCCGAGATTGCGGTTGAAGCCCTGGCGGCCGGTGGAGCAAAAGGAACATTCCAGCGCACAGCCGGCCTGCGAGGAGATACACAGTGTGCCGCGATAACGGCGGCCGCTGCGGGTTTCGCCGCCGCTTTCACCCGGCTCCCCATCCTCTCCGGGATCGACATCGCCCTCGGGGATGTAAACCGCCTCGATCGCGTTTCCGGTACCCACGTCAAACAGCCACTTGCGGGTGCCATCAGGCGCGATGGAATCCTTCAGCACCGGCGGCGCCGCAATCACCGCGCACCCGGCAAGCTGTGCGCGAAAGTCGCGCGACACATCCGACATCGCGTCGAAGTTATCCACGCCGGCCTGATGTATCCAGCGCAGCATCTGCCGCGCGCGGAACGGCTTCTCGCCCCGCCCGGCGCACCAGTGTTCGAACTGGCTGCGGTTGAACCCGAGCAGGTTGACGGTCATGATCGAAAGCCGTTAAACGTCACTCAGGCCGTTCAGCGCGAGTGCACTTCGAGTGCGGGAAAAAAGTACGCGATTTCGACCGCGGCGGTTTCCGAAGAATCGGAACCGTGCACCGCGTTGGCATCGATGCTGTCGGCAAAATCGGCACGGATGGTGCCTTTGTCGGCTTTCTTGGGATCGGTGGCGCCCATCAGGTCGCGGTTTTTCAGGATCGCGTTCTCGCCTTCCAGCACCTGGATCATCACCGGGCCGGAAATCATGAAAGCGACCAGCTCGCCAAAAAACGGGCGCGCTTTGTGCACCGCATAAAAACCTTCAGCCTGGGCACGCGAAAGCTGGGTCATGCGCGCGGCAACAATGCGCAGGCCGGCACCCTCGAAGCGGGCGTAGATCTGGCCGATCACGTTTTTGGCGACGGCATCGGGCTTGATGATGGACAGGGTGCGTTCGACAGCCATGAAATCCTCGACTTCCTGAGTTTAAAAAAAGCGATAAAAACAACCCGCGAGGATATCACGATAAGGTGTTGAATAAAAGGCGAATTGGGGAAAATCCACAGGCGAAAAACGCCCGCCAGGCAGCGCGATGGGTTGCCTGAAAAAACGCTGTGCAGACAGGGGCATAGCCCCTGTCTGCGCTCAAACCGCGGCCGTGCGCTGCCGCAGCCGCTGCCAGACGTAGATCGGCGCGCCGATCAGCAGGCCGATCATGTCGGTCACGGTGCCAGGGTGGATCAGGCACAGCGCCGCGGCAAACAGCACCACACGCATCAGCATCACCATGCGCCCGCCGAACCAGCCCTCGGTCGATCCGGCGAGGAACCAGACGCCGATCGAGGCGGAAACCACCGCCTGGGCAATCGCCAGCGGCTCACCTTTCATCAGCAGCACCGGGCTGAAATAGAACATGAACGGCACCAGGAAGGTGGCCAATCCCATCTTCAGCGCAATCCACGAGGTCTTCCACGGGTCGGCATTACACATGCCGGCCGCGGCAAAGGACGCCAGCGCCACCGGCGGCGTGATCGCCGAAATCACCGCGAAATAGAAAATGAACAGGTGCGCGACCAGTGGTTGAACACCGATCTTGGTCAGCCCCGGCGCCAGCACCGCGGCGGCGATGGCATAGGCGGCGGTGGTCGGCATGCCCATGCCGAGGATCAGCGCGACACCGGCGACGAACACCATCGCCAGCAACTGGTTGGTGCCGGCGATGCCGAGAATCATCTCGGAAAAGCGGCCGCCGATGCCGGTCAGCGCAACCACGCCGACTATGATCCCGGCGCAGGCACACACCGCCACCAGCTGGATGGTGTCGCGTGCGGCGAGATTCAGCCCCTCCACCGTCTTGCGCCAGCCGAACATCCAGGCCAGGCCGAGCAGCACCGCGATCGGCACCGCGGTGCCGGTCCAGGCGCCAGCATGCGGCTTGATCAGCGCCGGCACATGCACCACCACCAGAGAGGCCGCGGCGCCGATGGCCACCAGCGCAGCGATCCGCACCAGCAGGGCGGTGGCGAATGCAATGTCGAGCCCCGCAGGTGCTGCGGCGGGATCCGATCCTTCGAGGTCACGGAAACGCACCGCCAGCCAGCCGGCGATCAGCGCGGTCAGGATGCCGAGGCCGCCGGCACGAAATGGCGAGTAGCCCTCGAGCAGCGCCCATACCAGCACCACGATCGGCGCGAACAGGTAGACGCGCTTCAGCATTTCGTACAGCGGCGGCAACTCATCCTTGCGCAAACCGCGCAGGCCGAGGCGGATCGCATGCAGATCGACGTGGATCCAGCAGGCAATGTAGAACAGCAGGGCCGGGATCACCGCGGCAAGCGCGATCTCGGTGTACGGAATGCCGGTGATCTCGGCCATCAGGAAGGCGCCGGCGCCGAGCACCGGCGGTGTGATCTGGCCGCCGGTCGAGGATGTGGCCTCAATCGCCGCCGCGGTCGGCTTGTCATAACCGACCTTGCGCATCATCGGGATGGTGACCATGCCCGAAGCCACCACATTGGCCACCGCAGAACCGGAAATCGAACCGAACAGCACACCCGAGGCCACCGCCGCCTTCGCCGGTCCGCCGCGCGCCCAGCCGAACATCGCGTTGCACAGGTCGTTGATGTAATCGCCGACCTTCGACACCTGCAGAAAGGCGGCAAAACAGACAAACAGGATGATGTACGAGGACGAAACCTGGGTGGTCACGCCAAAAATGCCGTACTCGCTGTAGATGTAGGTGAAGAAGCGGTCAACGGCAAATCCCTTGTGCTGGAGCACACCTGGCATCCACGGCCCGACAAAGCAGTAGAGGATGAACACACCGGCGATGATCGGCAGCGCGAGGCCGGAGGTGCGCCGGCCGAATTCGAGAATCAGCAGCGTGCCGACCAGACCGGTGATGACATCGCCGCGGGTGAACTGCGCGCCGGCGCGGAACAGCAGGCCGTCGAGTTCAACAGTGATGTACACCGCGCAGGCCAGCGAGGCGACGACCAGCAGCCAGTCGTACCAGGGCACGCCGTCCCGCCGCGCGCGACTGCCCGCGGCATAGATCATGAAACCGATGGCACCGCCCCAGCCGACGTGGATTGCCCTGAACAACAGCGGCTCGAGCGAATACAGGTTGAGCACCAGCAGATGAAACACCGTGAAGCCGATACACAGCACAGCCAGTGTCACCGCCTGCCAGCCAGCCAGCTGGCGCTTGTTGCCGGCGAACTCCTCGTCGACCAGCGGCGCCTTGATCTCTTCACCTGCGTTTGTGTTCATGCCTCGCCTTTCAGCCCCGGAACCCCGCACAAAAAAAACCGCACTGCGCTCGCGCCCAGTGCGGTGTGGTGATGTTGCTCCGGGATCAGCCCTTGAATTCCGGCGGGATCAGGTGCTTGGGCACGGTGATGCCCTTTTCGCGGAAGTAGCGGATCGCACCCGGATGGAAGGGCAGGAAGCTGTTGCGGTTCCAGTTCTGCAGCAGGGTCTCCTGCGCCGCGGCGTGGCCCTTGACCATCTGCGGATTGTTCTCAAGCACGGCCTTGACCACGGCATAGACCAGGTCATCGGCGACATCCTTGTTGGCAATCGCGAAGTTGTAGAGGCCGACCGTCCTGTGGTCCTCGGTCTGCTGTTTGTAGGTGCCCCTCGGGATCACCGAATCCGACAGCTCGGGCAGAGCGGCCTTGATCCGCTTCAGCTCGTCATCGGTGAAAGTGAAAAAGCGCACCTTGTTGGTGGTCTCCAGTTCCGAATAAGCGGCAATCGGCACACCGGCGCAGAACGGGAAGGCGTCAATCAGGCCGTCCTGCAGGTTGGCCGACATGTCGGAGGCCTGGCCGTTGCGAATGGTGGTCTCGATACCCAGCACCTTGAACATCAGCGGGAAGTAGGTGCCGCAGGTACCGGCGCGGGGGCCGACGCCGGAACGTTTGCCGGCCAGTTCCTTCACCGAGCGGATGCCCGACTTCTCGAGCGCGACAAAGTGAAAGGGCGTGTCGTACATCGGGAAGATCGCGCGGATGTTGCTGAACTTCTGGCCCTTGGTCCAGTCGCCCTTGCCCTCCCAGGCCTGCAGCGCGACACCCATCGTTGTCATGCCGAAATCGATCTGCTTCGAATCGGCGAGAATGATGTTCTGATTCGGACCCTGCGTTTGCTGGGTGCTGATGTTGGTACCGATCTTTTCATTGACCAGGCTGGCCCAGACCTGTCCATAGACAAAGTAAGTGCCGCCGACCGATGCCGTGCCCAGCGTCAGGTTGGCGGGCCATTTCGGATTCGGCTTGGCCTGGGCGTGGGCACCGGTGGCGCAGACAAGCCCGGCGGCGGCAATGGCCGCGGCAAGCAGTTTGGTGATTTTCATCGGATTCTCCTCAGGTTTTGTCGGACTGGGTGCGCCGGAAACCGCGTTGCTGCCGCGATTTCTTTTTTGGTTTGCTGATTGTTGTTGTGGCGGCGAATAATTCAAGATCAGGTTAGCACAATACCCGCCGGGTTTGGCAACGCCGCCAGCGCTAAGCCCCGGCAGCCGGTTGCACGCGCCACTGCGGCAACCAACCCGCCCTTCCCGCCTGCGCCTGGAATTCGACATCAACACCGATACCCGGAACCGCCGCCAGCCTGCTCCCGACAAACAGCAGCGGCAGCCGTTCCCGCTGCCAGGGCGGCAGAGCCGCCTCCCGCAGCAGGTTGCGCAGGGTGCGCCGCGAAGCGCCGGCATGGATCTGCAGCCGTTCACCACCATCGCGGCCCTGCACCGTCAGGGTGCGCAGCCAGCGACCGGCAAGGCCGCCCTGCGCCGTGCGCACCATTCGCAGCGTGCCACCCAGCTCCGGCAGAGGCAGCAGGCCGCGCCCGTTCCACTGCCGCATGTAAGCCGCCTTCAGCGGCGGCAGTTGCTGCACCAGATGCAGCTCGCCGCGGAAACGCCGTGCAGAGTACCCGCCGAGGTCGATCCTCAGCCGCGCATCATCACGGCTTTCGAGCAACTGACGCAGCAACTCATCCAGCCGCGACGCATCGGGCATCACCAACCCGTGCCGGCGCAGGTGGTAACGCAGCGCATTGCGCGCGCGCGGCACGGGCAGGCGCGCCAGCACCGCAACCCGCAGCGTGTCATCACTGCCGTGATCGAGATCGATGCGCGCAAGATCGTCGAGCAGCAGCGCGGCCTCGGCCTGCAGCCGCGCGCCACGCGCCAGCACCACCGCGGCGCCGGGCAGGCGCTGCCCGATCAGCGGCAGCACCTGATGGCGCAGGAAATTGCGGGTGTAGCCGGTATCGGTATTGCTCTCGTCCTCCACCCACGACAGCCGGTGGCGACTGGCATAGGCGGCAATGTCGGCGCGCGGCACCTCCAGCAGCGGGCGCCACAGTGCAGGCCTGCCGGCACGGAATTCCGGCATCGCCGCTAGGCCGCGCGGCCCGGCACCGCGCAACAGCTGGAGCAGCACCGTTTCCGACTGGTCATCCCGGTTGTGGGCCAGCGCAATCACCGACGCTGCGCTGTTCGCAAAGACGCGGTAACGCGCGTCGCGTGCCGCCGCCTCGGTGCTGTTGCCGTGGACAACCTCGACCTTGTGCACACGCAGCGGCACACCCAGTTCGCGGCAATGCCGCCGGCAGTGCGTGGCCCAGGCCGCGGCAGCGGGGCTGATCCGGTGATTGATGTGGATGGCGCCGAGCCGGGACGGCGGCAGCTTCAGCGCGTGGCGCATGAGATGCAGCAGCACCATCGAATCGATGCCGCCGCTCAGCGCGACGGCAAACGTCGCGTCCTCCAGCCGGTGCGTCCGGATTGATCCGGCAAGCTGCCGGGCCAGAGCCTGGTTCACCATGCCGGCGCCGCGCCGCGAACTCAGCGGCTTTCGGCTTCCTTGAAGGCGCCGTAGCCCATCAGCCGCGCGAAGCGCGCCTCAAGCAGCTTGTCCACCGGCGTGTCGCGCAACTGGCGCCAACTGTCCTGCAGCGCTTTTTTCAGCGTCTGCATCATCTGCCCGGGATCACGGTGCGCGCCACCCAGCGGCTCGGCGACCACCTTGTCGATCAGGCCCAGCGCCTTCAGGCGTGTCGCGGTGATGCCCAGCGTTTCCGCGGCTTCCGGGGCGCGCTCGGCACTTTTCCACAGAATCGAAGCGCAGCCCTCGGGCGAGATCACCGAATAGGTCGAATACTGCAGCATCAGAGTGGTGTCGCCGACGGCAATCGCCAGCGCGCCGCCAGAGCCACCCTCGCCGATCACCGTGCAGATCACCGGCACCCTGAGCCCGGCCATCACGTAGAGGTTGCGGCCGATCGCCTCGGACTGGCCGCGCTCCTCGGCACCGACGCCGGGATAGGCGCCGGGCGTGTCAATGAAGGTGAATACCGGGAAACCGAATTTTTCGGCGAGTTTCATCAGCCGCAGTGCCTTGCGGTAGCCCTCGGGGCGCGGCATGCCGAAGTTGCGGTGGATCTTGTCCTTGGTGTCGCGGCCCTTCTGGTGGCCGATCAGCACCACGCTCTGCTCACCAAAACGCGCGAGGCCACCGACAATCGCCGGATCATCAGCATAGGCGCGGTCGCCGTGTAATTCCTCGAAATCGGTGAACATGCCGGCCGCATAATCGAGCGTGTACGGACGCTGCGGGTGGCGCGCGACCTGGGCGATCTGCCAGGACGTGAGCTTGGCGTAGATGTCCCTGGTCAGGCCCTGGCTTTTTTTCTGCAGCCGCGAGATTTCCTCGGAAATGTCGAGCGCGGAATCGTCCTGCACGTAGCGCAGTTCGTCGATCTTGGTTTCGAGATCGGCGATCGGCTGCTCGAAATCGAGGAAGGTCGTTTTCATGGGCGCGAATGATACAGGATGGGCAGGCGGCCGGATTTCGGGCAGGCGCTCATGGCCTCAGGTGTTTCGCGAAAAATGCCTCGCTGCGCTTCAGCGTGTCTTCCATCGCAACGCGGTTGGGCGCGTGGCCCTGCTTGGTCTTGCCGGGATCGTCGTACGAATGCTGCGCGCCGTCATACCAGTAAAACTCGAGTTCGGCGCCGCGGCTGCGCAGCACCTCGGCAAAACTGCGGCACACCGTCGGTGACACCTCGTCGTCGTTTTCCGCCACCGCCAGCAACAGCGGCGCATAGGGCCTGTAGCCGGATTCCGAGGCCTGGGTGCGGCAGCTCGGGTAGATCGCAAGCGCGGCGCGGAAACCGCTCAGCGGCGTGGGGTCCTTCAGTCCCGGCGGCTGCGGCGCCAGCGTCGACAATACGGTCATGCCGCCATTCGACCAGCCCTGCAGGCCGATGCGATCGGCGATGACATCGGCGCGCGTACGCAGATAGGCCAGCGCGCCGTAGGCGTCGAGCGGACGCACCGTGATCTCGCTGACCTCGGCCGGCCGGCTGCTGTAGGAATGTTTGGCAAAACCCTCGGGAAAGCCGCGCGGACCAAAACTGTCGACATGGATGGCGATGTAGCCGCGTTCGGACCAGAAACGTCCCCACATGTTGTGGCGCATGGTCAGCGCGCCCGCATCGTACTGCCCGCGTTTGAGCGACGAATACGAACCCGCCCTGCCGTGCATCATCACCACCGCCGGATAACGGCCCGGCGCCTGCGGCTTGAATACATAGCCGGTGAGTTCGGTGCGGCCATCCGCGCTGGCAAACTTCACCGTCTCCGGCAGCGCCGGTTCGCCCGCTGCGACGTAACCGCAGACCATCAACAGCAGGCCCGGCAAGATGCCGCAAATACGGCTGCAGATCCCTTTCATGCCTCCCCCTTTTTCAACATCCGCAAAGATAGCAGGTCGCCAGTCTTCGAAGGGTCATCGATGATTCAATATAAGTTATTGTTTTTATTTATTATTTTTTATGGGTCAAGGACTGGCTGCGTATGTCGCCGCGCAGCAGATGCGCCGCGATGCCAAGCAGCGCGGCATCGAGCCAGAACACCGGCACCATGCCGAATGCGGCGGACAGCGTGCCGAACACAAACGGCACCAGCACCTCGGTACCCTTGTTCGCCATCTGGCGCAGCCCCATCGCCTCGCCGCTGCGCCCTTCGGGCGCCCGGTTGTAAGCGAGCAGCATCGACAGCGGACTGCCGCAGCCCAGTCCCAGCCCCAGCACAAAGGACATCACGGCAAGTGCTGCAAAGCTGGTCAGGAACGGAAACACCAGGCACACCGTCAGCGCCAGCAGCAGCGACACACCCAGCACCCGTTCCTCGCTCGAACGTTTGACGAGATGCGGCATCAGCACACGCACGATCAGCAGAGCACAGCCGAAGGCGCCGAGGATCAGGCCGATCTGCGATGCGGAAAGGCCGATGCGGTGACCGTAGATCGGCAGCATCAGGTTGAACAATTCAAGCGCGGTCTCGATGATGCCGGCGACGATCAGCGCGCGGCGCAGCGGCTGGTTGCGCAGCAGGTCGAAGGTGCGCCGCTCGCTCTTGCCGGGGCCGCGTGGCACATGCGAGGTCGGCGGCAGCCAGCCGCGCCAGAACGCCAGAAGCAACATCGGGATCACCGGCAGCAGCGCCAGCGCACCGAAAGTATGACGGTGGCCGATGGCGTCGATCAGGAAACCGGCGGTGGTCGGCCCGAGCAGCGCGGTCAGCGCGATGCCGAGGCTGAACCAGCTGTAGTTGCGAGTGCGCTCCAGGCCGTCGGCCAGCGCGCCGATCAGATGCTGCACCGAGACCGTGTAGAAAATGTAGCAGGCGCTCATCAGCGCCGCCGCCACAAACAGCATTTCGATGCGCTGCCAGAACAGCGGCAGCGACAGGCCGAGAAACAGTCCGGCCATGCCGAAAAGCATCGGTTTGCGGAAACCGATGCGGTCGGAAATCTGCCCGGCATACACTGACAGCAGCAGTGGCAGCAGCGCGTTGGTGGCAAACAGCAGGCCAACCACAAAATCGTTGGCACCCATCTCCAGAGCCGACAGCGACAACAGCACCTTGCTGCCCTTGAACGCGGTGTGCGACAGCACGCTGAGCAGGATCACCCGGAAGACGACCGGCATTCGTTCAGCCCTCCGTCGGCGTCGCGATGACGTTACGGCCTGCTGGTGCGGCAGAATGCAAAAAGAAGGCTTGGAAATTCATGGCGGGCGCGTGTATTTTAGCGCACCCCTTTTCCTCGCCCTTCCAACTTTCCCGGAGAAACCCCGTGAACATCAAGCATATCGGCCTTACCAGCCCCGGCGACATGGGCCAGGCCGTGGCACTGACCCTGAAAACAGGCGGCTTCAACGTCCATGCCGCGCTCGACGGCCGCAGCGCGCGCACCAGGGAGCTGGCACTCGACGCCGGCCTCGATGACTGCGGCAGCATGGAGAAACTGGTCGCGACCTGCGACGTGCTGCTGTCGATCCTCAACCCCGCCGCCGCCGTCGATAACGCACGTGCCGCGGCGGCAGCGATCAAGGCCGCAGGCAAACGCCTGCTCTACGTCGATTGCAATGCAATCGCCCCGCAGACCATGCACGAAATCGCGAAACTGATCACCGACGCCGGCGGCGACTGCGTGGATGCCGGCATCATCGGCCCGCCGCCACGGGGCAAGGCCGGCATGCGCATGTATGTGTCGGGCCCGCAGGCTGAAAAACTGCAGGTGCTGAACACCGGCGGCATCACGGTCCGGGTACTGGGCGGACGCATCGGCGACGCCTCGGCGATCAAGATGTGTTACGCCTCGTACACCAAGGGCGCGGTGGCGCTGGGTGTCGAAATGCTTATGGCGGCGCGCCGCCTCGGCGTTGATCAGGCGCTCGACCGCGAACTGCAGGAAAGCGCCGCTGACAACCGGCAGTGGGTGCTCAGCCGCTGCACGGTGATGCCGCCCAAGGCACATCGCTGGGTGCCGGAGATGCTGGAAATCGCAAAAACCTTTGACGGCGCCGGACTCACACCGCGCGTCCTGCTCGGCGCAGCGGACATGTACGAAATGATCGCGAAAACTGTGCTCGGCCGCGAGTCACCGGAAGAAGCGCGAAGGCAGGGCCGCGATGGACAGGCCGTGGTGCAGGGACTGGCCGATGATCCGGCCGGTCAGACTCCTGCCTGAAGTTCAGACCCCTGACGTTCAGACCCGGTAGTGTGACCGGCGGTCGCGGCGAAAACTGATCACCGGCCGCCCCGTCGCCGCGCTGCTGTAGCCGGGACGTATCTCACCTTCCCCCTCGAGCATCATCTCGCGCCGCATCAGGTGGATCTCGGCGCCGTCGGAACGGGTGATGAAGGTACCGTTGACGCTGTGATCCACTATGAAAAACTGCATGCGCTCAACGCGGATCGTGGCGTGGCGGCGCGACACCACCGAGTCGGTGATCAGCAGCTCGCATCCCGCTTCGCGGCCGATGGTCAGGAGCGGATGCCAGTGGTCAAGCCGGCGTACGTCGGCTCCCAGTGCCAGCACCAGACTGCCCGAATCCTCGGGAATCGTGCGATGGATGTTGGGATTGATCTGGGTGCGATGGATCAGGTCGTCACGCCACTGCACCTCGCACACCGAGGTTTTCGACAGCGAGGTCTTCAGCATGGCCTCGAACACGGTGCGCGTCCCCGCGGCATGAATCTGCCCGAGCTGCTCACGGGTGCTTTGCGCGATCAGTATCTGGTCGGCGCTGGCAGCGTCGGCAAGGTAGGCCGCGACATTGACGGTGTCGCCGTAGACGTCATCACCGCCGACCACCACCGGTCCGGTGTGCAGGCCGATGCGCACCTTCATAACCAGCCCGCCGGGCCGCAGCGATGCCATCACCCGGTGCATCTCGATCGCGGCATTGACCGCGCCATCGGCATCGGCGAACAGGCACATGATCGCGTCGCCGATGGTCTTGACCACGCGGCCGTGATGCCGGGGCAGCACCTGCGACAGCGACTCGAGGCAGGAGTTGATGATGCCCAGCGCCTCGATGTCACCGAGCCGGCGGTAGAGCGCCGTGCTGTCGACAATGTCGGCGAACAGCACCGCAAGATCGTCTTCGTCTGTGTTGGTCATTATTTTGGTGTGAGTGACCGCCGCAGCCAAGCTCGCCGCGCCCTGTAAGGTCGAATCCGGCGCTACTCTACGCCAGCGCGAGAGTCAGGGGCAAGAGTCAGGGGCAAGACTCCTGCGGCACCCCGGCCGTGACTTGTCGTCGACAAAACCGGGGCCGACCCTCAAAATCCGTTCCCGCCTTTCCCCGCCACAACCCGCAACGCAGTCTCACCGGAGACCGACATGAGCACCACATCCGACACCCGCAACATGGCGCTGTTCTGCGACTTCGAGAACGTCGCGCTCGGCGTGCGCGAGGCCAAGTACCCCGACTTCGAGATCAAGCGCGTGCTCGAACGCCTGCTTCTCAAGGGCGACATTGTGGTGAAAAAAGCCTATTGCGACTGGGAGCGTTACAAGGAATTCAAGAAGCCGATGCACGAAGCAGCCTTTGAACTGATCGAAATCCCGCATGTGCGCATGTCGGGCAAGAACTCCGCCGATATCCGCATGGTCGTTGACGCCCTCGATCTGTGCTACACCAAGGCCCACGTCGACACCTTCGTCATCATCAGCGGTGACTCGGATTTTTCACCGCTGGTATCCAAGCTGCGCGAGAACAACAAGGTGGTGATCGGCGTCGGCGTCAAGAAATCATCCTCCGACCTGCTGATTTCCAACTGCGACGAATTCATTTTCTACGATGACCTCGCCCGCGAAAAAGAGAAAAAGCAGGCGAAAAAACAGCAAAGCCGGAAAAAACCCGCCGCCGCCAAACCCGCCGCCGGCGCCGACAAGGAAAGCGGCGAGAAAGAGGCTGGCGAAAAGGAACCGGTTGACAGGGACGGCAGCGACCGCAAGACCGAGGCCCTCGATCTGGTACTGGAAACCATCGAGGCACTGTTCGCCGAGCGCGGCGCTGAGGAAAAAATATGGGGCTCGATGGTCAAACAGGCGCTGAAACGCCGCCAGCCTGGCTTCAACGAGAGTTATTACGGCTTTCGCTCCTTCGGCAAGCTGCTTGACGAAGCACAGTCACGCAAGCTGCTCGAACTCGAACCTGACGAAAAATCAGGCGGCGTGATCATCAGGAGCTTCAACCCGGACTATTGAACGACCACTCCGCAGCGCGGTCTGAAGCGCAATAACCGAAGGAAACCCGCCAGCCCATGACAACCGGCCCCCGCATCCACATCCAGCCGCGCCAACACGCCGGATTCCTCGAACGCATCGTGTTCAGCATCATCGCCCTGATGGTGGCGGTTGCCGCCTTTTTTTTCATCGGCATCGCGATCATCGCCGGCCTTGCACTTGCCACGGCGCTGGCCGCGCGCTGGTGGTGGCTCAGGCGCAAGTTGCGCAAGGCGGAGCAGGCCGATGTGGTTGAGGGTGAATACCGCGTGGTCGAGGCCGAAGTGACCGAAGCCGCGGTGATCGAACAGCCGCCGCAACGCCGCGAATAGGCACGCCCCCGCCGCCCGGATCAGTCCGGCTTGCGGTCCAACTCCTGATCCAGCAGCGAAACCGGATCCTCCAGCGGTTCGAGATGGGTCAGCACATGGGCGTGCGGCACCGCGCCGCGGATGTCGTGCTCGATACGCTCCACACAGTCATGCCCCCGCTGCACGGTCCACGCACCTGGCACCAGCACATGCACGGTGACAAAAGCGCGGCTGCCGGACTGGCGGGTACGCAGCGCATGGAAATCGAATCCCTGCGCGCGATAACCATCAAGCACGCGCTCGATTCCGGCAAGCTGTTCCGGCGGCAGCGACACATCCATCAGCCCCTCCGCGGAACGCCGCATCAGCTGCAAGCCGGTCCAGACGATGTTGAGCGCCACCAGCAGCGCGATCACCGGATCCAGCCACAGCCAGCCGCTGAACCACACCAGTGCAACACCGATGACCACCCCCACCGAAGTCCAGACATCGGTCATCAGATGATGCGCATCAGCCTCCAGCGTGATCGAACGATGCTCGCGGCCGACCTTGAGGAGCACGCGGGCCACCGCCAGGTTGATCAGCGAGGCCACGGCCGCAACCACCAGACCAGCGCCGACCGACTCGATCGGCTGCGGACTCCACAGGCGATCCACCGCGGCGTAGGCAATGCTGATCGCCGCCACCAGGATCAGCATGCCTTCGAAGGCGCTGGAGAAATACTCGACCTTCTCGCGGCCGTGGGCGTGGCGGGCGTCGGCAGGCGTGGCCGCCACGCTCAGCGCCCACAGCGCCATCATTGCCGCCGCCAGATTGACCAGCGACTCCAGCGCATCGGAGAGCAGGCCCACCGACCCGGTCATCCACCACGCGGCTCCCTTGAGCGCTATTGTCACCAGTGCCGCCGCGATCGACAGCCAGGCATAACGGGTAAGCCGGGTTGGACTCATCCCTGCCCCCGGGGGTTATTTTTAACCACTTGTTTTAATTGACTATTTTTGACCGCCGCCATTGACCATCGCCACCTTGTTCTGGGTGCGCACATCGAAGCGTTCGACGTTGACGATGATGCGCTCGTGTACACCTTCACCAATACGTTCCAGTGCATCCTCGGCCCATACCCTGAAGGTCAGCTTGCGACCTTCAACCTTGATCACTTCGGCATGGGCTTTCACGCGCATGCCCACCGGCGTCGCCGCGGTGTGGCTGACATCGAGCCGTGTGCCAACCGTCTGATGGCCCGCCGGCAGCAGGCCCTCGACCGCATTCAGCGCCGACTCCTCGAGCAGCATCACCAGTACCGGCGTCGCCAGCACCTTGATCCGCCCGCTGCCGACATGCGGCGCGGTGTCGCGTGTGCCGACCATGATTTCGGTCGAGCCCTGCAGTCCGCTGCGGATGGCGCTGAGATCCATGTCGTGTCCAGTCGATGTCGTCGGGCCGCATTGCGAGCGGCGATGGCACGATGTTACATTGAATCGAAACCGGATTTTCCCAACACCATGCACCACTCAATGCCGGAGGAGACCGCGCGATGCGACTGGGATTTTTCACGATGCCGCTGCATCCCGCGCAGCGCGCACCGGCGCAGACGCTGGCCGAGGACCGCGAGGCGATCATCCTCGCCGACCGCCTCGGTTTTTACGACGCCTTTGTCGGCGAACACCTGACCGAGCCTTCGGAAAACGTCAGCAACAGCTTCATCTTCCTCGCCACGCTGATCCACCACACACACACGATCAAGCTCGCCACCGGCACCTCCAACCTGTCGCACAGCCACCCGGCGCTGATCGCCGCCCACGCCGCGATGTTCGACCACCTCGCCGGCGGCCGCTTCATCTTCGGCGTCAGCCCCGGCGCTCTGCCCTCGGATGCCGAAGTGCTGGGGCTGCTCGACGAGGACCGCAACAAGCTGTTCGCCGAGGCGATCGATGTCATCCTCGAAATCTGGAAGCGCGATGTGCCCTATGACATCGACCTGCCAGGCAACCGCTTCAAGGTCAGCACTGCCCGCACCCGGAACGCCGAGATCGGCCGCGGCGCGATGTACAAGCCACTGCAGCAGCCACGGCCGGAAATCGTCGGCACCGTGGTCGCACCCGGCTCGAAGGGTGTGATCGCGATGGGCGAGCGTGATTTCCACCCGCTGTCGGCCAATTTCCTGCTGTCTCATTATCTGCCTTCGCACTGGCAGAACTACGCCGAGGGCAAGCGCCGCGCCGGCCAGACTGCTGATCCAGCCGACTGGCGCATCGCGCGCACCATCTTCGTCGCCGATGACGAACACACCGCGCGCCGCTACGCGCTGGAGGATGCAGCCAGCCCGTACCGCTATTACTGGGCACTGCTGCTGAAAAAGATGCTGATCTCGAAGCGCCACAGCATTTTCAAGACCAGCCAGGAACAGGACGACCGCGAGCTGACCACCGACTACATGGTCAAACGCCTGGTGATCTGCGGCACGCCGGACAGCGTGGCCGAACAGATACTGCAGTTGCGCGAACAAACCGGCGACTTCGGCGAAATCGTCTACGCCGGCATGGACTGGGTTGATCCGCGGCTGGCGAAACGCTCGATGGAACTGATGGCGGAAAAAGTGATGCCGCAGGTCAATCGCGCCATCAAGCACAGCGCAGCCGCTGCCTGATCAGGTCGCGCCGCCTTCCCCAAACTGGTGGCCGTAACACGGCGGCGATGTATAAGCGCCCTGAGGATGCCGCGACTGCAGCAGCGCTTCGGCGCAGGCTGCTGCTTCCGGCGTCGTCAACAGTTTCAATCCCTGCTGCGTCACTTCATGGATCCCGGCCTCGGTGACGATGAAGTCCATCGGGATGTCGTAGTCCTGCGGATGAATGGTGTCGATGCGCGACAACTCGAAGGCGACGCCGATCTTCAGCGGCTGCGGCGTGATCGAGGCCAGCGTGCGATCAAAATAACCGCCGCCGTAACCGAGGCGGTAGCCGCGCGCATCAAAACCCACCGGCGGCATCAGCACTGCCTGCGGCACCACCACACGTGTGCCCTCCGGCACCGGCAGATCGAATACCCCCCTGCTGGTGGCAACACCCGGCCGCCATTCACGGAACTGCAGCGGCGCCTGTTTTTGCACCACCACCGGCAGCGCCGCGACGGCGCCACCGTCACGGAAACGGCGGATCGCGAAACGCGTGTCGAATTCACCCTGCATCGGCCAGTAGAAGCCGATGCTGAGCGTCCTCAGCAACGGAAAACCTTCAACCAGCAAAGCGGTGATCGCCACGCTCCACGCCTGATGTTCGGGCGCAGGCACCGCGGCACGGCGCGCAATCAGCGTATTGCGCTGCGCCTTGCGCCAGGCTTTGAGTTCGAAAGCATCGTTCATGCATCAAAGATAACACCGACCGTGGCGCGCCGCAGATGCGGCCATGCTAACCTCGCCGGCATCATGCATATCCCGTCACGCCTGCAGGGTTTTTTGCGCATGGTTCCGGCCTGGCTGGTGATCGCAGGCCTTGCCGGTGGAATTGCCCAGGCAAGTGCCGCAACACCGGCCGAACGTTACACGCAGTTCTGCGCGATGTGCCACTTGCCGGGGGTTCACGGCGCACCCAAGGTCGGCCGCCACGATGACTGGCTGTTGCGCCTGAAGCCGGGCCTGAACATGGTCTATCGCAACGCCGTCGAGGGCATGCCCAACACCGCAATGCTGGCGCGCGGTGGCACCGACCTCTCCGAAGCCGAGGTGCGTGCGGTGGTCGATTACATGCTTGCCGCCACCGCGCTGCCGGTTTCCGTACTGCGTGATGCGGCGCGTTACGACAGGTTCGGTCTGAGCGACCGCGACTTCATCCGCCGCGATACCAGCCGCGACGGCTACCTGTCACGCAGCGAAGTATCCGCCGATGCGCTGCTGCTGAAGAATTTCGCGCGCTTTGACAGCAACCGTGACGGCCGCCTGGGTGAAGCGGAATACCGCAACGCTGAAACAGCTCTCGAACGGGAACGTATCGCCGCCACCGTGGATGACGCCACCCTCATCGCGGCGGTGAAACAGGCGCTCGCCGCGGTCAAGGGCATCGATTTTGAATACGTGAAGTTCGAGGTCAGCAACGGCGTGCTGGTGATCAAGGGCATCGTCGGCCACGCCGATGTCGCGGTTCGCGCACGGGATGTGGTGAAACGTATTGCCGGACTCAAGAGCATCAACAACCTGCTGGTGTCCGGTGACCAGATCAGCTGGGACTAAAACCGCAGCACAGGATGGTCCTGTCCCGCAGCCCCGGCTTGCCGGTTTGCAACCCTCTCATTTTGCCTTGTCCTGCGCGATGTCCATGATCATGCGCACCGCCAGATACATCCGCGGCTCGATGGAGCCGAGCAGCACGTATTCGGCATCGGTGGTGTGCGCACCGAAGCCGCGCAGCCCGAAACCTTCCAGCACCGGCGACTTCTGGCTCAGCGCGGCGAAGGCGGCATCGGTGCCGCCGCCGGTGGGACGGTCGCGCACGATCAGCTTCTGGCCGAGTTCAGTGTAGATTTTAGCGGCATGCGCGCCGAGCGCGCGCGAGGCGTCTGTGGCCTGCAGCGGCGGCCGCCGGCGTTCGAATTCCAGCTTGACCTCGGACTCGGGCAACAGCTTGTTCTTGATGCGCTCGCGCAGCGTGTTCTCGATGCCGTCGAGGTCGGCCACGATATCAACGCGAATGTCGGCCTGGGCCTGGGCACCGGGCGGAATCATGTTGCGCACCACGCCGGCACGGGCCAGCGTCCAGTTCACATGGGTGCCGACCTCGGGCTTCGACAGATCGCGCGCCTGCATCACCTGGTGTGCCAGCTCATAAAGCGCGTTGACGCCGCGCTCCGGCGCCGCGCCGGCGTGGGATGCCCGGCCGCGTACATTGATCGTTGCCGCACCGATGCCGCTGGTGGCGAGCCGGATCTGGTCCACCGTCGGCCCGCCGCCGCCCTCGAAGGACAGCACCGCGTCGTGCTCGGCGCCCATTTTGGTGATCAGGTGCCGTGAACCCGGCGAACTGATTTCCTCGTCGCCGTTGATCAGCACGGTCAGCGTGCCGTAGTCGCGAAAATTCATCGCGTTGAGCACCGCGATGGTGTGGAAAATCAGCGCGATGCCCTGCTTGTCATCGGCGATGCCAAGGCCGAAGGCGCGGTCGCCATCGATCCTGAATGGCTGCTGCGCCAGCATGCCGCGCGGGTAGACGGTGTCCATGTGCGCGAGCAGCAGGATTTTGTGTTTGCCCTTGCCGTTGAAGGTGGCGCGCACGGTCTTGCCCGGCTTGTCCGGGGTGTCGAACATCCTGTAAATGTCGGCACCGGCCTCGATGAATTCGACTTTGCCGCCCAGCGCCTGCAGCCGCTGGCCGATCAGCGCCGCGATGCGGTCAAGGCCTTCGCGGTCGGAGCTACCCGACTCAATCTCGACCAGCGCCTTCATGCTGTCGAGCATCGGTACCCTTTCCTTCGCCACCAGTGCCTGCACCTCCGTCATTGGCTGTGCCGCCGCCGGTGTTATCCAGCACAGGCTGATCACCCATAACATGCCGATGCCCAGGATCTGATTCAGTTTTGACATGACCTAACTCCCAGTGATTATTTTTATTAATAAAAACAAATACTTAAATTCAATTTACAGGATGGGCATGATATTCAGGATAAACCCCTGAAGACGTTGGGGCACGAAGGGCCATCCTGAACATCCGGTTCATCCTGTCAATTCAGAATCCATCGCGCACCAGCGGCAGCTCGAACCAGAAGGTCGATCCCTCGCCCTCCGCCGAATCGAAACCGATCTCGCCGTTCATATGCTCAACCAGCGCCTTGCTGATGGCAAGCCCCAGCCCGGTGCCGCCCTTGCGCCGGGTATTGGAATTATCGGCACGCTCGAAGCGCTGGAAGATGCTGGCGCGGAAATTCTCCGGGATGCCCGGCCCGTAATCGCGCACCGACACCCGGACATGATCGGCAGCCCGCTTCAGGCTGACCTCGACCACCGAACCGGACGGCGAAAACTTCGCGGCATTCGAAATCAGGTTGGTCAGCACCTGCATCAGCCGGTCGGCGTCGGCAGCGACATTGCAGTCCTCTCCCGGCAGCAGTTGCAGCGTCACATTGTGCATGCCGGCATAGGGCTGGTTGATGCGTACCGCCTTGTCCAGGGTCGCGCGCAGCAGCATCGGCCGCAGGTCGACGGTCATCTGGCCGGAGCTGATCTTCTCGATATCCAGCACGTCATTGATCAGCGCCGCCAGTCGCTCGCTGTTCTGCATCGCCATGTCGAGGAAGCCTGCGGTCTCGGCATCAATGTCGGTGGCTGTCTCGCGCACCAGCCCCAGCGAACCGATGATCGCGGTCAGCGGAGTACGCAGTTCGTGGCTGACCGTGGCGATGAACTCGTTTTTCAGGCGCTCGACCTCCTTGCCCGCGGTGATGTCGGCGTTGGTGCCGACCAGGCGCAGGCCGCGCCCCCCGGAATCACGCTCGGTGATCTTGGCACGGCTCAGCATCCAGCGCCATTCGCCACGTGGCGTGCGCACCCGGTGCTGCACCTCGTAAAACGCAATCTCCCCTTTCAGCACCTGCATCAGCACCCGCTGCAGCTTGGGCAGATCCTCGGGATGCACCATCGCCTGCAGCGCCTCGACGCCAAGCACGGTCTCGGCCTTTTTGCCGCCCATCATCACCTGCCACTGCTCGGACAGGCGCACCTCGCCGGCGCGGATGTCCCAGTCGAACAGGGCAAGATTCGAGCCTTCGAGCGCAAGCTCCAGGCGCTCGCGGCTTTTCAGGATGGCATCGGTGTACTGCCGGCGTTCGGTGATGTCCTCGACCAGGCCGACATAACCGGCAAATCGCCCCTCATCAAGGATCTTCGCCGCCTTGATCATGATCCACGCCTCGGGCCTGCCCGCCGGCACGATGCGGCAGGTCGCGCTGAACTCCTCCTTCAG
The DNA here is from genome assembly GCA_001464815.1 of Betaproteobacteria bacterium Ga0077527. Classification (GTDB taxonomy): domain Bacteria; phylum Pseudomonadota; class Gammaproteobacteria; order Burkholderiales; family SG8-41. The sequence goes on along the minus strand of LNDW01000007.1, from coordinate 45,856 downwards.
GTTGGACAGCGCGGAAGCCCAGGCGAGGATGATTTCATTACGCTCATCCGGATGGACCAGTTGCTGCCAGCCCCCGCCGAGCAAGCCGGCCGCCGGCAGCGCGCCCAGAGCCTCCAGTCGCGGATTGACATAGGTCCAGCAGCCGGTGTCATCGGCGCGAAAAATGCCCAGCGGCGACGCATCACTCATCGCCTGCCATTCCGCCTCGCGGCGGCGCACCGCCTGGGTCATCCTGCCGGCCAGCGTCACCGCGCGGCTGCGCGTATTCCACAGCGACCACAGCATCGCGAACAGCAACATGTGCATCGCCACGCCACCGAGCAGCACGATGCTCGGTGCGGTACGGTCAATGCCCGCTTCGAAGGCGCTGGTCGACTCGACCTGCATCACCCAGTTCTGGCCCAGCACCTCCAGATTGGACGACAACTGGAAGCGGCCCCGGTGCAACGGATCTACGCTGTCAAACAGCAGATGGCCGGCGGCAACCCGGCCATCATAAAGACGCAGCGCGACGTCGGTCTGGCTGCCGAGCAGCCTGCGCATCAGGTCGCCGGTGCGAAAGTGCGCGAACACAAAGCCGGTCACCGCGCTGCGGCGTTCTTCAGCGGTTTCCGGCGATTTCAGGCGATGGAAAATCGGCATGTACATCGCCACGCCAGGCTGCACGTCCGCCTCTGTTTCCTGCACCAGGCGCAACTTGCTGGTGATCGCCGGCTGTCCGGTGAGCAGCGCACGCTCCTGCGCGGCGTGCCGCACGGAATCCGAGGCCGAATCAAAGCCGAAAGCACGCAGATTACGCCCTGAAAACGGCTCGACATAGGCGTTCGGAACATAGTAGTCCCGAGTACCGGCCGGGGTGATCTGGTAACCGGCGAAACCCTCGGCACGGATGCGCTTCAGGAAAGGCTCGACATCGGCGGCGCGCAGCCGGGGGGCGTAGCCAATGGCCTGGATGCCGGGGTAATAAACGTCGAGCTTGAGGCTCTCGTAATAGGCGCGCCATTCGTCACGGTTGACGGCTTCGGAGGCGGCAAACAGGCCGCCGGCACCGCGCAGCACCTGCTCGTAATCGAGCAGGCGGCCGGCGATGGCATCGCGCAGACGCAGCGCGCGCGCCTCGAAACTGGCATTGGCCCTGGCCTCGACGGCTTCGAGTTGCACCTGCCAGGCCTGCACCACCACCACCGCGGGCAGCACAATCGCCACCAGCAGTGCCAGCAGGTTGTAGAACGGGGTACGCAGTGCCGCAAGGCGCCTGGCCATCGATTCACTCATGTTCCGCCACCTCCCCCGGTCTGCCAGCCCGCCTTGCGCGTCATCTCGCCCCAGCGCGCCTTGGAGCGGACCATCCACAATAACAGCCCCCACAGCCGCCACAGTGAATTGAGCTGGCGATAACCAAAATTCTCGAGGATCACCACCAGCAGCAGCACGCCGATCTGCCCCGGCCTGGGATAAATGTGAAAGGAAATCTCCTCGAGCAGCAGCGAGCTTACCGACAATATCAGGCCGAAACCAAAAGCGATCAGCATGAAAGTCCAGAACGCCTCGGCGGAAACCGCACCCAGCATGAAGGCGGAAATCATGAACGCATAGCCGGCGACCTCGATCAGCGGCCCCAGCCACTCGAACATCACCATGAACGGAAACGCCAGCCAGCCGGCGGCACCACCACGCGGATGGAACAGCAAACCCAGATTCATGGTCAGGCTTTCGGACAGGCCGCGCTGCCAGCGCACCCGCTGGTTTTTCAGCACGCGCAGCGACTCCGGCGCTTCGGTCCAGCAGATCGGATCGGGCACGAAGACAATGCGGTAAGGCGTGCCGCGGGTGCGGAACAGCCGGTGCAGGCGCACCACCAGTTCCATGTCCTCGCCCACCGTGTCGTGGCGATAGCCGCCGGCCTCGACCACCACCTCCTTGCGGAAAATGCCGAAGGCGCCGGAAATGATCAGCACCGCGTTCAGCGGCGTCCAGCCCAGCCGCCCGAACAGGAAGGCGCGCAGGTATTCAACGATCTGCAGCAGCGCCAGCGGATTGCGCGGCAACCCGACCGAGGTCAGGAAACCGCTGTCCACGGTGCAACCATTGGCAATCCTTACCGTGCCGCCGGAGGCGATGGTGCGCGGGTCTTCAAGAAAAGGTTCGATCACCCTTCGCAGGCTGTCGCGCTCAAGCACCGAGTCGGCATCGACGCCGCAGTACAGCGGATACCGCGCGGCGTTGATGCCGGCATTCAGCGCGTCGGCCTTGCCGCCGTTCTCTTTGTCAATCACGCGCAGCGTCGGATGGGTGGCGGAGCGGTAGACGCAGCGCACGGTCCTGGTCTGCAGGCGCTGCCAGGTGGCCTCGGGAAACGGCAGCAGCGCAAACTCGCGCTTGAGCGCCGCCATGGTGCCGTCCTTCGAGCCGTCATTGATCACCACCACTTCGTATTCCGGGTAATTCAGTTGCAGCATCGAACGCACCGAACCGGCGATCGTCGCCTCCTCGTTGTAAGCCGGCACCAGCACCGACACCGGCGGCTCGAACCCGGAAATGCTGCGCGGCAGGTCGTCGAGGCTGTGCATCTCGACGTAGCGCTTCAGGCTGCCCAGCGACAGCAGGTTGAGCATCATGTAGCCGGCGTTGATGCCTATGAAGTACAACATGAAAAAGCACTGCGCCCAGACTATCCAGTCGCCGTAAGCCAGTCGATCCAGCACACTCATGACCGCGCCTCCGCGATCGCCTCGCCGAGCATGTCCGCCGCAAAACGGTCGGTCAGCGTGGCGCGTACCTTGTCCAGGTCGTCGAGCCGCGCCCCGGGCAGCGTGATCAGGGCCCGCGCGGCGTGGTAACGCACCCACCAGTGTTTGTCGCCAAGCAGTTCCACCAGCAGTACGCGGTCGGCCGTCTCGCCGATGCGGCCGAGCACGCGCAGCGCGGCGAGGCGCACGAACCATTGGTCGTGACGGGCCAACGCACGCACGGCGTCCAGATCGCGCGGATCCTGGGCATGGCGCAGCGCGGCGGCGATCACCTCGGGCTCCGCCGACTCGCGGGCAATGCGCCCTGCCAGCGGCGCGACACGCTCGGTATGCGCGACTTCCATCATCCGCAGCAGGCGCACCACTTCACGCTTGCCGCCCTCGCCCCTGGAAGCGGCTTCGGTTGCGGCGATCAGCGGCTGCGTGCTGCGGTCGGGCCCGACCTCGCTCAGCATCGCCACCACCCGCGCCAGCGGCCAGTCCTCGCGCGCCGCCATCACCGTGACCAGCCAGGCCAGCGTCGCCGCAGCATCGATGTCGAGCAGCGCGCGCGCCGCCGCCAGTGACAGCATCGGCGAGCGGTCGGAGACCAGCGCGCGCAATTCGTGCCAATGCGTACGGTCGCCGAGATGCCCCAGCGTGACCACGCCAATCAGGCGCTCGCGCAGGTTGCCGGAGTTCATCAGATCGCGCGCGACCTGTTCGATGTGCATGCGCCCGGCAAGGATTTCCAGATTGCTGCGCGCCGCGCCAACCAGCGATTCGTGGTGGTAATTCCACAGCTTGAGGAAGGTGTAGCGCATCGCGCGCGGCACTTCGGGCAGGCGCCCGGGAACGCCGAACACACACTCTGCTAGCAGCGGCTTCCAGCGCGCCTCGTAAAAACGCTCGCTGCGCTGCCGGGCCAGCAGGCGCATGCGCAGCGCGAACACCGTGAGCAGCATCAGCAGGGAGCAGGCGATGATGGCGAGGCCGGCCTGGAACACCAGCGCCAGCAGCGGATCCTGGGGCAGCCAGCTTGAGGCCGCGACCGGTCCCGGCATCCGCGAAAGATTGAAGTCCAGACGCGGCAAACCCGGAGGAAATCCTGGAATCAACGGAGAAGCCGCAAGGAACTCAGAAGCTGTGGCGTACGCCCAGCCTCACCCCCTGCCGGCGGTAGAGGCTGCCCTGCTCGTGGCGCACCGCGTCGTAGGTGAGTGCCCAGGACGGTGACAGCCAGTGCTGGCCGCCCAGCGTCCAGTTCTCGACATCGGTGCTGATCACGCCGCGCGGCGGGCCGACGTTCTCCACTTCACGTCCGGTCGAGTACGACAGGCCCACGGTGCTGCGGTCGGTGTAGTAATAGTTGACCTGGAAACGGTGCGAGGAAGCCGAGGATGCGCCCTCGGGACGGCCCGAATACAGCGTGTAGGCGCCGCGGAAATTGCCCCAATAACGCTCCGCGAGCAAGGTCAGCACATTGCTGGAAATCGTGGCGTACTCCGACTGGCGCAGGCCGAGACCGATATTCCAGCCGCCGGCGAGCGACTTCTGCAACTGGCCATAAACCGAATTCTTGGGCAGCACGTTGTAGGTCTGGCTGAAGCTGCCTTCGACCACACCGCTCCAGGTCGCCGTGATCGGGAAGTAAAGGCCGGCATGCGCCTCGCTGTCGTCGAGCCCGAAACGCCGGGTCTCGCGCAGTCCGCCATAAGCGGTGAGACGGTCACCGAGCCCGGCGCTGCCCAGCAGGTAACTGCTGGTCCAGTCCTGGTTGTTGTTGGTCAGTGATTCGCGGCTGTAACCGAGCTCGAGTGCCGGGCGTGCCACGCGTAATCCGGTGGAGCCCCCGCCCTGCGCCTGCAGCGGCATCGATGACAGGCCGCAGGAAATTCCGCAAAAAAGCGCAACTGCGGCGCGGGCCGTCCTTGAGGCCAGGTTCATGACACCGCCCCCTTCACCAGCCGCTTCACCCGCGCGCGCAGCTCCTCGGGCTTGAACGGCTTGACCACATAATCCGATGCGCCGGCGTCGAGCGCGCGTACGATGTCTTTTTCCTGGGACTTCGCGGTCAGCATGATCACCGGCACCCCGCTCCAGTCCTCACGGGCGCGGATGTCCGACAGCAACCGGTAACCATCGACAAAGGGCAGCATCACATCCAGCATCACCAGCGCGGGCGGCGGCATTTTGGCGATCAGTTCCTGTGCCGCGCGGCCGTCGTTCGCGACCTCGACCACGAATCCCTCCCGCGACAGGATGAATCGCAGCAGATAGGCGATCTGCTCCTCGTCCTCAACCACGAGGGCGTGACGTGTTTCAGGGGCGGTGACAGAATCGGCGGACATTGGTCGGGACGCTTGGCGGTGATTCGGGGCGGGCTCGCAGTGATGATCATTGTCGTACCGTCAACAGTAATGCCTGCAACAGCAATATCTGCAAGAGTAATACTTGCAACTACAATGACTTGGATGACGATATGATAACCCCTGTCCGTCCGCGCGGCGCGGTAAAAAATCATCTCCGCCAACCCGGGTTTCCGCTCCAGCCACTGCACTTGACCCGCAACGCCGTCGATTCGCAGCCCCGATGCCACACCCCGCCCCTGCCCGCATCTCCTACCGGCTGATTGCCGCACTGGTGCTTGCCGCCGTGGCACTTGCAGCCTGGGTTTTCACCCGGCCACAACTGCCGCCACCGGTGTTTGCGGACCTCTCGGGTCCGGCGCAGGCGACCACAATCCCGCAGCCGCGGCGCGCGAACTGGCAGGATTACGCAGAAGGCGGGCCGCAGGCGCTGGCGATCCTGCTCACCGATCCCGATTCAGCCTGGCTGGGCCTCGCCCATGGCCTGAAAACCATCGGCCTGCCCTTCATCATCACCACCGACGCGCAACGCGCGCTGCGCCATCGCGTGGTGCTGGTCTACCCGACGATCTCCGGCCGCGTGCTCGACCAGCCGGCACTGCAGGCGCTCGCCGCGCTGCCGCGCAACGGCGGCACGCTGATCGGATTCAATGTCGAAGGCGGCGGTCTGGACGCGGTGTTCGGCTTCGAAGGCGTCGCACCTGACCGCAGCCGCACCGGGCTGCGCTTCAACACCGCGCTGCCGGTCAGCGCCGAATTCAGCGATCCGCGGGAACGGGTGATCCCGATCAATCCGCCGCAGCGCTCGGCCAACGACATGGGGGTGGTCGCCTACGGCCAGCCCCGGCAACCACCCCTCGCCGCCTATGACAACGGCGCCGCGGCCATCACCTACCGCGCGGTCGGCAGCGGGCACGCTTATGCCTTCGGCATCGACCTCGGCTTTTTCCTGTTGAAGGGCTACAACTACCGCGAGCAGGGTGTCGCCCGCAGTTATGCCAACGACTTCGAACCCACTCTCGATGTGCTGCTGCGCCTGCTGCGCAACATCTACCGCCAGGGTGAGGCCGATGCGGTGACTCTCGCCACGGTGCCGCGCGGGCGCGATCTCAGCGTGATCCTCAGCTATGACATCGACTTCACGCCTTCGCTGCGCAACGCCCTGGTCTATGCCGAAGCGGCGCGCGAGGCCGGTGTCGGCGCCACCCATTTTGTGCAGACCAAATACATCCGTGACTGGAACGACGATGCCTTCCTGACGCCGCAATCGGCGCCCATCCTCGAGCGTATCGCCGGTCTCGGCATGGAGATGGCCAGCCACTCTGTGTCGCACTCCCGGGTATTCAGCAAATTCCCGCTCGGAGACGGCAAAGAACGTTATCCGGATTACCGGCCCTTCGTGTTTGATGCCGCCACCACGCGTGACGGCACCATACTTGGCGAACTGCGGGTGAGCCGTTTCCTGCTCGGCAGCCTGGGCAAGGCCGGAGATCCGGTGAGTTTCCGCCCCGGTCATCTGCAATACCCGTTCTCGCTGCCACAGGCGCTGGAGGCCACGGGTTTTCGCTACAGCTCCTCGATCACCGCCAACACTGCGCTCTCCCATCTGCCGTTCCGGCTGACCTTCGACCGCGATGTCAACGCGCAGACCGGCATCTACGAATTTCCGATCACCATCGAGGACGAACTCGGCGCGCGCCTCGGTGACCGCCTGCCGCAGGCGCTCGACCTTGCCGGCAAACTGGCGCGTTATGGCGGCCTCTACGTGGTGTTGATCCATCCCAACATCCTCGACCACAAGCTCGAGTTCCAGAACCGGCTGATCGCGGCGCTGAAGGACCGCGCCTGGTTCGGCACACTGCGCGAATTCGGCGGCTGGTGGGGGGCGCGGGACGCGGCCCGGCTCGAGGTTTCGGCGCAGGGCAGGCAGCGCATCCTGAAACTGACGCTGCCTCGGGCGCTGCATGATCTTGCGCTCGACCTGCCGGCGCAGTGGCGTATCGACCCGCAGCACGCTTCCGCTGGCATCAGCCAGAACGGCAGCCGCCTGCTGCTGGAGGGGGAGCACAGCGGCGTGATCACCATCGAATTCAAAGCCGCGCCCTGATGCCGCGCCTGACTCAGCACCCGATTCAGCACCTGCTGCCGGCCCTGCTGCTGCTTGCCGCCGCCAACGCTGGCGCGGCGGCGCTGAACCCGACCCTGAACCTGTGCCCCGGCATGACAGGCACGGAAACAGGCACGCGCATCCTCGACAGCGTGCTGCGCCCCTCGGGCGCATCCCTGCAACTGCTGCTGCATGAAGGTCGCATCGCCGACTGCGAAACCATCACGCTGCAATACCCGCCACGCTGGGCCCGGCTGCTCGATCACGCCGGCGCGCAACGCTACACCGCCGGCATGATGCTGCAGACCGGTCGCGGCGAATCACGCAGCAGCGCGCCGCAGGATGTGATCGAACTCGACACCGCGGCCGCGGGGGCCGGGCCAGCCGGTCCGGCGCTGATGATGCCCGGCAGCGAGTTGCTGCCACGGTTGCAGGCCGGCACCTTCGGTGCTGAAGGCCGCGCCAGCCTGCGCCGTGACGGCGACCGGCTGGTGCTGGAGTGCGGCGCGGGTGAACGTCCCGCCGGCGCCCTGCTCCGCGGCGGCAGGCTGTCATTGCCCGCCGCTGCGCGCCTCGCGCTGCGCGTCGATGCGGAGGCCACCGCCGCATTCCGCATCGCCGCCGCCGACGCGGCGCACGACAGCCGGGGAGACGCACTGACTCTGGGCAGCCTTGATGGCAACCGCCATGCGGTGCAACTCGAACTGCCGCAATCACTCGACAACCGCAACTGGCGAAGCTGGGTGCTGGAATGTCCGCGCAACGAAGCCAGGCTCACGCTGCATGGACTCAGGCTCGCCGCCGCTGCGGGCAGCGGCACCCGTTCGCGGGCACTCTGGGTCTGGCAGCCGCAATACTGGCGGCAGCAGGATGTCCAACTCTTTGAACTGCTTGCCGCGCAAAATGCGAATACCGTGTACATCTCGGTGCCGCTGCAGGGCGAGCCGCCCGAAGTCGAACAGCCTGCCGCGCTGCAGCGTTTCATCGGTGAAGCCAGCCGCCGCGGTCTGCAGGTTTGGGCGGTGGCCGGCGATCCGCGCGCGGTGCTGCCGGGCGAGCGCCAGAAATACGCCGCGCTCGCCGAGGCGCTGGCCAGTTACAACCGCAAGGCCCCCCCGGCATCACGGCTGGCCGGATTGCAGCTCGACATCGAACCTTATCTCAACCCCGGCTACGCCCATGATCCCGAAGGCTGGCTCGCCGCCTATGTCGAAACGCTGGCGCTGATCAGGCCGCGCGCGGCGATGCCGATCGATGTCGCGGTGCCCTTCTGGTGGGGTGGCCAGCGTCTGCGCGGCAGCCTGTTCCTCGACGCGCTGAAACCGCTGGTCGAGATGGTGACGGTGATGAACTACCGCACCGATGCGCAGCAGCTGATGACGTTTGCCGAACCTTTTCTGTCCTGGGGTACGGCCAACGGCAAACAGATCCGCATCGGCCTTGAAAGCGGTCCGATACCGGACGAATCACTCCATGTCTATCGCCGCGCAGGCTCCGGTGACCTGTGGCTGATGAATATCGGCCGCCAGCACGCGGTGCTGCTGATGCTGGATGCAGCACGCGCCAATCCTGCCGGCATCAGCTACAGCCACAGCCATACCATCAACCGCGGTGGTGATCAGGTCACTTTCCAGCGCAATCCGGAAGCCCTGCGCAAACTGCTGCCGCAGCTGGAAGACCTGTGGCGCGCCTGGCCGTCATTTGCGGGAGTGGCGTTACACGGTTTGGATCAGTAGTAAAGATCGCGGATTGAGGATTGCGGGGTGATGCACCCCTGGGCCGTTCGCCCTGAGCTTGTCGAAGGGCGGACAACCGCAACTTACGCCGCGACCTTTGCCCTTGGATGCCCAATCTTCCCTTCCGGCTTCAGGGCCGGCACATCACCGGCGCACTGGATGCGGTGCATCACCCTGCGATAGCCGCCATCAAAGGGATCACGGTGGTGCATCACACAGCGGTTGTCCCAGATCAGCAAATCACCGGGCTGCCAGACATGGTGCCAGGTGAAGTGTTCCTGCGTGGCGTGTGACCACAGTGCCTCAAGCAGGGCCTCGGATTCTTCGACGGAATAACCGTTGATATAGGCGTTGGGACGGCGGCCGAGATACAGCGCGTTGCAGCCGGTTTCGGCATGGGTGCGGATGATCGGGTGGCTGGGACCCGGCGCATCACGCACATCATTCACCGGCTGGAAACCTTCACGCAGGTCGCCGGCGCTGTTATAGGTCATGTCGTGCTTCAGCGTGCGGCCTTCGATCTTCGCGCGCAGCGCCGGATCCAGGGTTTCCAGCGCCAGATACATGTTGGCAAAGCCGGTGTTACCGCCCTTGGGCGGAATCTCCAGCGAGTACAACGCGCTGTAAGACAACGGCCGGTCGCGGTAGGAATTGTCGGAATGCCACACCACTTCGGCGTCGCGCAGCACGCCGATGGCCTCGCCGTTTTCCATGACATTGGAGACAATGACAATTTCCGGATGGGTGCGCGCACGCTCCTTGCCGGTCTTGGCGAGCGGCGCGAAATCGAGCGTGCCGAGGCGTTTACCGAAGGCAATCAGATCCGGATCACTCAGCTGCTGGCCCCGGATGCGGATTACCAGGTGATCGAGCAGCGCGCGATAGACCTGGCCAAAGGCCTTGTCATCCAGCCTGCGCAGGTCGCCGCAGTCCACCTGGGCGCCCAGCGCCGCCCCCAATGCAGTCACCGTCACGGCATTCATCGATGAAACTCCATAACTAATTGATTTTATTGATAAATTATTCGACCCGGATATTCGCCGCCTTGGCGATGCGGCCATAGCGGACAAACTCGTCCTTGATCTGCGCGGCGTATTCCTGCGGCGTGCTGCCCACGGCTTCGAGGCCGCGCGCCGCCAGCGCCGACTTGCTCTCCGCCGATTTCAGCACCGTCACCATCTCCTTGTTCAGGCGCGCAATCACCGCCGGCGGCGTCTTCGCCGGTGCAAGCACGCCGAACACGGTCGCCGAGTCATAGCCGGGCACGCCCTCCTCGGCCACCGTCGGAAATTCCGGCGCCAGCGCCGAACGCTGCCGGGTGCCCACCGCGAGCAGGCGCAGCTTGCCCGAGCGCACATGCGGCAGGATGGTCGGCAGGTTCTCGAACATCATGTCGAGGCGGCCGGCGAGCAGGTCGGTCACCGCCGGGCCCGCGCCCTTGAACGGCACGTGCACCAGCTTGATGCCGGTCATCGTCATGAACTGTTCGGTGGAAAAATGCCCGACCGAACCATTACCTGCAGAACCGAAGTTTAGGAAACCCGGCTTGGCCCGGGCCAGCGCGATCAACTCCTTCACCGTCTTTGCCGGCGATCCGGGATGCACCACCAGCGTGAACGGGCTCACCGTCGCCAGCGTGATCGGCGCGAAATCGCTGAGCGGGTCGTACGGGGTCTTGTCGCGGATGTTGGGGTTGATGGTCAGCGGCCCCGCGCTGCCCAGCACGATGGTGTAGCCGTCGGCCGGCGCGCGCGCCGCCAGCTCGGCGCCAAGCACGCCGCCGGCGCCGGCGCGGTTGTCCACCACCACGGTCTGGCCCAACGGCGCGCCCAGGTTCTGCGCCAGAAAGCGTGCCAGCAGATCGGTGCTGCCGCCCGGCGCGAAGGGCACGATGAAGCGCAGCGGCCGGTTCGGATAATTCGCCTGGGCCTGCACCGCAGGTGCCAGCACCAGGGCCGCAAGGCCGGCCGCGATCAGGGTATTGCGCATGCTGTGTTCTCCTCCGCGCCGCGTCGTGGCGGCGCCTTGCTACTTCAGGTTGACCTGGTTGCGGATGCTGCCGACCTTCTCGACGCTGCATTCGCAGACATCACCGTGTTTCAGGAACACCGGCGGCGTGCGCGAGAAGCCGACGCCGAAGGGTGTGCCCGTCGGAATCAGATCGCCCGGCATCAGCGTGGTGCCCTGCGAGGCGTAGGCGATGATCTGGTTGATGTTGAAGATCAGGTTTTTCGTGTTCGACTTCTGCATTTCCTTGCCGTTGAGCACGGTGCGCACTTCAAGGTCATGCGGATCGTCGATCTCGTCGCGGGTGATGATCCACGGCCCCCAGGGGCAGAAGGTGTCCAGCGACTTGCCGCGGTCCCACTGCTTGGCGTTGGCGAACTGCAGGTCTCGCGCCGACACATCGTTGACCACGGTGTAACCGCAGACATGATCCAGCGCGTCCTTTTCGCTGATGTTGCGGCCGCGGCGGCCGATCACCACGCCGAGCTCGACCTCGTAATCGACTTCATTGGTCACCCCTTCCGGCCAGTGCAGCTCGTCATAGGGCCCGGTGATCGAGTTCGGCCATTTGGTGAACAGCACCGGCTCGCCCGGCACCGGCAGATTGGCTTCCTTGCAGTGGTCGATGTAGTTCAGGCCCACGGCGACAATCTTCGAGGGTGCAAGCAGCGGCGCGGTGAGCCTGACCTCGTTCAGCGGCAACTCGCGGCGGGTCGGGCTGCTGATTGCTGCGCGCACGCGCTCGAGCATGGCGTCGCCGCCGCGCACGATGGCCATCAGGTCGCCCTGCTCGTCCACCGGCAGGCCGGCGGCAGCCAGGTCAACCACCACGCTGCCGTCCACGACACCCGGACGCACCCGGCTGTCGGCAATAAATGTCACCAGTTTCAAGATTTTTCCTTGGTTCAAAAATGCAGAGGCGCGAGTTTACCGCGCCCCGTTGCAGCAGCCACTACTCTGCCTTGACGTTGGCGGCCTTCACCACCTTGCTCCAGCGCTCGACCTCCTCGACCAGGAAGCGCGAGAAGCGTTCCGGCGGTCCGCCCTGGGGCTGCACGCCGATGGCGGTAAGCCTATCGCGCACGTCCGTGGACTGCAGGGCCTTCTCAAAACCGGCATTCAGACGCTGGATGGCCGCCTTCGGCGTGGCAGCGGGCACCGTGACCCCGAACCAGATCAGCACATCGTAGCCGGGCAGCCCCTGCTCGGCGGTGGTTGGCACGCTGGGGTACAGCGAAAGACGCTGATCACCCGCGGTCGCCAGCACCTTCAGCTTGCCGGCATTGACCAGCGGTGCGGCGGTGGCAGAGGTGGTGAAGATCAGCTGCAGCTGACCTGCCATCATGTCGACAATCGCCGGTGAAGCCCCCTTGTACGGCACATGCAGGATGTCCACGCCGGCGAGCATCTTGAAAAACTCCAGCGCCAGGTGGCTGCTGCCGCCGGTGCCCGAGGAACCCGCAGACAGTTTGCCCGGCCGCGACTTGGCCATCGCGATGATGTCCTTGACGTTGTTGGCGGGAAAGCCCGCGCTTACCACCAGCAGGATCGGCGACCAGCCGAGCAGGCTCACCGCGGCAAAGTCCTCGGCGCGGTACGGCGTCTTGGTGCGCAGCGCGAAATTGATCGCATTGGCGCCGGGATTGGCCATCAGCATGGTGTAGCCGTTGGGCAACGCCTTGGCCACGATGTCGGCGCCGAGCATGCCGCCGGCGCCGCCGCGGTTGTCGATCAGCACCTGCTGGCCCCAGATCTCGGTGAGCTTGTTCGCCAGCAGCCGAGCGATCACGTCATTCGAGGCGCCCGGCGTGAACGGCACCACCCAGCGCACCGCGCGCGCCGGAAACACTTCCGCGGCCTGCGCCAGCGCGGGCGCCACGGCCAGCAGGCCGGCAAGCAATGCCTTGATCAGTTTGTTCTGCATCACGCCTTCTCCTCGCATGTCGTTTTTTTATCCTGCGAATTGATCCTGCCTATCCTGCCCATCCTGTAAATCAGTCTTTGACCCGGCGCTTACAACTCCTCAACCGTCACCGGAAACAGCGGCGCCAGCGCATCCACTCCGACCACGTGGTAGGCACTGAAGCGGTAGGCGGTGCCGGCCATCACCTCGGGCGGCGTGAACGGAAACGCCAGGTTGCCGCCGGTGGAGATGCGCCCCGGAAAACCGTTGTGCAGCAGGTACTGCTTGAACACCGTGGCCACCGACTTGGCATCGGCGGCGGTGGCTGCAATCACCTCCACCATCACGAACACCTCGCGTGGCAGCGGCTCCGCGGGCGACGGCCAGGCGGTGACTCCGTTGAGACCATAGATCTTCGGATACACCGCAAACGGCCCGCTGACCGAAGGCTCCACCAGCTCGCGCACCGTCTTTTCGACGTTGGCGAGGATATCCGGCATCGCCGCAATCGCGCGCGGGTCGCCGCAACCGGCGAGCAGCACCGCGCGTTCGCCGACGCGGGTCGCGCCTTCGATTTTCACCGTGAACTGCGTGGCCGGTTCCCAGCGCGCGCCGCTGACGCGGCAGCGGTGTTCATCCAGCGCCTCGTAACGCGCGGTGTCGGTGTGCAGCGTGCCTTCGGGTTCATGCACGCGGTACGGATCGCCCTGCTCGTAGAGACTGTGCGCCGCCACCGACATCGGTGTCGCGTGGCGGATCGGGTTCATGCTGTCGATGGTGAAACCGTCGCCATCGAGGGTGCCGAGCAAGGCATCGCGGCCACCCGGCGTGGTGCAGATCGAGCAGCATTCGATGATCTTCGCCATGTGCATCGCCGGCCCCAGCGGATAACCCAGCGCCGCCGGAATCGCCGCGAACACCGCGGTGTCGCAGGCTCGGCCGGCGATCACCACATCGGCGCCGGCCTCCAGCGCGCGCTGGAAGGCCTCGATGCCCATCTGGCCGACGATCTGCGCGGCACCGTCGATCTCCGCTTCGCTCAGCGGCGCGATTGCGCCCAGCGGCCGCGTGCGCCCTGCACGCACTGCCGCCTTGAGCAGATCCCGCGGCATGTCGGCGCGGATCGAGGCGAGGCGGAAATGCAGGCCCTCGCGGCGCGCGATGTCGCGCACCATCGCCAGTGTCGCGTCGAGGTGGGGCGCGGCACCGGCGGTGCCCGCCGTGCCGAGCAACAGCGGCACCTGGATCGAACGCGCCGCGCGCAGCACCTTGGCGAGATCGTCGCGGGTGATCGCTTCGCTGGTCGCCATCTGCCCGCTGCCGAGGTAATACGGACCGGGATCGACCGAGCCCATGTCGCAGCCAATGAAATGCGGCTGGCGCTTCACGCCCTCGGCCAATGCCGCCTCGGGAATGCCATAGCCGAGCTGGCCCGAAGCCGCCAGCGCGCGCAGCGGCTGGCGTTTGCCGCCGCTGACGAACTGTGCGCGCAGACGTTCAAGGTGATTCATAAGGTGATGCCGAGCAAAGGACCGTGCTGTTGCGCGCCGTAGACATCGCGGTCGCCGGGCGTGCCGGCGACGATGGCACGGTCCATCACGATCTTGATCGCCTGCGCCGGCGGATAGGGAATGACTTCAACCTTGGAGGGCTCAAGCCCGTAGAGCGCGGCAATCGCCGACGGCTGCAGCGCCGCCGCGGCGCAGGCGCGGCGATAGCCGGACTCGTCGTTGAACATCAGGTCGATGGTCAGCGTGGTGGGGCCGGCGTTTTTGCTGCGCACCACACGCGCCAGTTCGAGCAGTTTCATCGGAGCACAACGCGGCCTGCGGAGACCGCAAAAATTATATCAATAAAATCAAATAGTTATATAAAACTCAAGCCTTGGCCGTGCGGGGCTTGGCATGCTCCGGAAACTGCATCGAGGACAGGCGCCCGGTTTCAACGTCGGCGGGCGTCTCTTCATTGGGGAAATTCAGCTCGACCTTGTTGCCGACCGGGTCACGCAGGAACATCTGGAAGCCGGCATTGGGCACGTTCTGCTCTTCGTACTCGATGCCAAGCTTCCTGAAACGGTCGCGAAAATCCTGCACGCCCTGCACCGCGTAGGCGGTGTGGTCATAGCTGCTGCGCGATTCGTCCACACCCGCCCAGTCTGCCTTGAAGCGCGTCACCACATGCACCAGCGGATGGTCGCCGCAGTAGAGCCAGATGCCGCCCGAGGGAAAGTTCGGCCGGTAACCGACCTTCAGGCCCAGCGCCTGAGTGTAGAAAGTCTCGATCGCCGGCAGGTCGCTTTCGCGGCAGCCGATGTTGATGTGGTGTACGCCGTTGAGTTTCATGGAGTTCCTCCTGCGATTGTTCATGATCCGGACATCCGGAAAATCCGTGGCACACATACTTTGACACAGCTTGCGGCGGACTGCCTACGGGTGGCACAGTTAACCACTACCGGCCCGGCCGGAACACATGAAGAGGCTCCATGAGCTACCTTGTAATTTGCGGCGTGGCAGCACTCGCCTCTTGCCTGACTTTCTTCTCGGGCTTTGGCCTCGGCACCCTGCTGCTGCCAGCCTTCGCGCTGTTTTTCGCCATCGAGCAGGCCGTTGCGCTGACCGCGGTGGTGCATTTCCTCAATGGCGCATTCAAGCTGGCGCTGGTGTGGCGTCACGTCGATCGCGGGGTTGTTCTGCGTTTTGGCCTGACCGCCATCCTCGGCGCGCTTGCCGGCGCATGGCTGCTGACAACGCTGGCTGAAGCACAGCCGCTCTACAGCTACACCTTCTCCGGGCGTCAACTTCAAATCATGCCGGTAAAGCTGACGATTGGGTTGCTGCTGTTGCTGTTTGCCTGTGCCGAGGGCCTGCCAGCCTTGCGCAAGCTGAGCTTCGCTCCGCGTTTTCAACCACTGGGCGGTCTGCTCAGCGGCTTTTTTGGTGGCCTCGCCGGCATGCAGGGCGCGCTGCGCTCCGCATTCCTGGTCAAGGCCGGACTCGACAAGGCCGCCTATGTCGCCACCGGCGCAGCAATCGCCTTCCTGATTGATGTATCACGACTGGCAATTTACGCACGCTTGATCCTTAACGAGCATGAACACTTTGATTACCTGCTGCTCGCCGCCGCTGTGCTTGCAGCCCTGTGCGGATCACTGCTCGGCAATCGCTATCTGCACAAGAGTACGATGGCAGGCATTCAGAAACTGGTCGCGGTGTTACTGTTCGCCGTGGCGCTGGGCCTGATCAGCGGATGGCTTTGATTACCATCGTTTTGAAACGATATGACCGCCATCACCTTCCGCCTCGGCGGCTACCAGAAACCCGCCTCCATCCACACCCGCGCCTGCCTGCGTTTCGGCGAGGTGCTGCAGCGCGAAGCCGGCGATGCGGTGCGTTTCGAATTCGTGCCCGATGTGCTGGCGCTGGGCCACAAATCCGGCGACCTGCCGAAGATGGTCGAGAGCGGTGAGTTATCCGCCTGCTACATCTCGTCGCTGAGATATTCGAAATGGGTGCCGGAACTGGCACTGTTCGACCTGCCTTTCCTATTTCCGGACCGCGCCGCGGCGTACAAGGTGCTCGACGGCAAACTCGGGCAGTCGTTGCGGGAGAAAGTCTCGGCGCAGTCGCCCTTCCGCCTGCTTGCGTATTGGGACAACGGCTTCCGCCATTTCAGCAACAAGGTCCGCCCCATCCGCAAACCCGCCGACTGCAAGGGCATCCGCATCCGCATCCAGATGAGCGAGCTGCAGGCCGAATCGCTGCGCCTGCTCGGCATGGAACCGATCCTGGAGGACATCAAGATCTTCGTCGAACAGATCGCCGGCGACCGTTTCGACGCCCAGGACAACCCGCTGACCAACATCGTCAACTTCAACGTCCACCAGCACCACCGCTACATCACCCTCTCAGGCCATGTCTACGGCGTCGCCTGCCTGATGGTCAACCGCGCGCAATACGAATCCTGGCCGGCAGCCGTACAGCGCGCGGTGGACATCGCCGCGCGCGAAGCCACGGCCCTGCAGCGCCTGCTCGCGGCGGCGGAAGATGAGGAAATGCTGAAACGCCTGGACCCGGCGCGGAACGAGGTGGTGAAGCTCAGTGCGGAGGAACACCGCGCGTTTGCCGAAGCAGTAGGCGCGGTGACGGCGCGTTACCGCAAGGATTACGCAGAGAGTTTTTTTGCCTTGCTGGACTGAGCGGCGTGGCCGGCCCCGGCCAACATCACGCCAGGCCCAGCGACCTCAGCAGCGACCAG
Organism: Betaproteobacteria bacterium Ga0077527; assembly: GCA_001464815.1. Lineage (GTDB taxonomy): Bacteria > Pseudomonadota > Gammaproteobacteria > Burkholderiales > SG8-41. The sequence goes on along the minus strand of LNDW01000007.1, from coordinate 28,751 downwards.
GCCATCGACTGCAGGGGATGCGCGACCAAAGCCGCAGCCAGCGCATACAGCAGCGGCGATCCCGCCACCAGCGCGGAATCACTGAAGGCCAGCGGAGGCCGCACCATGCGGCCCGCCGCCCAGTGCAGGCCGAACCAGAGCAGCGGCGCCACCACGATGAGCAGGCCGTAAAACAGCGCCAGCCCCTCCATGCCTGAAGCACCCCGCGCGGGCAACACCACCAGCGCCGCCGTAACCAACAAAGCCGGTATGCTGCTGAGACGCACCTTGAGCCAACTGCCACCCAGCCCCTTGGCGGAAAAATGCCGGCGCTCCCAGCGCAGCACAAAGCCAAAACCCGCCAGCACGAGTGCCGCGTAAATCACCAGCGCAACATGAAACGGGTGCATGCGTCACCTCAAAGCAACCGAGCACCGAAAAAATCAGACCAGCGGTATGCCCTATCCTTCAGTGATACTGCCGCAAGCCCAACAACATGACACACAAGCAGCCAGAATAACCGGGTTCAGCTATAGGGTTAGATAGTGACCATCAAATCAAAGCAAATACATTCCCGAGGAAAAAGAAGGATTACAAAAACGCAACCTAGGCGCTCACTCCACTTCACTTCTTTCGACGCGGCGGAGTGCCAGTACCTAATTGAACCATTGTCATGTGAACTCCATCCGGCAACTCACTAGGAGAATCAAATACAGACACTTCAGCAAGCGGCAAACCAGCCTCAAAACAAGAAAAGTCACGTCGAATAACTGAAATAACTCGTTGAACAAACAGGGCCGGATTTAGCCAGTCACGCCCATCCTCGTCATGTTCAATAATTTTCTTATCCGGGCTCAACCAGTGAGAGCGCTTGTCGTAAGAAGCATTATGCAAAAGCTGATCTCTGTAGGTTGTCCATAACGTTTTTGCTCGCTCTTTAGTTTCGATCTCTGGCACAACGTCAATCAATGCTTTTAGAAATGGCGGCTTAACTGGAACACTACCTGACTTAACCTTGAGATAACGCTCAAGAATGGGGAAAGTAGCCATCAACATAATAAATCCAGCATCCGGATCCTGCGCCAGTCTGAGCAAAGGTACGGCGTACCATTTCTCGAATTTCTCAAGATCTGTAAGTGGTAATGGCATTTAGCTCTTCTAAAATTGACTTACCTTGCATGAAAAGCTATTTACTCCGCTTTACCTTCGCCGCGGGTTTGGCGCTGCGCCGGTACCAATTCAGGATCTGATCCCCGGTCCAGAATTCCACGCCCGGCTCGTCGCGCAGACGGCGGAACACGTTCTCGAAATACTTGATCCGGTGCGGCACACCCGAAATGTAGGGATGCACGGCAATCGCCATCACCTTCAGCCGCTTGGCGCCCTCTTCATACAGGCGCTCGAACTGGTCCATACAGCGTGACTCGAACTCCGCAGCCGAGTGGTGCTGCACCATCATCATCGCGATGTCGTTCAGCTCCACCGAATACGGCATCGCCACCACCTTGCCGTGTTTGGTCTGGATGTCGCAGGGCTCGTCGTCCACCACCCAGTCGGCGATGTACTGGATGCCGGCCTCGGCGAGGTAGTCCGGGGTGTGCAGGGTTTCGGTGAGGCCGGGCGCGAGCCAGCCCACCGGCGCCTTGCCGGTAAACGATTTGATCTGCTTCACCGTGCGCTGGATCATCGCGCGCTGGTCGCGCTCGACGTGAGTCGGCTGCTGGTCCCAGGAATGGCCGACGAACTCCCAGCCCGATTTCAGCGACTCTTCGGCGATGCGTGCGTAGTCCGTGCAGATGCGGCCGTTGGTGAACAGCGAGGCCTTGATGTCGAGCTCGTCCAGCGCCTGCTTCACGCGCCAGAAGCCGACGCGGTTGCCGTATTCGTGCCAGGCCCAGTGCGCGAAGTCCGGCAGGCGCGTGATGTGGGTCGGCGGCGGCAGCACCTGGCGCGGCATCGGCCGGCCGATGTCCCAGACCTCGACATTGACCACCGGCCACACGATCAGGCGCACGCCCGACGGCGGCTTCAGCGGCGGACGGTCGATGATGGGCACATAGGGCAGGCGTTTCGAGGGAATCATGGCAGCTCGCAGTGGTTGGAATGACCGCCGGATTATAACGAGACCCCGCCGTTGAGCCGCACCGCCCCATGCTCTACCATCGCGGCTCACCCGAGGAGCCCCGTCCATGGAACTGCCCTGCCTGCCGCCAATCGCGAACACCCGCCCCCCGAAAATCCCCACGCCCGCGGGCGGCTGCGACACCCACTTCCACCTGTTCGGGCCGCGGGCGAAGTTTCCGTTTGCCGAGTCGCGCTCGTACACCCCGGACGATGCACCGCTGGAAGACCTGCTGAAGATGCTCGATGCCCTCGGCATGGCGCGCGGCGTGATCGTGCAGGGCAACGCCCACGGCACCGACAACGCAGTGGTACTCGATGCACTGAAGCGCGAGCCGAAGCGCCTGCGCGCGACCTGCATCGTCAAGCCCGACACACCGAAAGCCGAACTCCAGCGCATGCGCGACCTCGGCGTGCGCGCGCTGCGCTTTCACCACATGCCGCATGGCGTGGGCTTCAGCTCGCTGGGCATGCAGTCCTTTGAACGGTTGGCGCCGCTCATGGCCGACCTCGGCCTGCACGCCCAGTTCATGATGGACGCCAACGCGCTCGACAGCGCGATGCCATTTTTCAAGGACTGGAAGCTGCCGATCATGCTCGACCACATGGGCAACGTGGACGGCAAGCTCGGCGCGAACCAGCCCGGCGTGCAGCAGATGGTGCGCCTGCTCGCCGAAGGCAAAATCTGGGTCAAGGTTTCGGGCGCCTATCGCGTGTCCGAGCAGTATTCCGACTACCCCGACGCCAAGCCCATCCATGAAGCGCTGGTGAAAGCCAACCCCGACCAGGTGGTCTGGGGCACCGACTGGCCACACCCGCGGCTGGAAAAGGACATGCCCGAGGACGGCCACCTGCTCGACCTCTTCAACGCCTGGACGCCGGATGCCGCGCTGCGCCGGAAAATTCTTGTAGACAACCCGCAGCGGCTTTACGGCTTCTGATCAGCGCAACAGCAGCAGCACCGCACTGCCCGCCGACACCAGCAGGATCGCCGCGCGCAACTGCGCCTGACTGACCCGCCCCGCCACGGCCGGCGCAACAAGCAGCCCGGCGCACACACCCGGCAGCAGCGCCGCGGCACGCTTCAGTTCCAGCACGCCGAACAGGCCGAACACCGCCAGCGCGATGCAGGACGCGACATAGGCGATGAAGAAATAGGCCCCGAGCATGGCACGGGCGTAATCGGGCCGTGCATGCTGGAACACGATCGAAATCGGCGGGCCGTGAATGCCGACCATGGTGCCCATGATCCCCGAGGCGGTGCCGCCCGCGCCCAGCGACAGCGGCGAAGGCTTGACGTGCAGGCCGGCGACACTCAAGCCCACCGCAATCAGGATCAGCACCGCGAACACGCGCTCCACATCAGGGCCGTGCAGTGCATCCAGCGCCAGCGCCCCGATCACCGTGCCCAGCGCCATGCCCGCGAGCGACAGCCCGAAGCCGCCATAGCGGATGGCCCCGCGCTCGCGCCACGCCGTCACCAGCGCCACCAGCGAACCGGCGGCAAGCATCGGCCCCGGCACCAGTTGCGGATGCAGCAGCGCGAGCAGCGGCACCGATACCAGCGCAATGCCCACGCCCACCGAAGCCTGCACGGCGGAGGCAAAAAACATCACCAGATTGGCCGCCAGCAACGTGGCGAGGGGCAGTTCGACGAAAGCGATCAACGTGAAGACACTGCAAACCGTGCGAAAGAAATGAAAGCCATCCGGCGATGGTAACGCGGGCACGGCGCATCACCCAGCCTCATCAGGGCACCACGATGGGGCCGAGGCAGGAAATCGCGCACCACTGCTGCGCGGCGCTTCAACTTCACGCCAATACGTGGGCACTGCATTGACGCTGCGCAACACGCACTCCAGAATCAAAACGTCCATCACCGGGAGCGCGCACATGAAAAGCCTGATCGTACACGCCGCCGCAGGTCTCACCGCCAGCGGGCTGTTGATTGCGCTGCCCGCATGGGCGCAGTCCGCTGCAACCTACTATCCCAACAAGCCGATCCGCATGATCGTGCCGGTGGCGCCCGGCGGCGGTGGCGACATCACCACGCGCGTCATTGCAGCCAAGCTGGGCGAGCGCTGGGGCCAGCAGATCATCGTTGACAACCGCGCTGGTGCCGGCGGCATCGTCGGCCTTGAAATCCTCGCCCGCGCCGCGCCCGACGGCTACACCATTGCCCAGGGCGGCGTCGGCCCGGTGGCGGTCACGCCCAGCCTGCACACCAAGCTGCCCTACGACCCGCTGAAAGACTTCGCGCCGATCATGCGCGCGGCGACCGCACTCAATGTGCTGGTGGTGCATCCTTCGCTGCCGGTGCAATCGGTGAAGGATCTGATCGCCCACGCCAGGGCGAATCCGAACAAGCTCAACTTCGGCTCATCCGGCCCCGGCCGCGCCGACCACCTCGCCGGCGAACTCTTCAACATGCTGGCCGGCGTACGCATGCAGCATGTGCCGTACAAGGGCGGCGCCCCGGCGATGACCGACCTCGTCGCCGGCAACCTGCAGCTGATTTTTGCGACGGTTTCCACCGCCGCCGCGCACATGAAGACCGGCCGCATCCGCACCATCGCCAACACCTCGGCGAAACGCTCCGACCTCTTCCCCGACCTGCCCACCATCGCCGAGGCCGGCCTGCCCGGCTTCGCCATCGACAACTGGTATTCCTTCGTCGCGCCCGCCGGCACACCCAAGGCCATCGTCGACAAACTCAATGTGGAGATGACGCGGGCGCTCAACCTGCCCGACGTCAAGGAACGGCTGCACGTGCTGGGCATCGTGCCGTTTCCCACCGCATCACCGGAAGAATTCCGCAGCTACCTCGCCGCCGAAATCCAGAAATACGCGAAGCTGATCAAGGCCGTGGGCATCAAGGCCGACTGAGGCCGTTGCGCCATGCTCATTCGGGCTCGTAACTTTTGCCTTAGGGTGCAATAAGCGCAGCGTATTGCACCGGCCCATCCGAACCGGCACTACCCGCCCAGTAGCGCAGGATTCAGCCGCCACAGCGCGAAGTTCAACACCGTCGCAAAACTCACCCAGGCCAGGTAAGGCAGCAGCAACAGCGCGGCCACCCGCTGCGCGCGCCAGAACAACACGATGGTCGCCGCGATCAGCAGCCACAGCAGTACGATCTCGATCAAGGCCACCGCACCCAGCCGCCACACGAAAAACAGCCAGGTCCACAGCGCGTTGAACAGCAGTTGCACGATGAACAGTTTCAGCGCCGCGCCCTGAAACCCCTGCCGGCGCCACACCAGCCAGGCCGCAACGGCCATCAGGATGTAGAGCACCGTCCACACCGGCCCGAACAACCAGGCCGGCGGTGCCCAGGCGGGCTGCGTCAGTTCACCGTAGAAGCCGGCAGCATTGATCGAGGCGAAGCCGCCGATGGCAGCGGTGACGAAGCTGGCGAGGAGCCAGGCGCCGAGGGCGAGGGTTTGTTGCAGTGCTGAAGGTTGCGGCATGGGCGTGGGATGCAAAAAATTTGATCGAGGACAGCGTCAAGAACAGCGACCACTGAATGAGGCCGCCGGCGGGAGCAGCGCCAGTGCTAAGACACCCGACGCCGCAGCATGGCTCCCGCTCCCCGGTGATTATTCTTAAGTTATTGTTTTTATTGACTTTTTATTTCGATCCACATCCAACATCACCCACCGTCATCCCTTGTTCTTCAACTTGGCGAAAGCCAGCGCCATCGCACTGGCGGGCTCGCTTTCACGCGCGGATGAACGCGGCTGCGGGCGACGGCCATCCGGCTTGTTGCGCGTGTCGCGGCCCGGCGCGCCATCTCTTGCACCACCTCGCGATTGCGCCGTGCCCGGCGCTTCATCCAGCCGCATGCTCAGGGCGATGCGCTGGCGCTTGATATCCACTTCCATCACTTTCACTTTGACGATCTGCCCCGGCTTGACGACCTCATGCGGGTCTTTGACAAAGCGGTTGGCCAGCACCGAAATGTGCACCAGGCCATCCTGATGCACGCCGATATCGACGAAGGCACCAAACGCGGCGACATTGGTCACCACGCCTTCCAGCACCATGCCGGGCTGCAGATCGGCAATCTTTTCCACGCCGTCCTGAAACACCGCCATCCTGAATTCGGGTCGCGGATCGCGCCCCGGTTTTTCCAGCTCGTTGAGGATGTCGCGCACGGTGGGCACACCAAAGCGCTCGTCGGCGAATTCGGCGGGCGACAGTGTCTTCAGCAAAGCCGACTGCCCCATCACCTCCGCCACGTTCTTGCCGATTTTTGCCAGTATCCGCTCGACCACCGGATAGGCCTCGGGGTGCACGGCGGAGCGATCCAGCGGATTGTCGCCGCCGTTGATGCGCAGAAAACCCGCCGCCTGCTCAAAGGTCTTGGCCCCCAGGCGCGGCACCTTGAGAATGCCCTCGCGGTTGCGGAACGGCCCGTTGCCGTCGCGGTAATCGACGATATTGCGCGCCAGCGTGCTGTTCAGCCCCGACACCCGCGCCAGCAGGGCCGCCGATGCCGTATTGACGTCCACACCCACGGCATTGACGCAATCCTCGACGGTGGCATCCAGCGCCCGCGCCAATGCCCGCTGGTTCACATCATGCTGGTATTGCCCGACGCCGATCGCCTTGGGCTCGATCTTCACCAGCTCGGCCAGCGGATCCTGCACGCGCCGCGCAATCGACACCGCGCCGCGCAGGCTCACATCCAGATCCGGAAACTCCGCCGCGGCAAACGCCGAGGCGGAATACACCGAAGCGCCCGCCTCACTGACCACGACCTTGGCCAGCTTGCGCTGCGGCGCCTGCGTCGTGATGCGCCTGATCAGTTCGCCGGCCAGCTTGTCGGTCTCGCGGCTGGCCGTGCCGTTGCCGATGGAAATCAGCTCGACGCCGTGACGGAGGGCGAGGCTGGCCAGCGTGGCCAGAGACCCCTCCCAGTCGTTGCGCGGCACATGCGGATAAATCGTGGCGGTATCGAGCAGCTTGCCCGTGGCATCCACCACCGCCACCTTGCAGCCGGTGCGCAGGCCGGGGTCCAGCCCCAGCACCGCCTTGGAACCCGCGGGTGCCGCCAGCAGCAGGTCGTGCAGATTGCGCCCGAAAATCTTGATCGCTTCCGCCTCGGCGGTTTCGCGCAACTGCTGCAGCAGTTCACTGCTCAGGTGCCAGTGCGCCTTGACCCGCCAGGTCCAGTGGCACACCGAAGCCAGCCAGGCATCGGCGGGACGGCCGCGGTTTTCAATGCCGAAGAATTTGGCGATCATCGCCGAACAGGGGTGCGGCACCAGCGCATCGCGTTCCGCGCCCAGGCCCAGCTCCAGCATCAGCACACCCAGCGTCCGCCCGCGGAACAGGGCCAGCGCGCGATGCGACGGCACGCTGTGCAGGGCTTCGGAGTACGCGTAGTAGTCGCGGAATTTTTCTTCCTCCGCCATCTCCTTGCCCTGGATGACGGTGGAGGTCAGGATGCCCTCGCGCTGCAGAACAGCGCGCAACTGGGCCAGCAGTTCCGCCGTTTCAGCAAAACGCTCGGCCAGAATGTCCCGTGCGCCGTCCAGCGCGGCCTTGGCATCCGGCACATTGATGGCCTCTACACCATCCGTCGCGGGCACCACCTTGATATACCCCGCGGCCTCGGCCTGCGGATCGAGCATGGGATTCGCCAGCAGCGCATTGGCCAGCTGCTCCAGCCCGGCCTCAATCGCAATCTGCGCCTTGGTCCGCCGCTTGGGTTTGTACGGCAGGTAAATGTCTTCCAGAGCCTGCTTGGTCACGCAGGCGTCAATGGCCTTCTGCAAGTCATCGGTGAGCTTGCCCTGCTCGGTAATCGACGCGAGGATGCTGGCACGGCGGTCCTCCAGCTCACGCAGATAAATGAGCCGTTCCTCAAGGTTGCGCAACTGCGTGTCATCCAGATTGCCGGTGGCCTCCTTGCGGTAGCGCGCGATGAAGGGCACCGTGGCGCCTTCATCCAGCAAGGCCGCAGCCGCTGCGACCTGACTCGGCCGCACACCCAGCTCTGTTGCAATGTTCTGAAGAATCCTGGCCTGCGTTGCAGGTGTTGCCGTGTCGCCCATTCCTGTATTTCCCTTCGCTTGGGGTGTCCGTTTTTGAATACGCCATTCAGCGCATCGGACAAAAGCGGCGGATTATACGGAAGGCGGTTGCTGAATGGATGTCAGGCGATGAACAGTCTCAGCGTTCATGCCGGAAAAATCTTGAGAAAAGTCGAGTCCCTCAGCCCCCCCCCGGATACGGCGCGGGGTGTCCGAGAGGTATAAAAAGGAAGGCGAAAATTACAAGAAATCTTACTTCGAACCCATTTAACTGCATTCAGCACATCAATCCATGCTGCTGGGCTTAAGTGAATCAAATATTTCCTTCATGTTGTCTGGTTGCAAAGCCCAACGATACGCAGGATGCACCTCCCAATCAAAACCAAAATCAACAAACTTGTGCGAAAGGTATCGACTTTCCTCGAAGTAGCGACGGTCAATAAATTTACCCCGCTCTTTACGAGCGGTAATAAAGTTAATCTTATATAGAAAGGCAGCCAAATCTTTGGTGTCCGCAACCTTTCCGCTATGAAACTTTAAAGAACCGCCTTGCTGAACACTATTGATCTTTTTCAATAAAAGCTCTGTCGAATATAGATAACCACTTTTATTTTTTCGCTCCTCACGAGACGGCTTCATCCCCAGAAGAAGTCGCTCAATATCAGGCAACTCTGATCTATATTCATTAATTGTGTCTTGCAATCTGCCCTGAGAATACTCCTCAAAAACATTATTAAAATTCTTTGTAGATATCAAGTCAGCACCAGTCATTCGCGCATTGCGCGCGGCCAACGTGCACAACTTCACCAAATCTCTAGGCCGCTTCCTAACCAGCGACATAAGCATTACATATGTAGAAACGTCAGCCCACTTACCAGATCCGTCGAACTTCGGCTCCATAACTTGATCCAAAAACCGCGCTAGCGAAGCTTGCGTCATTCTGGTCAATTCCTCTGTGGTACGTGACCTCCCAAAAAATTGCTCAACCCTCTTAATTAATAAAGCCAATATTTCGTGGTTAGTCCAGGAATACCAGATGACGGATCCCTCTATTTTGTCCGTAGACTCATCAGAAGTTCTTACTAAGTAATAAACATCCGATCTCAAGCTAATACGAAACGACACCCCCTTACTTTCTGAAGCTATATCCCTTACCGCATTTAATAGAGCGGAGAGTTTACGAATATCTTTAGCATTGCCCTGCCAACCACGATCCAAGTCATCAAGGTATACATAGATTTTCCCGAATTTCAGGAAGTCATTAACAATTAATTTTTTTGAGGCATCGAGATTTGCATACGCATCAGTTTTAAAAGTTGATTGCAAATAGTCAATAAACTTGCCGCCATACTCATTTAATTTTCCTCGCCATCCCTCATGCAATTGACCAAAAGAAATCAATGCTTTTCTAGATATTATTTCCGATATGCCGGACTTCCACTCGCGAATAAGTTTTAGAAAATCCGTTTCATTTTCCCCAATACCAGCAATATCATCCGGCTTAATAAGAAGAGAAAGTTTTCCTCTTTGAGTCTCCTCCAACATAGCCACATGAAAGAGCGCCGACTTACCAATTCCTTTATGCCCAACGAGAATCCTAATCGGAAGATCGTTAGCAATTTGGCCGTAGATATTTCCCTTAAAAAAATAGCCTTTCAGGCGAGATATATCCTCATCCTCGGCAGCCTCATGACCAAATAACGCAGCAATGTTTTCTTCAGAGAAGTCCACGACAAGCCTCTAGCATGAGTTACTTAATTTACTTTTTACCCACTAACTCCAGCTCCGTCAAAAACACGGCAAGGGTTAGATCTTGCCTTTTACTCTCTCACGCCACATCCTACATTTTATTGGCGTAATCCCGACCCGAAGTAGCAGGCGGCAGTGACTTACCATCCGCGCGATAAAGCGCAATTGCTTCCTCAACCGCGGTACACAGTTGCTCGAACACCGCACTCTCTTCTTCGCCATGACAGCCGCCATAGATCAGTCCGGGTGAACTGCCGACATAGCACTGGTCCTCTTCAGACCATGCAACGATTTTCACGTAGCGGGCGCTATCTTTCACACTCTTGATTTCCCCACGAAATGCTCACAAGTCATTGTTTTTATTGATATTTATTTCGACACCGGCTTCACCAGCTCCAGCTCCGTCAAAAACGCCCGCAGCTCCGCGTAATCCGCATCCATGTATTTCCGAGTCTCGGCGGCATTGCGGTATTCGTTGTCCCAGTTGTTGTCAGCGAGTTCCTTTTTCCAGGCGTCAGTGGCGACGAGCTGCTTCATCGCGCTGTCCCAGAAGGCGATCTGCGCGGCGCTCAGGTTGGGCGGGCCGACCAGGCCGCGCCAGTTGGAGACCACGGCGTTGATGCCCTGCTCGCGCCAGGTGGGCACGGTGGCGAAGGGGCCAGCCAGACGCTGCGGTGAGGCGACGGCGAGCACGCGGATGGTGCCGGCCTCGAGGTGGCGGCGCATCAGGCCCACCGAGCCGGGCACCGCATCGACATGGCCACCGAGCAGCGCGGTGATGGCCTGGCCGCCGGACTGGAACACGGGTGTGCGCACCTTGCGCAGGTCGATGCCGGCATCCTTGAGCGGCATCGCGGCACCCTGATGGTTGGGGTTGCCGAGGCTGGTGGCCACTCCGAAGCTCAGCGCACCGGGGTCTTTTTTGAGGCGCTCGACCAGTTCGCGGCCGGTCTTGATCGGTGAGTCTGCCTTGACCGCGACGGTGATGTATTCGTCAAACAGGATCGCCAGCGGCGTGAGGTGGCTGTAGGTCAGCGGCGCGCGGCCGGAGATGTGGTTGGTGAGCAGGCTCTTCGAGGCCACGGAGATGGAATGTCCGTTGCCCGCCATGCTCTGCAGGTGGGTATAGGCAATGATGCCGCCGCCGCCCGGCTTGTTGTTGACGTTGATCGGCACGGCGACGATCTTGCGCTCCTGCAGGATGCTCTGGATCAGCCGGCCGGTGACATCCTGCCCGCTGCCGGGCGCGGTGTTGATGACGATCTCGACATTGCGCTCAGGCTGCCAGGCCTGCGCCTGCGCGGCCACACCCGTACCCGCCAGCGCGACAGCCGCCAGCCCCACTGCAATCCTGCGCGTTGCGTTCATTGGTTCTCCTCCAGTGTTGTTATGCCGCCCGGGGCGGGCCCCGGACAGCCGGAATTCAGCCGCGGGCGGCCAGCCAGGGCCGGCTCTGATAATAGCCCCGCTCGAAACCCTCGATCTTCGCCGAGTACTGTTTGGTGCGGTCAATCTCATCCAGCCCCTGCAGCAGGCAGCGCTTGCGCACTTCGTGGATGTCGAAGCGGTGCGCTCGGCCTTCGAGATCGGTGACGGTCTGCGCGGCCAGGTCCACGTGCAGCGTCGCGCCGGGACGGTCCTGCAGCTGGCGGCGGATGTCGGCGCATTCGGCCTCGGGCAGCACCACGGTAAGCAGGCCGTTCTTGGCGCAGTTGGCGGAGAAGATGTCGCCGAAGCTCGGCGCGATCACGCAGCGGATGCCGAATTCATAGAGGGCATACACCGCGGTCTCACGCGAGGAGCCGCAGCCGAAGTTGCGGTCGGCGACGATGATGCCGGACTGGTCGTAGGGCGCGGCGTTGAGCACGAACTCGGTGGGCGTGCCGTCGGGCCGGTTGCGCGCGTCGTAGAACAGGATCTCGCGAAAGCGCGGCCCGCGCGGCACCTTGTTGAAGCGCGTCGGGCAGAGCTGGTTGGTGTCGATGTTGGCTTCGTGCATCGGCACGGCAATGGCGGTGAGTGTGGTGAAGGGCTGCATTGATGACTCCCAAAACTTCAAAACCTTTTAGCCACAGAGGGCACAGAGAGCACAGAGAACTTCAAAAACAAAAAGCTTGGGTTTTGGTTTTTCTCTGTGAACTCTGTGCCCTCTGTGGCTAGCCTTTGATCTTAAGTAATTGTTTTTATTTAATAATTTCACGAACATCCGTAAACCGCCCCTTGAGCGCCGCCGCGGCCGCCATCGCCGGGCTGACTAGGTGGGTGCGGCCGCCGGGGCCCTGGCGGTTGCGGAAGTTGCGGTTGGAGGTGGAGGCGCAGCGCTCGCCGGGCTGGAGCTGGTCGCCGTTGATCGCGGTGCACAGCGAGCAGCCGGGATCACGCCATTCAAAGCCGGCGGCGGTGAGGATCTTGTCGAGGCCTTCAGCTTCGGCCTGGCGCTTCACGGTCTTGGAGCCGGGCACCACCCAGGCCGGCACTTTTGCGCGGCCATGTTTTGCGACTTCCGCCGCGGCGCGGATGTCTTCAATGCGGCTGTTGGTGCAGGAGCCGATGAACACGCGGTCGATGGCAATGTCCTGCAGCGGCGTGCCGGCCTTGAGGCCCATGTAGTCCAGCGCCATCGCCCAGTCGCTGCGGCGGCGTTCGTCGGGCGCGGTTTTGGGATCGGGCACGGCAGCACCCACCGGACTCGCCATTTCGGGGTTCACGCCCCAGGTCACCATCGGCTCGATCTGCGCGGCGTCGAGGGTTACCTCACGGTCAAAGCGCGCGCCGGGGTCGCTGGGCAGCGTACGCCACAGCGCCATCGCGGCGTCCCATTCGGCGCCTTTCTGCGGCGCCCAGGGACGGCCGTCCATGTAGGCGTAGGTGATGTCGTCGGGCGCGATCATGCCGCAGCGCGCGCCGGCCTCGATCGACATGTTGCACACGGTCATGCGGCCTTCCATGCTCATGCGCTCGAAGGTGTTGCCCGCGTATTCGATGGCGTGGCCGACGCCGCCCGCGGCGCCGATCTTGGCGATTACCGCGAGGATGATGTCCTTGGGTGCGACGCCAAAACCCAGCTCGCCGTTGACGACGATGCGCAGGGTTTTCGGCTTGCGCTGCCAGGTGGCCTGGGTGGCCATCACATGCGTCATGTCGGAGGCGCCGATGCCGAAGGCGATGCTGCCGAAGGCGCCGTGGGTGGCCGTGTGCGAGTCCGCGCCGCAGATCAGCATGCCCGGCTGGGTGATGCCCTGCTCCGGCGGCACGATGTGCAGGATACCCTGCGCGGGGTCGTCAAAGCCGAAGAGGCGGATGCCGTGGAGTTTGGTGTTCTCGTGCTGTGCAATCACCATGTTGCGGATTTCATCGACGGCAATGCCCTGGATGCCTTTTTCGCGGCCGGTGGTCGGCACGTAGTGATCGGTGAAGGCGAACACCTGCTGCGGGCGCGCCACGGACTGGTTGCGGCGCTTGAGCGCGGCAAAGGCGTGGGAGGAGCCTTCGTGGATCAGCGCGCGGTCGACGTAGAGCAGGATTTCGCCCTCCTCCTCGTCGATGACGTGGGCGTCCCAGATCTTGTCGAACATCGTGTGTGCGGTCATGGCGGGGTTCTCACTTGATCATGCCGAGTTCGAGCAGGATGGCGCGGTATTCGGCGTGCTCGTCATCGAACTGTTTGCGTGTCTGCGCGCTGTTCAGGTAGTTCGCTTCCCAGGTGTTCTGTTCCAGCGCTTCTTTCCAGGCCGGGGTGGCCACCACTTTCGCCAGCACGCCGTCCCACCACGCGATCTGCGCGGGGGTCATGCCGCGCGGGCCGATCACGCCGCGCCAGGTGTCCATCACCGCCTTGAAGCCCTGCTCGCTCCAGGTCGGGGTGTCGGCATAGGGGCCGGAGAGGCGTTTCGGCGCGAGCACGCCGATCACGCGGATCTGTCCGGCCTGCACCATGCGCACCACCGAGGACGGCGTGCCGGTGTGGGCGTCGATGTGGCCACCGAGCAGCGCGGTCACCGCGTCGCCGCCGGAGCCAACGACCACGGCCTTGAGCTTGCGCGGGTCGATGCCGGCGGCCTTGGCCACCAGCGCGAAGGACATGTGGTTGACGCTGCCCAGCGTGGTCGGCGTGGAGACCGCCAGCGACTGCGGATCCTTGCGCAGGCGGTCGATGAAGTCCTGGCCGCGCTTCAGCGGCGAATCGGCGCGCACCGCGACCACGGTGTATTCGCTGAACAGGTTGGCGAGCGGCGTGACCTCGCGAAACTTCACCGGGCTGCGGCCGTTGATGTCGTTGGCGATCAGGTTGGGCGAATTGATCGCGACCATGTGGCCGTCGGCGGGATGCTGGTTGAGGTAGACCAGCGACAGCGCCCCGCCGCCACCCGGCTTGTTGTTGACGGTGACCGCGACCGGAGCGAGTTTTTCCTCCTGGATGATTTTCTGCAGCAGGCGGGCAGTGCGGTCGATGCCGCCGCCGGGCGTGGTCGGCACCACGATCTCGATCGGCTTTTCGGGTTTCCAGCCCTGGGCCTCGGCCGGGGTCTGGACCAGTAAGGCCGGTGCCAGTACGACAGCAATCCACAGATTCCGGATCATCCGCACTCCTCCATTTGCTGCGTATACACGCCGCCGGGGGCGGCGCGGCCCTGCCGCCTTACCAGCCGGCGATGAGATCAGCGCTCGGCTTGACCTCGCCACGTTCGACGCGATGCACCAGTTCGTTCATTTTGACGTGCAGCGGCGCCGGCACGCCGATGGATGCACCGCGCTCGGCGACATAGCCGTTGATGTAGTCGGTTTCGGTGCGGCGGCCCTTGAACATGTCCTGCGCCATCGAGGGGCGCTGGTCATCGGAACGTTTCTTGGCGCCCTCGCGCAGGATTTCCTCGATGCCGGCCAGCGCATCGCGGTTGCCCTCGCCCGCCAGCGCGAGCATTTCGGGTTCCATGCCGAGCATGCGCTCCAGTGAATAACCCAGCGCCTGCCCGACACGCACCGACTGCGAACCAAGGCGGATCGACACCGAGCGCGGGCCGTCGGCGGCATCACGCTGGTTGCCGGAGAGCCCGGTCGCGGCACAGAGGCCGTTGCGCATGGCGTTCACCGTCAGCTTGGACCAGCGCTCGCCCCAGAGATTGGTGGTGACCTTGCCGCTGTCGGCCGGACTCAGCAGCTCGACTACTTCTTTTGCGCGCGGCGTGATGCGGCCATGCGGCTCGCCGACGCGAAACACGGTGTGCTGGTCACCGCCCAGCGGCACCATGCGCTTGATGCGCCCCGGTGCGTAGAGTTCTGCGGCGATCAGGCTGGCGATGCAGCCGAGCACCCGGCCCCAGCCGACGATGGCGGCAATGCGTTCCTCATTGATGCAGTTCTGCAGCGAGACGAAATAGCCGTCGGGGGCCATGTACGGCTTGATCAGGTGCGTGGCCCATTCGGTGTCGTACGACTTCACGCAGATGAAGGCGATGTCGAAGGGCTTTTCCTTGCAGAAGCGCTGCACCTCGGTGATGTGCAGGGCATTACATTTCACCTGATGCGTTTCCGCCGCTGTCATGCCGGAGAGGTGCAGGCCCTGCGTGCGCATCACCTCGACGTGCTCCGGCCAGGGGTCAATCATGGTCACGTCATGCCCGGCGCGGGTCATGTGCCCGCCGGCGATGCCGCCGATGGCGCCGGCGCCGACAACTACGATACGTTTACCCAAAATGGAGTCCTCCTGCAAAAACAAGATCAAAGTCAAAAGCAGCCACAGAGGGCACAGAGTTCACAGAGAAAACCCGGGATTCACCGTAAACCATTGTTTTTATTTGTTTTTCTATGTGTTCCCTGTGAACTCTGTGGCTCAAGGTTTGTAGTTTTTAAAGCTTGGCGATGATCGCCTCGGTAAAGCGCTTGGTGCCGGCATCGCCGCCGAGGTCGCGCGTGACGTGCTTTTTCTCGGCGAGCACCGCGGTCAGCGCGGCGTCGATGCGGTTGGCGGCATCGTTCTCGCCGATGTGGCGCAGCATCAGCACGCCGGAGAGGATCATCGCCATCGGGTTGGCGATGTCCTTGCCGGCGATATCCGGCGCGGTGCCGTGTACGGCTTCGAACATGGCGCAGTCCGGACCGATGTTGGCGCCGGGCGCGACACCCAGGCCACCGACCAGACCGGCGGCAAGATCGGACACGATGTCGCCGAACAGGTTGGCGAGCAGCAGACCGTCAAAGGTTTCGGGCTTGATCACCAGCTCCATGCACAGCGCATCGATGACGCGGGAATCGCAGACGATCTCGGGGTAATCCTTGCCCACCTCCTGCCCAACCCTCAGGAACAGGCCGTCGGTCAATTTCAGGACGTTGGCCTTGTGCCCGATGGTCATCTTGCGGCGGCCGGTTTTTTTCAAGTAATCAAAACCGTAGCGTGCGCAGCGTTCGGTGGCGCCGCGGGTGATGCGCTTGATCGCCTCGGCGGTATCGTCATCGATCATGCGCTCGTTGCCGACGTAGAGGTCTTCGCTGTTCTCGCGGAAGATCACCAGATCCACCTTGTCGAAGCGCGAGGCAACGCCGGGGTAGTTCTTGATCGGCCGCACGTTGACGAAAAGCTGCAGCTCCTTGCGCAACGCGATGGCGATGCTCGGATAGTCGGCGCGCCATTCCTTGCCGCCACGCATGCGCTCGATCTTGATCCGGTAATTGCCGCCAAACGGCGTCTGCGTCGGGCCTTTCAGCGCCAGCTTGTTGCGCTCGATCGACTCGAGCACGCTCACCGGCAGCGGCGTGCCGTGCTCTTTTTCAGCACGCAGACCAACCAGTACATCCTCGAATTCGACCTTCGCGCCCGAAGCCTTGATGATGGCGCAGGTCGCGCCGACGACTTCGGGTCCGATGCCGTCGCCCGGCACCACGGTGACTTTGTTCAAAGCTTATTCTCCTGATTCAAATATTCAACAACCAAAACACCCGTGACAATTTTTCCGAAGCTCCGGAATCCGCTCAGTTGGTCTTCAACCCTGATTCCTTGAGCACCCGCGAAAAGGCTGCAACATCGGCACGAAGGTTCTTTTCGTGCTGCTCAGGCGAGTTGGCGGTGATGCCAAAACTCACCGCATCGAGTTTTTCCTTGATTTCCGGAAGACTGGTAATTCGTGCGACCTCCCGGCTGATTTTTTGGCGGATCGCCAGGGGTGTGCCCTTCGGAGCCAACAACGCCTGCGATCCATTGCGGCCCCACCCCTTCAACGATTCCTCCATGGATGGCACATCCGGCAGCAGCGGGGTGCGCTGCGCCACAGCCAGAACCCGTAATGTGCCATTTTTGATGAAAGGCATCGATGATGTCAGGCTGGCGCTGGTGTACAGCATGCGTCCGGCCACAACTTCGATCAAAGCCTCCGATTGCCCCTTGAATGCAACGTGCTGAACCTTGATGCCCGCGGCAATGCGGAAGCGCTCGCCATTGATGTGATCCGCTGTCAGGGCACCGCCGGAGGCAAAAAACACCTTGCCGTGGTTGGCGTTGGCAAAAGCGATGATCTCCCTGATCGATTTCGCACCGCTGGCTGGTCCGGCCAGTAATGCCGTGTTGGAAAAACCGATTTCCGTAACCGCCGAAAAATCCTTGAGAACATCATCCGGATTTGATGCCAGTGCCGCCCTGATCGCAATTGCCGGCGACGTCGCCAGCAAGGTGTAACCATCCGGCGTGGCCTTGGCGACCAGATTGGCGGCAATGAGGCCGCCTGCACCAACCTTGTTGTCGATAACCACGGTCTGTTGCCAGTTTTCGCTCATCTTTGTGGTAATCATGCGCGCGAGAATATCGGGCGAGGCGCCGGGGGTGGAACCGAGCACGATACGGATCGGCTTGACCGGATACGCGGGTTGCGCCGCAGCGTACAACGGCAACAGTAAGGCACAAAGAAAAAGCGGGAAGGTTCTGCATGACGGGAACACCGGCATAACAGCTGCTTTGATGTTGTACACGTTCATATCCATGCCTTTTTCGAACAGTGCTTTTTGAAATACATGCGCATCAATAATGGCGAATGTTATGGATTACCGGGTTCCGATTCAATGGCCGGTGGCTGCCAGCGGGTATCAGTATCCAGTGGCCACACAGGGCGCGGCAAGCGCTTCCATGCAAAACGTTCGAGTATCGGCGACGTCAGGCCTGCGGCATCGACTTCGATAATGCGCGAATCATCGTACCAGGCGTCAAAGCCGGCTCGAAAATGACCCCGCGATTTCACGACCAAGGATGAAAAAGCACCAATGTCCAAACCGAAGATTTCGAAAAATACGGGATCGGCGCACTGGATACGGCGCGAACAAATCACCAGTGTGACACCCGAGGCGCGTATGGCCGCTGCCGGGCCCATATCCACTGATCGGCCCGCGTAAATACCGCGCCGCCCGGTGACAAGTCCATTGGAGAGGCCAAGTACAACGGCCTCGACCGGAACCGCACGGCCATCGGCATCGTCGTTCCGTTCATTGAGTGTGATCCTCAAGCTGGCGCCGACCCCCGCGGCATGACAGTTTGCGGCGGCCGCAGCATCGACAAAATTCCCGAAAAGCACGTTTTCCGCGCGATTGACCAGCAAGCCCTCCAGAATGTCCGTGGTATTGCCGCGGCCGCCGCCGCCGGGGTTATCTGCCACATCAGCCAGACAGATGACGCTGCCGGTGCCACTGCAGCCAGCCTGGACAGCACGGGAAATGGCCTCTTCCAGCGGGGTCAGTTGCACTCGAAAGTGTTCGCGACCTGCCCATGCAAATTCGGCAAGCTGTCGCGCAAGTTGCGCCGGTTTTTCTCCAAGACCGTAAACCAGTATCGTGATGCCACCCTCGCGCACATCGCCAAAAGCAAACCCGCCCAGCACCGACACCACCGGCAAGTCAGGAGCGATATGCCGCTGCCCTTCCGCGATCATTTCGGAATAGACACCCTGCGCCGTCAGTAAAGTCACCGAGGGTGCCGCAATTGGCATGCGAATGAAGAATTTTTCCCAGCGCTCGCCGGACAGCAGGCGTCGCATCAGCGGTGCCGCATCGGCGCCACGCTCGCGGCGGTCAATGTGGGGGTTGGTGCGATAGGAAAGTATGCAGTCCGCACTATCCACCATTCGCCGAGAAATATTGGCGTGCAGGTCAACAGTCGACAGCACAGGCACGGCGGATCCGGCTGCCTCCCGAACCATTGCGTACAGGGTGCCATCGGGGTCTTCAGCGCCCGTCGAGGTCATCGCACCATGGTTGCTGATGTAGATGCCATCCAGCCGTCCTGCAGCCGCGAGCATGGCGCGCATCCGCGCCAATGTGGCATCGAAAAAACCCTGTTCCACCGGTCCACCCGGCTCAGTGGCGGTAATGATTATCGGGACCGGTTCCCAGGGGCCAGCCGCGTTCATGGCCTCGACGAATCCCGGTATTTCGGCGGGCATGTTGGGCGCGGGTTTTGCCGCTTCGGCCAACATGGCCGCTCCTTCGAGGTAACAGGACTTCCGGAAATCCTCCCCGGTGGAAGCCGGAGCAAAGGCGTTGCTTTCAAGATGGATGCCGAGGATCGCAATGCGCGGACGTGATTGAGCCATGTCAGCGTACCGACTCAATGCCCGGCGCAGAGCCAAAGCGAATGACCAGCATCAGCCGCCCAGCACTTCGGGCGCGGCCTTCACCTTGCCGGTTTCCACACTCAGCACCGCTTCAACCAGACGTTCATTCGCCGGCGTCGGCACTGCGACTTCCCTGCCTTTACGCACGATCAGGCCGTTCATGAATTCGATTTCGGTCTTGCGGCCTTTTTGCATGTCCTGCGCCATCGACGGCCGCTGAATGCCCGCCTGGGGATTCGCGGCCTTGCGCGTTTTCATGATCTGCTCGACTTCAGCAAGCGCCTCAGGCACGCCACGGCTGGCGGCCTCAAGCTGGTCGGGCATGAATTTTCCCATTTTCTCGAGCTTGAGGCCCATCGCCCGGCCCACACGTATCGCCTCGCCGGCCACCTCAATCGAAAACCGCCGGATCGCATCATTGTTGTCCCGTGCGTGGCCGGTGAGGCCCGTTGCCGCGGAAACGCCGTTGCTCATGCCGTTCTGCACCAGCTTGGTCCAGCGCTCGCCCTGCAGGTTGGCGGTGGCCTTTGTGCTGTCGACTTTTGAAAACAGGCTCACCAGATCATTCACGCGGCCGGTAATGCTGCCGTCAATCTCGCCGACCCGGAACACCGTATGCGCCGAGCCGCCCCTTTCCGCCATGCGGCGGATGCGTCCCGGCCCGTAAAGCTCAACCGAAATTGACGAGGCAATGACACCCACCGTGCGCAGCTGCCCGGCAATCGAAGCTATGGTTTCCTCGTTGCAGCAGTTCTGCAGCGACACCATGAAGCCGTCCGCAGCCAGATAAGGCAGCAGTGCCTTGGTCATGCGTTCGGTATCGTACGACTTTACCGCGATAAAAATGATGTCAAACGGTGGCTGATTCCTGAGGCTTTCGAGATCTTTGCCGTGCAGCGTTTTTGCGCGGGTAACCACGATTTTTTCAGCATCGCTCAGGCCGTCAAGATGCATGCCGCCGGCGCGGATGGCCTCGATATGTTCGGGCCAGAAATCGATCAGGGTCACGTCTTCGCCGTGGTGGGCGAAATAACTGCCGGTGTAACCGCCGAGTGCTCCCGCGCCCATGAACGCCATGCGTTTGCCCATAACCGTCACTTTCCGATACAGAACATTTAGCCGATTAGAGCAGAGTCTTCCGGAAAAAACCGCTGCCAGCCCAAAACGTGGCAAGCGGATATAAAAACGGCGCCCGGCATGCCGGGCGCCGTGTGGGTGAAGCCTGAACGCGGAACTAGCTTTCGTCGCCCTTGCTGCCGAGCTTGCGCAGCATCGGGATGACAAAGGGGAGCAGCACCGAGATCACCGACATCACCAGCAGTACCACGGTGATGGTGCTGCCGTAGAAGATCTTCAGGTCGCCACTGGAGATGGTCATCGCCTGGCGGAAGGACTGCTCCATCATGCCGCCGAGTACCAGCGACAGTACCAGCGGCGCCACCGGGATGCCGGTCTTGTCGAAGACGTAACCGACCACGCCGAAGGCGAGGATCAGCCACAGGTCCATCGTGCTGCCGTTGATGGCATAGGCGCCGATGGCGGAAATGGCCACGATCAGGGGATAAAGAATGCCCTGCGGGATGTAGAGCAGGCGCACGAACAGGCCGATCAGCGGCAGGTTGAGGATCACCAGCATCACATTGCCGATGTACATGCTGTTGACCAGCCCCCACACCAGGTCGGGCTTGGTCTGGAACAGCAGCGGACCGGGCTGGATGCCGTACATGATGAATGCGCCAAGCAGCACCGCGGTGGCGCCGCCGCCGGGAATACCCAGCGTCAGCAGCGGCACCAGCGCACCGGCGGTGTCGGAGTTGTTGGCTGATTCGGGACCGGCAACCCCTTCGATGGCGCCCTTGCCGAATTCCTCGGGGTGCTTCGACAGCCGCTTTTCGGTGGTGTACGACATGATCGCGGCAATGGTGCCGCCGGCACCGGGCAGCACACCGATGACAAAGCCGATGATGCCGCCGCGCCAGATCGGGCCGATCGAACGCTTCCACTCCTCGCGCGTCAGCCACAGCTTGCCGGTGATACGCATGGCCTTGGCGGAACTGCCCCGGTAGATGTCCTCGAGGCCGCGCAGCACCTCGGCCATTGCGAACAGGCCGACCACCACCACCACGAAGCCGACACCGTCGAGGAACTCGGGCACCCCCATGGTGAAGCGCGCCTGGCCCGACTGGAGGTCGATACCGATGGTGGCGATCATCAGGCCGAGGATGGTGGCGATCACGCCCTTGGCCGGCGAATCGCCGGTCAGCGTGGACACCGCGGTCATCGCGAACAGCATCAGCATGAAGTATTCGGCGGGGCCGAACTTGAGCGCCATCGAGGTCAGCGGCACCGCGAAGAGCGTGAGGCCGATGACGCCGATGGTGCCGGCAATGAAGGAGCCGATCGCGGAGACCGCGAGTGCGGCCCCGGCGCGGCCGTTCTTGGCCATCTCGTAGCCGTCGATCGAGGTCATCACCGAGGCGGCCTCGCCGGGGGTGCGGATAAGGATCGCGGTGGTCGAGCCGCCGTATTTGGCGCCGTAGTAGATGCCGGCCATCATGATCAGGGCCGAGGTCGGGTTCATGCCGTAGGTGATCGGGATCAGCAGCGCGATGCCGGCCGAGGGCCCGATGCCCGGGAGCACGCCGATGATGGTGCCCATCAGCACGCCGAGGAAGGTGTACCAGAGGTTCATCGGCTCCGTCGCGACGACGAAGCCGTTCATGATGTGGGTAAAAGTATCCATGGCGGCCTCAGAACGGAAGAATGCCGCGGGCGAGATTCACACCCAGCAGCTTCGCGAAGGCCAGATAGCTGATCACGGCAAAAAGCACGCTGGTCAGCACATTCATCAGCCAGCGGCCACGGTTGAAAAAATGGGTCATCACCAGCAGGTAGATCGCGGTGGAAATCAGGTAACCGAGGCGCTCGAAGGCAAACACATAGACAGCGGTGCCAATGATGACCGCGAGCACGACAGCATCGTGTTTCTCAAAACGCAGCGGCGCGGCTTTTTCAGTGTTGCCGCTCTTGTTGCGCCCGGCCCGGATGATTTCGGCAAGCAGCATGCCGGCACCGATCAGCAGGCCGACGCCGAGCATCTGCGGAAAGGCCTTGGGTCCCAGCGGGTCGCCCAGCGCCAGCGTCGGAATCTTCGACGTCGCCCACAGGTATACGGCTGCAAGCAGCACCGTACAGACAAAAATGATGCGGTCAACCATGCTTGGAACTCCTCCTGATCGGAACGCCAAAAACAAAGGTTCCGCGATGTTGTGCGTCAAAAACGCCTGGCGTTGATTGTGCGGAACACGATCAATTGCAAATGCCGGCGGGAATCTTAACCGGTTGACTGCTGGCAAGCTACCGGCTTCCGGCAGGTTGAGCACCGCATGGTGGATGGGGTGCAGCAGCGAGGCGCAGTGGCAGTGTAGTGAATGGTGTTCAGGCTGGCACGGCCTGCATGTACTGTACGCAGCAGCCACGGCAGCCGGAGCCTATCACCCATGAATAACGATGATTGAACATAACTAATTGTTTTATATGACTATTTTTTCTGGCCCCGCGGAGTCATTAAAAAGATCAAGCACTGAAACTGCAAGGCTGAGGCGTGTTGCCCGGCTTCATGGTGATCTGCCCGGATGATTACAATGGGCTCACGAGCGTTCCGGTACAACAACACTTTCAACTCTGAATTCAATGAACAGTCCAAACAGCGAGTCCGTGATTGAGCGCCTGCGCAATGCCGTCGGCGGCAGCGCCGTATTGACCGAAGCCGCAGACCTCGAAGCACATATCGTCGACTGGCGCGGCGTCTATCGCGGCGCCGCTGCCGCTGTGGTGCGGCCGGCGAACACCGCCGAGGTCAGTGCGGTGCTGAAGATCTGCGCCGAAACCGGCACCCCGGTGGTACCCCAGGGCGGCAACACCGGCATGTGCGGCGCTTCGGTGCCCGGCGGCCCGCGCGAGGTGGTGCTGTCGCTGGCGCGGATGAACAAGGTGCTCGCCGTCGATCCGCTGAACAACACCATCAGCGTCGAGGCCGGCTGTGTGCTGGCGACTATCCAGCAGGCCGCTGCAGAGGCTGAACGCCTGTTTCCGCTGAGCCTGGGCGCCGAAGGCAGTTGTCAGATCGGCGGCAACCTGTCGACCAACGCCGGCGGCGTCAATGTGCTGCGTTATGGCAACACCCGCGACCTGGTGCTTGGCGTCGAAGCGGTGCTGCCCGACGGCCGCATCTGGAACGGCCTGCGCGGGTTGCGCAAGGACAATACCGGCTATGACCTGAAACATCTGTTCATCGGCGCCGAGGGTACGCTGGGTGTGATCACCGCGGCGACGCTGAAACTGTTCCCCCGCCCCGCCGCCAACGCCACGGCGTGGATGGCGGTGCCCGACCCCGAGGCCGCGCTGAAGTTGCTTGCGCTGATGCGCAGGCACTGCAACGACCGCATCACCGCCTTCGAGCTTATTTCGCGGCACAGCCTGGAACTGGTGTGGCGGCATATCCCCGGCACCCGCGACCCGATCGCAACGCCCTACTCCTGGTATGTGCTGACCGAACTCGCCGACTCGGCCGATGAGGCCAAGCTGCGCGGCGACCTCGAGCGCGCGCTGGAAGAAGCCATTGAAGCCGGGCTGGTTGTCGATGCGGTGATCGCTGAAAACCGCAGTCAGGCGCAATCGCTGTGGCATATGCGCGAGTCGATTCCGGAAGGTGCGCGGCAGGAGCCGTACATGGTCTATCGCCATGACATCGCGGTGGCGGTCGGTCGCATTCCCGAATTCATCCGCGAAGCGCAGGCGGCGCTGGAAGCAAAATTCGCCGGCGTGAAGCTGATCTGCTTCGGCCACCTCGGTGACGGCAACCTGCATTACAACGCCTACCTGCCGGAGCGGCTGCGCAAGGATGCCGTGGCGCGCGATGCACATGACGTGACCGAAACGGTCTACGACATCGTGCAGCAGTACGGCGGCAGTTTCAGCGCCGAGCACGGCATCGGATTATCCAAGGTTGCCGAGCTGGCGCGTTACAAGAGCGCGGTGGAACTGGACCTGATGCGCACGGTGAAACGCGCGCTGGACCCGCAGGGCCTGATGAATCCCGGCAAGTTGTTCTGAACCTGCGGTTCAGGTCGCGAAGTTCAGGCCGCAACCACGAACAGCGCCACCACGCAGCCCACCGCGGCCATCCACAGCAGCGAGCGCAACGTCGGCCGGTCGTAGATATAGGTCAGGATATACAGCACACGCAGCAGCACAAATGTCACCGCCAGGCCATCCACGGTGGACTGGGCCGCGCCGGAGAGGTGGGCGATGATCACCGCCGCGGCAAACAACGGAAACGCCTCGAAGGCATTGAGCTGCGCCCAATAGGCACGCTGGCGTTGCGGCGACAGGGTTTCGAGCCCCGCGCGCGGCATGGCGTTGTCATAGGTCTTGCGCCATTTCGAAACTGCGGTGGGCCAGTACGGCATCAGGCCGGCGACGAGTACCATCCAGTAGGCGGTGGTCATGGCAAACTCCATGTTTCTGGAACCTTATCCGGGCCATCAGGGCCCAAGAAAATGATTATGACCGACAAAATCAAAAAAACCGACGCCGAATGGCAGGCCGAACTGACGCCGCAGCAATATGAGGTGGCACGGCGCAAGGGCACCGAACGCGCCTTTACCGGCGAATTCTGGGACAACCATGCGGCCGGCATCTACAGCTGCGTGTGCTGTGACACGGTGCTGTTCAATTCGGCGGAGAAATACGATTCCGGCAGCGGCTGGCCCAGCTTTTGGCAGCCTGCAGTCGCCGCCAACGTCGCCACCGAGGAAGATCTCGGTTTTTTCATGCGCCGCACCGAGGTGCTTTGCAGCCGCTGCGACGCCCACCTCGGCCATGTCTTCGAGGATGGCCCGCCGCCCACCGGGCTGCGTTTTTGCATCAACTCCGCGGCGCTGAAATTCGAGAAATATTGAGAGTTTCATCAATAATGACAAAAACATGCCTCTACCGAGGCTTTCATGTTTTTGGAATAACCCAATAGTGAACCGGGCCACCCGCCGCGCGCTGGACCGCCACGCCGGCGACATCATCACCGCTTTTGATGCGGCCGGCCCCTTCCCCGGACTGGAAGCGACGCCTGCAGCACTTGCCGCAGCGGTGGCCGAATGCCTGGAAACCTGCAACCTGATCAATCAGAGCCAGGGCGATGACGACGAAGCCGGACTGCCGCCGGAGGAACTCGATGAGCTGTCGGACTCGCTGCTCGAGTGCCTGTCCGACCTCGCGCTTTGGGCCTGGCAGCTGAGGCGTGACGAAGCCCGCGCCGGCATCGAGGATCTGGCCCTGGATGCCACGCATTGGCTGTGTGCCCGCGGTGCGCGGATCGGCACACTGGAACCGGCAGTCAACGCTCTCGCAAGGCAAGCCAACACCGGCAACGACCCGGTCTTGTTGAAGGCCCTGTTCGAACGCGGTTGCGCACTGATCAGCGCCACTTCTACGACCATCAAAGACAGTCGGGATCCGGCCGTGCTGCAGCCCTGGCTGATGCTGCATTTCAACTGCGCGATCATCGCCACCCGCGGCGGGGATCAAACCGCCATGAATACCGCCTATGACCTGCTGGAAAACCACCTGCCCGGGAATTGTGTGACTTTTTTCCGCGAGGGCATGGCTGAGGTCTCCAAACCGGCTTATGGCGAGGCGGCGCGGGAAGCCATGCGCCAGCGTTTTACCAAATGGACTGTCGAGGGCTAAGCGAGGATAATAGCCGGCCATGAAGTTTCTGTTCGACATTTTCCCGGTCATCCTGTTTTTTGCCGCGTTCAAGTTCTACGGCATCTATATCGCCACTGCGGTGGCGATCGCCGCCACCTTCGCGCAGATTGGCTGGATGTGGTTCAGACACCGCAAGGTCGAGAACATGCAATGGATCAGCCTCGGGCTGATCGTGGTGTTTGGCGGGGCAACGCTGCTTCTGCGCGACGAAACCTTCATCAAGTGGAAACCCACGGTGCTCTACTGGCTGTTTGCGGTGGTGCTGCTGGTTTCGGAGCTGGCCTTCCGCAAGAACCTGATCCGCTCGATGATGGAAACCCAGGTCACCGCTCCCGACGCGATTTGGAAAAAACTGCTCCACGGCTGGATCGGTTTTTTTGTGTTCATGGGCGTGCTCAACCTGTATGTCGCCTACGGCTTCTCGACTGATTTCTGGGTCAGCTTCAAGCTCTTTGGCGGCATCGGCCTGATGCTGGTCTTCGTGGTGATCCAGGCGGTGATCCTGGCGCCTCACATGAAGGAAAAAACCGGCGAATGAATTCACCGGCAAGCAATGCTGAAGGCAATGTCGCCAGGATGATCCACGATCAACTGGCCGAGCTTGAGCCGGAGTCACTGGAGCTGCTGGACGAGTCCGGTCAGCATGTCGGCCATGAGGGTGCCCGCGGCGGTGGCGGACATTACCAGCTGATCATCGTTTCGGCGGCTTTTGCCGGGCAGCCACTACAGGCCCGGCATCGCATGATTTACCAGGCTCTGGGACCGTTGATGCAGCGCGAGATCCACGCCCTCGCCATCAAGGCCTATACCCCGCAGGAAATCTGAATTCACCCACAGGAGCTGCAAACATGCGCACTACCCTCTCGCTGACCCTGATGCTCGCCGCGCTGGCCACGGTGCCTGCCGCCCACGCCCAGGTAGCCAGGGTCAACGGCACGCCGATTCCACAGGCCAGGGCCGACGCCCTGCTCAAGGAAGTCACCGCCCAGGGCCGTCCTGATTCACCTGAACTGCGAGCAATGATCAAGCAGGAACTGGTAAGCCGCGAGGTAATGGCGCAGGAGGCGATCAAGCTGGGGCTCAACAAGAGCGCGGACGTAAGTCAGCAGCTTGACCTCGCGCGTCAGGAAATCCTGATCCGCGCCTACCTCAATGACGCCCAGCGCAAGACCCAGGTTCCGGAGGACGCCTTGCGCAAGGCGCATGAGCGCTTTAAGGACAGCCCGGCAGCCAACGAATACCGCGCGCGGCACATCCTTGTCGGTGCCGAAGCCGAAGCCCGCGAAATCATCAAGGAACTCAAGGGCGGCGCCGACTTCGCCAAGCTCGCCGCAGCGCGCTCGCGCGACGAAGGCACCAAGGCCCAGGGCGGCGAACTGAATTGGGCGGCGCCGAATACCTATGTACGTCCTTTTGCCGAGGCACTGGCGCGCATGAAAAAAGGTGAGCTGACCGAGAATCCGGTGCAGAGCAATTTCGGCTGGCATGTGATCCGCCTCGATGACACACGGCCGCTGAGCTACGAGGCGATCAAACCGCAGTTGCAGCAGGTGGTACAGCGCGAACTCATCCAGAAACAGATCGACGATCTGCGGGCGAAGGCCAAGGTCGAGTAATCGCATTCACTCTAACAATCACTGCAAGGCCGTCCGCCCCCCTCCGGCAGCCCTTCCAGGAAAAAGCCCGGCATCTGTCGGGCTTTTTTACGTCCGGCGATCACTGCCGGCCATCAGCAACACTGGTCTAACAGAAGCAAAGTTGTCCGACCGCACACAGTAAAGCTGCATGCATGCCCCGTCACGGCAACCTGCGTTCTCGCGGGGATGCCAGGGAGTTAAGGCCTGACGCAAACACGTAGCATGCGCGATACGAAAGTAAACAGAAAAGAAAAAGCCCGACCTCATTGAGGCCGGGCTTTTCCGGTATGGGTGCCTGACAATGTCCTACTTTCACACGGGTAGTCCGTACTATCATCGGCGCTGAGTCGTTTCACGGCCCTGTTCGGAATGGGAAGGGGTGGGACCAACTCGCTATTGTCGTCAGGCATAGCTGTTTGGCTGGACATGCAGCACACCAATGTGCACTGCATGCGAGCCGAATCTGGAAGAAGTAAAGTTTAGTATTTAAATCAAACACTTGGTTTGATTGAACATTAACATGAGCCTACCTGAGCCAACTGATCCGACCAAGGATCAGCACACGCTCAAAATTATAGGATCAAGCCTCACGGGCAATTAGTATCGGTTAGCTCAACGCATTACTGCGCTTACACACCCGACCTATCAACGCGGTGGTCTTCCGCGACCCTTCAGGGGGATCAAGTCCCCGGGAAGTCTCATCTTGAGGCAAGTTTCACGCTTAGATGCTTTCAGCGTTTATCTCTTCCGCATTTAGCTACCCGGCGATGCCACTGGCGTGACAACCGGTACACCAGAGATGCGTCCACTCCGGTCCTCTCGTACTAGGAGCAGCCCCCCTCAAACTTCCAACGCCCACTGCAGATAGG
>LNDW01000006.1 GCA_001464815.1 Betaproteobacteria bacterium Ga0077527 | reverse complement strand
TGGTGGAAAGGTCAATTTCGATGCTCCGTGTGTAGCGTGGCGTGGCATCGGCATCGAAATTGAGGCCGTTGCGCTGCAGATAAGCCTCGACCAGTGCAATCGCGTCTTCGCTGCGTCCGGTCTTGCGCAGGTATTCGGGCACGCGCGCATCGGGCGGGAAATAGCCGGTGGTGGCGCCGTACTCCGGCGCCATGTTGGCGACCACTGCGCGGTCTTCGGCGGACAGCGTGGATACGCCGGGTCCGAAGAATTCGACAAAATCGCCGGTGACATCGAGTTCGCGCAGTTGATGGGTGACCACCAGTGCGAGGTCGCTGGCCTGCACGCCGTCGCCAAGGCGGCCGGTGAGGCGCACGCCCACCACATCGGGAATACGCAGCGGCGTGGCGATGCCGAACATCACCGTCTGCGCCTCGAGGCCACCGATGCCCCAGCCGAGTACGCCGATACCGTTGATCATCGGCGTGTGGCTGTCGGTGCCGAGCATCATGTCCGGCACCGCCCACAGCACGCCGTCACGGATCTCGGTGGTGACCACCGTCGCCAGCTGCTCGAGGTTGATCGTATGCATGATGCCGGTGCCGGGCGGATGCAGGCGCACATTGTCCATCGCCAGAGAGGCCCAGCGCAGGAAGCGATAACGCTCGCGGTTGCGGCGGATTTCGAGTGCTTCGTTGAATTCGACTGCATCGCGGCGTGCATAAGCTTCGACCGCCAGCGAATGGTCGATCGAGACATCGACCGGAATCAGCGGATTCAGCACCTGTGGATCGACACCGGCCTCGGCCAGTGCATCACGCATGCCGGCAACATCGACCAGCGCCGGCGTGCTGGTGGTGTCGTGCATCAGCAGCCGGCCCGGCTGGAATTCGATTTCAGCGTCGGCGTGGTCTTGTTTCACCCAGCCAAGGATGCTGGCAACCGCGCTGTCACGTTCGCTGCCTTGCATGTTGCGGGCGACGTTTTCCAGCAGCAGGCGCAGCACCCACGGCAATTGCGGCAACACGGGGCCGGCCAGTGCCGGCAGGTCGATGATGCGGTAGTCCGTGCCGGCTGCGGAGAGTGTGGCGGAAGGGATTGTTTTCATGCCTGCAGTCAGCGCGAACGGCTCCGGGTCAGTTTTCCGGTTTGACGTTCGCGGCCTTGATCACCTTGCTCCAGCGCGCGAGTTCGACATTAAGCAACTTCGCGGTGTCCTCGGGCGAGGAATAGACCAGTTCGGTGCCGCCGCCGCTGAGGATTTTCACCGCATCGGGCTGGCTCAGCCCGGCCTTCGAATCCGCATGGATCTTGCTGACCAGTGCCCTGGGCGTGCCCTTGGGCGCGAGCAGCATGTACCAGGTGGATACGTCGTAGCCAGGCAGGCCGCTTTCGGCGATGGCCGGCACGGCGGGCAGGTCGGATGCGCGTTTGGCCGAGGTCACGCCGATGGCGCGCAGGCGACCGGACTGGACATGGGGCAATGCTGCGAGCGGCGTGGTGATCAGCACGTTGACCCGTCCTGCGGCGAGGTCAACGATTGCCGGGCCGCCGCCCTTGTACGGGATCTCATTCAATTTGATCCCGGCCATGTTGGCAAAGAGCACGCCGGCGAGATGGGGGCCGGAGCCAACGCCAGTGTTGGCCAGCGTGATTTCACCGGGTTTGGCCTTGGCGGCAGCGACCAGATCGGCGACACCTTTCATTGAAGAGCTTGCGGGGATCACCATCACAAACGGCGAGCGCAGTACTTCCATGATCGGCAGCAGGTCCTTGCCGGTGTCGTAGCGCAGCTTCTGGTAGAGCCCGGCGCTGATTGCCAGCGCGTTGTTGGTGAGCAGCAGGGTGTAGCCGTCTGGTGCGGCCAGCGCGACGATTTCATTGCCGATGGTGGTGCCCGCGCCCGAGCGGTTGTCGACGATGATTTGCTGCTGCCAGCTGTCCCCCAGCTTTTTGGCAAGCACGCGCGCGGTGGCATCAACGCCGCCGCCGGGCGGGAAGGGCGTGACCAGGCGCACGGGTTTGGTCGGATAGGCCTGCGCTGTGACGGCGAAGAGCAGGGAAAAGCAGCCGGCAATGACGGATTTTGAGGTCACAGGGTGTGAATGGCGCATGTTGTCCTTCTTAATGCAGCGCTTTTAAATTGTTTTAAATATTTATAAAATACAATAAAACGATAACCCGCCGGATTATCAAAGTCAATCCGCTGGCGGCAGGACTGCCGCGGCGGTTTTGCAGGGTCTGGCCGGGGTGTCGCTGATAAAATCGCGGCAGGCAATACCCCCGGTCGTGCTGTGGCACGGCCCGGCAACCCATCACGCGCAGACAGGAGCATGGCCATGGACGACGGCATCATTAAGATCAAGGACAAACCGGCATCGGGACCGGTGATCCGGCTGCACGAAAACGACAATGTGCTGATTGCGCGCAGTGATATCGGCATCGGCACCAAACTCGAGGGCGGCCTGACTTCAAAAAGCCAGGTGCCGGCCGGCCACAAGATCGCTTCGCGCGACATCAAGAAGGACGAGCCCATCCTCAAATACGCGGTGACCATCGGTTTTGCCTCGGCCGACATTCCGGCGGGCAGCTATGTGCATTCGCATAACCTCGAATTCCGCGAGTTCAACCGCGACTACGCCTACGCCCGTGATTACAAGCCGGAGCAGATGGTGCCCGAGGCCGAGCGCGCGAGTTTCATGGGTATCGTCCGCGCCAACGGCCAGGTGGCCACGCGCAATTACATCGGCGTGCTGTCGACGGTGAACTGCTCGGCGACGGTGGCGCACAAGATCGCCGAATACTTTACCCCGGAGCGGCTGGCCGAATATCCGAACATCGACGGCGTCTGCGCCTTTGCCCACGGCACCGGCTGCGGCATGGAAATGACCGGCGAGCCGATGGACCTGCTGCGCCGGACCATGGCCGGCTACGCCCGCCACGCCAACCTCGCCGGCGCGCTGATTGTCGGCCTCGGCTGCGAGCGCAACCAGTTGAAGGGGCTGATGAAGGACGAAGGCCTCGATGTCAGCGACCGTCTGCAGACTTTTGTGATGCAGGAATCCGGCGGCACCCGCAAGACCATCGAGGCGGGCATTGCCGCGGTGAAGGAAATGCTGCCTGCGGCAAACAAGGTGGTGCGGCAGAAGGTATCCGCAAGCCACCTGATGATCGGCCTGCAGTGCGGCGGCTCTGACGGTTTTTCGTCGATCACCGCGAATCCTGCGCTGGGTGCGGCGATGGACATCCTCGCCCGCCACGGCGGCACGCACATCCTGTCGGAAACGCCGGAAATATACGGCGTCGAGCACACGCTGACGCGGCGCGCGAAGTCGGTCGAGGTCGGCGAGAAGCTGATCGAGCGCATCCGCTGGTGGAAGGATGTCTACAACGCGGGCAAGGACACCCAGATCAACGGCGTGGTCAGCCCCGGCAACCAGCATGGCGGCCTCGCCAATATTTTCGAGAAGTCGCTGGGTTCATCGATGAAGGGCGGCACTGGTCCGCTGAATGCGGTGTATCACTATGCACAGCCGGTCACCGCACGCGGATTTGTGTTCATGGATACGCCGGGCTTCGACCCGGTGTCAGCCACCGGCCAGATCGCCGGCGGCGCGAACATGATCATGTTCACCACCGGCCGCGGCTCGATGTTCGGCGCCAAGCCGGTGCCGTCGATCAAGCTGGCCACCAACACGCCGATGTTCACCAAACTCGAAGAGGACATGGACATCAACTGCGGCGAGATTCTCGATGGCACGAAAACGCTGTCGCAGAAGGCGCAGGAGATTTTCGAGCTGACGCTGCGCATCGCTTCCGGTGAAAAGACCAAGAGCGAGCTGCTCGGCCTGGGTGACCACGAGTTTGTGCCGTGGAATATCGGTGTGACCAGTTGAGTGCTGATCGAAAGTGAATGCGGCCGGTTTCGTGGCCGTCGGCCTCGGCGCGCTGCTCGGCGCCTGGTCACGGTGGGGATTGTCAGCCGCGCTGAATCACCTGTGGCCGGCGCTGCCGCCGGGCATCGGCGCGGCCTTCGAGCTGTTTACGCAGCAGGCGACGCTGCCGCTGGAATGGAAGCTGTTTTTCATCACCGGCTTTCTCGGCAGCCTGACCACCTTTTCGGCGTTTTCGCTGGAGGCGGTGAACCTGCTGCAGAGCGGCCGGTACGGCTGGGCGCTGGCACTGATCGCCAGCCATCTCTTCGGTTCGTTGCTGATGACCGTGGCCGGGTTTGCCACGGTACGAATCTTAAGCGCCTGAGTTAAGTTAAACGCATGAAACCGCGGCGTTGAGTACTTGCCGAGCGGCATCGGCAACTTCACCGGCGGTGAGTCCGACCGGACCGATACCCTGTGCAAGCAGATGATCCGCAGCTGCGCCGTGCAGATACACCGCGGCTGTCAGTGCATGGCGCTCCGGCACCCCCTGCGCGAGCAGCGCAACAATCAGGCCGCTCAATACATCACCCATGCCGGCGCTGGCCATGCCGGGATTTCCCGAATAATTGATCGCCCAATGACCATCGGGCCAGGCGCAGATGCTGCCGCAGCCCTTGAGCACCACGGCGCTGTTCAATTCTTTGGCCAGCCGCAGCGCGGCTGCAACGCGGTCGGCCTGGACTTCGGCTGTGCCGATGCCGAGCAGGCGTCCCGCCTCGGCAGGGTGTGGCGTCAGCAGGGTTGACTCTATAAGTCGTTGTTTTAATTGACTTTTTAATCTTGGAAAAGCGG
>LNDW01000005.1 GCA_001464815.1 Betaproteobacteria bacterium Ga0077527 | reverse complement strand
ACTGCATCGGCATCCTTCAGGTTCAGCGCCACACCTTTGGCTTCGGTCTTGTGCAGGATGTCCGGCGATTCGATCTTGAGCACCACCGGGTAGCCCAGCGCATCGGCTGCTGCGACAGCGGCATCGGCGCTGCCGGCGAGTTTCGCGGCCGCGGTTTTGACACCACAGCTTTGCAGCAGCGCCTGGCCTTCGAGGCTGGCCACCGGGCCTGCAGCCGCGGGCAGTTTTAATGCCGGTAATTGCAGCGCGGCGCGGGCCGGCGCATCGGCCAGCCAATGACGCTGCGCCTCGGCGTAACGCGCCAGCGCGGCAACAGCATCCACCGCAGGTTCGGCACCACGCAGCACCGGGATACCTACGCTGCGCAACTGCTGCAGGGCTTCGGCTGGTGCGGCGACCCAGCACACAACCCAGGGTTTTTTTATTAATACATTGATTTTATTGAATATTTTTACCAACTTGTCGGCATGTTTATCCATCAACTGCAACCACACAATACCGACATCGACGTCGGGATCCGCCATCAGCGCGCACATGCTGTCGAGCAACAGCTCGGGCCGCGCGACAAACTGTCCTGTGACATCAACCGGATTGCCCGTGGTGCCAAAAGCCGGGATCACCTGCGTCAGCGCTTCACGTGTCTGCGCAGAAAGTTCGGTGACCCGCAGTCCCATCTCTTCCGCGCGGTCCGCCATCAGCACACCGGCGCCGCCGGATTGCGTCAGGATGCCCAGCCCCCGCCCTGCCGGCATGCGTCCTGCCGCGAGCACTTCGACAATATCAAGCATGTGCTCTTCGTTGCGCGCGCGGGTCACGCCCAGTCCGCGGATTACGCCATCGAACACCACATCGGAACCCGCCAGCACGCCAGTATGCGAAGCTGCGGCTCGTGCGCCTGCGCCAGTGCGTCCGACCTTGGTCAACGTCAGTGGTTTGCCCAGCGCCAGTGCCTGTGCGGCGAGCTCACGTAACCCGGCGCCGTCGCGCACCCCTTCGAGATAACCCGCACCGACACGGATACGTTTATCGCCGAGCACGGCACCCATCATCTGCACAAAATCGACGTCGCACTCGTTGCCGGTGTTGATGAAGTAGCCTAGCCCCAGTGCACGTTGCCGAGCCAGTGCGGCGATCGCGGTGCCGAAGGCGCCGGACTGGGTGACAAAAGCCACCGGCCCCGGCGGTGTGGGACCTTCGGCGAACTGGCCGAAAGTGGCGATGACCTGCGTCCAGGCGTTGATCAGGCCGAGGCAATTGGGGCCGCACAAACGCATGCCCGAGGCACTCGCTGCATCCGCAATGTCCTGTTCAAGCCGCCGGCCAGAATCCCCCATCTCGGCGAAGCCTGAACTGAAAATCACCGCGGCCCGGCCACCGCGCCGGCCCAGCGCGCGCACCGATTCGAGTACCTGCGCCGCAGGCACCGCGATCACCGCGAGATCAGGCGCTTCCGGCAGACTGTCGACGTCGGGATAACAGCACAGCCCGGCAATCGAGGGGTATTTCGGATTTACCGGATAGATGCGGCCGCGATAACCCTTGGCGAGCAGAAAACCCAGCGTCCGGCCATTGATCTTGGACAGCTCGGCGGAGGCACCGAGAATGGCGATCGATTGCGGGTCGAGCAAGGCTTGCAGCGCGGACATCAGTAAACGGCCCCTGGAAACGGACAACAGCTGTAATGCTGATAGCACATGCCTGCCGCTTTGGGCAATCAGCGGCGGCCAAGCCAGCGCTGGTCACGCTCCAGGCGCTGCAGATCATCCAGGCTGCGCAGGCCGGCCGCAGCCGCGGCGGCAAGCACAACCTGCAGCAGTTGCGCCGTAACTGCCGCGTCGGCAACCGCGTGGTGGCGGCTTTCGTTGACGATCCCGTATTGCGCCGCCCAGTCATCCAGTGTTGCCGCTGCTGCCGTCGCCCTCCTCCCGGGCGCCGGCAGCAGCGCCGGTGCCAGCCAGGCGAGATCGAGCCATGCGTTGCGCAAGCTTGTCGACAGACCCTGTTTCAGCGCGCGACCGATCACCATCCGGTCAAAATCGGCGCTGAATCCCGCCAGCGGTGCGGTATCGACATGCTCCAGGAACAGCAGCAACGCCTCAGCCGGATCAAGACCGGCAAGCTGGGTGCTGCCATCAATGCCGTGGATCAGGATATTTCCAGTACTGCTGGCCTCACGCTGGCGCAGTACCACCGAAAAAGCCGAAGCCGGGATAACCTTGCCGGCGCACAAATCGACACTGCCAATCGACAGCAGCCGGTCATGCAGCGGATCCAGGCCGCTGGTTTCAACATCGGCAACAACAATGCGCAGCGCTGACAATGGCGTCGTGCCTGCAACAGCAGGCTTGGCTTTGTGGGCGGCAAGCGCCTGACGTCGGGCCGCATCCGGAACCGGGTGCCGCCACAACCGGGTCAGCCAGCCCACGTTGAAGCTCTACAGGCCATAGTCCAGTGCAAGCCGCGACTGCAACCTGCGTATCTGGCGCAGGCTTTCCTTGAGCAAGCGGCGGTCAACCTCGTTCAGCTGATCCGGTGACAGCCGGTTGGGCCCGTGCCGTGACAGTGCATCGCCAATCTGGGTGCGCAGGCGCAAGGTCTGCAGAAAATAAAAGGCTTCGGCAAAGGCATCAACCTCCTTCGCGGGTATGCGTTGCGACATCGCGGCCAGACGCAGGCGTTCAACGGTATGAGTATGGCTGGCACCGGCAGCCAGAGCCAGCACCCGCGCGGCATCGGTGAACAGGCGGGCGCCGGAGGCCTTGAGATCAAGTGTGCCGGCCAGCGCCCCCTCCTCCTCGGTTACGAAATCACTGATCAGCCCGAGCGGTGGCCTGGTACGCAGTGCATCGACGGCAAGCTGGCGGCGGAAACGCGCATTGGCTGCGGCAAGTTTCGCGACATGGCGTTGCAGCGCATCAGCAAGGCTGCGATCACCATGCAGATGGCGCAGATCAAAAAAGATCACCGCATTGAGCAGTGCCTGCGGATCAGTATTTGCAACCCAGTCTGAAAAATGCGTGCGCCACTCGTCCAGCGACAGGCAGCAGGAAGGATTGCCGGCCATGATGCCGCCCTTGCACAGGGGAAAGCCACAGGCATCCAGTCCGGCATTGACTGCCTGCGAAAACGGCAGCAGGCGCTCACGCACCGATTCAGCACCGGCACTGCCGGCATCAAATACCAGGCCGTTGTCCTGATCGGTGCTGATCGTCTGCTCGAAACGACCCTCACTGCCAAAGGCCAGCCAGCACCAGGCCAGCCCCCGCAGGTCGTGGCGTGCCTGCTCGAGGTCAATCAGGCGCCGCGTAAGTGCATCGTTCAGCGTCGAGATGATCAGCGTCAAATGCTGCGCCGATACCCCCTGTCCCAGCATTACTTTTGCCAGCCGCCGGATGTCGCCGGCCGCAGCGCGTAATTCATCGAGGCTGCCAGCCTCGGCCACGTTGCGCTGGATTGAGCGCAGGCTGACGCGCTGCAGGGCAAACAGGTCGCGCTCGGTGAGCACACCAATGATGCGGCCGCCGTCACAGACCGGTACGTGGCGAATGCCACGGTCGGCGATCAGCAGTGCGGCCTCGTAGGCGCTGGCTTCGGCCGGCAGAGTCAATGGATCCGGGGTCATCACGGTGCCGATCGGCACCGACAACTCGCTGCCCGCCAGTGCAATACGATCAAGCACGTCATGCCGGGTGAAAATGCCCAGTGCATGGCCGGCCGCATCGGTGATCAGCATCGAACCGATCTTGCGCGACTGCATGATTCGGAGCACTTCGGCAACCGGCGTGTCCGGCCCGCAGCTCACCGGCGCACGTGCAATCAGGCTGCGCAGCGTCCGGCTCATCGCCTGCTGTTCGGATGCAGCAGAGTTGTGCTGCAGTTTCAGCAGCCGCCGCGACTCGTCGAGCATGTTGGCGAGGAAGGCCATGGTGAATTCGCGCAGCGGCGTGCTTCGGCCGAGCATTTCGCTGAATTTCACCGCGGGCAGCTCGCAGGTGAAGGTATCCGTGACCGCAACATACGGGCTGATTACAGCGCGTGACTCGAGCAGCGCGCTGACCGAAAAGCATTCCCCCGGCCCGCGCACCACGGCCTGGTCGATGCCGCCATGACCGGCACTGAAGGGCCGGTGGCAGACCGCGCCGCGCTGAACAATGTACAGGCGCTGCGGCACGCCCTGTACCGGGTCGAGAATGACGCTGTCTTTGGGGTAATAGCCCAGCTCGATTTCACCAGCCAGCCATGCGATGTGTTCATCGGTCATGCGCGAGAAGGGCGCATGGCTGCGCAGGAAACGTTCGATGCCCGCCGTCACCGGTGCCGCAGCTGCTTGCGTCGAACGCTGGTCGATATGAGCCATCAGAGACTCAGCGCTGCCCGGAAAGCATGAACTCGTCAGGCACCCGCATCAGTGGTGGCGTTTCGCACCGGGGGCCGGGGTTACGAAAAACTGATATTTCTTTTTTAAAACAAAAACTTAAAACAATTTTAGTGCGTCTTCCCCGAAAGATGCGGGGGTACTGGCAAGGCCACGACATCGATTCCCTCCTCACGCAACGACTCGACTTCCTGCGGCAATGCGATACCGCGGATATGACGTTCGGGCGCTTCCTGATAATGAATCTTCCGCGCCTCTTCGGCAAAAGCACGGCCGACATCCTCCGTATTCTCGACGATATGCGAAATCAGCTTGAGCAAGCGCGCACCGTCAAAATTGGCGTAATGGCCGGCATCCCGCACTGCAGGCTCGCCTCGCGGAATTGCCGCCAGTTCGCGCCCTGTCTTGCCGGTATTCACCCGCGACGCGCTGAGCAGCCGTCTTACACCGGTGCTCGAGCAAACAGGACAACTGAGCAGATTTTGCTTGAGCTGGCGTTCAAAATCCGCGCTCGAGGAAAACCAGCCCTCGAAGCGGTGTTCCTGGTCACAACCGAGGTCAAAAACAATCATTGAACGACTTATCCGTGGTGGGCGAGACCGGACTCGAACCGGTATGGCTTGCGCCGAGGGATTTTAAGTCCCTTGTGTCTACCAATTTCACCACTCGCCCCTGATTTTGATCATGAGTGCTGATCATGATTTGCGGCTCTGGCTCACATGACTGCGAGCATACCCGCGAATCAGGATATGCAGGCTTCCGGCGCAGGCTTGGAGGTGGTGGCGGGGGCTTGTAATGGAGGCGCGGGGCGGAGTCGAACCGCCCTACAAGGATTTGCAGTCCTCTGCATAACCGCTTTGCTACCGCGCCGTTTTAACTAAAAGGGGAAAACGGCTGGTTTTTTCAACCGTTTTCCCCAGAATTTGGAGCGGGAAAGGAGGCTCGAACTCCCGACCTCAACCTTGGCAAGGTTGCGCTCTACCAACTGAGCTATTCCCGCATAATCGGTCGCAAATTATACGCCAAAGCCCGATGCCGCCGCAACAAAGGCTAGCGCCCCGCCTGCCAGGCCATGCGCAGGTAATACCCCATCGAAAGCAGGGTCAGGGCGGCGGCGGCCCAGATCAGCCAGGTGCCCCAGTACAGCGGATCAAATCGGCCGATCGTGTCGTGGTACAGCAGCATCGGGATCGCAATCATCTGTGCCGCGGTCTTGATCTTGCCAAGCATGGATACGGCGACGCTGCGACCCCTGCCGATGCCGGCCATCCATTCACGCAGCGCCGAAATCGCGATCTCGCGGCCGATGATGACCAGCGCCACCACCGCATCGATGCGATCAAGCTGCACCAGCACGATCAGTGCCGCCGCAACCATCAGCTTGTCAGCCACCGGGTCGAGGAAGGCGCCAAAGGCCGAAGTCTGGTTCAACCGTCGCGCCAGCCAGCCATCGAGCCAGTCAGTGATCGCCGCCACGGTGAATATCACGGTGGCGGTGAGGTTCTGCGTGGTCTGCGACATCCAGTGCTGTTCGAAATAGAACACGCCGACGAACAGCGGAATCATCACGATGCGCAGCCAGGTCAGCAGGATCGGCAGGTTGAAGGTCATCATGTTGGTCTAATGCAGTGCATCGTAAATGCGTTGAGCCAGTTCAGCGCTGACGCCCTCGACAGCGGCAATCTCCTCGGTGCTGGCGGAAAAAACACCGCGCAGCCCGCCAAAACGCGCCAGCAGCCGCTGGCGGCGCTTTGCACCGATGCCCGGTATGTCCTCCAGTGCTGAAACCGAACGTGCCTTGGCACGGCGTGCGCGATGGCCTTCAATGGCAAAACGGTGGGCTTCATCGCGAATCTGCTGGATCAGGTGCAGACCGGCATGGTCTGACGGCAGACGCAGCGCTTCGTCGCGGCCGGGCAGCAGCAGCTGCTCCAGGCCGGGCTTGCGCGATTCACCCTTGGCCACGCCAAGCAAGGCAACACCAGTCAGACCCAGTTCATTCATCACGTCCACTGCCACACCCAGTTGTCCCGCGCCGCCGTCGATCATCACCAAGTCGGGCATCTTACCTTCCCCGGCCACCACTTTGCGATAACGCCGCGTCAATACTTCGCGCATCGCGCCATAGTCATCACCCGGCGTCACGTCGCGGATGTTGAAGCGGCGGTATTCGCCGTTCTGCATTGCGCCGCGGTCATAGACCACACAGGAGGCCACCGTCGCTTCGCCCTGGGTGTGGCTGATGTCGAAACATTCGATGCGCCGCAGCGTCTCCGGCAAGGCAAGACCTTGCTGCAGGGCGGTGAGTTTGGCGGCATCGTCGAGCCGTTGCGCGCCGCGCTGCATCGCGCCGAGTTCGGCATTCTTGCCCGCCATTTCCAGCCAGACCCGGCGTTCGCCGATCGGATTGGCCCCCAGTTGCACCCTGCGGCCGGCGCGGGCATTCAGCGTGTCCTGCAGGCCTTCGCCTGCCGGCATCGCATCAAGCACCAGCTGCGGCGGCACCGGGTGCTGCAGATAGTGCTGGGCAACGAAGGCTTCGATGATCAGCGCCGGATCCACATCTTCGGCGTTCTGCGGGAAAAAATTGCGGTCACCCAGGTGCAGGCCGCCGCGGATCATCACCAGATTGACGCAGCAGATGCCGGCAGCCGTACGGCAGGCAATGACGTCGACATCGCGGCCACCCTCTGCGCTGACATACTGGCGTTCGCGCACCTTGCGCAAGGCGGTGATCTGGTCGCGGCAGACCGCCGCTTCTTCGTAACGCATCGCTTCCGCGGCGGCGTTCATGCGCGTGGTCAGCCGGTCGAACACAGCGCCCTCCTCCCCGGACAGGAACATTTCGGCACTGCGCACGTCTTCGGCGTATTCGGACTCGCTGATCAGCTGCACGCAGGGTGCCTTGCAGCGCTGGATCTGGTGCAGCAGACAGGGCCGCGAACGGTGCTCAAACACGCTGTCCTCGCAGGTGCGCAGGCGAAACACCTTCTGCAGAAGCTGCATGCTGTCGCGCACAGCACCGGCATTGGGAAACGGCCCGAAGTAGCGGTGTTTGCGCTCCGGCGAGCCGCGGAAGAATCCCAGCCGCGGATAACGATGGCCGCTGAGCATCAGGTAAGGGTAGGACTTGTCATCGCGGAACAGGATGTTGTAACGCGGCGCAAGCGATTTGATCAGGTTGTTTTCAAGCAGCAGCGCTTCGGCTTCGGAACGGGTCACTGTGGTTTCGATGTTCGCGATCTGCGCCACCATCAGGCGGATGCGCGGAGACAGTGTCTCGCTGCGCTGAAAATAAGAGCTGACCCGCTTGCGCAGGTCTATAGCCTTGCCGACATAGAGCACCTCCCCGGCACTGCCGAGCATGCGGTACACCCCAGGCAGGTGCGGCAGAGCGGCGGCGATGGCGGCGGGTTCGGTCACTATGCGCCTCCGCTCAAACCGGCCGCGGCCGCTGCAGATTCGGTCGACGCAAATAAGCGGCGATATCGGCAAACACCTGTTCGAACATCGTTGGGGTCAGGCGCCGGGTGTTGGTGTTGTAGCGACTGCAGTGATAGCTGTCGAAAAGCTTTAGCGGCCCCGGCAGATCATGCTGCGCGCCATGGGCGAAACCATGCGCGGCCAAACGCAGCCCGAGGCCGCGCAGCACCGCCTGATGGGCCACTGTGCCCAGGGCCAGAACCGCGGTTCCAGGCTTCAGCGCGGCAAGTTCCTTGCTGAGGTAATCATTACATTCGCGCACCTCGGCCGGCAGCGGCTTGTTTTCCGGCGGCAGGCATTTCACCGCGTTGGTGATGCGGCAGCCACTGAGGCGCAGCGCATCATCCGCTGACAGCGATTCAGCATGACTGCCATAACCGTAGCGATGCAGGGTCTGGTAGAGCAGTATTCCGGCGTAATCACCGGTGAAGGGGCGTCCACTGCGGTTGGCACCGTGCATGCCCGGCGCAAGCCCGACGATCAAGAGCTGCGGGCTGTCATCACCAAAAGGGGCAACCGGACGTGCATGGTAATCGGGATATTCGCGGCGCACTTCGGCCAGATGTCCGGCAAGGCGCGGGCAGCGTGTGCAGGCGGTGCTGAAGGCGGCGGTGCCGGCTGCAACTGCGGCGCCGCTTGCCGGGCGCGCGGTCCGCGGCATGGCTCAGGCCGTCGCCGGACCGGCGTTGAGCGCGGCAACGACCTGCCGCGCCGCTTCCAGTTGCCGTACATCACCACCGGCGGGCAGGAACAGCCGCGCAATCCGTGCCCTGCTGGTTTCGCTGATGTCATGACGCAAGCCGTCGAGCAGCACATCCGCCGACTTCGGGTTGTTGCAGACCAGCACCATGTCACAACCAGCCTGCAGTGCAG
Organism: Betaproteobacteria bacterium Ga0077527; assembly: GCA_001464815.1. Lineage (GTDB taxonomy): Bacteria > Pseudomonadota > Gammaproteobacteria > Burkholderiales > SG8-41. Next base: position 185,778 of record LNDW01000005.1, on the reverse strand, counting down.
CCACGCCGCGTTCGATCACGCCACCAACAACACTGGCGCCCTCCATGCTCAGGTCGTCGCTGAAAATGACACCGTCAAAGCCCAGGTCGCCGCGCAGCACTTTCTGCAGCCAGTGCCGCGAAAACCCCGCAGGCGCCGGATCGACTGCGGGATAGATCACATGCGCCGGCATGATGCCCTGCATGCCGGCTGCCGACATGCGCCTGAACGGAATCAGGTCATCGGCTTCGATCTGAGCGTAAGTCCGGTCATCGACAGGCACCTCATGGTGCGAATCGGCACGAACATGGCCATGACCGGGAAAATGTTTGCCCACTGCCGCCATGCCGCCCTGCACCAGTCCGCGCATCAGCGCGATGGCCAGTTCGGCGATGGCATCGGCGCGACCGTGAAAGGCACGGTCGCCGATTACGCCGCTGTTGCCGTAATCGACATCAAGCACCGGTGTGAACGACAGATCGACACCCTGTGCACGCAACTCCGCTGCTAGCAGCAGGCCGGTGGCCACGGCATCAGCCTGTGCGCGGCGCGGGTCGCGATCCCAAAGATGTCCGAGTTTGCGCATCGGCGGCAGCTGCGTGAAGCCATCGCGGAAGCGCTGTACCCGCCCGCCCTCATGGTCAACGGCGATCAGCAGCCGCGGCTCGCGCAGGGCATGGATTTCCGCGGTCAGCGCGGCAAGCTGGGTACAGGATTCAAAATTGCGGCTGAACAGGATGATACCGCCGACCAGTGGATGGCAGAGGCGCTCCCGGTCTTCGGAAGTCAGGGTTGTGCCTGCAACATCAAGCATCACCGGTCCGTGGGGCAGTTTTTTGGTCATTTTTCAAGCACCACGCAGGCGCAGGCCAGGCTGGATTCATCGCTGATGGTCAGGTGGGTGCCATTGATGCCGGCCTCGCGCACCACGACACCCAGCGCTTCGCTGAACGCGAGATCGGGTTTGCCGAGGCGGTTCTGCACCACGCTGATGTTCTGCAGGGTCACCGGGTAGCGGAAACCGGTACCCATGGCCTTGGAAAAGGCCTCTTTTGCAGCAAAGCGGTTGGCGAGGAAAAGCACCTTCTGTTTGCTGCGCTCGAAGCGCGGCCGCTCGTCGGGCGTCAGCACGCGGTGCGCGAAACGCTCGCCGTATTTTTCAAACAGCCGCGCCACGCGATGCGGTTCGACCACGTCGATGCCGATGCCATAGATCATTGTCCGCCTTTCATCACCCGCAGGTAATCGGCAACGGTAGCTGCAAGACCCAACTCAAGTGCATCGGCAACCAGGGCATGGCCGATCGAAACTTCGGCGACTCCGGGCACTCCTGCGAGGAAGGCCGGCAGATTTTCGCGATTCAGGTCATGCCCGGCATTAACCGCGAGTCCGGCGGCCTGTGCTGCGCGTGCAGCGGCGGCATACCGCGCAAGCATTGCCGCGGCCTCATTTGAGTCCCTGCCCGCAGCATGGGCCGCGGCATAGGGTTCGGTGTAAAGCTCGACACGGTCAGCACCGGCGGCCGCAGCCGGCATCATCGCCTCCGGCTCGGGATCCATGAACAGGCTGACGCGGATGCCTAGCCGGTGCAACTCCGCAATCACCGGCTTGAGGCGCGACACGTCACGTTCCATATCCCAGCCGTGGTCGGAGGTAAAGGCTGCGGGATCATCAGGCACCAGGGTGCACTGTGCCGGGCGTAGCGCCCTCGCCAGTTCGAGCAAGGGCGGCTCGAAGGGATTGCCTTCGATGTTGAATTCAACATCACGGCGGCCGGCAAGCAGTGCAGCCAGTTCGTGCGCATCATCCGCGCGGATGTGCCGTGCATCAGGCCGCGGATGTACGGTGATGCCATGGGCGCCGGCATCAAGCGCAATCGTTGCGGCGCGCAGCACGCTGGGTATGCCCAGGCTGCGCGAGTTTCGCAGCAGGGCGATCTTGTTGACGTTGACGCTGAGGCGGGTCATGCGGAATCAGCTTGCCGTTTGCCCGGTCACATCTGCTGCAGGTCGCGCAGCAGCTGTCGCGTATGCAGTGTCTGGTCGCCGAGGCAGTGGTTGATCAGTGCGCGCATCAGGGTTTTGCTCTGCTGCACGGTGCGCGGATCGGCATAACGGTCCATGGCCATGTCGATCAGCGTCTGCCCCGCCAATTCTACGCCGCTTTGCCCCTGATCCCGGGTCGCCAGCACCGGTCCGCGCTCCGGAACATAGCGGTAATTCAGTTCGGCACTGATTCCGGCGCCGGATTCCGCCTCGCGGTCGAGCGCCAGGCCGTAGCCGAGTTCCTGCAGCAGGATGCGTTCAAAGCGCCGCAGCACCGCAGCATGATCCCCTCCCGCGGCGAGCTGGGTCAATGCTTCGGCATAGGCATCGAACAGCAACTCGTGCGGGTCTTCGCGTGGCATCAGCTTCAGCATCAGCTCGTTCAGGTAGAAACCGCAAATCAGGCTCAGGCCGCGCAGCGGCGCATAGCCACCCTGCCATTCCGCCTTGTGCAGTGTCTTCAGTTCACTCTTGCCGGCCCAACCCAGCAACAGCGGCTGGAAAGCCATCAGCACCCCGCGCAGCGCCGAGCGTGGCCGCCGCGCGCCGCGGGCAATCACCGCGACACGGCCCTGATGGCGGCTGTATACCTCGGCAACGAGGCTGGTCTCGCGGTAAGGGTACGTGTGCAGCAGGTAGGCAGGTTCGGCGTCGCGGCGGGCCGGGCTTGCAGTAACCATCGTCGATTCGGTCAGTGCAGAAGTATTTTATATAAGTAATTGTTTTTATTATATATTTTATTCTATGCCCAAGCGCTTCAAAATACCCAGATCGTCAGCCCAGCCCGATTTCACCTTGACCCACACTTCAAGGAAAACCTTGCCGCCGAACAGTCTTTCCATGTCCAGCCGGGCCTGCGTCGAAATCTCCTTGAGCTTGGCGCCGCCCTTGCCGATCACGATGCCCTTGTGCCCGGCCTTGTCGATAAGAATGCCGGCGTGGATACGGCGCAGCCCGCCTTCAAGCTCGAATTTCTCGATCTCCACCGTTGCCACATAGGGCAGTTCCTCACCCAACAGGCGGAACAGTTTTTCGCGTATCAGCTCTGCAGCCAGCATGCGTTCGCTGGCGGTGGTGATTTCATCCTCGCCGTAAAGCCGCTCGCGCTCGGGCAGGTGCTCACGCAAGGCGCCAAGCAGGTTGTCGACACCGAGCCCGCTGCCCGCTGACACCGGCACGATCGCCTGCGGGTGCGCCAATTCGTGGATTTCGCTGAGCAGCGGCAGCAACTCGTTCTTGTTGCCAACCAGATCGATCTTGTTGACGGCGACCACCAGCGGTATACCTTCGCCGAGCAGCCCCTGCACTTCACGGTCGGCCGCATCCAGCCGCGGCGCGGCCACCACCCACAACACGGCATCCACATCAGTGATGCTGCGCGTCACACTGCGGTTCATGATGCGGTTCAGCGTGCCGCCGTGGCGGGTCTGGAAGCCCGGGGTGTCGACAAACACGAATTGCGCATCCGGCACCGTGACGATGCCGATCACCCGCTGGCGGGTGGTCTGCGGCCGGCGCGAGGTGATGCTGATCTTCTGCCCGACCATGCGGTTGAGCAGCGTCGACTTGCCGACATTGGGCTGGCCGACGATGGCAACATAACCGGCGCGTTGGCTCATGTTTTTTTCACGTCTGATTTACCTTTGAATAGGCCTTGCTCGCAGCCTCCTGTTCGGCGGCACGGCGGCTGCTGCCGCTGCCCTCGGTGCGGATGTCCAGTGCTTCAAGCGCACACTGCACCTCGAAAGTCTGGGCATGGGCATGGCCACGGGTGCCCAGCAACGTGTAGACCGGCAACGCCAGACCACGGCCCTGCGCATATTCCTGGAGCAGGGTCTTCGCATCCTTGCCGCTGGTGCGTGGATCGATACCGGCCAGACTTTCGGTGAACAATGTGCGCACAACCGACTGTGCAGCCGAAAATCCGCCATCAAGCAGCGCCGCACCGATGATGGCCTCAAGTGCATCCGCAAGAATCGACGGTCGCGTAGTGCCGCCGCTGCGCAACTCGCCCTCACCCAGCAACAACAGCGAGCCGATGCAATGAGTCTGGGCGATGGACTGCAGCGAGCGCTGGTTCACCAGATTGGCACGCAGTCGCGACAGCTCGCCTTCGCTCAGATCGGGATAACGCTGGTGCAGCTCGAGGGCAACCAGACAGTTGACAACACTGTCACCGAGGAATTCCAGCCGTTCGTTATGCGGCTGGCTGTGGGAGCGGTGCGTAAGAGCACGGCGCAGCAGCGCCGCGTCGCGAAAACGGTAACCAAGCCGGTCTTCTAATTCCCGCTCCGCCACGGCGCCGCGGCTAGCCGTCAGCGGCCAGCCGAGCTCGGCTGGAATTCCATGCACGCGCTCAGGTTGTAGAACAGCGGCACCCGCGCCGAATATGCGGCGCTGAACACCAGGCTGTTGCCTTCCTTGCTCACTTCAATGTCGTTATAGGTAATCGATTTGATGCCATCAATGGTGGCACGGTTGTTGAAAGCCACATTGATTTCGCCGCGAGTGGCGTTTTTCAGCGAGGCGTCATTGGCCATAGCACGAAAAGCCTTCTGGATGGTATAGAACTCGGCGTAGGCCGGGCCAATCTTGAAGCCGAGCATCGCCACCGCAACCGCTATGAACGAAAAAATCAGGAAGCCGGTGATCGAAAGTCCGCGCTGCGCCTGCTGCATTTTTTGCGTTTTCAACATACTCGTCTCCAGTCAATAAGCATCAGTTGATCGACTGCCCGATGCGCTTCAGGTTGTCGAAGTTCCACCAGATCATGAACGCCTTGCCGACAATGTTCCGCTCCGGGACGAAGCCCCAATACCGGCTGTCGCTGCTGCTGTCGCGGTTGTCGCCCATCAGGAAATAATGCCCCTCGGGGACTTTGCAACGAAAACCCGTTTCATTGTAGGCGCAATTGTCGCGGAAGGGAAAGCGCTGCACCCCGCTCAGCTGCACCGGCGGCACCTCGGCCTGGGTCAGCACCGCGTGACTTTTTTCGCCCAGCAGCTCCTGAAAACGTTTCGCGGCAACAAAATTGAGTCCGCCTTCCAGGTAGTTGTAGTCGCCGTCAGCCCGGTAATCGATCTCTCGTCCGTTGATGCTCAGTCGCTTGCCGGCATAGACGATATCGTCTCCGGGCACGCCGACCACACGCTTGATGTAGTCGAGTGAGGGATTCTCCGGAAAACGGAACACCATCACCTCGCCGCGCTGCGGCTCATTGACGCTGATGATGCGGTCATTGAGCACCGGTACGCGGATGCCGTAGGTGTACTTGTTGACCAGGATGAAATCGCCGATCAGCAGTGTCGGCAGCATCGAGCCCGACGGGATCTTGAACGGCTCAACGAGAAACGAACGCAGCACGAAAACCACCAGGATCACCGGAAAAAAACTGACCGGATATTCGATCCACCACGGCTGCGCTGCCCCGGCTTCCCGCCGCTTCGCGAAATACCAGCGTTCTGCAGCCCACACCACCCCGGTAAGCACCAGCAGCACCAGCATGATCAGCGCGAAATTCATGAACGAGCCCTATTTGTCGACCTGCAGGATGGCGAGGAAGGCCTCCTGCGGGATTTCCACGGTGCCGACCTGCTTCATGCGTTTCTTGCCGGCCTTCTGCTTTTCGAGCAGCTTTTTCTTGCGCGAGATATCGCCGCCGTAACATTTGGCGAGCACGTTCTTGCGCATCGCCTTGACCGTCTCGCGGGCGATGATGTGGGCGCCGATCGCCGCCTGGATCGCAATGTCGAACATCTGGCGAGGAATCAGCTTGCGCATGCGCTCGGCGACATCGCGGCCGCGGTACTGGGCATTGGCGCGATGCACGATCAGTGACAGGGCATCGACACGCTCGCTGTTGATCAGGATATCCAGCCGCACCAGGTCGCCAGCACGGTATTCGAGAAAATCGTAGTCCAGCGAAGCATAACCACGGGACACCGATTTCAACCGATCGAAGAAATCCATCACCACCTCATTCAGCGGCAGCTCGTAGGTCAGCATCACCTGACGACCCAGGTACTGCATGTTCTTCTGCGCGCCGCGCTTTTCCGTGCACAGCGACATCACCGGTCCGACATAATCGCTGGGAACCAGGATCGATGCGGTGATCATCGGCTCGCGGATTTCGGCGATCTGGGACACATCAGGCAGCCGCGACGGATTCTCGATCTCGATCACCGTGCCGTCTCGCTGCGCAACCTGGTAGACCACGGTAGGTGCCGTGGTGATCAGCGACATCCCGTATTCACGCTCGAGACGCTCCTGCACGATGTCCATGTGCAGCAGGCCGAGAAAACCGCAGCGGAAGCCGAAGCCCAGCGCCTGCGAGGATTCAGGCTCGAAACGCAGCGATGAGTCGTTGAGGTGCAGCTTCTCCAGTGCGTCGCGCAATGCCTCGTATTCGTTGGATTCCACTGGATAAAGGCCGGCAAAAACTTGCGGCTTGATTTCCTTGAAGCCGGGCAAGGGCTCCGTTGCCGGCCGGCTGGCGAGGGTGACGGTATCGCCGACCTTGGCAGCCTTCAGTTCCTTGATGCCGGCAATGATGAAGCCCACCTCACCGGCGGAAATTTTTTCGCGGGCCTGTGACTTGGGCGTGAACACCCCCACCTGCTCGCACAGGAACTGGCCGGCGGTCGACATCAGCAGAATACGGTCCTTCGGCTTCAGCTCGCCATCAACCACGCGCACCAGCATCACCACTCCAACGTAGTTGTCGAACCAGGAGTCGATGATCAGCGCCTTCAGCGGGGCTGCCAGGTCACCCTTGGGCGGCGGCACCTGCTTCACCACCGACTCCAGCACCTCGGTGATGCCCTCGCCGCTTTTCGCGCTGACCCGCACCGCATCCTTGGCCGGAATGCCGATGATGTCCTCGATTTCCGCGGCAACACGATCCGGCTCCACCTGCGGCAGATCCATCTTGTTGAGCACCGGCACCACTTCGACACCCTGTTCGATCGCGGTGTAGCAGTTGGCGACGGTCTGCGCCTCGACACCCTGCGAGGCATCCACCACCAGCAGCGCGCCCTCACAAGCCGCCAGCGATCGCGAAACCTCGTAGGAAAAATCGACGTGACCCGGGGTATCGATCAGGTTGAGCTGGTAAATCTGGCCGTCCAGTGCCTTGTAGGTCAGCGCGGCCGTCTGAGCCTTGATGGTGATGCCGCGTTCACGTTCGAGATCCATCGAATCGAGAACCTGTGACTCCATTTCACGGTCGGACAGCCCGCCGCAGCGCTGGATGAAGCGGTCAGCCAGCGTCGACTTGCCGTGGTCGATGTGGGCGATGATCGAAAAATTGCGGATGTGCTGCATGCGGGGTGGTCAGAGACAGCCAAAAAGGGTACGGCAAACGAGGACCATCAGGGTCCGCCAAAAGGGCCAGCAAAAAGGGCACTCAGGAAAACCCGGAGTGCCCCGTCAGTGTCCGTAACACCGTGTATTTTAGCGGATTTTCCGCAAGTAATCAGTAACCGCGGGGACGTCGAGATGATAGTGGCAGAGCTCAGTGCCGCCATGCATCAGCACCGGCACCCATGCACCATGGCGGGCTTCGAGCTGCGGATCGCCGTCCACATCGATCACTTCCACCAGGAAACCGAATTCGGCGCGCAGCGGCTCCAGGGCAGCCAGCATTTCCTCGCAGAGATGGCAGCAGGGCCGGCCGTAAAGCGTCAGCGCCAGCCCCCCGGCCATCATTGCATCAGTTGCCGTCGATGCGGAACGGGATATATAGCGAGTTACCGCCACGGCGCACCAGCAGCGCGACAATGCGACCCTTGTCGAAACCGGACATCAGCTGGCGGAACTGCTCCACCGTCTTCACATCCTGGTTGTTGACAGCGAGGATCACGTCGCCGCGGCGCAGGCCGGCACGGGCCGCGGCACCCTGAACGCTGTCGACAAAAATCCCGCCTTCGGCAAGCTTGAGTTCCTTGCGCTGCGCTTCGGTCAGCTCCGCAAGGCCCATGCCGAATTCACCGACAGCCGGTGGCTGCGGCTTGCCACGCGGCTGGCGGGCACTGCGATCATCGTTGAGCTCGGCCACCACCACCTGGAAATCACGGGTGGCCTTGTTGCGCCAGATCTGCACCGTGACCTTGCTGCCAGGCTTGGTGCCGCCGACCACGCGGGGCAGGTCTTCGGAAGCATTAACCGGCTTGCCGTCGAATCGCAGGATCACGTCGCCGGCCTCGATGCCGGCCTTCTCGGCCGGTCCACCCTTCTCCACCGAATTCACCAGCGCGCCCTGCGGCTTGGGTAGGCCAAAACCGTCAGCCAGTTCCCTGGTCACCGGCTGGATCACCACGCCGATACGGCCACGAGTGACCTTGCCGGTGCTGCGCAACTGCTGCGCGATATCATTGGCGACATCAATTGGAATGGCGAAGGACAGGCCCATGAAACCGCCGGTACGGCTGTAGATCTGCGAATTGATGCCGACCACTTCACCCCGCATGTTGAACAGCGGGCCACCCGAGTTACCGGGGTTCACCGCGACGTCGGTCTGGATAAAGGGCACGAAGTTCTCCTGGGGAAGCGAACGGCCCTTGGCACTGACAATTCCCGCAGTCACCGTGTTCTCGAAGCCAAAAGGCGAGCCGATCGCCACCACCCACTCTCCAACCTTGAGCCGGTTCGGATCACCGACACGCACCGTCGGCAGGCCACTGGCATCGATCTTGATCAGCGCCACATCGGTGCGGCGGTCGGCGCCGATCACCTTGGCCTTGTATTCGCGCTTGTCGGTCAGACGTACGGTCACTTCTTCCGCACCTTCAATGACATGGGCGTTGGTCAGGATGAAACCATCGGCGGAGATGATGAAACCCGAGCCCAGTGACTGCGGCTGGAATTCACGCGGTCCCTGGTTGGGATTGGGGCTGAAACGGCGGAAGAACTCAAAGAATGGATCGTTCTCGTCGAGCTGTGGCAGGCGCTGCGCGGTGTTGCCCCGTGGTGCCTGGGTGGTGCTGATGTTGACCACGGCAGCACCCTGCTTTTCCACCAGTTCGGTGAAATCCGGCAGTTGCGCAGAGGCCGCCGCCGGCAGCAGCGTGAACATCAATACCGACCAAGCGGTCAGAAAACGGGCAAATGAGTGGTTCATGGAAATCGCCGAAGCGTTGGTTGGTTGTTTGTGTTGTTGTGCACGGAATATTTGCGGGAGGAATATTCTGTTCTGCGCAGAACTCAGCGTGCCTGTGCCACGGAGGCCCTGGGTTCAATTGAGCGGGCGAGCTGCATCACGGTTTCGGCGGGTGTTTCCCCCAGTACGGTCACCGAGTGGCCGCTAACCACCCGCGTATAGACATGCACGGCACCATGGTGGCGCAGCGCTGGTTTTTTGTCAGATTTGGCCTGGGTCTGCGGTTCGATGAATACCGAAATCGCGGCGAGGCCGTCGGAGAACACCAGATGCGAGGTTGTGGTGCCGGGTTTGCCAGGCATTGAGCGGCGCAACTCCATCAGCTTGGTGAACCCCGGCGGCTGCTGTCCGACCACCCATCCGGAATCACCGCTGTCTGCCGCGGTCAGTTCAGAGCGTTCGATGCGCCAGCCCTTGCTCTGCGACGCATAGCGTGAGCGCACCAGATCGCGGTTGAACTTGCCGCCGATCTCCAGGGTGGAGAAGGAGAAGGACTCCACCACCTCGTTCTTTTCATTCATCGTTCGCGAACGCAGCGGCAGCCCGGTCTTCGGGTCGGCGCAAAAACGCCTTGCATAACGCAGTTTGTCCCTCGGCTGGAGCGACACCCACTGGCAATCGACACCGGCGACCCGGTCGACACCCTCCTTGGCGATGCGGTAGTGCTGGGAGAGGTCCTGGATTTTCTCAAGGCGCACCGGAAACTGCCGCGAGCCCCGCGGATCGATCAGCACCGTCTTGGTCAGTGGCAGATAACACACGACCTGGTCGTTGGTGCGAATTACCTCCCGCGCCGGACCGTCAAGCGTCTCAAGGCGTTCAAGCACGCCGCCTGCGGGATTGACGAAATGGGCGATGCGCGAGGTTTCTGTCTGACCAGCGTGGTTGTAGACGAAGGTGCCCGAGTAATTCACGGTGCGGCTGGATACTGCCATCTTTTCCAGCATCGCTAGGGCTTCACGCTGGGCGTCTGCGAATGCAGGCGCGGCCACCAACGAGGCCGGCAGCAATCCTGCAAGCAGCAACAGTCCTTGACGCGACCAGGCACTCACGATGATCAGCGCCCGGCCTCGGACTGGGTGGATATGGTGCGGATGTAAGGGGCCACACCCTGCAGGCTGCTGCTGGGCGACACACCCTGGTGCGCGAGCAGATATTCGTTGACCGCGCCATTGGCCGGGGCACTGACCAGTTGCGCTTCAACCGCCGGAGAGGCTGCCGCAGCCAGTTCGGCCGGTGACTGGGTTGCGGTCTGCGTCGAAAAAGCCATCCATCCGACCACCGCAACTGCGGACAAAGAGGCCGCAGCGGAAAGTGCAAAAGTCATGTCCCGGGACGAGCGGTTGTTGCGGCGCGGTGCCAGCACGGTGGGTTCGGCCTCGAGGGCTTGCGCCACACCCGCCGTTACATCCAGCGCGACATGCTGTCCGCGCATTGCATCGCCGATCAGGTGATAGGTTGCCCAGCACTCGCGCGCTTCAGGGCTGTCACCCAGCCGCAATATGGCCTGGTGGCCGTCCTGCCCGCCGAGTTCGTTATCCATCAATGCCGATATTTTTTCCATTACACCATCTCCTGACTGATCATCCCCGCAATCCCTGGCTTGAAACTGAACATTGTTACCATCTTTTATCCTTGCTGGTTCCGAGCAAGGGCCGCAATTTTTCAGCCACCGCTTCACGCGCCCGGAAAATGCGCGAACGCACCGTGCCCACCGGACATTGCATCACTTCGGCGATTTCCTCGTAACTCAGCCCCTCGACCTCGCGCAGCGTGATCGCGGTGCGCAATTCCTCCGGCAGATCAAGCAGCGCCTGATTCACCGTATCGCCGACCTGGCGGCTCATCATCTGGTTTTCCGGGGTATTCAGGTCGCGCAACTGCTCAGCACCCTCGGTCGATTCGGCTTCCTCGGCATCAAGGTCGGTGCTGGTCGGCGCACGACGCCCCATCGCGACCAGATGATTCTTGGCGGTGTTGATGCCGATGCGATACAGCCAGGTGTAGAAAGCACTGTCTCCGCGAAACCCGGGCAAAGCCCGGTACGCCTTGATAAAAGCCTCCTGGGTAACATCCTCGACCTCGCCCGGATCGCGGATAAACCTCGAAAGCAGCCTGCCCAGCTTGCGCTGGTATTTGTTCACCAACAGATCGAATGCACGTTTGTCACCACGCTGCACGCGTTCGACCAGCTGCTGATCGACTTCGCGATCACTCATTGTTATCAGTTATCCGGTCCCTGAACCTGTGGCCACCAAGGCCTGCCGGCGGTCCTCGGGGCCCGACCGGCGCCGAAGTATAACTGCCTCAGCCGGTGAAATGCGCCGGTTGGGGAAACGAGTGGTCGTCCAGAGGGCGATCACAGCTTGATTGCAAAGACCATGCCCCGGGGATTTAGTTCACCCTCCCGCAAGCCGGCCCGCTCCCGGAAGCCGAGTAATTTGTTCGGTTTTTGGCCTGCTGGCCGGATGGTGCCCACAAGTTGAACGGTGAACCGGCCCGGATTGACCGGGGTGGTAGCATCACGACCAATCCCGCAAACCTGCCTGGAAGCCGCCATGACCGCCCGCGACACCGACCTTTCCGCATTCTGGATGCCCTTCACCGCCAACCGCGCCTTCAAACAGGCGCCACGGATGCTGGTCGGTGCCAAGGACATGCACTACACGACGGAGGACGGACGGCAGATCCTCGACGGCACCGCCGGTCTGTGGTGTGTCAACGCCGGCCACTGCCGGCCGAAAATCGTCGAGGCGGTGCAAAAACAGGTGGCCTCGATGGACTATGCCCCGGCCTTCCAGATGGGGCATCCCGATGCCTTCCGCGTGGCCGAGCGCCTGAAGGCAATGGCACCGGGCGACCTCGACCATGTCTTCTACTGCAATTCCGGCTCGGAGGGTGTCGATACCGCACTGAAAATCGCACTGGCCTACCACCGTGCCCGCGGCGAAGGCCAGCGCAACGTGCTGGTGGGCCGTGAGCGCGGCTATCACGGCGCCGGTTTCGGCGGCATCTCGGTCGGCGGCATCCCCGCCAACCGCAAGGCCTTCGGCAACATGCTGTTCCGCGTCGACCACCTCGCCCATACGCATAACCTGAAGGAAAACGCCTTCAGCCGCGGCCAGCCGGCCTGGGGTGCGCATCTCGCTGACGAACTGGAGCAGCGCATCATCCCGCTGCACGATGCCAGCAACATCGCCGCGGTCATCGTCGAACCGCTGGCCGGCTCCACCGGTGTGCTGGTGCCGCCCAAGGGCTACCTCGAGCGCCTGCGCCAGATCTGTGACAAACATGGCCTGCTGCTGATATTCGATGAAGTGATCACCGGTTTCGGCCGCATCGGCCCCTGCTTCGGCGCTGAAGCCGTGGGTGTGGTGCCGGACATGATGGTGGTGGCCAAGGGCTTGACCAACGGCACGGTGCCGATGGGCGCAGTGATTACCCGCCGCCACGTGCATGACGCGATCATCAACAATGCCCCGGCGAACATGATCGAGCTGTTCCACGGCTATACCTACTCCGGCCATCCGCTGGCCACCGCCGCCGCGCTGGCGAGCCTGGACACCTTCGAGGAAGAAGGCCTCTTCCAGCGTTCGCAGGAACTGGCGCCCTATTTCGAGCAGGCGGTTCAATCGTTGCGCGAACAGCCCAATGTCATCGATGTGCGCAACATGGGCATGGTCGCCGGCATTGAACTTGAGCCGCGTCCCGGTGCACCGACTGCGCGTGCGTTCGAGACCTTCCTCAAGTGCTATGACAAAGGTGTGCTGATCCGTACCACCGGCGACATCATCGCGCTGTCGCCGCCGCTGATCATCAACAAGGCGCAGATCGACGAACTGGTGGGCACGCTGGCGGAGGCATTGCGTGAGGTGGGACGTAAAGGGTAAATATTGTTTAAAAACAATGGCTTAAGATAAACATCCTGTAAGCCGGATAAAAAACGGGCAGCCTGGGCTGCCCGTTTTGTTTTGGCATCCGGCTTGCCGCGTCAGGACTGTTTTGTCATGCAGGCGCGCAACCAGGCTGCAGTGAGTTTTTCCTGGGTCGAGTTCTGTTTCAGGCGCTGGTCCAGTGCCGTCCAGTCAACATGGTCGAGATCCTGATCCTGGTTGAAGCAGGAAAAGACAACACTCTTCTTGCCGGTCTGCGGATCGACATGTGGCTGCAGGCACTGTGCGCAGATCTCCTTCATCATGCACTGCATCGGCGAGTTTATCGAACCCACCGCGTGATGGCAGGACTTCAGATGCGGCTTGAGCACCTCGTGCCGCGCCCGCGCCACCGCAGCCATCATCTTGTCGGAGCCGATGGCGATGATTCGCTCGGCATCACTGAAGGCAATCGCCTGCTCGCCAAGCCGGCCGGTGGCATAAGCCAGCATCGCCTGCACGATATTGCCGGTGAAGCTGCGGTCCGCAGGACGTGAGGGAATGAAGCCTGGTTTCTCGTCGCAGCACCAGATCACCACATCACTCGCCGCCTCGATATTCTCGATGTGGTAACGGTCGGCCATGCCCTTGTAACCGGCGAAATAGAGCACCTTGCAACCGGACTTGCGCATCGCCTGGCCGATTGAAAACAGCACCGCATTGCCGAGGCCACCACCGACCAGCACCACGGTTTCACCCTGCGGGATTTCAGTAGGTGCGCCGGTCGGGCCCATCAGCACCACCGGTTCGCCCGGTTTCAGCGACATGCACAGATTGCTGGAGCCACCCATTTCCAGCACGATGGTCGACATCAGGCCGCGTTCCGGATCAGTCCAGGCACCGGTCAGCGCCAGACCTTCCATCGCCAGCGCCGTGCCTTTGGCTTTTGCCGACAGCATCTCGAAATTCTGCAGCCGGTAGAACTGCCCCGGCTTGAAACGCCGTGCCGCCAGCGGCGCGTGCACAACGACTTCGACGATGGTTGGCGTCAGGCGCTTGACCTCATGCACGGTGGCACGCAGCTCGCTGTTGAACGTGGCGAGGAAAGCCGCGTCATTGGCGCTGCTTGCGGCGGACACCCGCTCCAGCACCCGGCTCACCACCGGATAACCCTGCTTGGCGCTGCCGATGGCCTTGACCACGTTGCCGAAGAACGAAGGATGCACGTCGCCGAAGTAGCTGATGCAGCGGCCGTCGTCACGCTTCGACAGCAGCACGTTGATCGCATTGGGTTTTGAAATCGATTTTTCGGCGGCTACCGGCTCGCCCGTTTCATCGCAGGCGCGGAAGTAGCGGCCGTCGAGCACGAAGTTCGATGCGTCCTCACGCGCCAGCACGGTATTGGGCTGGGTGCCGGCGGCGATCAGCACCGCCCGCGCCGGAATTTCGACCCGCCCGGTTTCCTGCCACTCACCGGCTTCGTTTTTGCCGTGCACCGCCGCCTTCAGCGCACGTGCATGGCCATACTGGTCGAGCTCCACTGCCAGCGGTGTCAGGCATTCGGCGAAGGTGATGCCCTCCTCCAGCGCCTTGTGCACTTCTTCGTGGTTCAGCGTGTACGAGGGACTGTCAACCATGCGCTTGCGGTAGGCCAGCGTCGCGCCGCCCCAGGACTGCAGCAGTTGCAGGATGCGCGGTTCGCGGCCTTCCCCGGCCGCCGCATCACGTTCGGCGCGGATGGCTTTGGCATGCGCAATAAATTCAGTGGCGATCTCGCGTTCTTCCGGCGACCAGTTGATGCGCGCGGCCTCTTCACCGCTCTCCTGCACCAGCGCTTCATGGCGCTGCAGAAATTTTTCGACTTGCAGCGGATAGTAGGCCAGCGATTCCGTGGCGGTATCGATCGCGGTCAAACCGCCGCCAATCACCACCACCGGCAAACGCAGCTGCATGTTTGCGATCGAGTTGGTCTTGGCCGCGCCGGTAAGCTGCAGGGCCATCAGGAAATCGGAAGCCGTTCGCACGCCGCGGGCCAGGCCATTGGGCATGTCGAGCACGGTCGGGCGCCCGGCACCGATGGCCAGCGCGATATGGTCGAAGCCCATGGCGAAAGCGTCATCGGCAGTCACCGTGCCGCCAAAACGGACCCCCCCCAGCAGCGCGAACTGGCTGCGGCGCTGCAACAGTAACCGTATGATTTTAAGGAAGTTTTTATCCCAGCGTACAGTGATGCCGTATTCCGCGACACCACCAAAACCGGCCTGGCTGCGCTGATCCAGCGGCTCCTGCAGCTCGGCCACGTCACGCACCGGTTTGAACGGTACGCGCCGGCCGGCGGCATCAACACCACCCAGCTCCGGCGGCAGCGGTTCGATCTTCAGGCCGTCGATGCCGACCACGGTGTGGCCGTCGTTCATCAGGAAATGCGCCAGCGAAAAACCGGCCGGGCCCATGCCGGCAACCAGCACACGTTTGCCGCTGGGCGCCTTCGGGTACGGCTGGCGCAGGTTGAGCGGATTCCAGCGCGTGAGCAGGCTGTAAATCTCGAAGCCCCAGGGCAACTCCAGCACATCCTTCAGCGTGCGGGTCTCGGCCTGCGGAATGTTCACCGGCTCCTGCTTCTGGTAGATGCAGGATTTCATGCAGTCGTTGCAGATGCGGTGGCCGGTCGCTGCCGCCATCGGATTGTCGATGGTGATGATCGCCAGCGCGCCGACGGCGACACCTTCGGTCTTCGCCTTGTGGAATTCCGAAATTTTTTCACTGAGCGGGCAACCCGCCAGCGTGATGCCGAAGGGCGACTTCTTGAAGGACTGTGCGCCACGTCCGCTGGCGCCTTTCTCGAGCAGGCCCTTGGAACAGGAATCCTTGCCCTGCTCATGGCACCAGATGCAGTAATTGGCTTCGTCGAGGGCGCCGGTCAGGTTGGTGCCGGTGTCAGTCAGCGCGAAACCCTCGCGACGGCGCAGTTTTGATACATCAAAACGGTGCTCGGTGTAGCCGGCGGCAGTGCTTTGCTGCGACGGCACCAGATTCTGCACATCCAGCTTGTGCGGCGACTTGAACAGCACACCGTCGGCATGACGGGCGCGGCCCGCGGGCGTATGTGCCGCCCAGGCGGCGTATTGCAGGGCCAGCTCCAGCGCATCGGCGTTGGCCGCTTCGTCCTTCTGCCACTCGGTGACGTGATTGGCGAACACCAGTTCATCCATGGCTCGGCCGAACATTGCTTCAAGCTTTGCAGCCACGCCAAGGCCGTCGATGGCCGCCGCGGCATCGCCCTTGTATTTGTGCATTGCCTTGCGCTGCACGAACATGCGCTTGACGCTGTACAGCGGCGCCAGCTTGTGGTGGCGGCCGGCGAGTTCGCGCACCTCGGCCTCGATGCCGAACAGGCGGGCGATAAAATCCTCGAGGTGCGGCGCCAGTGCCAGCAGCAGTTCGGATTCGGCCTTGGCGGCCAGCGGTTCGGCAGCGGCACGTGCCGCGGCCAGGCGTTGATGCAGCGCGGCGTCGGTCTGGCCCAGTTGTTCAAGGAAGGCCGTGTCGATGCGCAACAGCCCGTCGCGCCGATACAGGTCCTCAAAAGCGAGCCCAGGCAGCAAGGGGGGCATGGTGTTGGTGCTCACGGTTTTACGGCCTGCGGGCAAAGGCGCGATTATATCAACGGGGGTATCCATACTGGTCTGGCTAAAAGTTATTTGCATAGCGCCCGCGGCGATAACGAGGGCTGCCTCGTGCAATAATCATGAGACAGTAAAAATCGGGCCTTAACAAAGCATGCCGATGAACTCGATATCCGACAAACTGCTGGTCTGGACGGTGCTCGCCGTGATGGCAACAGTGCTGACCTGGGGCCTGTTCCGCGGTTACCTGAGCCCGGAACTGCTGCTCGGTTTCGCCAACTCATTTTCCTGTTGAATCGGCGCGCTCACGGCCACGCACCGGCAGCGCCCTCAGGTATTCGAAGGGAAACAGTCCCCGGTCATGGCCATCGCTGAAGAACAAACGCAGCGCATTCGGGCCATAAGCCTCGATTGAATCGAGCCTGACATCGGCAGGCGCCGCCACCGCATTGCCGGCTCTTGTCGCAGCCAGACATGAGGCGCAGCGGCAGGCCTCACGCAGCAGACGATGCGGGATCACCGCGGTCACCGCGTCCGACCACTCGATTTCCAGCCAGCGGCCGTCGGCGTGGTTGCGCAGTTCCAAGGGCCGCAATCCCGCGATCAGGCTCACACCATTTCTCCAACACCCTGCGGCCCGACCTGGACGCCAAAACCGCTGAGGCCGCCCTCTTTCAACTCGGAGCCCATCGCCGCCAGCGATTCCTCGCGGATCAAGCCCTTGATCTGCTGCACCAGACCAATGAATTCCGGGGTATAGGTCATTTCCGGGGTGCGCGGACGCGGCAGCGGAACCTTGATTTCCGCCTTGATCCGGCCCGGCCGCGCGGTCATGACGTAGATGCGGTCGGACAGAAAAATAGATTCTTCGATGTCGTGCGTCACGAACAGCACGGAGATGCGGAACTGCTGCCACATGTTGGTGAGGATTTCCTGCATCACCGTGCGCGTCTGTGCATCAAGCGCGCCGAAGGGCTCATCCATCAGCAGCACCTGCGGGCTGGTCGCCAGCGCACGGACAATGCCGACGCGCTGCTTCATGCCGCCGGAGAGCTGGTCGGGATAGTGGTTCTCGAAGGCCAGCAATCCCGCCAGACCGAGCAGCGTGCGCGCCTGGGTTTCGCGCTGCGATGAGGGTATACCCTTCATTTTCAGGCCGAATTCAACGTTCTTGCGCACCGACAGCCAGGGGAACAACGAATACTGCTGGAAAACCACCCCGCGGTCCGAACCCGGGCCGCGGATGTTCTGGCCGTCAACCAGCACGCTGCCGGATGTTGGCTCGACGAAGCCGGCCACGATGTTGAGCAATGTCGATTTGCCGCAGCCCGAGGGCCCGATCAGCGACACGAATTCACCGGGCTGCACCTTGAGATCAACCGAACTCACCGCCTCGACCATGGTGCCGCGGGCATTAAACACCACGCCCATGTCACTGATGGTTATGGCACCCCTGCCACTTTCGCCCTGTTCACCCATCCCGCTCATGAGTCCTTCCTCCCGGCAGAGTACGAAGACCACGGCATCAGCATCGAACCGATCATCTGGATGGCGCCGCTGCAGGCGAGGCCGAGCACACCGATGGTGATCATGCCCAGTGCGATCTCGGCGTAGTTGACCAGCGAGTAGGCTTCCCAGGTGAAGTAACCGACGCCGAACTGGCCTGAAATCATTTCAGCGGCAATCAGCGATACCCAGGCCACACCCATACCCACCGAGAGGCCGGTGAAGATGTGCGGCAACGACCCGGGCAGGATCACGTTCCAGAACAGACGGCCCTCGCCGGCGCCGAGACAGCGCGCGGCGCGGATCAACACCGGGTCAAAGCCGGTAACGCCGTGTATGGTGTTGAGAAGTATCGGGAAAAACGAACCAAGAAAAGTGATGTAGATGATGCTGACCTCGTTGGTCGGCCACAGCATGATCGACATCGGCACCCAGGCAATCGCCGGGATGGGGCGCAGCACCTCGGCAATCGGCATCAACAGATCACGAACCGTGCGGTAACGCCCGATCAGCAGCCCCAGCGGCACCGCGATCAGGATCGCGATGCCGAAGCCAGACAGGATGCGACGCACGCTGATGCCGACGTTGGTGATGAATTTTTCCGAGCGGTTGACCTCGAGCAGCTTGTCGAACACATCACCAGGCGCCGGAATATTGGTGAAACGGATATAGAAATCAACACGGTATTTGGTGCCGAAATACCAGACCGCGAACAGCACCGACAGCGAGACCAGCCACAGCAGCGCGCTGATCAAGCGGCCGCGCAACTGGGTGTTGCGCCATTGTCTGGCTGCTGCTGGCACAGCTGCCGCGCCCCTGGCCGGCACCGACCTTACCGCCGCCGGATGCGGTATCACACCCGGCGGTGGCACTGCAGGTTCGGCTTCGGCCGCCGGCTGCTTCAGCGCATGCATGGATCAGGCGCCTCCGACCGCCGCAACCGCCTCGTCAAAACTGCCGAGCTTGCCGCCAATCTTGGTGGCATGAGCCTCGGCATCCTTTTTCAACAGGAAAGGCACCACCTGCGGCTTTTTCGGATCCTTGCCGCCGATCGCGTAAAACGCCTTGTCGGCAAACAGGCGCAGACCAAGAGACTGGTCGGTCAGGTACACCGCGCCAAGCTTTTTGCCCTCGGCCCGGTATTTTTTGACGCCTGCCAGCGTGCAGGCCGGCGAGCTGAAGCTGACAATGTCGCCGCCCGCAATCCAGATCTGCCCCGCCTCCTTCGGCTTGCTGATCGTGGTGTTGCACACCGGATCCTTGCCGGTTATCTCGTAGTTGGTGAACAGGGCCTGCTGCTTGTCGTAATCCAGGCCACGTTCCCGGAAAGTCTGGCGCACCCAGATGTCGTTGACCCAGGCGCGCTCGTTGAAGTCCTTGATCCGGCCCTGTTTGGCGAGCACGCCATGAGCGATCTTGATGGTGTCCAGCCATTTGGTCTTGATCGTCGGATCCAGGGTATGGATGCCGCCGGGTCCGAGGAAGGCGTACACCACTTCCTTGTCGATTTTGGTCCATTCGGCAATTTTCTCTGCAGCAAGCTTGGGATTCTTGCGCACCCAGTCATTGGCTTCCATCAGCGCCTTGATGTAGGCAACGACGATATCCGGGTGGTTCTGGCCGAAATCCTTGCGCACCACCACGCCGTGAAAGGTCGGGATCTTGGTCTCGGCGCCGTCAAAGATCTTGCGCGCGAAGCCGCGGAAGGGCATCAACTCCATGAACGGCACGAAGTTGGCGTGACCGTCGATGCGTTTTTCCTGCAGGTTGGTCATGCCGACTTCAGGCGACTGGCTCGACAGATTCCAGAAATTTTCCGGCCAGCCGCGCGACTGCATCGCCTGCAGCAGCGTGCCGTGGGCTGCAGAACCGAACGGGACTGATACATTTTTCCCTTTCAGGTCAGCGAGTTCGAAATACGGTGAATCCTTGTGTACGACCAGACCGTTGCCGCCGCCCAGTGCGTTGTAGGCAATGATCGCGATCAACTGGGTTTCGTTGCGCGTGTTCTGGCCGGTTGCGCCATTCACCAGCAGCGGATAGTCACCCATCATGCCGATGTGGATCTTGTCGGCCATCATGCCGTTGGTGATCGGTGGCCCGGAAGTGAAGTTCTGCCAGTCAATCTTGATTTTCAGATCCTTGTAGATGCCGGTTTTTGGCAGATGTTTCTCGAGCAGTCCCAGCTCCTTGATGACAATTCCGCCGGTCACCGTGTTGGTGGTGGTGTTCTGCGTGCCGATGCCGACGAGCAGTTCCTTTTGCGCATGCGCCTTGCCACCGGAGATAAACGCCAGCGCGGCGCAGAAGATCACGGTGGCATGCAACCAGCGCAGCTTTTGTTTGCGCATTGCTGGCCCCGAATTCCCGATGCTGAGTGTGTTCATTGCAGTTCCCCGGTCAAAGTTGGATAAAGTGTTCCGTCCGCACGCATGATTCATCTACCGCCTTTACTCTCCGTTCAGCCGTATCCGCTTCACGCCTCCTGCTTTTTGCTTTTTTCCCTTTGCTGATCGCCTCAGGCCTCTTTCAGTTCGGCAAGCTTGTGCGGCACCTGCGCCCACTCCTCGGCGGTGGGCAGGGGATCACGCTTGTCCGTGATCACCGGCCACAGCGCGGCATATTTGGCGTTGAGTTCAATAAAATGCTCCTGCCCTTCCGGCACCTCGGAGGCTTCGCAGATCGCTTCCACCGGACACTCGTCAACACACAGCGTGCAGTCGATGCAGCCCGCGGGGTCGATCACCAGGAAGTTCGGCCCGACGTGGAAACAGTCCACCGGACAAACCTCGACACAATCGGTGTAGCGGCAGTTGACGCAGGATTCGGTGACGATATAGGCCATGTCAGCTTCTCGGCTTGACGTTCATTGAGGAAGATTCATTCGCGAACGCTCATTTGGGAACATTCAATGACTGGATCTGCTTCAGCGCGAGTTGGGTCAGCTTGCGCACATCCGGATCAGGGTCTTTTAATGCAGTCTCGAGGGCGGGAATCGCACGCAGGTCTCCGATCTCGCCCAGCGCGATCACCGCTTCCTTGCGTAGATTGCTGATTTCGTGGGTCAGTGCCGCGGCCAGCACTTCGAGCGCGGTTACGGCTTTCAAACGTCCCAGGCTGCGTGCGGCACGCACCCGCACCTGCCAGTAACGGTCACCCATCACCGCGATCAGGTGATCGACGGCGCCGCTGAGTTTCAGCTTGCCCAGCGTGCCCGCGGCCTCTTCGCGCACCTGCCATGAGCTGTCGTCCAGCGCATGGGTCAGAGCCGGCAGCACTTCGACATCGGTGGCAAAGCCCAGGGCACCGACGGCAATACGCCGGACTTCAGGATCGGGATCGTTCATCGCGACACGGGTCAGCGGTCCAAGAGATCCGGCATGTTTCAGATAACCCAGCACACCAGTGGCTTCACGCCGCACCTGCGGCGAAGGATGGTCAAGACCGGACAGCGCCGGCGCCAGGCTGCCGGCAACGCGCAGTGGCCGCAGCGCGCGGAACACGGCGGCTTGTACGAATGGATCGCTGTCGGCCACGGCCTGCAGCAGCAGGTTGCCGTTGCTGTCGTCCTTCAGCTCCGACAGCGTGTCCGCGGCGGCGCGGCGTGTTTCTTCGGCAGGGTCATGCAGCAGGCCCAGCAGCGCGGTCACCGCCTCGGGTTCCTCGAAACCTTCCACCGCCTTGGCCGCTTCGGCACGGACCACGGCATCCTCATCCGCCAGTGCCCTCAGCAGCAGCGGCAGGATGTCATCCTCATCGCTGTACGGCAGCTCCATCACCGCGATGCGCCGCACTTCGGCGTCTGGATCGGCAAGACGCGCCTGAAGATCACCGGGCATTGATTCAGCAGCCTGAAAAGTGCTCATCGTCCGCTCTCCGTTCAGCGCAGCAGGTAGGGAATGTCGACGTGCACCGCACCAGTCGGGCAGTCCTTCTCGCAGGGCATGCAGTACCAGCATTCGTCGTATTTCATGTAGGCCTTGCCCTTGAGCATGTCGATGGCGAGCAGGTCCAGCGGGCAGACATCGACGCAGACGGTGCAGCCCTTTTGGGCAATGCATTTTTCCTCATCAACAATGACCGGAACGGTGGTGCGCTGTATGGCGTAAGTCATGACGGCTCCTCTCAGACGTTGACCGCTTCCTTGACGACACGCAGCCGCTGGTAGGCGGTTTTTTCCTCGTCGTCGAGGGGCAGGATGTAAGGTTCGACCGGGCGCTTGATGCTTTCCATGGCGCCGGCGGCGGATTTGCGCAGATGGCAGTGGGTGAACCACTCCTCGTCGTTGCGCTCCGGAAAATCAGCGCGGTAGTGGTAGAGGCCCCAGCGGCTTTCGGTGCGGAACAGCGAGGCATGCGCCGCCATGTTGGCGCAGTCATGAATATGCTGGACCTCCATCGCCCGCATCAGTTCGTGGGGATCGGCGGCAGTCATATGGCGGATGTCTTCGCCGATTTCGGCGAAGCGCTCCAGCCCCAGTTCCATCTTGCGCGTGACCTTGGGCGGCTGCAGGTAGTCGTTGACCATGCGCCGCAGCTTGTATTCGAGCTGACTGGGGGGAATGCCGTTGCTGCGATTCAGCGGTGCCATCACCCTCGCCCGCTCTGCGGCAATCTGCGCTTCATCAACCTCGCCGGCGGCGGTGTCGGCGCAGTACTGGGCGGCGTTTTCACCGGCAAACCAGCCGTAGGTGAAGGCGCCGAGCATGTAGTTGTGCGGCACGCTGGCCATGTCGCCGGCGGCATACAGTCCGGGCACCGTGGTTTCGGCCTTTTCGTTGACCCACACGCCGGAGGCGCTGTGGCCGCTGCAGAAACCGATTTCCGAGATGTGCATCTCGATCATCTTCTGGCGGTAGTTGGTGCCGCGGCCATCGTGGAAGCGGCCGCGGCTGGGCCGCTCGTTGGTGTGCAGGATGACTTCGATGTTGGAAATGGTTTCTTCGGCGAGGTGGTCGAGCTTGAGGAACACCGGGCCCTTGCCGCTCTGCAGCTCGTTGTAGAACTCCCACATCATCTGGCCGCTCCAGTAATCACATTCAATGAAGCGTTCGCCATGGGAATTGGCGGTGTAACCGCCGAAGGGGCCGGTGACATAGGCACAGGCCGGTCCGTTGTAATCCTTGATCAGCGGGTTGATCTGGAAACACTCGAGGTTCGCCAGCTCGGCACCGGCGTGATAGGCCATCGCGTAACCGTCGCCGGCGTTGGTCGGGTTCTCGTAGGTGCCGAACAGATAGCCCGAGGAAGGCAGGCCGATGCGCCCCGCCGCCCCGCAACACAGGATCACCGCCCTGGCACGAATCACCGTGAACTGGCCGGTGCGGCAGTCAAATCCCATCAGCCCGGCGGCACGTCCCTGCTTGTCGGTGATGATGCGGGTGCCGATCACGCGGTTGACGACATCGACGCGGGTGCGCTTGAGCTGCCGGTAGAGAATTTTTTTCATGTGATGCCCTTCGGGCATCGGCAGCACATAGGTGCCAAGGTGATGCACCTTGCGCATCGCATAATCGCCGGTCTCGTCCTTCTCGAACTTGACGCCCCAGCGATCGAGCTCCTGTATCGTTTTATAACTGTTGCTGGCGTAGGCGTAGACGGTTTTCTGGTTGACGATGCCGTCGTTGGCGATGGTGATTTCCTTGGTGTATTGCTCGGGCGTGGCGTGGCCCGGGATCACCGCGTTGTTGAGGCCGTCCATGCCCATCGAGATCGCGCCGCTGCGTTTGACGTTGGCCTTTTCGAGCAGCATTACCCGAAGCTTCGGGTTCTTTTCCTTGGCCTTGACCGCGGCCATCGGCCCGGCCGTGCCGCCGCCGACCACCAGGATGTCGGTCTCCATGATCAGGGGCTCGGGTATGTTCATCGTTTCTCCGTTTGCTGTTGGGGGCGGCGTCCGCGCTGGCGGCCCGCCGCGGGTTCACCCTCCCTACAGCAACCGGCGTGCCACGATACAAGCGGATACCAACGGAAGGAATGCCCAAAGGCTGAG
This sequence comes from Betaproteobacteria bacterium Ga0077527, assembly GCA_001464815.1. Lineage (GTDB taxonomy): Bacteria > Pseudomonadota > Gammaproteobacteria > Burkholderiales > SG8-41. The sequence goes on along the minus strand of LNDW01000005.1, from coordinate 161,603 downwards.
CCCGGAACGCGCTGGCCCAGGGGACTATCCGGCAAAACAACTTGTATTAACTGCGCCGCGCCTTGCGGGTGCACGGAGGTGACAATCGCACCGCTTTGGCGCGTCTTCAGTAGGGATGGCGGCGCAGCTCAACCTTGTACTGATAGGCATCACCGCGGCAGTAGAGGTGCTCGAAGTCGATCGGGCGCTCCAGGGCGCTGAAGGTCAGGCGCGTCAATTGCAGGATCGGCATGCCGGCCTCAAGCTCGAGATCGGCGGCGACCTGTGATGGGCAGGGCCGGGCTTCGATCCACAAGCGCGAACGCCCGAGTCCGACACCACGCTGCTCGAGCATCGGGAAAATGTCCTGGCTCAGGTCCTGGCCACGCAGCCGCGCGCCGATGTCCACCGGGAAATAACTGACCTCCACCGATACCGGACGCGCGTTCAGGCAGCGTACACGGCGCACCTCGAGCGCCGGATCACCCTTGCGCAGGTGCAGTGCCTGCGCCACCTCGCGCGAGGCCGTGACTTCTTCCGTGGAGAGCACTTTTGAATTGGCAACAAAGGGTTTGCCCTGCATCGCCTCGTGAAAACCGAGCAGCGCGCTCAGGTTGTAGGTGGCACGTGGCGCACTGACAAATGAACCCTTGCCCTGGTGGCTGTAAATCAGGCCTTCGTTGCCAAGGTCTTTCAAAGCCTGGCGCACGGTGACGCGGCTGACGCCGAAATCACGCATCAGGCAGGATTCGCTGGGCAGTTGCTGATGCGGGATGAAATCGCCTGCGAGGATGCGTTCACGCAGCGCGTCAAACACCTGCTGATGCAGGGTGACCCGGCGGGTGTCGATGCTGCTGCTGCGGGCACTGCGGTCCATGGCTTGAGCTCTAAACTCTCCATTCCAGACCATGCAGGAGCCGTGCCAATCAACCGCAATAAATTATTGTTTAAAAACAATAAGTTAAGAAAATTAGATCGAGGAAGGCAAAAACCAGGCGCACCGTTGCAGTGCGCTGCAGGGCATTTGGCAGGCTCAAAGCGCGGCCAGGGACTTCTCCGCAGCAGCCACTGCATTGCTGACCACCATCGCCACCGTCATCGGGCCGACACCGCCCGGCACCGGTGTGATCCAGCCTGCCTTCTCTGCAACAGCCTCAAAATCGACATCACCGCAGAGTTTGCCGTCGGGCAGCCGATTGATGCCGACATCGATCACCGCCGCACCCGGCTTGACCATGTCCGCAGTAACCATCCGCGGCCGGCCCACCGCGCAGATCAGGATGTCGGCTGCACGGGTATGGACAGTGAGGTCGGGCGTACGAGAATGACAAAGGGTCACCGTGGCGTGGCGTTCGATCAGCAGCAGTGCCGCCGGCTTGCCGACAATGGTGCTGCGGCCAAGCACCACCGCGTGTTTGCCGGCAATAGGCACGCCGGAACGCTCAAGCAGCAGCATGCTGCCCGCAGGTGTGCACGGCACCAGTGTCGGGTGTCCATCAACCAGTGCACCGAGGTTGCGCCAGTTAAAACCATCGACATCCTTGGCGAAGGCGATCCGCTGCAGCACCCTGGCCGCATCAATGTGCGGTGGCAAGGGCAATTGCACCAGGATACCGTGCACCGCGGCATCGGCATTGAGCCGGTCAATCACCGCCACCAGTTCATCCTGCGCTAGCGTGGCCGGCAGGCGGATGTCCCTGCCGTTAAGGCCGGCGGCCTCACAGGCGCGCTGCTTGCTGCGTACATAGACCGCAGAGGCCGGGTTGTCCCCGACCAGCACCACCGCAAGCCCCGGCTGGCAGCCACGGGCACGCAGCGCGGCAACTCGTTCACCCAGCTCGGCGAGCAGTTGTTTAGCCAATGCGGCGCCGTCGATCAGTTTTGCACTCATCGTTCCGTCATCATTTTTTTGTGGCGGGGGCCTCGATTTTTGCCGAGGGGTCAATCACCTGAAAGAAAATCTCGTCCTTGCGGATCATGCCCAGTTCATTGCGAGCGCGCTCCTCGATCGCCTCCAGACCCTGCTTCAGGTCGCGAACTTCGGCATCGAGCGCGCTGTTGCGCGACTGCAGTTTGTCGTTGACCTGCTTCTGCGCCTCTATCTGGCGCTCCATTTCCCATACCCGAAGAATGCCGCCCTTGCCCAGCCACAGCGGGTACTGGATCAGCAGCAGCAATGCAGCAAGAGCCAGGGTCAACAGGCGCATAGGCGGTCGCCGCGGCCGCGGCGCCGGTGTTCAGGGCAACTGGTAAAACGCACCACGGCCGGGATAACTCGCGGTATCGCCGAGATCCTCCTCAATACGCAGCAGCTGATTGTATTTCGCCAGACGGTCGGTGCGCGACAGCGAGCCGGTCTTGATCTGCAGTGCGTTGGTTGCCACCGCGATGTCGGCAATGGTGGTGTCTTCCGTTTCGCCGGAACGGTGCGAAATCACCGCGGTGTAGCGCGCACGTTTCGCCATTTCGATGGCCGACAGGGTTTCGGTCAGCGTGCCGATCTGGTTGACCTTGATCAGGATCGAATTGGCAATGCCCTGCTCGATGCCGCGTTTCAGATACTGCGTGTTGGTGACAAACAGGTCATCGCCCACCAGCTGCACACGGCTGCCCAGCCTGTCGGTCAGCACCTTCCAGCCATCCCAGTCGTTTTCGGCCATGCCGTCCTCGATGCTGATGATCGGATATTTGTCGACCCAGGCTGCGAGGTAATCGGCAAACTCGGGCGCCTTCAGCGACAGTCCCTCGGAGCGCAGGGTGTATTCACCATCCTCGAAAAATTCGGAACTCGCGCAGTCGAGTGCCAGCGCAACATCTTCGCCCGGACGGTAGCCCGCGGCCTCGATCGCCTGCAGGATGGTCTGGATTGCCAGCTCATGCTTGCCCAGACGCGGCGCAAAGCCGCCCTCGTCACCCACTGCGGTGGCGAGCCCTTTGTCAGTCAGGATGCCACGCAATGCATGGAATACCTCGGCACCGCAGCGCAGGGCTTCGCGGAAGGACTGCGAGCCGACCGGCACGATCATGAATTCCTGCATGTCGAGGCCGTTGTCGGCATGTGCGCCGCCGTTGATCACGTTCATCATCGGCACCGGCATCGCCATCGCACCGGCACCGCCCAGATAGCGGTGCAGCGGCAGTCCGGACTCGTCGGCAGCGGCGCGCGCCACCGCCATCGACACTGCAAGCATGGCATTGGCGCCCAGGCGCGACTTGTTTTCGGTGCCGTCGAGGTCGAGCAGTGTCTGGTCGACAAAAGCCTGTTCGGTGGCATCAACGCCGATCACCGCCTCGCAGATTTCGGTGTTGACGTTTTCCACGGCCTGCAGCACCCCCTTGCCGAGATAACGCGCCTTGTCGCCGTCGCGCAGCTCGATCGCCTCGCGGCTGCCGGTGGAGGCGCCGGAAGGCACCGCGGCGCGGCCCAGTACGCCGGATTCAAGCAGCACGTCGGCTTCCACCGTCGGATTGCCGCGCGAGTCGAGAATTTCCCTGCCGATGACATCAACAATTGCGCTCATGGCGTTTTCCTCATGGTTTCTTACACCTGCTGCTCCACGAAGCGCCGGCCTTTGACCGTGGCATCGAGGGCATGGAGTGTGTCGAGAAGTTCGCCCATCAGCGCCAGCGGCCAGGAATTCGGACCATCGCAGAGGGCTTCGTCGGGTTTGGGGTGGGTTTCCATGAACACGCCGGAGACGCCGGCGGCCACTGCCGCACGCGCCAGTACCGGGATGTGTTCGCGCTGGCCGCCGCTGGAACCGCCCTGTCCGCCGGGCAGTTGCACCGAATGTGTGGCGTCAAACACCACCGGACAACCGGTGCCGCGCATCACCGCAAGGCCGCGCATGTCGACCACCAGGTTGTTGTAGCCGAAGCTGAAACCACGCTCGCAGACCATGATCTGCTGGTTGCCGGTGCTGCGCGCCTTTTCGACCACATTGGCCATTTCCCAGGGGGACAGGAACTGGCCTTTCTTGATGTTCACCGGCTTGTGCTGGCTGGCCACGCTGCGGATGAAATTGGTCTGGCGGCAGAGAAAGGCAGGGGTCTGGATCACGTCCACCACCGCCGCCACTTCAGCCAGTGGCGTATCTTCATGCACATCGGTCAGCACCGGCACGCCAATCTGGCGCTTGATCGACTCGAGCATGCGCAGGCCCTCTTCGATACCTGGACCGCGATAGCTTTTGCCTGAGGTGCGGTTGGCCTTGTCGAAGGAGCCCTTGAACACATAGGGCATGCCGAGCTTCGCGGTCTTTTCCTTCAGGTGCCCTGCCACATCCAGGCACATCTGCTCGCTCTCGAGGGTGTCAGGACCGGCGATCAGGAACATCGGCCGGTCAAGGCCGGCTTCGAATCCGCAGAGTTTCATCAAGGGCTCCGGCCGCGCTCAGCTCGTCGCCGTAGCCCGCGCCGCACGTCCGGCCGGCTTCCTGGCGGCGGCGTTTTTCAGCGCAGCTTCAACAAAGGATTTGAACAGGGGATGACCGGCCCGCGGGGTCGATGTGAATTCCGGATGGAACTGCACGCCGACAAACCACGGATGCCCGGGAATCTCGACCATCTCGCACAGGTCGCCGGTAAGCGACCGGCCGCTGACGCTGAGGCCCGCGTCCTGCAGGCGCTGCAGGTAATGGTTGTTGACCTCGTAACGGTGACGATGGCGCTCGGTGATGCGGTCGGCGCCATAAATGCTGCGCGCCAGGGAACCGGCCTTGAGCTGGCATTCCTGTCCGCCGAGCCGCATGGTGCCGCCAAGATCGGAGGACGCGTCACGGCGTTCGACACGGCCATCACTGTCCTGCCATTCAGTGATAAGCGCAACCACCGGATGCGGCGTATCAGGATCGAATTCGGTGCTGTGCGCGCCCTTCAACCCCGCCAGGTCGCGTGCGTATTCAATCACCGCGAGCTGCATGCCGAGGCAGATGCCGAGATAGGGTATGCCCTGCTCACGGGCGTGGCGGATTGCCGCGATCTTGCCCTCGACGCCGCGCTTGCCGAAACCGCCGGGCACCAGGATCGCATCCATGCCTTCCAGGCAGCCGATACCGTTTTTCTCGATGCTCTCGGAATCGACGTAATGGATATTGATCTTCGAACCGGTGTGTACGCCGGCGTGGACCAGCGCCTCCGACAGCGACTTGTAGGATTCGGTGAGATCAACATACTTGCCAACCAGCGCGATACTGACTTCGTGCTGCGGATTCTCCAGCGCCGACACCACACGGTCCCAGCTGCCGAGATCGGCGGGCGGCGGATTGATACCGAGCTTGTTGCAGACTATGGTGTCGAGGCTCTGTTCGTGCAGCATCGACGGAATCTTGTAGATGCTGTCGACATCCACCGCCGAAATCACCGCACCGACTTCGACATTGGTGAAAAGCGCAATCTTGCGTCTTTCACCTTCGGGAAGCGGCCGGTCGGCGCGGCACAGCAGCACATCTGGCTGGATGCCGATTTCGCGCAGCTCCTTGACCGAATGCTGGGTCGGCTTGGTCTTGATTTCACCGGCCGAGGCAATGTACGGCACCAGCGTCAGGTGGATGAAACACGCGTTGTTGCGGCCGACCTCGATGCCCATCTGGCGGATGGCTTCGAGGAAAGGCAGCGACTCGATGTCACCCACGGTGCCACCCACCTCAATCAGCGCGATTTCGGCGTCACCCGCACCGCGGCGGATGAACTGCTTGATCTCGTCGGTGATGTGCGGAATGACCTGCACCGTGCCGCCGAGGTAGTCGCCGCGGCGCTCCTTCTTGATCACGCTTTCGTAGATCTGGCCGGTGGTGAAGTTGTTGCGCTTGGCCATGCGCGCATTGATGAAGCGCTCATAATGACCAAGGTCAAGATCGGTTTCGGCACCGTCTTCGGTGACGAACACTTCACCATGCTGGAAGGGACTCATCGTCCCCGGATCCACATTGATGTAGGGATCCAGTTTGAGCATCGAGACCCGGATGCCGCGGGATTCAAGTATCGCTGCGAGGGAGGCGGCGGCGATGCCTTTGCCAAGGGAGGAAACTACACCACCAGTGACAAAGATGTATTGAGTCATCTCATGAGTACCAATGTTTTCCCATTTTAACCCAATTCACGCGGCAATCCAATCACGCAGGCTTGGCCTTCTTCGCCAGATAGAGCCAGGTTTCAACGACGGTGTCAGGATTCAGCGACAGGCTCTCGATACCCTCCTCGACCAGCCACTCGGCGAGGTCGGGATGATCCGAAGGTCCCTGGCCGCAGATGCCGACATACTTGCCGGCCTTGCGGCAGGCCTTGATCGCGAGATGCAGCATGTATTTCACCGCCGGGTCTCGCTCGTCGAAGGCATCGGCGATGATGCCCGAGTCGCGGTCCAGCGCCAGCGTCATCTGCGTCATGTCATTGGAGCCGATCGAGAAACCGTCGAAATGCTCGAGGAACTGGTCGGCAAGAATCGCGTTCGAGGGAATCTCGCACATCATCACGATGCGCAGGCCGTTCTTGCCGCGCTCCAGTCCGTTCGCGGCAAGCAGTTCCAGCACCCGCTTGGCCTCATCCACGGTGCGGATGAAAGGCACCATGATCTCGACATTGGTGAGCCCCATTTCATCGCGCACCTTTTTCATCGCACGGCATTCCAGCTCGAAACAGTCGCGGAAGGACTGCGACACGTAACGTGAGGCGCCGCGGAAACCCAGCATCGGGTTTTCCTCATGCGGCTCGTAACGCGAACCGCCGGTGAGGCTGGAGTACTCGTTCGACTTGAAATCCGACAGGCGGACAATCACCGGCTTGGGCCAGAACGCGGCGCCCAGCGTCGCCACGCCTTCGGTCAACTTGTCAACGTAGAAGGTCACTGGATCGGCGTAGCCGGCACTGTGCTCCTCCACCGCCAGCTTGAGGTCGGCACTGAGGTCGGGATAGGCCAGCACCGCCTTCGGGTGCACGCCAATCATGCGCGCGATGATGAACTCCAGCCGCGCCAGCCCGACGCCCTCGTTGGGCAGCCGCTGGAATTCGAAAGCCAGCTCGGGATTGCCGACATTCATGGTGATCTTCACCGGTGACTTGGGCATGCTCGACAGTGACAGGTCGATGATCTCGGTCTGCAGCTCGCCGCGGTATACGAATCCGGTATCGCCCTCTGCACAGGACACGGTGACCGGTTTGCCATCCTTCAGCAGGTCGGTGGCATCACCACAGCCAACCACCGCCGGTATGCCCAGCTCGCGGGCGATGATCGCGGCATGGCAGGTACGGCCGCCGCGATTGGTGACAATCGCCGCCGCACGCTTCATCACCGGCTCCCAGTCCGGATCGGTCATGTCGGTGACCAGCACATCGCCGGGTTTGACGCTGTCCATCTCGGCGGCGCTCTTGATCAGCCGCACCGGTCCGCTGCCGATGCGCTGGCCGATGGCGCGACCGGTGGTCAGCACCTCGGAACGCTCCTTCAGGCGGTAGCGGCGCAGGGTGTCTACCTTCTCGCTGGCCTTCACCGTTTCCGGTCGCGCCTGCAGGATGTAGAGCTTGCCGTCATTGCCATCGCGGCCCCATTCAATGTCCATCGGCCGCTTGTAGTGCGCCTCGATGATCATCGCGTAACGCGACAGCTCCATCACCTCGTCATCACTGATCGAGAATTTGCGGCGCTCGGCCTCCGGCACCTCGATGGTCTGCACCGACTTGCCGGCCTGGCGGCTGTCGGTGAACACCATGCGCAGCGCCTTGGAGCCCAGTCCGCGGCGCAGGATGGCGCTCCTGCCCTCCTTCAGCCCGCGCTTGTAGACGTAAAACTCGTCGGGATTGACCTGCCCCTGAACCACGGTTTCACCCAGGCCATAGGCCGAGGTGATGAACACCACCTGGTCGAAGCCGGATTCGGTATCGAGGGTGAACATCACGCCGCTGGCACCCTTGTCGCTGCGCACCATGCGCTGCACCGCCGCTGACAATGCAACTTCGTCGTGGGTATAGCCCTTGTGTACGCGGTAGGAAATCGCGCGATCGTTGTAGAGCGAGGCGAACACATGCTTGATCGCTTCGAGCAGGTTGTCTAGGCCGTGTACGTTGAGGTAGGTCTCCTGCTGGCCGGCAAACGAGGCGTCAGGCAGATCTTCCGCGGTGGCCGAGGAACGCACCGCAAAGGTCACATCCGCACCCGAGTCGGCGACGAGCTGGTTGTAGGCGGATTCGATCGCCAGGCGGAATTCCCCACTGAAAGGCTGGGCGATGATCGAGTCACGGATTTCGCGTCCGGCCGCGGTCAGCGCGTTGACGTCGTCGGCATTGAGGCCGGCGAGGCGCTTGGAGATTTTGGCGGCGAGGCCGTTTTCGGCCAGAAACAGCCGGAAAGCATCGGAAGTGGTGGCAAATCCGCCGGGCACACGCACACCTGCACCGGAGAGCTGGCTGATCATTTCGCCCAGCGAGGCATTCTTGCCGCCGACCCGACCCACGTCACTCATGCGCAGCGCGCCGAGTGCCACCACCAGTTCCTTGCCGCTCATGCCGCCGCTCCCGCCGTTGTGTGCCGCAAGATGCACCACATTGTGTGCTGCATCAAAAGCCGTTATTTTACCGAATCCACATTCCGGTTCCGAGCATGAGCCCTCAACGCACCGCCTTTTTTGTCTCCGACCGCACCGGCATTACCGCCGAGATGCTCGGCCACAGCCTGCTTACCCAGTTTGACGGAGTACGGCTGCGTGAAATCACCGTGCCCTTCATTGATTCCCCAGACAAGGCACGGGAGTTCGTTCGCCAGGTCAATTCCACAGCCCAGACGGATGGCGTCCGGCCGATCGTGATCAGCACCCTGGTCAATACCGAAATTTCCGGAATTGTCTCCAAGGCTAACGCCTTGTTCCTTGATTCCTTTGAGATATTCATCGAACCGCTGGAACGCGAACTGGGCACCAAAGCCTCCCATACCGTCGGCCGCTCGCACAGCGTCAACGATTTCGCCAACTACCACCACCGTATCGAGGCGGTGAACTACGCGCTGTCCCATGACGATGGCGTGTCAAAACGGGAATTAACCGAGGCCGATATCATCCTGGTCGGAGTCTCCCGCTGCGGCAAGACGCCAACCTGCCTCTATCTCGCCATGCAATTCGGCATCCGTGCCGCGAATTACCCGTTGATTCCCGAGGATTTCAGCTCGATGCAGTTGCCCGCGCAGATCAAGTCGCTGCGCGGCCGGCTCTACGGCCTGACCATCCGCCCCGCCCGTTTGCAGCAGATCCGCAATGAGCGCCGCCCTGGCAGCAAATACGCCACGCTGAGCAACTGCGAATTCGAAATCCGCGAGGCTGAGGCACTGATGCGCCAGGAAGGCATTCCATATCTCGACGCCACCAGCAAATCGGTCGAGGAACTGGCCACCACCATACTCCAGGAAGCAAAACTGGAGCGGCGCATCTACTGAGCGCGGAGTTGGCGCACCCGCTCGAACAGACAGATGGCCGCTGCAGCGCCGACATTCAGCGACTCGGCGACACCAGGCATCGGGATGCAGACTTCGAGTTGCGCCTTTGCGCCCAGCGCGGCCGACAGTCCCGCACCTTCGTTGCCAAAGAGCAAGGCCACATCACCACGAAGGTCGGTGTCATAGACCGTTTTTTTGGCATTCAGCCCGGTAGCCACCAGACGGCCATCGTAGCGATCCGCCAGTTCGACCAGATCAAGGCCTTCGATGATCTGCAATGCAAAATGTGCACCCATGCCGGCACGCAGCACCCGCGGCGACCAGGCGTGAACCGACCGCATTGACAGGCAAATCGTGGTGATACCCGCCGCAGATGCGGAGCGCAGGATGGAGCCCAGATTGCCCGGATCCTGAATGTCCTCAAGCCACACACTGGCGCCAGCCAGTCGTTCCGGCATCACGACACGCGGCGTCGGCACCACGGCAATGATGCCGGTTGGTGTCGCCACGGATGACAGCTGGCGGAACAGCCCGTCTGCCAGAATCAGGGCATCGCCACCAGCCGCCGAAATCAGCGACTGCACCTCGGAACTGTCGAGCCCGCTGCGGGTGACCACCAGTTCATCCGGCCGGCCGAGATGACGCTGATAGGCCTCCACCAGATGCACACCGTCGAGCAGCGACAGTCCGGAGTGTTTACGCTCGCGTGAAGACTGCGCAAGCTTGAGCAGGTTGCGGAAACGCACGTTGTCGGCTGAAGTAATGACTTTCATGATGTCCGGTTATATCGCGCAGCTGCGAAAGCCGGCGAACACGTCGTTGCGGTCGGGCGTATAAAAATTGCGCCAGGTATTGCGGATCAGTGTATCGCGCGTGGCGTGACAGCCGCCGCGCAGCACTTTGTGGCTGCCAAACCAGGGTTCCGAATACTCGGCATAGGGATCGCGGACAAACCCTGGATAAGGCTGAAACCAGTCGGCCGTCCATTCCCAGACATTGCCGGTCATCTGGCGCAGCCCCCAGGCACTGTCGCCCGCCGCACAGGCATCGACAGGCAGACAGCGGCCAACCGTGCCGTAGAGATTCGCCCGTTCCGAGGAGGGCGCATCTTCGCCCCAGGGATGGCGGCGTTTCAGGCCGGGCATGCCAGGTACGGTAGCCGCAGCGTATTCCCATTCCGCTTCCGTCGGCAGGCGCCGGCCGGCCCAACAGCACCAGGCCTCGGCCTCGTACCAGTTGACATGGATCACCGGATGATGCGGCGGCAAGGGCTCCACGCGGTCATAACAATGCCAGTGCCAGCGGCCATCAATGTGTTGCCAGTAACGCGGCATTCCGGCTGCGGCACTTTCGCGCCAGCGCCAGCCGTCATCACTCCACCATTCGCGCCGGCGATAACCACCGGCTTCGACAAATTCGGCAAAACCTTCATTGCTGACCGGCGCCCTGGCGATACGGAAATCGCGCACATCGATGTCATGCGCATATTTTTCGTTGTCAAATACAAAACCGCCGCGCGGCTCGGCGCCAAGGCGAAAACAGCCACCCTGCACCTCTGCGTCGCCGGGCCATGGCCCGCCCATGCAGGCTGGGCTGACAGTCGCCGGCGCCGGATAAGCCAGTGTCTGCCGGGAATAAGTCAGCGCTTCGGCATGCATCTCCTCGTGTAACGCGCTGAGCTGGCCGAAATAAGCGATCCCCGGCCTGACAGCCAGTGCGGAAATGACGCGACTGCGTACTTGATCGAGATAACGCAGGGTCGCATCCGGATCGGGCAGCGGCAACGACCAGCGGCTGTCATGGGCGACCCGTGCCGAGTCATAAAGCCGGTCGGCCTGATCCAGTACACTCTCCACCTGAAGACTTCCGCAACGAAGGCACCAGAATTCCTCGAACCAGCCCAGATGCCCCAGTTCCCACAATGGCGGATTGAGAATGGCCAACTGCGGCCCCAGCCACTGCGATGGCTGCAAATCCGCAATCAGGCCCAGCGTGCGCTGTCGCGCGGCGTCAAGCATGGCGAGAATCTGCGGCAGTGGCGCTGATGCGCGCTGAGCATCGTAAGGTTGTGACAAGCTGACGACCTGGTTTGTTATAGTTCCCGCGGCAGTTTATCCGCACAAAGAGCGCCTCGCATCATGAAAATCACCCTGATCACGCCGGCTGCGGCCACTTCGCGCTACGGCAACCGCAACACGGCCGTGCGCTGGGCCGGCCTGCTGCGCGAACTGGGCCATCGCGTCAGCATTGCCGAACAATGGGATGGCCGCAGCACCGACCTGATGCTGGCCCTGCATGCCAGGCGCAGCCATGCCTCGATCGCACGATTTGCCGAACAACATCCGCAACGGCCGCTGGTGCTGGCACTGACCGGCACCGATCTCTACCGCGACATCCACAATGATGCCAATGCCCTGGAATCGATGGCACTGGCGACGCGGATGATCGTGCTGCAGCCGCTGGGTCTGCGCGAATTGTCTGCAGCACTGCGCCGCAAGACCGATGTGGTGCTGCAGTCTTGCGCAGCCATCAAGCGCCGGCATCCCCTGCCCGGCTGTTTCGAGATCGTGGTCAGCGGCCATCTGCGTGACGAAAAAGATCCGTTTCGCGGTGCCGCGGCGCTGTCCCTGCTACCGGCCTCGAGCCGCATCCGTATTACCCATATCGGGGGTGCACGCGACCCGGCGCTGGCACGCGAGGCAAGGCAGTGGATGAAACGGGAACCGCGCTACCACTGGCTGGATGAATTGCCGCGAACCCGCGCGCTGGCGACGCTGGCACGGGCGCGGGTGATGCTGATCAGCTCGAAGCTGGAAGGTGGCGCCAATGTCGTCAGCGAAGCGCTGACCGCGGGGGTGCCGGTGCTGGCCTCGCGCATCCCCGGCAATGTCGGCCTGCTGGGGAAGGACTACCGTGGTTATTTTCCGGTCGGCAACACTGCCGCACTGGCCCGGCTGATGGCGCGGGCGGAGCGTTTACCTGAATTTGTTGCCGAATTACAGGCGGCCTGTCGTGAGCAACGGCGGCTGGTCAGTCGCAGCAACGAACGTCGTGCCCTTGCGGCAACGATTAAAGCAGCATCTGCAAATCAAACTAAGGGCAACATAAAATAATCGTAAGTTATTGTTTTTATTGATTATATTATCATATCCCTGACCGGCGCAAAACTCCGCCGGTGCGCCTCCAGCGGCCCCAGACGGCGCAAGGCTTCAATATGCAGCGCAGTACCATAACCCTTGTGACGGTCAAAACCGTACCCGGGATATGCGGCGTGCAACTCCAGCATCGCCGCATCGCGTGCCACCTTGGCCAGAATCGACGCCGCCGAAATCGCCGGCACAGTGGCATCTCCCCGCACCACCGCGCGCGCCGGCATCGTCACCCTCGGCACATGCAGGCCATCCACTTCGATCTGCAGGGGTTGCGGCGCCAGTGCCTCAACGGCGCGCTGCATCGCCAGCAAGGCTGCGCGCAGAATGTTCAGCCGGTCGATTTCTTCCACTGATGCGCTGGCCACGGCCCAGGCCACGGCATGCTCGCGGATTTCAACGGCCAGCGACTCGCGCCGTTTCGCCGTGAGCTTCTTGGAATCGGCCAAGCCCCGGATCAGCGGTGGATGATCAAGAATGACCGCCGCCGCATACACCGGTCCGGCCAGAGGCCCGCGCCCCGCTTCATCAACGCCGCAGACCCATTGCGCCATCAGCGTCCGCCGCGCAGCTCGGCGAGCACGGCGGACGCTGCACGTTCCGCCGCGTTCTGCCGCAGCTCGGCAGCCATTGCCGCGAAGCGCTGCTCGATGGATTCGCGCTTCGCCTTGTCCTGCAGCAGGTCAATGACCGCCGCAGCGAGTGTATCCGGCGTCGCCGCATCCTGCAGCAGCTCGGGCACCACAAATTCCCCGGCAAGGATATTCGGCAGGCCAACCCAGGGCTGGTAGCGGCGGCTGTTCATGATCCACCACGACAGTCGCGCCATGCGGTAGGTGATCACCATCGGCCGCTGCAGCAGCGCCGCCTCGAGGGTGGCCGTGCCCGAGGCCAGCAGCACCACGTCGGCCGCGGCCATTGCTTCATGCGCATGCCCGAAGAGCAGCGTGATTTCCAGCTCCCCGCTCTCACGGCGGTACAGCGCCGCCTCGAACAACTCGCGGGTCTGGCGATTGACCAGCGGCACCAGCAGGCGCACGCCGGGCACCGCCTTGGCAATACGCTCTGCCGCGGCGACGAAGAGATCGGCCATCTGCTCCAGCTCACCGACCCGGCTGCCCGGCATCAATGCCACCACCGGCCCTGTGGCAGGCAGGCGCAGCTCGGCGCGGACTTCGGCGCGGGACGGCACCTTCGCCAGCATGTCCGCCAGCGGATGACCGACATAGGTCACCGGTATGTTGGCGCGCTCGTAAAGCGCCGCCTCGAAGGGAAACACCGTCAGCATCCGCGATACCGAACGGCCGATCTTGCGGATACGGCCGCCGCGCCAGGCCCAGATTGACGGGCTGACGTAGTGGATGGCCGGTATGCCGGCCGACTTCATCGCCGCTTCAAGATCCAGGTTGAAATCCGGCGCATCAATGCCGATGAAGGCGCTGGGGCGCTCCGCCAGAAAATGCCGGCGCAGGCTTGAACGGATACCGACGATCTCGCGATAGTGCTTCAGCACTTCGACGTAGCCGCGTACCGCCAGCTTGTCCATCGGATACAGAGCTTCGACGCCGGCGGCCATCATCTTCGGTCCGGCAATGCCGGTAAAGCGCAGGTGTGGCTCCTGCCTGCGTAGCGCGGTGACCAGTTCGGCGCCGAGCAGATCGCCGGAGGGTTCGCCGGCAACAATGCCGATCAGGGGCGAGGCGCTGTTGGGGGCCGCCATCAACGACTAACGAACGATGCCGCGACCGGCGCTGGCAAGAAAATCAGCCAACACCCGCAGCTCCGGCTGCGCGGCGGCTTCGGTGGCGATCTGTGCCTGCGCCTCGGCAAATGACAGCCCTGATTTGTAGAGCGTCTTGTAGGCACGTTTGACCGCGGCCACCGCCTCCGCCGAAAAACCCCGCCGGCGCAGGCCTTCGGCATTGATGCCGTGCGGCACCGCGGTGTTGCCCGAAGCCATCACGAAAGGCGGCAGATCCTGCAGCAGGATGGTGCCCATCGCGGTGATGCTGTGGGCACCGATGCGGCAGAACTGGTGCACAACCGTGAAACCGCCGAGAATCGCCTGATCTCCGACATGGACATGGCCGGCCAGTTGCGCGTTGTTGGCGAAAATGGTGCCGTTGCCAACCTGGCAATCGTGGGCCAGATGAACATACGCCATGATCCAGTTGCCGTTGCCGACCCGTGTCACTCCGGCATCCTGCATGGTGCCGCGGTTGAAGGTACAGAACTCGCGTATGGTGTTGTCATCGCCGATTTCGAGCCGCGTCGGCTCGCCACTGTATTTCTTGTCCTGGGGCGCTTCGCCGATGGAACTGAACTGGTAGAACACGTTGCGTTTGCCTATCCGGGTATGCGGCCCGATGATCACATGCGGACCGATGCGGGTGCCCTCGCCGATTTCGGCGCCAACGGCAATGATCGAATAGGCGCCAACCTCGACATCGGCGGCGATTTCTGCACCGGAATCAACCAGTGCCGTTGGATGGATGCGTGCAGCAGTCATGCTCAAGCCGGCAGGTCGCGCACCGTGCACATCAGCTCGGCCTCGGCCGCCACGGCATCATCAACCCGCGCCACTGCGGCGAATTTCCAGATGCCGCGGGTATGCCGGGTAAGTGCGACGTTAAGCCGCAGCGCATCACCCGGTGTCACCGGACGCTTGAAGCGGGCATTGTCGATGCCGACAAAATAATAGATCGATTTGTCGTCGGCCTTGGCACCCATGGTGACAAAGGACAAGATCGCCGCAGCCTGCGCCATCGCCTCGACGATGAGCACGCCGGGCATCACCGGGTGGTGCGGAAAATGACCCGGGAAAAAGGGCTCGTTGATGGTGACATTTTTCAGCGCCTCGATGCTCTTGCCCGCCTCGTATGCAAGTACACGGTCAATAAGCAGGAAGGGATAGCGGTGCGGCAGGTAGCGCAGGATTTCGTTGATGTCCATGCCGTTCATGTTCTTATTTTCCTTTGGTGTTGATTGCAGGCGCTTCCGGCAGTGACTTCTCCAGCGCACGAACGCGATCGTTGAGGTCACCGAGGCGGCGCAGGCCAGCGGCATTGCGGCGCCATTCGCGGTTGGGCTCGAAGGGGTAGGCACCGGTGTAGGTTCCGGGCTCGGTGATCGATTTTGTGACCAGGGTATGCGCCGAAATTTCGACGTGGTCGGTGATGCTGAGGTGGCCAGCGATACCCGAGGCGCCGCCGATCCGGCAATAAGCGCCGACCCTGGAACTGCCGGCAATACCGACGCAGGCGGCAATCGCGGTATGAGCGCCGATTTCGACGTTGTGCGCGATCTGGATCTGATTGTCGAGCTTGACGCCGTCACCGATCACGGTGTCCTCGATTGCGCCGCGGTCGATGGTGGTGTTGGCGCCGATCTCGACGTCACGCCCGATACGCACCGCGCCGATCTGCGGCACCTTGAGCCAGCGCGCACCACCCTCACCCTGCTCCATCGCGATGCCGAAACCGTCGGCACCGATGACCACTCCGGCGTGAATCACTCCATCCGGTCCGATTACACAGCCATGATATACGGTGACATGGGCATAAAGCCTGCTGCGCTCACCGATGACGGCACCACGGCCGACATGGCAACCGGCACCGATCAGCACATGCTCGCCGATCTGCGCGCCGGCCTCAATCACCACGAAGGGACCAATGCAGGCGGTGGCAGCGACCCGGGCCTCGCTGTCAATGACTGCCGAGGGATGGCGGCCTGCGACAAATGCCGGCTGCGGATTAAGCAATGCCGAGACGCGGGCGAAATAGGCGTAAGGATTGCCGACAACGATGCGCGGAAGATCAACAGCGGCACTGAATGCCTCACCCAGGATCACCGCGCCGGCCCGGGTACCCTTCAGGTGCGCCAGATAGCGCTCGTTTGCCAGAAAACTGATGGTGTCCGGCGCAGCGCGTTCAAGCGTCGCCACCTGCCGGATCAGCGTGCTCGCGTCACCGATAACGCTGCCGCCGAGACGATCAACGATGCCTGAGAGAGTGTATGAACCCATGCGATGCCTGCTCTGCTCGGGGCAGTATTGCCTGCACCCGGGACAGGGTGCCGCGCCTACTTGCCGTCGGCGAGCGCCTTGAGTACGCGGTCGGTGATGTCTATCTTCGGGTTGCGGTATACCGCCTCCTGAAGAATGAGGTCATATTTCTCGGATTCGGCAATCTGCCTGATCACCCGGTTGGCGCGCTCAAACAGGGCACCCAGTTCCTGGTTGCGGCGCAGGTTGAGATCCTCGCGATATTCTCGCTGCATGCGCTGGAAATCCAGGGTTTGCCGGCCCAGTTCCTGCTCGCGGTTGCGACGGTCGCTTTCGCTCATGGTCACCGCGTCCTTCTCGAGCTGGGACTGCAGGTTCTTGATCTGGGATTCGCGGCGCTGCAGTTCCTGCGCACGTGGCGCGAATTCCTTCTCCAGCTGTTTGCTGGCACGTTCGGCGGGCGCACTTTCACGTGTGATCCGTTCCTGATCAATGAAACCGATTTTCAAATCGGCCGCCCGAACAGCCTGCACTGCGGCCAACGACATCACTGCCGCGATTACAACCATGATCCGCTTGAACACGACTTATCTCCTTGAATCTTGTTGGCGACCGCATCCGCGTAGTCGCTAGCATACCCTGCGCCGGCTCAGAACACTCCGCCGAAGGTGAATTGGAACATCTGTTTGCGATCCAGGTTGTCCGCGTTCAAAGGGGCGGCAAAACTGACCTTCAACGGTCCAAAAGGCGAAGACCAGAATACGCCGACCCCAGATGAGTAACGAAATGCTCCGCCGTCAAACTTGTTGGCCACCATGCCGGCATCGACAAAAGCGCTCAGGCGTACCGAACGGTCGTTCTGCAGCCCTGGAAAGGGGAGCAGGAATTCGACGTTGCCAAGTACGCGGTGGCTGCCACCCTGCGGATCGCCGTTCTGGTCCTTGGGTCCGATTGAAGAGTTGCGGTAACCACGGACGGTGCTCACGCCGCCGGCAAAGAAATTCTTGAAAAACGGCAATGGCAGGTTGTTCAGACCGTCACCCCAGCCGACTTCACCGTTCATCATCAGGGTGTATTGGCGTGACAGCGGGAAATAGCGCTGATACTGGTAATTGGCCTTGTAATACTCGAGGGTGGTGCCAAGACCCGGCAACCCGATCTCGCCTATCGCGCGCTGGTAGGTGCCCTTGGTCGGATAAATCAGGCTGTCACGGCCGTCCCTTACCCAGCCCGCCGACGTGATGATCGCGTCGTTCTGGTTGCCGAAGGTGCTGACGTAATTACGGTAGAACAGCGGACTGTCGGAGAACGTGGTGATCTCGGTGTTTTCGTACGAAAGGCCGTAGTTGATGGTGTCACGCTCGGTCACCGGCACACCGAAGCGGATGCCGCCGCCCAGAGTCTTCGTGATGTAACGGCCGATACCGCCTCGAGTGCCGTCTACCTCACGTGAAAAAATGTCAAAACCCTGGCTGACACCATCAGCCGTGAAATACGGGTCTGTGTAGGACAGGGCGTAAACGGTGTTGATGCGGCCTGAATTCAGCTGTGCTGATACATGCTTGCCCGAACCAAAAATATTCTGCTGGGAAATCGCGCCGGACAGGGTGACGCCGTCGCCGCTGCCAAAACCCGCGCCCAGCAGGATGTTGCCGGTGGGCTTCTCGACCACCGAGAGATTGACATCGACCTGATCGGTGGTGCCTGTCACAGAGGGGGTCTCGATACCGACCTCTGTGAAATAGCCCAGGCGGTCAACACGGCTGCGTGAGAGATTGATTTTCTCACCAGAGTACCAGCCGCCCTCGATCTGGCGCATCTCACGGCGGATCACTTCGTCCCGGGTCTTGGTGTTGCCGGCGATGTTGATGCGCCGAACATATACCCTGCGGCCCGGATCGATAAAAAAGGTGAACGAAGCCTGATTCTTGGTTTTGTCAAGATCAGGAGCGGCATTTACGTTGGCAAAAGCGTAACCGTCATTGCCCAGCCGGTCATTGATGTTCTTGGTGGATTCGGCAACCCTGGTCCTGGAAAACACCTCACCCGGCTTGATCGTGATCAGCTTGCGTATTTCCGCCTCGGGCAGCAGCGGTTCACCGGCAATGCGTATTTCAGACACCGTGTAGCGCGGACCTTCGGTGATGCTGACGCTGATGAAGATATCCTTCTTGTCCGGCGAAATCGTGACCTGCGTCGAGTCGATGTTGAACTCAAGGTAACCGCGGTCCTGGTAGTGGGAACGCAGCGTCTCGAGATCGGCGGCAAGTTTGGGACGCGAATACTGGTCGTGCTTGCTCCACCAGGTCATCAGGCCGGGCGTGCGCAGGATGAAAAGGTCTATCAGGTCCTTCTCGCGGAAAGCCCTGGCGCCGATGATGTTGATCTGGCGGATCTTCGCGACCTCGCCTTCGTCGACATTGAAATTGATCGCGACCCGGTTGCGTTCCAGCGGCGTCACAGTGGTGGTCACCACCACCGCGTAACGGCCGCGGCTGAGGTACTGCCGCTTCAGTTCCTGCTCTGCGCGGTCGAGCTGGGAGCGGTCGAAAATGCGGCCATTGGCCAGATCAATCTGGCGCATGCTTTTCAGCAGGACATCCTTCTCGAACTCCTTCACCCCGACAAAGTCGATCTGCGCAATCGATGGCCGCTCCTGGACGGCAACGATCAGCACGCCACCGTCGGCTTCGATCGAAACATCCTTGAAAAAACCGGTGCCAAAAAGGGCGCGGATCGCCTGCGCGGCCTTCTCCTCGTTCATCGTCTCGCCGATCTTCACCGGCAGATAACCGAACACCGTTCCGGCATCGACACGCTGGATGCCTTCGACGCGGATGTCGCGGACGACGAAAGGTTCAAGCGCAAGGACTGTTGCGGGCAAACTTAGGACTGCTGCGAGGACGCTACGGAGCAAATGCATGTCAACTGCCGATCAGGCGAAAGATGTCGTTGTATACGGCGAAGGCCATCAGCATGAACAACAGGACCATTCCGACCTGCTGCCCCATTTCCATGATGCGCTCGGTGAGCGGCCTTCCAGTCAGAATCTCCACCGAATAATACAACAAGTGGCCCCCGTCCAATAACGGTACCGGCAACAGGTTGAGCACCCCCAGGCTGATGCTGATCAGGGCCAGAAACAGCAGGTAGGATATCCACCCGTTTTGCGCTGATTGTCCGGCGTAATCGGCAATGGTGATCGGCCCGCTCAGATTCTTCATGGACACTTCACCAACCAGCATCTTGCCGAGCATGCGCAGGCTGAACCAGGCCGTTTCCCAGGTCTTGGTCAGGGCGAGCCCGACACTCTCCAGCGGGCCGTGGGGCACTTTCACCAGCATCTGCCGCATCGACTTCTGATCGACAAAGGGGCCGGCGCCGATGCGGCCAATCGCGGTTTCACGCTCCATCACACTGTCAACCCTGACGATGACCGGCGGCAGATCAACCTCACCGCGCCGCACACGGAATTCGAGCGGCTGCCCCGGCGCCGCCCGCACCAGACGCACCAGTTCCTCCCAGGAGGCGGGTCGCCTGTCTCCGACCGCAAGCACACGGTCTCCACTCTTCAGCCCGGCTCGTGCCGCGGCACCTGCAGTCGACAATTCCCCCAATACCGGGTCCAGAGGGGGACGCAGCAGCACAAGGCCCAGTGCCCGCAACAGATCACCTTCAAGTTCGTCCCTCGTCAGTCCCGAAAAATCCAGTGTGCGGCGCTGCACTGCCGCGCTGTTTTCAGCGCGCGACTCGACGCTGACGGTCCCGCCATTCAGTGCAAGCTGCAGCATCTGCCAGCGCAGATCCTGCCATGTCGCCACCGTTTCACCGCCGATGCCGGTGATGATTTCTCCACGCACGAAGCCGGCACGCTCCGCGGCGCTTTTCGCCACCGGCGCATCAATCCGGGGAGATACGCCGGGAACACCATGCATGAACAGAGCCCAGTAAATGATGATCGCAGCCAGGAAATTGGCAAGCGGACCGGCAATCACTATCGCAGAGCGCTGCCATACCGTTTTCCGGTTGAAGGCACGACCCTGCTCGGACGGGCTCACCGGCCCTTCCCGCTCGTCGAGCATCTTGACGTATCCCCCAAGCGGAATCAGCGCGATGCACAGCTCGGTCTGGTCGGCACCAAAGCGGCGCGTCCACAGCGCGCGGCCGAAACCCACCGAGAAACGCAGCACTTTCACATCGCAGCGGCGGGCCACCCAGTAATGGCCGTATTCGTGCACCACAACCAGCACGCTCAGCGCAACGATGAATGCGGCCAATGTCAGCAGTAAGCTCATGACGGCACGCCAACTGCCTTGAGTCCGGCGGCAACCCTGACCGCTGCCATCCTTGCCTCCGCGTCCACCTCCTCCACATCCTCAAGATCATTGATCTGCCGGCTTGCCGAGCGGGACAGCACGTCCTCGATCAGCCGGGGAATGTCGAGATAAGCGATCCGCCGCTGCAGAAACTCCTCCACAGCAATTTCATTGGCCGCGTTGAGCGTGATCACCGACGATGGCCCTGCACGCAGCGCTTCATAGGCCAGGCGCAGACAGGGGAAACGGCCGATGTCCACGGGTTCGAACTGCAGGGTACCCACTGCGGCAAGCTCCAGGAAATCCGCGCCCGAAGCAATTCGCTGCGGATAGGCCAGGGCGTGGGCTATCGGCGTGCGCATGTCGGGATTGCCGAGCTGGGCCAGCACGGAGCCGTCCTGATACTCAACCAGCGAATGAACCACGCTCTGGGGATGAATCACAACTTCGATCATCCCGGGATCGGCATCAAACAGCCAGCGCGCCTCGATGACTTCGAGTCCCTTGTTCATCATCGTCGCGGAATCCACGGAAATCTTGCGGCCCATCGACCAGTTGGGATGGGCGACAGCCTGCTCCGGGGTGACACCAGCCAGTTGCGCCAGCGGCGTTGTACGGAATGGTCCGCCGGAAGCGGTGAGCAGGATTCGGCGCACGCCGCAGGCGACCATGCCCCCGCGTCCGCCACGTGGCAAGGACTGGAATATCGCGTTGTGCTCACTGTCGATAGGCAGCAGTTCGGCGCCGTGCTCGCGCACCGCGGACATGAATACCCCACCGGCTGTGACCAAGGCCTCCTTGTTGGCCAGCAACACACGCTTTCCGCCCAGTGCCGCGGCGTGGGCGGCGCGCAACCCGGCAATACCGACAATCGCCGCCATCACCGTGGTGATCTCCGGTAGTGATGCCACTTCGACGAGGGCGTCGGCCCCGCACAATACCCGGGTTCGGGAACCCGCCGTAGCGAGTTCCCGTTGCAGCCGTCCTGCAGCCGCTTCATCGCCAAGCACCGCATAATTCGGCCTGAAGCGCAGGCACTGCTCAAGCAACAGCTCGACACGACTGCGTGCTGTCAGCGCCACAACCTCGAATTTGCCGGGATTGCGCGCCACCACATCGAGCGTGTTTGCGCCGATGCTGCCTGTGGAACCCAGTATGGTCAGACGCTGCATGTCAGGCGGTCCAGCCGAGAAGGCAGCTCACCGTCAGCGCCGCAAGGGGCAGGGTCGAGGTCAATGCATCGATGCGGTCGAGTACGCCGCCATGCCCCGGCAACAGCGTGCCACTGTCCTTTACCCCGGCCTGCCGCTTCACCCATGACTCGAAAAGATCACCCAGAATGCCCATTGGAACCATCACCAGCACCAGCAACGAGAGCGCCGCGCCAGCGCCGCTCATGGTTGCAGCCAGCCCCCAGTGCCAGACCGCCGCATGATACACCGCGACCCCGAGCACCGCGCCGCCGACGCCCTCCCAGGTCTTGCCGGGGCTGATCGCAGGAGCCAGTTTGTTGCGGCCCCAGCGATGACCGGCGAAATACGCGGCACAGTCAGCCACCCAGACCACACCCATCAGTGCCAACAGCAGCCAGGGCTCGCGCTGCAGATAAGCCAACGCCAGCCAGGTCGGAAACAGCAGCACAAAACCGGTGACAAGCCGCAGCGGGACTGACCGCAGCTGCCATCCGCACCATAACCAGATCGGCGCCACCAGAAGCCAGAATACCGACGAAACCAGCCACAACCCCTGTGCCGCCGGCAGCAGCGGATGTCGGATGTCGATGACGACCCAGGCCGCGGCGCAGGCGATGACCAACAAGGTGAACAAGGCCGCAGCTGACTGCCGCAATCCGCTAAGCCGCGCCCATTCGTATGCGCCGGCACCCAGCATCAGCAGCAGGACAAACGCCCAATCACGGGATGACAGCAGGAACAGCGCCGCCAGAAACAGCGGCAGCAGCACTGCCACGGTCAACACACGCTTGAACAGCATGGTTGCAATATTCCTTCAGGCGCTCAGCGAGCGGCTGCTGCCTTCGGCAAGTTGTTCGCTGGTACGGCCGAAGCGCCGCTCGCGCAGCCGATAGGACTGGATCGCCCGATCCAGCGCTTCGCCATCAAAATCCGGCCACAGCGTGTCGGTAAAATAAAGCTCGGTGTAGGCCAGTTGCCAGAGCAGGAAATTGCTGATGCGCTGCTCACCGCCGGTGCGGATGAAAAGATCGGGCTCGGGCATGTCACCGAGGGAAAGATGCCGCTTCAGATCATCCTCATTCCAGGGGCGGCCGGAGTCAGGCTCCTTGCGCAGCCTGTTCATGGCCTGCAGCATGTCCCAGCGCCCGCCGTAATTGGACGCAACGGTCAGCGTGAGCCGGGTGTTCGTGGCCGTCAGCGCCTGCGCTGATTCGATCAGCTGGACCAGCTTCGGGTCAAAGCGCGAAAGGTCTCCGATGACACGGAAGCGGATGCCGTTTTCATGCAACTGGCGCACCTCGCGTTGCAGCGCGTTGGAAAAAAGCTGCATCAGCAGCGAAACCTCCTCCGCCGGACGCCGCCAGTTCTCGCTGCTAAAGGCAAACAGCGTCAGCGCGGAAACTCCTCGCTCGGCACAGGCGCGCACCGTGTTGCGCACGGCATCGACACCCTGGCGATGGCCAGCCACACGCGGCAGATAGCGCCGGCGCGCCCAGCGGCCATTGCCGTCCATGATGACGGCAATATGAACCGGGACATCACCGACCTCAGGAATCTTTTCGGTCGAACTGACCACAGCGCTAGATTGCCATGAGGTCGGCTTCCTTGACCTCCAGCAATTTTTCGATTTCGGATATCGAGCGGTCGGTCAGCTTCTGCACCTCATCCTGGGCCCGCCGCTCCTCATCCTCGGCAACCGATTTCTTTTTAAGCAGATCCTTGAGCTGGGTGTTGGCATCGCGACGAATGTTGCGCACGGCAACCCGGGCATTCTCGCCTTCGTGGCGCACCACCTTGATCAGGTCCTTGCGACGCTCTTCCGTCAGCGCCGGCATCGGCACCCGCACCATGTCACCCTGCGTCATCGGGTTCAGGCCTAGATCACAGTCGCGGATCGCCTTCTCGATGGCCTGGGCCATCTTCTTTTCCCAGGGGCTGACGCCGATGGTGCGGCCATCGAGCAGGGTCACGTTGGCAACCTGAGGCAACGGCGTAGGATTGCCGTAGTAATCGACCATCACATGATCCAGAAGCCCGGTGTGGGCGCGGCCTGTGCGCACCTTGCCGAGGTCGGCCTTCAGCGCCTCGACGGTTTTTTTCATCTTCTGCTCGGCGTTTTTCTTGATGTCAGCAATCATCTGAACCTCCGTCAAACGTGAACCATCGTGCCTTCGTCCTCGCCCATCACCACCCGCTTCAACGCCTGCGGCTTGAAAATGCTGAACACGTTGATCGGCAGCTTCTGGTCGCGGCACAGCGTCAGGGCTGTTGCATCCATCACCTTCAGGTTCTTGATGATGGCTTCGTCGAATGAGATTTTCTTGTAGCGCATCGCATCCGGGTGGGTTTTGGGATCGTCAGTGTAGACGCCATCGACCTTGGTCGCCTTCAGCACCAGATCGACGTTCATCTCCATGC
This sequence comes from Betaproteobacteria bacterium Ga0077527, assembly GCA_001464815.1. GTDB lineage: Bacteria > Pseudomonadota > Gammaproteobacteria > Burkholderiales > SG8-41. The sequence goes on along the minus strand of LNDW01000005.1, from coordinate 137,127 downwards.
CGCGCAGCGCAGCCGCGGTGTCGGTGGTGAAAAAGGGATTGCCGGTGCCGGCGGCAAAAATCACCACCTTGCCCTCCTCCAGATAACGCATCGCCTTGCCGCGGATGTACGGCTCGACCACCTGCTCGATATTCAGCGCCGACTGCACCCGGCTCAACAGGCCGACCTGGCGCATCGCGTCCTGCAGCGCCAGCGCGTTCATCACCGTAGCCAGCATGCCCATGTAGTCCGCCGTGGCGCGGTCCATGTGTGCCGCCCCAGGTGCCACACCACGGAAAATGTTGCCACCGCCGATGACAACGGCAACCTCAATGCCCATCCGTACCACTTCGGCGATCTCGGCGACGATGCGGCCGATGGTGTCGCGGTTGATGCCGTAGGGGTCATCCCCCATCAGCGCCTCGCCGCTCAGCTTGAGCAGGATACGCTTGTAAGCGGGACTGGAGGACATTTATAAACCTTTGTTTTTAAACGATTATTTTTGCTTTGCTTGACCGACCTGGGCCATCACTTCAGCGGCAAAGTCGTCTTTTTTCTTCTCGATGCCCTCGCCGACCACATACAGATCAAAGCGGGCAACGCTGGCGTTCGAGGACTTCAGCAATTGCTCGATGGTCTGCTTGTCATTCTTGACGAAAGGCTGGCCGAGCAGAGTCACTTCCTTGAGGAATTTCTGCACCGAGCCTTCGACCCGCTTGGCCATGATTTCCGGAGGAATGGTCTTGCCCGACTTGGCCGCATCTTCTGCAGCCTTCTCGGTGGCCACACGGCGCTCGGACTCAATCGCCTCTGCCGGCACGCCGGAAGCATCCAGCGCCTTCGGCTTGCTCGCCGCGATGTGCATGGCAATGTCCTTGCCCAGCGACTCTTCGCCACCCGCGACATCGACCATCACGCCAATCTTCGCACCGCCGTGAATGTAGGTCGCCAGCTTGCCCCTGGCTTCGACACGCTCGAAGCGGCGGATTGACAGGTTCTCGCCGATCTTGCCGACCAGCGCCTTGCGTTTTTCCTCGACCGCGACGCCGTCGATCGCCAGTGCCGACAGCGCGGCCACGTCGGCCGGTTTTTGCTCTGCCACCAGCCTGGCCAGCGTGCCGGCAAACGCCAGGAAATCGTCGTTCTTCGCGACAAAATCGGTTTCGCAGTTGACTTCGATGATCGCACCAAGCCTGCCGTCGGCCGCGACATGGGTTGCAACCACGCCCTCAGCTGCAACACGTGAAGCCGCCTTGCTAGCCTTGTTGCCCAGCTTCACGCGCAGGATTTCCTCGGCCTTCGCCAGATCGCCGCCGGCTTCGGTCAGCGCCTTTTTGCATTCCATCATCGGCGCATCGGTTTTCTCGCGCAGTTCGCGAACCATGCCCGCAGTTATTTCAGCCATTGCTTCCGTTCCTCTTGCTTCAATTTAAAAAAAAGGGGCTGTTGAGCCCCTTGAACGTGTCTGGAGGCCCGTTCAGGCGCCGGCGGTTTCGCCGTCCTCGACTTCGACGAACTCGTCGGAGCCGCCCTTGACGATCTCCTTGATGCTGTTGCTGCGACCCTCAAGCACGGCGTCGGCCATGCCACGGGCATACAGCTTGATCGCTCGACTGGAATCATCGTTGCCGGGGATGATGTAATCAACACCCTCCGGTGAATGGTTGGTGTCGACCACGCCGATCACCGGGATGCCGAGCTTCTTCGCCTCGGAGATCGCGCCCTTCTGGTAGCCGACATCGATAACGAACAGCGCGTCCGGCAAGCCGTTCATGTCCTTGATGCCGCCGAGGCTGCGCTCGAGCTTGATGATTTCGCGCTCAAAGGTCAGCGCCTCTTTTTTCGAGAGTTTCTCGAAGGAGCCGTCTTCGCGCATCACCAGCAGATCCTTCAGGCGCTGGATCGAGCCTTTGACCGTCTTGAAATTGGTGAGCATGCCGCCGAGCCAGCGGTAATCGACGTAAGGGGAGCTGCAGCGCAGCGCCTCTTCGCGCACGATTTCGCGCGCCTGGCGCTTGGTGCCGACAAACAGCACCGTACCCTTGTTGGAGGTCAGCTGGCGCACGAACTTCAGCGCATCCAGGTACATCGTCATTGTCTTTTCGAGGTTGACGATGTGTATCTTGTTGCGGTGACCAAAAATGAACGGGGCCATTTTCGGGTTCCAGTACCGCGTCTGGTGGCCAAAGTGGACGCCGGCCTCGAGCATTTCACGCATGGTGACTGACATGATGCTTGAATCTCCTGTTAGGGTTAATCCGCCACTCGCCCAAGACAACCCTTGCGGGCACCCTTAACGTCGGCAAGTGTGAGTAGTCCTGGTCCAGCAGTGCCACCATGGCTCTGCGACAAACCAAGCTAACTCGTTATTTTAACACGCAAAGCTCACCGCTCTCAAGCCAAGGCAGTCCAAGGGCATTCTCAGCAACAGCCTGGTTCGGGTAAATTTTTCTAATCAACACAAGCTGTTAGAATCATTCCAAGTTGCAGCAAAAACCCTCGCCGCCCCCTGCCGTAAAACTGCCACCGCACTCCCCGCCTGACATGTCCGTTGAACTGAAGACCCCCGAAGACATCGCCGGGATGCGTATCGCAGGCCGTTTGGCATCGGAAGTCCTTGATTTTATTGGCCCTCAAGTCCAGGCCGGGATCACCACCGGTGAACTCGACCGGCTCTGCCACGACTATATCGTCAATGTCCAGCGCACCATCCCGGCGCCGCTCAACTACACGCCGCCCGGCTATACGCCCTACCCGAAATCGATCTGCACCTCGGTCAATCACGTGGTCTGCCATGGTGTGCCGGGGGAAAAACGCCTGAAAAACGGCGACATCATCAACATCGACATCACCGTGATCAAGGACGGCTACCACGGCGATACCAGCCGGATGTTCTATGTCGGCGCTCCCTCGATCCAGGCCAAACGCCTGGTCGAACTGACCTATGACTGCATGTGGCGCGGCATCCGCGCGATCAAGCCAGGCAATACACTCGGCGACATCGGCCACGCCATCCAGAGCCATGCCGAGCGCCATGGCTTCAGCGTGGTGCGCGAGTTCTGCGGTCACGGCATCGGCAAAAAATTCCATGAAGACCCGCAGATCCTGCACTACGGACGCCCCGGTGCCGGCATGCGCCTGGAACCCGGCATGGTCTTCACGGTTGAGCCGATGATCAATGCCGGACGCCCCGACATCCGCCAGATGGCCGACGGCTGGACCATCGTCACCAAGGACCACAGCCTGTCCGCGCAGTGGGAACACACCGTACTGGTCACACCCGATGGATTCGAAGTGCTGACCGTATCCGCGGGCACCCCGCCCGAACCCGCAACGGAATAAGCGGCGTGGCCGCCCGGCTCAGCACCATTGATCCTGCCACCCAGCGCAGCGCGCTGGCCGAAGCACGCAGCGCGCTGCGTGAACGCTTTGAAGCTGGGACACTCGGCCGCGAACTGCTCGGCCAGCTCGCGTTGATCACCGACCGCCACCTGCGTCTTGCCTGGAAAGCCCAGCAAATGCCGGACGAGGCCGCGCTGGTCGCGGTCGGCGGTTATGGCCGCGGCCAGCTCTTTCCGTACTCCGATGTCGACATCCTGATCCTGCTGCCCGAAGCCGCTGATGAGGAATTGCGCGGCAAGCTGGAAAACCTCGTCGGGCGCTTCTGGGATATCGGGCTCGAGGCCGGTCACAGCGTACGCACGCTGGAGGAGTGTTTCGAGGTCGCGGCCGGCGACATCACCGTGCAGACCACCATGCTTGAATCGAGGCTGCTCGCCGGTAACCGCGAACTGCACCGGCGTTTTGCAAAAAAGCTGCGGCAATCCATCGAGCCGGCGGGCTTTTTCCGTGCCAAATACATCGAGCAGCAGGACCGTCACCGCCGTCACGCCGAAACCAACCTTGAGCCCAACCTCAAGGAAAGCGCGGGCGGCCTGCGCGACCTGAACACCATCCTGTGGATATCCAGGGCAGCCGGTCTTGGCCGTACCTGGCTGGAACTCGCACGCCGCGGCTTCATCACCCGCGACGAGGCCATTGCCATCGGCCGCCACGAACGGGTGCTCGAATTGCTGCGCATCCGCCTGCATTATCTGGCCGGTCGCCGCGAGGACCGGCTGTTGTTTGACCACCAGCACGCGCTCGCCCGCCAGCTCGGTTTCGCAGAACGGGTCGGCAAACGCTCCAGCGAGCGGCTGATGCAGCGCTATTACCAGACCGCCAAGGCCGTGTCGCAGCTCAACACCATACTGCTGCAGAACCTTGACCGGCGGATTTCCCCGCCGGGCAGCCGCAAGGTGAAGCCGCTCAACGAACGCTTCATCATCCTCGGCGACCTGCTCTCGGCCCCGGATGAAGGCATTTTCGAGCGCGACCCGGCGGCGATACTCGAAGCCTTCGCGCTGATGCAGCAGAACCCGGAAATCAAGGAGGTCGGCGCCTTCACGCTGCGCGCGTTGTGGCGTGCGCGGCGGCGGATCACGCCTTCGGCACGACGCGATCCGCGGCTGCGTGAACTGTTCCTAGATATCCTGCGCAGCCCGACACGGATGATCCGCGAGCTGCGCCGCATGCACCAGTTCGATATCCTCGGCCGCTACATCCCGGCCTTCGGCCGCATCGTCGGCCAGATGCAGCATGATCTCTATCACGTCTACACCGTCGACGAGCACATCCTGAAAGTGGTGCGCAATCTGCGCCGCTTCGCCGTGCCGGAACTGGCTCACGAATTCCCGCTGTGCAGCCGCCTGGTCAGTGAATTCGAGCGTCCGGAATTGCTCTACCTTGCCGGACTGTTCCACGATATCGCCAAGGGTCGCGGCGGCGATCACTCTGAGCTGGGAAAAAGCGACGCCCTGCGCTTTTGCAAAACCCATGACCTGCCACAGGAGGACTGTGAACTGGTCGCCTGGCTGGTCGAACAGCATCTGGTAATGTCCGCCACCGCGCAAAAGCAGGATCTGACCGATCCGGATGTGATCCGCGCCTTTGCAGAACGTGTGGGGGATGACCGCCGGCTGGTCGCCTTGTATCTGCTCACCGTGGCCGACATCCGCGGCACCAGCCCCAAGGTGTGGAACGCATGGAAAGCAAAGCTGCTCGAAGACCTGTTCCACGCGACCCGGCGCCTGCTCGCCGGCGACAGTCCCGCGCCGCAGGACGGCCAGCGTGCACGGCAGGAAGAGGCGCGCACGATCATCCGCCTCTATGCCCTCGATGAGGCCGCCTACGGCGCACTGTGGCAACAACTCGACACCGCGTATTTCCTGCGCCATGATGCCCAGGAAATCGCCTGGCATACCCGACAACTGTGGAGCAAGGTCGATACCCGGGATCCGGTGGTGAGAGCACGCCTGTCCCCTGTCGGCGAAGGCCTGCAGGTGCTGGTCTACACACCGGACCAGAAGGAATTGTTCTCTCGCATCTGCAGTTTTTTCGAGAGTATCAGCTTCGACATCTTCGAGGCCAAGGTGCACACCACACGCAACGGCTACGCCCTCGATACCTTCCAGATCCAGGACGCCTCGGGCCGCCAGATCGGCTACCGCGACCTGATCAGCTACATCGAATACGAACTCACCGCGCGACTGGCAAGCCAGGGTCCGCTGCCGCCGCTGTCGCGGCCGCGGCTGAGCCGGCAACTGCGCCATTTCCCGATCACGCCGCAGGTCAACATCCAGGCGGATGAACGCGGCACCTATCGCATCCTGTCGATCGTCGCCGGTGACCGGCCGGGCCTGCTGTCACGGATTTCACGAACGCTGACCGCCTTCGACGTCAATCTTCATTCCGCGAAGATCAACACGCTGGGCTCACGCGCTGAGGACATTTTTGTGGTCAGTGGCACGGCGCTGTCCAATCCGAAGGCCAGCGTGCAGTTTGAAAGCGAGCTGCTCGATCAGCTCAAGGTCTGAAAGCGTGCGTTCCCGGCTGCGGCTCAGGCAAGCCCCTGGTTTCCGCCCATACCGATCAGGCGCGGCAAATTAGGCCGGCGCGGCTTGACCGTCTTGACCTGTTTCAGATACTGCTCGACCACCTCCCACACCGGCTCGCCGATCGCGCCGGGTATCACCGGCGCCCACCCCGCCACCTTGTAGCGTTTGCCAGCCTCGATCAGATGGCCGCCGAGACGCATGTCATCAATACGCTTGCCCATCCCGGCACGCGGGTCACAGCTGTAGGTCAACCCACCCACACGCACCATGTCACCCCCCTGCTGCAGGTAGGGATCGGGATTGAAAAGATTGTCACAAACATCTTCTAGGATGTTCTTGATATCGGCGCCTGAAATTTCGTTGACGGTAACAGTCGGATAGGTGATCGCGGTCTGGTCCATCAAATGCTCGCGCAGAATGGTCTGCCCCGGCAACAGCGTGGTGCCCCAGCGGAATCCTGGTGAAAAACCGATCTGCGCGCCCTTCACTGCCATCAGCGCATCCAGTATCAACTGATCGAAAGTGCCGTTGAAATTGCCGCGGCGATACAACAGCCCCTCGCTGACGGCCAGCGGCTCCCGAAGCTTCGCCGCATACGGCGCGCGAACGCGGTCGATCAAAGCCTGCATCTGCGGGTCGGCCGGCAGCAGATTCGAAAACACCGGCAGCAAGCGGTAACGGAACCCGGCGACGCCGCTGCTGCTGACCTCAAGATCAAGCACGGCGAGGAACTTGCCGTTGGAGCCGGCATTGGTGACGATGGTCTTGCCACCGCCGTTATCGACCACTACCGGTACCGGCACCCCGTCGTGAGTATGACCACCGAGGATGGCATCCAGACCGCGCACGCGGCCAGCGAGCTTGACATCGACATCCATGCCGTTGTGCGACAACAGCACCACCGCGCGCACGCCCTTGGCACGCACCTCATTGACCAGGGTCTGCAGCTCGGATTCCTGGATGCCGAAAGTCCACTCCGGCACCAGGTAGCGCGGATTGGCGATGGGTGTATAGGGAAAGGCCTGGCCGATGATCGCTATCGGCACGCCATTGATCTCGCGGATCACATAGGGCTTGAACACCGGATCGCCGAAATCGGTGGTCTTCACGTTATGTGCCAGGAATTCTATCGGCGCCAGAGACTTGACCGCCTCCTGCACACGATGGTCACCGTAGGTGAACTCCCAGTGTGCGGTCATCAGATCGACGCCAAGCTGCCTGCAGGCATCGATCATGTCCTGCCCCTTGGTCCACAACGCAGTGGCCGAGCCCTGCCAGGTGTCGCCACCGTCGAGCAGCAGTGCACCGGGCCGGCTGGCACGCAGGCGCTTGACCAGGGTGGCGAGATGGGCAAAACCGCCGACCTTGCCGTAACGCCGCGCCGCCGCCTCGAAGTCGAGATAGGTGAACGCGTGGGCCTCGGCGGTGCCGGGGGCGATGCCGGCCTGTTTCAGCAGATGCTCGCCAACCAGGTGGGGAAACCGGCCTGCGGATTCGCCAACACCGATGTTGGCACTCGGCTCCCGGAAATGGATCGGCAGCAGTTGCGCATGGCAGTCGGTGAAATGAAGCAGACTGACATTGCCGAAGCGAGGCAGCTCGTAGAGCTTCTGCGCGACTTGCGCCTGTGCCGCGCCAAGCGGCGCGCCGCAGGCCGCCGCAGCGGCCAGCGTGCCCAGGAATTCCCTGCGGTTCACTTGTTTACCGGCGAATTCGGATCCAGCAGCAGCGCCGTGACATCCTTGATCTGCTCCTCGGTGAGGATGCCGTTGTGGCCAAAACGCGGCATGTTGGAACAGGCGGTGAATGCCTGCGAGTTATAGATGCGACCGTAGGTGTAGCGCTGCATCTCGGGCGATGCACCGCCCCGGAGCTTGCCGTAGTTGTAAAGGCTGGGGCCGATGGTGCCGAAGGAAATCTCCTCCTTGCTGACCTGATGGCAGGCGTAGCAGTTGCCACCCGACGGGGTTTTCGGATTGTCGGAGAATTGCATGCCAACCCCCGTCTGCGCGATACGCTCGCCGGCACGCCAGTCCCCCATCAGATTACCGTCGGCCGGATATTGAATCGCCGCAAAATTCGCCTTCTCGATGCGCGCCGCCAGTTCCTTGGCGATGGTCACGGTCGGCGGATTGCTGCAATGCTTCTGTGCCTCATCCTGATCGAGCCGGTCCAGCCCGGCTTGACCCTGGGCCCTGAACGAGGCCTTGATAATTTTGAGGTCCTCAACAGTCACTGCTTCCATCTGGCGGGGACCGGTTGCGCAGCCTGCGGCCACCAGCACGGAGACTACGGCGGGCAATGCCCAATACACCGGTTTCATGATGTTCATCTCCTCAGCGTTTGATGGCGGGCGCGTTGAACGCGGCGCCATTGGCGTTGTAGGCCAGGAAGGTGGTCAGTGCGATCGACAGCTCTGATGCGAATTCCAGTTCCGGGAAACGCTGCTGGCGGAAACAGTCATAGAGCCGCCACTGGAAAGTGCGCAGCTCGCCCTGGGAAACCCGATAGGCCGGCCAGGTGGTGTAGCCCAGCTGCGCGCCCTTTTTCTGCGTCAGATTCGGCAGATCCTGCAGGCGGATACGCTTGTTGTCCTCGGCGTGACAGGTGGCGCAGGAAAAATCATGCGGCCCGCCGCGGAAATAAAAGGCTTTTTCACCCAGTTCGTAGGCACGCTGCGCCTTGGGGTGGTTCAGCGACACCTTCATCACCACCCCTTTCGACTCGGAGGTGATCCAGGCCGCCAGCGCCTCGAAATCCGAGCGGTTACTGCCGGAGCCGAACACGCGCCGGGTCGCATCGGTCTTGCTGAACCCCTGCACCGTCATCATGCAATGCAGCAGCCGGGTTTCCAGATCCATCACCCGGTCGGCATCAGCAAAGTAGCGCGGCATTTCGGCATAGGCGCCCTTGACCACACCCCTGCCCTTGCCCAGATCACACTGTTCCAGCGAGACCTGCTTCGGGCCGCGTTTCTGTTTCCACATATCCTCGCCCCGGGCTTCCCACAGTTCGGCGGGATTGCCGTCCTGCAGTTGGGCGCGATACCGCGCGATCTCGTCAAGTGTGCTGTTCTGCGCCCAGGCACTCACGACCAGCAGCGGGCCAAGCAGCAGGGACATCCCCAGGTATCGGGTCATTTTTTTCTCCTCTCAGTGTGGCGCGAAGGGCTGTTGGGCAACCCGCCAGCAGAATCCCTGAACAGGCGGCAGGATATCAGCCACCCATCCTCTGGAATCAATTTTTATTATATAAAACAACAACTTACAATTAACACAAACCGGCATTCAATCACCCGGCTTGCTTGATCAGCAGCAACCTCAGTTGATCACACCTTCATCACTGCGTTTTTCGCCCTTGTTGTCTTCCCAGGTCACCAGGACTTTATCGCCCTTCTGCCCGCCCTTGAACTCGAACTCGAGGTAGGGATTCTTCGCCACTGCCGGTCCCCACAGCGCAGTCAGCACCGTTTTGCCCTGATGGCTGGCGGTGACGTTGCGGATGAAATGCGCCGGTACCAGCTTGCCCGAGGCATCTTTGCGCTGGCCTGTTTCCATTTCGTGACTCATCAGCACCCTGACGTTGACCACACCATCGCGCGCAACGGCGCGGATTCTCATCGGATCTGCCATGATTTTCTCCTGGTTCAGCCGCCGCAGCCGCCGAGGGTGATCTTGATTTCCTTCTTCGCAACATAGAACCTGCCGTCAGCCTTGACCAGCGCATAGACGTCGGAGGTCTGCCCCATCTTCACCCGGGTCGACACGCTGCCGACCGTACCCGACGGAATGCCGAAGCTGCCGACCAGCGGCGTCGGATTCTTCTCGACGAACAACGTGATCGATTCGGTACCCGGCAGCTTGCTCTCGACCGCGACCGGCACCACTGCGCCGTTTTCAGCGATCGCCGGCGCCTTGATGATGATCGCATCGGAGGGAGTGAGATTCTGCCCGCCCACCGCGCGCATCGCCTCGGCCAGTGATTTGATGGTGAAAGGGTCGCTCTGGGCCAGCGCTGCGCCAGGCGAAATGATGCCGGCCGCAAGCAGCACGGCGATCAGGCCGCCACCGGACTGAATGGCTTTTCTGCGTGAATGATTCATGGTTCCTCCTTGATCAACAGTAATGACTAAACGCCAATGAATGACCTGTTACTCCGATTTCAGCATCCACTGCACCATGGCACGCAGTTCCTGCTCCGGCAGGTTCTGGTAGGGCGGCATGGGCATGTTGCCCCAGACCCCCTGGCCTCCCGCCCTGACCTTGGCGACAAGCCTGGATTCCGCATCGGAAACACCGCGGTATTTTGAAGCAATTTCAGCCAGTGCGGGCCCTATCGTGCGCTGTTTCGGGGCATGGCAGGCCAGGCAGCCGTTTTTGTCGGCCAGGCTGCGGCCGGGATCGGACACACCGGCCGGCGCCGCCGCCGCGGCGACCGGCTTGACTGCGGGCAATACCGCCATCCGCACCTGGCCGAACAGGCGGTACTGCTCGGCCAGATTGCCATGCGAGCCGGAGGCATGGTCGGGCAGTTGCGAGGTAATGCGCGGTTCAGGACCGCAGTTGCGCATGCAGGCCGCGGCCTTCACGTCGGGTTTGCCTCGCGTATCCCACAGTCCGTGATTGCGGGTCATGCCATTGCGGTTGGGCAGCATCGCCTGCACCTCGGCCATGTTCCTGTCGGAAAGCACGAAGCTGCCCGGAACGATATTGCCCTGGTTGAGGATGTATGCCGTCACGGCATACACCTCGTCGGCAGTCAGGGTCTTCGGTGCCTGCCACGGCATCGCGCGATTGATGTAATCCCAGAGCGTTGAGATTTTCGGCAGCTTCATCACCGTGCTGCGCTGATCCCCCCCCCTGACCAACCCGGCGACACGGCCGGTCTTGATGTCCTCGGCGGTGATGCCGCCGATCAACGGCGGAAAAAACTGGTTCGATTCGCCGAAGCTGCCATGGCAGGACGCACACTTGGCCTCCCACACGACCTCGCCCCGCGACACGCTGCCCGAACCGGGTGGCAGCCCCTTGAGATCACCGCGCACATCGGTATCCCAAGCGGCGATTTCATCCGCCGTCGCCGCACGTCCGATGCCCTGATGCTGCCCCTTGGACGACTGCGCCCAGCCTTGGCCGCAGATGGCCAGGGCCAGAACCCAAAACAGCGGCCTACTCCACCTGGACATTGGAAACCTCACCGCTGGCCGCGACCAGCCAGGACTGGATGGCGTTGTTGTGATAAATCGAGCGCGTGCCGCGCACCGCGCGCAGTTGCGCGATCTTCGGCTGCACATAGCCGGTGTCGTCAATGGCGCGGCTTTGAAGGATCGCCGGACGACCATCCCAGTTCCAGCTGATGTTGAACCGCGTCAATGCCTTGGGCAGTACCGGTGCCTCCAGCCGCGCGATCTTCCAGTTACGCCCCCCGTCAAAGGAAACATCAACGCGACGAATACGTCCGCGGCCGGACCAGGCGAGGCCGGTGACGTTGTACTGCCCCTGATTCAGCAGCACCTGCCCGCCCGAAGGCGTGGTGATCACCGACTTGCACTCCTGCACCGAGCTGTACTGGCGGTGCAGCCCGTCCGGCATCAGGTCAATGTAATGCAGCGCCTCCTCTCGCGTATCCCAGGGTTGGTCACCCACTTCAAGGCGGCGCAGCCACTTCACCCAGGAAACCCCCTGCACTCCCGGCACCACCAGGCGCAGCGGATAGCCGTTCTCCGGGCGCAGGCATTCACCGTTCATTGCCCAGGCCACGATCACATCATCCAGGGCGCGCTCCATGCCGATGGTACGGGTAAGGCCTGAACCATCGGCACCTTCAGCGAGTAGGTAGCGGCCCTTTTTGACATCCGCGCCGCAATGTTCCAGCAGCGTGGCCAGCCGGACACCGGTGAATTCGCAGCAGGACAACATGCCGTGGCTGTATTGCACGGTGGGCACAGCAACATTGGCCCACTCCATGCCACTGTTGGCGCCGCATTCAATGAAGTGGATGCGCGAGACCGATGGCAGGCGCATCAGGTCATCCATTGTGTAGACCCTGGCTTCACGCACCAGGCCGTGCAGCATCAGCCGGTGCTGGCGCGGATCGATGTCCCACCAGCCCTGGTGATGGCGCTCGAAATGCAGGCCGTTGGGCGTGATGATGCCGAACAGGCCCTGCAGCGGCGCAAACGCCACCGAGGACTGCGACACCCGCGTCAGGCCCGGACTCTCGCGGCGCTGCAGGTTTTTTTCGAATTCGGAAGGCTTGCCATAACCGCGGGCAGCCACCGGCTGGCCAAGGCCGGTGCTGTGCGCCGGCAACTGCAGAATGGCCGGATCGCCCTTGGCAATCGCGGCGCCACCACCCGCAAGCGCAGCCACTGCACCACCGGTCAGCGACAGCGATCTGCGCAGGAAACCACGGCGGTCTTCCACCGCCGGCTTAACCTGCCCGATTGCGGTGATCCGCTTCATGCCCGCACCGTCCGCTTGCCCGGAGGCGGCATCAACCTCGCCAGCTGGCGTTTCATCGGACGGCGGTCATCGATGCGCGAGGCAATGCGGTTGCAGGCGGTGCGGCACAGCTCCGTCATCGTGTCATCGGCCATCTGGTAATAGATCTGGTTGCCCTCGCGGCGGCGCGACAGCAAGCCATGCCGGTGCATCAGGTTGAGGTGGCGGGAAATATTGGACTGGGTCGAACCAGTGGCCTCCACGATTTCCGTGACCGTGCGCTCCGCCTGGCAGATGGCGTGGATGATCTTCAGCCGCGTCGGCTCCGACATCACCGAAAAATACTGCGCCACCTCGCCGAATATTTCGTCAATTTCGTTCATGGTTCGCGGCTGGAAATTTGATAATTCTGACTATATGCGCATAAACTCATATAGTCAAAAATTAAAAAGGGCTGTCGCTATCGCGGCGCAACATAAACCGGGTTATCCGGGAAAACGGCAGAAGCAATAACGAGGAAAAACAAGGTGCGGGCTTGTGTTGCAGGCGCCGCAAACTTCCGCAACACCGGCTCAGTCGTCGGCGACGATCTGTCCCGGAAACAGCTCTTCGGTGAATCCGAAGCGGCTCAGGTCGCGGATACGCATCGGGTACAGAATGCCGTCGAGGTGGTCGCACTCATGCTGCACTACCCGGGCATGGAAACCTTCGACACTGCGGTCGATGGGCTGACCGCAAGCATCAAAACCGCGATAACGCAGATGGCGGTAACGCGGCACTTCGCCACGCATGCCGGGCACCGACAGACAGCCCTCCCAGCCCTCTTCCATCTCGTCTGACAGCGGCTCCAGCAGCGGATTGATCAGCACCGTATACGGCACCGGCAGGGCATCGGGGTAACGCGGGCTTGCCGTAAAACCGAAAATCACCACGCGCAGCGGCACACCGATCTGCGGCGCGGCGAGCCCGGCACCGTTCAGCACGTGCATGGTGTCCTCCATGTCGCGCACCAGTCCATGCAGTTCCGGGGTGTCAAAACGTGCCACCGGCTGTGAGCGTTGCAGCAGCCGCGGATCACCCATGCGCAACACCGGCCTGAGCGCCACTTCAGCCGCCCTCGCCCAGCGCCATCAGCACCCGCAGCACATCCTTCATCACCCGCGCAGAGGTTTCGTGTATCTGCTGCAGTGAAATGGCTTCAAGGTTATCGCCACAACCGGCCGCGGCATTGACCACCACCGCCAGCATCGCGTATTCGAGCCCGAGTTCACGTGCCAGCGCAGCTTCCGGCATGCCGGTCATGCCGACCAGGTCGGCGCCGTCACGCGCCATGCGTCCGATTTCGGCGGCAGTTTCGAGCCGCGGTCCCTGGGTCGCGCCGTAAACCCCGCCCTCAACGAGTAGGACACCAGCCAGCTCCGCCGCTCGGCGCAGGCGCTCACGCAAGACCGCACTGAAGGGCCGGGTGAAGTCGATATGCTGCAGCGGCTGTGCAAGTCCGTCAAAATAAGTCGATTCCCGGCCCCAGGTGTAATCAATGATCTGGTCGGGCAGCACCAGACTGCCCGCAGCCATCCGTGGATGGATGCCGCCGACCGTGGCCACGGCAACCACCTCACGCACACCGGCGGCCTGCAAGGCCCACAGATTGGCGCGGTAATTGATGCGATGGGGCGCGATCGAATGATCGCTGCCGTGCCGCGGCAGGAACAGGACCGAAGAGTTGCCGAGGCGACCGCGGATCAGCGGCGCGGAAGGTGCGCCATAGGGTGTATCCAGCGTTTTGCTGCCCTCGATGGTCAGGGCCTCTACGCGGTCCAGCCCGCTGCCGCCAATGATGCCGATTGCGTTTTGATCTTTCATCACATCATCAGCCGCGCAAGGCATAAATCGCCGGCAGGTTGCGCCACAACCCCCTAACGTCCATGCCGTAACCGAACAGGTAGCGATCAGGCAGCGTGACACCGGTAAAGTCGGCAGAGACCGGTTTGTCCCGTCCAAGCTGCTTTTCGGCAAACACCACAATCAACACCCGCTGCGCGCCTTTTGCCAGGACTTCGGCACGCACCGCTGCCAGTGTCCTGCCCTCGTCGAGCACGTCGTCGATGATCAGCACAGTGCGCCCGGCCACCGCATCAGGCACCGGTGTCCGCCACTGCAGCTCGCCGCCGCTGATGGCATCACCGTAACGGGTGGCATCGACATAATCGAGGTCCACCGGCAGTTCGAGCAAGGGCAGCAGCTGGCCGGCAAAAATCAACCCGCCGCGCATCAGCACCAGCGCCAGTGGCCGTTCGTCCTGCCCGCCCAACGCGGCATTGACCGCTGCAGCAACACGATTGACTGCCGCCGCAACCTCGGCAGCGGTCATCAGGCAATCAGCCTGCGCCAGGACGGCTTTCGCCGCAGCAATCCTGTGATCGTCCAAAGGCGGGCCCGGCGGTTTCAGTAAGTAAAAGTGACCACGTCGTCATCCATCGCCTGCTCGACGATGTAGGCGCCGCCGACGATTTCCGTGACTTCGGGGATCAGGTCATCCCCCCACAGTTCGAGCGTCGGAGTACACACCTTGAAATGCACCCCCGCTTCATGCGCATCGCGGATGAAGTCATAGACACTCTTCTGCGCACCTTCCTTGACGAACAGGTTTTCGGCGACGCCTTTTTTCGCGAGCTGGCCGGCACTTCCGGTAAACACCAGCTCGACGTGGTAATCCATCGCCGCCGCCACCGTGGCCTGGAAAAACGGCGCGCCGAGCTCGGCGGCCCGTGCCGGGTCGGTATTTGCCATCACGATCATCAGCTTGCTGGCCATTGCGTTTTTAATCGTCCGGAAGTACGGAATTATCGATCGATGTTAGCACGCGTACCGCCACCCTCAGGTGCCCAGCTTGCGCAGATAACGGCGGAAATCACGGCCGGTTTCTGCGTGGCGAAGGCCGAATTCGACATTGGCCTCGAGATAACCCAGCTTGCTGCCGCAGTCATAACGGCGGCCTACGAATTCATGCGCCAGCACCATCTGCCGCCGCTGTAGTCGGGCAATCGCATCGGTCAGCTGGATTTCGCCGCCGCGGCCCGCGGTTGATGTCGACAGCTCCTCAAAAATCTCCGGGGTCAGGATGTAGCGGCCGACCACACCCAGAGTCGATGGCGCCTCCGCCGCCGGCGGCTTTTCAACAATACCGGTGATGGCATGCGGCGAGCGCGAATTACGTTCCAGCGCAACCACGCCATAGCGGGAAATCTCGGAACGCGGGACCCGCGTCACCGCCACCACCGAACAACGCTCGCTGCGATGCAGATGCTCCATCTGCACCAGCGCCGGCACCTTCGCGCTGATCAGGTCGTCGGCCAACAGCACCGCGAACGGCTCGTGGCCGACCACCGGTTGCGCGCAGAGCACGGCATGGCCCAGGCCCAGAGGCTCGGCCTGGCGCACAAAAATGCAGTTCACGCCGCGTGGCAGGATGCCACGCAGCTCAGCCAGCAGCACCGTCCTGCCGCCACGCTCCAGCGCATGCTCCAGTTCAAAGGCCTGGTCGAAATGATCTTCGATCGCGCGTTTGCCGCGGCCCGTCACAAAAATCAGCTCTTTCACACCGGCCGCCACCGCCTCCTCAACCGCATACTGGATCAGCGGCTTGTCGACAACCGGCAGCATTTCCTTGGGACTCGCCTTGGTCGCCGGCAGAAAGCGAGTTCCCAGTCCGGCCACCGGAAACACCGCCTTGCGTATCGAGGAATCCCTGATCGTTTTTCTCAGCGCCACTTGCGTCCCCTGTCAGCCAAGCAGGGCGAGCAGCCCTGCTTCATCGATCACCTCGACACCCAGCTCCTGGGCCTTGTCGAGCTTGCTGCCGGCTTCGGCACCAGCCACCACATAATCGGTTTTTTTCGACACGCTGCCCGTGACCTTGCCACCGGCGGCTTCGATCTTCGCCTTCGCTTCATCCCGGCCCAGCGTCGGCAAAGTGCCGGTCAGCACAAACACCTTTCCTGACACCGCGCCGCCCGCGGCCACCCTTTCTTCGGCAAACACCACGCCACGCTGTATCAACTGCGTGATCACCTCGCGGTTATGCGGCTGCTGCAGAAAATTGGCGATGCTGCCCATGATCTCCGGCCCGATGCCGGCCAGCGGCACATCCCGCAACTCCAGCCCCTTGGCCTTGCGCTTCACATTGTCCTTCTGGATGCGCTCCTTTTCCGCGTTCAACTGATTCCAGTCCGCGTCCAGTAACGCTTCGAGCGAACCAAAATGGCGCGTCAGAATCTTCGCCACTTCTTCGCCGACATGATAAATGCCCAACGCGAAAAGAAATCGCGCCAGCGTGCTGTGCCGGCTTTTGGCTATGGCCGCGACGATGTTCTCGGCCGATTTTTCAGCCATGCGGTCCAGCGCAGCCAGGGTTTCAACCGTCAGGCGCTGCTGGTCATAAAGGTCCGCCGGCGTGGCCACCAGACCGCGGTCAACCAGTTGCTCGACCAGCCTGTCGCCCAGCCCCTCGATGTCCATCGCGCGGCGCGACGCAAAATGCAGCAGCGCCTGCTTGCGCTGTGCCGGGCAGTACAGGCCGCCGGTGCAGCGATAGGCGGCCTCGCTTTCGATGCGCTCGACCCGTGACTGGCATACCGGACAAACTCCGGGCATCTCAAAGCGCTGCGCACCGGCAGGCCGTTTTTCCGGCGCCACACGCACCACTTCGGGAATCACATCACCGGCGCGGCGCACGATCACCGTGTCACCGACATGAACGTCTTTCGTGCGCACCTGGTCGATGTTGTGCAGCGTGGCATTGGTCACCGTGACACCGCCGACAAACACCGGCTCCAGCCGCGCCACCGGTGTCAGTGCGCCGGTGCGGCCCACCTGGACATCAATGCCGAGCACCACACTCACCGCCTCCTCCGCCGGGAACTTGTGCGCCAACGCGAAGCGCGGTGCCCGAGACACAAAACCGAGTTTTTGCTGTGCAGCGAGACTGTTGACCTTGTAGACAACACCATCGATGTCATACGGCAGCGATTCACGCTTCAGGCCAATCTGCCGGTAATACCCGAGCAGCCCGGCGACACCCTGCACCACAGCACATTCGGGCGCCACTTTGAATTTTAATTTCTTAACAAAATCAATTACTTGCTGATGACTATCGAGAGGTTGCTGCAGATTGTCGCTGACCAGTCCGTAGGCAAAAAAGGTGAGACGCCGCTGTGCCGTGATGGCCGAGTCCAGCTGGCGCAACGAACCTGCGGCGGCATTGCGCGGATTGGCGAAGAGCTTGGCATCCTGGGCCTGTTGCTGGCGGTTCAGGCGTTCGAAATCGGCGCGCAGCATCAGTACCTCGCCGCGCACCTCGATCAGCGGCGGCGCGCCTTCAGGCAGGCGTAATGGCAGCGAAGGAATGGTGCGCAGGTTGGCGGTGACGTCTTCGCCGGTGTATCCATCACCGCGCGTCGCGCCGGATACCAGCCGGCCCTGTTCATAGCGCAGGCTGATCGCGAGGCCGTCGAACTTGGGCTCCACCGCATAGTCCACCTCATTTTCCAACTTATCCACCCCGAGCAGCTCGCGCACCCGGCGGTCAAATGCTTCAACTTCCTCAACCTCGAAAGCGTTATTCAGCGACAGCATTGGCTGGCTGTGTGTCACCGAATCAAAGGCAGCCGCCGCCACGCCCCCTACACGCTGCGTCGGTGAATCGGGGGTCACCAGCTCCGGATGCTGCGCCTCCAGCGCCTGCAGTTCGCGGAACAGACGGTCGAACTCGGCATCCGTCACCGACGGGTCGTCGAGCACGTAATAGCGGTGATTATGGTTTTCGATTTCGGCGCGCAGCTCATTTGCGCGATGAGCCGCCTGCGCCCGCGGATCGTCCGCGGTCATGCAAACAGGCGGAGCGCGCGGGCACTGCCCGCCGGAATGTCCTGCGCCGCCATCACTGCCTGGATTTCACCGAGCTGCGCCTTGATCCGCGCCAGTCCCGGTGCCTGCAACGGCACGCGGTTGTCATCCACCAGCAGTCCGCCCAGGGTTTCGGCGATCTGTGCGCCGGCGGCAGCCATATCTTCGAGCACAGCCTCGGCATCCGCCACCCGCGGCACATCAAGCAACAGGGTCAGTCCAGGTGTCTGCAGCGAATCGATGGCTTCCGCGAGGAAAGGCTGCGGCTGGTGGTTCTCGAGGGTGAACAGGGTTTCCCCGGCGGCATCTCTGCGATAGAACACGCCATCCGGCTCCAGCTCGAAGCCCGCGGCAACCACCGCCGCCACCACTTCACCGCCTTCGAAGGCGCCGCCGGGCTGGGCCACCACGTTGACACCAATCGCAACGTCGGTTTCACCGCAAAATGCATCCAGCGCCTGCGCGGCCTTCAGCGCTTGCGCGGTGTCGGGCAGTGATACATCGGCGCCATGTTTGGCGCACCAGCCCCGCAGAGCATCACAGAAGCCGTTGAGCTGGGGGGCATGCAGGGACCCCGAGCGGTTGGCGAGTTGCAGGGCCGCCTGGAGCAGGGAATAAGCGCCGCGGGCATCACGGCCAAGCACACGCCAACCACCGGCCGCGGCGTCTTCGCCGAGCAGGCGCGCCGGTTTGCCGAAAATCGCAATCGCCTGCTGCAATTCGCGCAGAGCGGCTTCATTGAAGATGTCGGCGCCATCGATGACGGCGATGAATTCGATCAGCGGATCAGCACCATCGGTGAGCAATGCCCCGCCCTCCATGCCGACACGGCCGCTGACGGCCGCTGCCGGTGCAGCACCCTCGACCCCGCTGCCTGCGCCAATCCGCGGTTCGATCCGCGGCACGGCAGGCGCATCGGCGGCACGTTTGAGCAGCACATCCTCGTGCTGGCCCTCGAAGGCGTGCTCCATCCGCCGGCGCAGCGCGCGCTCCTGCCAGGCGTTGTAGGCATACACCGCGGCGACCACCACGGCACCCAGCACCGCCAGTGCGATCTGCAGGTCGCTCATCGCGCCTCCGCCTACGCCGCTTCCTCGGTGAGCTTCATCGCCGCGTCGATGTCGACGGCAACAATCCGCGACACGCCCGGCTCCTGCATGGTCACGCCCAGCAACTGGTTGGCGATTTCCATGGTGATCTTGTTGTGGCTGATGAACACGAACTGCGATTGTTCCGACATTTTTTTGACCAGCTCGCAGAAGCGGCCGGTGTTCGAATCGTCGAGCGGCGCGTCCACCTCATCCAGCATGCAGAACGGCGCCGGATTGAGCTGGAAAATCGAGAACACCAGCGACATCGCGGTCAGCGCCTTCTCGCCACCCGACAACAGGTGGATCGAGCTGTTCTTCTTGCCCGGCGGCTGAGCGATGACCTGGATGCCGGCGTCGAGGATTTCCTCACCGGTCAGCACCAGCCTGGCATTGCCGCCGCCGAACAGCGCCGGGAACATCCGGGAAAAATGCGCATTGACCTGGTCGAAGGTCGACTGCAGGCGTTCGCGGGTCTCGCGGTCGATGCGGCGGATCGCGTCTTCCAGAGTGTTCATTGCCGAAGTCAGGTCAGCGAACTGGGCATCGAGGTAAGTCTTGCGCTCGCGGGCCTGCTCCAACTCTTCCAGTGCAGCCAGGTTGACCGCACCCAAGCCTTTGATTTCACTGTTTAATCTGTTGATTTCGGACTGCAATGAGCCGGAGCGCTGGCCTTTTTCAAGCTGCGCGGCGAGTGCCGCTTCATCGGCATTGGCTTCGGCCAGTTGCTGCGCATACTGCTCTTCATTGATGCGCCCTTCCTGCTCCTTCAACTTGACCTCGTTGATGCGCTCTCGCAGCGGATCCAGCTTCTCCTCCGCGGCAAGGCGCTCCTGCTCAACCGCCTTCAACTGTGCTTCCGTGGCTTCGAGTACATCCCGCGCTTCGGCCAGGGTCTGTTCCTTGGTGCCACGCAGCGACAGCGCGATCTGCAACTGGCTCTGCCACGGCGAATCATCAAGCCGCGCCAGCGCCTCCTGCTCGGCGGCCAGCGACTGCACCAGGCGCTCCGCAAGTTCGGTAGCGGTGCTGATGGTCCGCTGCACCTCGTCGATCTTTGCCGCCGAACTCTTGCCCTGAAACACGGCCTCCTGCAACGCGCGATCGGCCTGCTGCGCCGCCTCGCGCTGCGCGTCCAGTGCATGTTGCGCGGCACGGAACTGCTCCAGCGCGCCTTCCAGTTCGCGGGCATAACCGTCAGCCTCGGACTGCAGTTGGGTCAGCGCCGTTCCGGCCGCCTCCTGCTGCCGGGTTTCATTGATCACCTGCGCCGCGATTTCCGCCAGCTCGGTGGCAATCTGCTCGCCACGCTGGGTCAGGCGCTGGGTCTGCTCGGTCAGACGCACGTTTTCGACCTGCAGGCCGTGATGCTGCTGCTGCAGTTGCGACACCGATTCGCGCAGTCCGCGGATCGTATTGCGTTCGCCGGCGATTTTTGCGGTCTGCGCCTCGACCTGCTCGCGCGCCGCGGCAACCGCCCGGCGGTGGCCGGCGATCTCGCCGTCCAGCGATTCGACCTCGCGCTGCCGGGACAACACGCCATGCAGCTCCGAATCCGGCGCATGAAAGGTCACGCTGCTGCGGGTGAAGACATAGCTGTCGCGCGACACCAGCAGCGCCCCCGGCGCCAGTTGGGCGCGGATCGCCAGACCGGCGGCAAGATCATCAACGACGAAGGCATTGTGCAACCAGTCGGCCAGCACACCGGCAAGCCGGCTGTCGCGACAGGTCACGAACTGCGCCAGCGGCCGCGACCGCGCCGGCATCGGTGCCGGCAGCACCTGGTCATCCACCGCCGCGATGTCGGCCACCGCAAGGCGCCCCGGCGGCGCGCCGTTCTTCCAATCGGCGCAGGCATCAAGCCCGGACACCGCGACCGCATTCAGGCGTTCGCGCAGCACCGCCTCCAGCGCGTCTTCATATCCGCTGTCGATGGTAATGCCCTGCCACAGGCGCGGCGCACCGCCAAGGCCATGGCCCGCGAGCCAGCCGTCGAGGTCGCCCTGAACCAGCTTTTCCTGCAGTTGGCGCAGCGTCGCCAGCCGCGACTCCAGCGCGGTCAGCGCCTGAACCTGGCTGTCCACCCCGGCCGCACCGCGCTCCAGCTCATGCTCAAGCTGCGGCAGCGCCGATTCACGCGCGGCAAGCCGTTCACGCTCGGCCTCAAGCTGCGATGCGGCGCCGGCAATGCGGCTTTCCAGCGCCTGCAAGGCTGCAGTATCCGGTTTTTCAAGGGCATTCTGTTCTTCATACAGGCGCGCGTTGCGCTGGGACAGCTGCTCCAGGACTTTTTCGGCATGGATACGCTTGGTCTGCTCGACCTGGCGCGACTGCTCGGCACGACCCACCGACTGCTGCAGGGTATCGCGGCGGTTGCTGGCACTGCGCCAGGCATCTTCAGCAAGCGGCAGTTTTTCGCGTTCTTCACGTGCACGTTCTTCACAGGCCGCAACCTGGGCTTCGGCACGGCTGTGCTCCTCGCGCCAACCGGCCAGCGCGTTCTGCGACTGCTCGAGCTGGTTGCGGGCGGCTTCGTTCTGCGCGTTCAGGCTGCCGATCTGTTGTTCGACACGGCTGCGATTCTCGCGGATATGAGCGATCTGCTGCTCATGGCGCGCGATTTCAGCATTGGTTTCATACAAGGCACCCTGCGCGGCATGCACCTCGTCGCCGCTGCGGTAGTGCTGGTTGCGCAATTCCTCGAGCCGCTTCTCGGCGTCGCGAAGGCGTGCGGTCTCGGCTTCGAGTTCGGTGCCGAGGCGCTCGATTTCCTTGTTGTGGCGGGCACGGGTCGCGGCCGCCTCGTTGCGGCGCACGAACCACAGCAACTGCTGGGTGCTGGTGACCTGGGTCTGCAGCTCGTGGTAACGGGTGGCAACCTCGGCCTGGCTTTGCAGATGGGCCAGTTGCTTGTCGAGTTCCTGGCGGATGTCATCGACGCGCGCGAGGTTTTCCCGGGTGTCACGCAACCGCAGTTCGGTTTCGCGGCGGCGCTCGCGGTATTTGGATACACCCGCGGCTTCTTCGAGGAACACCCGCAGTTCTTCGGGCTTGGCCTCGATGACCCTCGAGATCATGCCCTGCTCAATGATCGCGTAGGCCCGTGCGCCCAGACCGGTGCCGAGGAAAATGTCGGCAATGTCACGGCGGCGAACATGGATGTTGTTGATGTAATAGGAGGAATCGCCATCGCGCTCGAGCACGCGCTTGACCGATATCTCGGCATAGGTCGACCACTGGCCGGCGGCCTTGCCCAGGCTGTTGTCGAACACCAGCTCGACACTGGCGCGGTTGACCGGCTTGCGGTCACCCGAGCCGTTGAACAGCACGTCCTGCATGGTCGCGCCGCGCAGGTGCTTCGCCGAGGTTTCGCCGAGCACCCAGCGCACGGCATCGATGATGTTGGATTTGCCGCAGCCATTGGGGCCGACGACACCGACCAGTTGGCCGGGAACCGGGATATGCGTGGGATCGACGAAGGACTTGAAACCGGCGAGATTGATCTGCTTGAGACGCAAGGTGCTGTTCTGCCAATAAAAAAAGGGGGACGGCTGTGCTGAAACGATTCCGGCAGCGACTTCAGCGGTAAAATTCAGCGCGCATTTTAAACTGAATTGACCTTCCGCCGATGCCCAGCCGACCTTCCCGTGAGCTAGAAACCTTCGCCAACCCGGCGCCCGCCCGTGACTTCCGGATTCACATGGAAATTCCGGAGTTTACCTGCCTGTGCCCGAAAACCGGCCAGCCTGATTTCGCGACTCTGGTGCTTGATTACGTGCCCGACCGGCTGTGCGTAGAACTCAAAAGCCTGAAGCTCTATGTCTGGTCCTTCCGCAACGAAGGCGCGTTCCATGAGGCGGTGACCAACCGTATCCTCGACGACCTGGTGCGTGCCACCAGGCCGCGCTGGATGCGGCTCACCGCACGTTTTTACGTGCGCGGCGGCATCTACACCACAGTCACCGCCCAGCACCTGAAGCGCGGCTTCAAGCTGGCTGCGTTGCCGGAAATGCCGCTGTCCGACCCACCCTCGCCGGTGCGTTAGGCGCCGCCTCCCCCTGCGCCGCGCTTCTTGCGCCTTATAATCGCGCGCTGCGCCATTACCGCACCCGCGTCCCGCCGCTCCACCTCAGGCAAGCCCTTGAATTCACGACTAGAACTGCTGCAGAGCTACCCCTTCCAGCGCCTCAGCACCCTGCTCGGTGGCCATCAGCAGCCGGCCGGGCTGAAGCCGGTAAGCCTGCACATCGGTGAACCCAAACACCCGACCCCGGCCTTCATCCGCGAAGCGCTGATTTCCAGTCTGGACGGCCTGTCGGTCTATCCGGCGACACTGGGCACCGACGCACTGCGCCAGGCCATCGCACAGTGGATTGCCCGCCGTTATGGCATCGCCGCGCCGGATGCGGCGACCGGGGTGCTGCCGGTCAATGGCAGCCGCGAGGCGCTGTTTTCCTTTGTCCAGGCGATCATCGACACCGGCAGCAACAGCGGACAGCCGGTGGTGGTCTGCCCCAATCCCTTCTATCAAATTTACGAAGGCGCGGCGCTGCTCGCCGGCGCCGAAGCCCGCTTCATCAACAACCTCGCCGACAGCAATTACGCCTTTGATCTCGGACAGTTGCCTGAAGAAACCTGGCGCCGCACCCAGTTGCTGATCGTCTGCTCGCCGGGCAACCCGACCGGCAAGGTGCTCGGACTCGAAGACTGGCAGCGGCTGTTCGCCCATGCCGACCGCCACGGCTATGTCATCGCCTCGGACGAGTGTTATTCCGAAATCTATTTCGACGAGGCGCAGCCGCCGATGGGTGCGCTCGAAGCCGCGGTGAAACTCGGCCGCAATGATTTCCGCAACCTGGTGGTGTTCTCCAGCCTGTCCAAACGCTCCAATGTGCCGGGCATGCGGTCGGGCTTTGTCGCAGGTGACGCGGCAATCCTCAAAAAATATTATCTGTACCGCACCTACCACGGCGGCGCGATGAGCCCGCCGGTACAGGCCGCCAGCATCGCCGCCTGGAACGACGAGACCCATGTCCGCGAAAACCGCACGCTGTACCGCAAAAAATTCGAGGCGGTGATCGACATCCTGAAACCGGTGCTGCCGGTGCAATGGCCGGATGCCGCCTTCTACCTTTGGCTGCAGACACCGATTGACGATTGCGAATTCACCCGCCGCCTGCACCTGACCGAAGCCGTCAGCGTGTTGCCCGGCAGCTACCTTGCGCGCGAAGCCCGTGGCGTTAATCCGGGCAGCCAACGCGTGCGAATTGCGCTGGTGGCCGGCTTCGAAGAATGCGTTGAAGCAGCGCAACGTATCAAACGCTTTGCGGCATCACTGTAACCACCTGAGGACTCAGACATGCAAAACCTGCAGAACACCATCGAACAGGCCTGGGAAAACCGCGCCGAACTGTCTGCCGCCAAGGCACCGACGGACGTGCGCAAGGCCGTGGATGAGACCATTGCCATGCTCGATGCCGGCACGCTGCGGGTCGCAGAAAAAAAGAACGGCCAGTGGCTGACCAACGAATGGGCAAAAAAGGCGGTGCTGCTTTCGTTCCGTTTGAACGACAACGCGGTGATGCAGGACGGCACCAGCAAATATTTCGACAAGGTCGCGCCGAAATTCGCGAGCTATGACGACGCGGCCTTCCGCGCCGGCGGTTTCCGCGTGGTGCCGCCCGCCGTGGCACGCCGCGGTTCGTTCATCGCCAAAAACGTGATCCTGATGCCCTCCTACGTCAACATCGGCGCCTATGTCGATGAAGGCACCATGGTCGACACCTGGGCCACCGTCGGCTCCTGCGCGCAGATCGGCAAAAACGTACATCTCTCCGGGGGCGTCGGCATCGGCGGCGTGCTCGAGCCGCTGCAGGCCAACCCGACCATCATCGAGGACAACTGCTTCATAGGCGCACGTTCGGAAATCGTTGAAGGCGTGGTTGTCGAGGAAGGCTCGGTGGTGTCGATGGGAGTGTTCATCGGCCAGAGCACCAAGATCTACGACCGTGCCAGCGGCAAGGTGCTCTACGGCCGGGTGCCCGCCGGCTCGGTGGTGGTCTCGGGCTCACTGCCTTCGGCCGACGGCAAGTGCAATCTCTACTGCGCAGTGATCGTCAAACGCGTCGACGCCAAGACCCGCGCCAAGACCAGCATCAACGACCTGCTGCGCAGCGACGACTGAAGCTGCGCTGTGCTATGGTGATGCCGTTGAATTGCACCACGCCGCAATGGCAGCACCACGGATAATAAAGTGTAGCTGGCCGCAATAGCTGGTGGCCAACGCCGGTGACAAATACAGGGGAAGCACACATGTTCGTCACACCGCTGTTCAAGCTGATGTCCGACAAGCAGGCCTCGGACATGTTCTTCACCGCCGGCGCGCCGATCCAGATCAAGATCAACGGCACGGTGATGCCGATCAACAACCAGCTGCTCGACCCCGAACAGGTCAAGAAAATCTGCTACGAGCTGATGACGCCGTCGCAGATCCAGGAATTCGAAACCCTGCACGAAATGAATTTCGCGCAAAGCGGCGGTGATCTCGGCAACTTCCGCATCAACATCCTGCGCCAGAAGAACACCGTGGCGATGGTGATCCGCTTCGTCAAGCCGGACGTGCCGGCCTTCGAATCGCTGGGCCTGCCGGCGATCCTGAAGGAGGTGATCATGGAAAAGCTCGGGCTGATCCTGATCGTCGGCTCCACCGGCTCCGGCAAGTCGACCTCGATGGCCTCGATGATCGATTACCGCAACACCGTGCGCACCGGCCACATCCTGACCATCGAAGACCCGATCGAATTCATCTTCAAACACAAGAAATCCATCGTCAACCAGCGTGAAGTGCGCGTCGACACACTCACCTACCAGGCGGCGCTGATCAGTGCGATGCGCGAGGCGCCGGACCTGCTGATGGTCGGCGAGATCCGCGACAAGGACACCCTGCAGAGCGCGCTGCTGTTCGCGCAGACCGGCCATCTCTGCATGTCCACGCTGCACGCCAACAACAGCTACAACGCACTGAACCGCATCATCAGCTTTTTCCCGCGCGAAGCGCGCGAGAGCCTGCAGGCGGACCTGTCGATCGCGCTGCGCTGCGTGGTTTCGCAGCGTCTGGTGAAAACTGTGGATGGCAAACGCGCCGCCGCGGTCGAGGTGCTGCTCAACACCAAACACATCCAGGAACTGATCAAGACCGGCGAGATCAACCAGATCAAGGACGCGATGGAACAAAGCCTGTCGCCGGGCTCGCAGACCTTCGAGCAGGCGCTGTTCCAGCTCTATTCCTCGGGCCGCATCACCATGGAAGAGGCGCTCGCCAACGCCGATTCACCGACCAACCTGCACTGGCTGATCAGCAATGCCTCGAAAACCGGCGGTGCGCCGGTTGCCACATCGGCAGCAGGCGAGGCACCCAAGACTGCCGGCATCAGCACCAGCGACCTGTCAAGTATCAAACTCGACCTCGACTGATCGCCGGTCAGCACCGGGTGTATTTCTTAAGTAATTGTTTTAATTTATAAATTTGACTTCCCCGGCCAACCCCAAAGTCGCTGAAGTCATCACCCATGCTGCGCGGCGCTTCCGCGCAGCCGGTCTCGCCTATGGCCACGGCACACTGAACGCCGACGACGAAGCAGCCTGGCTGGTGGTGCACGCGCTGCGCTGCGCATTCGAGGATCTGCAACAGCGGCTGCCGCAAACAATGCCCACCGCTGCATTGCGCCGCGCGCAGGCATTGATCGAGCGTCGCATCACCGAACGCATCCCCGCAGCCTACCTGACACAGGAGGCCTGGCTCGGCGAACACCGTTTTTATGTCGACCCGCGGGTGATCGTGCCGCGCTCGTACATCGCCGAGCTGCTGCGTGTGCGGCTGAAACCCTGGCTGAACAAACGCAGTCCAGCGGCAATACTCGACCTGTGCACCGGCTCCGGCTGCCTCGCCATTGTTGCCGCACACACCTGGCCCCGCGCCGCTGTTGATGGTGTGGACCTGTCGGCGGACGCGCTGGCCGTGGCCCGGCGCAATGTACGCACGCACCACCTGCAGCAGCGTGTGCGGTTGCTGCAATCCGATGTCTTCGCCGCAGTGGCCGGAAAAACCTACGACCTGATCCTCAGCAACCCGCCCTATGTCGGTGCCGCCGCGATGCAGCGCCTGCCCGCGGAATACCGCCATGAACCGGAAATGGCACTCGCCTCGGGCCGTGACGGCCTTGATCTGGTACGGCACATTCTTGCCGAAGCGCCGTCACACCTGAAACCCGGCGGCTGGCTGGTGATGGAAGTCGGACATTACCGGGCGCGTGTTGAACGCGCCTTTCCGCGGTTGCCCTTTATCTGGGCGGATGTTTCGACGAGGACAGGCGTCGTGGACGATTGTGTGCTGCTGCTGCAGAGGGAATCATTTCCGTCAGCGGCTGCCCGGGCTGCGCCGTCCACGCAGCGAGCCGTTCGGCGTCGTCACGCGTCAGCTCGATGAACTGACCGCGCTTCAGTTGCGGCGGCAGCGCCACCGCGCCGAAGCGGATGCGCATCAGCCGGCTCACTGTCAGGCCCTGTGATTCGAACAGACGGCGCACGATGCGGTTGCGGCCTTCCTTCAGCAGCACCCGGTACCAGTGGTTGGCGCCTTCGCCGCCCTCTTCCTCGATGTGCTCAAAACGCGCCACACCGTCATCCAGGCGCACCCCCGTGCGCAGCGCATCCAGCGCCGCCGGATGGGTGGTGCCGAGCACACGCACCGCGTATTCACGCTCGACCTCGAAGCGCGGGTGCATCATGCGGTTGGCCAGATCACCCGAGGTGGTAAAGATCAGCAGGCCGCTGGTGTTGAAATCGAGGCGGCCGATGGCCAGCCATTTGCCGCCGCGCGCCGGCGGCAGTCTGGCGAACACCGTGGGCCGCCCCTGGGGATCATCGTTGCTGACGATCTCGCCTTCGGGCTTGTGATAGATCAGCACCCGCGGCGTCTGCCCCGCCGGACCACGGCGCAACGACTGGCCGCCGACCTTCACCTGGTCTTCTGACGTGACACGGTCGCCAATGGTCGCCACCCTGCCGTTGACGGTGACCTCGCCGGCGCGGATACGCTCCTCCATCGCCCGCCGTGAGCCCAGCCCGGCCTGGGCCAGTACCTTGTGCAGTTTTTCACCCCGCGGTTCAGCGGCAGCATCGGGCAACGGAATCGATGACAAATCCGGCGCAGTCTGCGGCGCCTGTGTCTTCGCAACGGTTTTTTGGGATGGCCGGGCCGGGCCGCGCAATGGGCCCCGGCGCGCCTGGCCACCCGGCTTGCGGGCCGGCTTTTTACCGTTCATTCGGTGCTCCGGGATGCCATCCAGGCCCGCAAACGAGGAATTTTTGTCCGGAATTGTTGCTTTTGGGAGACACTTTGCCGCGAAACTTTCATATCAGTTCTATAAAAAAAGCTGCAACCCTGTGAAATATAAACCTTTAGTTCCAGAATAAACGGGAACTGCGCCTTGCCATGACAAGCAGCCGGTGCACCTTCACTACAAAAACAGAACAGCACGAAGCTGCCAAGCCCATGAAAAGATTCGCGATTCTAACTGCATTGCTGCTACTTGCCGCTGCTCCCGCGGCATTTGCCGCCAGCGCGGATGAAATGCGCGCCCTGCTCAATCGTGGGGATGCCGCTGCCGCCTACGCGCTGGGCAAGAAAAATCCGGAACAACTCGGCCGGCCGGCCTTTGACTTTTTCTTCGGCATCGCCGCCATCGACAGCGGTCATGCCGGCGAAGGTGTGCTCGCACTTGAGCGCTACGTCAGCCACTTCCCGGACAGTCAGCAAGCCCGGCTTGAGCTCGCCCGCGGCTACTTCATTCTCGGCGAGAACCAGCGTGCGCGCGAGGAATTCACCGGCGTGCTGAATACCAGACCACCGGCCGCAGTGGCGGCCAACGCCGAGCGCTACCTCGACGCGATCCGTGCCCGCGAGAGTCGCTATCGCACCACCTCCGGCGCCTATATCGAGGTTGGCTTTGGCTACGACAGCAACATCAACAGCGGTGTCACCAACTCCAGCATCAATCTGCCGATTTTCGGCGCAGTCAACGTCAACGAATCCGGCGTACGCATGGATCGCCGCTTCCTGCAGACCACCGCAGGCGCCAATCTCTCGGTGCCGCTGGCGCCGGGCATCGCGATGTTCGGCTCGATCAGCGGCGACATCAAGTCGCACGAAGCCAACAAGGAGTTCGACCAGACCAACGTCGGCGCCGGCGGCGGCCTGCGCATCATCGACGAAAAAAATGTCTATCACCTGAGCGCCGGCTACTCAAGCCTGGGTGTCGATTACCGCAACTTCCGAGACGTCGCCGCCCTCGGGGCCGAGGTCAGCCGCCAGCTCGACGAGGTACAGCTGGTCAGCACCTCGCTCCAATACGCGACCCTGACCCATGCCGGCAGCAACGCGGTGCGCGACTCGGTGATCAAGGGTGCAGGCCTGGGTTACCGGTTGGCGCTGATCGGCCCCTGGCGTCCGGCACTGTCGCTGAACGCCAACTATTCGGTGGAGGACAACCGGCGCGGGCGTGATGACCTTGCCCGCGACATCTACGCATTGCGCGGCATCATCGCGGTATCTCCGGCACCCCGCTGGGCCTTTTCCGGTGGCATTGGTGTCCAGTTCAGCAACTATGAAGCGCCGGATGCCCTGCTGCAGACCACCCGCCGCGACCAGTATTTCGGCATCGACTTCAGTGCCAGTTACGCCATCAAGCGCAATCTGACGGTGCGCGGGGAAGTGACGACCACGAAAAACCACAGTAATGTCGAGCTCTACAAATTCCGCCGCGACCTGGCCGCCATCAAGGTTCGATACGAGACAAAATGATGTTTAAAAACAAATACTTGCTCTTGACACTCCTGCTCCTTGCCAGCACCAGTGCCGGCGCGGCGGAGATCGGCCGGGTGCTGCTCGCCAGCGGCGAAACGCATGCGCTGCGTGGCGGACAGCCGGTGCGGCTGGCCTACGGCGACCTGATTCAGGACCGCGACGTGCTGCGCACCGGCGCCGCGAGCAACCTGCAGGTGAGGTTCAATGATGAAAGCGTGATCTCGTTGAGGGAAAACAGTGAACTGGGCATCGACAGCTTCCAGTTCGGCAAGGCCGTCGGGCCGAACGAAGAACGGTCACTGCTGCGCCTGCTCAAAGGCGGACTGCGCACCATCACCGGCCTGGTAGGCCGTAACCGTCCGCAAAATTACTCGCTGAGCACGGTCACCGCGACCATCGGCATCCGCGGCACCGACTATGCCGCGACGCTGTGCCAGGGGGACTGCCGCAATGACGACGGCACAGCGGCAAAGGACGGGCTGTATGGCCGCGTCATAGGCCAGTCCGGGGGAAACAACCGCATCTCGATCACCAACGAGCGCTTCGAGCGCGTGTTCGGCATTGACGAAAATTTCTATGTCGCAGACGCCCGCAGCGAACCGCAGCGCCTGCTGGAAGCCCCGCCCTTCGTCACCAACCGACTGGAAGGTCGCGGTCGCGCCGAAAATCGCGACAAGTCAGCCGGCAGCGGAACCGAAAGGGCCGAGGGCGGAGGCAGCACCCAGGACAGTCGTGGCACCACCGACCGGATCGACCCCGCGCCCCAGCGCTCGGCGCTTAACAGTTACTCCGTGTCCGAGGAAAGAACCGCGAGTGGCGGAGTGGCCGTGTTGCAGGCATCCCAGGGCATGCTGATTTCGGTGGTCGATCGCGCATCGGGAGTTTTTGTGCTGCCTGGCCAACTGACATTTTCCGACGGCAAGCTGATCACCTACAACGTGTCCGGCACAGACAACGGCAACGCCTTCACAGCCACCGGCTCGACCACTGCCGCGAACGTCGTTGACAGCGGAAATATCGCTGCCGCCAACACCACCTGGGGCCGCTGGGCGGCAGGCACCTTTGTCTTCAACGGCACCAGCACCACGATCGGCCCTGCACCCAGCGGCAACCTGCACTACCTGGTGGCTGACCTCTCACCGCTTTCAGTGATCGCCGCGAAGACCGGAACCGCCACCTTCGCCCGCGTCGGCGGCACCACACCCACCGACAGTGTGTCCCCGGTAAACACCGCAAACACCTTCAGCTTCGGCAACATCAGCGTTGACTTCACCTCGCGCACCGCGACACTGGCTTCGCTGAACATGCAGTTCCCGACCGGGGTGTCCTATGGCTTCAGCGCAGTGCCACTGACAATGAAGGCCAGCAACAATGCGATGGTGATTGAGGGAAGCAAGGTGAATTCAACGGGTTGCGTTGGTGGCCCCTGCAGCGTCGGCGCCACCGCCACGCTGACTGTGAGCGGTGCTTTTGTGGGTGCCGCCGGGAACCATATCGGCGCCGCCTTCAAGACCCAGTCGGTGGCCGGCACCACGTCCTCGGTCCAGGTGTTCGGGAGCCCCTGAGCCGCGGAGCGCGGATCAAACGCCGCGCCGCTCCATCACTGCCTGCGCCAGCGTGCCGCTGTCGACATGCTCGAGTTCGCCGCCCACCGGCAGGCCGCGCGCAATGCGGGTGACCTGCACGCCCTTGGCACGCAGCAGTTCGGCGGCATAGTGCGCGGTGGCCTCGCCCTCGACGGTGAAATTGGTGGCAAGCATCACTTCACGCACCACGCCATCGGCGGCACGCGCCAGCAGGCGCTCAAGGTGGATGTCGCGTGGGCCCACGCCGTCGAGCGGCGACAACGCGCCCATCAGCACAAAATAATGGCCGTCAAAACATTGCGCCTGCTCCATCATCAGCAGGTCACCCGGCGACTCGACCACGCACAGCAGTTGCGCATTGCGCCGCGGTGAGCGGCACAGCGCGCATACAGGCTCTTCCGAAAAATTGTTGCAGCGTTCGCAATGATGCACACGCTCCAGCGCCGCGCCCATCGCCATTGCCAGACGCTCGGCACCGGGACGGTCTCGCTGCAGCAGGTGGAAAGCCATGCGCTGCGCCGAGCGCGGCCCGACGCCGGGAAGACAGCGAAGGGCCGTGATTAATTCTTCAAGCGAGGAAAGCTTCACGGGCAATGAATGGTGCAAAGCGCAGAATTCAAAATGAAAAAGCCGGTTGGCCTGCGATCATTCCTCAATTGCATTACGCACTTTGCACTTTGTATTCCGTACTGCCTGATCAAAACGGCAGCTTCATGCCCGGCGGCAGCGGCAGGCCGGCGGTCACGGCCGCCATCTTCTCCTGGCTGGTGGCCTCGGCCTTGCGCACGGCATCGTTGACCGCCGCGGCGATCAGGTCCTCGAGCATTTCCCTGTCATCGCCGATCAGCGAAGGATCAATGGCCACGCGCTTGACGTCATGGCGGCAGGTCATCACCACCTTGACCATGCCGGCGCCCGCCTGGCCTTCAACCTCGATCTGCGCGAGTTGCTCCTGCATCTTGCGCATGTTGTCCTGCATCTGCTGGGCCTGCTTCATCAGCCCGGCCAACTGGCCTTTCATCATGATGGATACCTTTTTTGAATGGAGGTCATTTCGGCCTGATCGAACCGTGATCGAGCGAGCCGTCAAAATCCTCGATCAGCTCGCGCACGAAGGGATCGTCTTGTATTTCGGCCACTGCCGCGGCCTTTCGTTCGCCGGCCTTGCGGTCGGTGAGCGCCTTCGGCGACACCCCGGCGGTTTCACCGGAGGCAAAACTCACCCGCAGCTTCGGCCCCAGGTGCTGGCGCAGCGCCGCGGTGAGTTTGTCGCGATAGGGTTTGTCGAACAGTTTTTCGTCGGCGGGTGATATGCGCAGCTCGATTGCGTCATCACCACTGCGGCTCATCTCGCAGCGCAGGGCCAACTGGTTGGCCATCGCGCTGAGGCCGAGCTGGGCAACCAGATCAGCCCACGCCGTAGGATCGCCGCCGGACGCCGGCTTTACTGTCGCCGCCGCTGGAGCGGCAGTTGCGGCACCTGACGCCGGACGCGGCACCGGCACCGCAACAGCAGCACCGCCGGCCACCGGCGCAAAAGCCAGCATGCGCAGCAGGGTCATCACGAAACCGGCATGCTCGTCAGGTGCCAGACCGATCTCGGCCCGGCCCTGCACGGCAATCTGGTAGTGGAGCTGAAGCTCGTCCGCGGCAAAACGCCGGGTCAGTTCGAGCAGCGCCGGCGCATCGGGATCGTCCTCGGGCAGACTTTGCGGCACCACCTGCGCCAGCGCCAGACGGTGCAGCATCACCGAGAGGTCCTGCAGCGCGGATTCGAAGGACAGACTGCGTTCGGCCATGCGTTCGGCTTCGGCGGCCAGCGCCGCACCATCGCCGGCGGCCAGCGCACGCAGGATTGAGTGCAGATAGGTCTTGTCGACAACGCCGAGCATCGCCCGCGTTGAAGCCTCCTCCAGCGTGCCGCCGCCATGGGCAATCGCCTGGTCGAGCAGGCTCAACGCGTCACGCAGACTGCCTTCGGCGGCACGCGCCACCAGCGCCACCGACGGCGCGTCGCTGGTGATGCCCTCCTCGCCCAGCACCTGGGTCAAGCGGTCGCGGATTTGCTGCTGCGGAATCTGCTTGAGGCCGAACTGCAGGCAGCGTGACAGCACCGTGACGGGGATTTTCTGCGGGTCGGTGGTGGCGAGGATGAATTTGACATGTCCCGGCGGCTCTTCCAGCGTCTTCAGCATCGCGTTGAAAGCCGAGCGCGACAGCATGTGCACTTCGTCGATGATGTAGATCTTGTAACGGCCGGCAGTCGGCGCGTAGAGCGCGTTGTCGAGCAGCTCGCGCATGCTGTCGACCTGGGTGTTCGAGGCGGCATCGAGTTCGATCAGGTCGACAAAGCGGCCGGCATCGATGTCGGTGCAGGCGCCGCATTTTCCGCAGGGTGCATCGGTGACGCCGGTTTCACAGTTCAGCGATTTGGCGAGAATACGCGCCAGCGTGGTCTTGCCGACGCCGCGGGTGCCGGTGAAAAGATAGGCATGATGCAGGCGCTGCTGGCGCAGTGCATTCGACAATGCGCGCACCACGTGCTCCTGTCCGACCAGTTCGGTGAAGGTGCGCGGGCGCCACTTGCGGGCAAGAACCTGGGTCACGGCAAAGGGGTCTTCGGGTTCGACGGCAACGAAACTCCCATTTTACCGGCAAAGCGCGGCAATGCATGTCCCGGGATGGCCTGAATCCGCTTCAGCGAAACCAGTATTGCAGACGAATCTGGTGAAAATCGATGCCGTCGTTGGGCTTTTTGATGTCGGCATTGGAGATGTGCTGGAAGCGGTAGCCCAGGTCATAGGCGGCCTTGGGACCGAAGCGGACGCCGAAACCAAGATGATCGCCAAACTGGAAATGACTGCCGAAGCGCTTGCCGCCCAGTGCGGTGCGCGAGATGAAATGGGCGCCGATGCCACCTTCGACATAAACGCCGCGCAAGTCATCGGACTGCCAGCGGAATACCGGGGTCAGGCCGAAGTCGGTGACACTGTTGTTCTGGCCGGCCGGTGCGGCATCGCGCCACGTGCCCGCCGAAACCTCCCAGTAGCCGCCGACATAGCGTCCGCCGGAAGCCAGCCAGCGTTTCTGCCATTGCCACTGGACCGCGGCACGCACCATTTCATGGCCGCCTTCCTTGCCCAGTTCGAAGGCGACGCCGTCGACGGCCTGCGCGGCCGCGGACAACATCAGCGCCACCATCAGCCCGGCGGCGCGCATCGACTTGTACATTCCCCTGCTCCCTGACGCGGGCGGCTGAGCCGCTCCATTATTGAAGGCGTCTGCTGCTGATGCTGCATCCGTTGACCGGGATCAGCGGATAAAAATGGGGTGGCGAGCCAAACCCCCGGCACTCGCAGAGAATAGCTGTGGCTGCTTCCTTCCGGACCTGACCAGATTCACTACCATGCGATGCGGGGAGGCCCGCCGTGGTACTTGCTTATGGTGTGCTACAGCTAATCCGCCGTAAGCAAGTCGTAAGTATGCACGTTCAAAGGGATTTTCGCCATGCCACGGCGCAACACCCGTCTTTACAAGGCGGCATGATAATGATTCCATTGCAGCTGACTGCCACAGCGCAGGACGGCCTGAATACCCGGCCGTGCCGCACAAAAAAGGCAGGCTGGCCGCGCCCGAGCCCGGCCGCAACCATCCAGACAACACCAGCACCGTGGAGGAGCAGCATGTCGAACCCGACTTCCGGAACCATTGAATCGGTTCTGCACGAAAACCGGATTTTTCCGCCCAACGAAAAATTGGCCGCCAGGGCCAACATCTCCGGCATGGCCGCCTACCGCGCGATGTGCGCGGAAGCGGACAGGGATTATTCGGGTTTCTGGGCCAAACTTGCACGCGAGCAATTGCTCTGGAAAAAACCCTTCACCCAGGTGCTCGATGACTCCAAAGCACCATTTTTCCGCTGGTTCGCCGACGGCACGCTGAACGCCTCCTACAACTGCCTCGACCGCCACCTGCAGAACCAGCCTGACAAGACCGCGGTCATCTTCGAGGCCGACGACGGTACCATCACCCGTGCCAGCTATCGTGAACTGCACCGGCGCACCTGCATGATGGCCAACGGCCTGAAGGCCCGCGGCATCAAAAAGGGCGACCGCGTCATCATCTACATGCCGATGTCGATCGAAGCCATCGTCGCGATGCAGGCCTGCGCACGCATTGGCGCAATTCATTCCGTGGTGTTCGGTGGCTTCTCGGCAAAAAGCCTGCAGGAGCGCATCATCGACGCCGGCGCGGTGGCGGTGCTCACCGCCGACGAGCAGATGCGCGGCGGCAAGGCGATCGCATTAAAAAATGCTGTTGATGAAGGCATCGCGCTGGGTGGCTGCGAATCGATCCACTCGGTGGTGGTTTACCGGCGCACCGGCGGCAAGGTCAACTGGAATGCGAAGACCGATGTCTGGTTGCACGACCTGATGCAGGGCAAGCCCGAGCAGTGCGAACCGGAATGGGTCGATGCCGAGCATCCGCTGTTCATCCTCTACACATCGGGCTCCACCGGCAAACCCAAGGGCATCCAGCACTCCACCGGCGGTTACCTGCTGTGGACCATGCTGACGATGAAATGGACTTTCGACCACAAGCCCGATGACGTGTTCTGGTGCACCGCAGACGTCGGCTGGGTCACCGGCCACTCCTATGTCTGCTACGGTCCGCTGGCCTGCGGCGGCACCGAGGTGGTGTTCGAGGGCGTGCCCACTTATCCCGATGCCGGCCGTTTCTGGAAAATGATCCAGGATCACAAGGTGACGGTGTTCTACACCGCGCCGACAGCGATCCGCTCGCTGATCAAGGCCGGCGGCAACCTGCCAAAACAATACGACCTGACCAGCCTGCGCATCCTCGGCACCGTAGGCGAGCCGATCAACCCCGAAGCCTGGATCTGGTACCACGAGACCGTCGGCGGCACACGCTGCCCGATCGTCGATACCTGGTGGCAGACCGAGACCGGCGGCCACATGATCACACCGCTTCCGGGTGCCACGCCGACCAAACCCGGCTCGGCCACCCTGCCCCTGCCCGGCATCATCGCCGACATCGTCGATGAAACCGGACAATCGGTCGGCAAGGGCAAGGGCGGCATCCTGGTCATCAAGAAACCCTGGCCGTCGATGCTGCGCACGATCTGGGGTGATCCCGACCGCTTCAGGAAGACCTACTTCCCCGAGGATTTTCACGGGAAGTACTACCTTGCCGGCGACGGCGCGACCTATGACGAGGACGGCTACATCCGCATCATGGGCCGCATTGATGACGTGCTCAATGTCTCCGGCCACCGCCTCGGCACCATGGAAATCGAATCGGCGCTGGTCGCCAACAGCAAGCTGGTGGCCGAAGCTGCCGTCGTCGGCCGTCCCGACGACCTCACCGGCGAAGCGGTGGTCGCCTTCGTCGTACTGAAGCAGGCGCGCCCCGAGGGCGAAGCCGCGAAAAAGATCGTCAAGGAACTGCAGGACTGGGTGGGCAAGGAAATCGGGCCCATCGCCAAGCCGCGCGACATCCGCTTCGGCGACAATCTGCCGAAAACCCGCTCCGGCAAGATCATGCGCCGCCTCCTGCGCTCGATTGCCAAGGGCGAGGACATCCAGCAGGACACCTCGACACTGGAAAACCCGGCGATCCTCGACCAGTTGAAACAGAACCTGTAAAAACGCGGCGGCGGCGGTGATCCGTCCGACCCTGAAGGGGCAGCGCCTGGCGGCGCTGTTCCTGCTCGGCTTCCTGCTGTTCAATTACCCCTTGCTGTCGCTGTTCAGCAGCTATACCCGCATCTGGGGCATCCCCCTCGTCTACCTGTACATCTTCCTTGCCTGGGCCGCGGTCATTGCGCTGATGGCGCTGGTCATCGAGCGCAGGGAGCATTGACCCTTGCTTTCCGGCGCGCTGATCGTCGTCCTGTCCTTTGCCTACGTCGGCCTGCTGTTCGCCATCGCCTACTGGGGTGACAAACGCGCCGACGCCGGGCGCAGCCTGATCGCCAATCCATACATCTACACGCTGTCGCTGGCGGTCTACTGCACCTCCTGGACTTTCTACGGCAGCGTCGGCCGCGCCGCCACCAGCGGCATCGGCTTCCTGCCGATCTACCTCGGGCCGACGCTGATGGCCGCGCTGTGGTGGTACGTGCTGCTGAAGATGGTGCGCATCAGCAAGGAACACCGCATCACCTCGATCGCCGACTTCATCGCCTCGCGTTATGGCAAGAGCCATCTGCTCGGCGGCCTGGTCACGGTGATCGCGGTGCTCGGCATCGTGCCCTACATCGCGCTGCAGTTGAAAGCCATCTCGGCGAGCTTTTCGACAATCCTTCAATATCCCAACGCCCTGGTCACCGCGGCCCCCGAATCCCTGCCCTTCCTGCAGGACAATACGTTCTACATCGCGATGCTGCTCGCGGTCTTCACCATCCTCTTCGGCACCCGCCACCTCGACGCCAGCGAGCGCCACGAAGGCCTGGTCGCTGCCATTGCTTTTGAATCCATCGTAAAGCTTGTGGCCT
The DNA here is from genome assembly GCA_001464815.1 of Betaproteobacteria bacterium Ga0077527. Lineage (GTDB taxonomy): Bacteria > Pseudomonadota > Gammaproteobacteria > Burkholderiales > SG8-41. Next base: position 98,810 of record LNDW01000005.1, on the reverse strand, counting down.
TCATCGCCGTAGGCGTATTCGTGACCTACGGCATGTATGACGGCTTCGACGACCTGTTCGGTAAGGCCGCACAGATTCCACAACTCGACGCGCTGCTGGTGCAGGGGGGGGCCGCCGGCAACTACTCCACCTGGGCATCACTGACCGTGCTGTCAATGCTGGCGATCATCCTGCTGCCGCGACAGTTCCAGGTGGCGGTGGTCGAGAACGTCGATGAGCGGCATTTGAACAAGGCGATCTGGCTGTTTCCGCTGTACCTGTTCGCGATCAACATCTTCGTGCTGCCGATAGCGCTCGGCGGCCTGATGCATTTCCCCGCGGGCAGTGTCGATGCCGACACCTTCGTGCTGACCCTGCCGCTGTCCGAACAGAAAACCTGGCTCACCCTGCTTGCCTTCATCGGCGGCCTGTCCGCAGCCACCGGCATGGTCATCGTCGAAACCATCGCGCTGTCGACGATGGTCTGCAACGACCTGGTGATGCCGATCCTGCTGCGCTGGAAATTCCTGCGCCTGACCGAGCGCCGCGACCTGTCGCGGCTGCTGATCGCGATCCGCAGAAGCGCAATCGTCGGGGTGCTGGCACTGGGCTATGTCTATTTCTATCTCGCCGGCGAGGCCTATGCGCTGGTATCGATCGGCCTGATTTCGTTCAGCGCGGTGGCGCAGTTCGCGCCGGCGATGCTTGGCGGCCTGTTCTGGAAGGGCGGCACCCGGCTCGGTGCACTGGCCGGGTTGAGCGCCGGCTTCCTGGTCTGGCTCTACTCCCTTCTGCTGCCCTCCTTTGCAAAATCCGGCTGGCTGCCGATCACCTTCCTCACTGAGGGCATGTTCGGCATTGATCTGCTCAAGCCGCAGCAACTCTTCGGGCTCGCCGGTCTCGACGACATCAGCCATTGCCTGTTCTGGAGCATGCTCGCCAACATCGGGCTTTATGTCACGGTGTCATTGTGGCGCCGGCCGACCGCAGCCGAGCACAGCCAGGCCAACCTGTTTGTCGATGTGCTGCGCCATGTCGCCGCCGGCAGCGGCCCGAAATTCTGGCGCGGCAGCGCGACGGTCGCCGACCTGCAGACCCTGCTCGGCCGTTTCATCGGCCCGCACCGCGCGGCCGAATCGATTGCCGCGTATGCACGCAGCCAGGGCATCGCCGGCGAACAGCTCTCGGCCAATGCCGTGCTGGTGCATTACGTCGAATCGCAGATTGCCGGCGCCATCGGCAGCGCCTCGGCACGCGACATGGTGGCCTCGGTGGTTGATGAGGAGCCACTGGCGCTAGACGAGGTGATGACCATCATCGACGAGGCCTCACAGGCGCTCGCCTACAGCCGCCAGCTCGAGCAGAAATCGCTGGAGCTGGAAGCCGCATCGAAGGAGCTGCGCGACGCCAACCAGCGGTTGCAGGAACTCGACCGGCTGAAAGACGACTTCATCTCGACGGTGACCCACGAACTGCGCACACCGCTGACCTCGATCCGCGCCTTTTCCGAAATTCTCTCCGACAACCCCGGGCTGGACGGCGCGCAGCGCGCCAAATTCCTCGGCATCATCACCCGCGAATCGGAGCGGCTGACGCGGCTGATCAACCAGGTGCTCGACCTCGCAAAGATCGAATCCGGCGCCGCCGAATGGCATCCGGGCACGGTGGACATGCGCGAACTGATCGAGGACGCCACCGGAGCCCTGAGCCAGATTTACAACACCCGCGGCATTGCCCTTTCGGTGCAGGCGCCCGCCGGCCTGCCCCCGGTCACCGCCGACCGCGACCGCATCATGCAGGTGGTGCTGAACCTGCTGGCGAACGCCGCCAACTTCTGTGACAAGGAACGCAGCGCGGTAACCATCAGCGCAAGCTTCAGCAAGACCAGCCTGCGCGTGGACGTCACCGACAACGGTATCGGCATCAGCGATGCCGACCAGACTGTGGTATTCGAGAAATTCCGCCAGGTCAGCGATCCCGCAGCCGGCAAACCCAAGGGCAGCGGCCTTGGCCTGGTGATTTCGCGCGAAATCATCCAGCACCATCGCGGCCGGCTGTGGGTGTCGAGCAAACGCGGGCAAGGCTCGACGTTTTCCTTCACGCTGCCGCTGTCGCCCGCCGGCACATGACCGCCGCTGCGAAGGTGCTGATCGTCGAAGACGAGGACAGCATCCTGCTGTCGCTTGAATTCCTGCTGGGTGATGCCGGTTACTCGGTGTCAAGCGCGGGGGATGGCGACAGCGCGCTGGCACTGCTGTCGCAGTCGGTGCCTGATCTGGCCCTGCTTGACGTGATGCTGCCCGGCATCGACGGATTCGAACTGTGCCGGCGCATCCGCGCCGACCCGCGCCTGAGCGGCATGAGGGTGATGATGCTCACCGCGCGAGGCCGCGAGGCCGATCTGCAGAAAAGCCAGGAAGCCGGCGCCGACGCCCACATCACCAAGCCGTTTTCGACCCGCGAGCTGGTGGCGAAGGTGCGCGAGCTGCTGGCGGCGCCACCCAGCCCCGCTCCGGCTCAGGTCAGGGGTTCAATGTAGTCGAGCGCATAGCCGCGCCCGTAAAGCGTACGCACAGCGAGCCCGGTGCCGCCGATCTTCTTGCGCAGGCGGTGGACATAGACCTCGATCGCGTTGTGGCTCACTTCCTGGTCGTAGGTGTAGATCTGCTCGACCAGCTGCTCCTTGCTCACCACCCGGCCGAAGCGGCGGATCAGCACCTCGAGCACCGACAGTTCATGGGTGGACAGCGGCAGCGCATGGCCATTGATCGATGCGGTACGCGTCGCCGGATCGAAACTCAGCTCGCGGTAGGTCAGCACCGGGGCGCTTGCGCCATGGCCGCGACGCAGCAGCGCACGCACCCGTGCCTGGAGTTCATTGAGGCTGAACGGTTTGACCAGATAATCATCGGCGCCGAGGTCCAGCCCCGCCACCTTTTGCTCGGGGTCCTCGCGTCCGGACAGGATCAGCACCGGCAGCGTGGCGTTGCGCCGGCGCAGGCGCCGCAGCACTTCGAGCCCGTCCAGCTTCGGCAGACCGAGGTCGAGAATCAGCAGGCCGAAATCGGAACTCTTCAGCGCCTCGTCGGCGTCGATGCCGTTGGCCACCCAGTCGACGGCGAATCCTGACTGCGTCAGCGCGAAACGCAAAGCCTCCGCGAGCGCGGCATCGTCCTCGCTGATCAGGATCCGCATGAACACTCCGAGGTAATAATATAAGTCATTGTTTTTATTATATATTTATTATTGGCACCAAACACGGACACAGACCACGGCGCGATGTCATTGTAGGTCCGGGGTTCAGGATTTTGTAAGGTTTTTTGAATACGATCAGCTTCAGAAAAACCAAGAAAAACAAGGCGGATCACCGCCACAACAAAGATCAAAGATCAGACCTGATTGTTAACCAAAGGAGGGTTGCATGGAGCTATCCCAACGCCACCAGGAATACTGGCGCAAGAATCTGGTCATCACGGCCATTCTGCTCGGTATCTGGTTTATAGCAACATTCGTCGTCGGCTGGAACGCGCGCGAGCTGAACAGCATCACGTTCCTTGGCTTCCCGCTCGGCTTCTACATGTCGGCCCAAGGTTCGCTGATCATCTATGTGGTGATCATCGGCGTCTACGCCAAATACATGGCCAAGCTCGACAAGGAATATGACGTGGCTGAAGGAGAACTCGAATGAGCAGCAATACCCTCTCGCATTCGGCATTCAACCGCCAGCTGAAAAAAACCTACAGCTGGTATGTCGGCGGCTTCCTGATTTTCCTGGTGGCACTGGCCATCGCCGAACAGATGGGCCTGTCCAAGGCCTGGATCGGCTATGTATTCCTGTTCGCAACCATCGGTCTGTATGCGGGCATCGGCATCATGAGCCGCACCGCGGAAGTGTCCGAGTACTATGTCGCGGGACGCCGGGTACCGGCGTTCTTCAACGGCATGGCCACTGGTGCCGACTGGATGAGCGCGGCCTCCTTCATCGGCATGGCCGGCACGCTGTTCCTCGCCGGCTATGACGGGCTCGCCTTTGTCATGGGCTGGACCGGCGGTTACTGCCTGGTGGCGCTGTTCCTGGCGCCCTACCTGCGCAAGTTCGGCCAGTTCACGATCCCTGACTTTCTTGGCGCCCGCTACGGCGGCAACATCGTGCGCACGCTGGGCATCATCGCGGCCATCGTCTGCTCCTTCGTTTACGTGGTGGCGCAGATTTACGGTGTCGGCCTGATCACCAGCCGCTTCACTGGACTGGAGTTCGGCATCGGCGTGTTCGTCGGTCTCGGCGGCATTCTCGTCTGCTCGATGCTCGGTGGCATGAAAGCGGTGACCTGGACCCAGGTTGCGCAGTACATCATTCTGATCATCGCTTACCTGACTCCGGTGGTCTGGCTGGGTATTGAGCACACCGGCATCCCGGTGCCGCAGGTGGCCTATGGTCCGGTGCTGCAGAAAGTTGGCGAGCTCGAAAAGAAAATCAATGCCGATCCAAAAGAGCTCGAAGTACGGCAGATCTTCAGGGATCGCGCCGCCACCGCCAATGCAGCACTGAAGGATCCAGCCAAGGCTTACGCCGAGGGCAAGGCCAAGCTCGAGCAGAACGTCGCCAGCCTGAAGGCGGCCAAAGCACCGGCTGACCAGGTCGCCGCCGCAGAAAAAGCGCTCGCCGCCTATCCCAAGGACGAGGCCGCGGCCAAGGGCCAGTGGAACAAGGACAAAGGCCTCACCGCTCGCGCCAACCCGGTGCGCGCACATGCCGAGCCCTTCCCGGGCAAGGATGAAGCCGCGCGGCACACTGCCAAGCTCAACTTCCTCGGCATCGTGTTCTGCATGATGTTTGGCACCGCGGCGCTCCCGCACATCCTGATGCGCTACTACACCACGCCCAGCGTGCAGGAGGCGCGGGTCTCGGTGTTCTGGTCGCTGTTCTTCATCTTCCTGCTCTACTTCACCGCGCCCTGCCTCGCAGTGCTCGCCAAGTACGACATGTTCACCAATCTTGTCGGCAGCAGTTTTGCGTCATTGCCGGCCTGGGCGGGAGCGTGGGCGAAGGTCGATCCATCACTGCTCAGCATCACTGACGTCAACCGCGACGGCATCGTGCAGTGGGCCGAGGTGGTGATCGGTGGCGACCTGATCGTGCTCGCCACACCGGAAATCGCCGGCCTGCCCTATGTGGTGTCGGGGCTGGTGGCAGCCGGCGGCCTGGCTGCTGCGCTTTCCACCGCGGACGGCCTGCTGCTGACCATCGCCAACGCGCTGTCACATGACCTCTACTACAAGATGATCGATCCCAATGCCTCCACCGGCAAACGGGTGACGATCTCCAAGGTCCTGCTGATCGTTGTAGCCATCTCCGCAGCGTGGGTGACCTCGCTGAAACCGGGCGACATCCTGTTCCTGGTGGGTGCGGCGTTCTCGCTGGCGGCTTCCGCCTTCTTCCCGCCGCTGGTGCTGGGTGTGTTCTGGAAGCGCGCGAACAAGGCTGGCGCCATCGCCGGCATGCTGGCGGGCCTCGGCGTGTGCATGTATTACATGCTGCGCACCTACCCCTTCTTCACCAACATGGGCGTGCCGAAGATGGACCTTTGGTTCGGTCTGAACCCGATCTCGGCCGGTGTCTTCGGCCTGCCGATCGGACTGGCGACGATCATCATCGTCAGCCTGCTGACCAAGGCCCCGGACCGGGAAACCCAGGAACTGGTCGAACATGTGCGTTACCCGAATCTCAAGGGCGACACCATGAGCACACAGACTGCCTGAGGCTGAAGTCACTTCCTGGCAAGGCCCGCTTCGGCGGGCCTTGTTTTTTGGGGAAGCACTGCGCGTGCATGCTAAAATCCGCGCCCTCGGAGAGGTGGATGAGTGGTTTAAGTCGCACGCCTGGAAAGCGTGTTTACGGTGAAAGCCGTAACGAGGGTTCGAATCCCTCCCTCTCCGCCAGCAAAAAGCGGCCCCTGCAGCCGCTTTTTTAACTGGATGGAGCAACACCATCTCTTAAATCTCCACCCGCGACCCCAGCTCGACCACGCGGTTCGGCGGAATGTTGAAGTAGTCCGTCACACTGCCCGCGTTGCGCGCCAGTGTCGCGAACAGCGCATCACGCCACCGGGCCCAGCGCCTGCGCCCGGTGCCGCGCGGCACCAGCTTCTCGCGCGACAGGAAATACGACACCTCCATCGGATCGAGCTGCAGCCCGGCGGGACCGCAGCGCTGCAGCGCATCGCCGATGTCGGGGCGGTCCATGAAGCCGTAGCGCACCAGCACCCGCCAGCAGTCGCCGTCCAGCGGCTGGCAGGCCACCCGCTCCTCCGCCGGCACCCAGGGACGCTCGCTGAACTCCACGGTCAGGAAGACATTGCGCTGGTGCAGCACACGGTAGTGCTTGAGGCTGTGCAGCAATGCATGCGGCGTCGCATTGGCCGCGGAATTGAGGAACACCGCGGTGCCTTCCACCCGCTGCGGCGGCGACTGCATCAACGATTTCAGGAACTGGTCGAGCGGCACCGAAGCGGTCTGCAACTGGGCGAGCAGGCGGGCCCGGCCACCGCGCCACACCAGCATCAGCGTCAGCATCGCCACCGCCAGCACCAGCGGAAACCAGCCGCCCTCGAACACCTTGTGCATCGCCGCCGCGAACAGCGTCAGGTCGATCAGCAGGAAGCCGCCGGTCGCAAGCAGGCACAGCCACAGCGGATAACCCCAGCCGTGGCGGATCACGAAAAACGTCAGGATGGTGGTCACCACCATGGTGCCCATCACCGCCACGCCGTAGGCCGAGGCCAGCGCCGAGGACGAGCCGAAACCGATCACCGCCAGCACCACCGCCGCCAGCAGCAGCCAGTTCACCAGCGGTACGTAAATCTGCCCGGACACCCGGGACGAGGTGTGGATCACTGTCAGCCGCGGCAGCAGGCCGAGCTGGATCGCCTGCTGGGTGACCGAATAGGCGCCGGAAATCGTCGCCTGCGAGGCAATCACCGTCGCCGCCGTGGCCAGCACCACCATCGGATACAGCGCCCAGTCCGGGTAGGAGAGATAGAAGGGATTGCTCAGTGCCTCGGGCCGCGCTAGCAGCAGCGCGCCCTGGCCAAAGTAATTGAGCACCAGTGCCGGCGCCACCAGGCTGAACCAGGCGACGCGCACCGCGCGCTTGCCGAAATGGCCCATGTCGGCATACAGCGCCTCGGCCCCGGTCACCGCGAGCAGCACCGAACCGAGCACGATGAACGAGGCCGCGCCATGCGCGGTGACAAAATGCAGCGCATGGCCCGGCCACAGCGCCTCAAGGATGTGCGGCGTCTGCGCGATGTTCCAGATGCCGGCGGTGGCCAGCGCCAGAAACCACAGCGCGCACACCGGACCGAACAGCAGTCCGACCACGCCGGTGCCGTGGCGCTGGATCAGGAACAGCGCGATCAGGATGCCGGTGGCAATCGGCAGAATCCAGGGCTTGAACACATCGGTACCGACCTCCAGCCCCTCCACCGCCGACAGCACCGAGATCGCCGGTGTCAGCACCGCATCGCCGTAGAACAGCGCCGCGCCGAACACCCCCAGCACCAGCAGCCGCAGGCGCAGCTGCGGCCGCCCGCCGATGGATGAAATGGCCAGCGCCAGCAGCGCCATCACCCCGCCTTCGCCGCGGTTGTTGGCGCGCAGCACCAGGGTCACGTATTTGAGGGTGACCACGATCATCAGCGTCCAGAAAATCGCCGACAGGCCGCCGAGGATGTTGGCTTCAGTCAGGGGAATGCCGTGCTGCGGGTTGAAGGTTTCCTTGACTGCATACAGCGGACTGGTACCGATGTCGCCGTAGACGATGCCCAGCGCCAGCAACGACAACGCTGCGGTGGACTGTCTTGCGCTGTCCTGCCGTGACGGTCCGGCATCGGCGGCTTGCTGCGGCTGGACAGGTTCGGCATTCATGACTCACTCCCGGGTTGCGAAGTGCGCAGGCTAGGCGCGTTGTGCCGCACAAGCCAGAGCACAGGGCAAATCTTTACGCCGTCTTTACGCCAATCGGGGCCGCCGATTGCGCGACAATGCAGCCATGCGTGAACACACCAACACACCGCGGCTGCAGGCCTGGCACGGTTATCTCGCGGCGCTGCTCGCCGCCCTCGCCTGCACATTCGCCGGCTACGCGATGCAGCCGCGTTTCGACCTGGTCAACATCGCCATGGTCTACATGCTGCCGGTGGTCGGCATCGCGCTGCTCTCCAGCCGCGGCGCGGCAATTTTCAGCGCCGCCCTGAGCGTGATCCTGTTCGACGTGCTGTTCGTGCCGCCGGTCGGCGTGCTCAACATCGAGGATGCGCAGTACCTGCTCACCTTCACGGTGATGCTCGCCGTCGGGCTGGCGATCTCCTCGCTGCGCGAACGTGCGCGGCTCGAGGAAACAGGTCGCATCAACCACGCCATCGAAGCCGAGCGCGAGCGCATGCGCAGCACGCTGCTCGCCTCGATCTCCCACGACCTGCGCACACCGCTGTCGGTGATGGTCGGCGCCTCATCGAGTCTGGCAGAACACGGCGAGCAGATGCCGGCGGCGGAACGCAGCGCGCTGGCGCTGAGTGTCAGCCGCCAGGCGCAGGCGATGGCGGAACAGACCGAGAAAGTGCTGCAGATGACGCGCTTCGAACTCGGTGACCTTGAACTTCATCGCGACTGGAATTCGGTTGCCGAGATCGCCGGGCCAGTGCTGCTGCGCCTGCGTGAGGCACTGGCGCAGCATCGCCTGCTGACGGACATCCCCGGCGACCTTCCGCTGTTGCGCGTCGATGCGCCGCTGATTGCGCAGCTCATCGGCAATCTGCTCGAGAACGCGGCGAGACACACCCCGCCGGGCACGGTCATACAGCTCGGTGCACGCAAGCTCGAACAGTTCATCGAGGTGACCGTCGAGGACAACGGCCCCGGCCTGCCCGAGGCCGCACTGGCCGGGCTGTTCGACCGCTTCCGTGAACAGCGCATCGGCAACACATCGGGTGGCGTCGGGCTCGGGCTCGCGATCTGCCGCACCATCGTCAAACTGCATGGCGGTGAAATCAGCGCCTCGCCCCGTGCCGGTGGCGGGACGCGCTTCACCTTCACGCTGCCTGCCGAAGCCGCGCCGCAGGCGCCAGCGGAACAGGAATCCGCACAGCCATGACCGACACCCGCGCCACCATCCTCGTCGTCGAGGACGAGCCGGAAATCCGCCGCTTCCTGCGTTCGGCGCTGGGCACCGAAGGCTACAAGGTGGTCGAAGCCGGCAGCGTCAAACGCGGTGCGATCGATGCCGCCTCGCATAAACCCGATCTCGCCATCGTCGATCTCGGACTCCCTGATGGCGAGGGCATTGAACTGATCCGCCAGGTACGCGCGTGGTCGCCAATGCCGCTGATCGTGCTCTCGGCGCGCGCCGGCGAGGCCGGCAAGATCGCCGCGCTGGATGCCGGCGCCAACGACTATGTAATCAAGCCCTTCGGCATCGGCGAATTGCTGGCGCGTGTGCGCTCCGCACTGCGCGGCGTGGTGCGTCCGTCCGGCGGCGGTCACACGCTGAAACTGGGCGGCACCGCAATTGACCTCGATGCACGCACGGCCAGCCGCGATGGCACGCCGATACATCTGACACCGATCGAATACCGACTGCTGACCTGTCTGGCGCGCAACACCGGGATGGTGGTCACGCAGGGACAGTTGTTGCGTGAAGTGTGGGGCCCGGCGCATGAATCGGACACCCATTACCTGCGCATTTACGCCAAGCAGTTGCGCGACAAACTCGAACCCGATCCGCTACAGCCGCGTTATCTGGTCACCGAGACCGGCATCGGTTATCGGCTGTTTTGTGATTAACTTTATAAGTTATTGTTTTTATTGAATAATTTTTTATCTCACGACATATCGACAACAATCGATTTCGTCCCGGACAAGGCGGATGCCAGACGCCAGACATTGGCATCATTATTGCTACCTGCGGTGCTGTTGCCCGGCATTGAAATTTCCCAACCCCACCACAGACTGCCATCATGAAACTGCTGATCCCGCTGTTCGCCGCCGCGCTGGCCCTGAGCCCCCAATTCAGCGCCGCACAAACCTATCCCGCCAAACCGGTGCGCCTGCTGGTGCCCTTCCCGCCTGGCGGCATCTCCGACACCCTCGCGCGCATCACCGCGCAGCAGCTCGGTGAATCGCTGGCGCAACCCTTCGTGGTCGAGAACCGCCCCGGCGCCGGCACCACCATCGCTGCCGACCTGATCGCCAAGGCCCCGGCTGACGGCCATACGCTTTACTTCACCGACGTCACCACCCACGCCATCAACGCCTCGCTCTACGCGAAGCTGCCCTTTGACACGCTGCGTGATTTTTCGGCGATTGCGCTGGTGGCCCAGTCGCCGCTGGTGCTGGTGGTACATCCCTCGATGCCGGTGAAATCAGTGCCGGAATTCATTACATTGGCGAAATCCAGGCCGGACGACATCGTCTATGCCTCGTCCGGCAACGGCACCATCATCCACCTCGGCATGGAAGCCATCCGCGCCCAGGCCGGCATCAAGATGGTGCATGTGCCGTTCAAAGGCAGTGCACCGGCGGCCGCAGCCGTGCTCAGCGGCGAAGTCGCCGCCTCCTTCACCACCACGCCGGCGGCGCTGCCCTACACCAGCACCGGCCGGCTGCGCGCGATCGGTGTCAGCGGCAGCAGCCGCTCTGCGGCCTTCCCCGGCGTACCCGCAATCGCGGAAGCGATCAAGGGCTACGACATCATCCTCTACAGCGGCCTGCTCGGCCCGGCCAACCTGCCCCCGGACGTGGTCAACCGCCTGCACGGCAGCACCATGGCCATGCTCAAGCAGCCGAAGGTGGTTGAACAGTGGAACCGCTTCGGTGCCACCGCGGTGACGATGACTCCGGCGCAGGTGGCGGAACACATCCGCAACGAAGTCGCGAAGTTTGCCAAAATCGTCAAGGCTTCGGGCGCGAAGGTGGATTGACCGAACTCATCACTGATCACTGCTCACTGCTCCTCCCGCAGCACCCGGAATCCCCGCGCATACACCCTGACAGTCACCGGGCTGCCGACACGATAGGCGGCGCGTATTCCGGCAGAAGCTTCATCCCAGGCGCCGCCTCGCACCGCGCGCAGGTAACAATCACCTTCGCCGCGCGCGGCGGCCGTGGCCGGCGCGCCGCGGTAATCCGGGCTCCAGCAGTCCGCGGTCCACTCGGCAACATTGCCGAGCATGTCGTGCAGACCAAAGGCATTCGCGGCGAAACGGCCGACCGGCGCAGTGTAGGCATGGCCGTCGCTGCAGTCGCTGGTCGCCCAGTCTGCGGCCTCCGGTACTTCACGGCGGGTGCTGAGGTCTGCACTGTTGCTGTAACGACAGGCCTCAACCATGGTGTTGCCCCAGTAACGATGACTGGTGGTGCCGGCACGTGCCGCGTATTCCCATTCCGCTTCGCTTGGCAGGCGGTAGCGGCGGCCGCTGAGTTTGGAAAGCCAGCGGGTGTAAGCCTCTGCGTCTTCCCAGCTGATGCAGGTCGCGGGATGGCGGTCATCCTGCGCGAACCCCGGATCCCGCCAAGATCGCTTGGCGAGCAGACGGTGTCCGCCGCCCTCCCACACAAAACAAACCTCGGACAGATGACCGGTCGCCGCGACAAACGCGCGGAACTCGCCCCGCGTGACCTCGAAACGGCCAATGGAAAATCGCGCAACTTCGAGGTCCCGCCGCGGCGCGCTACGGCCGCGGAACTCGCCGGCGAGTTGTTCCAGTGCCTCTTCATCGGGCGCCGCACCCATCACGAACCGTCCTGCGGGCAAGGTGACCAGTTCGGGGCAATCGGCGCAGTCGCGTTGCGGCAACATTTGCGCCACGGCACTGCCGCCGCCGGACAGCAGCACCAACAGCCAGCAGTGCCATTTGCAGATCATGACCCGGACGCCGCTCAGTCCTTGAAGCGCGCGACCTTGGCCTTCCAGGTATCCGACAACATACACGGCAGCCAGGCTTCGTTCTCGGCCTGCAGACCGCCGGAAAGCATGGTTTCCTGAGAGGCGTTCAGCGCCACCTTGGCCTGGATCACCGCGATGCGCGGATTCTTCGCGATGGCTTGCGCCAGTTCCATCGCCGCCGGCATCAGCTGATCGCGCGGCACCACGCGCAGCAGGATGCCAAGCCGCTCGGCTTCCGCGGCATCGATGTGTTTGCCGGTGAGGATCATTTCCTTGGCGCGCTGCAGGCCGATGCTGCGCGGCAGGCGCTGGGTGCCGCCGGCACCGGGCAGGAAACCCAGCGTCACTTCGGGCAGGCCGAATCTGGCGTGGTCGGCGGCGATGCGCAGGTCGCATTGCAGCGCAACCTCGAGACCGCCGCCAAGGCAGTAACCGTTGATCGCGGCGATGGTCGGCTTGGCGATGCCGGCAATCGCATTCACCCACTTCGCGCGCAGGAAGCGGCGTTCGTTGTACATCTCGTCGGTGCTGCGGCTGCCGCGTTCTTTCAGGTCGGCGCCGGCGCAGAAGGCCTTTTCGCCGGCGCCGGTGAACACCACCACCTGCACCGCCGGATCGGCGTCGAGGGCATGGCACAGCACCATGATCTCCTCGCGCAACTGCATGTTCAGCGCATTCATCACCTGCGGCCGATTGAAGGTGACGACGGCGATACCGTCCTCGATGGTCACGGTTTTGACTTCGCTGGTATAGGCGGACATGCAGGGCTCCTGGGCAGAACGGCGGATGGATGGTGCAACAAGCAGATTTTAAGCGCTACGCACCGGGAGTCCGGACTACTTCACCAGGGTCACCGGCAGCCTGGCCTTGTGGACCACCTCGCTCGCCACCGAACCGAGCACCAGGCTGCCGATCGCACCCAGACCTCGGGTACCCATCACGATCGCGCTGCAGCGCAGCCGCCGCGCCTCGGAAACGATGCGCTGGCCCACCTCACCAGTGACCACCCCGCTGCGAAACTGCATGCCGGCGCGCTTGACCAGCGTTTCCGCGGGTTTCAGCGCAGCGAGCGCCGCGTCATCTGCGTTGCGCCGCTGCCGCGACTTCGGCAGATAGGCGCCGACCATGCCGTAAGCATCGTAGGGTGGGCGCACATGCAGCAGCTGAATCAAACCGGACCGGTCTTTCAGAATTTTCAACGCATGGCGCAACGCGCGAAGTGCGTTGGACGAACCGTCGATGGGAACCAGGATACGAAGCATCATCACCTCCTCAGCGGGTTGAATGCTCAGGCTAGGTGAAATGCATCCGCCGGTTGTTGATGATGATCAACGACAGTTCAAAAATTTATCAATCAAAACAATACTTTATGTATTCAAGACAAAATCAGTCATGAGATTCGGATTCCAGCCGCCTGCGGTCCGCCCACAGACCGACAGCGGCAACCACCAGCGGCAACAGCAGCATGAACAGGAATTCACGCTGCAGTCCGGTAAACCAGGCGCGTATCGCCGACAGGTCAATCGCGGCACCGACATCACGCAGCCCCCACAGGCAGAGGATTGCCACAAGTGTCGGCGGCACCGCCGCCACGAACAAGGCGCCGAGATTGATCGACTGGTCCTCGAAGCGGTCCTTCAGTATCGCGTAACCCGCCGGATTCGGCGCGTTGGCAATCACTGTCAGGCCGCCACCCGCGAGCGCGCCGGCGACCAGCGCATACTTGAATTCGTCGCTGACACCTTCGACCAGCGATCCGAGATAGGTCAGCGCGGCGTTGTCGGTGACCGCGGTCAGCGCGGTCGCGCCGAAGAACAGGGTGGCCCCGCCCATGCCCTCGAGCAGATCCTGCAGCCACCACTGCTGCTTGCTGCCGAGGACCACCAGCCCGGCGAGGAAAAATGCCACCATCAGCGCCTCGCGGATCATCAGCCGTTCATGGTGGCGCTTGTAAGCCTCGGCGAGGCCGAGGAAGAGCAGGAACAGCCCCATGAACACTTCCGGATGATGGTTGGCGAAGACCACGCCGGCGAGCAGCAGCAGGTTGACCACGACATAGGCGCGGGGCACCGGCTGCCGTGACCTGCGGCTTTCGGTGACATCAGCAGCAAGTCCGCGCTGCTGCAGCTCGCGGTAAAACACCAGGGTCAGCAACGCAGCATTGATCAGCACCGCGAGCGCCGCCTTCCAGCCGAACATGCTGAACATGAAAGCGCTGCTCCACTCCCATTTCGCTGCCACCATCAGCACCGGGGGCGCGGCAAAATTTGTCAGCGCACCGCCGATCGACACGTTGACAAACAGCACCGCAACCGTGGCGTATTTAAGCCGGCTGGAAATGCCGTGGGCAAACATGCCGTCGCGCAGCATCAGCGCGGCGATGGTCATCGCCGCCGGCTCGGTGATGAAGGAGCCGAGCAGCGGCACCATCGACAGGCTCAGGAAAAAAATCGATATCCGGTGCGCGAGCGGCATCACCCTGGCGGTACTGTCAACGAGGCTGGCGGTGAACTGGGTGATCGGACGGCTGGCGGCGATGACCATGATCACGAACACGAACATCGGCTCGACAAAACGCTGATCGTCGAGATAGCCGGTCATGCCGTCCCAGCCCCAGGCCAGCATCATGAAGCCGAGCAGCAGCATCGCCCAAAAACCGAACACCACCTCGACCTCGCCCAGCAGATGCCAGAGGCCCGAATGCGCGCGGTCGGTATGCGCCAGCCGCTCGAAATAGCGGGTGGCGAAGGTATGCACGACAGCCAGGCCGAACAGCAGTGTGCCGATGATCTGCAGCGTGGTGGGATTGAAGGTGTTCATCGCGCGCGCCTCCGCAAAAAGCATGGAATCAGGGCGCTACCATAGCCGGCGGCCGGAATGCCGGCGATCCGGCCGAGCACGTACGTACATTCCCTTACTACGTTGCCATACTGCTCCGTGGGCCCATGCCGGAATTCACGCCGGGGATCACCCGCTGCCGCGGGCAGGTTGACCCTGCGCGGCGTCCCTGTTTAATCTGCAAAGCCTGCAACCGGCAACCAACATGAACCTCTACCGCCACCTTCGCGACATCGCCGTCTTTGCGCCCTGCTACATCGCGCTCGACTGGGCGAGCTACATCGATCCGGTCGGCCTCTACAACATCACGCCATGGAACCCGCAGCCAGCAATCGCGCTGATCTGGACGCTGCTTTCAGGCCTCAGCGCGCTGCCGGCCATCGTCGCCACCATCCTCGCCTCCGAGTTCGTGGTCCGTGGTGCTTCCGGCGGTCTCTGGGTTACCCTGGCAATGGGCCTCGTGCTGGGCTGTGGTTATGCCGCGATCGCGATGGCTTTCCGCAGCGCCAGCCCGCGGGTGGCGCTGCGCAGCTCGGCCGAGCTCAGCAGCTTCGTCGGCATCGTGGCCCTGGGCACTGCGGTGGTGGCGGCGGCTTTCATAGGCCTGCTGGAACTCACCGGTGGCACCGGAGATACCCGCTTCGTGCAGGCCTGGCTGCGCTTCTGGACCGGCGACGCGGTGGGCCTGCTGGTCACCGCGCCGCTGCTGTTCGCGGCCATCGACCCGCAAAGCCGTGGCGAACTGCTGGCGTTGGCGCGCCGCCGCGAGTTCGCGCTGCAACTGCTCACGCTGGGCATCACCCTGTGGGTGGTGTTCGCCGGCATCACCGGCGATCCTGCGGCGCACTTTTACGTGCTGTTCCTGCCCCTGATCTGGATCGCGCTGCGCGCCGGATTCAATGGCGCCATAGTCACCACCGGCATTGTCCAGCTCGCAGTGGTGCTGGTGGTTCACAGCGGCACCGGCAGCGGCTTCCCGCTGCTTGAAGTGCAGGCGCTGGTCGCGACACTGACGCTGACCGGGCTGTTCCTCGGCATGGCGGTCGATGAACGGGCGCGGGTCGAGGAGGAACTGCGCCAGAGCATGCGTCTGGCCGCCGCCGGCGAGATGGCCGGCGCGATCACCCACGAAATCAACCAGCCCCTGACCGCACTCGCTAACTACGGTGCCTCCGCGCAGATGCTGATCGCCCGCGGCGGCGATGCGCCGGCGCAGGCCTTGCCGGAGGTGCTGCAGCGGATGCTGCACGAGGCCGAGCGAGCGGCACAGATCGTCAAGCGCCTGCGCGACCTGTTTCGCAGCGGCAGCACCCGGCTCGAGCAGGTGCCGGTCCCGACCCTGCTCGCCGCGGCCCGGCGCATCGCCGCCCAGATCGACGACCAACAGCAAACAGCCTTCGAGTTCATCGACGGCAACCCCCTGCCGCCTTTGTTTGTTGACCGCCTGCAGGTCGAGGTGATCCTGCGCAATCTGATCGCCAACGCGGTTGAAGCCGTGGCTGGCAACCCGCCGGGCCGGCGCCGCGTCAGCATCCGTGCCGAAGCCCATGACAGCGGCCGCCTGCGTATCGTGGTCCTCGACAACGGCCCGGGTGTCAGCAGGGAACAGGCCGCGGAGCTGTTCCGTCCTTTCCGCTCCGGCAAACCCACCGGCATGGGCCTGGGCCTCGCGGTCAGCCGTGCCATCGCCGAGGCACACGGCGGCAGCCTTCAGGCAGTGCGCGGCAAACACGGCGAATTCCATATCATCCTGCCATGCGCAACGACGAGCTGACCATCAACATCATCGACGACGATCCGTCGATCCGCGACTCGCTGGCATTGATGCTCGGCCTGTCGGGTTACCGCGTCGCACTGTTTGCCGACGCCGAATCCTTTCTTGCCGCGTGGCAACCGCAGTGGCGCGGCTGCGTGGTCACCGACCTGCGCCTGCCCGGGCTCACCGGCATCGACGTGCAGGAGGAACTGGCGCGGCGCGGCAGCACCATGGGCGTGGTCATCATCACCGCTCACGGCGATGTCGCAACCGCACGCCGCGCCTTCCGCGCCGAGGCTGTGGATTTCCTGGAAAAACCCTTCGAGCACACGGAGCTGGTGCGCGCCATCGATCTCGCCTGCGCCAGGGATGCCGAACGCCGCGGCCATAACACCACCGACCCCGCCATGCGCGAGCGCCTCGCCGGGCTGACCCAGCGCGAACTTGAGGTTCTCGGCCATGTCGCCCGCGGCCTGCACGCCAAGGAAATCGCGCGCAACCTCGGCATCAGTCCGCGCACCGTGGAAGTGCACAAGGCGAAGCTGATGGCCAAGCTGGAAGTACGCAACGTCGCCGAGCTGGTGCGGCTGGCGGTGCAGTCCGGACTCGATGCCGGCTGATTTTGCTTAGAGCGTGTCGAGTATGAAGTCCGGAATCGCCTCGAGCCGCCGGTAGTCACGCAACACCGTCGCGTGCAGGCGGCCGGCATGCGCCACCACGCCGCGGCATTTGCGTTCACCGCAGTTGCAGCGCAGGGTCCACACATCGTCGGCACCGAGCAGCGTCGAGTAGTCGTGAGTCACCTCTTCACCGCGGCGGATCGGGCGCAGCGCGTACAGCCAAAGCGCGCGCGGCCCGCGCACGATGCGCGCATTCGGCGCACAGGAGTGGTTGGCCCAGGCGCCGATCTCGCCCTCGGGATCGAGGTAATGATCGGCATCAAAGCGAAAACAGTTTTCGCCACGGCGGCGATCACGCTTCCAGTAACCCCAGACCGTGGCTGCATTGACCACGCGGCCACGTATCCTGCAGATCACCCCGCCTTTCGCAATCGGGCGTTGCGCGACGATGCCCAGGCCATTTCGCACCTGCCGCACGGTCAGGCTGCGGCCGTAGCGCATCGCGGAGGCCTCGGTCATTCGACCTGGATTTTGGCCTGCTTGACGACCTTGGTCCATTTCGCGATTTCTTCGCGGATGAAGCGACCGAAGGCCTCAGGGGAGATGCCGCCGATTTCCGAACCCTCGGCGGTCAGGCGCGAGCTGAATTCGGGTGTGTTCAACGCCTTGACGATCTCGCCGTGGAGACGGTCAATGATCGGTTTCGGCGTTTTGGCCGGCGCCACCACCCCCTGCCAGGAAGTGGATTCGTAGCCGGGTACGATCTCGGCAATCGGCGCTGCATCCTTCCAGGCAGAGAGCCGGGTCTTGCTGGTGACGCCAAGCACGCGAAGCTTGCCGGCCTTGGCATGGCCAATCGTGGTGGAAGGCTGGTTGAAGGTCATCTGCACCTGTCCCGCCAGCAGCTCCGTCACCGACTGAGCCGAGCCCTTGTACGGTACGTGCAACATGTCGATCTGCGCCATGATACGGAACAGCTCGATCGCCAGATGCGCGCCGCCTCCGCTGCCTGAGGAGGCGAAGGCAAGCTTGCCTGGCTGCGACTTCGCCAGCGCGATGAACTCGCGCACGTTCTGCGCCGGCACCGAGGGATGCACCACCATGAAATACGGATTGGAGGAAGTCAGCGTGATCGGCGCGTAGTCGCGCAGCGGGTCATAAGGAAGGTTGGCCTTGGTGGCAACGTTGGTGGCCAGTGTGCTGATGGTGCCGAAAAATATGGTGTAGCCGTCGGGCGGCGCTTCCTTGGCCATGGTCGCGGCGATCAGGCCGCCGGCGCCGGCGCGGTTGTCGATGATGATCTGCTTGCCCAGCGCGGCAGTCAGCCGCGGCGCCAGCGCACGCGCCATGATGTCAGTCGGACCACCCGGCACGAAGGGCACGATCGCGCGGATCGGTTTTGTCGGGTAGGCGTCTTTGGATTGGGCTGCCGCCGGCAATGCCACGGCCGCGAGGGCAGCAAATAGTCCCTTGAAAATGATTGTGAGTCGCATCTTGAGTCCACCTTGTAAAACTGTTTGAAAATCGCTGCAGACTGGTGACGCAAAAAGCCACCTGCCGCGCACCTTGGTGGTGCCTTACAGCTCGCACCGTGTGCAGCTATCAACCGTCTGAACGGTTCCGATGAGGAAAGTTCGACCGCCGGGCAAGATACAGCATATCGCGTGCCAAGCTGGTCTCAAGTCCGCAATACGTTGCTTATCTGCTCCAGCGCCGCCGGATCCTCGATGGTGGTGAGATCGCCGGGATCACGCCCCTCGGCCAGCGCCTGGAGCGAACGGCGGAGCAGCTTTCCGGAGCGGGTTTTCGGCAGCAGCGTCACGAACAAGACCCGCCGCGGCCGCGCAATCGCGCCGAGGTTGCGGTCCACCGCGGCCATGACTTCACGTTCGGTGCGCTCAATGCCCGCGGTATCCTGAAGCGTTGAAGCATCCTTGACCACGGCGAACGCAAGCGGCATCTGCCCTTTCACTGCATCGGCGACACCGACCACGGCAACTTCGGCAATGTTGGGATGCGCCTGCACCGCCTCCTCGATCTCGCGGGTACCGATGCGGTGGCCGGCAACATTGATCACGTCATCGGTGCGGCCGAGGATGAAGGTATAACCATCGGCATCGCGCACCCCCCAGTCGAAAGTCGAATACAGCTGCAGCTTCGGGAAGGTGCGGAAATAGGTGCTGACAAAACGCCCGTCATCGCCCCATACCGTGCTCATGCAGCCCGGTGGCAGCGGCGGCGCGATGGTCAGCACGCCCTTTTCGCCGGCGGCGGCTTCGCTGGCATCGGCTTCGCGCAGCAACTTCAGGTCATAACCATAAACCGGAAACCCCGGACTGCCGTATTTGACGGTGGCAGGCTCGATGCCAGGTGCCAGCGACAGGATCGGCCAGCCGGTTTCGGTCTGCCAATAATGGTCGATCACCGGTTTGCCGATCGCATCGTGCAGCCAGCGGTGTGTCGGCTCGTCCAGCGGCTCACCGGCAAGGAACAGGTGGCGCAGCGAGGACAGATCGTATTTTTTCAGCCAGGCCGGGTCCTGCTTTTTCAGCACCCGCGCCGCGGTCGGCGAGGAAAACATCACCGTGACCTTGTGCTCCTGCACGATCTTCCACCAGATGCCGGCATCGGGGCGGATCGGCAATCCCTCGTAGAGGATGGTGGTCATGCCGTGAATCAGCGGGCCGTAGACGATATACGAATGCCCGACCACCCAACCCACATCCGAGGTGGTGAACATGGTTTCGCCGGGTTTGCCGGCATAGAGATGCTGCATCGAACTCGCCAGCGCAACCGCGTAGCCGCCGGTGTCGCGCTGCACGCCCTTGGGTTTGCCGGTGGTACCCGAGGTGTAGAGGATGTACGAAGGTTCGCTGGCTTCCAGCCACACCACCGGCACTTGTGCGCCGGCGTGTTTTTCAGCCTCGGTGGCGTAATCAACATCACGCCCCGGAATGCGCTGCATCGTGGTGTCGATACCGCGATCCACGATCAGCACCTTCTGTGGCGGATGCTGCGCCAGACGCAGAGCCTCGTCGACCAGCGGTTTGTAGTGGATCGCCCTGCCACCGCGCAGTCCGGCATCGGCGGTGACCAGCAGCTTCGGTTTCGCGTCATCGATGCGCGAGGCGCAACTGGCGGCGGCAAAACCGCCGAACACCACCGAATGTATGGCACCGAGCCGTGCGCAGGCCAGCATGGCGAACACCGCCTCGGGGATCATCGGCATATAGAGCAGCACGCGGTCGCCCCGACCCACGCCCTGCGCCGCAATCACCGCGGCCATCACGTTCACCTCGCGGTGCAACTCGCGATAGCTGTAGCTGCGCTGCGTATCCGTTTCGCTGGAGATGTAGACCAGCGCCGGCTGGTCACCACGCGCGGCGAGATGGCGGTCTATGGCGTTGAAGCACAGATTGATTTCGCCGCCGACAAACCATTTCGCAAAGGGCGGGCGCCTGAAATCGAGCACGCTGTCAAAAGGCCGATGCCAGTGTATGCGCTGCGCCTCTTCCGCCCAGAATGCCTCGCGATCCTCGATTGAACGACGATGAAAGTCTGCGTATGCGCCCATCTTCCCCTCCTCAGGTCGGCGGGGCGGCGCTTTTATCGGATTGTTTGAATGACAGCGCCGTCCGCGGGGGAATTATCCCCTGCCGGAACTTACGAAATCCTGACCACAGCGCGGCCGCGGATGTCGCCCTTGAGCATGCGTTCGAAATAGGCCGGCAGGTCATCAAGGCTGATGGTATGCGCGATGGCAGCGAGATGGCGCGGCTTCAAGTCGCTGGCAAGCCGGCCCCAGACACGGCGGCGCAGCGCCATCGGTGTCGCCACCGAATCCACGCCGATAAGACGTACGCCACGCAGGATGAACGGCAGCACATTGGTCTTCAGTTCGATGCCGCCGGCATTGCCGAAACTGGCGATCACGCCATGTGGCTGCATCGTGCGTGTCAGCCAGCCGAGCTGATCGCCACCAACTGAATCAAAGGCCGCCGCCCACAGCGCCTTTTCCAGCGGACGGCCGCCGAGGTCCAGCGTCTTGCGGTCGATGATTTCGCCGGCCCCCAGTTTTTTCAGGAAATCCTGTTCGGACAGCTTGCCCGTTACCGCGGTCACGCCGTAACCCTTGCCGGCGAGCATGTCGATGGCCAGGCTGGCCACGCCACCAGTGGCGCCGTTGACCAGCACCTTGCCGTTGTTGGGAGCCATGCCATTGAGTTCAAGCAATTCCACCGCAAGTCCTGCGGTGTAACCCGCCGTGCCCAGCGCCATCGCATCAAACAGGCTCAGGCCCTGCGGCAGCGGCACCACCCAGTCGGCAGGCACGCGGCAGACACCGGCATAACCGCCGTCGTGGGCAACACCCATGTCGTAGCTGGTGCAGATCACCTCGTCACCCGTTTTGAAACGGGCATCTGCCGATTCAATCACCGTGCCTGCGGCATCGATGCCGGCGACCAGCGGGAAGTTGCGGATGACCTTGCCGGCGCCGGTGGCGGCCAGCGCGTCCTTGTAGTTGACGCTCGAATATGCGGTTTTGATCAGCACTTCGCCACGGCCGAGTTCGGCCACCGGGACATCGCTGACGATTCCAGCTATCTCGTTGTTTTTATTGAATATTCTGTAAGCCTTGCAGGTCGTCATGATGCCGCTCCTCAGGGCAGATGGGGCTGGGCCAGATAGTGGTGCGTCTGCATTTCGGTGAGCCGGCTCGCCAGACGCTCCTTCAATGATGCATTGAGGTGGGCGAGAAAGCCATCGTCGTCCTTCGCTGCGGCCACCAGATCATCCGCAGCCACGGCGGCACCAAGCATCAGCTTGACGCGGCGGTCGTAGAACTCGTCAACCAGCCAGACAAAGCGCCGCAGCACATCGCCGTCGTCAGCGCCAAACTGCGGCACGCCGGTGATGATCACCGTGTGGTAACGCTTCGACAGCTCGATGTAATCAGGCTTGCCGCGGGGCCCGGCGCAGAGTTCAACGAAATCAAACCAGGCGATGCCCGGCGCCTGGCGGCGGACCTTGATCAGCCGGTCTTCAATGTCGAGCGCGGCATTATCCCCGGCGCCGCTGGCGATATGCACAAAGGCGTCGCTGAAATGGCGGTCGGCTTCGGGGCCAACATGGTAGGTACCGGCTTTTTCAAGTTCGCGCAGCCGGTAGTCTGTGCCGGCATCGACGTTAAGCACGGCCATCGTTTCATAAATCAGGTCGATCGCCGGCAGGAACTGCACACGCTGCAGCCCATGCTGGTACAACTCCTTCGGTTCGAAATTGGAGGTGGTCAGCAGCACCACGCCTTCGGCCATCAGGCCTTCGAGCAGCCGGCGCATCAGCATTGCGTCGGTGATGTCGGTGACGTGGAATTCGTCGAGGCAGAGAATTTTCGCTTCAGCGGCAATGTCGCCGGCGACCAGCAACATCGGCTCGGCATTGCCCTGGTGTCGGACCAGCGCCTTGTGGATTTCCTGCATGAAGCGGTGGAAGTGGATGCGCTTCTTGGTCACATCCGGCACGAAGGCGAAAAAGCTGTCCATCAGGAAGCTTTTGCCGCGCCCCACCCCGCCCCACAGGTAAACCCCGCGGATGACGCGGCTGCGGCCGAGAAAACTCAGCAGGCCGCGGCGCTGCTGGCGCTGCCCCAGGTCGGCGTGGACTCGTTGCAGCTCCCGCGCGGCGGCGAGTTGCGCCTCGTCGGGCGAAAAACCCTGCTCGTCGGCGCGAGCCCGTAAAAACGCGAGAAACCCGTCCGCTGATCCGGACGACACACCTTTCACCCGTTCACTCGCTCAGAGATTCAGGGTGCGGTTGTCCACCGCCAACGCTGCTTCCTTCATCGCTTCCGACAGCGAGGGATGGGCATGGCAGATCATCGCGATGTCCTCGGAGGCGGCACCGAATTCCATCGCCACCACCGCTTCGGCGATCAGTTCCGAGGCCATCGGGCCGATGATGTGCACGCCGAGGATGCGATCGGTCTTCTCGTCGGCCAGGCATTTGACGAAGCCGGTGGTGTCACCCAGCGCGCGGGCACGGCCATTGGCCATGAACGGGAAGCTGCCGGAACGGTATTTCACGCCTTCCTGCTTCAGCTGCTGCTCGGTCTTGCCGACCCAGGCGATTTCCGGGGAGGTGTAGATGACCCAGGGCACGGTATTGAAATCGACATGGCCGTGCTTGCCGGCGATACGCTCGGCCACCGCCACACCCTCTTCCTCTGCCTTGTGCGCGAGCATCGGGCCGCGCACCACGTCGCCGACCGCCCACACGTTGCCGAGGCTGGTCTTGCAGTCGCCATCCACCACGACAAAGCCGCGTTCATCGGTTTTCAGGCCGACCGCCGCACCATTGAGGCCGGTGGTATTGGGGACGCGGCCGATGGATACGATCAGCTTGTCCACGGTCAGGGTCTGTGCCGCGCCGGCACTGTCGGTGTATTCGACGGTGACATTTTTCTTCGCGGTGATCCTGCCAACCTTGACGCCGGTGTGGATCGCGAGGCCCTGCTTGGTGAAAACCTTCAACGCTTCCTTCGCCACCTGTTCGTCCACCGCGCCGAGGAAGGCCGGCAACGCCTCGAGCACGGTGACCTCGGCGCCGAGCCGGCGCCACACGCTGCCCATTTCGAGGCCGATCACACCGGCGCCGATCACGCCCAGCTTTTTCGGCGTTTCATTGATGGCCAACGCGCCGGCATTGTCGAGCACCAGCTTGTTGTCGAAGGGCACATCGGACAGCGCGCGCGGGTTGGAACCGGTGGCAATGACCACGTGTTTGGCGGTCAGCACATCGGCGGTCTTGCCCGAAACCTGGATCTGCCAGGCGCCGGCAGAGCCGCCGGCAAAGGCGCCGCGGCCATGGAAAAAGGTGACCTTGTTTTTCTTGAACAGGTAGAGGATGCCCTCATTGTTCTGCTTCACCACCTTGTCCTTGCGCTGGAGCATCTGCGCAACGTCAATGGCGAGGCCCTTGACCTGGATGCCGTGCTCGGCAAAGGCGTGGCCGGCATGGTCGAAATGCTCCGAGGACTGCAGCAGCGCCTTGGACGGAATGCAGCCAACATTGGTGCAGGTGCCGCCGGGCGCGGGCTTGCCCTCCGGAGTGCTCCACTCGTCGATGCAGGCGACCTGGAGGCCGAGCTGGGCGGCGCGAATCGCCGCGATGTAACCGCCGGGACCGGCACCAATGACAACGACATCAAAATTTTTGGACATTGTTATAGACCTGTGAACGAGTCAAGGGAACACTTGAAGCGAGGCAGAACCAACAAAACGGCAAACGGGTGAGGAGCGGCGGTTTTTACCCGTTCACTCGTTCACCCGTTCACCTCCCACGAATGAGGTTACAAATCCAGCAGCAGGCGCGCCGGATCTTCCAGCGCATCCTTCATCGCAACCAGCGACAACACCGCTTCGCGGCCATCGATGATGCGATGGTCGTAGGACAGCGCGAGGTAGTTCATCGGCCGGATCACGATCTGCCCGTTTTCAACCACTGCGCGTTCCTTGGTTGCGTGGACCCCGAGGATGGCGCTCTGCGGCGGATTGATGATCGGCGTCGACAGCATCGACCCGAAGGTGCCGCCATTGGAAATCGAGAACGTGCCGCCGGTCAGCTCTTCGATGGTGAGTTTGCCGTCCTGGGCGCGTTTGCCGTATTCGGCGATCTGCTTCTCGATGTCAGCCAGGCTCATCTGATCGCAGTTGCGCAGGATCGGCACCACCAGGCCGCGCGGGCTGCCCACCGCGATGCCGATGTCATAGTAGCCGTGATAGACGATGTCGCCGCCATCGATCGAAGCGTTGACCACCGGGTATTTTTTCAGCGCATGTACTGCCGCCTTGACGAAAAAGGACATGAAACCAAGCTTGACGCCATGTTCCTTTTCGAACTTGTCCTTGTACTTGGCGCGCAGGTCCATCACCGGCTGCATGTTGACCTCGTTGAACGTGGTCAGGATCGCGGCGGTGGATTGTGATTGCACCAGGCGCTCGGCGATGCGCGCGCGCAGGCGCGACATCGGCACGCGCTGCTCGGGGCGGTCGCCGAGGTCGCCCATGTCCACCGCGGGCATCGCCCGTGCAGGTGCAGGAGCGGATGCAGGCGCTGCCGCAGGCGCCTTGGCACCGGTGGTGGCTGCGATGACATCACCCTTGGTGACACGGCCGCCACGGCCGCTGCCGCTGATCGAGCCGGTGTCGATGTTCTTTTCAGCGGCCATTTTCTGCGCCGAAGGCATCGCCGGTGCCGCCGCTTTTTCAGCAGGCTTTGCCGGTGCCGCGGCAGGAGCCGCTGCTGCGGCCGGCGCAGCGCCGGCTTCCGGTTTGGCTTCGGTGTCGATGGTGGCGATGATCTCGTTGCTGGTGACGGTGCCGCCATCAGCCTTGACGATCTTCACCAGCACACCAGACTGCGGCGCCGGGGTCTCGAGCACGACCTTGTCGGTCTCGATATCCACCAGGTTCTCGTCGCGTTTGACGTATTCACCGGCCTTTTTGTGCCACGACACCAGGGTCGCCTCGGCCACTGATTCCGAGAGTTGGGGCACTTTCACTTCTACGAGCATGATGACTCCGTAAGTCTTTGTTTTTACTAAATAAATTAATATTCTTCGCCAGCCGCAAGCGGTCGCGGCTGGAACTTGCGCGGCTGGCTGCCACCGGCCATGGTGAGAGCCTGGTCAACCAGTTCCTTCTGCTGCCTCTCGTGAAGCGACTTATAGCCCGCCGCCGGTGATGCCGAAGAATCGCGGCCTGCGTAATAAAGTTGCTGGCCCGGCAGCAAATGGCGCATCAGGTAGTGCTGGATATGGCGCCAGGCGCCCTGGTTGCGCGGCTCTTCCTGGCACCAGACAATTTCCTTGGCGTTTTTGTAACGCACGATCTGCGCACGGAAATCGTCATGGGCGAAAGGATAAATCTGCGCGATGCGCACCAGCGGCAGGTTCTGGATGCCACGCGTGCGGCGCTCATTGCGCAGGTCATAAAACACCTTGCCGCTGCAGAAAATCACCCGTTCGACCTTGTCGGGGTTGATGTCGCGGTCATCCCAGTCCTCGTTCACCGGCTTGAACTTGTCATTGGCGAATTCTTCCAGCGGCGACACTGACTCCTTGTGACGCAGCAGGCTCTTCGGCGAGAAGATGATCAGCGGCTTGCGGTGCGGCCGGACCATCTGCCGGCGCAACAGGTAGAACATCTGCACCGGCGTTGCCGGCACGCAGACCTGCATGTTGTAGTCGGCGCAAAGCTGCAGGAAACGCTCCATGCGCGCCGATGAATGCTCGGGGCCGGCACCTTCATAACCATGCGGCAGCATCATCGTCAGGCCGCAGAAACGGCCCCACTTCACCTCGCCAGAGGCAATGAACTGGTCGATCACCACCTGCGCGCCGTTGACAAAGTCGCCGTACTGCGCCTCCCAGATCACCAGCTCCTTCGGACCCGAGGTGGAATAACCGTATTCAAAACCGAGTACCGCCTCCTCTGACAGCACCGAATCGATGACCACGAAGTCGCCCTGGTTCGGCGACAGGTGCTGCAGCGGGATGTAAGTGCCCTGGTCCCAGCGCTCGCGCCCCTGGTCGTGCAGAACAGCGTGGCGATGAAAGAAGGTGCCGCGGCCCGAGTCCTGACCTGACAGGCGCACTGAAAATCCCTCTTCCAGCAGCGAGGCATAGGCCAGCGTCTCGGCCATGCCCCAGTCCAGCGGCAGCTTGCCCTCCGCCATCAGCCGGCGGTCCTGCATGATTTTCTCGACGCGCGGATGCAGCTTGAAGTCCGGCGGCAACTCGCAGACCTTGCGCGCCAAAGCCTGCAGGCGTTCCAGCGGCAACCGGGTGTCGTCGTTTTCGTTCCATTTGGTGCCCTTGTACGGGCTCCAGTCGGTTTCGAACGGCGGCTTGAAGTTCGACAGTATGGTCTGGTTGGTGTGGTAACCGTGGTCCAGCGCGTCACGGAAGCCGGAGACCATCTGGTCGGCCTCGGCTTCGCTGACCACACCTTCCGCGATCAGCCGGTCCGCATACACCTTGCGCGGCGTAGGGTGGGTATGGATGCGCCGGTACATCAGCGGCTGGGTGACCATCGGCTCATCCTGCTCGTTGTGGCCGAGGCGGCGGTAGCAGACCAGGTCGAGCACCACGTCCTTGTGGAATTTCATCCGGTACTCGAGCGCGATCTCGGTGGCAAAACACACGGCTTCCGGGTCGTCGCCGTTGACATGGAATATCGGCACCTCGAGCATCTTCGCCACGTCAGAGCAATACAACGTGGAGCGTGCGTCACGCGGGTCCGAAGTGGTGAAGCCGATCTGGTTGTTGATGATGATATGCACCGTGCCGCCGGTGCCATAACCCCGGGTCTCGGCAAGGTTGAGTACTTCCTGGATCACCCCCTGCCCGGCAAAAGCGGCATCACCGTGGATCAGCACCGGCAATACCTGCGCTCCGGTGGTGTCCTTGCGGCGGTGCTGGCGTGCGCGCACCGAGCCCTCGACCACCGGATTGACGATCTCGAGGTGGGAGGGATTGAAGGCCACTGTCACGTGCATCGGGCCGCCGGGGGTCATCACGTTCGACGAAAAGCCGTCGTGGTATTTCACGTCACCGGCAAGCACATCGGCCTGCTGCTTGCCTTCGAAGGACGAGAACAAATCCTTGGGCATCTTGCCGAGGGTGTTCACCAGCACGTTCAGGCGTCCACGGTGCGCCATGCCGATCACCAGTTCCTGCACGCCTGCACCACCGGCCCTCTGCAACAGATGGTCGAGCATCGGGATCAGGCCGTCGCCGCCTTCCAGCGAAAAACGTGTCTGGCCGACGTACTTGGCGTTGAGGTATTTCTCCAGCGTCTCGGCCGCGGTCAGGCGGTCAAGCAGGTGTTTCTTGTAGGCGGCGTCGTAGTTGGGGCGACCGCGGCTCGGTTCGAGCTTTTCCGACATCCAGCGTTTTTGCGGAATATCGGACATGTACATGTATTCAACGCCGATGCTGCGGCAATAGGTGTCGCGCAGCGCCTGCAGTATGTCGCGCAGCGGGGCCTTGTCCGGGCCGTGCAGCGTGCCGGTGTCAAACACCGTACCCATGTCTGCTTCGCTCAAACCATAGTGAGCCGGATCAAGTTCGGCGATGAACGGCACCTCGATGATGCGTTTAAGCGGGTCAGTGTCAGCGATGCGGTTGCCCTGGAAACGGTAGGCCGAGATCAGTTGCATCACGGCGAACTGCTTCTGCAGATTTCGCTGTCCGGCCTCACCACCGCCGCGCCGCATCTTCGCCAACTGAGCGAAGTGCTGCTGCACCTCGGTGTGGTTGACATCGGCCGGGCCGTCGTCGAGCCGCTGCAGCTCGTCGAAGTAGCCTCGCCAGCGCGCTTCGACTGACTGCGGGTCTTTCAGATACTGTTCATAAAGACCCTCGACAAACGGCGCGTTCGAGCCGAACAGCAGAGAAGTCGCGCGGGATTCCTTGAGCATGGATGTACCTCGATGAAAAAACGCCCCGCTCGCGGCGGGGCGCTGTTGCGTGTTACTTGCGTTTGGACATCGGCACGAAAGCGCGGGTCGTGGCGCCGGTGAAGAGCTGCCGCGGCCGGCTCAGCTTCTGCTCGGGATCGGAGATGAGCTCCTTCCACTGCGCGATCCAGCCCACGGTGCGCGCCAGCGCGAAGATCGCGGTGTACATGCTGACCGGGATGCCCAGCGCCTTGTAGACGATGCCGGAGTAGAAATCGACGTTCGGGTAGAGCTTGCGTTTGATGAAGTAATCGTCGCTGAGGGCGATCTTTTCCAGCTCCATCGCCAGCTTGATCAGCTTGTTGTCCTTCATGTCGAGCTCTTCCAGCACCTCGTGGCAGGTTTTCTGGATCAGCTTGGCGCGCGGGTCATAGTTCTTGTAGACGCGGTGACCGAAGCCCATCAACACCGCGTGACCATCCTTCTCCTTGACGCGCTTGATGAAGGCGGGGATGTTTTTCACATCGCCGATCTCGTCGAGCATCTTCAGCACCGCCTCGTTGGCGCCACCATGCGCCGGGCCCCACAGGCTGGCGATGCCGGCTGAAATGCAGGCGAAAGGATTGGCGCCGGTCGAGCCGGCCAGGCGCACCGTCGAGGTCGAGGCGTTCTGCTCGTGGTCGGCGTGCAGGATCAGGATGCGGTCGATCGCGCGGGAAATCACCGGATTCGGCTTGTATTCCTCGCAGGGTGTGCCAAACATCATGTAAAGGAAGTTGTCGGTGTAGGACAGCGAATTCTTCGGATACATGAATGGCTGACCCATGTTGTACTTGTAGGTCATGGCAGTGATCGTCGGCAGTTTCGCGATCAGGCGGAACGCCGAAATTTCACGGCTGCGCTCGTCGTAAATATTGATCGAATCATGGTAGAAGGCCGACAGCGCGCCAACCACGCCGCACATCACCGCCATCGGATGCGCATCACGGCGGAAGCCGCTGTAGAAGCGCGTCAGCTGCTCGTGCACCATGGAATGGCGGGTGACGATATCGTCAAATTCGGTTTTCTGGTCCTTGGTCGGCAGCTCGCCGTTGAGGATCAGGTAGGCAACCTCCAGGAAATCGCACTTTTCGGCCAGTTGCTCGATCGGGTAGCCGCGGTAGAGCAGCACACCCTCGTCGCCATCGATATAGGTGATGTTGGAGCGGCAGCTCGCCGTGGACATGAATCCAGGGTCGTAAGTGAACTTGCCGGTCTTGGCATACAGGCTGCGGACGTCGATGACGTCGGGGCCTACCGAACCACTGAACACCGGGAAGTCAATCGAAGGGCTACCGTCGCTAAAGGACAGGGTGGCGAGCTTTTCCTTCATAATAATCTCCGTATTATCAACTACTTAGTTTATATCCCTCATGCCCGACATTAAGTCAACCATGAGAAGCGACGGCACTTGTTACAACACCTGCAATTTGCGGATCATGGGCATGTAGCGCTCAGGCGCCTCCTCCTGTCCCATCACCCAGGCCAACAGAAGCGTATCGGCTTCTCCCAGCAATTCCTTGAACAGCGCCAACTGGCCTGCGGGCAGGGTTTCGAACTCCCGCTCCAGAAAGCGGTTCAGTATCAGGTCCAATTCCAGCAGGCCGCGCCGGCATTGCCAGCGGATGCGGTCGAGCTCTGACATGGCGCTTTCCGTCCTTCCCCGTCGCCCTAAACCGCCGCCTCCGATACCACCTTGTGCCAGGCATGCGCACCGAGGTGTCGGCGTCCGACGGCATTCACCTGACTGTCGATCCCCATCAAGATGGAGCCCCTCGCCAGGTGGCTCATACCGTCCTCTTCACCAGCAAATCCTTGATCTTGCCGATGGCTTTGGTCGGATTCAGGCCCTTCGGGCAGACATCAACGCAGTTCATGATCGAATGGCAACGGAACAACCGGTACGGATCTTCCAGGTTGTCCAGCCGGGCATTGGTCGCCTGGTCGCGGGTATCCGCGATGAAGCGATAGGCCTGCAACAGGCCGGCCGGACCGACAAACTTGTCAGGATTCCACCAGAATGACGGGCAGGAGGTCGAGCAGCAGGCACAGAGAATGCACTCATAGAGGCCGTTCAGTTCTTCGCGGTCTTCAGGGGACTGCAGGCGCTCGGTCTCGGGACGCGGGGTCTCATTAACCACATACGGCGTCACCGAGTGGTACTGCTTGAAGAACTGCGACATGTCAACAATCAGGTCGCGGATCACCGGCAGACCGGGCAGCGGACGAATCACCACCGGCTCTTTCAGATCGGCGATCTTGGTGATGCAGGCGAGGCCGTTCTTGCCGTTGATGTTCATCGCATCGGAACCGCAAACACCTTCGCGGCAGGAACGGCGGAAGGCGAACGTATCATCGGTCGATTTAAGGCGCATCAGCGCATCGAGCAGCATGCGGTCGGTCGGTTCCAGCTGGATGTCGTAATCCTGCATGTACGGCTTTTCATCGACATCCGGGTTGTAGCGGTAGATAGAGAGGCGCATCTGTCTTCCTTGATTCTTAATAAACCCGAGCTTTAGGCTCGAACGATTCAACAGTCAGCGGCTTGAGGTTGACCGGGCGATACTCGAGGCGGTCGTTCTCCTTGTACCAGAAGGTGTGTTTCATCCACTGCGCGTCATTACGATCCGGGAAATCACTGCGGTCGTGGGCGCCGCGAGACTCCTGGCGCGCATTGGCAGACACCATCGTCGACATCGCGACCTCCACCAGATTCTCCAGTTCCAGCGCTTCAACCCGTGCCGTGTTGAATACCTTGCTCTTGTCTTTGACATACAGGCTCCCGGCGCGTTTACCGACTTCCTGCATTCTGCGCACACCCTCAGCCAGGCCGTCGGGGAAGCGAAACACGCCGCAATGCAATTGCATCGTGCGCCGCATTTCAGCGCCCACCTCGGCAACGTCCTCACCGGATTTGGCTGAATCCAGCCGGGCCAGTCGCGAGAGTGAAAGGTCAGCCGCGTCTTTCGG
This sequence comes from Betaproteobacteria bacterium Ga0077527, assembly GCA_001464815.1. GTDB lineage: Bacteria > Pseudomonadota > Gammaproteobacteria > Burkholderiales > SG8-41. The sequence continues at coordinate 67,207 of LNDW01000005.1, read as the reverse complement.
CAGATCCTGATAAGCCAGCGCATCACTCGCCAGATCCTTGACCACCTGCTCGCCGGAAGCCTTGCCGAATACAAGCAGGTCAAGCAGCGAGTTGGTGCCGAGGCGGTTGGCGCCGTGAACCGACACACAGGCACACTCACCCGCCGCATACAGACCCTTGACGATCGCTCCGCCGTTGTGACCGGCGAGAACCTGGCCATGCATATTGGTGGGAATACCACCCATCATGTAGTGACAGGTCGGAACCACCGGGATCGGGTCTTTTGCAGGATCCACGTTGGCAAACTTGATCGCAATCTCCCGGATGCCGGGCAGGCGCTTGTCGATCACGTCAGCGCCCAGATGATCGAGTTTGAGCAGGATATGGTCTGAATCCTTGCCCGCACCGCGGCCTTCCTTGATTTCGGTCGCCATCGCACGCGACACCACGTCACGGCTGGCCAGATCCTTCACGGTCGGCGCATAACGTTCCATGAACCGCTCACCGTTCTTGTTGAGCAGGAAGCCGCCCTCGCCGCGCACACCCTCGGTGATCAGCACTCCGGCGCCGGCAACACCGGTCGGGTGGAACTGCCAGAACTCCATGTCCTCCAGGGGAATGCCGGCGCGCGCCGCCATGCCCAGGCCGTCACCTGTGTTGATGAAGGCATTGGTGCTGGCAGCGTAGATACGACCCGCGCCGCCGGTGGCGAGCAGCGTCGCCTTGGCATGCAGGATGGTGACTTCTCCGGTTTCCATTTCCATCGCCACCACGCCGAGAACGTCGCCGGCCTGGTTGCGGATCAGGTCCAGCGCCATCCATTCGACGAAAAACTGGGTCTTCGCACGCACATTGCGCTGGTACAGCGTGTGCAGCATGGCGTGACCGGTGCGGTCAGCCGCGGCACAGGCGCGCTTCACCGCGCGCTCACCGTAGTTGCTGGTATGACCACCAAAGGGACGCTGATAAATCTTGCCGTTATCGAGGCGGTCGAAAGGCATGCCATAGTGCTCAAGCTCGATCACCGCTTCATTGGCCTTGCGGCACATGAACTCAATCGCGTCCTGGTCACCGAGGTAGTCGGAACCCTTGACCGTGTCATACATGTGCCAATGCCAGTTATCCGGCTCCTCGTTGCCAAGGGAAGCGGATACACCACCCTGAGCCGCAACCGTGTGCGAACGCGTCGGAAACACCTTGGAGAGCACGGCCACCCGCAGATTGGCTTCGGCCAGTTGCAGCGCGGCACGAAGGCCTGAACCTCCGGCGCCAACCACCACCGCGTCAAATTGTCTTGTTGAGATGCCCATCTTTTATTTGCCCCAGAGAATCTGTACGGTCCAGGCGCCATAGACCAGCAGCGCGAGAATGATCAGCACATACAGCGTCAGCCGCAGTCCCGAATCCTTGATGTAGTCCATGCAGATGTTGCGCATGCCGACCCAGGCATGGAACATCAGCGCGGCGAAAAACAGCACCGTCGCGTATTTCATCAGTGGCAGGGCCCAGAGCGCCTGCCAGTGCCAGAAATCAAATTTGGGCAATGTCGCCAGCGCCAGCACAAAAAGCACGGTGTAGACGACCATGATCACCGCGGTGGCGCGCTGCGCGAGCCAGTCACGCACGCCGTAATGGGCGCCGCTCACTTCACGGTTCACCATAGCCGTACTCCCAGCAGGAGTGTCAGGATGATGCCGCCAGCCAGCACCACCATGCCGCTGGCGCGCGCGGTCTCGAGTTCGCTGCCGATGTGCAGATCAAGGAACAAGTGGCGCACACCGGCCAGCAAGTGGTGCACATAACCCCAAAACAAGCCAAGAAGCACCAGCTTCACCAGGGGATTGCCCATGAATGCCTGGAAACCGGCAAAGGCCTCCGGCGAGCTCAGGCTGCTTTGCAGCAGCCACAGCATCAGGGGCAACATCAGAAAAAGAATGACACCGCTGACGCGATGCAGGATTGAAACGATACCCGGCACCGGCAATCTGATCTGCAACAGATTCAGATGTTTGGGTCTGGATTTGGCCATGGTCGAAGACACGCGCTGCTCTCCTAATGATTCCCGTTCACATAGGCCCGCTCTGCATTGGCCGTCCGGGGACACCACCAGCGGCAGCGGCTTGCGCCGTGCCTTGATACGCCTGACGGATCAGCCTGAATGCTGCGTTGCGACTCGGACTGCTGGTAGCAGCCGCCAAGATTATCGCCAACACCGCATCAGTTGAGAGTTTTTGGCACAAGTTTGCTTGTGCCAGGACCGCATTTAAGCGCATGAAATACTACCAGCTTTCATATGACGAATAAATGCAAAAGCGACTATCAATCAGCAAAAAACCGTTCATCCGAGCTCCCGGGTTTACGTGCACGTAAACCAGAGGCTTCCCGCCATTTTCAGTACCATGCACCGCGCATCATCCGTATGTTATTGGACGGAACATCGAGGAATTAACACCAGTGGCAATCCCGGAAGGCGGCTCAACGGGCCTCGAATACCGCGGTTTCCATCAATTCATTACCTCGGTTGACCGTAATTCAAGCGGTTCGTTATCATCTGCACTGCAAAAAAACACGAAACCGGCGCCCCGAAATACCCGCCTCGGGCAACCGCAGTTTTCCGCAGTTTTCTGCAGTTATCGGTTACAGCGTCCTCCAAAAACCAAGGAAATTCAGGAGCTTCCAGATGAAACGACCCATGCGCGTCGCGGTCACCGGCGCCGCCGGCCAGATCGGTTACAGCCTGCTGTTCCGCATTGCCAGCGGCGAAATGCTCGGCAAGGACCAGCCGGTGATTCTTCAACTGCTTGAAATTCCCGACGAGCGCGCTCAAAAAGCGCTCAAGGGCGTGATGATGGAGCTTGATGATTGCGCCTTCCCGCTGCTGCAGGGCATGGTCGCCGCCTCGGATCCCATGGTTGCCTTTGCTGATGCCGACATCGCGCTGCTGGTAGGCGCCCGCCCGCGCGGCCCCGGCATGGAACGCAAGGACCTGCTCGAAGCCAACGGCAGGATTTTTGCGCCGCAGGGCAAGGCACTTTCCGAAGTCGCCAAGCGCAGCGTCAAAGTGCTGGTGGTGGGCAATCCCGCCAACACCAACTGCCTGATCGCGATGAACAACGCGCCCAAGCTCAAGCCCAGCAACTTTTCGGCGATGATGCGCCTGGATCACAACCGCGCGCTGACCCAGGTCGCGCAGAAGATCGGCAAGCCGGTCACCGAAATCAAGAAGCTCGCGGTTTGGGGCAACCACTCCGCCACCCAATACCCTGATCTGTTCCATGCCACCGCTGGCGGCAAGAAAATCTGGCCGATGATCAAGGATCAGGCCTGGCTGGAAAACGATTTCATTCCCACAATCCAGAAACGCGGCGCGGCGATCATCGACGCCCGCGGCTTGTCGTCCGCAGCGAGCGCAGCCAATGCCGCGATCGACCACATCCGTGACTGGGTCAAGGGCACCAAGGCCGGCAACTGGGTCAGCATGGGTATACCGTCTGACGGCAGCTACGGCATTCCTGCGGGCATCATTTACGGCTTCCCGGTGACCTGCAAGGACGGCAAGATCAAGATTGTCAAGAGCCTGGATCAGAGCGAATTCAGCAAGGCCCGCATGCAGGCCACGCTGAAGGAACTGCAGGAAGAGCGCGATTCCGTCCTTGGCCTGCTCAACTGAGCTGGCATGACCCGGACAAAGCGGACCCTGCCCTCGCGCAGCGTCCGCTTTTTTATTGCCTAACGAGTCGAAAATCGAGGAAACCGCAATGAGCGAAGCGTCTGCCACCGGCCCGAAACCCAAAAAATCAGTCGCCCTCTCCGGCGTGCCAGCGGGCAGCACCGCACTGTGCACGGTTGGCCGCAGCGGAAACGACCTGCACTACCGGGGTTACGACATCCTAGACATCGCCGAGACCTGCGAATTCGAGGAAATCGCCCACCTGCTGGTTCACGGCAAGCTGCCCACCGCCGCCGAACTCACCGCCTACAAGGCGAAGCTCAAATCTCTCCGCGGCCTGGCTGCAGCGGTGCGCAAGGTGCTCGAACAACTGCCACCGGGAGCGCATCCGATGGACGTCATGCGCACCGGCTGCTCCGCACTGGGTGCGGCGTTGCCCGAGCGCGAAGACCACAACCAGCCCGGTGCCCGCGACATCGCCGACCGGCTGATGGCCTCCTTCGGCTCGATGCTGCTTTACTGGCATCACTGGAGCCAGAACGGCCGGCGCATCGACGTCGAAACCGACGACGACTCCATCGGCGGGCATTTCCTGCACCTGCTCCACGGCAAGCCCGCGCCGGCCTCCTGGGTGCGTGCGATGCACACCTCGCTCAACCTCTACGCCGAGCATGAATACAACGCCTCAACCTTCACCTGCCGCGTCATCGCCGGCACCGGCTCCGACATGCACTCCGCAATCACCGGCGGCATCGGCGCGCTGCGCGGCCCCAAACACGGTGGTGCCAACGAAGTCGGCTTCGAGGTGATGAACCGCTACGAAACCCCGGATGCCGCCGAGAACGACATCATCACCCGCATCGCCAACAAGGAAGTGGTGATCGGCTTCGGCCACCCGGTCTATACCATTGCCGATCCGCGCAACAAGGTGATCAAGGGCGTTGCCCTTCAACTGTCGCAGGAAGCCGGTGACCTGCGGATGTTCAGCGTCGCCGAGCGCATCGAACAGGTGATGATGCGCGAGAAGAAGATGTTCGCGAACCTCGACTGGTATTCGGCGGTGTCCTACCACCGCATGGGGGTGCCGACGCCGATGTTCACGCCGCTGTTCATCATCTCGCGCACCAGCGGCTGGTCGGCGCACGTGATCGAGCAGCGCATCGACAACAAGATCATCCGCCCCACCGCCGTCTACACCGGCCCTGAAAACCGCAACTTTGTGCCGCTGGCGCAACGCAGTTAGAACGCATCAAAAAAACAACACACAACCCAGGGAGGAACGCCATGAACAAAAATTTCGCCAACGTCACCCTTGCCGCCACGCTGGCCGCGGCATCCGGCCTCGCCGCCGCCCAGGCCTACCCGGTAAAACCGGTGCGCATCGTCGCCCCCTTCGCCCCCGGTGGCGGTACCGACTTCATCGCGCGCAGTGCGGCACAGAAACTGACCGAAGCCCTCGGCCAGCAGTTCATCGTCGAGAACCGGCCCGGGGCCGGCGGCACCATCGGCGCCGAATTCGGCGTCAAGGCACCGGCCGACGGCTACACGATGACGGTGATTGCCACCAGCTACACGGTGAACCCGGGCATCTACAAGCTGCCCTATGACCCGCTGAACGACATCACCCCGGTGATCCAGATCTCGCAGGGCCCGCTGATTTTTGCGATCCATCCCTCGCTGCCGGCAAAAACCGTGAAGGAGTTCGTCAACATTGCGCGCAGCAAGCCTGATGCACTGAACTTCGCCACCAGCGGTTCGGGCAGCATCGTCCACCTGTCGACCGAATTTTTCCTGGATACCGCCAAGATCAAGGCGGTGCATGTGCCGTACAAGGGCACCGGCCCGGCACTGACCGACACCATCGCCGGTCACACCCAGTTCCTGTTCGGCAGCCCCACGGTAACCCTGCCCCACGTCAAGAGCGGACGCCTGCGCGCGATCGCGGTGACCACTACCGAGCGCATCAAGACCTCGCCCGAACTGCCGACCATCGCCGAGTCCGGCTACAAGGAATTTTCGACCATTCTCTGGCACGGCCTCATCGCGCCGAAAAACTTCCCTCGACAGGCCACCGAGCGCATCAACAGCACGCTGAACAAGGCATTGCAGGATCCCGACATGCAGACCCGCCTGCAGGCCGACGGCGTCGAGGCGCGTGGCGGCACACCCGAACAGTTCGCCGCGGTGATCAAGGCCGACCTCGCGCGCTGGGTACCCATCGCGCGGCGCCTCGGCATCAAACCCTGATTAACAGCCATTAACAGGAATTAACAGGTAGGACAGGATAATCAGGATAAAACCTCGAACCTTCAGGGCCTGATGGTTTTTATCCTGTGTATCAGGCCCATCCTGTAAATCAATTATTTTATAGAGAGTCGATCCATGTCCGCCCCCATCTCCAACATCCGCCCCAAACCCGACGCCGTCCTCGTCGACATCGCCGACTACGCCAGCAAGGCAAAAATCAGCAGCGCCGAGGCCTACAACACCGCCCGGCTGTGCCTGATCGACACCCTGGGCTGCGGCTTTGAAGCCCTGTCCTACCCCGCCTGCACCAAGCTGATGGGGCCGGTGGTGCCGGGGGCAACGATGGCTGGTGGCGCCAAGGTGCCGGGCACCTCCTTCCAGCTCGACCCGGTGATGGCTGCCTTCAACATCGGCTGCATGATCCGCTGGCTCGATTTCAACGACACCTGGCTTGCCGCGGAATGGGGCCATCCCTCGGACAACCTCGGCGGCATCCTCGCGATGGCAGATTACCTGTCGCGCCAGGCCGTCGCTGCCGGCAAAAAACCGCTGGTGATGCGCGATGTGCTCACCGGCATGATCAAGGCCCATGAAATCCAGGGCGTCATTGCGCTGGAGAACAGCTTCAACCGCGTGGGTCTGGACCACGTGGTGCTGGTCAAGGTCGCCTCCACCGCCGTGGTCGCCAGCATGCTCGGCTTGACCCGCGACGAGATCATCAATGCCGTATCCAATGCCTGGGTCGATGGCCAGTCGCTGCGCACATACCGCCACAGCCCCAATACCGGCTCCCGCAAGTCCTGGGCTGCCGGGGATGCCACCAGCCGCGCCGTGCGCCTGGCGCTGATGGCGGCCAAGGGCGAGATGGGCTACCCCTCCGTACTCAGTGCCAAGGGCTGGGGTTTCTACGACGTGCTGTTCAAGGGCCAGCCCTTCAAGTTCACCCGCAAGTTCGGCTCCTATGTGATGGAGAACGTGCTCTTCAAGATCTCCTTCCCGGCGGAGTTCCATGCCCAGACCGCGGTGGAATGTGCAATCCAGCTACACCCGCAGGTGAAGGACCGTCTGAACGAGATCAACAAGGTGGTGATCACCACCCACGAATCCGCAATCCGCATCATTGACAAGAAAGGCCCGCTGAACAATCCGGCCGACCGTGACCACTGCATCCAGTACATGGCGGCGATCGGCCTGATCAAGGGCAATCTGACCGCGGCCGACTACGAGGACGATGTCGCCCATGATCCGCGGGTGGATGCGCTGCGCGACAAGATGGAATGTATCGAGCACAAGCCCTGGAGCCAGGACTACCTCGATCCGCAGAAACGCTCGATTGCCAACGCCATCCAGGTGTTCTTCAAGGACGGCAGCAAGACCGGCAACGTCGCGGTGGAATACCCCATCGGCCATCGCCGCCGGCGTAAGGACGGCATTCCGCTGCTGGAGGCCAAGTTCCGCACCAATCTGGCGCGGCGTTTCCCGGAGAAGCAACGCGCCGCGATTGAAGCCCTGTGCAGTGATCAGAAAAAGCTCGAAGCCACCCCGGTCAACGAGTTTGTCGATCTGATGGTGATCTGATTACCCGGGAGTATTCTGTATCTAATTGTTTTAATTGATAAAAATATTCGCCGTGTTGTGGCGCTGAAAAGTGTCACAACACGGCGTCATTCTTTGCAGCGTCAGGTGATGCTTGCCGCAATACATCCCTTGCTTGGCACTACGCCATCGATGCAGTACTAAACTCGATGCAGGCCATCAATTCCGCATCGCGAACATTTGCCCTGAACCTCTGGCGAGGTGTATTCCTGCCCCCCGACACCTTATAATTTAGGGCTGTCCGGAACCCGCTTCCGCCACAAAAACCGTAGTTCACCGATATTTTTCAGCACCCTCATACAGCCGTCAGCACCCTCTATCTCTCAAGGAGCAGTCAGCGTGGCCAATAATGCATTCAATTCCCTCCGGGAATTCAAACTGAAGTCCGGCAAGACCGGAAAATATTATTCGCTGGCCGCCCTCGAAGAAGCCGGTCTCGGCAAAACCTCGCGTCTGCCGATCAGCATTCGCGTACTGCTTGAGTCCGTATTGCGAAACTGCGACGGCAAGCGCATCACCGAGGACGCCGTGAAGGCACTCGCCGGCTGGAAACCCAATGCGCAGCGGACTGAGGAAGTGCCCTTTGTGCTCGCGCGCATCATGCTGCAGGACATGGCCGGCTTCCCGGCGCTGAACGACTTCGCCGCGATGCGCGCCGAAGCCAAGCGCCAGAAATTCGAGCCGACCAAGATCGAGCCGCTGGTGCCGGTGGATCTGGTCGTCGACCACTCGGTGGTTGTTGACGTGCACAACTCGAAAGACGCGCTGCGCAAGAACATGGAAATCGAGTTCGAGCGCAACGGCGAGCGTTACACCTTCCTGAAGTGGGCCAAGCAGGCCTTCTCCGGCATCCGTGTCGTGCCTCCCGGCAACGGCATCTGCCACCAAGTCAATCTTGAGTACCTGTCACGCGGCGTCTGGGAAAAAGACGGCGTGTATTACCCCGACTCCACCGTCGGCACGGATTCGCATACCACCATGGTCAACGCCATTGGCGTACTGGCCTGGGGCGTCGGCGGCATCGAAGCCGAGGCCGGCATGCTGGGCCAGCCCTACTACTTCCTCGAGCCTGACGTCGTCGGCGTACACATGACCGGCAAGCTGAACCCCGGCGTCACCGCCACCGACCTCGTGCTGACCGTCACCGAGCTGCTGCGCAAGACCAACGTCGTCAACAAATTCGTCGAGTACTTCGGCGAAGGCGCCGCGTCACTGACCCCCACGGACCGCGCAACTGTCGCCAACATGTCGCCCGACTACGGCGCGACCTGCGGCTTCTTTGCCATCGACGAAAAAGCCCTCGAGTACTACCGCATGACCGGACGCGAACAGCATTGCGACGCCATCGAGTCCTATCTCAAGGCCCAGGGCATGTTCGGCATTCCGAAAAAAGGCGAGATCGACTACACGCAGATTGTTGAACTCGACCTGTCAACCGTGCGCCCCAGCGTCTCCGGTCCGAAACAGCCGGAAGAGCGCATCAACCTTGAGGGCATCAAGGCCCGCTTCACCGAGCTGTTCTCGAAGCCGGTCGCGGAAAGCGGCTACAACAAGCCCGCCGCCGACCTCGGCAAGCGCTTCCCGGTCGCGAACAAGGCCGTCGGCGACGTCGGCCACGGCGACATCAGCATTGCCGCGATCACTTCCTGCACCAACACCTCGAACCCCTGGGTGCTTCTGGCCGCCGGCCTGCTCGCCAAGAAGGCCGTCGAGAAAGGCATGAAGCCGCACCCTCGCGTGAAGACCTCGCTCGCCCCCGGCTCCAAGGTGGTCACCGCCTACCTTCGTGACTCAGGCCTGCTGCCCTACCTGGAGCAGCTGGGCTACAACGTCGTTGCCTATGGCTGCACCACCTGCATGGGCCTCGCCGGCCCGCTGGACAAGGACCTGGAGGATGCGATCGTTAAAAACGACGTCATCTCCGCCGCAGTCCTCTCCGGTAACCGCAACTTCGAAGCCCGCGTGCACCAGAGCCTGAAAGCCAACTTCCTGATGAGCCCGCCGCTGGTCGTCGCCTTCGCGCTGGCCGGCACCGTGCTCAAGGACATGAACAACGACCCGATCGGCAACGACAAGGACGGCAAACCGGTGTTCCTGAAGGACCTGTGGCCAACCCCGGCGGAAGTCGACGCGGTGATGAAGTTCGCCACCAACAGCGAAAACTTCAAGCGTGAATACGGCGATCTCTCCGGCGCCAAGGACCTGTGGGACGCCATCCCTGAAGCCAAGGGCGCGCTCTTCCAATGGGATCCGAAATCGACCTACATGCTCGAACCGCCGCTGTTCGAAGGTTTCAAGAAAGAATTGCCGAAAATCAGCGATGTCAAAGGTGGCCGCGCGCTGGGCATCTTCGGCAACAAGCTGACCACCGACCACATCAGCCCGGTGGCTCCGATCCGCAAAGGCACGCTGGCCGGTGACTGGCTGGTCGCAGCCGGCAGCACCGACCTCTCGAGCTTCGGCTCGCGCCGCACCAACCACGAGGTGATGGTACGCGGCGCCTTCGCCAACCCGCGCATCAAGAACCTGATGATCCCGGGCAGCGAAGGCGGCGTCACTCTGCACCAGCCGAGCGGCGACAAGATGCAGATTTTCGATGCCTCCATGCGCTACCAGAAAGACGGCGTGCCGCTGTTTGTGTTCGGCGGCGAAGCCTACGGCACCGGCTCCTCCCGCGACTGGGCGGCCAAGGGCACGCAGATGCTGGGCATCAAGGTGGTTGTCGCCAGGGGCTTCGAACGCATCCACCGCTCCAACCTGATCGGCATGGGTGTGCTGCCCTGCCAGTTCAAGGGTGACGACAGCGTGCAGTCGCTGGGCATCACCGGCGAGGAAACCTACGACCTGATCGGCGTCGAAGGCGGCAACGTCAAGCCGATGCAGGATGTCACGCTGGTCATCCGCCGCAAGGACGGCGGCACGCAGAATGTCACCGTCACGTTGCGTGTGGATTCGCCGATCGAGGTCGAATACCTCAAGCATGGCGGCATCCTGCCGTTTGTGCTGCGCGAAATGATGGCGGCGGCATAATGACGAAACGCAGTGCGCGCGCAGCACAACCGACGGTGCCGGGATTTACGGCGCGCAGTCAGGCTGCGCTCGTACTGCGCGAAATGATGGCGGCGTAATCAAGAAGTCCCCTCCCCCCCAACCCTCTCCCGTCCCAGGGCGGGAGAGGGAGCTTGATCGGGGGAAATGCTGTGAATAATGTCAATTTGTTATAGCTGAACAACCCTCCGAACGGAGTCCATCATGGCCCAAGACACCTTCAAGACCCTCAAGGAATTCACTCCCTCTCCCGGCAAGACCGGCAAATACCACAGCCTCGCCGCGCTCGAAGCCGCTGGCCTGGGCAAGGTCTCGCGGCTGCCGCGTTCGATTCGCGTCGTGCTTGAGGCCCTGGTGCGCCACTGCGACGGCAAGCGTGTCAGCGAGGAGCACGTCAAGGCACTCGCCTCCTGGCAGGCCAATGGCAAACGCACTTCCGAAATTCCGTTCATCGTCGTGCGTATCGTGCTGCAGGACCTGATCGGCTTTGGCACGCTGAATGACCTGTCGGCGATGCGTGCCGCGGCCGAACGCCTCGGTGTCGCACCGGGCAAGATCGAGCCGCTGGTGCCGGTGGATGTGGTGGTCGACCACTCGGTGGAGATCGATGTCTACAACACCCCGGACGCGGTGCAGCGCAACCAGGAAATCGAATTCAAGCGCAATGCCGAGCGTTACCGCTTCGTGAAATGGGCGCAGGGAGCGTTCAACACCGTGCGCGTGGTGCCCCCCGGCAACGGTATCATCCACCAGATCAACATGGAACACCTATCGCGCGGCGTCTGGGAAAAAGACGGCTTGTGGTTCCCCGACACCGTGTTCGGCACCGACTCGCACACCACCATGGTCAACGGCATCGGTATTGTTGCCTGGGGGGTGGGTGGCATTGAGGCTGAAGCGGGCATGCTCGGCCAGCCCAATGCCTTCCTCACGCCGGATGTGGTCGGCTGCCACCTGACCGGCAAGCTGCGCGAAGGCGTCACGGCGACCGATCTCGCACTGACCGTCACCGAACTGATGCGCAAGGCCAAGGTCGTCGGCAAGTTCGTCGAGTTCTACGGTGAAGGTGCGGCCGCGCTGACCGCCGCCGACCGCTGCACGGTGGCGAACATGGCGCCGGAATACGGCGCGACCATGGGCTACTTCCCGGTCGACGACAAGACGCTGGACTACTTCCGCATGACCGGCCGCGAGCCGGAGCTGGTGTCGGCAATCGAAGCCTATTACAAGGCGCAGGGCATGTTCGGCATGCCCAAGCCCGGCGAGATCGACTACACCCAGATCATCGAACTGGACCTGGGTTCCATCGTCCCCAGCCTTTCGGGCCCGAAACGCCCGCAGGATCGCGTCAACCTGCCCGAGCTCGGCAGCGGATTCGACGCGCTGTTCTCCGCGCCGCCGGAGAAAAACGGCTACGGCCGCCCCGCCGCCGACCTCAACCGCCGCGTGCCCTCGGGCCATCCGGAGTTCGACGTCGGCCACGGCGACGTGCTCATTGCTTCGATCACCTCCTGCACCAACACCTCCAACCCGGCACTGCTGCTCGCCGCCGGACTGCTCGCCAAGAAAGCTGCCGACAAGGGCCTCACCGTCAACCCGCGGGTGAAAACTTCACTGGCGCCAGGCTCCAAAGTGGTCACCGCCTACCTGCGTGACGCCGGACTGCTGCCTTCGCTGGAGAAGCTGGGCTTTGGTGTGGTCGCCTACGGCTGCACCACCTGCATGGGGGCAGCCGGCCCGCTGGATGCCAGGATCGAGGAAGCCGTGGTGTCGCAGGACCTCGTCACCTGTGCCGTGCTCTCGGGCAACCGCAACTTTGAAGCACGCGTCCACCCCAACCTGCGCGCCAACTATCTCGCCAGCCCGGCGCTGGTCGTTGCCTACGCGATTGCCGGCACCGTGCGCACCGATCTCACCCAACAGCCGCTGGGCAAGGACAAGGATGGCAAGCCGGTCTTCCTGAAGGACGTCTGGCCTTCGGATGCCGAAGTCGCGGCGCTGATGAAGTTCGCCGCCAACGCCGAACATTTCCGTCGTGAATACGGCGACCTGTCAGGCAACAAGAAGCTGTGGGAAGCCATCCCCACCATCAAGGGGGCGGTGTACGAGTGGGATCCTAAGTCGACCTTCATCAAGGAACCGCCGTTCTTCGACGGTGTGACCCGCACCCCGGGCAAGGTCGAGAACATCAAGGGCGCCCGCGCGCTGGCGATCCTTGGCGACTCGATCACCACCGACCACATCAGCCCCTCGACCAAGATCAAGCCGGGCACCCCCGCCGGCAAGTGGCTGGAGCCCTACGGCACCCCTCCCGCGGAATGGGGCCACTTCGGCGTGCGGCGCTGCAACCACGAGCTGATGGTGCGCGGCACCTTCGCCAACGTGCGCCTGCGCAATGCCATCGCCCCCGGCACCGAAGGCCCGGTCACCAAGGTTCAGCCGACTGGCGAGCAGATGACCATTTTTGAAGCCTCGGAAATCTACCGTGCGAAAAACACCCCGTTGGTGATCTTCGGCGGCGATGACTACGGCATGGGCTCATCGCGTGACTGGGCGGCCAAGGGCGTGCAGTTGCTCGGCGTCAAGGCGGTCATCGTCAAGAGCTTCGAGCGTATCCATCGCGCCAACCTGATCGGCATGGGTGTGGTGCCCCTGCAGTTCAAGCCGGGCGAGGATGTGAAAACGCTGGGCATCGACGGCACTGAAAGCTTCAGCATCGACGGCCTCGAAGGCGGCAACGTCAAGCCGATGCAGGATGTCACGATGACCGTCACCAAAGCCGACGGCAGCAGCAAAAAAGTCACGCTGACACTGCGCATCGACACCGGCATCGAGGTTGATTACCTCAAGCACGGTGGCATCCTGCCTTACGTGCTAAGAGACCTGCTCGCCGCCGCCTGAGCGCGAACCATGTCCGGCAACGGCAAACCGGAAACGCTGGAGGCTGCGTTCAGCCGCCCCCAGGCTTCCGGGGCCGATGCCGCACAACTGCTCACCACGCTGTTTGACTCGGTCAGGCCGCGGCCGATCACCGACAGCGACGAAGCCGCGCTGCGTTACCGGCAACTGCTTGATTTTCTTGCGGCACATCCCGGACACTGCGGCACCGTCCGCGAGGCCTTCCTCAGGCTTTGTGGCGAGGTTGAGTTGCGCGGTTTTTTCTCCGACAGCGGACTGTTGCCACCCACCGGCTTTTTCAGCGAATTGTGGCGCAAGATCACCGACCGTCTGCTGCCACGTGTTCCTGACACAGCCAGCCTGCGTGGTCTGGTATCGGTGATCTTCCACAACCGCAACGACCACCGCTGGCTGGCAGAGATGCCTGGCGAGCTGGCGCTGGAATTCTGGCGTTGTCTCGACATGCAGCAAGCGCACAGCACACCAGCGATGCGCAGGCTGCTCGACAGCATTCTCGAGGCTTGCCGCGTATTATCGGTGCGTATCGCAGGCATGGGGCTCGACGCCGAAATCCGCCAAGTGCTCCCCCAAGAGCATGAGGGCGAGTCACCTTTTCTCGCCCAGACTGAAGAGCTTGCCTGCTTCGTGCAGGCCTATCGCGCCAGCCTCGAAGATCCGCAGCACCCGGTGATCGACGAGCGCCATCTGCTGGTGTTGCTCGACCAGTGCCGCGAAACGCTGCGCCGGGTGCAGACCGCAGCACTTACCCGAGGCACCAATCTGCGGCTGAGCTATCTGCTGGTGCGGCTCAACCAGCACATCGGGCGCATGGAAACCCTGCTCCAACTGCTCGCCGCGCGTTTCCGCGAGGCTCCGGCTCAGGAGGCCGTGCAGTCCTGGGCCGGGTTGGTGCGCAACGCCATCTGCAGCGAGAACAGCCGCGGCAGCCTGCGCCTGCATTTTTCGCAGCTGCTCGGCATCCTCGCGCTGCGGGTGACCAAGAATGCCAGCCGCACCGGCGGGCACTACATCACCTCGGACCGCGCAGGCTATTTCGGCATGTGGCGCTCGGCGATGGGTGCCGGACTGCTGATCGGCGTGATGGCGCTGATCAAGATCATGACCGCCAAATTGAACCTTCCCCCGCTGATCGAAGGCATTGCATTCAGCCTGAACTACGCAATCGGCTTCATGCTGGTGCATGTGCTGCATTTCACCATCGCCACCAAGCAGCCGGCGATGACTGCGGCAGCGATTGCCGAAACGGTCAGCGAGGCCGGCGGACGGCTGCGTGAGGTCGAGCGCCTCGGCCAGCTGGTGATCGACGTGATGCGCAGCCAGTTCGCCGCCATCTGCGGCAATGTGCTGGTCGCGTTCCCGGTTGCCCTCTGCATCGCACTTTGGCTGTCCCATTCCGTTGGCAATCCGGTATCTCCTGAAAAAGCCGCGGTTCTGCTGCGGGACCTCAGTCCTTTGCACAGCCTGGCACTTCTGCACGCCGCCATCGCCGGCATATGGCTTTTTCTCTCGGGACTCATTTCCGGTTATTTCGACAACAAGGCCGCCTACGACCGCATCGGACTGCGCGTGGCCCGCCTGTCCTGGCTGCGGCGTCTGGCAGGTGAACGGCGTGCCGACGCACTGGGCGGTTACGTCGACCGCAACCTCGGCGGCCTTGCCGGCAATTTTTTCTTCGGCTTCATGCTCGGCATGACCGGCACCTTCGGTCACCTGCTGGGCCTGCCGCTGGACATCCGCCACATCACCTTTTCCACTGCGAATCTGGCCTACGGCGCAGTCGGTCTGGACTTCGCGATGAGCGCCGGCCTGTGGCTGCACTGCATACTGGGGGTCACCCTGATCGGAATTATCAACCTGACCGTCAGTTTTGCGCTGGCGCTGTGGACCGCGCTAAAGGCGCACGGCGTGCGCATCTCGCATGCCGGTGCATTGCTTCGCCATGTCGGCACGAAATTCGTCAACTCACCGATGCAGTTCTTTTTTCCGCCCAGGAAGACAGCAGACGGCGGATCCTGACCGGCGGCGCTGCGCCGGAATTGGCATGAGCTTCACCGGCAAGTACGCGAGAATGCATCATTGAACAGCGGCTTACAGCATCTGCGATTCAGAACAAATTCAATTCAATCAGATTATTTCAATCATGCGCCTCTACCCGCCTCCCATCCGACACACCATCCTGATCAGCGCCCTTTTGTCCGCCGGACTGGCCGGTTGCGGGGGCGATAAACCCGCAGCACAGGTTATTCCGCCGTCGGAAGTCAAATTCATCATTGCTGAAGCCACCACGGTTCCGGTCGTGCGTGAATACGTCGGCAACGTCGTTGCCTACCGCTCGGTGCAGGTGCGCGCGCGCGTGGAAGGCGTGCTGACCAAACGCCACTACAGGGAAGGCACCAACGTCCAAGTGGGGCAACTCCTCTACTCTATTGATCCGGACAATTACGAAGCTGCGCAGCGCGATGCCCAGGCCGCGCTGTCCCAGGCCGAAGCCAACCTGGCCAATGCCAAAGCCCGCGAAGGCCGCTATGCCCCGCTCGCCAAGGAAGACGCGATCAGCAAACAGGATTACGACGATGCCGTGACTCAACTGCGTCAGGCCGAATCGTCAGTGCAGTCGGCGCGCGCCCAACTCGACCGCGCCAGACTGAATCTGGGTTACACGCAGATCCGCGCAGCAGAAACCGGACGTATCGGCTTTTCCCAGGTACCGGAAGGCGCGCTGGTCGGCAAAGGTGAACCGACACTGCTCGCCACCATCGAAAAACTCGATCCGATCTATGTCAACTTCACAATGCCGGACCGCGACGCGCTGGTACTGCAGCGCGCTTTCCGCAGCGGCGCGATCAAGCAACAGGGCGGCGAAAACGTGCGCATGGTCCTCCCCGACGGCAGTGAATTCGGCCAGGCCGGCCGCATTGACGTTGCCGACGCCCAGATCAACCGCGAAACCGGGACCATCACGCTGCGTGCAGTGTTGCCGAACCGGGGCTACCCCAATCTGCTGCCCGGAATGTTCGTGCACGTGCATATGACCGCCGGACAGCGTGCCGGTGCCATCGTGGTGCCGCAACGCGCCGTCATGAAAACGCCGGCAGGACATGCCGTGTTTGTCGTCACCGAAGACAACAAGGCCGAACGACGGGATCTGGTGGTCGGGGAATGGGTCAATGACGGCTGGATCATTGAAAAAGGCCTTGCTGCCGGCGACAGGGTGATTGTTGACGGCATCCAGAAAGTGCAGCCGGGCGGCCCCGTGAAACCCACTCCGTTTGGCGCACCGGCCAAAGGGGAGCCCCCGGCAAAACCGGGTGACAAAGCCGCCAGCAAGCCTGCTGCACAAAAATAAAGCACGATCATGCGATTTTTCGTCGACCGCCCTGTCCTCGCGACCGTCATCGCGCTGATCCTCACCCTGGTGGGGGCCCTGGCTTCGCGCCAGCTCGCCATCGAGCAGTACCCGAACGTCGCACCGCCCCAGGTAAAAGTCACCGCGGTCTACCCCGGTGCCAGCCCGGAGATTCTCGAAAGCACGGTCGCCGCGCCGCTGGAGCGCGAAATGAACGGTGTGAACGGCCTGCTCTATATGTATTCGACCAGTTCCTCGAGCGGGCTGATGGACCTCTATGTCGTATTCGAGGCCGGAACCGATACCGCCATCGCCGCCGTTGAAGTCAACAACCGGGTCAAGCGCGTCGAAGCCCTGATGCCGCAGCCAGTGCTGCAGAACGGCATCCGCGTCGACCAGACGAATCCGCAGATGCTGCAGATCGTCACCATGTATTCCGAAGACCCGCGCTTCGACCGCGAATACCTGGCCAATATGGCCAACGCCAGCATCATTCCGGAACTCAAGCGCCTCGGCGGCGTCGGCGAAGCGACGCTGTTCGGCTACCCCTATGCCATGCGCGTCTGGCTCGACCCCGACCAGTTGGCCAAATACCGTCTCACCGTAACCGATGTCTCCAACGCCATTCGTGAGCAAAACCAGAACTACCCCGTCGGCGAGATCGGCAATTCGCCGACGCCGCGCGGCCAGGTCCTGACCTTCCCGGTCCAGACCACCGGCACCTACAACCAGCCGGAACAGTTCGCCAACATCATCGTTCGCGCCGCTGCCGACGGGTCGGTGGTCCGGGTGCGCGACGTCGCGCGCGTTGAACTCGGTGCCGAGGACTACCAGATCAGCCTGAGCATGAACGGCAAGCCGGGCACCGGCATCGGCGTCTACCTGCGGGCCGGCGCCAACGCACTGGAAGTCGCCAAATCAGTGCGTGCCAAGATGGCTGAGCTGGCGCCGACGATACCGCAAGGCATCGTCTGGGACGTGCCTTACGACACCACGGTATTCGTCAACGCCTCCATCGAACTGGTGCTGCACACCTTCGTTGAAGCCTTCATCCTGGTGCTGCTGGTGGTTTACCTCTTCCTCGGCAGCGTCCGCGCCACGATCATCCCGATGATCGCCATCCCGGTGTCGCTGGTCGGCACCCTGGCCGGCATGCTGCTGATGGGCTTCTCGATCAACATGCTGACGCTGTTCGCGATGGTCCTGGCCATCGGCATCGTGGTCGACGATGCCATCGTGGTGGTCGAATCCGTTGAAAAAATCATGCATGACGACAAGCTGCCGCCGGCCGAAGCTGCGCGCAAGGCCATGGACGGCATCGGCGGCGCGATCATCGGCGTCACTGCGGTGATCTGCGCGGTGTTTGTGCCCATCGCATTCCTTGGCGGTGTTACCGGCACCCTCTACAAGCAGTTTGCCGTCACCATCACCGTGTCGACACTGCTGTCCGCGGTCACCGCCCTGACGCTGACACCGGCACTGTGCGCACTGATCCTGAAACCCGGGGTGCACAAGCCCAAACCCATCCTCGCCTTTGACCGCCTTTTCGAAAAAGTCACCAGCCGCTACGTCGGCATCGTCGGCGTGGTGATCAAGCGCGGCGTTCGTTCCATGCTGATCTATGCCGTGATTCTTGCCGGTGTTGTGTTCCTGTTCAAGATGATCCCCGGTGGTTTCGTGCCGGAAGAAGACAAGGGCACGCTGTTCGTCGCAGTCGACCTCCCCGCCGGCGCCTCTCCGGAACGGGTCGCCGAGGTGATGAAGCGCAGTGAAGCAATCGTGCGCACCGAAACCAGTGTGAAGGACATCATCAGCATTCCGGGATTTTCGATTTTCTACCGCTACGCCAACCAGGGCTTCCTCTACGTCACCCTCAAACCCTGGGAGGAGCGCGCCGATCGGCAACAGCATGTCCGGCGCATCATCCAGCGCCTCAACGCCAAGTTCTATCTGGGCATCCCCGAGGCCCGCGTATTCGCCATCAACGAACCGCCGATTTCGGGCATGGGCAATATCGCCGGCTTTGATTACCGGCTGCTGGCCCTCGACGGCGACCGGGAAAAGCTCGACAAGACCGCTCGTGATGTGATCGCCGCAGCAGCCAAGGACGAACGGCTTGCCGGAGCACGCAACGTGGCCTCACCGAACGTGCAGACGCTGTTTGTCGACGTTGACCGCAACAAGGCCAAGGCGCTGGGCGTTCCGCTGTCCGACGTTTACGCCACGATCGGCACCCTGCTCGGCTCCAGCTTCGTCAACCAGTTCAGCGCCTTCGGCACCAACCTCAAGGTGAAAATGCAGGCGGATGAAAAATTCCGTTCGGATCCGGCCTATCTGCAGCGTTTCTACGTGCGCAATGCCGGCGGCAACATCGTGCCGATTGCGGCACTGGCCGCGGTCGAATACCGCTCCGCGCCGATCGCGCTGACACGCTACAACGGCTATCCCGCAGTCCAGATCAGCGGCAACGCGGCGCCGGGACGCAGTTCCGGCGAGGCACTCACCGCGATGGAGGAAATATCCGCTGCCGCGCTGCCCCAGGGCATGGGCTTCCAGTGGTCGGGGCAGTCGCTGCAGGAGAAGATTTCCGGCGGCCAGGCCGGTTTCATCTTCCTGCTGTCCTTCATCTTCGTGTTCCTGTTCCTCGCCGCACTCTATGAGAGCTGGACGCTCCCGATATCGGTGTTCATGATCGTGCCCATCGGCATTCTCGGCGCGCTGATCGCGCTGTTCCTGCGCCATTCACCCAATGACGTGTTCTTCCAGGTCAGCCTGATCACGCTGGTCGGCCTCGCCGGCAAAAACGGCATCCTGATCGTCGAATTCGCCAAACAGCGCCACGAGGAAGGGCTGTCGGTCATCGATGCGGCACTCGACGCGGCGCGATTGCGTCTGCGGCCGATTGTGATGACTTCACTGGCCTTCATCCTCGGCGTATTGCCGCTGGTTCAGGCCTCCGGCGCCGGCGCCGCCACCCAGCATTCGGTGGGCACCGGCATCCTCGGCGGCATGCTCGCCGCCACGCTGGTCGGCGTGTTCTTCACCCCGCTGTTCTACTTCATTGCGATGACCTACCTCGGCGGCGACAAGCGCAGGACGTCAGCCCCGGAGACGAAGGTCAAGCCATGATCAGATCCGCCCCGGCCGTCGCCCTCACACTGCTGCTCTCCGCCTGCAGCACCCCGCAATTCCAGCGGCCCGACCCCGGACTGCCACAGGCCTGGCGGTCCAGCCCGGCGGGCACGGAATCGCTCGCTGACCGGCCCTGGGGTGAACTGTTCCGGATGCCGGAGCTGCAGGCGCTGATCAACGCCGCACTCAGGGACAACCGCGACCTGCGCATTGCCGCGGCCCGCGTCGAACTGTTCCGCGCCCAATACGGCATCCAGCGCTCTACGTTGTATCCGAACGTCTTTGGCGACGCCGCCTTTGACCGCTCGCGCCAGCCCTCGGCAGCCAGCACCACCGAGAACCGCAGCACTGAAATACAGAGCTTCGGTCTGGCCATGCCGGTATGGGAAATCGATCTCTGGGGCCGCCTGCGCTCGCTCAACGAGGCCGCCTACCGCAGCTTCATCGCCAGCGAGGAAAACCGCCGCGCGCTGGAAACCAGCCTGATCGCCCAGGTCACCCTGACCTACCTCGACCTGCTGGTCACCGATTCGCAGCTCGACATTGCCAACCGCACTGCCGCGACGCGCCGCGATTCGCTGCGCCTGGTCAAGCTGCGTTTCGACAACGGCGTAGTCTCGGCAGTGGACCTGCACCAGGCCGAATCGCTGCTGGCCGGCGCCGAAAACACCATTTCCGACCTCGAACGTCGCCGTGTCCAGGCCGAGAACGCGCTGTCCATCCTGATCGGCCGCAACCCCGGCCCGATCGCCAGACAGTCGAAACTCAGCGACTACGCCCTGCCGCCCGTGCTTCCGGCCGGACTGCCGTCACAACTGATCGAGCGCAGGTCCGATGTGCGTGCTGCTGAGCAGGGGCTGGCCGCTTCGGCGGCCAACGTCAACGCCGCGCGCAAGGCCTACCTGCCCACCGTGTCGCTGACCGCCTTTCTCGGCTTCATCAGCCCCGAGGGGAGCACGCTGTTCGACGGCAACCGCCGTGCCTATTCGTTGAACCCTGCGCTGACGCTGCCGATTTTCACCGCCGGCGCCATCGGTGCCGGCGTGGATGCCGCCAAGGCCCAGCAGGCCATTGCGCTTGAGCAGTACCGCCAGGCGATCCAGAACGCCTTGCGTGAAGTTGAAGACGCCCTCGTGGCCTACCAGCGCCTGCGCGAGCAGCGCGACAGCCAGCAGCGCATTGCCGATGCCGATGCCAAGCGGCTGCGCCTGGTCACTTCGCGATATCGCGGCGGCGTATCCAGCTATTTCGAGGTACTCGATGCCGAGCGGCAGTCGTTCTCCTCGGAACTTGCCCTGGTGCAGACCACGCGCGACGCCTATGCCTCGGTGGTGCAGTTGTATCGCGCCCTGGGCGGCGGCTGGAGCCCGGAAATTCAGGTGTCCGCCGGAGGTGCCGCCCCGGTGCAGATGCCACCGTCGCCCTCGGCCGCCGGACCGCGCTGAAGCGGATCATCGACATCGCTGCAGAATGACTGCTGCGCGACCCCGACCCGCTGCAAAACTCCGCTCTGCTCCATGCCGCGATCGCCGGAGCGTGGTTGTTCCACGCCGGGCTGATCTCGGGCTATTTCGACAACAAGGCCGCTTGAGACCACATCGGCGCCCCGTCGCCCACCTGCGCGATCTGCACGCACCAGCCGGATCCTGACCCTTGCAGTGCTGGGCCACCGTATCAACAAAAACCTCGGCTGCCCCGCCGGCAACCGAGTCTTCGGCTTCATTCTCTGCATGACCGGCACCATCAGCGCCGGCATCGGCCTGCCGCTGGACATCCGCCACATCGCCTTTACCTCGGCCAACCTCGCTCAGGTCGCGGTGGCACTTGAAATGAACCTGAGCCTTGCCGGTGTGCTGTCGCGCCTGGTTATTGGCTGTCTGATCAGCCCTCCACCACTGTTCTTCTGAGCGCCACCGGCAGCAGCGCCAGCGCAGCAAAAACTTGAAAAATAATTTTTATTAATTAAATCAATTACTTAAGTCAAATTATCGACAAAGGCCATAGGCTTCAGCGGTCCATTGATCCGGATTGAGCCGCAGCAAACACCGCAGCCGCGGCTTCACGCTTGAACGGCAGTGGATTGCCGCCAGCCGAGGGATCGGCTTCGGCCATTTCCGCAATCCTCTGCGCCTGCCGGTTATCGACACCCAGTTCCGGCAGCGTGTGCGGCACACCGACCTCCGCCCGCAGGCGCAGCACAAACGACAGGAAGCCGGCAAAGCCCGGTTCTGGCAGTTCCAGATAGGCAGCAAGCCGGCTGATGCGCTGCTCGATGACCGGGCGGTTGAACTGCAGCACATAGGGCATGAAGGTGGCGTTGGTCATGCCGTGATGCGTGTCGTATAAAGCACCAACCGGATGCGACAGCGCATGCATGCCGCCGAGCCCCTTCTGGAAGGCGGTGGCGCCCATCGCCGCGGCGGCCATCATCTGCCCCCTTGCTTCAAGATCGCCAGGATCACGCACTGCGCGCGGCAGCGCTGCTGCGACCAGCCGCATGCCTTCGACCGCTATGCCGTCGGCCAGCGGATGGAATCCGGGCGCGCAGTATGCCTCGAGGCAATGCGAAAACGCGTCCATGCCGGTGCCGGCGGTGATGCGGGCCGGCATCCCCACGGTGAGTTCGGGATCGCAGATCACCAGGCGCGGCATCATTTTCGGATGAAAGATGATACGTTTGGTATGCGTGCGTTCATCAGTGATCACCCCGGCGCGGCCGACCTCGGAGCCGGTGCCTGCCGTCGTCGGCACCGCGATCACCGGTGCGATGCCAGCCGGATCTGCACGGGTCCACCAGTCGCTGATATCCTCGAAATCCCACAGTGGGCGGGTCTGGCCGCTCATGAAGGCGATCAGCTTGCCCATGTCGAGTCCGCTACCACCGCCAAAGGCGACCACGCCGTCATGGTGGCCTGAGCGGTACGCGGCAAGACCGGCCTCCAGATTCGCCGCCACCGGATTGGGTTTGATCTCGGCGAACAGCGCCGCTCCGAGCCCGGCTGCACGCAGCACTTCGAACGCCTTCAGCGTGATCGGCGCGGCGGCAAGCCCCCTGTCCGTCACCAGCAGCGGGCGCTCGATGCCCTCGGCGCGACAGGCTGCTGCCAGTTCCCCGACGCGGCCGGCGCCGAAGCGGACAGCTGTCGGATAATTCCAGTTGGCTTGCACACTCATGATTTCAGGTCGTATCGAAGATGGAATGATTTGGGTCGTGTCAGCGTCTCGTAGCCGACGCGGGACAGCGTGGTGCCGCGACCGGTGTTCTTGACGCCGGTCCAGGCCAGCGCCGGGTCCAGCGCGTCACAGCGGTTCATGAACACGGTGCCGGTGTTGATGCCATCGCCAATGCGTTCCGCGGCTTCGATATCCTGCGTCCACACCGAAGCGGTCAGCCCGAATTCGCTGTCGTTCATCAGCGCCAGCGCCTCATCGTCACCGGACACCGGCATGATGCCCACCACCGGACCGAAACTCTCCTCGCGCATCACCGACATGCGGTGGTCGACATCGACCAGCAACTGCGGCGCCAGATAGGCGCTGCCCGGCTGATCCGCCGGAAAGCTGCGCGGATCGATCAGCGTTTTTGCCCCCATCGACACCGCTTCGGCGATCTGGCCGCGCACGAACGCGGCCGCCGAAGATTTGATTACCGGTCCCAAGGTGGTTTCGGGCTCCAGCGGATTGCCCAGCACGTAAGCGCGCGTCAGTACGGCAAAACGTTCAACGAATTCGTCATACACCGCGCGCTCGACATATATGCGTTCGATGCCGCAGCAGCTCTGGCCCGAATTGAAAAAACTGCCATCCACCAGATTCTCGACGGCATGGCCAATGTCGGCATCGGCACGAACATAGGCCGGATCCTTGCCGCCCAGCTCAAGTCCGACCCCCAGAAAATGCCCTGCCGCAGCCGCTTCGATGGCCTTTCCTCCGGCCACCGAACCGGTGAAATTGACCTGCTGCACCCGGCCGGAGGCGATGACCCGCGCGGCCTGCGCATGATCGATCAGCAGGTTCTGGAACAGGCCCTGCGGCAGTCCGGCGCGGCGGAAGGCCTCGGCAAAACGCTCGCCCACCAGCAACGTCTGGGTGGCGTGCTTGAGCAGCACACTGTTGCCCGCCATCAGCGCCGGAATCACCGAATTCACCGCGGTCAGATACGGGTAGTTCCATGGTGCGATCACCAGCACGGCGCCCAGCGGCTCGCGGCGGATATAACGACGGAAGCCCGCCTTCGGCTCAATGGCAATCGGCGCCAGCGCCTCTCCCGCAATCCCGATCATGTAACGGGCACGGTCCTCAAAGCCGCGCAGCTCGCCCGCGCCGTAACGCACCGGCCGTCCCATCTGCCAGGCCAGTTCCGGCACGATCTCATCACGCATCGCCAGCATAGCCTCCACCGCCGCAGTGCAATACGCCGCGCGCTCGGCGATGGCGCTGTGTTTCCACGACCTCTGCGCAGCAGCAGCCGCATCCAGCGCCAGCGCCACTTCCGCCGCCGTGGCATGACGCCGCTCGGCATAGACCCGGCCATCGACCGGGGAAATCAGCTTTACTTCAGTATCCATGGCTCCAGCTCATAACGTTCATCTCAATAACGTTCATCTCAGTAACGCTCAAACCCGCGCCGCAGCTCCCAGTCGGTCACGCGGCTGTCATATTGCTTCTGCTCCCAGTCGGCGGTATGCGCGTAGTGCTCGACCACCTCATCACCGAAGGCGGCCCGCAGCATGCGCGACGAGCGCAAGGCTGCGCTGGCTTCTCGCAAAGTCTTCGGAATCTCAGCCAGACCTGCCTGGTGATAGGCATCACCCGAGTACGGTGGCGGCAATTCGAGCTGTTCATCGATACCGGCGAGACCCGCCGCGATCAGTGCCGCAAACGCGAGATAGGGATTGAGGTCGGCGCCGCCGATGCGGCATTCAATGCGGATGCCGCGGCCCGTCTCGGCGCACAAACGGAATCCGGCAGTGCGGTTGTCACGGCTCCAGATCGCCCGCGTCGGCGCGAAGGTGCCGCTCTGGAAGCGCTTGTACGAGTTGATATAGGGCGCCAGAAAGTAGGTAAAGTCCCCGGCGTACTGCACCTGCCCGGCGACCCAGGCGCGCATCAGCGGCGACATGCCGAATTCGGCCTGCGGGTCGTGGAACAAGGGGGTCTTGCCCGCGGCATCCCACAGCGAATTGTGCACATGGCTGCTCGACCCGGCATAGTCGTAGCGCCACTTCGCCATGAAGGTGATGGATTTTCCCTGCAGCATGGCGATTTCCTTGCAGGCGTTCTTGATGATGCTGTGGCGGTCGGCCATTTCCAGCGCATCACAGTAACGGACGTTGATTTCCTCCTGTCCCGGCCCCCACTCGCCTTTCGAGTTCTCGACCGGGATTCCGGCAGCCTGCAGATTCCTGCGGATCGCCCGCATCACCGGCTCCTCGCGGGTGGTCTGCAGCACATGGTAGTCCTCGGGATACAGACTTGCGGTTTTGGGATGGGCGTAATTGCGGGCGTGGATCGCCTCGTACGGCTCGTCAAACAGGTAGAACTCGAGCTCCGAGGCAAACATCGCGCGCCAGCCGCGCTGCTCCAGGCGCGCGATCTGGCGCTTGAGAATCGCGCGCGGGCTGTGCGGCAGGTCGGTGTGTTGCTGATCCAGCACATCACAAAGCACCAGCGCGGTGCCCTCCAGCCAGGGCGTCAGCCGCAGCGTCGCCAGATCGGGCTTGAGCACAAAATCGCCATAACCCTGGCCCCAGCTTGCCGCGGCGTACCCCGGCACCGGCTCCATGTCGATGTCATTGGCGAGCAGGTAATTGCAGCAGTGCGTCTCCTGGTGGGCACTGTCGAGGAAAAACTCGACCTGGAAGCGCTTGCCGATCAGACGCCCCTGCATGTCCACCATACAGGCCACCACGGTATCAACGCGGCCTTCCGCGGCGAGGCGGCGCAGTTCTTCAAGAGTCATTACCGGGCTCCACTGGGTTGTTGGACTGGATGCCGCTGGACCAGGGCCAGCGCCGCGCGCAGCGCGCGGCACAGCCGCTGTGCCCATGCGTGCTGATCAGCACTGCTGCCGAGGCCGTCATTGCGTATCTCGATCATGGCACTGAGCAGGCCCTGTGACTGTGCGTGGCGCTCAAGTGTGTGATAAACACGATCACGTGGCGAATAAGGCTGATTGTCACCGACCACCAGGCCTGCCTCGAAACCCAGCTCACGCAGCAGGCCATCGGCCAGCCTGCGGTCGGTGTCGGATAACACGCCCACCTGCCACGGCCGTGCCACGCCGCGATACACCGGCGTGAAGGAATGGATATTGATCACCGCGAGATCGGCATCCGTCGCACTGCGTGCGGCCACCACACTGGCCAGCGCGGCGTGAAAGGGTGCATAAATCGCCCGCTGGCGCAGCTCTCGTTCGGCTGAATCAAGTCTGCGATTGCCGGGAATCTGCGTGTCCTCGCTGGATTCGACGATCGAATCCGGCGCATCGACCGGGCGATTCACGTCCAGCACCAGCCGCGAATACCGCGCATACACCAGTGGCGCATCGAGCAGTCGCGAACACTCGAGTGCCAGCCCCAGCGCGCCGATGTCCCAGCCGATGTGGCGCTCGATTTCCGCGCGCGGCAAGCCGAGGCCGTTCAGGTGGGGGGGAACCAGGCTGCTTGCGTGCTCGCATACCAGCACCACGCGGCCGCGGCCCGCCGGGTTGATCACTTCCACCGGGCTCTCATAACCGTCTGCTGCAACCCGGCTCATGCCTCACGCTCGAGCAAGGGGTCGATATGTGCCTCACGCCGCTGCGGCGTCAGCCGGAAGTACACATAACCCAGCACAAGAATGCCGGCGTAGAGCAGCGCAATCATCGGGTTGAACCAGATGATTGCCAGCAGCGCGGCGGCGGCGGCAAGCACCGCGAATCCCGGAAACCAGGGGTAACAAGGCGCCAGGAACGGACGCTCCAATCCGGGCTCGGCGCGGCGCAGGCGGAACAAGGCCAGCATGCTGATGATGTACATCGTCAGCGCCCCGAACACGGCCATGGTCACGATATTGGCGGTCAGGGTCTGGCCACCAAACTGGATCCACTGATCACTGAAAATTGCGGCAATACCGACCACACCGCCGGCCAGGATTGCACGGTGAGGGGTATGAAACCGCGGATGCAGCGCGGCGAAACAGGCCGGCAGATAGCCGGCGCGGGCCAGCGCAAACCACTGCCGGGAATAGCCGAGGATGATGCCGTGAAAAGAAGCGATCAAACCGAACAGGCCCAGCCAGACCAGCATGGTCAGCCAGCCGCTGGACTCGCCAACCACTGCCTTCATCGCCTGTGGCAGTGGATCGTTAATGTTGGCGAGCCGCGTCCAGTCGCCGACACCACCGGCAAAGACCATCACCCCCAGCGCCAGCATAACCAGGGTCAGAATGCCGCTGATATAGGCGATTGGTATCGACCGCTTCGGATCACGCGTCTCTTCGGCCGCCATCGCCACGCCCTCGATGGCAAGAAAAAACCAGATCGCAAACGGAATCGCGGCAATCATGCCCGGAATCGCCGCGGCGCTGAATACATCCGATCCAGCCCACCCCCCAGCGGTGAAATTGGCGGCCGAAAATGCCGGCGCCACCACCCCCATGAACACCAGCAGTTCAAACACCGCGATCAGGGTCACCACCAGCTCGAAAGTGGCCGCGGTCCTCACGCCGGCGATGTTCAGGGACATGAACACGACATAGGCACCCACCGCCGCGATTTTTGGATCCACGGCGGGAAATTGCACGTTCAGATAAGCGCCGATGGCCAGCGCAATCGCCGGCGGCGCGAACACGAACTCGACCAGCGTCGCCGCGCCGGCGAAATAACCACCGGTCGGCCCGAACGCGCGCCGGGCATAGGCAAAGGGGCCGCCGGCATGCGGGATTGACGTGCTCAGCTCGGTGAAGCTGAAAATGAAGGTGGTGTACATCGCGGCGACAAACAGCGTTGTCACCAGAAAACCCAGAGTGCCGGCGGAAGCCCAGCCAAAGCTCCAGCCGAAATATTCGCCTGAGATGACCAGACCGACCGCGATACCCCACAGCTGAAAGGTGCTCAGGGTCTTCAGCAGTTGCGGCGAGGATGTTGAAGCGCTCATGCGGTATCAGTCAGGGCAACAGGGCTGCGGCACCGGACACTGAGGTCCGGTGCCGCCGTTCCGGGGCAAGGTTTGGCGGTTTAGCGGGCGCGCAAAAACTCGGGCACGCGTAGCAGCACGAACTCGGTATCTTCATGGCGGCCGATGGTACGGCCGCCACCCACCGGCAGATTGTTGTCATTGCCGACGATGATGTGCTCGGCATCAACGATATCGACATTCTCGATGCACCAGAACGGCATTGTGAAGCGGCCGGCAACCGTGCCATGTTTGGCGCGCCCGCTTGGATCGGCGATATCCATCAGGTCGATGTGTCCGATCTTGCGCACGAAGGCGCCGGGCTCGACACCCATGTCGATCTTGTACACCCGCTTGAAGCGCGCCGGATTGTTGAAGCAGTCCGCCCGCGCCGGGCCGTTGCAGGCGAGTTCGGGCACCCCTTCCCCGTTGTCACGCCCGACCACCAGCGCGGTTGTCGCATCAATCATGTTGAAGTCGCCGATGTTGTTGCCGTTGACTTCCAGTTGGTAGCGCCAGGAGCGGCCGGTGTATGCGGCTTTTTGCACGTCGAATTCGAGGATCCTGACCACTTCCTTGCCTTCGCGGTTTTCCCAGCCCTTGCTTTCGGCATTCCACAGCGGGCCTTCCAGCATCGGATACAGGAAACGTCCGTCGGGCGAGGCCGCCATGCCTTCGAAGCCGCGCGAACGGCGCGCCGTGGTGTTGAACTGCCCCGGCACCGACGGCGTGGTCACGCTGAAATGGTCGGGCGAGCGAATCAACTGGCCGTCAACAACAGTTTCGAACAGGCCGGTGACCTTGCCGTTGCGATCGGCGCGGATCAGGTACGGACCCAGTTCGTCACCAAACCAGAAAGTGTCGCCGATGACCTGGATCGACTCGATGTCGAGGTCGGCACCGGTCAGGTAACGCTTGGTGGTCGCCGAGTTGACGATGTTGAATGGCAAAATACCGTCGGGATCATGCAGAAAAATGCTGCGCAGAATCACCATCTGCTGCGTCTTCCAGTCGAAACGGACATGATGGAAGGTCAGCATTGCATCCGGCGAATTGGCGCGGGTGCCGAAGCCGTTGTCGGTGGTGGCCCAAGCGGTGCCGTCCTTCATCCACTTGATCCCGGAAAAACCCTGCAGCGGCTGGCCGTTGAACGGTGTATTGACTCCCGTCGGCCGTGGCGCCTTCGGATCGGACAGGAAAGAAATGCCTTGCACTGCGCCGATCTGGTCGCGGCGGCGGCCGTCGGCATGGGTGTAGCGGCCCGAAACCGAGAGGCTCGCCGGCGCATCCGATGGCGGCTTGAGGAACGATTCCGCCGGCAGCAGCGCATGTCCGGCGAGGGTTGCCGGAAAGCGCTGGTCAGCCTGCGCAGCCGTTGCCGCGGCAAGCAGGGCCACGGCGGCGAGCAGTGTTGTTTTCATTTTAACTCCCTGATTGGATTCGATGCTTCCGGATCACAGCTCTTCGAGCGTCGCCATGGTGATGTTTTTCCAGATCATCGGCGCCTGGCCGGGGCGCAGTTCAATCATGTAGACCTCGTCATTGGCCTGGCGCACGCGGTTCAGCGCGACGTCCGGGGCAAGACCGAGCAGCTCGGCCATGATCTGCGGATTGCTGCCGCCGTGGCCGACGATCAGGATCGAACCGCCCTTCTTGTGGCGCGACAGGATGTCACGGGTCGCGGCACCGACACGCTTGTGCTGGTCGCCCAGCGACTCGCCGCCGTCCAGTGAATCATCGACGATACGAATACGCTTGCGGTATTCGGCGGACATTTCAGCATTGTTTTTGGGGTCATCCACGATGCCCTCGAACTTGCCGTGATTGCGTTCGTTGAGGCCGGGGATCGCGGTCTGCTTGACGTTGGTGAATCCCTCGGCGGTCTGGCGAGTACGCACCAGACCCGCGGTGTAGATGTGATCAAGATGCACGCCCTTCATGCGCTCAATCAACGCCGCCGCCTGCTTGCGGCCGGTTTCATTGAGCGAATTGTCGGTGGAACCCTGCACGCGCATCGCCACATTCCAGTCAGTGATGCCATGACGGGCGATGTAGACACGCAATACGCCGTCCTGCGCGATGGCCGGTGCGGCCGTGGCAACAGCGAGGACGCAGAACAGCAGACGGTGAATCCAGGGACTGGCGGACATAAAACCTCCTGAAAGTCGAAAAAGAAATGGATAAAAAACGGTTTGACGGGCACGGCTTGCTGCATGCCTCCGGAATCTAGACCGGTGGCAAAAGCGCTACTATCAAATTTCGGCAAGCCCGGATCACCGCGCCCGGCCTCGTGAGGCTGTCGGGTGTCAATCAGGTGCGCGGTGGTACGGGGTTTGCTCAGGTCAGCGAGGGGGCACCGGATCCGGGAGGGTGCGGAGTTGCTCCAGTACAGCCGCAGCCGAACAGTTGTCACACGCCTGTTACCTTCAGGCGCCAACATCGCGCGTTGCGTTCAATACCGTGGCACTGCCACTGCAACAGGGGGAAGCATCAATGAGGATGAGGGTCGAAGCAGCGGCGCCGCCTGATGTCCCCTATGCCTCGTATCGGTGCATGGATGCACAGGAACAGGCCGGCGTGCTCCAGGGCTGGAACCAGCGCTACTGGCAATTGTCCCGCGGCGCTTTCGAGGGCCGGGTCAAAGCGCTGGATATTGACGGCGCCTACGTGTTCCTGGAGTCGGCCAACCGTACCCTGCTGCAGCGCGGCGCCCTGGCGCCGGGGGCGCTGGGCGTTGCGGTGCCGCTGCACCTGGCGGGCGAGGCGCGCTTCTGCGGCCGGCCCTGCTCCCTGGACCAGCTGTATGTCTATTCCGGCGACGCCGGTTTCGAATTCTGCTCGCCCGCCGACCACCAGGTCGCCGGGATTGCCCTCGCGGCCAGCGATCTGCCCCTGCTCTCGGCCCAGGCCGCCGCACTGCGCCGGACCGCGGACCTGGTCAGCCATGCCCATACCCGCATATCGCGGCCGGAAGCCCTCGACCAGGCCCGCGAACTCGTTGTCAGCCTGTTGCAGGCCGCGGCGCAGACGCCCGCGCTGCTGCACAGCGACCACGCCCGCGCGCAGGCCAAGGACGCGATCATCGCCACGCTGGTCGAATTGCTCGCCACTGGTGAGGATGCCACCTCTCAGCCGCTGGCAGTCCGCGCCCGCTGGCAACTGGTCAAGCGTGCCCGCGAACGCATCGCGGAGCATCCCGAAGAACCGGTCACGGTGGCCACGCTCTGCGCCGATCTCGGCGTCAGCCGGCGCACCCTGCAATACTGCTTTCGCGACGTGCTCGGTATCAGTCCGCTCGCGTATCTGCGCGCGATGCGGCTCAACGGCGTGCGTGCTGCGCTGCAGACGGCGCGCTCGGTCACCGAAGCCGCCGTCAACTGGGGGTTCTGGCATCTCGGCCAGTTCTCCGCCGACTACAGGGCCATGTTTGGCGAACGGCCCTCCGACACCTTCAACCGCCATCGCCCGCCGTTGCGCCGGAGTAATTGAGACACCGGGCGCTTCTGGCTGCAGGCCGGACGCACTACACCCGGACATAAAAAAGCAGCCCTCGAGGCTGCTTTTTTATTCAATAAAATCAAATACTTATTTCATTTTCGTGCGCCGGGATCATACATCTGCGCCTCGATATCCTTGAGCATCTCCTGCTGCGCCAAACGCCCTGCAATCCCGCTGTCACGCGCTGCGGCCGCAGTCGCTGCGGCAATCTGCGCCGACACCTCACGGATGCGCGGCAGCGCCGGATAGAGGCTGCCCTGCGCAAGGTCGGACTCGGTGACCAGTTGCGCCAGCGTGTGCGCCGACTTCATGAACATGTCGTCGGTAATCACGCGGGTCTTGGCCGCAATCGCGCCGAGGCCGATGCCGGGGAAGATATAGCTGTTGTTGCCCTGGCGCGGCACGAAGGTCTGCCCGTCGAGCGTGACCGGATCGAAGGGGCTGCCGCAGGCAAACAAAGCCTTGCCCTTGCTGAAACGGTAAGCCTGCTCGGCGGTGCATTCAGCCTGCGAGGTCGGGTTCGACAGCGCAAAAATGATCGGCCGTTCGTTGAGCTTCGTCATCTCCTCGATGATCTCGCGGGTGAAGGTGCCGCCCACCGCCGCCACGCCGATGATCGCAGTCGGCTTGAGGTCCTTGATCGCGCTGAGGAAATCGCCGATCGGCGCGTGCTCGTGGGCATAGTTGAGCTTGTGGTGCGCAAGGTCGCGGCGGGTTTTTACCACCAGCCCCTTCGAATCAACCAGCCAGCAGCTGCGCCGCGCATCGGCCAGCGGCATGCCCTGCGCCACCATCGCCGAGGCGATCAGGTCGGCGATGCCGGTCGCGGCCTCGCCGGCGCCGAGAAAGAGCACGCGCTGCCCGGTCAGCGGCTGGCCGGTGATGCGCAGCGCCGAGAAGATGCCCGCCAGCGCCACCGCTGCCGTGCCCTGGATGTCGTCATTGAAGCTGGGCACGCGGTCGCGGTATTTCTCGAGCAGGCGGAACGCGTTGTGGTTGGCGAAGTCCTCGAACTGCACCACGCAGCCGGGAAACACCTCCTGCACCGCGGTCATGAACTCGTCAATGAATTCGTCGTAGGCGGCGCCGGTGACCCGCGGCTGGCGCAGGCCGACATAGAAGGGATCGTTGCGCACGTCCTCGTTGTTGCAGCCCACATCCAGCGTCACCGGCAGGCACAGCCGCGGATGAATGCCGGCGCATGCGGTATAAAGTGACAATTTTCCCACCGGAATGCCCATGCCGTGCGCGCCGAGGTCGCCGAGACCAAGGATGCGCTCGCCGTCGGTGACGACGATGATGCCCGGGTCATAGGGCCAGTTGCGCAGCACCTGCGCGATGCGGCCCTTGTCGCGGATGCTGATGAACATGCCGCGCGGCCGCTGGAAAATCTGGCCGAACTTCTGGCAGGCAAGGCCGACGATCGGCGTATAAACAATGGGCTGCATCTCGTCGATGTGATCGCAGAGGATCTGGAAAAACAGATCCTCGTTGCGGTCGTGCAGCGCGTTCAAGGCGACAAACTTGTCCAGCGGCTCGCTCATCTTGCGGAAGCTGGCCAGGAAGCGATCGGCCTGGTCGGCCTGGGTATGCACATGCGGCGGCAGCAGGCCGGTCAGGCCATAGGCCTCGCGCTCTTCCAGCGTGAAGGCGGTGCCGCGGTTGAGTATGGGGTCGCGCAGCACGTCGAGGCCGCGACGTTCGACCGGCGTGCGTTTACCAACGCCCACGGTGTCTTTTCGATGCATGTGTATTTCTCCTCGGGCGGCTGATATCGCCGGGATTCGGCCGCTTGATTGAAGTCGTTTGGATGAAGTCGCTTGGATTCAGCCGCGCAGGAAATCGCGCAGATAACGCTTGTAGTCCTCGCCGGATACCAGGGCATCCATCTCCTTGTTCGAGGCGATCTTGTCCTTCAGCTCGGCCGGGTTGCCGCCGCCGTGCAGGTGCGCATAAACCTCGCGCAGCGCCTTCACCGCCGCCGCCACCGGCTGGTGTCCCTGCAGCAGCACGCGGCAACCGGCTTTGGCAAAGGCCTCGCGGCTTTCGCCGGTCTTGCCCGGGCCGACGATCACCGGCAGGCCCGAAGCCTCGCGCACCGCCTGCACCTCGGCCGCGGTCTCGACGCCGATGATGAAAATGCAGTCCACGCCGCAGGCGGCATAGGCCTTGACCCGCTCCACCGTGCGCGGCAGGTCTTCCACCTTCAGCGCCGCGGTGCGGCCGGCGATCACCGTCGCAGGGTCACGCCGCGCGGCCACCGCCGCCTTCAGCTTGCCGACCATTTCAGGAATCGAAATCAGCTCATCCCGCCCTTCCGGCTGGCCGAAGCGGATCGGCAGTGCAGTGTCCTCGATGCTCATCGCCGACACGCCGGCATGCTCCAGCTCCTGCACCGTGCGCATCACGTTCAGCGCATTGCCGTAGCCGTGGTCGGCGTCCACCAGCAGCGACAGGTCGCTCACGCGCATCATCCGCCGCACCTGGTCGGCGAAATCAGTCAGCGTGAGCAGGATCAGGTCTGGCGCCGCCAGCGTGGTGTTCGACGACACCGAGCCGGCGAGGATGCCCAGCTTGTAACCGACACTTTCTGCGGTACGGGCGGACAACGGATCATAGACACTGGCCGGCGACAGGCATTCGCTGCCGCTGAGGATGGCGCGGAAGCGCTGGCGTTGCTCGGTATGGCGCAGATGACTCAAGGTTGAACCCTTTCGGAAAATCGGATTTTTTGAGAGCGTAACGTTAGCAGGTGAAGGTCACGGCGTAAAATGAAACCCGGCACTCCAGTTGACAAGCTTGTTGACAATCATCCCTCAACCGCAACCCGATCATGAAAATTTTCACCACCGCGCTGAACGGTGTCCTGTTGCTGGAAGGAATGTTGCGCCGCGACGAGAGGGGCTATTTCACCGAGCTGTTCAACCGCCGTGAATTTCAGGCTGCCAGCGGACTGAACGTCGATTTCGTTCAGGACAACCTTTCGCATTCACACCGGAATGTACTGCGCGGATTGCACTATCAGGTGCATGAACCGCAAGGCAAGCTGATCCGTGTACTTCATGGTGAAGTTTTCGATGTCATAGTCGATCTTCGCCGCTCATCACCCAGCTACGGTCAGTCGGCCGGTTTCAAGCTGAACGCCGGACAGCCGCAAGCCCTGTGGGTCCCGCCCGGCCTCGCACACGGCTTTCTGGCTCTTTCCGAAACCGTCGACTGCCTTTACAAGACCACCACCCACTACGCTCCGCAACACGAACGTTGCCTGCGGTGGGATGATCCCCGGCTCGGCATCACTTGGCCATTGCAGGCACCACCGCTGCTTTCAGCAAGGGATCGGCTGGCAAAAGGCTGGAACGAGGTCGACAAGTTCGACTGAGGTCGCCAAATTGCCTGCCGAAAAAAAACCCGCGACTCTGGTCACGGGGTTTTTTGATGGATTCTGGCGCGGCCGGAGGGATTCGAACCCCCTACCCCTTGGTTCGTAGTCATTGTATCAGTTTCAGGCTGTTGTTTTTATTAATGTAATTTAACACCGACCGTTGCCCATTTTGCTCTACCACGCTGTATAGCGCATAACAGCACCGTTGCAAAAGCGTTGCAGGTTTTTGTGTGACACACCCCTAACTTATTATTTTTTTCTGCATGGAATCACCCCCCGGTTCCTAGACATTGGCGAGCCCTCTCGAAATATACTGTATCTCGTAGTTTTCCAGCGATAGGCCCCTAATGTAAACGCGTGCCACATCGGGATGATGCCACTTGTGTCCGTAAGTCGACCACAGTACCATTACCACATGCGTTTCTCCCGACACCTCCGGAAATGGCTCACCGCCTGCACCCTCGGCTTCATGCTGCTGGCGCAGCAGTCCGTCGCGGCCTATGCCTGCACGACCAGCCTGCAGGACATCGCGCAGGCTGCAGCCGCGATGCCGGATTGCGAGGACAGCGCCGCGGTCTCCGCGCTTTGCCTGAAGCATTGCGAAGCGGGCAGCGAAGTCAGCGGGCAAGCCGATATCACATGGACGGCGATTGCCGCGCCTGTAGTCCATTACCTCGTTGTTCAAACCGTGATTGCGCCTCCCGCAATCGATGTCAGGCTGCACCATCTCGCATACGCCCCATCCCCGCCGCTGATCCTGCGGCTGCAGCGCTTCCTGATCTGATCCTCCGCGCAGTGTATTGACGGTAGCCGCCTTGCGGCTGCCGAAAATTGTCACGCGGAGGATTTATGCGTACCCGTTTTCCTGCATCAGCAGTACTGCTGTTCATACTTGCGGCATCCGGCTGGCCCTTATCGGCGCAGGCTGCGTCAGCGCCCCTCAGCCTCACTGAAGCGCTGGCCATCGCCGACCGCGAATCTTCGTTGCTCGCGGCGCAGCGCTCGGCCATTTCTGCTGCTGAAGAAACCACCGCATCAGCGCGCGAACTGCCCGATCCCAAGCTTAAGCTCGGCATCGACAACCTGCCAGCGGACGGCCCCGACCGCTACAGCCTGACGCGCGACTTCATGACCATGCGCAAAATCGGCGTGGCGCAGGAGTTCGTGCGCGGCGAAAAACGCGAAATCAAGGGCCGGCGCGCGGAGAATGAACTGCAGCGGGAACAGGCGATGCTCGGCGACGCACGCGCGGCTCTGCGCCGGGATGTCGCGCTGCCTTGGCTGGAACGCTACTTTGCTGAACGCATGGCGGCTGTGGTCGACGAGCAATACGCGGAAACGGATCTGCAACGGGAATCCCTGCAGGCGGGATTGCGCGCGGGCAAGGCACAACCCGCGGATCTGCTTGCGCTGCAGGTCAGCCTGCAATCGCTGCTGGACCGCCGCGCGGAATACCGGCGACAAGCGGCGCGCTCCACCGCCCTGCTGTCGCGCTGGCTGGGCGCGGAAAGCACGCGACCGCTGGCCACGCTGCCGGACCGCCTGCTCGCAGCACAACACCGCGATGTCGCCACACACGCAGAAAACCATCCGCATCTGCAGACGCTGGAGCGGCAGATTGATGTCGCGCGCAATGAGGCCGACCTCGCCCGGGCCGCGAACAAACCGGACTGGGGACTTGAAGTGGCATATGCACAGCGCGGGCCGCAGTATTCCAACATGCTCTCGGTGCAGGTCTCGATTGACCTGCCGCTGTTCCAGGCCAACCGACAGGATCGAAGCGTCGCCGCAAAAATGGCTCAGGTGGAACAGGCGCGCGCGCTGAAGGAAGACGCGCTGCGCCAGCATCTGGCCGAAGCCCAGGCGACCTGGGCGGACTGGGCGGCGGCCACCGCGCGTCTGCAGCGCTTCGATGACACCCTGCTGCCCCTCGCCCGCGAGCGCGCACAACTGGCGCTCGCCGCTTACCGCGGCGGACAGGGCATGCTCGCCGGCGCACTCGAAGCGCGCCGCGTCGAAATTGAACTTCGTTTGCAGCAATTGCAGCTCGCCGCGGAACAGGGCCGCGCCTATGCGCAATTACTCTACTTCCTGCCGCAGGAGAAGCAATAATGAAACGCAACACCACACTATTGATCGTGGGCGGACTCGCCCTCGCCGGCGCCGGCATCGGCGGCGGCTACTGGTACGCGATGCAGCGCATGAGCAGCATGACCGCGCCGCAACCGGCCACCACCGCAGACGCGGCAAGCAGTGCGCCGACGAGCGGCGAAAAAGCCGCAGCAGGCGAACGCACGCCGCTGTACTGGCATGACCCGATGATCCCGGGCCCCAAATTCGACAAGCCGGGCAAGTCACCGTTCATGGACATGCAATTGGTGCCGGTGTATGCCGATGCCGGCGCAGATCAAGGCAGCGTCACCATCAGTCCGCGCACAGTGCAGAACCTCGGCATCCGCACGGTGGAGGTGACGATGGGACGCATGAACACCGGTCTCTCCACCGTCGGCGCAGTCAGCATCGACGAACGCACGATGGTGACGGTCCAATCGCGCGTCAGCGGTTACATCGAAAAGCTCCATGTCCGCGCACAATACGATCCCGTCGCACGCGGCCAGCCGCTGGCGGAAATCTACGCGCCGGAATGGCTGGCGGCGCAGGAGGAATATCTCGCGCTCAAACGCAGCGCACAAACCGGCGCCAGCGATCTGGCACAGGCGGCGCGCGAACGCCTGTCGCTGCTCGGCATCGCCGAGGCGCAGATCAAACGCATTGAACAATCCGGCAAAGCCGATGCGCGCGTCACGCTGTCGGCGCCCGTCGGCGGCCTGGTCTGGGAACTCGGCGCACGTGACGGCATGGCGGTCAATCCGGGACTCACGCTGTTCCGGCTGGTCAGCCTCGATTCGGTGTGGATCAACGCTGAAATCCCGGAAACCGACGCCGCACTGGTCACGCACCGCGGCGTTCCCGGAACAGACCTTCAACGGCAAAGTCGCCGTGCTGCTGCCCGACGTCAATGCCACTACGCGCACCATCAAGGCGCGCATCGTTCTCTCCAATCCCGGCGGTCGATTGAAACCGGGGATGTTCGCCACGCTGACTTTTGGCAGTACGGACAAACCCGCGTTGATGGTGCCCTCGGAAGCGGTAATCCATACCGGCACACGTGCTGTTGCCATCGTAGCCGAGGGTGAAGGCAAATTCCGCCCGGTCGATATCGAAACCGGGCGCGACAGCGGCGGAATGACCGAAATCCGCAAAGGCCTGAAAGCGGGACAACGCGTCGTTGCTTCCGGGCAATTCCTGATCGATTCCGAAGCCAGTCTGAAAAGCACGCTAACCCGGCTGGAAAAAGTCCAGGGCAGCACCGCCAATGATCCGCCCGGCGGCGGTCATGTCGGCAAGGCCAAGGTTAATGCAGTGGACACCGGCACTGGAAAAATTGACCTCAGCCACGGCCCCATTCCTTCTATGCAGTGGCCGGGGATGACCATGGGCTTCCGCGTCGAAGACAAGACCCTGCTGCAGGGCCTCAAGCCCGGGGACCAGATCAATTTTGAAATGCGCGGTGAGCCGGACAAAGACGGCAATTACACCATCACCCGCATCCAGCCTGATTTGAGCGGAGGCAAAAAATGATCGCGCGCCTGATCCGCTGGTCCATCGCCAACCGTTTTTTGGTATTGCTGGCGACGGTCATGGTCGCCGCCTGGGGCCTGTGGTCCATGCTCAAGACCCCGCTCGACGCGATCCCCGACTTGTCCGACGTGCAGGTCATCATCCGCACCACCTATCCGGGGCAGGCGCCGCAGATCGTCGAGGATCAGGTCACTTATCCGCTGACCACCACCATGCTCTCGGTGCCCGGTGCAAAAACGGTACGCGGTTATTCCTTCTTCGGCGATTCCTTTGTCTATGTATTGTTCGAGGACGGTACTGATCTCTACTGGGCACGTTCGCGGGTGCTCGAATACCTCAATCAGGTGCAGGGCCGGCTGCCGGCGCAGGCCAAACCGGCGCTGGGTCCGGATGCCACGGGCGTGGGCTGGATTTACGAATACGCCCTGATCGACCGCAGCGGACGCAACGACATCGCGCAGTTGCGCGCGCTGCAGGACTGGTTTCTCAAATACGAACTGAAGTCGGTGCCCAATGTCGCCGAAGTCGCCTCAGTAGGCGGCATGGTGCGCCAGTACCAGATCGTACCCGATCCTGACCGCCTGCGCGCCTACAACATTCCGCTGTCGCGGGTGATCGCCGCGGTGCGCGACGCCAACCGCGAAGCCGGCGGCGCCGTACTCGAACTCGGTGAGGCCGAATACATGGTGCGCGTTCGCGGTTACCTGAAAACGCTCGATGATTTCCGCGCGATACCGGTGTCACCCGGCGATGGCGGCACCCCCGTGCTGCTGAAAGACGTTGCACGCATCCAGGTCGGCCCCGAACTGCGCCGCGGCATTGCCGAACTCGACGGTGAAGGTGAAACCGTCGGCGGCATCGTCATCATGCGCCAGGGCAAGAACGCGCTGGAAACCATCGAGGCGGTAAAAGCCAAAATCGAGGCGCTGAAACCCGGGCTGCCGCCGGGCGTCGAAATCGTGCCCGCCTACGACCGCTCGAGCCTGATCGAACGCGCGATCACCCACTTGCGCGACAAACTGATCGAGGAATTCATCGTGGTGGCGCTGGTGTGTTTCGCCTTCCTGTTCCACCTGCGCTCGAGCCTGGTCGCCATCATCACGCTGCCGCTGGGCATCCTGATCGCCTTCATTGTGATGCGTTACCAAGGCGTCAACGCCAACATCATGTCACTGGGCGGCATTGCCATTGCCATCGGCGCGATGGTCGATGCCGCGGTGGTAATGATCGAAAACGCGCACAAGCATCTGGAAGCATGGCGGCATGCGCATCCCGACGCAACGCTGCAGGAACAGGAACGCTGGCGGCTGATCGGCGATGCCGCTGCGGAAGTCGGCCCGGCACTGTTCTTCTGCCTGCTGATCATCACGCTGTCCTTCATCCCGGTGTTTGCGCTTGAAGCGCAGGAAGGACGGTTGTTTTCGCCGCTCGCCTTCACCAAGACCTACGCCATGGCGGCGGCGGCCGGTTTGTCGGTGACGCTGGTGCCGGTGCTGATGGGGTACTGGATCCGCGGCCGGATACCCGATGAAAATAACAATATAATCAATAGATTACTGATATCCCTCTATCGCCCGCTGCTGGCCGCGGTGTTGCGCTTTCCGCGCGGCACACTGGTGATTGCTGTGCTGCTGCTGGTCATCAGCCTGTTCCCGGCCACGCGTCTGGGCGGCGAATTCATGCCGCCGCTCGACGAAGGTGATCTGTTGTTCATGCCGACCGCACTGCCCGGCTTATCGGCCGGCAAGGCCTCAGAAATCCTGCAACTGACCGACCGCCTGATCAAGAGCGTGCCCGAAGTCGCGCGCGTGTTCGGCAAAATCGGCCGCGCCGAAACCGCTACCGATCCGGCGCCACTGGAAATGGTTGAAACCACCATCCAGTTCAAACCCAAAAGCGAATGGCGTGCCGGCATGACGCAGGAAAAACTGATCGAGGAACTCGACCGCGCGGTGCAGGTGCCGGGCTTGACCAACATCTGGGTGCCGCCGATCCGCAACCGCATCGACATGCTCGCCACCGGCATCAAGAGTCCGCTGGGCATCAAAGTCTCCGGCCCTGACTTGGCGCAGATCGAAAGCGTGACACAAAACATCGAGCGCGTAGTGAAGACGGTGCCCGGCGTCACCTCGGCGCTGGCGGAACGCCTCACCGGCGGGCGCTACATCGACGTCACCATCGACCGCCTGACGGCGGCGCGCTACGGCATGAACATCAACGACGTGCAGGACATCGTATCGGCGGCGATCGGCGGCGAAAACATCGCCGAAACCGTGGAGGGCCTGCAGCGTTTCCCGATCAGCGTGCGTTATCCGCGCGAGCTGCGCGACTCCATCGACAAACTGCGCAATCTGCCCATCGTCACCGAACGCGGCGCGCAGATCACGCTGGGCACGATCGCCAAACTCGCCGTTGTTGACGGCCCGCCGATGCTGAGAAGCGAAAACGCGCGACTGTCGGGCTGGGTCTATGTCGATCTGCGCGGCCGTGATCTGCAATCGGTGGTCAACGATGCGCAGCGCGCGGTGCGGGAACAGGTCAAACTGCCCGCCGGTTATTCGGTGGCGTGGTCCGGCCAGTTCGAATACCTGGAACGCGCCAAAAAACGCCTCGCGCTGGTCATCCCGCTGACGCTGGTCATCATTTTCGTATTGCTCTACCTGACCTTTGGCCGCGCCGATGAAGCCCTGCTGATCATGCTGACCGTGCCGTTTGCGCTGAGCGGCGGGCTGTGGCTGATGTGGCTGCTGGGATACAACATGTCCGTGGCGTCCGCCATCGGCTTCATCGCACTGGCCGGGGTCGCGGCGGAGTTCGGCGTGATCATGCTGCTGTACCTCCGGCAGGCGCTGGACAAACGCATCGCCACCGGCATGCCCATCAGCATGCAACTGGTGGTCGACGCCATTACTGAGGGTGCGGTGTTGCGCGTGCGCCCGAAAGCGATGACCGTTGCGGTGATCATTGCCGGTCTGCTACCGATCATGTGGTCCAGCGGGACCGGATCAGAGGTCATGCAGCGCATTGCAGCACCGATGATCGGCGGCATGATCACCGCGCCGCTGCTGTCGATGCTGGTGATCCCGGCAGCGTGGTTGCTGATGCGGCGGCGTGTGCGGGAAAACACGGCTGCCGAACCGGGCAACCGTGTGGTTGCGGCTGAATAAACGCGGCCTGTTGACTCTATACCAAGGTACAGGGTTTATAGTGGGCTTACTGTAGAGATCAACATGAAAAACCCGGATGCACTGACCATCGGAAAACTGGCCCGCCATGGTGGCGTAAACATCATGACCATCCGCTACTACGAGCGGCGCGGACTT
This sequence comes from Betaproteobacteria bacterium Ga0077527, assembly GCA_001464815.1. GTDB lineage: Bacteria > Pseudomonadota > Gammaproteobacteria > Burkholderiales > SG8-41. The sequence continues at coordinate 25,268 of LNDW01000005.1, read as the reverse complement.
TTGCCCGCACCCGCACGCAGCGCATCCGGCTATCGGCTCTACGCCGACGATGCGGTGCAGCGCCTGCAGTTCATCCGGCAAGCCCAGTTACTGGGATTTTCACTTTCCGAAATCCAGGACCTGCTGTCCCTGCGCATGCAGCCAGGCACCACCTGCGCGGACATCAGAGCGGCTGTCGAAAAGAAAATTGAAGACCTGGAACGGATCAAAAACGCACTGACTGCACTGGCCTCCGCCTGCCGCGGCAAAGGCCCGACCGCCGACTGCCCGATACTCGAAGCGCTGGAAACGGAACACTCAACATGAAAGTCGAACTGATTTACGACGCCGATTGCCCCAATGTCACGAAGGCTCGCGCCCTGCTGATCAAGGCATACACACGCACCGGCATTTCAGCGCGCTGGCTGGAATGGGAGCGGTCCGCGCCCAACAGCCCCGGGTATGCGAAACGTTATGGCTCGCCGACCATACTCATTGATGAACAGGATGTTGTTGAAGCGGGCGCCGTATCGGGATCCGGCGCTTGCCGTGTTTACAGCGACAGCGAAGGGCGCTTGAGCGGCATCCCGCCGCTGGAAGCTGTTTGTTCAGCCCTGCTGGCAAAGGCCTCCCCTGTAATGCCGTCAACCAAAGGCCGCTGGCAGACACTGGCCGCCGCTTTCCCGGCGCTCGGCGTGGTGTTTCTGCCCAAGCTGGTCTGCCCGCTGTGCTTCCCGGCTTATGCCGCGATACTCAGTGCGCTGGGGCTGGAATTCATTGATTACACGCCATACCTGGTACCGCTGACAGCGACGTTTCTCGCCATCGTGCTTGCAGTACTGGCGCTTCAGGCTCGACGCACCCGCAATATCCGCGGATTGCTGGCTGGTGCGGCTGCATCAGTCGTTGTACTGACCGGCAAGTTTTATTTTGAATCCACCGCTGTGGCAACCGCTGGTGTGATCCTGCTGATCATTGCCATTGTTCTCGGCAACCGTACCCGATCAACCAACACGGCAACCTGCCCGGCCTGCATTGGTGGCGGCAACAATCTGCCGGTCAAAGCACTTTAAAGGAAAACCACATGGCTGCAACCCGGAAAATTGAAGTGTTCAGCGCAGGATGCGCTGTGTGCGACGACACCGTCGCGCTGATCAACCGCATCGCCTGCCCTTCCTGCGAGGCGCTTGTCCTCGACATGCACAAGCCGGAAGTTGCAAAAAAAGCCGGCCAATACGGAGTTCGGAGCGTTCCCGCCGTGGTCATCGACGGCAAGCTCGCCGATTGCTGCGCCGGGCGTGGTCCGGATGAGCAACAATTGCGTGCGGCAGGTATCGGTGCGCTGTTACCAACGTAAATCATTATATTGAAAGCCGGTGGACAAAGCTTCCCCCAAGAGGACTTCCTTCGGGGCTTAGCGTGCCCAAGCGGTAAGGTACTTTGCCTTCATCGTCACGTGCGCTTCTTGAATTATGTCCAAAATGACAACGCCAGCATAAACACAATAAATAGGTTTGCACGCTACGCTTTATACACCCCACGCTTGCTCGAAAGAGTTGCAGACGCTTGAGCTACTCATATTTGATGCACTACAGTTCCCTTACTCTTTTCAGCTGAGCGGCCTCCTCTGCCTTGATTCTGGCGTGATATGCCGTTCTGGCGACATTGGATTGTTGCGGCGTGGAGTGCTTAACTTAATGAGATCCGCGATGCGATCGATTGATCAATCGATCAATATTCTGATTTACTGCCAAACATATCGACCTCTTGGGCTGTTAATCAGCCTAAACACCAACCGTACCTCGCGTCCTCGACGACTGGGTCACCATGAATGATGCGAAAATTAATAGTGCGGCGCCGCAAAAAATCGCCACATCGGCCAGATTGAAAGCCGGCCAGTGCCAGCCACCCCAATGGAAGTCGAGTGCATCTACCACGTAACCACGAAACACGCGGTCGGCCAGATTTCCCAGTGCGCCGCCAAGAATCAAGCAGTACGCAGCCGCTTCCAGTTGTATGCGCGGCTTAAGTAATGCCCATGCAAGCCACAACGAAGCCCCGGTCGCAAGCGCAATGAAGAGCCAACGCTGCCAACCACCCGCTTCAGCCAGAAAGCTGAAAGCTGCCCCTGTATTCCATACATGTACAAGGTTAAAAAAAGGCGTCACCGGAATGACTTGAGCATACTCCAACCGACTGTGAACGATCTGCTTGGATATCTGATCGAGCAAAGCGATTCCTATTGCCACGCCCCACCAAAAAAATGGTCTGACAGCGAAAAAACGCACAATTCCCGCCGATAGCCCACCCATCAAAAAACCAAAAAATATGTCCGCCGGGAAGTGTGCTCCGACTGCGATTCGTGACCATCCCACCCATACCAGCCACGTCAGCAACAGTATTCGAAATCGGCGCGTTACAAGTGGCCACAGGGTTACGGCCACCAGCATGGCGTAAGCTGCGTGCCCGCTCGGGAAACTGTATTGCAGCACCGGCTCGCCGATAATTCGCACTACATCGGGTAACAGCACCAACGGCCGAGGGAAATCTGCGAGCAGTTTTAACAATGTGACCGCAAGCCAAGTCAATGCGAACCCAAGCACGAAGTGAATTGCCTGGGTTCGCACTAAGAATGCTGAAATTGCCGGTTGGGAAGCTGCATTCAGGTACAAAGACCACAATAACAGCGCGATCAGCAGGAGTGGTCCGCCCCAGTAACTGCCGAGTGTGCTGCCGATTTGGGCAAGAGGCGCAAGCCAATCAGGGGTGGCTTGGTTAATCGCTTCGAACAACGCAGTGTTCAGGCCGCCCCAATCGTAGAATAACTGCTTGAACGTCATCGACGCAGTAGCCTCAAGCCGTTGAACACCACCAGCAAACTCGCGCCCATGTCGGCAAACACCGCCATCCACATCGTGGCTTGTCCAGTGAACGTCAGCACCAGAAACACCGCCTTGATACCGAGTGCGAGCACGATATTCTGGATCAGCACCGCAGCTGTAGCCCGGGACAAGCGCACGAAAGCGGGGATTTTGCGCAGATCGTCGTCCATCAAGGCCACGTCTGCTGTCTCAATGGCGGTGTCCGTGCCAGCGGCCCCCATGGCAAAGCCAATGTCCGCGCGGGCCAACGCGGGGGCGTCGTTGATGCCATCGCCCACCATGCCAACCTTGCCTCCATTCCCGCTCGCCAGGAGATCTTCGATAATTTTTAATTTATCTTCGGGTAGCAAGTTTCCTTTTGCCTCATCGAGGCCCACTTCTCGGGCGATGGCTTCGGCAGTGTGCGCATTATCGCCAGTGAGCATTATTGTTTTTATGCCTAAAGCATGAAGCTCAGCGATAGCCTGGCGGCTCGTTTCACGCACCGTGTCGGCGACCGCGAAAATTGCCAGTACCTTGACTTGGTTAACCAGCAGCACCACTGACTTGCCTTGGCGTTCCAGCGCGGTGAGCTTGACCTCAATTTCCGCTGAACACAGCCCCAGTTCCTCGATCAGTCGATGGTTGCCTAGTTGATACAGGTATTCGTCAATGCGCCCCCGCACCCCCCGACCAGGAAGGGCGGCAAAATCGGCCACCTCTCGCAGCACCACTCCCTCATCGGTTGCCGCACGGGCGATGGCCAATGAGACTGGATGGTCGGAGCGCGTGGCGAGACTTGCTGCCAGTACGCGGGTTTGGTTGGCATCATTGCTCAGCGAAATGAAGTCGGTCTGCACAGGCTTGCCGTGTGTAATTGTTCCGGTCTTATCGAGTGCCAGCGCTATCAGCTTGCGCCCCTCTTCTAGATACACGCCGCCTTTAACCAATATTCCTTTGCGAGCCGCCGCTGCGAGACCGCTGACAATGGTGACAGGAGTCGAGATCACCAGTGCGCACGGACAGGCGATCACCAGCAGCACCAGGGCTTTGTAGACCCAATCCATCCATGCGCCGCCAAAGAACAGAGGCGGTACGACGATAACCAGCAGCGCGGCCACGAATACGGCAGGTGTGTAAACGCGGGCAAACTGATCCACAAAACGCTGTGTTGGAGCTCGGCTTCCCTGGGCTGACTCGACGGCATTAATGATTCGAGCAAGAGTGGAATGACTCGCTTCAGCCGTCACCCGATATTCAAATGACCCGGTCTCGTTGATCGTTCCCGCGAACACGCTGTCTCCTTCCGCCTTGTCCACAGGCAGGCTCTCACCTGTGATAGGGGCTTGATTCACTGTCGAACGCCCACTGGTTACGACGCCATCCAGTGCGATGCGCTCACCGGGTTGTAGACGGACCACCGCCCCCAAGGTCACGCCCTTAGCGGGCATTTGCACCCAGCTTCCGTCTTCCTGGCGCACCGTAGCTGTTTCAGGTGCAAGTTCCATCAAGCCACGTATGGCGTTGCGGGCCCGATCTAGTGATTTCGCCTCAATCACCTCTGCCAGAGTGAAGAGGAACATCACCATCGCAGCTTCCGGCCAGCTTCCGATGGCCATCGCACCCGTTACAGCGATAGACATGAGTGCATTGATGTTCAGATTGCCGTTCTTGAGCGCAATCCAGCCCTTCTTGTATGTGGACAGGCCACCGCTGCCAATCGATACCAACGCGAGCAGCACAACAGCCCAGTGATTGCCGCCGTTGATCCAGTACACGGTCTCGGCCAGTGTTGCAGTCACCCCGGCAAGCACCAACGGCCACCAGATTGGCTTGGATAATGCTTCCGCTGGCGCGACCGCATCCGCTGTGCTGTCTGACACAACCTTCGCTTCAAAACCAATGGACTGAAGGGCCACCAAGACCGAGTCCAGAGCCTCATGGCCGTGCGTCACAGTCAGACTACGCTGCATCAGGTTGAACTCCAGCGCTACTACACCGTCCATCCCGGTGAGCTTGTTCCGGATCAACCCTTCCTCGGTCGGGCAGTCCATGTTGACGATGGCCAGCACCGTTCGCTTCTGATCGATCGGCGTGTCTATACGTTGTGCCTGCATACCGATTGCGCGCAAGGCGTCTTCGATCGGCGCAAGCGAATCGAGCCGATGTCTCACTGACAGCGTGCGCTGGATCAAATTGAAGTCCAGCCCCGTCACGCCGTCGAGAGCCCCAAGTTTGTTACGGATCAATGTCTCTTCGGTTGGGCAATCCATGTTGTCGATGCGGTAACGCACCCTCCCCGCGTCCACGGGGGATGAATCCATCAGATTGGGTGATGCAGATGAACCACCGCACCCGCTGGTTTTGCATTCGCTCATATTTGATTCTCTAAGTTAGCTGTAGCAGTGATTAAACAACCTGTAGCTACTACAGAGTCAAGCAGTTAAAATTATAAGAATTACCTACTCCTTCACGAGAGAGAACACATGAAGATTGGCGAACTTTCCAATATCACCGGTACACCGATAGAGACCATCCGCTATTACGAACGAGAAGGGCTGCTGGCCGCGCCCGCGCGTACCGAGGGTAATTTCCGCATCTACTTGGATGCACACGCCGAACGGCTTTCGTTCATCCGCCACTGCCGATCGCTGGACATGGCTCTCGACGAGATTCGGGCGCTGGCGCACTTCAAAGACGCGCCCACAGAGAATTGTGACAATGTGAACAAACTGCTCGACGCGCACATCGGGCATGTGGCTGCTCGCATCCGCGAACTTCACGCGCTGAAGAAACAGCTCAAGAGCTTGCGCGAACGATGCCGCGAGGTGCGGGACGCAGCTCACTGCGGCATTCTGAACGAGTTGTCACAGATTCCTCACGATGGTCCAACGAAAGGGGTTGGACATCTGCGTGGGGTGCATAGCGGCGTCCGTGCCGGCAAGTCCTAAGAAAGAACAATACAAAGTGTCGCGTTTCGCATTTAGTTGGTTCAGGATACGGATATAACCTCGCGTAAGTGCCCAGATTTGCACATGCCCGCAGAGCTGAGTTATCCGGCAAAACTGCCGCTCTAAATTAAAGTTAAGCATCCTCGAAATGCTCAGAGAAATCAGAAATACTCAGCAAGTTCCTGGCGAATCTCCGCGCCGCTGGTTTTTTTCGCATGAGCAGGATTTCTTGGTTTGGTTTGGGGATGACGGCCAGCCGGAAGCGTTTCAATTGGCTTACAGCAAATATCGCGATGAGAAGGCTATTCGATGGAAGGCTGGCCGAGGCTTCACTCACTATCAGGTTGATGATGGTGAAAAAAGCGGCATGGGAAAGGAGGCGGCCATTCTTCATCCTGATGGCGCTTTTAAAGCCAAGCAAGTGCTAGATCAGTTCTTGGCTGTCTCGAAGGAAGTGCCTAAAGAGATTGTTGATTTCGTGGCAGCTCGACTACGCGAGCACCCGGAATATCGTGAAAATCCCTAAAAGTTCAGCCCAAAGAGCACCCTTGGCTGCCGTTGATCTCAAACATTACGCCTGTAACATTCTCAGTAACCAAGAGCTCTCCGTTTTGCCCTGCTTGGGGAGCCAATCCAGGGCAGGATCGAGTACTGATTTGATATTTTTAATAAATGTTATACGACTTAAAGAAATACTATGTCGAGAGATCAATTTAGATAAGGCCGTCACGACCCGTCCCTGACGCGCCGCACCTCGCTGCGCACTAGATCGCCCAACTGCTGCGGACCGAAAGAAGGCAGCGGCTTGCCGTTCACGAAAAAGGTCGGCGTCTGCCGCACATTGTTGGCCTTGACGTCCGCCATATCCTGCTTGAGCACAAGATCGATGCTGGATGAAAGCGCATCACCGCGCGCACGCTCGACATCAAGGCCTGCTGCCCGGGCAAACTCCCATGCCTTGGCCAGGTCGGGGGCGCTGTGAGATGCCCATACCGGTTGCTTCTCCAACAATGCTTCGAGAACCGGTTCGAACTTCCCTTGTAACCGGGCAGCCTCAAGAATTCTCACTGCTTCTTCAGATCCTTCATGGAACGGGGTATACCGCAAAACTAAGCGAACCTCTTTCGGATAGGCGGTAAGGAGTCGTTTCACGACCGGATGGAATTCCCGGCATGCCTCACACGACGGATCAAAGAACTCGACGATGGTGACTGGCGCATCGGCGGGTCCGAAGATCGGAGAATGCGGTCGCACCAGCGTGTTTCCTGAAGCCTGTGCGGGCGCGGGGGCGCGATTGGCACTGTTGCGCTCATAAAGGAAAGTGAAAACAACGAAAACGATAACCGCGATGAGCGTCGTGGTGATGACGATGGAACGCCTGGTCATGAAGAAATCCTCCGTTGGGCGAGCACAAGAAATATGGCGATGCCAGTGAAGGCCGCGAGTGATAGTAAAGGCAGCGGCAGGCCGCCGAATATGGTCATGTCGGCGCCCGAACAGGAAATACCCTGGGTGCAGGGCTTGATCGTCTCGGGAATGACGCCGATATAGAGCATCGTATGGAAGGCCGCAACCAACCAGCCCAGCGCGACGACGGGCAGCGCGTAGCGCCAGACGCCGGCATCGCCACGAAAACTCGCCACCCCCAGCATGACCGCGAGAGGAAACATGAAAACCCGCTGGTGCCAGCACAGATTGCACGGCGTCTGCCCCATGATCTCGCCAATGAAGAGTGCGCCCAGCGTTGCTGCGAGCGCAATGATCCATGCGACGAACAGAAACCCCCATGCCGGACTGCTGGGCGCGTTCACCGGTCTGTTTGTCATAGGAAAACCCCCTCCATGGCCCTGCAAAGACGAGTATCTGACTTCAACAAACTGAGAAAATTTGAGTTGAGATGTTACATTTTTTTATAACCTAAACCCTGTACCAACCAAAGAGTCAAGATCTGTCCGATGAGATTGTTTTCCGGATTTTGTACCAGACAAATCCCTGCCGAGTCCCGACACCGGTTCGTCGCCACAACCACATCGTTTGTTCTACCACTGCTGTCAACTGTGCTAAAGTGCGGTGCATCGTGAACGGCTTACATCATCTGCTACGCATCAAATCGCGGCTCGTTTACATGCTGCTTGCGGTTTTCATCGCCAACATTCTGACGGCAGGCGCCGGCTTAACCGCGTCCACGGATTGGCGGGAGCACGAAAAAAGCCATCTCGCCGCATTGCACGACGCAGAATCGCCAGACAGCCCGCAATCTGCGCCGGACCAACCCACCGGCAAGACGCAAAACAAACACGATTGTCATGCCAGCCATTTTTTTCAGTGCCATGTGGCTAAAGAACCGCTGATATTTTCACGAGCTCCCTCGTCCTTGCCTATAGTCTCCTATCTGGCACTCGCCGCGCCTCAGGGCGCAACCGAAGCCCCTTTCAGACCCCCTCGGTAATCGCTGATCCCGCTGCGCCACACGCACCACGCCGGTAATCCCGGCCGTCGGTGCAAGCCGGTCTATTCACCGTCTGTCGCAGCCATTCCGTTTTCCACTGTTCTACGCATCCGACCCATGCCGCCGGATGCTTTTGGAAGGGATTAGCATGAATTTTCGCATCACATGGTCGCTCATCGCGACCGTAGCAGCCATGGCTTGCCTGTCGATTAACAGCGGACTGGTAATCGCTGCCGATACGGTCATGACCACAAAGCCGGACACAGCACCCGTGCGCATCGGCGAAGCGGAAAATAAATCCGCAGCGTCGCTGACTTTGGCCCAGGCACTCGCCCTGGCAATGAAACACAACCCGGAACTGTCGGTGTTTTCGCACGAACTTCGTGCAAACGAGGGCACCGTCCTGCAAGCGGGCGCGTTGCCTAACCCGGTGCTGGATCTGACGGGTGACGGCCTCAACAACTCGCGCCTGCGGCAGGATGGTGATCGCACCACGTCAATCCAGATCGGGCAACTGATCGAACTCGGCGGCAAACGATCCGCCCGCATCCGGATCGCCGAAACCGGTCGTGACCTCGCGAACTGGGACTACGAGGCGAAACGCATCGACGTGCTAATGCAGACGTCGCAATATTTCATCGACACGATGGCTGCACAACAGGCGGCACAGCTTGCCGACGAATCATTGAAGCTGGCACAGGATGTCGCTGGGGCTGTCGGTAAACGCGTGCTTGCGGGCAAGGTCTCACCTATAGAGGAAACCAAGGCACGCCTGGCCCTATCAGCGGCCCAGATCGAAATGGAGCAGATCAAGCGTCAGCTCACGACCGCACGCAAAAACCTGGCATCCATGTGGGCCGAGCAGGAGCCCTCGTTCGAACGTGTGACCGGGAATCTCGAAACCCTGCCGGCATTGCCCGCCTATCCGCAGCTCACCGCCCGCATCCGTGACAACCCTGACCTCGCCCGATGGAATTCCGAAATCGCTCGCCGCCAAGCGACTGTCGATGCTGAAAAAGCCAAAGCGGTACCGGACGTGACCCTCAGTGTCGGCAGGACCCGGTTCAGTCAGTTCGAAGACCATGCCTACATGCTGGGAGTTTCAATTCCAATCCCGCTCTTCGACCGGAATCGTGGCGGCATCCTTGAAGCCAATCGCCGCCTCGACAAGGCGGGTGACGAACAGCGTGCCGCAGAAAGCCGGCTGCTCACCGCCCTTTCCGAAATTTTTCAGCGATTGAGTGCGATACGCAGCGAGATCGAAACGCTGCGCACCGACATCCTGCCCGGCGCCAATAGCGCTTATGCAGGCGCTACCAAAGGTTACCAACTGGGCAAATTCGGCATTCTCGATGTGCTCGATGGACAGCGCACCTTGTTCCAGGCGCGCACCCAATACCTGAAAGCGCTGACGGACTACCACCGCGGCCATAACGAAATCGAACGCCTGATCGGCAGTCCGCTGAGTACAACGACGCCGGTCACCGGCAAACCATAGCCAGGAGCTTGAACCGTGAACAGAAAATCCACCGTATTGACACTGGGCATCATCGCTGCAAGCGCATTAATCGGCCTGCTCATCATGTTCGGCGGTCCGTCTTTAAAGGGCGCAGACGAACACGGCCATGATGAAAAAGCAGCAGCACATTCCGACACCGAAAAAAAACCTGAACCTGGTAAAGGTGCGCATGGCGGCCGACTGTTGACCAGTGGCAGTTTTGCGGTCGAAGTCACTATTTTCGAGCAGGATGTGCCGCCGGAATTCCGCATCTATCCCTCCGTCGATGGCAAATCGGTTCCGCCCAATGACGTTAAATTATCATTAATAATCAACAGATTGGGTGTTGACCCGGAATCCGTTTTATTTACCGGCCAAAAAGACTACCTGCGCAGCGACAAGACGATCGAAGAACCACACTCTTTCGCAGTACAGGTGGCTGCCGAATACCAAGGCAAGCGACACAACTGGACCTACGAGCAAGCAGAAGGTCGCATCACCATGGATGATGTCGTCGCCAAAGCGGCAGGTATCGGGATTGGCACCGCTGCGCCGGCGCGTATCCGCTCAACGCTGCAACTGCAGGGTGAAATTCAGTTCAATCAGGATCGCGTCGTCCGTGTTGTGCCGCGCCTCGGTGGCGTTATCGTCAGCGCAAGTACCAGCCTCGGCGACCGCGTCAAACGGGGTGACTTACTCGCAATTCTTGAGAGCCAGGACCTCGGCGGCCTGAAAGGCGAATATCTGGCCGCGCAACAACGGCTGACTCTGGCCCGCACGACTTTCGACCGCGAAAAAAAGCTGTGGGAAGAAAAGATTTCCGCGGAGCAGGATTACCTCGCCAGCCGGCAGGCCTTGAGTGAAGCCGAGATCACTTATCGCAACGCGGAACAGAAACTGATCGGCTTGGGATTCACCCGCGACGCAATGCAGCGCCAGAAACTGGAAGGACTGACCCGGCTGGAGATCCGCGCACCGATCGACGGCGTGGTGATTGAGAAAAAAATCTCCGCTGGTGAAGCAGTCAGTGCCGATGCCGGCATGTATGTCATCGCCGATCTGGCCACAGTCTGGGCAGACATGACGATCTTCCCCGCCGATCTGAACCGCGTCAAAGTCGGTCAGAAGGTCAAGGTCAAGGCCGCGGCACTCGGCGCAGAAGCTGACGGCGTGATTTCCCATGTCGGCGCGCTGATCGGCGAGCAGTCCCGAACCGCGAAGGCGCGTGTGACGCTGCGTAACCCTGACCAGCGCTGGCGACCGGGGCTGTTCGTCAGCATCGACGTGGTGCAGGACGAAACGGAAGTAGCCGTCGCTGTGCCATTGACCGCCATTCAAACCATGGGCGAAGGGAAAGTTGTATTTGCCCGTTTTGGCGATGTATTCGAAGCGCGACCGGTGGAACTGGGCCGCAGCGACGGCGAGTCGGTTGAAATCGTCAAGGGCCTGACTCCTGGAATACGTTACGCCACTACCAACAGCTTTGTGCTGAAAGCTGACATCGGCAAAGCCGGCGCCAGCCACGCCCACTGAGGGGGAAAGACATGAAACAGATCATCGCCATCATCAGGCCGTCTGCGGTTGAACCGGTGGAACATGCAATGCATGAACTGGGCCATTTCCCGGGACTTACCCTGTTTCAGGTTCGCGGCGAGAGCCGCGGGCGGGCCGCTGGTCATGCCTATGAACCCGTCGAATGGGATATCGAGGAACACGACAACGTGATGATGTTTGTCATCTGCTCGGACGAACTGGTTTCCCGTGCAGTCGATGCCATCCGCGGCGCCGCTCACACCGGCCGCCCCGGTGACGGCGTCATTACGGTCAGCGAAGTTTCCGAAGTGGTGCGCATCCGCACCGGTGAACGCGGCGAAGCCGCCGTATAACAAGGAATCGACATGCTTGAAAAGCTACTCAAGTCCGTCATCGGGCAGCGCTGGGTCGTGTTGCTCGTCGTGCTGGGTCTGGCCGCGCTGGGCTTTTACAACTACCAGCGCCTGCCGATCGACGCCGTACCGGACATTACCAATGTGCAGGTGCAGATCAATACCGAAGCGGCGGGTTATTCCCCGCTGGAAGCCGAGCAGCGCGTCACCTTCCCCATCGAAACGGCGATGGCCGGGCTGCCCGGGCTGGAACAGACCCGGTCACTGTCGCGCTACGGTTTGTCTCAGGTCACCGTGGTATTCAAGGACGGCACCGACATCTATTTTGCGCGCCAGCTGGTCAATGAGCGCGTCCAGGAAGCGCGCAGCAAGCTACCGCCGGGGGTAGAGCCGTCGATGGGACCGATCTCGACCGGTCTGGGCGAGATCTTCATGTGGACCGTGGAACCCGAGGGCAATGGTCGAAAAGCCGACGGCAGCGAATACACGGCCACCGATCTGCGCACCATCCAGGACTGGATAGTGCGGCCACAGTTGCGCAACCTTCCCGGCGTCACCGAGATCAACACCATCGGCGGCTACCTGAAACAGTTTCAGGTAGCTCCAGATCCCGCAAAGCTGGTCGCCTATGGCATCGGTTTTCAAGACCTGATGGAAGCGCTGTCGAAAAACAACGCCAATGTCGGCGCCGGCTACATAGAAAAAAGCGGCGAACAATACCTGATCCGTGCGCCAGGGCAGGTAACGACAATGGAGGAAATACGCGACATCGTGATCCGCAGCGATGACGGTGTGCCGTTGCGCATCAGGGATGTCGCCGAAGTATTGGAAGGCAAAGAGCTGCGCACCGGCGCCGCCACTGAGAACGGCAAGGAAGTCGTGCTTGGCACGGTATTCATGTTGCTGGGCGAAAACAGCCGCACGGTTTCGCAGCGTGTCGCCGTCAAGCTGGAAGAAGTCAACCGCTCTCTGCCGGAAGGTGTCGTTGCAAAAACCGTCTACGACCGCAGTACGCTGGTTGACCGTACGATCAAGACGGTGGCCACCAACCTTGTGGAAGGTGCGCTGCTGGTCGTCGTGGTGCTACTGGCCCTCCTCGGCAACTGGCGGGCAGCCCTGCTCACGGCCGCGGTCATCCCACTGTCGATGCTGCTGCTGATCACCGGCATGGTCGAAAACAAGGTCAGTGCCAACCTGATGAGCCTGGGCGCGCTCGACTTTGGCCTGATCGTCGATGGCGCCGTGATCATTGTTGAAAACTGTTTGCGACGGCTGGCGACTGCACAGCACCGGTTGGGCCGGTTACTCAACCGTGGTGAGCGCTTCGAGGCGGTATTCGAAGGCACGCGCGAGGTATTTACGCCGAGCCTGGTGAGCGTCATCGTCGTGATCCTGGTGAACCTGCCGATTTTCGCGCTGACCGGCGTCGAAGGAAAAATGTTCCACCCGATGGCATTCACCGTGGTCGTCGCCCTGCTCGCTGCGCTGGTGCTGTCAGTGACCTTTGTGCCCGCTGCGATTGCGATCTTTGTCACCGGGCGCGTGGAAGAGAAGGAAAACCGTCTCATGCAATGGGCCGGCGGCGCATATCGCCCAGCCTTGCGCATGGCAATGGCCAACCGCATCCCGGTAGTAACTGCGGCAGCAATGATGGTCTTGCTGAGCGGATTACTGGCGACGCGGATGGGCAGCGAGTTCGTGCCCAGCCTGGACGAAGGCGACGTAGCGCTGCACGCGCTGCGCATCCCCGGCACCAGCCTGACACAGGCGATCGAGATGCAGACCGCGCTTGAACGACGTCTGATGGAGTTTCCCGAGGTGGAGCGGGTATTCGCCAAAATCGGCACCGCCGAAATCGCCTCCGATCCGATGCCGCCCAATGTGGCTGACAACTTCGTGATGCTCAAGCCGCGGTCCGCCTGGCCGGATCCCGGCCGCACCAAGGCCGACTTGGTGCAGGCCATGCAGCAGGCCGTCGAGAAAATACCTGGCAACAACTATGAATTCACCCAACCCATCCAGATGCGTTTCAACGAGCTGATTTCGGGTGTGCGCAGCGACGTTGCAGTCAAGGTGTTCGGCGATGACCTCAATCTGCTGCTAGAAACCGGTGAGCGTATTGCCACCACTCTCGAAGCCATCTCCGGCGCCGCCGACGTCAAGGTCGAACAGGTCAGCGGCCTGCCGGTACTGACCATCAAACTGAACCGGCCGCAAATCGCCCGCTATGGACTCAATACCTCCGACGTGCAACAAGCGATCGAAATCGCCGTTGGCGGCAAGGAGGCTGGCGAGATCTTCGAGGGCGACCGGCGCTTTGATCTGATCGTCAGACTGCCGGAACGCCTGCGCACTGATCTGGAAGCATTGAAGCAGCTACCCGTGCCCCTGCCTGGCGGCTCGGGCAACGGCGGCAAATCACGTTATGTAACGCTCGGCGAAGTCGCAGTTTTCGATCTCGCGCCCGGACCAAATCAGGTCAGTCGGGAAAACGGCAAACGCCGCGTGGTAGTCACCGCCAACGTGCGTGGCCGCGATCTGGGTTCCTTCGTGACGGAAGCGCGCGAGCGCATAGCAACACAGGTCAAACTGCCGGCGGGTTACTGGATCGGCTATGGCGGCACGTTCGAGCAACTGGCCTCTGCCGCACAACGGTTGCAGGTGGTCGTGCCACTGTCTTTGCTGCTGATCTTCGGGTTGCTGTTCCTGACGTTCAATTCAGCGAAAGACGCTTTGCTCGTATTCAGTGGAGTGCCACTGGCTCTGACCGGCGGAATCGCCGCGTTATGGCTACGCGACATCCCGCTGTCAATTTCCGCGGGCATCGGCTTTATCACTCTGTCCGGCGTGGCCGTGCTCACTGGCGTAGTCATGGTGTCATGCATCCGCGACCTACGCGGCCATGGTATGACTCTGGACGAGGCCATCGAATCCGGTGCTTTGATGCGCTTGCGGCCGATTCTAATGGTGGCGCTGGTGGCGAGCCTCGGCTTCCTGCCAATGGCCCTCAACACCGGCACCGGTGCCGAAGTGCAAAGACCGCTGGCAACCGTAGTGATCGGCGGCATTATCTCTGCCACCCTGCTGACGCTGCTGGTACTGCCAGTGCTGTACCGGCTGTTTAACCGGGACGGGACGACCTTGATACATAACCCATAGATCGCTGAAACGCCAAGCGCAGTCATTTTAATGTTTAAGGAGTTCATGCATGAAAACCGCCATAGCTGCTCTCACCCTGATCGCAGCAAGCGCAGGCTTGGCTGGCTGCCAGACCTCACTTCTCAAGCCAATGTCGGGGAACTCCGCTTCTGCCACGGTTACATACCCCATTCTTTGGGGTGCCACTCAAATAGCCGTGGTACTCGACAACAAGGAATACACAGGCGTGGCAGGAGAGTTAAATGACGAAACAACCGATGAGCAAGTGCGTCGCTTCGAATGGGCGCCCGACCATAAGCACCCGAACATCAAGCAGGAAATGAGTTTCGTCTTCGGCTCGACTACGCTGACAGCCGGTGATGGTGAGAAGCTAAGCTGCGACCATTTAAAACATGGGGATGACTGGCGCCTGCGCTGCAAAACAGTTAATGGCAAGGAAATCGCCTTGTATCGTGTCAAGCAGTAATAAAATTTACCAAACTTGCTCTTGTTTTTCCCGAATGCGCTCAATGGGTGCGACGTTTGCGTGGGACGACTAGATTTCATTTTTCTGGGTAACCAAAGAATAACCAATGAACACCAGCGTTCTTTACGCCTTGTCGGCTGCAGCCCTGTTCGGGGCCAGCACGCCGTTTGCCAAATTGCTGACCGGCGAGATAGCTGCTGTTCTGCTCGCCGGCCTGCTTTATCTCGGCAGCGGGCTTGGCCTGGCGGTTGTCAGGCTGATCCGCGACCGGGGCTGGAAGCCGTCCGGTCTCACTAGTGCCGAGTGGCCATGGCTTCTGGGCGCAATCCTGTTCGGCGGTGTTCTTGGCCCCGTGGCCCTGCTGTTCGGCTTGACCCATACGACCGGCTCGGCCGCGTCCCTGCTGCTCAATCTGGAAGCCGTGCTTACCGCCCTTATCGCATGGATCGTATTCAGGGAAAATGCCGGACGGCGCATCGTGCTGGGTATGGCAGCCATAGTCGCAGGTGGTGTCGTGTTGTCCTTGCCCGACGGGGAAACAGGCTGGACCGGCTGGATCGGCCCTCTTTTGGTCACTGCCGCCTGCCTTTGCTGGGCCATCGACAACAATTTGACGCGCAGGGTATCCGCTTCGGACGCCTTGTTCATCACCGCCTGCAAAGGCTTGATAGCCGGCACATTCAACAGTGTTCTGGCCTTGTCACTGGGCGCAATGCTGCCGAGTGCTATGTTTATGCTGGCCACTCTGGGTATTGGATTGCTGGGTTATGGCGTGAGCCTGGTGTTATTTGTGCTTGCGCTGCGCGGGCTCGGAACAGCGCGCACCGGAGCCTATTTTTCCATCGCCCCGTTCGTCGGCGCCGCCGTGGCATTGGCTCTGCTTGGCGAATCCACTTCCCCGGCATTCTGGGGTGCCGCCGGCTTGATGGCTTGCGGCGTGTGGCTGCATCTTACCGAGCATCACGAACATGAACATGTGCATGAACCCCTCGAACATGTCCACGACCATTCTCATGACGAACACCACCAGCATTCGCATGATTTTGAGTGGGATGGCAGCGAACCCCATGATCATCTGCACCGCCACGCCGCCATTACTCACAAACACCCGCATTTCCCTGACATCCACCATCGACACCCGCATTGATTACCCATGCAGGCGTTTGTAGATACCGGGGCGGCACAGGGGTCACTCCGAATAAATTACAAATATTTTTAAAATCAATAACTTATATTAAATTCGCGCAAGGTCATTTATTTATACAAGGCCTCACGCACCTTGCCGCGAAACACGCGATAGGAAAACACCGGGCACCCGTCGATACATCCTTACAGATGCAAGATGGCGCTAAGCATGCAGGAGTTGTTAATCAGCGTTATAAGTGTACGGATTACCAACGTACACCAACACCTGCCCAGCATTAAAACCTTTTGGAGCAATCACTTGCAAAGGAAAGCTACGCTCACCCAAGGTATCAAACCTCCATGTAAAGCTTTGCCCTCCGCCATCTTCGAGATTTACGGTCTCGTTGCGCTCGACATTAAGGTAGCGTTGCGAGCTTTTGATCTTTAGTGATCTCTGCGCAGCCGCTGGTTGCGAAAGGGTTCCTAGGTCACCCCTTTTCATCAAAGTCTGAAAATCTTGCTGATCGACTGCAATTGCAGGAGCGGCGGCTATAGATAAAATTGACAAAAACAGTGCGGAAGATATTTTTTTCGATTTCATGACAAAGCTCCTTTTCCGTGGATAGACACAACAATTGTTGTTGCGTGAATATCGTAGGAAACAGGCGCTGACCAGATGATGGCTCGACCATTACGAAGTGGCAACACAGCAGAAGTAAATCACCTCTGTTTCAATATAAAACCTGAATTAGAACAAGTTTTTCTCAGATGGGCTTGTTCGGGACCTCGTGATCCTTCGGTAATTCAAGATAAAACGTCGTCAACCCGCCCTGCACGCTTTCAACTCTGACATCACCCCCATGCAGATGGGCTATCGATTTAACTATTGCAAGGCCAAGACCGGAGGATGCGCGCGAACCGGCCCTCGCATTGTCTGCGCGATAAAACCGGTCAAAAATCTTTGGTAAATGCTCGCGAGAAATACCAACGCCGACATTCGTCACCGAGATGACGATTTTGCCGTCGTTTTTCTCTGCGCCGCGCAAAGTTATTCTCCCGCCACGAGGTGAATGCTGAATCGCGTTCATCACCAGATTGCTGATGGCGCGTCGCAGCAAGACCGGGTCAGCCATCAAAGTGTCACTTCCTTCAGCGTCGATGAACAGTTGTTGCTCCTCAGCCATCCCGGAAAAATACTCTGCAATGCGCTTTAATTCCTGCCCCATGGATATCGCATCATGAGAAAGTGAAATCTGTGCATTGTCGGCACGCGCCAGAAACAGCATGCTTTCAATCATCCGGTTGAGGCGCTCGTATTCCTCAATATTTGAAGCCAAGAGTGTCTCGTATTCGCTCGCCTCGCGTGGATTCCTGAGAATTACCTGTGTTTCGATCATCAGATTGTTTATTGGCGTACGAAGGTCATGTGCGATATCTGAGGAGAATTGCGTAAGCCGCCGGAATGACTCCTCCAGTCGATCCAGCATCTGGTTGAATGCGTTCACCATGTCAGCAAGCTCTGCAGGGGCATCCTCTAACCTCAAACGCCCGCCGAGACGGGTAGCTGTGATTTCCCCCGCAGCTTGTGCGGCGACACGCAAAGGTCGCAGACCACGACGAACCATTAAATAACCGCAGACAAATGTTGCCAATACGCCAACAGCCATGGTCCACAGAACATGCTGTAAATGTTCTTCAAGCACTGCTGCGCTTTCAGCACCATCATAAGCAACAGTCAGTTGCACCCGAGCGCCATGCGTTCGTCCGACCCGCCCCCACGCACTGATCATACGGCCTCGCCAGGCGTCATTCAGGCGCCAGTCACGAACTGCAGCCAGTTCGAGACGGTGGTCTTCCGAGACAGGCGAGTTTGAGGGTAACAACATGTCGCCACCGGCATTAGCCACGATCAAGGCACCAGAGGCGTCATATACTGACAGCAGCATTCCTTGACGACCGAGAAAGACATCCAGCAACCGATGAGGATCGTTCCTGACGGCTTCAGTATCGGAGAAAAGCTCAAGTTGATGACGAAGCAAATTTATAATGTTGATGATGGCGGCATCGTCCTGTGACCTGAGTTGCTCGGACAAGGAATGATACAAATGGATTCCTGCCACAATATAAATTGAAATCGTAGCCGCCGAAAAAAACAATGTCAGCCTGGCGGCCAGCGATATCCCTTGCGACAAACCTATCCCCTGTCCTCAAGCACATATCCCATTCCACGCACCGTCTGGATGAGTTTTTTTGAAAAAGGCTCATCAATCTTGGCACGCAGCCTGCGAATGGCCACATCGACAACGTTCGTGTCGCTGTCAAAATTCATATCCCACACAAGGGATGCAATGAGTGATCGGGACAAAACCTCTCCCTGGTGCGTTGCGAGTAAGTGCAGTAGCGAAAATTCCTTGGCAGTGAGATCGATGCGTTCGCCGCATCTCTTTGCACGATGTTTAAGCACGTCAACTTCCAGATCCGAAATCTGAATCAAATCCTCGCCTCGAAGCGGCCCCCGCCTAAGCAACGTCCTGACACGAGCCAGCAACTCAGCAAACGCAAACGGTTTGACGAGGTAATCATCAGCCCCGAACTCGAGGCCCTTGACCCTCTCCTCCACGGCATCACGCGCAGTCAGGCAGAGTACCGGTGTATCCTTCTCGGATCGGACTTCACGCAGTACCTGCCAGCCATCCATACCGGGAAGCATGATGTCCAGCACAATCAGCTCGTAGTTTTCAGAGAGAGCCATATGCTTTCCGTCAAAACCGGTACGAGCCAAATCCACAATATAGCCGGATTCACTCAATCCCTTCCTCAGGTATTCCCCCGCCTTGATCTCATCTTCGACTACCAGGATGCGCACTGTTTTCCTTTATAACTGTCTTTGGCAAACACGACAGCAAAGTGCGGCCATGTCGAGTTGGCAATCTCCATGTAATCCTCAAGCAACTAATTTGCCGCTACCGAAGGCTAATCCACATGAACAAGGGAAAGCTTAACGATTTCTTAAGCTTGTCACCGTGCATACAGGGGTGTGATTACAGAAATGTAACGATCGGGTCATAACGGGGTTACGGACGCAGGCGTATAAATTCCTCAAGCATCAAAATCGCGCCTGCTTCTCCGAGAGCTGGCATCACGGCTGGTGTGAGTAAAGCCTGGTTGAGTGAGCAGGCTGATCGCCGTTGCCGACGATTGCGAAGCACTCATTCTGCGTAATATCTCCTATAGATTTTAGCCGGCCGCAAGGCCGGCTTTTTTTTTGAAAGCTACCCTTACCAGCGTCTTCCTCTTCAGCAGCAATCAATAATCGACGTTGCTTTTTCACAACATCGATATCCATCGAGAGTTACTCCGAATTCAGCAAAAACAATTCGTAATTGATGACTGCATTTCTTAATCGCAATCAATGACATATGAATAAATGTAATGTCTCGTCCGACAGCGCTTCGAACATTTTGATTGCAACAATGTAATCGCAATGACTGCCTGATGTCAGAAACGCCTCTCTATAACTCTGCTTACGGGAGCGATTAACTCCCGGAAATTGCTGGACAACTCAAATCCACAAGGAGCAGAACATGCAGAAAAAAATGATGGCCCTCGCAGTCATAGGAGCTTTGGGCGTACCGGCCACGTCGTGGGCACAAACAAGTTCCACAAGTTCCGTGCAGTTGTACGGGCGGATTTACTACGAATACGGCTTTGCGGACCAGGGAACCGGCACCAATGGCCCGCGTGTCAACGTCGACGTCATGCAAACCCCCGGATCAAACATTGGCTTCAGAGGAGAAGAAAAACTCGGCGGAGGCATGTCCACATGGTTCCAGTGCGAAAGCACTGCCGATGTCCGGGGCGTTAATCAGGAAGGATTCTGCGGGCGTAACAGCGCCATCGGACTCAAAGGCAGTTACGGCAACATCTTCCTGGGCCGATGGGACACACCCTTCAAGCGCACCATGGTCACTGCTGCAGGCGTCGGCACATCGAGAGTAACTGGACTTTGGGGCGATTCTTTCCTGCTCATGGGTGGTTCAACCAGTACACTCGACGGCTCCGCGCGTGCGTCATTCATGCGTCGCCAGGCAAACGTGATCAACTATGAGACACCGGTAATGAACGGTGTGCAGATCATGGCCGCCGTAAGTTCCGCAAACAGCGCAACATCCGCGACAACTGGCGCCACAGCCGCAAAACCCCGCATCTGGTCGCTCGGCGCCAGCTACAAGGCAGGTCCACTGGATTTCGGCGCCGGTTATGAACAGCACAGCCAGTTCGGCGCCGCCGGGGGAGCCAACACCGACAACGCATGGCATGTAAGCGCCATTTACCCCGTGACCCCCAAAGTCAAGATTGGCGGTGTTTACACCCAGCAAAAACTCGAAACATCAGCTACCACTGAGTCGAAAATTGATGCCTGGCATTTGGGTGTGGACTGGAATATTGCCGGGCCGCACAGCCTGCTTGCATCATACACAGCCACAGGCGACGTTAAGGGAAACAGTACAGTCGCAATCGCTGGTAGCGGTGCAACACGACCTGCGGCTCTGAATCTCGTTGGAGGGGCGCTTGCGTCAGGCGACACGGGGGCCAGCCTTTGGTCGCTTCACTACCGTCACACCCTCTCCAAACGTACCGTAGCGCTCCTTAACTACGGCCGCCTCAAGAACGACGGCCAAGCGCAATACACCCTGGGTGGTCTTTCCGGCTCAGCCAGAGGCAATTCACAGAACGCTTACGGCATCTCTGTAGATCACCGTTTCTAAGCGCATCAAGAACCCCCGGCTCTGCCGGGGGTTTATCCCAACAAACAGACTCAGGAGAAACAGATGAAAATCAAGCTGATTGCAACGGCAGTGGCCGGAGTTTTTGGTTTTCAGGCTGCGGCTTCTTTCGCACAAAGCACCGTACAGCTTTACGGCACGATTGATCTGGAGTACGGCTATCTGGATCAGGGAATTGGTACAAACGGGCCCCGCCCAAGCGTCGACATGATGCAGGTGCCCTTGAGTAATATCGGTTTCAAGGGAGAGGAGAAGCTTGGCGGCGGACTGTCGGCATGGTTCCAATGCGAAAGTACAGCAGATATTCGCGGGGTCAATCAAGACGGATTTTGCGGCCGCAACAGTGCCATCGGCCTCAAGGGCCCCGTGGGTAACATTTTCATGGGCCGGTGGGATACGCCATTCAAGCGCACCATGCTACCAACCTCATTCGTTGGCGCCAACGTGGTCGGCCTCTGGGGCTCCACGTTCCTGCTGACAGCGGGATCCACAAGCACTCTGGACGGTTCCAGCCGCGCCCTGTTTCAGCGCCGCCAGTCCAACACCATCAACTACGACAGCCCGGTGTGGAACGGTTTTCAGGTAATGGCAGCAGTCAGTTCCACCAACGGTGCCACTTCGGCCACCGTGGCAGCAACAGCAGCCAAACCAAGATTGTGGTCGTTGGGGGCGCAATATACGTCAGGACCTCTTTACATCTCCGGGGCTTACGAAAAACACAGTCAGTTCGGCGCAATCGGAGGCGCCAATGACGACACTGGCTGGCATCTGGGTGCCGCATACACGTTCATGGGCAAGATGAAGCTGGCAGCCTTCTATACCCAGCAAAACCTCGAAACATCCGCAACCACGGAATCCAAGATCAATGCATGGCAACTCGGCATGGACTGGAACATCGCGGGTCCACACAGCCTGCTTGCTTCGTATACCGCAACCGGTGACGTCAAGGGAAACAGCTTGATAGCCCTTGCCGGCAGTGGCGCAACCAGACCTGCGGCGCTGAACCTGGTCAACGGTGTTCTGGTATCGGGAGATACCGGCGCGGAACTGTGGACGCTCCGTTATCGCTATCAGTTCTCAAAACGAACACAGACCTTTGCTGGCTATGCAAGACTGAACAACGATGCCAGGGCCGCATATACCTTGGGAGGACTTTCGGGTGCATCCAACGGCAACAAACAGGATGGCTGGGGCGTAGGGTTGCGACATAATTTCTGAAGCACTTGATACACCTTTAAACGGGCGCCAAGGCGCCCGTTTTTATTGCAGAAACGCTCTTCCTGCCCCTTCAGAAATCCTTCAGCTTGGATGTCGATAATGATTTCGTGGCCTCGTGAACGATGCCTCTGTTAATTAAACCCTGAAAGGAATGACACCATGAAAACCACTTCTCTGAAAATGCTTATCGCAGTTGCGCTGAGCATCAGCACCGTTTCCGCAGTAAATGCCGCTCCGGCGGTCTTCAAGTTCCCCTCGACAATCGCCTATGATCAAGGCGGTAATGACCCCTTCCCGACCTCGGCACCCGAAGCGGGTACCAGCGGCGTGACGGTCATTGCCTATCACGAGGGCGGAACGGATCCTTTCCCGACTTCAGCCCCGGAAGCGATATCCGATAGCCCATCAGTAATCGCCTATGACCAAGGCGGTAACGATCCGTTCCCGACCTCGGCTCCAGAAGTTCGCGATAGCGACGCAAAGATCCTCGCCTACCACGAAGGCGGCACCGACCCGTTTCCTCCTTCGGCGCCCGAAGCCGGCGTCATCGCTTGATTTTCGGCCGGGTTCGCTCAATCATCCGCCTTGCTCCGCATCCCGGGGCATTGCGGATGATTATTTTTTTACACCTATCTAATGTAGCAATTTCTCAAGAAGCGCGACAATGCGACTGCTGTTGATTGAAGATGATGAAATGATCGGCAAAAGCATCCGTGAGGGCTTGCGTCGAGAAAGCTATGGTGTTGACTGGGTACGTGACGGCTGGGCCGCCGAGCAGTCCCTGATCGCCACGGATTACGATCTGCTGATCCTGGACTTGGGATTGCCGCGGGTGCATGGTCTTCAGGTCTTGAAGAATGTCCGTCAAAAAGGCAAAAAGGTGCCAGTGTTGATCATCACCGCACGAGACGGTGTGGAAGACAGGGTCAACGGTCTTGATGCCGGTGCCGACGATTATCTGGTCAAGCCTTTCAGCATGTCCGAACTCGCCGCCAGAGTGCGTGCCTTACTCAGGCGCAGCGCTGGCCAAGCCGATCCGGTGTTCCGGAATGGCGGAGTGGAGCTGAACCCGCTTACCCGGGAAGTGCTGTGCAAGGGAAAAGAGGTTACCTTGTCCCAAAGGGAATTCGCGATTCTGGAAAGCCTGATACGGCATCCAGGCACGGTGATATCCAGAGCCAGCCTCGAACAGAGCGTTTACGCCTGGGGACAGGAGGTGGAAAGCAATGCTGTCGAAGTGCACATATCAAATCTGCGCAAAAAGCTGACCCCGAAACTGATCAAGACCATCCGTGGTGTCGGCTACAAGCTTTCCGAACAATGAGTTTTTCCATCAGAAAACGCCTCTTGTGGACAATGCTGTCCACGTTGCTGGTCCTCGCCGTAGGCGCCAGCAGCGTGACCTATATGCGCGCCAGGTCGGATGTCAACAAGCTGTTCGATTACGAAATGGAGCAAATGGTCTATGCCCTGGCAATGCACATTGCGTCACACCCGGAGCTGACCGAAGAGCCTCTGCTGCGTATTGAGCACGACTTCGTGACCCAAGTCTGGAACAAAAGCGGCAAACTGCTGTTCTCCTCCAAGCCGGGCACGGGCCCCGTCACCATTCTGGAAAACGGTTTCTCGGATTTCGGCGGATCGACCGGCTGGCGTACGTTCACGACCGGGGGCGGCAACTACGTACTGCAGGCCGCGCATCCGCAAACGCTGCGCCGCAAACTGGCCACCGACATCGCCCTGAATGCCATGCTGCCGATCTTGGCTATCGTTCCAATCGGTGGCGCACTCATTTGGCTGCTGTTGGGATACGGACTCGCACCGCTGCGTTCGATAGCACGGGAAGTGGAGTCCAGGGATCCCAAGGTGCTGCTTCCGCTGAGCCTGTCCGGCCGCCCTTCAGAGATCATGCCTCTGGTCTACTCACTGAACGACCTTCTGGGCAGGCTGGATCGAGCGCTCAAGGTTGAACGCGAATTCATAGCCGATGCCTCCCATGAATTGCGCTCACCGGTCACCGCACTGCAATTACAACTGGAACTGCTGGAATCCACCCGTGAAGAGTCCGGACGGGCAGAGTTGATTGCCGACATCCGTCAGGGTGTAAGCCGCATCAGCCGGCTGATAGAACAAATCCTTACCCTCGCCCGGCTGGACCCGGATTACGGGGCGCCAACCGAAACGATCCGGCTTCAGGAATTCATCACGGGAATATACGAGGAGCTGCAACCACATGCGACAGCCAAATCGCTCAGATTAACCTTGAATGCCAATACCCCGGCATCCATCAGTGGAGATGCGACCAGCTTGCGTGCATTGCTGCGTAATCTGGTCGATAACGCGATCCGGTATACCCCTGTAAATGGGGCGATAACCATCGAACTGAGCACATCGGACAAGGGCGCGGAAATCACGATTTCAGATACCGGCCCCGGGATGTCCGAGGACGTGCGCCACAAAGCCTTTGCCCGTTTTTACAGGGGCGACAATGTCTCCGAAACCTCCGGAACCGGCCTTGGGCTTGCCATCGCCCACCGGGCTGCTGAGCGTCTTGGCGCCCGGCTGAGCCTGGAAGACGGGCGAACTGGAACGGGATTGACTGCCGTGGTGAGTTTCCCTTTTGAGCTAGGGACTGATACCCGGCAAAAACCGGCATGAAGTCCCTTTCTCTAAAAAAATACTGGCACTTTTTGTCAAACTGCCAGTCTTAATTGCGGTTTGTGAGCGTTTTCTTATAGACTTGCGACATATGCACAATCGACTCAAACATATCGTGTTTGCGGTGCTGCTGCTGGTCCTGCCTCTGCAGGGTCTGGCAACAGCGCTTATGCCAGTCTTGTGCCATTCCGACGAGCAGCAAACGTCCGTCTCCGTACAAGCACACGGATC
>LNDW01000004.1 GCA_001464815.1 Betaproteobacteria bacterium Ga0077527 | reverse complement strand
TCGGCGCGGCGGCAGGACCACGGCTGCGCGAACTGGACCTCAATCCGGTGCTCGCCGGTCCGCAGGGCGCGACGGCGGTGGACTGGCTGATGGTGCTGCAATGAGGCGGCCCGATCAAAAAATTGAACGGAATCAAAGGAGGACATGATGGATTTCACATTGCCCGAAGAACTGCGCATGCTGCGCGACACCGTTGCTCGTTTTGTGCGCGAGGAACTGCTGCCGCTGGAGCGAGACGTAATCAAGCGCGAGGCCGAGCGCGGTCTGACCGATGCACCGCTGATTGACCCCGACGCGGAGAAACATCTTTCCACGAAGGCGAAGGAGATCGGCCTCTATGGCCTTGATGTGCCCGAGGAATACGGTGGTCAGGGCATGGGCATGCTGGCCAAGGCGGTGGTGATCGAGGAGCTGAAGACCAGCATCGTGCCCTTCGTGCTGCCGCCGGACAGCCCGAACCTGTGGATGCTGCGTGAGACCTGTAAAGGCGGGCAGGTGGGCAAATATCTGCTGCCTTATGCCAGCGGCGAGAAAAAAAGCGCGATCGCGATTTCCGAGCCGGGCGCGGGCTCTGATCCTGCCGGCATGAAAACCCGCGCCGAATACAGGAACGGCAAATGGGTACTCAACGGCCAGAAGATCTGGATCAGCGGCGCACGCAAGGCTGACTTCATCATCGTCATGGCGGTGACCGATCCGGCGAAGGGTTCGCGTGGCGGCATCACCGCCTTTCTGGTGGATCAGGGCACAAAAGGCCTGTCGATCCCCTCGGTGTTCAACACCATGGGCGAACACGCCCCCTATGCAGTGTTTTTCGACAACGTCGAACTGTCCGATGACCAGGTGCTGGGGGAGGTCGGGAAGGGTTTCGCGCCGATGCAGAACCGGCTTGGCGTACGACGCATGGAAATCGCCTGCCGTTCGCTGGGCTACGCGCGGCGCTGCATGGACATCATGATCAAGCAGGCCAACGAGCGCAAAACCTTCGGCGCGCTGCTCGCCGAACGCCAGCAGGTGCAGTGGTGGCTTGCCGACAGCTGGCAGGAAATGGAAATGGTGCGCTGGATCACCTGGCGGCTGGCCGTGAAGATGGATCAGGGCGAAACCGACTGGCGGCGCGAGGCGGCAATGGTCAAGCTGCAGGGCAGCGAGATGATCGCGCGTGTATCCGATCGCGCGATCCAGTTGCTGGGCGGCATGGGCGTGTCGAAAGACCTTCCGCTGGAATTCATCGCGCGCTCCTGCCGGGTATTCCGCATTTTTGAGGGGCCCAGTGAAGTCCACCGCTGGTTCATCGCACGCGACCTGCTGCGCAACGGCATGCCCGAGCCCGGCAACTGATTTGCTGTAGGCTGCGGGGGAGGTAAGTGGCGGGTCCTTCGGTTAAAATAAGCGTCCTGTTTTTGACTGGTTTGACCTGCCAAGACACTGAATGAGTGTCACATTCTGAACCTTTGAGGACGCCCATGAACGCACCCACTGCCCCCAACGATCGCCTGCTGGCCGAGAAAAAAGACGGCATCGGCTGGATCACCTTCAACAACCCGGCGCGCCACAATGCGGTGTCCTTCGAGATGTGGCAAAACCTGCCGGTGCTGCTGGCCCAGTTTGTCGCTGATCCCGAAGTCGGCGTGATCGTGTTGAAAGGCGCGGGCGAGAAAGCCTTTGTCGCCGGCGCCGACATTTCGCAGTTCAAGGAAAAGCGCAGCAGCGAAGACGCGGTTGCGGCCTACAACAAGGCCGCCGACGACGCGAGCAAAGCCCTGCAGGAATGCGCGAAGCCGACCATCGCGATGGTTCGCGGCTACTGCATCGGCGGTGGCACGGCGATCGCGGTCAACTGCGACATCCGCATTGCAGCCGATGACGCCAAGTTCGGCGTGCCCGCCGGCAAGCTTGGCCTGGGCTACCGTTTTGTCGGCGTCAAGCGGCTGACTGATGTGGTGGGCCCGCAGTTCACCGCCGAAATCTTTTTCACCGCACGCCAGTTCAATGCGCAGGAAGCACTGCAGATGAATCTGGTCAATCGCGTGGTGGCCGCTGCCGAGCTGGAGCAGTACACCCTCGATTACGCCAAAACCATCGCCGGCAACGCGCCGCTGACCCTGGCTTCGGTGAAAGCTTCGTTGATCGAATACGGCAAGCCCCCGGCCGAACGCGATCTGGAAAAACTCCAGCGCATGGTCGACATTTGCTACAAGAGCGAGGACTACAAGGAAGGCCAGGCTGCCTTTGCCGAGAAGCGCAAGCCGGTGTTCAAAGGCCGATAATCGTTATTTATCATATAAGCTATTGATTTAATTGATAAAAGGTTGACCATGGGATTTGATGCAAATCGCAGCGATCTGCGGGTGGGGGTGATCGGCACCGGTGCCATGGGTCGCGGCATCATCCAGGTGTCGGTGGCCGGCGGTCTTTACGTGACGATGATGGACACGCGCCCCGGCGCGGCGGAAGAGGCCCGCGACTTTGTCGCGAAAATGCTGGCGCGTGCCGCCGAAAAAGGCAGCATGACCCAGGCAGATGCCGATGCTGCAGTGTCGCGGATCCGGGTTGCGCAGTCGCTGGCCGACTTCAAGGACTGCCATATGGTCGTTGAGGCCATCGTCGAGAACCTCGATGCCAAGCGCGCGCTGTTCGCCGAGCTTGAGGGCATCGTCACGCCCGATTGCATCCTTGCCACCAACACCTCTTCGATGTCGGTGACCACCATCGCCGCCAAGCTGAAGACCCCCCAGCGTTTTGCCGGCCTGCATTTTTTCAACCCGGTGCCGCTGATGAAGCTGGTTGAAGTCATCGATGGCCTGCTCACCGAGAATTGGGTTTCCGAAGCGCTGATGGTGATCGGCAAACGGATGACGCGCGAAGCAGTGCGCCTTACTGATGCGCCGGGCTTCCTGGTCAATCAGGTCGGCCGCGGCTTCACACTGGAGGCCTCGCATCTGGTGTATGAAGGCGTCGCCTCTTTTGTTGATGTCGACCGCGTGATGCGCGATGTTGGTGGTTTCCGCATGGGGCCCTTCGAGTTGATGGAACTGACCGGCCTCGATGTGACCCAGCCGGCTTCGGTGCTGATCTACAACCAGTTTTTCCAGGAACAGCGCTACCGCCCGAGCACGATCATGCAGTCACGCTACGAAGCCGGTGTGCTGGGCCGCAAAAGCAAGAAGGGTTTTTACAACTACGACGCCGAGATGAAGCCGGTCGTCGCGCCGGAAGCACCGGCACCGGTTGCGAAGCCGAAAAGTGTCTGGATCAGCAAGGCCGAGCCGGCGGGACATGAGGTGCTGACCGCACTGCTGACCAAGCTTGGTGCCAGCATCGAAAGTGGTGCGAAGCCTTCCGCGGACGCGCTGATTCTGGTCACTCCGGTGGGCAAGGACGCCACGACCTGTGCAGTGGAAGAGGGGCTGGATCCGAAGCGCACCGTCGCGGTTGATACGCTGTTCCCGATGGTCAAGCGCCGCACCATCATGGGCACGCCGCTGACCGACGCCAAGGTGAAGGAGACCGCGCACGGCCTGCTCGCATCCGACGGCGTGCCGGTGACCGTATGCCGCGACAGCCCGGGTTTCATCGCACAGCGCATCGTGGCGATGGTCGTCAACATCGGCTGCTCGATCGCGCAAAGCCGCACCGCCCACCCGGCCGACATCGACAAGGCGGTCACGCTGGGACTCAACTATCCGAACGGCCCGCTGAAATTCGGTGATGTCGTCGGCGTTGAACGTATCCATCGCGTGCTCGCCAACATGAACACCATTTACGCTGATCCGCGTTACCGCCCGAATATCTGGATGCGCCGCCGTGCGCAGCTGGGTGTTTCGCTGCTGACCCCGGAACCCTGATCGAATCAGGCCAAAACCAGATCGACTTCATCCAAGGAAGAGGAAAAAATCATGCTCGACGCCTATCTCTACGAAGGTCTGCGCACCCCCTTCGGCCGCCATGCCGGCGCTCTCGCCAAAGTCCGTCCCGATGACCTGCTTGCCGACGTCATGAAAAACGTCATGGCGAAGTCGAAATTCAAGATCGAACAGGTTGAGGACATCGTCGTCGGTTGCGGCAACCAGGGTGGAGAGGACAGCCGCTGTGTGGCGCGCCA
Organism: Betaproteobacteria bacterium Ga0077527; assembly: GCA_001464815.1. Taxonomy (GTDB): domain Bacteria; phylum Pseudomonadota; class Gammaproteobacteria; order Burkholderiales; family SG8-41. Next base: position 17,148 of record LNDW01000004.1, on the reverse strand, counting down.
TGCCGGCCTCGCGGCCGGTTTCCCGATCGAGATTCCGGGCACGGTTCTGCAGCGCAACTGCGCCAGCGGCCTCGGTGCACTGGCCCATGCCGCGCACTCGATCTCGGCCGGTGAGGGTGATGTGTTCATTGTCGGCGGCGTCGAAAGCATGAGCCGTTCGCCGATCGTCATCGGCCGCTCCGAGATGGCCTTCGATCGCGGCATCAAGATGTTCGACAGCACCATCGGCCCGCGTTTCTCGAACCCTAAACTCGACAAGCAGTTCGGCAATCACCAGATGCCGCAAACTGCGGACAACATGGCCCGCGAATTCGGCATCACCCGCGAACAGGCCGACACTTTTGCACTGTCTTCACAGCAGAAATACGCCACCGCCAAGGGCGAGGGTTTCTTCGCCGGTGAAATCGCGCCGGTGGAAATGCCGCCGAGCCGCAAGGGTCCGGTGCCTGCGGTCTCCGAAGACGAACATCCGCGCCCGACCACCGACATGGCCACGCTGGCCAAGATGAAGGTGCTTTACGAAGGTGGAGTCACCACCGCGGGTAATGCCTCCGGTGTCAACGATGGTGCCGTGGCACTGGTCCTCGGCTCACTTGCCGCGGGCGAAAAAGCCGGCGCCAAGCCGCTGGCCCGCATCATTGCCACTGCGGCGATGGGTGTACGTCCCGACATCATGGGTATTGGTCCGGTTGCCGCCTCGCAAAAAGCGCTGGCCCGGGTCGGCCTGACGATCAAGGACATGGACATCATCGAGATCAATGAAGCTTTTGCCGCACAGGTGCTGGGCTGCCTGAAAGGGCTCGGCGTCGCTTTCGACGACAAACGTGTGAACCCGAATGGCGGCGCCATTGCTGTCGGTCATCCACTTGGTGCTTCAGGTGCGCGTATCGCGCTTACAGCGGCACGCCAGTTGCACCGCAGCGGTGGGAAATATGCCCTCGTTTCACTTTGTATCGGTGGCGGCCAGGGTATGGCTGCAATACTCGAGCGCGTCTAGAACAAAATAACCCGGTAATGTCTGCGGTTTTTTATCAGGTATCCATTGCTGAACACTGTTTTTTTGGACTAATTTTGTGTTTTAATTAGTCCAATTGATGGCAAACTTGTCATTTTGGTAGATTTGAGTGTCTGCTTCCGGGACGGCAAACTTAACATTGTCCGTTATCAGGGGTGGATCGGAGATGCGTTTGAGTGATCAGGAAACAGTTGTTGCGTTAAAGCAGGGAACACCGCTGACGCCACAACGATTGATTGAGATGCGTTCGAAAGGCATGCACACCGTGCGCTTCGAGTTCATTGTCCGTCTCCTGCGTCTCAACACCCAGATCATCACCTTATCGATCTACTGGGAAGACGGACGGGAGTTCATGCAGGTGCCCACCGTGCAGAATACACAGCGCAAACTGGTATACGCCAGCGAGCCTCGTGTATCCGGTCAGTTCGACGATCTTTCACTGCTCTGTTATCCGTTGGATGCGGACGCCAAGCAGAAGGTGGACGCCGAACTGGACCGCATGGTCAAGGCCATCGGCGATTACGGGCGGCGCATCGCCGAGCAGTAGCTTGCATACCGGGCCTGGGTTGTAACTGCCGGTATTCCCCGATCTGGTTGACTCCTCAACCCAATCTCCAACTCGGATTTAAAACGATTTGCCGTTGCGGATGACACCGACGGCAATGCCCTCGATTTCAAGCGGGTCGCGTTTCAGGTCGACCACGATCGGTGCGAAGTCGGGATTCTCGGCAATCAGTTCCACGCTGTTTCGGTTGCGCTGGATGCGTTTGACCGTGACTTCATCCTGCAGGCGGGCGACAACAATCTGGCCGGAGCGGAACTGGTTGGTGCGATGTACGGCCAGCAGGTCGCCCTCTAGGATGCCGGCGTCACGCATGCTCATGCCGCGAACCCGCAGCAGGTAATCTGCGGGGGGGTCAAACAGAGCCGGATCGACCTTGCAGTGCTGCTCGACATTGTTTTCGGCCAGCATTGGGCTTCCTGCGGCAACCCGGCCAATCACGGGCAGTGAGTAGGTGGCGGACTGGGACTGGGTGAGGCGAATGCCACGTGAGGCGCCCGAAGTCATTTCGATGACCCCCTTGCGTTCGAGGGCTCTCAGGTGGGTTTCCGCGGCGTTGGGAGAACTGAAGCCCATGGCAGCACAGATTTCGGCGCGGGTTGGCGGAAAACCCGAATGCTCGAGGTGGTTCTCGATCATGCGCAGGATTTCCTCCTGGCGTGGTGTCAGTGTCTTGGCTGGATCGACCTGGGTTTGCATGGCTTGGTCCGCAATGTGAGGTGATTCCTGTAATTATATACAGTAATCTAGACACTGCAAGTCAATGCCATGACGCGATCCGCCACCAGATCGTAAAAAATGCAATAACTATCTGTTTTTTAAAAAAAATGACATAGCGACCCAGATACTGCAATCCAGGTGTTTATTGGACGATTGGGCTTTTTTTGTTATACTTCAAAGTTCTGCTGCGCATTGGCGCAACGGACTCAAAGGGAAAGTCACAAGAATGATGGGCGAGTCGCCCATTTTTTGTTTGTGGCAAGGATTTGCATGGATTTACAGGGTTTGCTTGACAGCACGCTGGCTGGTCTGGGCTACGAACTGGTTGACCTCGAACGGTCGGCCAAGGGGGGGCTGCTGCGGGTGTTCATCGACAAACCGGGCGGCATCATGGTCGAGGACTGTGCGCTGGTGAGCAATCATCTCAGCAGGTTGTTCACGGTTGAGAAGGTGGCTTACGACCGCCTTGAAGTGTCCTCGCCAGGGCTAGACCGGCCGTTGCGAATGGAGAAGGATTTTGCGCGCTTTGCCGGACAAAAGGCGAAGCTGAAACTGCGGGTGCCGCTGGAAGGTCAGCGTAATTTTGTCGGTGTGCTGCGCGGAGCCGAGGCAGGCAAGTTGAGCCTCGAAGTCGAAGGGCGGCTGTTAAAGCTGGATTTGGGCAACGTGGACAAGGCGCGGCTGATGCCGGCGCTGTAAGCGGGAGAGGGAAATGAATCGCGAAATTCTGCTGCTGGTGGATGCACTGGGTCGGGAAAAGAACGTCGACAAGGAAATCGTGTTCGGCGCGCTTGAACTTGCCCTGGCATCGGCGGCCAAGAAAAAATTCACCGATGATGTGGAAATCCGGGCCTCGGTTGACCGTGTCACTGGAGAATTCTCGTTCTTCCGCCGCTGGGAAGTGGTCAAGAATGAGGAAATCGAGGTGCCTTCCCGCCAGTACAAGCTGCACGAGGCGCAGGAGGAGGATCCCGAATACGAGATCGGTGATTTCATCGAGGAACCGCTTGAAGGCATGGAAGTCGGCCGCATCGGCGCACAGACTGCGAAGCAGGTCATCGTACAGAAAATCCGTGATGCCGAGCGCGAGCAAATCCTCAACGATTTCCTGGCACGCAAGGAGCATCTTGTCACCGGCGTGATCAAGCGCATGGAGCGCGGCAATGCCATCGTCGAGTCCGGCCGTCTAGAGGCTATGCTGCCGCGCGACCAGATGATACCCAAGGAAAACCTGCGTCTCGGTGACCGTGTTCGCGCGTTCGTGTGGAAAGTCGACCGCCTCGCGCGCGGCCCGCACCTGATGCTGTCACGCACCGCCCCGGAGTTCATCGCCCGGCTGTTCGAGCTTGAAGTGCCCGAGATTGAGGAGGGCCTGCTCGAGATCAAGGGCGCGGCCAGAGATCCCGGCTCACGCGCCAAGATCGCCGTGCACTCCAAGGATTCGCGCATAGATCCGATCGGCACGTGTGTCGGCATGCGCGGCTCTCGAGTGCAGGCCGTCACCGCCGAACTGGCACAGGAGCGCGTCGACATCGTCCTGTGGAATCCGGATCCGGCGCAGTTTGTCATCAATGCACTTGCGCCCGCAGAAGTCACCAGCATCGTCGTAGACGAGGAAAAGCACAGCATGGACATCGTTGTCGACGAGGAAAACCTCGCGCAGGCGATCGGCCGCAGCGGCCAGAACGTGCGCCTTGCCGCGGAGCTGACCGGCTGGGAACTGAACCTGATGACAGAAGCCGACGCGCAGAAAAAATCTGAAGAGGAAACCTCGCGCACCCGCGGTGAGTTCATGGAAAAGCTCGACGTCGACGAGGAGGTTGCAGACATTCTCGTGCAGGAAGGATTTTCAACGCTGGAAGAAGTGGCCTACGTTCCGCTCAACGAGATGCTCGAAATCGAGGCTTTCGACGAGGCTACAGTCAACGAACTGCGCAGCCGCGCCCGCAATGCCCTGCTGACGCAGGCCATTGCCAGCGAGGAAAAAGTCGAGCACGACATCGAAGACCTTATGAAGGTCGAAGGCATGGATCACGACACTGCGAGGTTGCTCGCCTCCAAAGGGGTTGCCACGCAGGAGGATCTAGCCGATTTCGCCACCGACGACCTGGTCGAGCTGACCGAGATTGACGCCGAGCAAGCCAAGACGTTGATCATGGCCGCCCGCGCACCGTGGTTTGCAGAATCCAACGCCTGATATTTCGAAGAAAAGAAAAGTAACCGGCCATGGCCCAGATCAAAGTTAAGGAATTCGCCAAGGAGCTCGGTGTGCAGCCGGAGCTGCTGATCGAGCAGCTCCAGGCGGCAGGGGTAAAGAAGGCGCTGACCGAAGACGCCGGCCTCACCGAAAAGGACAAGACCCAGCTGCTGGACCACCTGCGCGAGGCGCATGGTGCCAAGGAAGCCAAACAGAAGATCACGTTGACCCGGCGCCAGACCACCGAGATCAAGAAGGCTGACGCTACCACCGGCAAGGCGCGTACGATCCAGGTCGAAGTGCGGAAAAAGCGCGTTTTGGTCAAGCGCGAAGCCAACGAGCCGGAAAAAGTCGCAGAGGCGCCGAAACCGATCATCGATGCCGCCGAACTGGCACTGCGCGAGGAAGAGGCGCGCAAGCAGGCTGAACTCGCATCGCGTCAGGCCGATGATGTCGCCAAGAAGCGCAGGAAAGCCGAATCTGACGCCGAAGCCGCCGCAGTCAAGGCTGAAACGGCGGCAACAGCAGCAGTTTCTGAAGCTGCTGCGGAACAGCAGCCTGCCGCGGTCGAGGGCACCTTGCACAAACCGGCGGTCCCTGCGAGTGACGCCGCCGAGAAAAGCAAGAAAAGTGCGAAAAAACCAGCCAAACAGGTGGTTTGGCAGGATCCCACCGCGCGCAAGCGCAGCATCAAGACCAGAGGCGACGCCAGCGGCGGCCTGGGCTGGCGCGAACGCAAGGTGCATCGCACCACCCACAAACAGGAAGGTGATGGTCAGCACGGCTTCAATGCGCCGACCGAACCCATGGTTCGCGAGGTGCTTGTTCCGGAAACCATCACCGTCGCCGACCTTGCGCACAAGATGTCGGTCAAGGCGGTAGAGGTCATCAAGACGTTGATGAAACTCGGAACCATGGCCACGATCAACCAAGTGCTTGATCAGGACACGGCGATCATTCTGGTTGAGGAGATGGGGCATGTGGCGAAGCGGGCGAAACTCGACGAGCCTGATGCCTATCTGACCGAGTCCAGCGAACCAGCAAGCCACGGCGAACTCAAGCTTGAGCCGCGCGCGCCGGTCGTCACGGTGATGGGGCACGTCGACCACGGCAAAACCTCGCTGCTCGACTACATCCGCAGGGCCAAGGTTGCCAGCGGCGAAGCCGGCGGCATCACCCAGCACATCGGTGCCTACCATGTAAAAACCCCGCGCGGCATGATCACCTTCCTTGACACGCCGGGGCATGAGGCATTCACTGCAATGCGTGCGCGTGGCGCCAAGGTCACCGACCTGGTGATCCTGGTGGTCGCCGCAGATGACGGTGTGATGCCCCAGACCGCAGAGGCGATACATCATGCCAAGGCCGGCAAGGTGCCGATTGTTGTGGCACTGAACAAGATTGATAAACCCGAAGCCAATGCCGAGCGCGTCAAACAGGATCTGGCAGCCCATGAAGTCGTGCCCGAGGAATGGGGCGGTGACACCCAGTTTGTCGAGGTCTCGGCCCGCACCGGCCAGGGTATCGACAGCCTGCTCGAACGTGTGCTGTTGCAGGCCGAGGTGCTCGAACTGCGTGCCCCGAAAGATGCGCCGGCAAAGGGTATTGTTGTTGAATCGCGGCTCGACAAGGGGCGTGGTCCGGTGGCCACCGTGCTGGTGCAATCGGGAACACTCAAACGTGGCGACATCGTGCTTGCCGGTGCGGTATTCGGCAGGGTCCGTGCGATGCTCGATGAATCCGGCGCGACAATCGAATCCGCGGGCGCCTCGATTCCGGTTGAAATTCTAGGCATGTCCGACGTGCCGCAGGCCGGAGCCGAGGTCATGGTACTCGGCGACGAACGCAAGGCACGTGAGATTGCATTGTTCCGCCAGGGCAAGTACCGCGACGTTAAACTGGCCAAGCAGCAGGCGGCAAAGCTGGAAAACATGTTCGACCAGATGACCGAAGGCGAGGTTAAGACGCTGTCGATGATCATCAAGGCCGATGTCCAGGGATCTTATGAAGGTCTGGCCCATGCGCTGGGCAAGCTTTCCACGGACGAGGTCAAGGTCAATATTGTTCATGCAGCTGTGGGCGGCATCACTGAATCAGATGTCAACCTTGCTCTGGCTTCGAAAGCGGTCATAGTCGGCTTCAATGCCCGTGCCGATTCAGCGGCACGCAAGCTCGCCGAAGGCAATGGGGTCGACATCCGCTACTACAACATCATTTATGATGCGGTCGATGAAGTGAAGGCAGCCCTGACCGGCATGCTCTCGCCCGAGAAAAAGGAAAGCACGGTGGGGTTGGTCGAGATCCGCCAGGTATTCCGCATTTCGAAGGTCGGCGCCGTTGCCGGCTGTTATGTGCTCGAAGGGCTGATCCGTCGTGGTTCACGTATCCGCCTGTTGCGCGACAACGTGGTGATCCATGAAGGCGAGCTTGATTCGCTGAAACGTTTCAAGGATGACGTGCGTGAGGTAAAAGCCGGGTTCGAGTGCGGCCTTTCGCTGAAGAATTTCAACGAAATCAAGGAAGGTGACCAGCTCGAAGTGTTCGAGGTGGTCGAGGTCGCGCGAACGCTGTAAGGCGGACGTGGCTGCTCATCGATGCCGAAGGATTTTCCACGTGGCCGCCGTATTGCCGACCAGATTCAGCGCGAGCTGTCGGAAATCATCCGGCTGGAACTTAAGGATCCGCGTGTCGGCCTGGTGACCATCACCGACGTTGAGGTTTCGCAGGATAACGCCCATGCCAAGGTGTTCTTTACCGCCCTCGGCGAACCCGTTCAGCAGGAGGCGGCGGTTCGGGCGCTCAATCACGCCACCGGCTTCCTTCGCAGTGAACTCGCGCAGCGCCTGAAACTGCGAACCGTGCCGCAGTTGCGTTTCATCTACGACATTTCTGTTGAACGCGGAATGCGCCTCTCGGAACTGATCGACCAGGCGGTTTCGGGAAGCTCCGGCCAAGAACCGCGCTCGTGAGTTCTCGTTCGCCGGTCAACGGCGTGCTGCTGCTCGACAAGCCGCGAGGCCTGACTTCACAACAGGCGGTATCCCGTGCCAAACGCTTGCTCAACGCAGCCAAGGCTGGCCACACCGGAACCCTGGATCCGATGGCTGAGGGATTACTTCCGATCGGACTTGGCGAAGCCACCAAATACACGCGTTTCCTGCTGCATGCAGACAAGACCTACCGTGCCAGCCTGCGCCTAGGGGTAACCACAACGACGGGTGACGCCGAAGGTGAAGTCCTGTTGCAGCGTCCGGTTGCCGTTGATGCCGGTGCTGTGGCAGCCATACTGCCGCGCTTCCTTGGGGAGCAGCAGCAGATGCCGCCCATGCACTCTGCACTCAAGGTTGACGGGCGCCCGCTGTATTCCTATGCACGTGCCGGCGTGACCTTGGAGCGGCAATCCCGAACGATACGCATAGATTCATTGCAACTCATTGATTTTAAATGGGATATTTTTACTATCCGGTTGAGCTGCAGCAAGGGCACTTATATCCGGGTACTGGCCGAAGACATGGGTGAAGCACTGGGCTGTGGTGCCCATCTGGTTGCGTTGACCCGCGAGGCCACTGGCGGCTATGGATTGGCGCAGGCGATCAGCCTGCAGGCCCTGGAGGCGTTGCCTCCCCGGGATCGACAGCAATGCCTGCTGCCCTCGGATGCATTCGCGGCAGCGCTTGAGCCGTGCATCCTGGATGCAACGGATGCGGCAAGCATGGTCAGGGGCCAACAGGTATCCCGTGTTATCCGGGAGCCCGGGTTTTACCGCTTATACGAGGCCAATGGACGTTTTCTGGGGGTAGGCGAAGCCTCCGCCGCGGGGCTGCGCGCGGTACGCCTGATGGCCGCGGATGAAGCCAATGCCACGGAAAACCCCTTGAGTAATCCGCAGCTTAACGGGTAAAATAACGTGTTTTTTCGTTGGAGACTACGATGGCTGTGACCACTGCGCAAAAAGCGCAAGTATTGAATGATTTTCAGCGTGCGAAAGGCGACACCGGTTCACCGGAAGTCCAGGTCGCGCTGCTGACTGCGCGTATTACCGACCTGACCGAGCATTTCAAGGCTCACACCAAGGATCACCATTCCCGGCGCGGCCTGCTGCGCATGGTGAGCCAGCGGCGAAAGCTGCTGGATTACCTGAAACGCACCAAGTCCGAGCAGTACAAGGCGCTGATCGAGCGTCTCGGCTTGCGCAAGTAACGCTGGGTGGGAAACGCTTTTGAAGGAAACAGCGGCATGAAATGCGACACCACGGTTTGCATGCGCAGGTCCGGGCGGACTTGCCTTGTGACGTCGCTGAGGGCTGCCCGCTGCTGAGCAGGACCTGACTTACCGAAGACCGCGTTTGCGGTCTTTTTTGTTTTGAGCTGATGGAATTGACCAAAGGAAGACTATTTTGAATCCGGTAAAGAAAACCTTGATGTGGGGCCGCCACCAGCTGACGCTGGAAACCGGCGAAATTGCGCGCCAGGCCTCTGGTGCGGTTATGGTGACAATGGAAGATACCGTGGTGCTGGTCACCGCGGTGGCGGCGCGCAATGCCAAGCCGGGACAGGATTTTTTCCCGCTGACTGTCGATTATCAGGAACGCACCTATGCCGCGGGCAAGATTCCCGGCGGCTTCTTCCGCCGTGAAGGCCGTCCTTCGGAAAAGGAAATCCTGACTTCACGCCTGATCGACCGTCCGATCCGTCCGCTGTTTCCCGAGGGTTTCTACAACGAGATTCAGATTGTCGCCACCGTGATGTCGTCGAACAGTGAAATCGATTCCGATATTCCGGCCATGGTTGGTGCATCGGCCGCACTGGCACTGTCCGGCGTGCCCTTCGGCGGTCCGATCGGCGCCGCCCGCGTCGGTTATGCCAACGGCCAGTACATCCTGAATCCGACCGCGACAGAACTGAAAACCTCGCAGCTTGACCTGGTGGTTGCCGGAACCGATCAGGCCGTGCTGATGGTTGAATCCGAAGCCCAGCAACTGCCTGAAGACGTGATGCTTGGCGCCGTGGTGTTTGGTCATGAACAGATGCAGGCCGTGATCAAGGTAATCAACGAGATGGTTGACGAGATCGGCGTGCCTGAATACAACTGGGCGCCGCCGGCCAGGGACGAGGCACTGATTTCACGCATGTCGCAGATCGCCGAAACCGAACTGCGTGCCGCCTATCAGATCAAACAAAAGCAGTCACGCACCGTACGCATCAAGGAAATCACCCAGAAGGTGGTAGCCGAGCTGCTGCCGGCGGATGCATCAGCCGACCTGATTAACACGGTGAAGGGTGAACTGGGCAATCTGGAAGCCAAGATCGTCCGCAACCAGATCCTCGATGGCGAGCCCCGCATTGACGGCCGCGACACCCGCACGGTGCGTCCGATCACCATCCGCACCGGCGTGCTGCCTCGCACCCATGGCTCCGCCCTGTTCACCCGCGGCGAGACCCAGGCCATCGTTGTTTCCACCCTCGGCACCTCTCGTGATGAGCAGATCATTGACGCACTGCAGGGTGAATACCGGGATCGCTTCATGCTGCACTACAACTTCCCGCCATATTCCACCGGTGAAACCGGCCGTGTCGGTTCGCCGAAACGCCGCGAAATCGGCCATGGCCGTCTGGCCAAGCGAGCGCTGATTGCCGTGCTGCCGACTGCCGAGGAGTTCGCCTATTCCATCCGCGTGGTTTCGGAAATCACCGAATCAAACGGTTCAAGCTCGATGGCTTCGGTCTGCGGCGGCTGCCTGTCGCTGATGGACGCCGGCGTGCCGCTGAAAGCGCAGGTCGCAGGCATTGCCATGGGGCTGATCAAGGAAGGCAACCGTTTTGCGGTTCTGTCTGACATCCTTGGTGATGAAGATCACCTCGGCGACATGGACTTCAAGGTGGCTGGCACTGAAAATGGTGTCACCGCGCTGCAAATGGACATCAAGATCACCGGCATCACCAAGGAAATCATGCATGCCGCGCTGGTTCAGGCCCGCGAAGGCCGGCTGCACATCCTCGAGAGGATGCGTGATGCGATCAACGCTCCGCGTACCGAACTCTCGGCCTGGGCGCCGCGCATGATCACGATGAAGATCAAGCCCGAAAAAATCCGCGACGTTATCGGCAAGGGCGGCGCCGTTATCAGAGCCATCACCGAGGAAACCGGCACCACGATTGACATCCAGGACGACGGTACAGTGACCATTGCCTGCGTTTCCTCTGAAGGCGGCGAGAATGCGCGCAAGCGTATCGCGGAGCTGACTGCAGACGTTGAAGTTGGTCGTATCTACGAAGGCACGGTGCTCAAGTTGCTGGATTTTGGCGCTATTGTCAGCGTGCTGCCCGGTCGCGACGGGTTGCTGCACATTTCCCAGATTGCCAATGAGCGCGTCAACAGCGTGGCCGACCACCTCAAAGAGGGCCAGGTTGTGCGCGTCAAGGTTATCGAAGCTGACGAGAAGGGGCGCCTGCGTCTTTCGATGAAGGCGGCTGCAGGAGAGGCGCAGGCAACTGCCACCGCCCAGTAAAGCCGGGCCAAGTGCAACCCGTCGGACGAGACGGTTTTTACCAAAACAAAAGGGGCCATCGGCCCCTTTTGTTTTGGTGCCGCTGATGCGGTTTATTTTGCGACCTGACGCTCGCGCATTTCGTCGAGTGTTTTGCAGTCGATACAAAGCGTGGCTGTCGGGCGGGCTTCCAGCCGCTTCAGTCCGATTTCGACTCCGCAAGAGTCGCAATAGCCGTAGTCCTTGGCATCGATGCGGGCAATCGTTTCGGCTATTTTCTTGATCAGCTTGCGTTCGCGATCACGGTTGCGCAGCTCGAGCGACATGTCCGATTCCTGACTGGCGCGGTCGTTTGGATCGGCAAAGATCGTCGCTTCGTCCTGCATCGTGTGGACGGTGCGGTCGATATCCTGCGACAGACCCATTTTCATTTCCTCAAGCATCTTGCGGAAATGAGCAAGCTGCCGGGCATTCATGTAATCCTCTTTGCCCTTGGGCTTGTAGGCGGGGTAATTCTTCAGGATTTCGGTGGCCATGAGTCGGCTTAACGTGCTCAAAAAAAGAGCTTTAATAGCAGAATTCGCACCCCGTCGCAAGGAAAAACAGGTTTTCCGAATTGACGTTCGGAGCGGGGCTGGCGTATATTCGCGCCTTCGGTTTCGGCGGCCTTCATCGGCGAAACCAGCCCGGCTCAGGCACCGGCCTGCTGGTCGCCAACTGCCTGTTTTTTGGCTGTTTTGGTGCCCGTAGCTCAACCGGATAGAGCACCGGCCTTCTAAGCCGGGGGTTGTGGGTTCGAGTCCCGCCGGGCGCGCCACTAATCATTGACTGAAGCGGCGATTCCGGCGGCAGGTTCAAGGTCTGTCTGTTTTATATCGAAGGTGGCTGTAGCTCAGCTGGTAGAGTCCCGGATTGTGATTCCGGTTGTCGTGGGTTCGAGTCCCATCAGCCACCCCATTTCTCCCGCAGCGTGTTTTCCGCTCAGTTCTTGCCACGCAGCAGACGCTGCTGTTCACGCTGCCATTCCTTGTCCTTCTCCGTGGCGCGCTTGTCATGCTGTTTCTTGCCCTTGGCCAGCCCGACCTCGAGCTTTACGCGGCCGCGGCTGTAATGCAGATCCAGTGGAACCAGAGTGTATCCCGCACGTTCAACGCTGCCGATCAGGCGGTTGATCTCTTCGGCGTGCAGCAGCAGTTTGCGCGTGCGCGTCGGGTCCGCCAGCACATGGGTGGATGTCGTCTGCAGGGGAGTGATATGGCAGCCAACAAGGAAGAGCTCAGAATTGCTGATGATAACGTAGGCTTCCTTGATCTGAGCGCGGCCGGCACGTATGGCTTTGACCTCCCAGCCTTCCAGGGCGATTCCCGCTTCGAAGCGTTGCTCGATAAAATAATCGTGAAACGCTTTTTTATTCTGGATGATGCTCATTGCAGGTCCGGTTCGTGATGGCCGCTATTTTACCTGCGAGCCGGAAGCAAGCCCCGGGGAAAAAGTCTTGAAGACCGTAGAACGCAGCGCGCTGGTGCCTTACACGGCAGAGCAGATGTTTAATCTGGTCGACGATGTCGAGAGTTACCCCGGCTTCCTGCCCTGGTGTGGCGGGACGCGGGTTCGTTTCCGGGATGCAATGGTTACCGAGGCCGAGATCATCGTTGACTACAGGGGCATCCGCCAGACTTTCACCACCCGCAACAGCAAGGCTTATCCGTCGCTGATGACCTTACGCCTTGTCGACGGCCCGTTTCGCACCCTTGATGGCGATTGGAGATTCATCGCGCTGGGGGAATCTGGCTGCCGGATAGATTTCAGGCTGAGTTATGAATTTTCTGGCGGGCTGCTTGATCGCCTGTTCGGCCCGCTGTTCAGCAATATCGCCGAGTCGATGATGGATGCCTTTCTGCGGCGCGCCGACCAGATTCACGCACCCTGATGAATGTAACTGTGGTGTATGCCCTGCCAGGGCGCCAGCTGAAATTCGAACTTGAAATGGCGGAAGGCGCAACCGTCGCCGATGCGATTCGCCAATCCGGCCTGGAATTTGAGTTTCCCGAGATTTCAAAGACAGAAGCAGTGACGGGAATACACGGTGTTGTGGTTTCGCGGCATGTTTCGCTGTCAGATGGCGATCGCGTGGAGATCTACCGGCCACTGCTGATCGGGGCGAAAGAGGCGAGACGGGCGCGCCTGAAAGCGAAGGCGCGCGTCCGCTGAATCAGTTGCAGTTGCTGTCTGCAGCGCGCTGTGCGCGCTGGATTTCGCCGGGACGGTCGGCGTCTTCAAGGAACACCCGTTCGCCGGTCTTGGGGTCGGTGCGTACGATACGCGCACCGGCCTGCAGCGATTTGAGATAGGCCTGGGCATCAGTGCAGTTCTGCGAGCGGTCGGCCATGTCCTGTGCCTTCAGTGCCGATTTTTTGTCAGCCTCCTGTTGTTCTGCCTGGCGCTTGCGGAAATCTGCGCCGCGCTCTGCGAGGGATTGCCCAGGTGCTGCCACGGGTGCCCCGGGGTTATTGCGAATTCCAGTGGGTTCAGCCTTGGTGCCCGGGGGGCAGACATTGGCGAACTCGACGCGGCCACCGGCGCCCACACAGCGCAGCACCTGAGCCTGAGCATCAAATACCGACAGCGCACAGCTCAGGGCCAGCAGCAGGGAAGTTATTCTGTTCATCACGAGAAGCACCTCGCAAGGATGGTGATGCGGTTATTTCGCGCCAGGCCGCTGCATTAGGGCAGGAGCGGGACACGGCCATGCTGCGGCCATCGGGATGCACGGCAGTGGCTTCGGAAAATAGCCAGTTTACCCTTGCGCGTCAATCAACTAGCACACATCTGACACGATCCTCGGTTTACCGCCCCGTCCGCAGCGCCTATAATGCGCGCTTTGCGAAGGACGCATCCCATGCGCGTGGTGCAGAAAGCACTCACTTTCGATGATGTGCTGCTGGTTCCGGCACATTCCGCCATCCTCCCGCGAGAAGTCAGCCTGAGAACCAAGCTGACCCGCGGCATCACCCTGAACATTCCCTTGCTGTCAGCGGCGATGGATACAGTTACCGAGTCGCGCCTGGCGATTGCCATCGCCCAGGAAGGCGGCATCGGCATTGTCCACAAGAACATGGCGCCGAAGGCGCAGGCTGCCGAGGTTACCAAGGTCAAGCGCTTCGAAAGCGGCATCGTCAAGGATCCGATCACCATCACCCAGGATATGACCGTGCGTGACGTGCTGGCCCTGACTCGCCAGCACCGCATTTCCGGACTCCCTGTGGTGGGCGCCAACGGCAAGGTGGTGGGCATTGTCACCAACCGTGACCTGCGTTTCGAAAGCAAGCTCAACCAGCCGGTTAAGAACATCATGACGCCGCGTGACCGTCTGGTCACCGTGCGTGAAGGCTCGGGCCGCGAGGAAGCGCGCAACCTGATGCACAAGCATCGCTTGGAGCGTGTGCTGGTGGTGAACAGGAACTTCGAGCTGCGCGGACTGATTACCGTCAAAGACATCCTGAAGTCCTCTGAACATCCCAACGCCTGCAAGGACAAACTCGGTCGCCTGCGTGTCGGCGCCGCAGTGGGCACCGGCGAGGGTACCGAAGAGCGCGTGGAAGCTCTGGTCGAGGCGGGTGTTGATGTCATTGTTGTGGATACCGCGCACGGCCATTCCGAAGGCGTATTGAAGCGCATACGCTGGGTCAAACGCAGTTATCCCAAGGTTCAGGTCATCGGCGGCAACATTGCGACTGCGGCGGCCGCAAAAGCACTGGTTGACCACGGCGCTGACGGCGTCAAGGTTGGCATCGGCCCCGGGTCGATCTGCACCACACGAATCGTCGCCGGTATCGGAGTGCCGCAGATCACTGCTGTAGCCAATGTTGCCAAGGCGCTGGCAAAAACCGACGTGCCGCTGATTGCCGATGGCGGCATCCGTTACTCCGGCGATATCGCCAAAGCGATTGCTGCAGGCGCCCATGCGGTGATGGTCGGCAGCCTGTTTGCCGGAACCGAAGAATCGCCGGGCGAGATTGAGCTGTTCCAGGGGCGCTCCTACAAGTCCTACCGCGGCATGGGATCGCTGGGGGCGATGCAGCAGGGCTCCGCCGACCGCTATTTCCAGGAACATGACGAGCTCGACACCGAAAAGCTGGTCCCCGAAGGTGTTGAAGGCCGGGTGCCGTACAAGGGTGGCGTGGCACCGCTGATCCATCAGTTGATGGGCGGGCTGCGTGCCAGCATGGGTTACCTCGGCTGCCCAGGCATCGACAGCGTGCACCGTGATGCCGAATTCGTCGAAATCACCTCGGCCGGCATCCGCGAATCACATGTGCACGATGTGCAGATCGTCAAGGAAGCCCCGAATTACCGTGTGGAATGACCAGCCGGCGGCTGCCATGCCGCCGGTGCCTGAAGCACAATCCCTGACTCAGTCCTGATGGTCCCGCCGTGCGCCACGAAAAAATCCTGATTCTCGATTTCGGTTCGCAGTACACGCAGCTGATAGCCCGTCGCGTGCGTGAGTTGCGCGTTTACTGCGAATTACATCCCTGTGATGCAGGCGATGATTTCATCCGCGACTTCCAGCCCTCCGGCATCATCCTGTCCGGTGGTCCGGCCTCGGTTTGGGAGGAAAGCACGCCGCGCGCGCCCGACACCGTGTTCAGCCTTGGCGTGCCGGTGCTCGGCATCTGTTATGGCATGCAGACAATGGCAGCGCAGCTGGGCGGCAAGGTCGAGATGGGCAAGGTGCGCGAATTCGGTTATGCCGAAGTGCGTGCCCGTGGCCATACCGCGCTGTTCCGCGACATCCAGGACCGCAGCAATGCCGAAGGCCACGGCCTGCTGGATGTATGGATGAGCCACGGCGACAAGGTCATTGAAATGCCGCCGGGCTTCAAGCTGATGGCGAGCAACGAAGCCTGCCCGATTGCCGGCATGGCTGACGAAGAGCGCAAGTTCTACGCCGTGCAATTCCACCCCGAAGTGACACATACCCCACAGGGAAGGGCGCTGCTCGACCGTTTCGTGACCGGCATCTGCGCCTTGCACGGCGACTGGAACATGCCGAACTACGTTGACGAGGCGATTTCCCGCATCCGTGATGCAGTCGGCGCTGATGAAGTGGTGCTGGGTCTTTCGGGCGGCGTTGATTCCTCGGTGGCGGCGGCGCTGATCCATCGTGCCATCGGCAAGCAGCTGACCTGCGTATTCGTTGACAACGGCCTGCTGCGCCTGAACGAGGCGGAGCAGGTGATGGCCACCTTCGCCAGCAGCCTCGGTGTGAAGGTGGTGCATGTCGATGCGCGAGCACAGTTCATGGGCCATCTCTCCGGGGTCACCGACCCTGAACAAAAGCGCAAGATCATCGGCCGCGAATTCGTTGAAGTCTTCCAGGTCGAAGCGGCGAAGCTGCCGAATGTAGAATGGCTGGCCCAAGGCACGATTTATCCCGACGTCATTGAATCGGCCGGCGCCAAGACCAAAAAAGCCCACACCATCAAGTCCCACCATAACGTCGGTGGACTCCCTGACACCCTGAAACTGAAGCTGCTGGAGCCGCTGCGCGAGCTGTTCAAGGATGAGGTGCGCGAGCTTGGCCTGGCACTGGGTCTGCCGCGCGACATGGTGTTCCGTCATCCTTTCCCGGGTCCCGGCCTGGGTGTGCGCATCCTCGGCGAGGTCAAGGCACAATATGCCGACCTGCTGCGAGCGGCTGATGCGATATTCATCGATGAATTGCGCGCTGCCGGCTGGTATGACAAGACCGCACAGGCCTTTGCCGTCTTCCTGCCGGTGAAATCGGTGGGCGTGATGGGAGATGGCCGTACCTACGAATATGTGGTTGCGCTGCGTGCCGTGCAGACTACCGACTTCATGACTGCGCACTGGGCCGAATTGCCATACAGCCTGCTGGCCAAGGTTTCCAGCCGCATCATCAACGAAGTTCGTGGTATCAACCGCGTGGTCTACGACATCTCGGGCAAACCGCCGGCGACCATCGAGTGGGAATAATTCGGCGTCCTTCAGCGTCTATCTAGATCAGTCGAAAAAAGACTATAAATAATTGAATTAAATAATAATTATCTGTCGATATGTATTGCGGTGTATCGATGGGGTGCGTTTCAGTCTGACGGTAAAACTGACGGTAAGTATTTTCGATCAGGATCTGAAAAAACTTT
>LNDW01000003.1 GCA_001464815.1 Betaproteobacteria bacterium Ga0077527 | reverse complement strand
CTGCCGCTGATCCACGATCGCATGACAGAATCGGTGCTCGACGGCTTCGATGCCGCCGATGCGCTGTTCCGCCACATCGAACCCAAGCCGCTGGCCAGTGTTGATCTGCTCGGCGGCGGCCGCGAGGCGCTGGTGCAGGCCAACACCACGATGGGGCTGGCGTTGTCGCCGGACGAAATCGATTACCTGCTTGAAAATTTCACACGCATCGGCCGCAATCCGACCGATGTCGAGCTGATGATGTTTGCGCAGGCCAATTCAGAACACTGCCGGCACAAGATTTTCAATGCGGACTGGATTGTCGATGGTGAACGGCAGCAGCGTTCGCTGTTCGGCATGGTCCGTACCACCCACGAAAAAAATCCGCAGGGCACGGTGGTTGCCTATTCCGACAATTCCTCGGTGATCGAGGGGGCGGAAATCGAGCGCTTTTATCCGGTGGATGGTGGAGGTTATGGTTATCACAGGGCGCTGACCCACATCCTGATGAAGGTGGAGACACACAACCACCCGACGGCGATTTCACCGTTTCCCGGCGCTTCCACCGGCGCCGGCGGTGAAATTCGTGATGAGGGTGCTACCGGCCGTGGTGCGAAGCCGAAAGCCGGTCTGACCGGTTTCTCGGTATCGAACCTGCGTATTCCCGGTGCAGAACAAGCCTGGGAACAAAATCCTGTCGGCAAACCGGGGCGTATCGCTTCGGCGCTGCAGATCATGCTCGATGGCCCGATCGGCGGCGCTTCATTCAACAATGAATTCGGCCGCCCGAACCTCACCGGTTATTTCCGCAGCTACGAGCAGCGGGTCAACGACGAGGTGCGCGGTTACCACAAGCCGATCATGATCGCCGGCGGCCTCGGCAATATCGCCGCGCAGCACACGGCCAAAAATGCCCTGCCCGAAGGCGCGCTGCTGATCCAGCTTGGCGGGCCCGGCATGCTGATCGGGCTTGGTGGTGGCGCGGCTTCGAGCATGGACACCGGCGCCAACCAGGAAGACCTGGACTTTGATTCGGTGCAGCGCGGCAACCCCGAGATCGAGCGCCGCGCGCAGGAAGTCATCGACCGCTGCTGGGCGCTGGGTGAAGCCAATCCGATCCTTTCGATCCACGATGTCGGCGCAGGCGGATTGTCGAATGCGCTGCCGGAGCTGGCGCATACGGCCCATCGCGGCGCGCATTTCGAATTACGCGACGTGCCCAGCGAAGAACCGGGCATGTCGCCGCTGCAGATCTGGTGCAACGAGGCGCAGGAGCGTTATGTGCTGGCGATAGCGCCGGCCGACCTCGAACGTTTCCGTGCCTTGTGCGAGCGTGAGCGCTGCCCCTTTGCCGTGGTCGGCAAGGCCACGGCCGATGGTCAGCTGAAAGTGCATGACCGGGTGTTTGCCAATCATCCGGTGGACATGGCGATGGAGGTGCTGCTCGGCAAGCCGCCGAAGATGCTGCGCGATGTGAAGCGTATTAATCGCCAGGGTACGGCTTTCGACACGACGGCGATCAATATCCGCGAAGCCGCGTATCGCGTGCTGCGCCTGCCCACGGTGGCCGACAAGACCTTCCTGATCAGCATCGGTGACCGCACGGTAGGCGGCATGACCGCGCGCGACCAGTTTGTCGGACCCTGGCAGGTGCCGGTGGCCGATGTCGCGGTGACGCTGATGGGTTTCGGCACCACGCGTGGCGAGGCGATGGCGATGGGTGAACGCACGCCGCTGGCGGTGCTCGATCCCGTGGCTTCGGGGCGTATGGCCGTGGGCGAGGCGATCACCAATATTGCCGCCGCCGCAATCGCCAGCATTGGCGACATCAAGCTGTCGGCGAACTGGATGGCGGCAGCGGGGCATGCGGGTGAAGATGCCGCGCTGTTCGACACGGTGCGTGCGGTGACGATGGAATTGTGTCCGGAGTTGGGTATCAGCATTCCCGTCGGCAAGGACAGCCTGTCGATGAAGACCACCTGGTTTGATGGCGATGCGCGCAAGGAAGTGGTTGCACCGCTGTCGCTGATCGTGTCGGCCTTTGCGCCGGTGGTGGATGCACGGCGCACGCTGACACCGTTGCTGCGCCGCGATTGCGGCGAGTCCGAGCTGCTGCTGATCGACCTCGGCCGCGGCCGCAACCGGCTTGCCGCTTCGGCGCTGGCGCAGGTCCATGGCCAGCTCGGAGACGCGGTGCCGGATGTGGTCCATGCCGCCGACCTGAAGGCTTTTTTCAACGCGATCCAGCAACTCAACCGTGATGGTTTGCTGCTGGCCTATCACGACCGTTCCGATGGCGGCCTGTTCGCCACGGTCTGCGAGATGTTGTTTGCATCGCGCTGTGGCGCCAGGCTGGATATGTCCGAAGACGTGGTGGCGGCACTGTTCAACGAGGAACTGGGCGCGCTGCTGCAACTGCGTCGCAGCGACCGCGAGAAAGTGCTGGCGGTGCTGAAGGCTGCCGGACTTGGCGATTGCAGCGCAGTGATTGGCGCCGTGATCTGTGCAGATGAGGGCGGCGACCGGCTGGTGGTGCAGTCTGGTGGCAAGACGGTGTTCGACGAATCGCGGATTGAGCTGCACCGGGCCTGGTCGGAAACGACCTTCCGCATGCAGCAGTTGCGTGACAACCCGGACTGCGCGCAGCAGGAATACGACCGCATTCTTGATGCGGCTGATCCCGGCATCACACCGAAGCTGACATTCAATCCGGCTGAAGATGTCGCAGCGCCGTTCATCGCCAGGGGCGCACGGCCGCGCATGGCGATCCTGCGCGAGCAGGGAGTCAACGGCCAGGTGGAAATGGCGGCGGCTTTTGACCGTGCCGGTTTTGCCGCGGTGGACGTACACATGAGCGATATCATCGCCGGCCGCGTCAGCCTGAAGGATTTCAAGGGTTTCGCCGCCTGCGGCGGCTTTTCTTATGGCGACGTGCTGGGTGCGGGTGAGGGCTGGGCCAAATCCATCCTGTTCAATCCGCGTGCACGCGACGAGTTCGAAACCTTTTTCAGGCGTGACGACAGCTTCGCGCTGGGGGTGTGCAACGGCTGCCAGATGATGAGCAACCTGCATGAATTGATTCCCGGTGCCGGGCGCTGGCCGCATTTTGTGCGCAACCGTTCCGAGCAGTTTGAGGCGCGTTATGTAACGCTGGAAGTGCAGGCTTCACCGTCGCTGTTTTTTGAAGGCATGGCCGGCAGCCGCATCCCGGTGGCGGTGGCGCATGGTGAAGGTTATGCCGAGTTCAGCGATGCCGCGGCCCTCGCCGCGGCGCAGCCGCTGGTGGCGCTGCGCTTTGTCGATCATCACGGCGCTGCGACCGGGCGTTATCCGCTGAATCCCAACGGTTCACCACAAGGCATTACCGGGCTGACTACCGCCGATGGCCGTTTCAGCGTCATGATGCCGCATCCGGAACGTGTGTTCCGCAGCGTGCAGCACTCCTGGCATCCGCAGGGCTGGGGTGAAGACGGGCCGTGGCTGCGCATGTTCCGCAATGCACGGCGCTGGGTGGGCTGAAGTCGTAGTTTGGATAAAGGTTAAAAAAACCTTTAAAAACAATTACTTAGATAATTTTTCCGGTGCCGGTTGCCAGCGCAGGTCCAGTGTCAGCGGAAATGCCGGATTGGGCGGTTCCGGTTCGACCTGCATCGGCCCGGGGCTGTGGCCGTGATCCCAGAAGCGCGCAATGCGCCGCGCCTCGGCTTCGTTGGCGTTGACCGGCAGTGTTTCGTAGTTGCGTCCACCGGGATGTGACACATGGTAGGTGCAGCCACCGATGGAGCGCCCGCTCCAGGTATCGACGACATCAAACACCAGCGGTGCATGTACATCAATCGTGGGATGCAGCGCCGAGGGCGGGTTCCACGCGGCGTAACGCAGGCCGGCGACAAATTCGCCCGGGGTGCCGGTTGGTGTCATCGGTAACGCGCGGCCGTTGCAGGTAATGACATGGCGTGACTCGGCAAGGCCGCGAGCGCGCAGTTGCAGCCGCTCCACGGATGAATCGACATAACGCGAGGTTGCGCTGAGCCCGATTTCCTCACCCAGTACATGCCAGGGTTCGATCGCCTGGCGCAGCTCGAGTTCGATGCCGTTGTAGGTGACGGTGCCGTAGCGCGGGAAGCGGAATTCGTGGAAGGGCGCGTACCAGGCCTCTTCGAAGGCGTAGCCGGCGCGGCGCAGGTCCTGCAGCACGTCGTGGAAATCGGCGGCGACAAAATGCGGCAGCATGAAGCGGTCATGCAGTTGCGTGCCCCAGCGCACCAGCTTTGCGGTATATGGTTCTTTCCAGAACCAGGCGACCAGACCGCGCAGCAGCAGCATCTGCGCCAGGCTCATCTGTGCATGCGGCGGCATCTCGAAGCCGCGGAATTCGAGCAGTCCAAGGCGGCCGCTGCCGCCGGCCGGGGTGTAGAGCTTGTCGATGCAGAATTCGGCGCGGTGGGTGTTGCCGGTGAGGTCGATCAGGAAGTTGCGCAGCAGGCGGTCGGTCAGTTCCGGCGGAAGAGCAGGGCCTTCACTGGCCTGCAGCCGCGCCATTTCCTGGAACGCGATTTCAAGTTCGTAGAGATTGTCGTCGCGTGCTTCATCGACGCGTGGCGCCTGGCTGGTCGGGCCGATGAACAGGCCGGAGAACAGGTAGGACAGTGCCGGGTGGTTCTGCCAGTAGGTGATCAGGCTGCGCAGCAGATCGGGGCGGCGCAACAACGGACTGTCGGCGGCCGTGGCTCCCCCCAGCGTGATGTGGTTGCCGCCGCCACTGCCGGTATGGCGGCCATCCAGCATGAATTTTTCAGTGCCCAGCCGTGTCAGCCGCGCTTCCTCGTACAGCGCAGTGGTGTTGGCCACCAGTTCATCCCAGGATTTCGCGGGATGGATGTTGACCTCGATCACACCGGGGTCCGGCGTCACGTTGAGCACGGTGATGCGTGGGTCGTGCGGCGGCGGATAACCTTCAAGGCGGACCCGCAGCCCGGTTTTTGCGGCAGCCTGTTCGATCACCGAGACCAGGCGGAAATACGGATCGGCACTTTCGAAGGGCGGCATGAACACATGCAGCCGGCCTTCGCGCACCTCGACACACAGTGCGGTGCGCACCAGCTTGCGGCCGTCCGGGAGTTTTTCGGGAAGCACATTCAGCGGCAGGCGGTAACCGGCGGCGGAATCGCCGTTGATGGTGATCAGCAGGTCATGGGGCAGCGGCCATGGTGTACTGGTCCAGCCTTTTTCATCGGCACCCAGCGACAGCACCCAGGCCGCGGCCGTGCCGCCGGGTACGCGCAGCCGTTTTGCCTCGCTCAGATGGGTCAACGGGTCTTCCCAGGCCGGCATCAGTTTGGCTGCGGGCAGTTTCAGTACACCGAGCAGGGCTTCGGCAAAACGCTGCGCATCGGCGGCCTGTGTATCCGCCGCGGTGCTGGCCGCGGCGATCAGCGCAGGGTCCTGCCACAGTTTTTTGCCGTCGTTGCGCCACTGGATGCCCAGTGCCCAACGCGGCAGCGGTTCACCGGGATACCACTTGCCCTGGCCGTAGAACACCAGCCCGCCATCGGCAAAACGTTCACGCAGGCGCCACGCCAGCTGTTCGGCGAGCTGCCATTTATTTTCCGACAGCGCAGCGGTGCTCCATTCCACGCCATCCATGTCGTCGATCGAGACGAAGGTCGGTTCGCCGCCCTGGGTCAGGCGCACATCGCCGGCCTTGAGCTCGACATCGATCTGCCGGCCGAGGCGGTCAACGGCCTTCCACTGCGGTCCGTCGAAAGGTTTGGTGACCCGCGGATCCTCGTGGATGCGGGCGATGCTCATCTCGAAATCGAATGTGGATTCGGAGGGCTCTACACCACCGGTCACCGGCGCGGCACTCGACGGCGAGGGGGTGCAGGCCAGAGGAATGTGTCCTTCGCCGGCGAGCAGACCCGAAGTCGGGTCGAGGCCAACCCAGCCGGCGCCCGGGATGTAGGCCTCGGCCCAGGCGTGGAGGTCGGTGAAATCCTTTTCGGTGCCGGAGGGACCGTCGAGCGCCTTCTGGTCAGCCTTCAACTGGATCAGGTAGCCAGAGACAAAACGCGCGGCGAGTCCGCAGTGGCGCAGCAGCTGCACCAGCAGCCAGCCGCTGTCACGGCAGGAACCACTGCGTTTGCCCAGTGTGTCATCGCAGCTCTGCACGCCGGGCTCCATTCGCACCAGATAGCTGATGTCCTGCTGCAGGCGGCGGTTGATTTCGACCAGGAAATCGATGGTGGTGATGCCGACGGGCACTGATTTGCGAAAGCCCTTCAGCCACTGCATCAGCAACGGCCCCCGCTCATCAATGGCGAGATAGGGGGTCAGGTCGCGGGCGAGGTCGGCCTGGTAGGTGAAGGGAAATTTTTCGGCTTCGGCTTCGATGAAAAAATCGAAGGGATTGATCACCGTCATGTCGGCGACGAGATCGACGGTGATTTCCAGTTCCGTGGTTTTTTCCGGAAACACGAAGCGGGCGATGTAGTTGCCGAAGACGTCCTGCTGCCAGTTGATGAAATGGCCGGCGGGCTTGACCTGCAGCGAGTACGACAGGATCGGCGTGCGACTGTGCGGGGCGGGACGCAGCCGCACCTGATGGGCTGAGAGGCTGACCGGTCGGTCGTAGCGATAGGTTGTGCGGTGATGCAGGCCGACGTGGATGCTCAAGCCGTTGCTCCCGCGATGTACTGGCGGTTAAGGTGAGGAGGCGACATTCCAGTCCGGGTTGGGCAGCTCGCTGAACACCTTGCGCAGACCGGCGCCCCACTGGGTGTGGATCATCGTGAAGTACGGATCGCTTTCGACGATATGGTGGCGAAAGCCCACCTTGAGGCTGTCGCGATCATAGATCAACAGGTCGATCGGCAAGCCGACCGAGATGTTCGAGCGCATCGTCGAGTCGAAAGATACCAGCAGACATTTTGTCGCCTCCAGCAGGCTGGTGTCACTTTTGATAACCCGGTCGATCACTGGTTTGCCGTATTTGCTTTCACCGATCTGGAAATACAGGGTTTCCGGGGTTGATTCGATGAAATTGCCTTCGCTGTAGACATGGAACAGTCGCGGCTCTTCACCCTTGATCTGGCCACCAACGATGAACGAGGCGCTGGAATCGATATTGCTTTGCTGAAGGAAGGGGGCATTGCGGTTGCGCACATCACGCAGCGCCTGACCAGTAAGGTCGGCGACGTCATACATCGATTCCGCGCTCATCAGGGTCATCGGCTGGTTTTGTCTGCGCGTGTGCTCCTCGAGCAGCTTGATCGCGCTCTGCGTGATCGACAGGTTGCCGGCGGTGAGCATGACGATCACCCGGTCGCCAGGCTTCTCGAAGATATACATCTTGCGGAAGCTGGCGATGTTGTCGACGCCGGCATTGGTGCGGGAGTCGGAGGCGAAAACCATGCCGGAGTCAAGTGTTACGGCTACGCAATAAGTCATGAATCATTCTGTTCGCTGTTTGATGCTGGCGAAGCATAGGGTAACGGCGGCGCACTGACAAGGTTGAAGGTGTACTGATGCTCTGATCAGGCGGCTTCCGTCCGTGCCGGAACCCGTAGCGACGGATCGTAGTCCTCAGGCACGAGGAAATGACTGTTCAGTTCCTTGTGCAACTGGTCCAGACGCTCAAGAAATTCCATCAGGTATTCGTGCAGGCCGGTGGCCATGATTTTTTCAACCCGTCCATAGTGGAACTGCGCGTGCAGCTCGCCAGCGAGGCGCTCCGGCTCCATCGCGTCGTTGCGACACAGGCCCTGCAGGATTTCGTAGATTTCGTTCATGCAGGCATGCAGTGAGCGCGGCAGGTCGGCGCGCAACACCAGCAACTCGGCGACACGCAGTGGAGTGATCTGGTCGCGATAGATGCGGCGGAAGGAACTCAGCGCGCTGACCGAGCGCAGCAGCGCACTCCACTGGTAGTAATCGACAGCGCCGCCAACATCGGCGGCGCTGGGCAGCAGCAGGTGGTATTTGACGTCGAGCAGGCGTGCGGTGTTGTCGGCGCGTTCCATGAAGGTGCCGAGACGAATGAACTGGTAGGCCTCGTCACGAAGCATGGTCCCGAAAGTCACGCCGCGGAACTGGTGGGACTGGACCTTGATCCACTCAAAATACTCGTTCATGTTGCCTTCGGCGAGCGCATTCTCTCCGCGCGATCGCAGTTCCAGCCACATCGCGTTGAGGTCCTCGTACATCTCCACCGTGATGATGCCGCGCATGCTGCGTCCGTTTTCGCGGGCGGCATGCATCAGCGAAAAAATGCTGGAAGTGTTGGTGCTGTCGAGCAGCATGAAGCGCAGCACCTTGTCGGTGGTGATCGGTCCCGGATAGCGTTCGTAATAGGTTTTTGCCAGTCCGTTGATGATCAGCGGCAGTGCCCAGGGTTCAGCCCAGGCCTGGGCGTTGTCGGTGATGCGATAAGGCAGCAGCGACATGCGGTAGGTGACGTCGAGCAGTCGCGCGGTGTTCTCGGCGCGCTCGATTTGCCGCGACATCCAGTACAGGTTGTTGGCCTGACGGCTCAGCATGAGATGTCCTCCAGAACCCAGGTGTCCTTGGTGCCGCCGCCCTGCGAGGAGTTGACCACCAGAGAGCCCTCTCGCAGCGCCACCCGTGTCAGTCCGCCGGGCACCAGCGTGACCTCCTTGCCCGAGAGTACGTAGGGCCGCAGGTCGACATGGCGGGGCAGGATGTCGGACTCGCAGAAGGTCGGGCAGGTCGACAGCGCCAGTGTCGGTTGCGCGATGTAGTTCGCCGGATTGTGCTCGATGCGTTTGCGGAACTCCGCGATCTGTTCCCTGGTCGAGGTCGGCCCGACGAGCATGCCGTAGCCGCCGGAGCCCTGGACTTCCTTGACCACCAGTTCGTCGAGGCGGTCCATCGCGTAGGCGCGTTCGTCGGTATTGGCCAGCATGTAGGTAGGGACGTTGGAAATGATCGGTTTTTCGCCGAGGTAGAACTCGATCATCTTTGGCACATAGAGGTAGGTGGACTTGTCATCGGCGACACCGGTGCCGGGGGCATTGGCCAGTGTGACGTTGCCTGCGCGGTAGGCGGAAAAGATGCCTGGTACGCCCAATACCGAATCGGGGCGGAAGGCCAGAGGATCCAGGTAGTCGTCGTCGATGCGGCGGTAGATCACGTCGACGCGCTGCGGGCCCGCAGTAGTGCGCATGTAGACCATATCGTTGGCAACAAACAGGTCTTGGCCCTCCACCAGTTCGACGCCCATCTGCTGGGCGAGGAAGGCATGTTCGAAGTAGGCGCTGTTGTGGGCGCCGGGGGTCAGCACGACCACGGTTGGTTGTGTCGCCCGCTCCGGGGCGCAGGCGATCAGGTTTTCCAGCAGCACGTCGGTGTAATGATCAACCGGTGCCACCGGCATGCGCGCAAACAGGTCGGGGAACAGGCGCATCATCATTTTCCGGTTCTCCAGCATGTAGGAAACGCCGGAGGGTGTGCGCAGGTTGTCTTCAAGCACGTAGAACTCGCCGGAGCCGGTCTTGACGATGTCGACGCCGGCGATATGCACGTAGACATCGCCGGGCACCTTCATGCCTTTCATTTCAGGACGGAATGCCGAGTTGCCGGTGACTTGCCCGGCCGGCACGATGCCGGCCTTGATGATTTCCTGGTCGTGGTAGATGTCTTTGAGGAAGGCATTCAGCGCGCGTACACGCTGACAGGCGCCGCGGCTGATCAGATCCCAGGCCGCGGGGCGGATGATGCGCGGGATGATGTCAAAAGGGATTGAACGCTCGGTGCCCACGTCGTCACCATAAACGGCAAAGGTGATACCGAGGCGGGTGAACAGGGCGTTGGCTTCGCGTTGTTTCTGCGGCAGAAAGTCAGCGGTCTTTTCGGCCAGCCATTGCGAATAAGCCTGGTAATGCGGCCGCATCGTGCCGTCTTCGGCACGCATTTCATCGAACGGTTTGTTGATGCCCATGATGTCGCGGATCCCCGGCGCTTTGAAGCGCCCTTGCCCTCAGTCAAAGCAATGGCTGTGCCATTTGAAACTCCGGGGTTTACCCCAGTCCTGATGATAGCTGCATCCGCGCCGGCAAACGGTGCATCGAAGTGGCGCCAGATCGCCCCAATTCGGGGCATACATGGCGCCATCATCGGGCATCGGCCGCCGCCTGAGGCCATAATAGCAGTGTAGCCAGATGCATTCTCCCTGTTTTGGCAACGCCGCCGCGACTGAAAAATGATCCGATCCCAACTGCAACTGGTCAGTAGCATGGCTGAGTCGTCCCCGCAGCTACGACTGCGCCGGGCGGCAGGCCGCTTTGATGTTCGCGGGCGCGAAGTGTTCGAGGCGGCCGGCAAGGCTGCGGCCGTCCTGCCCGAGCCGGTTGTGCTGCACGCGCTCGAAGTGATCGACCTCATGGCCACTCTTGAGCTTGACCACGAATGCGCGGCGGCCATCCTGCTGGTGCCTTTGCTGCGTGCTCAGGAGTTGTCGCCGACGTTGCTGCGCGAGAATTTTGGCTCGCGTATCGCCGAACTGGCGGATGGCGTGCTGCGCATGGACGAGATTGGCGCCTTGTCAGTGCGCACTGCGTCACCCCAACGCAGCGAAGAGCAGGGGGCGCAGCTTGAAGTGTTGCGAAAAATGCTGCTGGCGATGGTTCAGGATGTGCGTGTGGTGCTGGTCAAGCTGGCTGATCACCTGTGTGTGTTGCGTGCCTCACTGAAGAATGGCGATGACGCGAGGCGCGAGGAACTGGCGCTGCTTACTCGCGACGTGTTTGCGCCGCTCGCCAACCGCCTCGGGGTATGGCAATTGAAATGGGAACTGGAGGATCTTGCGCTGAGGGTGCTGGATACCGGGACCTACAAGCGTATTGCGCGCCTGCTGGATGAAAAACGCCAGGATCGCGAGCGCTACATCGAAAACGTGGTTGCCCTGCTGAAAAGCGAACTGGCGCGCTCTGGAATCGCGGCCGAGGTCAACGGACGCCCCAAGCACATTGCCAGCATTCATCGCAAAATGCAGATCAAAGGCCTTGATTTTGAAGGACTTTATGATGTACGTGCAGTACGCGTACTGGTCGCTGATGTTAAGGACTGTTACGCCGTGCTGGGTCTGGTGCATGCTCTGTGGTCACCGCTGCCCAGGGAATTCGACGACTACATCGCGAAACCCAAGGCGAACAACTATCGCTCGCTGCATACCGCGGTGATCGGGCCTGAGGGCAAGTCGCTGGAAGTGCAGATCCGCACCCACGAAATGCACGAGCATTCGGAGCTG
The DNA here is from genome assembly GCA_001464815.1 of Betaproteobacteria bacterium Ga0077527. Classification (GTDB taxonomy): domain Bacteria; phylum Pseudomonadota; class Gammaproteobacteria; order Burkholderiales; family SG8-41. The sequence goes on along the minus strand of LNDW01000003.1, from coordinate 92,697 downwards.
GGGGTTGCCGCGCACTGGCAATACAAGGAAGGCCGGCGTATTGATCGAGGCTACCAGGAAAAGATTGCCTGGCTGCGCCAGGTGCTGGAGTGGAAGGATGAGGTCCGGGATGCCGGCGAACTGGCGGAACAGTTTCGCACCGGACTGCTCGATGACTCGGTCTATGTGTTCACGCCGCAGGGCAAGGTCATCGATCTTCCGCGTGGATCAACACCGGTTGATTTTGCCTACCACGTACACACCGAGCTCGGGCATCGCTGCCGCGGAGCCCGGGTTAACGGTGTGATGGTGCCGCTAAACACGCCGCTGGCCAGCGGCCAGCAGATCGAAATCGTTGCCGCGAAGCAGGGCGGGCCCAGCCGTGACTGGCTGAATGCGCAGCTGGGTTTCCTGAAAAGCGCCAGCGCACGTGGCAAGGTGCGGCAGTGGTTCAACCGCCAGAATCTGGAGGCCGACATCGCGCAGGGGCGCGTGATGCTGGACCGGGAATTGCAGCGCCATGGTCGCACACGCATCAATCTGGATGAGCTGGCCACCGGCCTGGGTTTTGACCAGCTGCCTGAGCTGCTGGCAGCTTTGTCCCGTGGGGAGCTGGGGCCGAAGGCCCTGCAGGATGCGCTGACCGGTGAACCCCGGCCACCGGAGCCGGAGGATGCCATCGTCCCCCGCAAGTCTAAGCAGGGCAGCGGCGGTGTACTCGTGGTTGGGGTCGACAAACTGCTGACCGCCCCGGCGAAGTGCTGCAGGCCGGCGCCGCCGGAACCCATAGCCGGCTTTGTCACCCGCGGTCGTGGTGTCAGCGTTCACAGGGCCGATTGCGCGAATCTGGCGCGCCTCGACCCGGCAAGGCGCATCGCCGCGGAATGGGGTGAGCCTGGCAGTGCGACTTTTCCGGTTGAAATCGTGGTCGATGCAGCCGACCGTACCGGCCTGTTGCGCGACATTTCGGAAGTCCTGTCACGCGAACGCATCAATGTCACTGCGACCCGCACCCAGAGCAATGACCTCAGCGCGCGCATGCGTTTTACGCTGGAGGTGTCCGATCTTGGCCAGTTGCAACGGGTGCTTGGGCTGATCCGGGAGGTCGACGGTGTTCTAGGTGCGGCGCGTCGCTGAACGGGGCAATGCTGGAAATTTGAACGGTATCAGTGGTTTCCGTTAAAATAGCTACCTTGCAGGAGGCGCGTAGCTCAGCTGGTTAGAGCACCACCTTGACATGGTGGGGGTCGTTGGTTCGAGTCCAATCGCGCCTACCAACGAATTGCTTGATTTTTCACGGCCAGCGCCGGGACTACGGAAAGTGAGCGTTATGACACCGCGAACTAGCACCTCAACCGTTCCCCGGCCCTAGCTGCGAGAATTCGCTGTATGCGGAGAAAAGTGCGGCTTTGCCGCACTTTTTTTTTGATTTCCAGAAACATGACGCCACCGAAAATTGGCGTTTACCAGAGACTGCCCCATGGTCAATGCAATCAACGTAAAACTGCCTGATGGTTCGCTGAGAGTCTTTGACAAGCCGGTGACGGTTGCAGAAGTGGCTGCTGCCATCGGTGCGGGTCTGGCCAAGGCGGCGCTGGCCGGCCGTGTCAATGGCCTTCTGGTTGATACCTCGCACCTGATCGAGGGTGATGCCGAACTGTCGATCATCACAGATCGCAATGCGGAGGGCGTCGACATCCTGCGCCACTCCAGCGCCCATTTGCTGGCGCATGCGGTCAAGGAACTGTTTCCCGAGGCACAGGTCACCATCGGTCCGGTGATCGAGGACGGTTTTTACTACGATTTTTCGTACAAGCGGCCGTTCACGCCGGAGGATCTGGCGGCGATCGAGAAACGCATGGCCGAAATCGTCAAACGGGATATCCGTGTTGAGCGCCAGGTAATGCCGCGAGATGAGGCGGTGAAATTCTTTTCGGGCATGGGTGAAAAGTACAAGGCTGAGATCATTGCCTCGATCCCTTCGAACGAGCCGATCTCGCTGTACCGCCAGGACAACTTTATCGATCTCTGCCGCGGGCCGCATGTTCCGGCCACCGGCAGGCTGAAAGTGTTCAAGCTGATGAAAGTCGCTGGGGCCTATTGGCGAGGCGACTCGAAAAACGAGATGCTGCAGCGGATCTACGGCACGGCCTGGGCAAAGAAGGAAGACCAGGAACAGTATCTGCACCGCCTTGAGGAGGCGGAGAAGCGCGATCATCGCAAGCTGGGCCGCCAGCTCGACCTGTTTCATATGCAGGACGAGGCTCCGGGCATGGTGTTCTGGCACGCCAACGGCTGGACCATTTGGCAGGCCATCGAGCAATACATGCGCGGCTTGCTGACCGAGGGTGGTTATCGTGAAGTGCGCACACCGCAGGTCATGGACCGGGTGCTGTGGGAACGTTCCGGGCATTGGGAGAACTACCGCGAATACATGTTCACCACTGAGTCGGAAAAGCGCGATTACGCGGTAAAGCCGATGAACTGCCCGGGGCATGTGCAGATCTTCAATCAGGGCGTGAAGAGTTATCGCGACCTGCCGCTGCGTATCGCCGAATTCGGCTCCTGCCATCGCAACGAGCCTTCGGGCGCGCTGCACGGCCTGATGCGGGTTCGCGGCTTCGTTCAAGACGATGCGCATATCTTCTGCACCGAAGAGCAGATCCAGGCCGAGGCGGGTGACTTTATTGATTTGCTGCGCCGGGTTTATGCCGATTTCGGCTTCGAACAGATACTGATCAAGCTGTCGACACGTCCGGAGAGGCGTATCGGCGAGGATGCGACCTGGGATCGTGCAGAGGCGGCACTCAAGGCGACTTTGGACGGTAAAGGCCTGGAATGGGACCTTAATCCGGGCGAAGGGGCGTTTTACGGCCCGAAAATCGAGTTTTCGCTCAAAGATTCACTGGGGCGTATCTGGCAATGCGGCACACTGCAGCTGGATTTTGCGTTGCCGGGCCGTCTCGGCGCTGAATATGTGGCCGAAGACAACACGAGGCGGGTGCCCGTAATGCTGCATCGGGCCGTTCTGGGCTCCCTGGAGCGCTTTATTGGCATTCTGATCGAGCACTACGCAGGGGCGATGCCGCCTTGGCTGTCCCCGGTCCAGGTGGTGGCCATGAGCATTACCGAAGCCCAGTCGGCCTATGTCGCCGAGGTGGTGGAGGGGCTGAAACACGCTGGAATCCGCGCCGAGGCCGACTTGAGAAATGAGAAGATTTCCTATAAAATACGGGAACATAGTCTCAAAAAGCTGCCCTTCCAGCTGGTCATCGGCGACAAGGAAGTTGCGGCGCAAAAGGTGGCTGTGCGATCCCGTAAAGGTGAAGATCTGGGTCAAATGACCCAGGAAGCCTTTTTGTCGCTGTTAAACGGCGAGATCACAAGACGGGGACGTACGGCCTGAGAGCAACGTTTTTAAGGAGTTCCTCGCATAGCTCAGGAAAAAGAAGCCCGGATCAACGGTGAAATCACCGCTCCGGAAGTCAGGGTCATCGGTGCCGACGGTTCACAGCTTGGCGTTATCAGCATCGCGGCAGCCAACAAGCTGGCCGAAGAAGCCGAGCTTGACCTGGTTGAAATCGCGCCGACAGCGAATCCTCCGGTCTGCCGGGTCATGGACTACGGCAAGTTCAAGTACCGGGAGAGCAAGAAGCAGCACGAGGCGCGGCTCAAGCAGAAGCAGATTGTCGTCAAGGAAGTGAAATTCCGTCCAGGTACGGATGAAGGCGACTACAAGATCAAGCTGCGCAACCTGACGCGTTTTCTTGAAGAGGGCGACAAGGCCAAGATCACGCTGCGCTTCAGGGGGCGTGAGATGGCGCATCAGGAATTCGGCATGCGCCTGCTGGAGCGGGTCAGGGGCGATCTTGATGCGGTGGGGGTTGTTGAGCAGTTTCCGAAGATGGAAGGTCGCCAGCTGGTGATGGTGCTGGGGCCCAAGAAAAAACCGGTTCCGGTTAAGGCGCCGGCAAAAATTTCGCCGCAGGCTTCAGAGAAGCCTGCGACAAAATCGGTGGTTTCACCGGAAAAACCGGTGGTAACGACTGAGCAGGTGGTTGAGGCGGAAAGCGCACCGACCGTAGAAAAGAAGTAGTGATCGGGTTTCAAGTCCTGCAAATGCAGGCACCCGACGCTAGGCTAAAACAGGAGCAACCATGCCGAAGATGAAAAGCAAGAGCGGCGCGGCCAAGCGATTCAAAAAGCTGGGCAGCGGCCTATTCAAGCGCAGTTCGTCAAACCTGCGCCACATCCTCACCAAGAAGACCACCAAGCGCAAGCGTCAGCTGCGCGGCACGACCATGGTGCATGATTCTGACCAGCGCTCGGTTCGGGCGATGCTGCCTTACTGAGAGGGGGATAAACCATGCCAAGAGTCAAACGTGGTGTAATCGCCCGCAAGGCGCACAAGAAAGTCATCAAGGCTGCCAAGGGCTTCCGCGGCCGCCGCGGCAACGTATTCCGCATTGCCAACGAAGCGGTGATGCGTGCCGGCCAGTATGCCTACCGTGACCGCCGCACCAAGAAGCGCGAGTTCCGTGCGCTGTGGATTGCGCGTATCAACGCTGCGGCCCGCGAGCACGGCATGACCTACAGCGTGTTCATGAACGGGTTGAAAAAAGCCGCGATCGAGGTTGACCGCAAGGTTCTGGCTGACATCGCAGTGGCTGACAAGCCGGCGTTCATGCGCTTTGTGGAACAGGCGAAAGCCAGCCTCGGAGCCTGATGACGGATGGTGGAAAGAAGGAGGCTCGGCGAGCCTCCTTTTTTTTCGCCGGACTGACGGACCACCTCCATGCAGGATCTCGACAAACTGGTCACAGAAGCGCTGGCGCTGTTTGCCGGCATCGACAATGCCGATGCTCTTGAACAGGCGAAGGCGGGTTATCTCGGCAAGAGCGGCGCGCTGACTGAATTGCTCAAGGGGCTGGGCAAACTGCCGCCCGCGGAGAAACCCGCAGCCGGGGCTCGCATCAATGCCGCCAAGCAGAATCTTGAAGAGGCGCTAAATGTGCAGCGCGAGCGCATTGCCCTGCGCGCTCTGGAGTCCCGGCTGGCCGAAGAGGCGGTCGATGTCACGCTGCCTGGCCGTGGCCGTGGCCTGGGTGGCCTGCATCCGGTCAGTCGCACCATGGAGCGCATCGAGCAGTTGTTCCGCGGCATCGGCTTCGATGTTGCGGACGGCCCCGAGATCGAAACCGATTTCTACAACTTCACAGCACTGAACCAGCCGGAAAATCATCCGGCGCGTTCGATGCACGACACCTTCTACCTGGCCGACGGCAAGCATTTGCTGCGCACGCATACTTCGCCGATCCAGATCCGCTACATGGAAAAACACCAGCCGCCGATCCGGGTGATCGCGCCGGGGCGGGTCTATCGCGTCGATTCCGATGCCACGCACTCGCCGATGTTTCATCAGGTCGAGGGGCTCTGGATCGACGAGCACATCAGCTTTGCCCATCTGAAGGGCGTTCTGATTGATTTTTTCCGGAAATTTTTCGAGGATGAGCGGCTGCAGATCCGTTTCCGGCCTTCGTTCTTTCCGTTCACCGAACCGTCCGCCGAGATCGACATGAGTTTTGGTGACGGCTGGCTCGAGGTTGGCGGCTGCGGGATGGTGCACCCCAATGTGTTGCGCAACGTCAACATCGACCCCGAACGCTACCAGGGATTCGCCTTCGGCCTCGGCCCGGACCGTCTGACCATGCTGCGTTACGGCGTCAACGACCTGCGCCTGTTTTTCGATCACGACCTGCGTTTCCTGAAGCAATTCGTCTGAGTCCGGCCTCGCGATGAAAATATCCGAACACTGGCTGCGTGAACTGGCTGATCCGGCGCTTGATACCGCCGGTCTGGCCGATCTGCTGACCTTCGGTGGCATTGAAGTAGAGGCCATCGAGCCGGCCGCACCTCCTTTTGAACGCGTGGTGGTGGGTGAGGTGCTCAGTGTAGGGAAGCATCCCCAGGCTGACCGGCTCAATGTCTGCCAGGTTAATGTCGGTGCTGCGCCGCTAAGCATAGTCTGCGGTGCGCCAAATGTGCGTGCCGGCATGCGTGTGCCTACTGCGCTGGTCGGCGCAAAGCTGCCGGGCATCGAGATCAGGCTGGCAAAGGTGCGCGGTATCGAGTCGCAGGGCATGCTGTGTTCGGCAAAGGAACTGGGGCTGAGCGAGGAGGCTGATGGATTGCTCGCACTGCCTGCCGATGCGGTCATCGGTGCCAGCGTACGCGACGTACTCGACCTCGACGATCAGATACTGATCACCAAGGCGACGCCGAACCGCGGCGATTGTCTGAGCGTGCTTGGTCTTGCGCGTGAAATATCCGCGCTCAGCGGCGTCGGCCTGCGCTGGCGGGTACCGCAGCCGGTGCCGCAGGAGCTGGACGAGCGGGTTGCCGTGACCGTTGCCGCGCCTGCCGATTGCCCGCGCTACAGCGCACGCCTGATCCGTGGTGTCGATGCCGGGGCTGCGACGCCGGACTGGATGCTGCGGCGCCTGGCTCGCAGTGGTCTGCGCTCGATCAGTGCAGTGGTTGATGTCACCAACTATGTGCTGCTCGAGATGGGGCAACCCCTGCATGCTTTTGATGCGGCAAAGGTGCACGACGGCATCGAGGTGCGGCGTGCCCGTCGTGGCGAAAGCCTGGCGCTGCTCAATGGCAGCACGCTGGAACTGGACGAACGCCATCTGGTGATCGCCGATGCCAGACAGCCGCTGGCCCTGGCCGGATTCATGGGAGGCGAGCAAAGCGGTGTGTCTTCCGCAACCCGAGACGTGATACTGGAAAGTGCATTCTTTGTGCCCGAAGTGGTTGCAGGCCGCAGCCGTGAACTGGGTTTTGGTTCGGATTCGGCCTACCGCTTCGAGCGTGGAGTTGATTTCTCGGCAACCGAAGTCGCGATTGAACGTGCCAGCCGTCTAATCATCGACATCTGTGGCGGCAAGGCCGGCCCTGTGTGCGAGGTTCGAGGGTCATTGCCGCTACGCCAGCCGGTGGTGATGCGATTGGGGCGAGCACAGCGTGTGCTCGGTTTTGAAGTTCCGGCGCAACAGGCTGTGGAGATATTCAAGCGCCTGGGTTTCGCGCCGAAGCCGGCAGATGACAGCATCGAAGTGACTCCGCCCAGCCACCGCTTCGATATCTCGATCGAGGAAGACCTGATCGAGGAATATGCGCGCATCCACGGTTATGCCAATATTCCGGCACTGCCGCCACCGGCCGCGGCAGTGTTGCAGCCGCTGCCTGAAGCGCGGCGCAACGCGGCCGCACTGCGCCACCAGATCGCCGCCCTCGATTTTCAGGAAGTCGTGACCTACAGCTTTGTCGATCGCCAGTGGGAGCTCGATTTCTGTGACAACGCTGCGCCGATCACGCTGGCCAACCCGATCGCCAGCCAGATGAGCGTGATGCGTTCCAGCCTGATCGGAGGACTGGTGCAGGCAGTCTCCTACAATGCCAGCCGCCAACAGCCGCGTGTGCGCCTGTTTGAAATCGGCCGTTGTTTTCTGCCGCGCAACGATCTGCCCCAGCCCTGGCGGGTTGCAGCGATTGCTTTTGGCAGTGCTGCGCCGATGCAGTGGGGGGCGAAGGAGCGGGGAGTCGATTTCTTTGACATCAAAGGCGACCTCGCACAATTACTCGCGCCACGCGATCTTTGCCTGCAGCCGGCGCTCCATCCTGCATTACACCCAGGCAAGTCGGCCACGGTGCTCTGTAATGGGCGGGCAGTGGGTTGCATCGGAGAACTGCACCCGCGCTGGCAGCGCAAGTACGGCCTGCCCTCCGCACCGGTGCTGTTCGAAATTGATCTGGATGCCTTGCTGGAGCGCGATCTGCCGCGTTTTGGCGAGATTCCGCGCTTCCCGGCGGTGCGTCGCGACATGGCTGTGGAATTTGATGAAAATGTCCGCTATGACGACATCCTGACCGAATTGAGGCGTGCAGCGCCGGCCATTTTGCTAGACCTTACGGTGTTTGATTTATACCGTGGGCAGGGGGTCGAAAAAGGGAAAAAAAGTCTTGCATTCAGTGTGTTATTGCAGGATACTGAAAAAACACTGACGGATGCGGAAGTCGAAAAAGCCGTCGCGGATTTGCGCCAGATCCTGCAACAAAAGTTTAACGCGAAGCTTCGTTGAGAGGGGACAACATGACGTTAACCAAAGCTGAACTCGCCGATCTGTTGTTTGAAAAGGTGGGTTTCAACAAGCGCGAGGCCAAGGATATGGTCGAGTCCTTTTTCGATGAGGTCCGGGCCGCCCTTGAAAACGGCCGAGGCGTGAAGCTCTCCGGTTTCGGCAACTTCCAGCTCCGCGACAAGCCGCAGCGCCCGGGCCGCAATCCGAAAACCGGAGAAGAAATTCCCATTTCCGCGCGCCGCGTCGTCACGTTCCACGCCTCGCAGAAACTCAAATCCATGGTGGAGCAGCATTTCCATGGAAGCCAGCGGAAGTCTTAAGGTTCAGCTTCCGCCGATCCCGGCCAAACGTTATTTCACCATCGGTGAAGTAAGCGAGCTGTGCGGTGTCAAGCCGCACGTGCTGCGGTACTGGGAGCAGGAATTCACACAGTTGCGTCCGGTGAAGCGTCGCGGCAACCGCCGCTATTACCAGCATCATGAAGTCCTGCTGATACGCCGCATCCGCGAACTGCTCTACGATCAGGGATTCACCATCAGCGGTGCGCGCAACCGTCTGGATGAACTCGCCAATGAACCTGCCGCACGCGCGACTCGCACTTCAGCGGCCGCGGTCCCTTCGAAACCCGGATTCGGCCGCCTGCGTCAGGAATTGAAAACCCTGATCGAACAACTGCGCGCCTGAGTGCAGCGTCATTTGTCACTGCGGTATAATCAGTACATCGGGGCGTAGCGCAGCCTGGTAGCGTACCTGCATGGGGTGCAGGTGGTCGGAGGTTCAAATCCTCTCGCCCCGACCAGATTCTTTCTCCTGTGAACGCCTGCAAACCGCAGCGTTTGTTCACCAGCCGACGACCATGAGCACTGCATTCAAACTGGCCTGCCTGCAGATGAACAGCGGCAGCGATATCGCGGCCAATCTCTCCACGCTGAAGCAGATGATTACAACTGCCGCCGATGAAGGCGCGCAGTTGGTGATGGCGCCTGAATACGCACTGCTGATGGATGGCAGCGGCCGCGTCATGCGTGAAGGTTCGCTGCCGACCGATGGGGGCGAGGCGCTGCGTGAAATGCAGGCACTCGCGGCAAAACTCAAAATCTGGCTGCTGCCCGGATCACTGACCCTGCGCGGCGATGACGAGCGCATCATCAACCGTTCGTACCTGATCAACGCTGGTGGAAGCATCGTCGCCAGTTACGACAAAATCCACATGTTTGATGTCACCCTGCCCGACGGCAAGGTGATCCGCGAATCCTCGGCCTATCGTCCGGGGGAGAGCGCGGTGATCGCGCAGACGCCCTGGGGGAAACTCGGCATGAGCATCTGCTACGACCTGCGATTCCCGCAGTTGTATCGCACGCTGGCGCAAGGTGGTGCCGAATTCCTGTCGATCCCGTCTTCATTTCAGCGCCAGACCGGCAAGGCGCACTGGCACACGCTGCTGCGGGCGCGGGCGATCGAGAACGCGGCGTATGTCTTCGCGCCGGCAATGTGTGGCGAGCATGGCGGCAATCGCCAGACCTATGGCCACGCGCTGATCGTTGATCCCTGGGGTGAAGTGCTGGCCGATGCCGGTGAAGAGCCGGGCATCATCTACGCGCAAATCGATGCCGCACGCGTTGCAAAAATCCGCAGCATGATGCCTTCGCTGCAACATGATCGGCCCTATGCGGTGCCGGTATAAAATAGTCAATAAAAACAACGGTTTACAAGTTTTTGATAAACCCGCCGCACCTGGGGGAGTGTGATGGAATCTGCGCCGCCGGACTCTGGGTCGCAACAGCCGCGGATGCTGCCTGCTGAAGCCATGTTCATTGGCCCCGCGTTGCCGCGTCGAGACTATGGCCCGCTGCGCGGCTTCGGCATCTGGCTGCTGGCGCGCCTGGGCTGGCAGGTTGAAGGCGAATTTCCCGATAAGCCACGGCTGGTGGTTGCGATTGCGCCACATTCCTCGAACTGGGATTTTGTCATCGGTGCGGCGCTGATGTTCGTATTCGGATTGCGTGTGTCTTTTGTTGCCAAACACACGCTGTTCTGGTGGCCGTTGGGCAGTTTCATGCGCTGGCTCGGCGGTATACCGGTAGATCGCGCCCATCCCGAAGGGCTTGCCGAAACACTGGGCGGCGAATACCGGCGCCGCGACCGCCTGTTGCTGGCTGTCACGCCGGAAGGCACCCGCAGCGCCGGTGCACGTTTCAAATCCGGTTTCTATCGTGTGGCACAGGCCGCGCAGGTGCCGGTGTTGCCGGTGTATTTCAATTACCGCCGCCGCGTCACAGGTTTTCTGCCGCCATTACAGCCGGGTGAGGATATTGCCGCCGGTGTCGAAAATGTGCGCCAGCTGCTGATGGCCCGGGGTGAGCGTCGCGACGAGGCAGTGCGCTGATTACGGCGCAGTGTCAATACGATTTGGGTAACCGGAGCACACGCTCGGCGATGTGGCAGAGGATCAGCTGCGAGCTGACCGGTGCGATGCGTGGAATCATTGCCTCGCGGAAGTAACGCTCGACATGGAATTCCTTCGCATAACCCATGCCGCCGTGGGTCAGCACCGCGGTTTCGCACGCTTTGAATCCGGCTTCACCGGCAAAATATTTGGCGGCATTGGCTTCGGCGCCGCAGGGTTTGCCGTTGTCATAGAGTGAAGCCGCGCGCCAGGTGAGCAGGGCCGCAGCCTCGAGCTCGATCCAGCACTGAGCCAGAGGATGCTGTATCGCCTGATTCTGGCCAATCGGCCGGTCGAAAACGATGCGCTCGCCGGCATAACGCGCGGCGCGGCCCAGCGCGACTCGGCCAAGTCCCACGGCTTCGGCGGCAACCAGGATGCGTTCGGGATTGAGGCCGTCAAGGATGTAGCGGAAACCCTTGCCTTCCTCGCCGATGCGATCTGCCGCCGGCACGCGCATGCCGTCGATGAACACCTGGTTGGAGTCCACCGCCTTGCGGCCCATCTTGTCGATTTCGCGTGCCTCGAACGTGCCGCGGTCGATGTCGGCATAGAACAGCGTCAGGCCATCGACCGGATTTTTTGTTTCTTCCAGCGGCGTGGTGCGCGTCAGCAGCAGTATCTTGTTGGCGACCTGCGCGGTCGATATCCACACCTTCTGTCCGGAGATCAGGTAGTCATCGCCGTCGCGCACGGCTTTTGTGGTCAGCCGCGTGGTGTTGAGCCCAGAACCGGGCTCGGTGACTCCGAAACAGGCCTTGTCTCGGCCATTGATCAGCGGTGGCAGCCAGCGTGCCTTCTGCGCATCGCTGGCATAGACCACCACCGGATGAAGGCCGAAGATATTCATGTGTATAGCTGACGCGCCTGAGAAGCCGGCGCCGGAGGCGGCGATGGTTTCCATCATCAGCGCGGCCTCGGTGATGCCCAGTCCGCTGCCGCCGTACTGCTCGGGCATCGCGATACCGAGCCAGCCGTCAGCGGCAATCGCGGCATGGAAGTCGTGCGGGAAGCCGCCTTCGCGGTCGAGCTTGAGCCAGTAATCGTCGCCGAAGCGCGCGCAGGTGCGGCTCACCGCTTCACGGATTGCGCGCTGGTCTTCCGAGAATTCGAAGTCCATGTTCAGCCGGGCAGGGTGGTTACACCATCCGCGGCCAGCGCGCGGATTTCGGCGTCGCTGTAGCCCGCACCGCTCAGCACCTCGTGCCCGTGCTCGCCCAGCCGCGGTGTCGGACACTGCGGGGAGGGCGGCGTGCGTGACCATTGGGTGGCTGCGGCCGTGGTACGCAGGCCGCCTTCGCTGGGATGGTTCTCGCTGCGGATGAAGCCGCTGGCATTGAGGTGTGGATCGTCGATCACATCATCGATCGAATTCATCGGTGCGCAGGGGATGTCGGCGCTGGCGAGCGCCTGCAGCCATTCCGCGGTCGTACGTTTGAGCATCTCGCCGGCGACGAAGGCATTCGCTTCGGCGATACGCGCCGAGCGGCTCTCGTGGCTGTTGAAACGCGGATCGTCGCGGAACAGGTCCTCGCGGCCGATCAGCCGGAAAAAAGCGCCCCACTGTTTGTCGTTGTACATCAGCACGCAGACATGGCCGTCACGGGTGCGGAAGGGCCGCCGCTCCGGTGCGAGCACGCGGGCGTAGCCGGCATCACCCAGCGGTGGCTCGAAGCCGCGGCCGGCAAAATGGTCGCCGAGGATCATCTGGCTCATGCATTCGAACATCGGCACCTCGACGGCCTGCCCCTTGCCGCTGCGTTCACGTTCGTAGAGGGCGGCGGTCACGGCATAGGCCGCGTGCAGGCCGACGATGCGGTCGGCGAGTGTGGCCGGGATGTAGCGCGGCTCGGCGGCACCGGCCTGCTGCATCAGCCAGGGCAGGCCGGTCATGCCCTGGATCAGGTCGTCATAGGCAGGGCGTGCCGCGTAGGGGCCCTGCTGGCCGTAACCGTAGGCGCCGACATAGATGATGCGTGGATTGGCCGCGGCGACATCGGCATAACCCAGTCGCAGTCGCTGCATTGCCTGCGGCCGGATGTTGTAGATCAGCACGTCGGCCTTTGCCGCGATACGCAGCAGCGCATCGCGGCCGGCGGTTTTTTTGAGGTCGAGCACCAGGCTTTTCTTGTTGCGGTTCAGATGCATGAACATGTGGCCCATGCCGCTGTTGCGCATCGGGCCGACATGGCGAACGTTGTCGCCGCCCGGCGCCTCGACCTTGATCACCCCGGCGCCGAGGTCGCCGAGGACCTGCGTGGTGTAGGGGCCCATCACTACTGTGGTCAGATCGACCACGGTGACCCCGGCGAGTGGCCCGCTCATCAGCTGCGCATTTTTTTCGGAATGTCGCAGCCCAGGCCACGCAGGGTTTCATCGACCCAGCGGCGGTCGATCTTTTTACCGCTACGGATAGCCTTCAGCATGTCCGACTCCTTCTTTTCCTGGAGTTTGGCGAGTTTCAGGGTTTCCTCCGCCACCTCCTGTGGCAGGGCAAGCAGGCCGTCATCGTCGCCGATGATGATGTCGCCGGGATTGACCACGGATTCGCCGATCACCACCGGCACATTGATTTCTCCGGGGCCGTTCTTGTACGGGCCGCGGTGGGTGACGCCGCGGGCATAAACCGGAAAGTCAGATACCGCCAGTGCGTCGGCATCACGGATCGCACCGTCGATGACCATGCCTGCGGCGCCGTTCCTTTCAGCGATGGCCGACATGATTTCGCCGATGATCGCCTGGCTGCAGACACCGCCGGCATCAACCACCACCACGTCGCCGGGGCGCACGATGTCGATGGCCTTGTGCACCATCAGGTTGTCACCGGGGCTGATTTTTACGGTCAGCGCGGTGCCGACCATGCGCCCGCCACGATGGCAGGGAAACAGGTCGGGGCCGATGGCATGCAGGCGGTGCATGTTGTCGCTGAGGTGGGCGGTGGCAGTCTTGCGCAGCTGCGCGATGAGTTTCGCGGAGGGTTGCGCGGCAAACGGGAGGATGCGGAAACCGATGGGGGCCATGGCAGTCTGCGGGTCGGGTTGATGAGGGTCGTAATCCTAGCACTGGCGTCGGGGAGGGCGGAGGGTGCATGTTAAAATCAAAGACTTTCACGGTACTTGCCGCGTTGACTGCGCGGCACAGGCAAGGCCCCGCCGGGTGTGGCGGATTTTCAACAACCAGCGATTCACGATTCGAGACTTCGGCACCCGGCGTGCGTATCCTGCTCAGCAACGATGACGGCTATTTCGCGCCCGGGCTGGCCGCGCTCGAACGTGCGCTCTCGGTGCTGGGCACAGTGACCGTGGTCGCACCGGAGCGCGACCGCAGCGGCGCCAGCAACTCTCTGACCCTGGACCGGCCGTTGTCGGTGCGCCAGGCTCCCAATGGCTATTACTACGTCAACGGCACGCCCACCGACTGCGTACATCTGGCGGTGACCGGCCTGTTGCCGGAACTGCCAGATGTGGTGGTCTCGGGCATCAACGACGGCGCCAACATGGGCGACGACACCATTTATTCCGGAACCGTGGCTGCCGCCACAGAAGGTTTCCTGCTTGGCATCCCGTCGATCGCGGTTTCGCTGGTGGCGGGCGAGGGCGGCCATTTCGACAGCGCAGGCCGCGTTGCCGCAGACCTCGTCAAACGTTTTGCCGAGGAACGCTTTGCCGAGCCGGTGCTGCTTAACGTCAATGTGCCCGACCTGCCCCATGGCGATCTGCAGGGCATGAGCGTGACCCGGCTGGGCAAGCGCCACAAGGCCGAGCCGGTGGTCAAATCCAGCAATCCGCGCGGCCAGACCGTGTACTGGGTGGGGGCCGCCGGTCAGGCGCAGGACGCCGGCGAGGGCACCGATTTCCATGCCACCGCCACGCGCCGCGTGTCGGTGACACCGCTGCAAATGGACCTCACCCGATTCAGCCAGATGGAACGTGTCGGGCGCTGGCTGCAGCAGGCCACAACACGATGAACGCCGGCAACAGCGGCATCGGCATGACCTCGCAGCGCACACGCATGCGCATGGTCGAGCGCCTGCGGGGTGAGGGTATCTGCGACGAGATCATCCTCGCCGCGATGGGTGAGGTGCCGCGCCACATCTTTGTCGACGAAGCGCTGGCCAGCCGCGCCTACGAGGACATGGCGCTGCCGCTGGGTTTCGGCCAGACCATTTCCAGCCCGTATACCGTGGCACGCATGCTCGAGCTGCTGCGTGGCGGCATACAACTGACCAAGGTGCTCGAGATCGGCACCGGCTGCGGCTACCAGTCTGCGGTGCTGTCGCGACTTGCGAAGGAAGTTTATTCGCTGGAGCGTCTGGCGCCCCTGCTCGCCAAGGCGCGCCGCCACCTGCGTGATGCCCGCGCGCACAATGTGCGGGTGCGCACCGCAGACGGCCAGTTCGGCTGGCCGGAGCACGCGCCTTTTGACGGCATTGTTGTTGCGGCTGCCGCCACCCATGTACCGGAGCAGTTGCTGGAGCAGCTGGTGGTGGGTGGTAAGATCATCATTCCCCTAACGCACCAGGGCAAACAGTCCCTGCACGTGATCGAGCGTACCGCGCAGAGTTATGTCGACCGCAAGGTGGAAGATGCCCGTTTCGTGCCGCTGCTGCCCGGGCTGGGTTGAAGCACAGCCCTTGCGCCTCCTTCAGACCACCATCCTGCTGGTATTGGTCGCCGCTCTTGGCGGCTGCGCGGCGCCACGTCCCGCGCCGGTAATTGATCGCCTGCCGCAGGCTCCTGCAGCCAAACCCGCCGCCAAACCGCCGGCCGCAGCGGCCACCAAACCCGCGGCGGCGGAACAGCCGCGGGGCGACACCTACACCGTAAAGGCTGGCGACACGCTGTTCTCAATCTCGCTGGAGTTCGGCCAGGATTACCGCGAAGTTGCGGCCTGGAACAATCTGCCGGATCCATCACGGATCTTTGTCGGCCAGGTACTGCGCATGACCCCGCCGCGTGGCGCGGTTACCGCGCCCCTGCGCACGCCCGGAGCCACGGTCGAAAGCCAGCCGCTGGAGACCGGCAAACCCGCGGTTGCCGGTGGCGCGCGTGTCGAACCGCGTGGTGTCCGGGTGCCGTACAGCGACCAGGCCTATGCCCAGTTGTCAGGGATCAAGCCCGAACCGGCAAAACCCGAGCCCAAACCCGAAGCCAGGCCACCGGCCACGGACAACAAGCCGCTGCCCGCCGGTGATGACGTGGACTGGATGTGGCCGACTGCGGGCAAGGTGATCGCGCCGTTCAACGATTCCACCAACAAAGGCCTGGGTATCGCCGGGAAGGCCGGCCAGCCGGTGCTGGCGGCAGGGCCGGGCCGGGTGATCTTCAGTGGCACCGGCATCCGCGGCCTGGGCCGGCTGATTGTGATCAAGCACAACGAACGTTATCTCAGCGTCTATGCCCACAATCGCGAATTGCTGGTGAAGGAGGGGCAGTCCGTGGCCCGCGGCCAGCGTATTGCCGAAATGGGCGATTCCGACGCCGACCAGGTCAAGCTGCACTTTGAAATCCGCCGCCAGGGGCGTCCGGTTGATCCGGCCAGCTTGCTGCCACCGGCTTGAGCAATGACTATAGAAGTATTATATAAGTCATTGTTTTTATTGATATTATTTTTCTTTTATTCGACGTTTTAATTCGCGTAAAGCCAACACGCTGCGATCTCCGCCGTAGCGGATCGCAACATACTGCCCGGTTACCGCGCGCAACCAGGCCGCCAGTTCCGGCCGCAGCCCCGCGGCCCGCTCGGCAAAAGCCAGTGGTCCTTCAGCGGCGCCGGCACGCAAACCCAGCCGGGCCAGCCTGCGGCAAAAGCGGTCGTAGAGTGCACGTGCGGCATCACCGCGCACTGCGCGCAAATCGCGCAACACCAGCGTGGCACCGATCAACAAGGCCAGTCCCGCACCGACCACCAGCAGTACCGCCAGTTTTTGCCAGGTGGCGTCATCAAAGCCGAGGCTGGACAGGAAGCGCCGCTGGCGCTCCGGGGAGTAGCCGAGCACCCACTGATTCCAGGAATAGGTGATCGAATCCCAGGTCAGGCGCAGGCTTTGCAGCGCGGCAAAATTGCCACGCACAAAAATCGGCAGCGGATCGGTGCTGGGCAGCGCGGAGGCGATGCCGCGTTCAACCCGCGCCGGTGACACCGCGGCCGTCGGATCGACCCGCACCCAGCCGCTGTCCTGGAACCACACCTCGGCCCAGGCATGGGCATCAGCCTGGCGGATCAGCACATATTCACCGACAGGATTGATCTGTCCGCCCTGATAACCAGTCACCACCCGTGCCGGGATGCCGGCGGCGCGCATCAGGAACGTGAATGCCGAGGAGTAGTGTTCGCAGAATCCGCGCCGGGTGTCGAACAGGAATTCATCCACCGCGTGCTGACCAAGCAACGGCGGACTCAGCGTGTAGACGTAATTTTCATTGCGAAAAGTCTGCAACACTTCGTCAACCAGCCTGCGGTCATCGCTGTGGCGGCGGCGCAGTTCGGCGGCGAGTTGCAGGGTGCGCGGGTTGTAACCCTTGGGCAGTTGCAGCGCGCGCTGCAGCATCACTTCGGTGTCATCGGCACCGTAGGCCGGCAGCAGCCGCGAACTCATGTCGTAGCGCATGCGGCTGCGCACCGGTGTCGTGCTCAGCAACTGCATGTCGCGGGTCAGGAAGGAACTCGGCGGGCGCATCACCGGCATTTCCAGCGCGAACAGCCAGCGTTTGTTATGAGGCTCGACCGTAACCGTGTACTCAATGGTGGGGCCCGCGGTTTCCGGCATTTCATTGACGTTGAACACGAAGCGTGGCGCAGTCCAGGTCTGGCCGTCATAATCCCAGAGCACCGGGCCGCGCCAGTACAGCGCCGGAGCCTCGGGGATGCGGCCACGGAATTCAGCGCGGAAAGCGACCGCATCGGACTGGATCAGGCTGTTCAGGCTGCCCGGGCTCATGTTGTCGGACAGGCCGGTGAGTCCGGCGTAGGCATCATGCGGCAGCCCCCACAGCGGCCCCTGGATGCGCGGAAAAAGCAGGAACAGCACCAGCATCAGCGGCAAAGCCTGAACCAGCAGGGCCCCGGCGCGCAGCGCCGGGATTTTCCAGCCCGGCCAGCGCACGGTGAACTGCAGTGTGACCAATGCCACGATCAACAGCCAGGCGCAGCCCAGCATGTAGAGCCCGGTGAGTATGGTTTGCGAATACAGGAAATTGGTGACCAGCAGGAAAAAACCCAGGGTCGCAAGCAATATACCGTCGCGCTGGCTGCGGCCTTCAAGCAGTTTCAGCGACAGCATCACCACCAGCAGTGACACGCCGGCCTCGCGGCCGAGCAGCGTGCGGTACTCGAGCAGGATGCCGGCGGCGGTGCCAAAGGCGACCAGCGCGAGCAGCCACTTGCCGGGCAGCGGCTGGTCGCGCGCGGCGAGATAGATGCGCAGCAGCACCGTCGCCACGACCAGGCCGCCCAGCCAGTTCGGCATGCGCAGCAGATGCGCCGCGCTGGCAAGCACAAAACCCGCGGCGAGGACATAAACCTCGCGCGCGATCAATGGCCTGACGTCAAGTTTGAGCGGTTTCAGTGCCATGAAGGGCGAGGGCGCGCAGACAGTTGTTGCGGTGGGCGGGGCCGTTGCCAGGGGCCACGGTTTCGCCGGGCAGGCGCAGGCCGTAAGCCGACTGGCCGCGTTCAGCCTCGATCACCCAGCGCGTGAGATGGCTCAGGCGGGATTCGACATCCATGGTTTGCGGCAGCGCATCCCAGCGCAGCCAAAGCTCGAGCGGCGCACGTCCGGCGAATTGTTTGGTCACCAGCGTGTCATCGCGGGCCACCGCCTTCCAGGCAATATGCCGCGGCGCATCGCCGGGTCGGTACGGCCGCAGGCCGGAGAACTCCTCCTGTCCCTGACCTTGTTCGCCACCTTCGCCGTCGCCCGCGGCCGATGGCGGCAACGGCAGTCCCGGTGTTGCCGGCGCCGGATATACGAGGCAGCGCACATCGGGTTCGGCATAGGACCAGGCGCGAAACAGTCCGGCCGGAAAACGCGTGACCAGCATCAGCCGTCCCGGACGCAGCCAGCCCCTGCGCAGCGCGGGTATCTCCACCACGGCTGAGGCGCTGCCTTCGGCCGGCACATCGACATGGTCGGCCAGATTACGGTCCGCAGTGACGGCCACCGCGTAACGCGCGGCACGGGTCGGGTTGGCGAGGTGCATTGTAAAAAGCGCCGTATCACCGGCGAACACCGCTTCACTGCGGCCCGCGGTGATGTGCAACTTTGCCAGATTGCGGAAGGTATGCAGCATCGCCTGGCAACCGGCGGCGGCTAGCAGGAAGGCGAGTACGAATCCCAGCGACAGGTCGTAGTTGGTCGAGCCGATAAGGATCAGCACCACGACCAGCGCCAGCAGCAGTCCGTGTTTCGACGGCAGGATGAACACACGCCGCTGCGATAATACGATAGCCCCCGATTCCGGCCCGCGCCACTGGAACATCCAGTTCAGTACGTTCTGGCGCAGGGTGCGCAAGGTATCCACGGTCAGATGGGGCGTCAGTGAGTCAAGGGTCGGGGCGGGGGATCGGGAGGTCAGGGAATGGCGACCTGCAGCAGCAGCGCGGCCGGCGAAGCCGATGAAACGTTTTCGCCGCCGCTGGCGGTGAGGCGGTGGCTGACCACCGCCGGCAACACCGCCTGCACGTCCTCCGGCACGACATGGTCGCGGCCATCCATGTAGGCCCAGGCCCGGGCCGCCTGAAGCAGCGACAGCCCGGCGCGTGGCGAGAGGCCATGGCTGAAATCAGGCGAAACGCGGGTGTGCCGCAGCAGCGCCTGGACATAGTCGAGCAGCGCCGGTTCGGCACGCACCGCGGTCACGGCCCGCTGCAGTTGCAACAGGTCATCGCCGGCGAGCCTGGCCTTCAATTCACCAAGCAGTGTCCGGCGATCGGTGCCGGAGAGCAGCGCGCGCTCGGCGGCACTGTCGGGATAACCCAGCTCGATGCGCATCAGGAAACGGTCGAGCTGCGATTCGGGCAGCGGGAAGGTGCCGATCTGATGTGAGGGATTCTGGGTCGCAATCACAAAAAATGGCTGTGGCAGCGGCCTGGTCTCGCCTTCGGTGGTGACCTGGTTTTCCTCCATCGCCTCGAGCAGCGCGCTCTGCGCCCGGGGCGTGGCGCGGTTGACTTCGTCAGCAAGCACGACATTGGTGAACACCGGGCCGGGATGGAATTCAAAACGGGCGCTGTCACGGTTGTAGACCGAAACGCCGAGGATGTCGGCGGGCAGCAGGTCGCTGGTGAACTGCACGCGCTGGAAGCGCAGACCGAGCGCGGTGGCGATGGCATGGGCCAGCGTGGTCTTGCCGACACCGGGCAGGTCTTCGATGAGCAGGTGGCCGCGGGCGAGAAGGCAGGCCAGCGCGAGGCGGATCTGCTGCTGTTTGCCGAGGATGATGTTATTGATCTGCCCGGCAACGGCATTGATGTCGTGATGGTTCAAGTTTGCGCCGCTTTCTGACGTAAGGGGGGATGGATTGGTGTGTGGCGCGGGCAGCGATCAGCCGGGCGTTCACTGTAAGTGGTTAGACAATGGGCAGGGCTGATTATAAGATGAAGCTTGCATTGCCAGCCCTGCCGTCCAGGTCAGGTTCAGCAAGTCCAGGGCCTTACACTTTGAACAAAATCGATACCGGGCAGAGCTCCAGCCACCAGTCCGGCGCCAAAATCATCCTGCCGGCTTCGCGTGCGCCGAAATGGCTCCTTGCCGCCGGTGTTATCGCATGCATCTTCGCCGCTTATTCCGGAGGCGGCCTTTTGCTGGCTGCGAGCCTGGCACTTGCCGCCACGCTGTTCGGCTGCGGCGTGATCATCCATCAGCGCGACACCCGGCGTGCGTTACGTGCGAGCGAGGAACGTTTTCGCGCGCTGACGGCCCTTGGCTCAGACTGGTATTGGGAAACCGACGGCCAGTATCGCATGACCCATGTGTCGGACGGCCTGCTGCGCCTGACAGGGCGCGGTGCCGGGGAGTTCCTCGGCCTGGCGCGTTGGGATAAACACTTCGCCACACCGGTTGGCAGCGACTGGACTTTTCACAAGACGGTGGTCTCTCGCCGCGCTCCTTTCCGCGATCTGCTGGTGCGTTATGTCAGTCCGCAAGGTCTGGTGGCCTACGCCAGCATCAGTGGCGAACCGGTGTTCGACGTTTCAGGCGCGCTGGCCGGATATCGCGGTGTCGGCAATGACGTCACCGCCGAGGTGGTGCTGCGCCAGCGGCTGCGCATGCAGCACGACGTCACGCGCATCCTCAGCGGCGGACGGGAAATCACTGCGGCAATGGCGGCGGTGATCGAGACCATCTGCCGCACCATGGAATGGCAATGGGGCGCGCACCGCCAGGTGGAAATGGGCGGCAACACGTTATCCTGCGGCGCCCATTGGCTCGCCCCGGGCATGCAGGCGCAGCGTTTTGTTGAAACATCATTGCGCCAGAAATCATTGAACAAGGCGGGAGGGCAGATCAGCAGGATGCTGGCAATGTCTGAGGTGCACTGGCTGCCCGACTATCCGCGCGAGGGCGGTCAGCGCAGCAGCGAAGCCTCCGAATCGGGGCTGCGCAGCGCGGTGTTTGTTCCGGTCAGGCGCACCACCGGTATCACCGATGCACTGGAATTCTTCAGCAGGCGTGTCGAGGCGCCGGATCAGGTGTTGCTCGATACCCTGGACGCGATAGGCCGTGAAATCGGCCAGTTCCTTGACCGGCGAGAGGCTGAACGTGTCTCCGGCACGCTGGAGCGGACGCGCAGCCATCTGCTGGAGCAGTTGCAACAGCAGCTCAAGGTGATGCCGCTGCCCTGCATACTGCAGGACAAGGATCTCAAGGTGTTGTATGTCAACCCTGCTGCGGAGGCCGTATTCGGCTACCGCAACGATGAACTGGTGGGATTGGACAGCGCCGATTTCATCGTGCCGCCGCATATCCGCGGCGTCGTCAGTGAGCGCCGCAGGCAGGTCCGCGCCGGCGAATTGGACGTGCGCGGCGTCAACGAGAACATGCGCAAGGACGGTAAATCCGTGATCTGCGAATGGAACAATGCGCGCATCACCGACGAGGAGGGCAAATTTGCCGGCATTCTCGCGGTGGCCCAGGACATCTCCGAACACACCGCGATGGTCGCCGCGCTGGAACAAAGCGAGGAACGTTACCGCCGGATTTTCGCCTCGACCCCGATTCCGATGTGGGTGGCCGAGGCCGGAAACCCGAAATTTCTGGCTGTCAACGACGCGATGATCGACAAATACGGCTACAGCCGCGACGAGTTGCAGCAGATGACCGCCATCGATCTGCAGGACAAGGAGCAGCGGGAGTTCGTTGCGACCCAATTGCTTGAACGCGACCCCTTGCAACCCGCGCAGTTCCTGCGCCGGCATGTGACCCGCGATGGCGAGCCGCTGACCGTGGAAATCACCGCTCAGGCCTTCCAGTTCGGAGGCCAGACGGCGAGGCTGGTTGTCGCGAACGACATCACCGGCCGCCAGAAAGCGCAGCAGGCACTGGAAGCCAGTGAGTCGCGTTTTCGAGCGATTTTCGAGCAGGCGCTGGTGGGTATCGGCATTCGTGACGTGACCTTGCAACCGCGTCTGGTCAAGGTCAATCCCAAACTTTGCGAAATCCTTGGCTACAGCGAGGCCGAATTGCTGCAGTTATCGACGATCGACATCACCGCGCCGGAGGATATTGAAACCACCAACCGCATGAACCACGCACTGCTGTCGGGTGAAAAGGAATCCTATTCCCGGCGCAAGCAGTATGTGCGCAAGGACGGCAAGCGCATCTGGGTAGACCTCACGGTTTCAAAAATCGTCGGTGTCGAGGGTGTCGATACCCGCGACCACGTGCTGCTCGTGGTGCAGGATGTCACCGAGCGCGTGCAGCAGGAAGCGATGCTGATAGAGAGCGAGGCGCGCTACCGGCAGATATTCGCGCTGACGCCGATGCCGATGTATCTGCGTGATGAAGAGACACTGCAGTTCATTGACGTCAACCGCGCATGCCACGAGCTTTACGGCTACAGCCGGGAGGAAATGCTCGTCATGTCGCTGATCGACATCCAGACGCCGCAAGGGCGCGAGCGTTACCTCAGTGAACCCTACAACCGGCAGATGGGTGCGGTGGAGCGCCTGCAAAAGCAGCACATGCGCCGCGACGGTGGCATCCTGGATGTCGAGATTCATTCCTTTCCGACCATGCTCGGCGGGCGCAAGGTGCGGCTGGTGCTGGCGCGCGACATGACCGAACAGTTGAAGATGGAGCGCCTGCTGCGGGACAACGAGACGCGGCTGCGTGCGATAGCCGACAACGTGCCGGCGGTGATCTGCTTTTTTGATGCCGCGCGGCAGACGCGTTACACCAACTTTACCTTCGACCGTTGGTTTGGCGGCGGTGCTACTGCCATGGCCTTTGCCGAGGAAATCGAGCCGCTGCTCGATCAGGCCTTCGCCAGTGAAGAGGTGGTGGCCGAGCACGCGCTTGAAACCCTGGCCGGCCGCCGCGTGGTACGGCTCACACTGCTGCCACAGCGGGGGGACAGCAATGCGGTCGAAGGTGTTTATCTGATGGGCTACGACCTTACCGACTTCCGCCGCGCCGAGGCTGAGGTGCGCCAGCTCAATGCCGAGCTGGAGCAGCGCGTCGAGCAACGCACGCGCGCGCTTGCCGCGGCCAACCGCGAACTCGAGTCCTTCTCCTATTCGGTTTCGCATGACCTGCGTGCACCGCTGCGCACCATTGACGGCTTCAGCCAGATACTGATCGAGGAATACGCCGGGGTGCTTGATGCCGCGGGCCGCGGCTACCTGGAGCGTGTGCGTGCCGGCAGTCAGCGCATGGCCAGGTTGATTGACGACCTGCTCGAGCTGGCACGGGTGACCCGCCGCGATCTGCAGATTCGCGACTGTGACCTGAGCGAAATGGCGCAGGACATTGTTCGCGAGTTGCGTGCGGCCAGCCCCAAGCGCCAGGTCAGCGTTGAAGTCGCTCCCGGCATGCATGTCGATGCCGACTTCGGCCTGCTGCGTATTGCCGTCGATAATCTGTTGCGCAATGCCTGGAAGTTCACCAGTCTGCAGTCCGTGCCGGTGATCGAGGTGGGGTATGAAATGGAGGGCGGCAGCCCGGTGTTTTTTGTGCGCGACAACGGTGTCGGTTTCGACATGGCCTATGTCAACAAGCTGTTTGGTGCCTTTCAGCGCCTGCACAGCGAATCGGAATTCCAGGGCACCGGCATTGGTCTGGCATTGGTGCAGCGGGTGATTCGTCGCCACGGCGGCCGGGTCTGGGCCCGGGCCGTGCCGGGAAAGGGCGCAACGTTCTGTTTTTCGCTGCCCGCAGCAGACATTGCTGCTGAATGAATAAAAATATAATTAAAACAAGTACATAGACTATTCCGGCTCGGGGCAGCATAGTGCCGCCGCCACCCGCCGGCCTTCGCTGAGCAGCACGTTGAAAGTGCGGCAGGCCGCCGCGGTGTTCATGATCTCGATGCCGACCCGTGCTTCGATCAACGGCTGGAGCACTGCGGGGTCGGGAAATAGCTGCGCCTTGCCGGTGCCGATGAGCACAATTTCCGGGACTTCTCCGGTAAGCAGGGGCGCCAGCAATTCGGCTCGCAGTTCATTGATTCCGGCCAGCGGCCAGCGTCGCGGCGGGGCGTCGTGGCTGACCAGCAGGGCATGCTCGTAGCGTTGGCCGCCGGCGACCAGATAGCCCGGACCATATCCGGTCATCGCCTGGCCGGCATTTTCAGAGAGGTTCAGTTTCATCGCTGATCTAGGGTTGGCAGTGGTGATTTTGTGGCTGATATCAGAGGGATTTTTGCCCGGAACAGGCGGACTCGCTACAATTATAGGTTTCCGCGGTTAAGTATAGGTTTCTTCGGCATTTTCCCGCCGCTGCAGCCGCTGCCGGCGGATGCCGACCAACCTCCAAAACCGGCCCAAAGCCGGCCGATACGCGGCGCAGAGCCGCTCCGAGACTGTTTTCATGGAAGAGTTTCCGCGCATAAAACGTCTGCCGCCCTACGTGTTCAACGTCACCGGCGAACTGAAACTCGCCGCACGCCGCCGCGGCGAAGACATCATCGACTTCAGCATGGGCAACCCTGACCAGCCGACGCCGCGTCACATCGTCGACAAGCTGATCGAATCCGTGCAGCGCACCGACACCCACGGCTATTCGGTGTCCAAGGGCATCCTGCGTCTGCGCAAGGCGATCTGCAACTGGTACAAGACGCGTTACGACGTCGAGCTTGATCCTGAATCCGAAGCCATCGTCACCATCGGATCGAAGGAGGGCATTGCCCACCTCGCACTGGCGACGCTGGACCGCGGCGACATTGTGCTGGTGCCGAATCCGAGTTATCCGATCCACATCTACGGCCCGGTGATCGCCGGCGCCGACATCCGCCATGTGCCGATGCACGCCGGCGTGGATTTTTTCGCGGAGCTGGAGCAGTCGATCCGCGACAGCTATCCGAAGCCGAAGATGCTGATCGTGAATTTTCCGGGCAATCCGACGACGCAGTGCGTTGACCTCGCGTTCTTCGAGCGCCTGATTGCGATCGCCAAGGAACACGACATCTATGTCGTGCACGACCTGGCTTATGCCGACATCGTGTTTGACGGCTACAAGGCGCCGTCGATCCTTCAGGTGCCGGGTGCGCGTGATGTCGCGGTCGAATTCTTCACCATGTCGAAGAGCTACAACATGGCCGGCTGGCGTGTCGGCTTCATGGTCGGCAACCGCGAACTGGTGACCGCGCTGGGACGGATGAAGAGTTACCACGACTACGGCACCTTCACGCCGATCCAGGTGGCCTCAATCATCGCGCTCGAAGGCCCGCAGGACTGTGTCGAGAACGTGCGCCAGATTTATCAGGGCCGCCGCGACGTGTTGTGGTCGGGTCTGAATGCGATGGGCTGGGCCGTCGAAAAACCGCAGGCGACGATGTACATCTGGGCGCCGATTCCCGAGCCGTACAAAGCGATGGGTTCTCTCGAATTTTCGAAAAAGCTGCTGATCGACGGCAAGGTTGCGGTGGCCCCGGGCACGGGCTTTGGCCACTACGGCGATGGCCATGTGCGCTTCGCACTCATCGAGAACGAGGCGCGCACCCGGCAGGCCATCCGCACCATCAAGGAAATGTTCCGCAAAGACGGACTGCTCTGAGCGGATTTAATATAACCAATTGTTTTGATTGATATTTTATGAAACCGATCAATGTAGGCCTGCTCGGCATCGGCACCGTCGGCGGCGGCACGTTCAAGGTATTGCAGAGGAACAGCGAGGAAATCTCGCGTCGCGCCGGTCGCGCCATTCGCATGACCATGGTTGCCGACAAGGATGTGGCAAGGGCAAAAAGCATCGTCGGCGACGCCGCGAAAGTCACTGCCGACGCGAATGACGTCGTGACCCACCCCGATATCGACATCGTTGTCGAACTGATCGGTGGCTACGGCATCGCCAAGGAGCTGATGCTGAAGGCGATCGCCAACGGCAAACATGTGGTCACCGCCAACAAGGCGCTGCTCGCATTACACGGCAACGAAATCTTCACCGCGGCGCGCGCCAAGGGTGTGATGGTCGCCTTCGAGGCGGCGGTCGGCGGCGGCATCCCGATCATCAAGTCGCTGCGTGAGGGGCTGACCGCCAACCGCATCGAATGGATTGCCGGCATCATCAACGGCACCAGCAACTTCATCCTGTCCGAGATGCGCGGCAAGGGTGCCGCCTTCGCCGACGTGCTGAAGGAGGCGCAGCGCATGGGTTATGCCGAGGCCGATCCGACCTTTGACATCGAAGGGGTGGATGCGGCGCACAAGCTGGCGATCATGGCGGCCATCGGTTTCGGTATTCCGGTGCAGTTCGAGAAGGCGCATGTCGAAGGCATCTCGAAACTCGCGCAGCAGGACATCCGTTACGCCGGCGAGCTGGGTTATCGCATCAAGCTGCTCGGCATCGCCAAACGCAAGGACGCAGGCTTCGAACTGCGAGTACATCCGACGCTGATTCCGGAGCGCCAGCTGATCGCCAACGTTGAGGGGGTGATGAACGCGATCCTGGTCAAGGGCGACGCGGTGGGGCAGACCATGTACTACGGCGCCGGTGCCGGCTCCGAGCCGACCGCCTCGGCGGTGGTGGCCGACCTGGTTGATGTGGCGCGTGCGCTGAGCGTGGAGCCGGCGCACCGTGTGCCGTACCTGGCCTTCCAGCCCGACCAGTTGTCGGATGTGCCGGTGCTGGCGATGGGCGAAGTCGAGACTTCGTACTACCTGCGGCTGCGTGTTGCGGACCAGGCCGGTGTGCTGGCCGACATCACCCGCATTCTCGCCGATCAGGCGATCTCGATCGAAGCGCTGGTGCAGAAGGAACCGCAGGCCGGCGAGCAGCAGGTCGACATCATCCTGCTCACCCACCTGACCCAGGAAAAGAAAATCGACGTGGCCATCCAGCGCATCGAGGCACTGCCGGTTGTTTCAGGCCAGGTCACCCGGCTGCGCATGGAAACGCTGGATAAATGAACCTGCAATGAAAGCCACCGGAAATACGACATGAGTGTTCCCGCATCCAAACTCGCGCAGGCCTCGCCGGCGCGCTACATCAGCACCCGCGGCCGGATGCCGGTCGCGCGCTTCTGCGACGTGCTGCTCGGCGGTCTCGCACCTGACGGCGGGCTGGTGGTGCCTCAGGCCTATCCGCGCCTCGGTGCCGACGAACTCGCTGCAATGCGCAAGCTCAGCTACCCGGACCTGGCCTTTGCCATCATCAGCCGTTATGTGGATGACATCGCAGAGGCGGATCTCAAGGCGATGGTGCACCGCGCCTACCGCTGCGAGGTTTTCGGCTCAGCCGAGATCACGCCACTGAAGACGCTGGAGCCCGGGCTGCACCTGCTGCAGCTCTCCAACGGCCCGACACTGGCGTTCAAGGATGTGGCGATGCAGCTCCTTGGCGAGCTGTTCGAATATGTGCTGGCGCGCGAAGGTCGCACGCTGAACATCCTTGGCGCGACTTCGGGCGACACCGGTTCGGCCGCTGAATACGCGATGCGCGGCCGCAAGGGCATCCGTGTATTCATGCTCTCGCCGCACGGCAAGATGAGTCCCTTCCAGCGCGCGCAGATGTATTCACTGCAGGACGCCAATATTTTCAACATCGCGATCCGCGGTGTGTTCGACGACTGCCAGGACATCGTCAAGGCGGTCAGTGGTGATGCTGCATTCAAGAATGCGCACCGCATTGGCGCGGTGAACTCGATCAACTGGGCGCGGGTGGTGGCCCAGGTGGTGTATTACTTCAAGGGTTATTTTTCGGCGACCCGCGGCAACGACGAAGAAGTTTCATTTGCCGTGCCCTCGGGCAATTTCGGCAACATCTTCGCCGGCCACATCGCGCGGATGATGGGCCTGCCGATCCGCCAGCTGATTCTCGCCTCTAATGAAAACGACGTGCTCGACGAGTTTTTCAAAAGCGGCCGTTACCGCGTGCGTTCCAGCCGCGAGACCGCGCAGACCTCGAGCCCGTCGATGGACATTTCCAAGGCGTCCAATTTCGAACGCTTTGTCTTCGATCTGGTGCAGCGTGATGCGGTGATGGTCGCGCGGCTGTGGCGCGAGGTGGAGGAGGCGGGCGGCTTCAATCTGGCAGAGGCGCCGTGCTGGCGGACCTTGGCGCAGTATGGCTTTGCCTCCGGCCGCAGCAGCCATGCCGACCGTGTTGCGGCGATCCGTCGCATCCACCAGAAATACGGCGTCACCATTGATCCGCATACCGCCGACGGCATCAATGTCGGAGTCGCGCAACGCGAAACCGGCGTGCCGTTGATCTGCCTGGAAACCGCGTTGCCGGCGAAGTTTGCCGAAACCATACGCGAGGCACTGGGCCGCGATCCCGAGGTGCCGCCGGGTTATGAAGGACTGGAAAGCCGGCTGCAGCGGGTGGCGGTGATGGATCCGGATGTCGAGGCGGTCAAGACCTATATCGCCGGTCGCACAAAAAATTGAATTAAAACAATGGGTTGTAAAAAATTCGGGAATGTGTCTGCAATACCGTTCCCGTTTTTGGCCTCAGTCACCCGCTAGACAAAACGCATCGACAGATCGATGGCGCTGACATCCTTGGTCAGTGCGCCGATTGAAATACGGTCGACCCCGGTTTCGGCAATCGCCCGCACATTGTCCAGCGTGATGCCACCCGAGGCCTCCAGTGCGGCGCGGCCCGCAGTCCAGTTCACCGCTTCGCGCATCTGCTCGACGCTCATGTTGTCAAGCAACACCATCTTTGCGCCGGCTTCAATCGCCTCGCGCAGCTGATCCAGCGTTTCGACTTCGATCTGTATCCACTGCGCCTGATCTGCCTGCGCCGCTGCGGCACGTAATGCAGCACTGACACCACCAGCCGCGGCAATGTGGTTTTCCTTGATCAGGATCGCGTCCCACAACCCCATGCGGTGATTCATGCCGCCACCGGCAAGCACCGCGTGTTTCTGCGCCACGCGCAGGCCGGGCAGGGTCTTGCGGGTGTCGAGGATCGCAGCGCGGGTGCCGGCCACGGCATCGACATAACGGCGGGTCGTGGTGGCTACTGCAGACAGCAGTTGCAGGAAATTCAGTGAGGACCGTTCGCCAGTGAGCAGGGCGCGGCTGCGGCCATGGAGAGTGCACAGCAGGGTGCCGGGCTCGATACGGTCGCCGTCGCGGGCCTGCCAGGCGATGTGTACGCCGGGATCGAGACGGCGCATGCAGGCTTCGAACCAGGCACTGCCGCAAAGCACCGCGGATTCACGGCAGATCACCCTGGCGGCAGCCGGGTGGTCCGGAGTGAGCAGGGCGGTGAGGTCTCCGCCGGCGACATCCTCGGCCAGTGCAGCCGTAACATTGCGTTCGATTTCTGCGGTCAAGTCTGCGTTCAGATTCATGTTCGACAGGGTCGTTTGTTGCACGGTGATTACGAAAGGGGCTGCAGAGCAGGCTGAAACTTGCCGTTAACGGCAAGCTGCTATAGTGGGCAACAAGCTGGATCGGGATTTTAACCGAGCGGGTCAACCGAAGGCGGAGGAGCGGCACATGGACGGATTCATGGGCGTGCTGTCGTATGGCATCGGCACGGTGCTTGGCCTGCTGCTGATCGGCGGGCTGATCATCCTGATCATCCACGATGTCACGCAGAAAAAGCACACGGTGCTGCGCAACTATCCGGTGATTGGCCGGCTGCGTTTCTTTTTCGAGAATCTCGGCGAATATTTCCGCCAGTATTTTTTCCTCAACGACCGCGAGGAAATGCCCTTCAACCGCGCCACCCGCGGCTGGGTATACAAGGAAGCGAAGAACGAGGGCGGCATCATCGGCTTCGGCTCGACCAATGACCTGAGCGCGCCGGGCTCGATCATTTTTGTCAATCATCCATACCCGGTGCTCGAGGAAGACCGGCTGCCGACGCCGTCGATCCTGATCGGTGACGGTTACTGCGCCCGGCCTTTCGAGGCAAAATCCATCGTCAATGTCAGCGGCATGAGCTTCGGCGCGATTTCGCAGCCGGCGGTTGAAGCGCTGTCACGCGGCGCCGCTGCCGCCGGTTGCTGGATGGACACCGGCGAGGGCGGGCTGTCGCCATACCACCTCTCCGGCGGCTGCGACGTGATCATGCAGATCGGCACTGCCAAGTACGGCATCCGCGAACAGGACGGCAGTTTTTCGGCTGCGAAGGCGAAGGAGCTGGCGCAGCGTGTCGCGGCCTTCGAAATCAAGCTGTCGCAGGGCGCCAAGCCGGGCAAAGGCGGTGTATTGCCGGGCGAGAAAGTGACCGAGGAAATCGCACGCATCCGCGGCATTCCGGTCGGTCAGGATTCGATCAGCCCCAACCGCCACCGCGACATCGCCAACGTCGAACAGCTGCTTGACAAGGTGGCGTACATCCGCAATCTGACTGGCCGCCCGGTGGGCGTGAAGACTGCCATCGGCGGCTGGGCGTTCATGAACGATCTTTGTGATGCGATCCTGCGCCGTGGTCCGGAATATGCGCCGGACTTCATCGCCATTGATGGCGGTGAGGGCGGCACCGGTGCCGCACCGCAGACATTGATGGATCACATGGCATTGCCGATTGCCGAAGCACTGCCGCGGGTGGTTGATGCGCTGATCCAGTCCGGTTTGCGCGAACGGGTCAAGGTGGTGGCCGCCGGCAAGCTGGTGACCTCGGCCAAGGCGGCCTGGGCGCTGTGTGTCGGTGCCGATTTCATCAACACCGCGCGCGGCTTCATGTTCGCACTGGGCTGCATCCAGTCGCTGCGCTGCCACCAGAACACCTGTCCGACGGGGGTCACCACCCATAACAAACGCCTGCAGCGTGGTCTGGTGGTGGAAGAGAAATACCTGCGCGTGGCGAACTACTGCCGCAACATGAACAAGGAGATCGACATGATCGCCCACGCCTGTGGCTGCCGCCACGCGCGAGAGCTGAAGCGCGAGCATGTGCGCATCGTGCAGACCGCCAACCAGAGCATCGCGTTGAACATGCTGCATCCCTATCCCGAGGTCGGCCGGCGCGGCGTGGTCGCGGCGCCGGTGATGCCGGGCAGCATTGCGCTCTGACGCCGCTTCCAGTTTTTTTATAAGCCATTGTTTTAATTTAATAATTTTCTTACGAAAGAATACCCCTTCCGGATGCATTGAAATTTCCGCTCCGGAGCCCCATCTCTGAGCCATCGATCATTTCGTTACGGAACAACGATGCGCTTTGACAAATTCACCACCCGTTTTCAACAGGCCTTCGCCGACGCGCAAAGCGCTGCGGTCGGGCATGACCATGCCTATATCGAGCCGCAGCACCTGCTGCATGCGCTGATCAACCAGCAGGATGGCGGCACGGCATCGCTGCTGCAGAAAGCAGGCGTCAATGTCGGCGGCTTGCGTACTGCGCTGAAGACGGCCATCGAACGCCTGCCGAAAGTCGAGGGCACCGGCGGCGAAGTCACGGTGTCGCGCGACCTCGGCAACCTGCTCAACCTCACCGACAAGGAGGCGCAGAAACGCGGCGACCAATACATCGCCTCGGAAATGTTTTTGCTCGCGCTGACCCAGGACAAGGGCGAAACAGGACGGCTGTTGCAGCAGCACGGCGGCGGGCGGGCGCACATCGAGAAGGCAGTGGAATCCCTGCGTGGCGGCGAGAATGTCGGCAGCCCCGAGGCCGAAGGCAGTCGCGAGGCCCTGAAAAAATATACGCTGGACCTCACTGAGCGCGCACGTTCGGGCAAGCTTGATCCGGTGATCGGCCGTGACGACGAAATACGACGCGTGATCCAGATCCTGCAGCGGCGCACCAAGAACAATCCGGTGCTGATCGGTGAACCCGGTGTCGGCAAGACCGCGATTGTCGAGGGCCTCGCGCAGCGCATCATCAACGGCGAGGTGCCGGAGACGCTGAAAAACAAGCGCGTGCTTTCGCTGGACATGGCTGCTTTGCTTGCCGGCGCGAAATACCGCGGCGAGTTCGAGGAGAGGCTGAAATCGGTGCTCAAGGAAATCGCACAGGACGCCGGCCAGACCATCGTCTTCATCGACGAGATTCACACCATGGTGGGTGCGGGCAAGGCCGAGGGTGCAATGGATGCCGGCAACATGCTCAAACCGGCGCTGGCGCGCGGCGAGCTGCACTGTGTCGGTGCGACCACGCTTGATGAATACCGCAAGTACATCGAAAAGGACGCCGCGCTCGAGCGCCGCTTCCAGAAGGTGCTGGTTGACGAGCCTTCGGTGGAGGCGACCATCGCCATCCTGCGCGGGCTGCAGGAAAAATACGAGTTGCACCATGGCGTCGAGATCACCGACCCGGCCATCGTCGCCGCTGCGGAGCTCTCGCACCGCTATATCACCGACCGTTTCCTCCCGGACAAGGCGATCGACCTGATCGACGAGGCCGCCTCGCGCATCAAGATGGAAATCGACTCCAAGCCGGAAGTGATGGACAAGCTCGACCGGCGGCTGATCCAGCTCAAGATCGAGCGTGAAGCCGTGAAAAAGGAAAAGGACGAAGCTTCGCAGAAACGGCTGGGCCTGATCGAAGACGAGATCAAATCACTGGGGCGCGAGTATGCCGACCTTGAGGACATCTGGAAGGCCGAGAAGGCCCAGGTCCAGGGCAGTGCGCACATCAAGGAGGAAATCGAGCGGGTACGCGCCGACATCGTAAAGCTGCAACGCGCCGGCCAGCTCGAGAAGGTGGCCGAGCTGCAGTACGGCAAATTGCCGCAGCTCGAAGCCCGGCTGAAACACGCCGAGAGCACGGACGGGCAGCAGGCAAAACACCGGCTGCTGCGCACCCATGTCGGCACCGAGGAGATTGCCGAAGTGGTGTCGCGTGCCACCGGCATCCCGGTGTCGAAAATGATGCAGGGCGAGCGAGAGAAGCTGTTGAAAATGGAAGAGCGCCTGCACGGCCGCGTGGTCGGGCAGGACGAGGCGGTGCGCCTGGTTTCGGATGCGATCCGTCGCTCTCGCGCCGGGCTGGGCGATCCGAAACGTCCCTATGGATCCTTCCTCTTTCTCGGCCCGACCGGTGTCGGCAAGACCGAGCTGTGCAAGGCGCTGGCCGAATTCCTGTTCGATTCCGATGATCATCTGATCCGCATCGACATGTCCGAATTCATGGAAAAACATTCGGTGGCTCGGCTGATCGGCGCGCCACCGGGCTATGTTGGCTACGAAGAGGGCGGCTACCTGACCGAAGCGGTGCGGCGCAAGCCGTACTCGGTGATCCTGCTCGACGAGGTCGAGAAGGCGCATCCGGATGTATTCAATGTGCTGCTGCAGGTGCTTGATGACGGCCGCATGACCGACGGGCAGGGGCGCACGGTGGATTTCAAGAACACCGTAATCGTGATGACTTCCAACCTCGGCTCGCAGATGATCCAGGCGATGCAGGGCAAGGATTACCAGCTGGTCAAGCTGGCGGTGATGGGCGAGGTGAAAACCCAGTTCCGCCCCGAGTTCATCAACCGCATCGACGAGATCGTGGTCTTCCATGCGCTTGACGAGAAAAACATCGCGTCAATCGCACGGATCCAGCTGACAGGTCTTCAGAAACGGCTGGCGCAGATGGAGATGGCGCTTGAGGTCAGCGATGCCGCACTCAAGGAAATCGCCGCGGCCGGTTTTGATCCGGTCTATGGCGCGCGGCCGCTGAAGCGGGCGATCCAGGCGCAAATCGAGAATCCGCTGGCGAAGCAGATCCTCGAGGGCCGCTTCGCGGCGAAGGATGCCATCCAGGTCGATGCGCGTGGCGGCATCATCAGCTTCGAGAAGGGTGGTCGGGCCGCCATGACCTGAACCGGCTGCTGCAGATTGCTTTAACACCGTGACCTAAGTTTTTGTTTTTTTGCGACGTCACGTTTCATGCCAATGGCGGCGTCGCAAATCAGAAAAAGAGGGTTGACGCCACTTTTTGACGGGCGTAAAACTGGCATCAGATTCATGCAGCACGGTGTCGCCGGTACCCGCGGCGCCGCGTGCGAGATTCCGGGCAACCGTCCGGATATCGCCTGCCACGATTGCGGTGCGCACTGCGATCGCCTGAGTCCGGAGTGGTGTGATGCCATTCATCAAAGGACGCCGCTCTGGCGGCGCCGCACCGCAAGGTGCCCGCACCTCAGGGTGCACCACGCCCCGCTTAATGCGGGGCGTTTCATTTTTATCCGCTTGATGCGGTGCATTTCATTTCACCCGCTTGATGCAGGGCGTTTCATTTCTGCTTTGAGATACAGGGCATGAAGCGAATCTGATTTCTCGGTGGTATGATTGCGCGCCTGTTTTTGCAGCCGCTCTTGAAATTTGGAGAAAAGTATCTTGAAATCAATAACTTGCAAGCATGTTCTGACCGCGGTCATAACCCTGTCCGCCGTGGCTTCAGCACCCCTCGCGGCGCAGTCCTTTCCGGCCAAGCCGGTGCGCCTGATCATCCCGTTTTCGGCAGGCGGTGCCGCCGATGTGCCGGGCCGCATCATCACCCAGCGCCTTGCCGACCAGTTCAAGCAGCAGGTGCTGGTCGACAACCGTCCCGGTGCCGGATCCACCATCGGCGCCGACGTCGCCGCCAAATCACCGCCCGACGGCTACACGCTGTTCATGATCAGCAACACCCACTTTGTCAGTGCTGCCCTGTACAAGAAGCTGCCCTACGATTCGCTCAATGACTTCACACCCATCACCCAGGTCACCAGTGCACCGAATGTGCTGGTGGTGCATCCCTCGCTGCCGGCCAAATCGGTCAAGGAGCTGATCGCGCTGGCCAAGGCACGTCCGGGCCAAATCGATTATGCCTCGTCAGGCAACGGCAGCACCCAGCACCTGACCGGGGCCTTGTTCGCCAACATGGCTGGCATCAAGATCAACCACATCCCGTACCGCGGCAGCGGTCCGGTGACCACCGATCTGCTCGGAGGTCAGGTGATGCTGGCATTCCCGGGTATTGCCGGCATGCTGCCGCACATCAAGACCGGCCGGCTGCGCGCGCTGGGCGTGACCGGTGGCAAACGCTCGCCGGAACTGCCCGAGGTGCCGACGGTTGCCGAAGCCGGGGTCAAGGGCTACGAGATGGTGGCGTGGTTCGGCATTTCCGGCCCCAAGGGTCTGCAGCGTGACCTGCAGATGCGCCTGCACGGCGATCTGCTGCGGGTGCTGAAGTCGCCGGAAATGGCGAAGAGCCTGCAGGCCGTGGGCCAGGAACCGGCCTGGCAGGACACGCCGGAGAAGTTTTTCGACTTCATCAAGGTCGAGGCCGATAAATGGGCCAAGGTGGTTCGTGCCAGCGGTGCTGAAATCAACTGAGACTGTAAAGCGGACGCTGCACCGCATCATCGATCTCAACGCCGCCTTCGGGCGGCGTTGTTTTTTGTACACCGGAATCCGGCGCCATTGTTAACATGACGCGGTGGTGGAATCAGGCGGCATCAAACCAATTACAACGATGGAGGAGACAACATGAATCGAAGCTTGAAACGCAGCAGTTTACCGCTGGGATTGACACTGATGATGACGGCCGGCAGCGTGCTGGCGGCGCAGGCTTACCCCCAGCGTCCGGTGCGCATGATCATTCCCTTTGCCGCAGGCGGTGCCACCGACGTGCCGACACGGCTGACCTCGGCCAAACTCGCCGAACGTCTGGGCCAGCAGTTCGTCATCGATAACCGTCCGGGGCAGGGCGGCGCGCTGGGCACCGCAGTGGCTGCAAAAGCCGAGCCTGATGGTTACACCATCCTGCAGGCCGCAACACCTTTTGTGGTCAGCCCGCATGTCTACGCCAAGCTGTCCTATGATCCGTTGAAGGATTTTGTGCCGGTGACGCAGTTCGGCTCGGCGCCCAACGTGCTGATGGTACATCCCACGTTGCCGGCGAAATCGGTGAAGGAATTGATCGCCCTGGCCAACAGCCAGCCAGGCAAGCTCGACTGGGCATCGTCCGGCACCGGCGGCGGCCAGCATCTGTTCGGCGAACTGTTCATGTCCATGGCCAACATCAAGGTTACCCATATTTCATACAAGGGCAGCGGCGCCGCCATCGCGGACATGCTCGGCGGCCAGGTCAAGATCGGTTTCCCGGGCATCGCGATTGCCTTGCAGCACCACCGGGCGGGCCGCCTGCTGGCACTGGCCGTGACCACCGCGCAACGTTCGCAGCAGATGCCCGACGTGCCGAGCATTGCTGAAGCGGGTGTGCCCGGCTACGAGGCGACGTTCTGGATGGGCATGTCGGTGCCGAAAGGGACACCGAAGGCAATCATCGATCTGCTGCACCGGGAAACCACGGTGATACTGAAGTCGCCGGACCTCGTTGAAGGTTTCCGGCGTGCCGGCACCGACGCGGCACCGTCAACACCGGCGGAATTCGGCCGCTTCATCCAGTCTGAATACGACAAATGGGGCAAGGTGATCCGGGCCGTGGGCATCAAGGCCTGAACACGTCAAGGCCCAAGAAATAAGCCGCGCACTGCGCGGCTTATTCATGTTGCAGGCCGTGTTCAGGCAGCGCTGCGTTGCGGCCACATTCCAGCAAGGCCGTCGGCATCGGTGGCGGTAATCGTGGTGCGGATCATGTAGCGCGGCTGGTCTTCGGGCCAGGGCCGGCCGCGATGCATCGTGGCACGGTTGTCCCACATCACCACGTCGCCGGCCTGCCAGCGATGCTGGTAAATCTGCTCCGGCTGTGTGGCCAGCGCCGTGAGTTCGTCTATCAGTCGCAGCGAGTCTTCACGCGACAGGCCGTCGATGGCATAGGTGTGAGAGGCGATGTACAGCGCATCACGGCCGTTCACCGGATTGCGCCAGCGCATGCGCCACGAAACGGGGGGCATCACCGAGCGCTCGCGTTCCGAAGCCAGATGCGGGGCAATCTTGCCGCGGGAATGTGCGTAGTCATGCCAGGCGCAGGCGCCGTCGAGCCGCGCCCGCAGCTCCGGGGACAGGCGCTGCCAGGTGTTGCGCATCGACACAAATTCGGTTTCACCGCCATGGGTGGGGATGGTTCTCGCCGACAGCACCGAAGCCAGTGCCGGCGGAATCTTGAAGCAGCTGTCGGTATGCCAGAGCTGGTTGGCACGGGCGCGCAATTCTTCCTTGTGGCCGGGCTTGACCAGCGAACCGTCAGGCTCGACGTTGGTGAGTATGCTGAACTGCGTGCCTTCGCCACGGGAGGCAGCCTTGGCCGTTTCGAGAGGGCCAAAGCGTTTGGAGTAGGCAAGCTGGAGTTCGTCGGTGATCGGCTGCCTGCGGAACACCAGCACCGAATGTTCTTCAAAAACGGCGCGTACCGCGGTATAGACCGCTTCGTCGGCAGCCACTTCGGCCATGCCAACCCCGCGGATTTCCGCGGCAAATCCGGGTCCCAGTTTGATGACTTCCATGATGATCTCCTCCGGCGCCGGTGGCGCGACCACTTACCGCGATTCTACGCGCGGCAGCGCCGCATATGCGGCTGGAGTCACGATATGGAACGGCAGTGCATGACGGGGCCGTGACATGCGCAGCAGTTCGCGGTCGCGGCTGAGCAGGGCAAACGCGGAATGGCCTGCGGCAAGTTCGAGGAATTTCTGGTCATCGGCATCGGCGCAGCGCGGCAATTGCAGCCCGGGTGGCGTGACCACCAGCCGCGCCAGTTGCCGGCATTGCCCGAGCGCGCGTTCGATGCCGTCGGCATCCAGTGTCCAGCGTTGCAGCGGATAGGCGAGTACGCGTGTCAGTTCTTCAAGGCAGGCGGCGTCAATGATCACTTCGGCGCGGCCTGCTGCAACATCGGCACGCAATACCGAGAGCGCGGCGTCCTCGAATACCAGCCAGTCCAGCCAGACGTTGCTGTCGAGGACGAGCGGACGTGGCATCGGATCAGGCGGTTTTTGGTCGCAGCGATTTCCAGGTCGAGGTGGCCCAGGCCACCATTTCGCCATTCTGGTCGACCAGTTCGGCACGCAGGAAGGAAATGCTGCGACCGTGACGGATGAAGCGCGCAGTGCAGACCATGCGGCCCGCGCGTGCGGTGTTGAGGTACTGCACCTTCATTTCGAGCGTGGCACCCGGGCCGCTGGTCCGGTGCAGCAGATGGCCCATCGATACATCAAGCACAAAGGCGGTGACGCCGCCATGAATGCCGCCCTGGGGGTTGAGCATGAATTCATGGAGGTCGAATTCAATGCGACATTCATCATCGGTGTAAGCGATGTCGAGCCCGTAAAAGCGGGCGAGGAAAAACTTGCCGAAGTCCTGTTCGTGGCTGGCCAGAGCGTCCTCGAAGGCGCGGCGTGCGGTGGTTTCGTCGATGCGGGATTTGCTGGGCATGATGGGGCGGCGAAAAAAGCCGTCATGCTAACACCGGGCGACCTGCCGGACGATGTATGTCCGCGGTGCGGCGGCACTGCTATAGTTTCCGCAAGATGGCGCACCACAGCGCCGCAACCGGAGGGGCAGCGATGTCACGTTCATGTCTGACTGCAACCGTTTTTTCAGCCGCGTTTTCTCTTTTGCTGCCGCAGCATGTACAGGCCCAGCCAGCCTGGAAACCCGAGCGTAATGTCGAGATCATCGTCGGCACCGCTGCGGGTGCGGCACCCGACAAGACGGCAAGACTGATCCAGAAGCTGTGGCAGGAGCGGCGCATCTACGAGGGGCCGCTCACAGTGGTCAACAAGCCCGGCGGAGGCAACGTCATTGCCTGGAGTTATCTGAACCAGCAGGCCGGCAATGGTCACTACCAGATGATCGGCAACCTCAATGTGTTGATCAGCCGGGCTCTGGGCGCGAGTCCGTACGGTCATGGCGACTTCACCTGGATCGCAACGCTGTTCGATGAATATTTCGCGTTGTCGGTGCGCAGCGAATCAGCGCTGGCGAGTGGCCGCGACCTGATCGCGCGGCTGCAGAAGGACCCTGCGGCGCTGGCCATCGGTGTGTCGACTTCGATCGGCGGTGCCAACCATCTGTCGGCTGCGCTGGCGCTGGCCCGTGCCGGCATTGATCCGCGCAAGGTGCGCTTTGTGGCCTTCAAGGGCAGCGCCGAATCGGTGACAGCGCTGCTGGGTGGCCATGTCGATGTGGTGTCGACCGCAGCGTCGGCAACGGTGTCTTTTGTGCGTGGCGGCCAGTTGCGCACGATTGCGGTGTCCGCTCCGCAGCGGCTGGGTGGCGCGCTCGCCAGTGCACCGACCTGGCACGAGATGGGGGTGAAGGCGACGATGACCAATTTCCGGGCGGTGATGGCACCCAGGGGGACGGCGCCTGCGGTGGTGCGTTTCTGGGAGAGCCGCTACGCCCAGCTCTCCACTGAAGATGAATGGAAAAAGGACCTCGATGCCAATCTCTGGGCGTGGAATTTTCTTGATGCGGTGAAGACCGTGGCCACCGTCAATGAATACGCGGCCGATGTCGATGGACTGGTGGCCACACTTGGTTTGCGCAAGCCGTGAGCTGCCATTGCCCGAAAAATATTCTTAACCTGTTGTTTTAATTAACTATTTTATGATTTTTCTTGTTGTGCCAGCCAACGATCAAGCGCCGCGGCAAAAGCTTTGCGATCGGCAAGGCTGAGTGCCGGTGGCCCGCCGGTATCAACACCGCTGCTGCGCAGGGTGTCCATGAAATTGCGCATGTCGAGCAGACCTCTGATGTTGTCGCCGGTGTAACGCTCGCCGCGCGGATTCAGCGCGCTTGCACCTTTGTCGATGACTGCGGAGGCCAGCGGAATGTCGGCAGTGATCACCAGATCGCCAGCGACGGCTGCATCGATGATGTGCCGGTCGGCCACATCAAATCCCTGAGATACCTGAACCATCGCAATCCACGGTGAACGCGGTACCTGCAAGGCACGGTTGGCGACCAGCGTCAGCCGGGTCGAGGTGCGTACGGCAGCGCGATAGAGGATGTCCTTGATGACGGCGGGGCAGGCATCGGCATCCACCCAGATCGCCATGCGCTGCTCCAGCCTTCAGTGCGCGGGCAGTTTGAATACCGATTTGTCCTGCTCGCCGAGCTGGGCCATCAGGCCGGTTTCCCAGGCGAGGTACTGTTTCATCGCCTCGCGGTTGCCGGCGTGGCGGTCGTGGACGAAGAACAGGTAATCAATGCAGTCGCGGTCGGCCGGGCTGTCCGGAGTCGCCGCAGTGGCATGACCGGCCGCGGTCCAGACCGCGAGTCCGCCCTGGAGCAGGCGGACATCGCTGATGCCGGCATCGAGCAGTTCGGTGGCGGCAAGGCGTGCGACATCGGTATCACCGACCAGCACCAGCGGCTGCCTGGCATTTTTTGCATCGGCGGCAATACGGCTGCGGATGCTCCAGCGGCTGCCCGGAATATGCGCCTTGCGGAAATTCATGCTCGCGCCGACATCGAAGACGCTGCAGGCTTGAGTGTCGATCAGCGATTTGAGTGCGCCGGCTTCAATGACCGGCAGTTGTGGCAGGGCCGGAGCCGGGGCAATGTCCACATTCACCGGAGCCTTGACGCCGCCTTCGAGCACATAGGCTTCACAACCAAGCTGTGCAAGCCAGCTCGCCACCACCGGCGCGCGT
The DNA here is from genome assembly GCA_001464815.1 of Betaproteobacteria bacterium Ga0077527. Lineage (GTDB taxonomy): Bacteria > Pseudomonadota > Gammaproteobacteria > Burkholderiales > SG8-41. The sequence continues at coordinate 52,036 of LNDW01000003.1, read as the reverse complement.
ACGGCTTCGCCGCCATCAACCAGCACGATACGTGCGTTGCGTACGCCGACCCACTGGTCGGTCGCCTGGATCAGCTGGCCGCCGGGGGTGTGCTGGGCGCCGGGTATCGAGCCCTTGGCGAATTCTTCGGGTGTGCGCACATCGCAGAGGTAGGTCGTGCGCTCCCTGTCCTGGAACCAGGCGGCAACTTCTGCCGCACTGACGCTGCGCAGCTTGAAACGCTGCATCAGTTCGCGCGCAGCCTGCTGTTGCGCGGGCAATGCCGCGGCATCCAGGTTTTCTGGATAACGCAGCTTCGAGCCATGCTCGAGCTGGAGGTCGGACAGGAACCAGCCCTGGGTGCCGTTTTCCAGTGCATATACCGGATTCGGAACGCCGAAGTTGATCAGCGTCTGCGCGCCAAGGATGGAACGCGTGCGGCCGGCGCAGTTGACGACGATCTTGGTGTTCGGATTTTTCACCATGCTGGCCACGCGGTACGGCAACTCGGCGTTCGGGCAGCAGGTGCTGCCGGGTATGGTCATCTTGTGGTGCTCGTGCAGCGGGCGGCCGTCGAACAGCACGAAGTCTTCATTCGTTTCACGCATCCGCACCAGATCCCGGGCGGTGATGCGCGGCGTGTTGTAGACGTGTTCCACCATTTCGCCGAACAGCTTGCTCGGGACGTTGACGCCCTTGAACAGCGGATACCCCGCGGCCTTCCAGCCATTGATGCCGCCATCGAGTACCGCGAGGTCGCTGTAACCGGCCGCTGCAAGACGGGCTGCGGCGCGTTGTGCAATGCCGGAACTGCCATCGTCGCAAAGCACGATGCGCGCGGTCTTGCGCGGCACCAGCGCGGCGATACCGAGCTCGAGGCGGCTGTACGGCAGCGGGGTGGCGAACAGCAGATGATCTTCGCCGAATTCGCCGTCTTCGCGAACGTCCAGCAGCGCGATTTCGCGGCCGTCATGCAGGGCCGACTGCAGTGCGGCGGGGGCCATGGTGGGGGCTGTGCTCATCTCGACTCCGTTATTCAGCTAAAACAGTCCCGGCACACGATGGTGATGCCGGGGCGGCTGTTGGTGATTATTTTTTGTCTTTGCCGGACAGGCCGCCGAGCAGGGCGGCAGTCGGTCGGGTGCTGCGCAGCCGGGAGGGCGGCGGCGCGGCGCGTTCGGTTGCGGCCGTTGACGGCTCGTAAGGCTTGCTGAAATCAAAGCCGTCAGCGGCAATCATCGGCCGCGGTGCGGGCGGCGGCGTGCTGCCGTGTCGTTTTGGCGCCTCGTCAAGGGGTTCACGTTCCTCTGCGGGGCGGCTGCGGCGCGGCCGGTCTTCAGTGTCTTCGGCGGTCTCGCGCGGAATCGCCCGCTTGAGCAACTTCTCGATGTCGGCCAGCAGGCGGTGTTCATCCGGGCAGACCAGTGAGATTGCCTCGCCGGGCATGCCGGCACGGCCGGTGCGGCCGATGCGATGAACATAGTCTTCAGGGGTGTACGGCAGCTCGTAATTGATCACGAACGGCAGCTCTTCGATGTCGATGCCGCGAGCCGCGATGTCGGTGGCAACCAGCACGGTGCAGCGGCCTTCCTTGAAATCAGCCAGCGCCTGCTCGCGTTCGGCCTGGGTGCGGTCGCTGTGGATGGCCGTGGCATTGATACCGTCACGGACCAGTTCACGCGCCAGCTTGTTGCAGTCGCGCTTCATGCGCAGGAATACCAGAACCTGCTTCATGTCGCGCGAGCGGATCAGCCGCGCCAGCAGCGCGCGTTTGCGCAATGCCGGCACGTCGTAAACCTGGTGCTTGACCAGATCAGCCGGAGCATTGCGGCGCGCAACCTCGATCAGCGTCGGATTGCGCAGCATCTGGTTGGCGAGCTTCTTGATCTCGTCGGAGAAGGTCGCCGAGAACAGCAGGCTCTGGCGCTGAGCCGGCAGCAGGGAGAGGATGCGCCTTATGTCGGGCAGGAAGCCCATGTCAAGCATGCGGTCGGCTTCGTCGAGGATCAGGATTTCGACCTGGCCCAGGGCGACACTTTTCTGCTGTACATGGTCGAGCAGGCGGCCCGGTGTCGCGACGAGGATTTCGACGCCTTCGCGCAGTGCCTTGGTCTGCGGCTGCATGTCGACGCCGCCGTAGACCACGGTGGCGCGCAGCTTCATGAATTTTCCATAGGCCTTGACGCTGTCGCTGACCTGCGCGGCGAGTTCACGCGTCGGGGTCAGCACCAGGGCGCGCACCGGATGGCGCGCCGGCGACGGGCTGGAATTTGCATAGGGCGCGAGCAGTTGCAGCATAGGCAGCGTGAAGCCGGCGGTCTTGCCGGTGCCGGTCTGGGCGCAGCCCATGATGTCGCGGCGCTCGAGCACCGCGGGTATGGCTTTGGCCTGGATCGGCGTCGGTTCGGTATAGCCCTCGTCGGCGACGGCGCGCTGCAACTCGGGAATCAGGTTCAGATCGGCAAACGACATGAGCAGTGGGAATTGCGGCCGTGGAGACTGCGCCGGCAAAGTTTCAGCGACTACGTCGCAAGTGCCGGTCACTTTGCATCGGGCTGGCCGGTGCAGGGCAGTGCTGTGGAAGGGATGTTTGAATGCAGGGGAATCACGCCAGCGGAGTATAGCCTGACCGCGGCTCCGGAACCAGTGGCTGGCGGGTCTGCCGAAGGGTAAATTGTTCCATTAATTCAGAAATCTGGTAAATTTCCCTGTGAATTTTGATGATGACCTGATGCGGGTGGATTTTCTGGGCGCTTCGCCTGCTGCCCGGGCGCGTGAAATCGCGCAACGGTGCAGACGACGCAAGATCAACGTGTCCAACACTGGATGATTCTGCGCAACATGGACGGCGACTTTCCGATGCGGCATGAGACGGCGACCGTGAACCGGTTCCCGCTGATCCTGACTCTAGATACTCACGGTGTGCCGCACCGCTGGATAAGTTGGCAGCACGCCTGCTACTACTACTCGAAAAACCAGGTGGCATGGAGCCTAGGCGAATGCGCCTTCACCGTAACCGGCGGGCTCAATCGCATCACCGGCGAACGTTCCAGCATCAGCGGCTCCAGCATCATCGCGATCAAGGGCAAGGCGATGGCGATGCGCTCCTTCAACCGCGTGCCGCCACTGAACAATCGCGAGTTGTTCCACCGTGACCGGCATATCTGCGCGTACTGCGCCACCGGTTTTGCCGGCGCCCGGCTGACGCGTGACCACATCGTGCCGTTCTCGAAAGGCGGACGCGATACCTGGATGAACGTGGTCACCGCATGCCGTGCCTGCAACGAGAGAAAAAGCGACCGCACGCCGGAGGGCGCGGGCATGGAGCTGGTATACCTGCCCTATGTGCCGAACCGCGCCGAGTATCTGATTCTGACCAACCGTCGCATCCTTGCCGACCAGATGGAATTCCTCGCCCAGCATGTGCCGGCGCAAAGCCGGCTGCACCAATCCGCCTGAACCAGGTGTTGCCCGATCAGCGCGGTTTGAATTCACTCATCGCGGCGCGGATTTCGTCCGCGGATGGCGGCTTGCGCTCCCGGAAAATCAGCCAGAGCAGCGCGCCGTTGACCATGATGAAGGTGATCTCGATGTAGAGCAGGGTTTCCACAATAACGTGCGCAGGTTTTTTCGCGAACACGAAATAGAAGCCCTCGAAGGTCGGTATCGCCGCCTTGGTCACGGCAAAAACCGATTCCATCGGCGGAAACAAGAGCATCAGCAGCAGATTGCCGCCGGTGAAGAGCAGGGCGGCACCCTGCAGCGACAGGCCGCCGTACTTCCCGCCCCCGGCATTGGCTGTTTGAGGCTTGTCGCGGAGCAGCAACCAGGCAATCGCCAGATTGACCAGCACCACCATCGCCACAATGAAAAGAAAATTGGCGTTGATCGTGCCCAGCGGCGGCAGGTCAAGAATGAAATAAAACCCGGAAAATACCGGCAGGCTGGAAGCGGCGACCGAGAACTGGTCGACCGGGGGAAACAGGCCGATCAGCACCAGATTGAGCAGTGCCACCGCCAGTGCAATCCGTTGATTGCGATTCATGTTTGCCCGTCAGAAAAAAACCTGCGGCAGTATAGCGGAGCGCTGCAGGGCATTGGCCGTTTTTATGGTCAACGGTCAGATTCTCAGGGAGATGCTGCCGGTTTTGTTATGATGCGTTTGGGTATATTGATATAACTAATTGATTTAAAATAAATAATAATGATTGTTGATCTGCACAGCCATTCCACCTGCTCCGACGGTCTGCTGGCGCCGGCGGAACTGGTCGAGCGCGCGGTGCAGCGCGGCGTCGATGTGCTGGCGCTGACCGATCATGATGAGTTGAAGGGGTTGCCAGCGGCGCGGGAAGCCGCGGCCCGCTGGGGCCTGCGCCTGATCGACGGTGTCGAGATCTCGGTGCTGTGGGAGGAGGTCACGCTGCACATCGTCGGTCTCGCGCTGGATCCGCTGCAGGCCGCCCTGGTCGAAGGGCTGGCCGCGGTGCGTGCGGGCCGCGAGCAGCGTGCGCAGCGCATCGCGCAGAGCCTCGATGCCATCGGCATCCAGGGCACACTGGAGGGCGCGCGCCGGTATGCGAAGAACCCTGAACTGGTGAGCCGGGCGCATTTTGCACGTTATCTGGTCGAAGCCGGGCATGCTTCGGATACCAATGCGGTATTCCGCAAATTCCTCACGCCGGGAAAACCGGGTTTTGTGCCGCATCAATGGCCGATACTGGGCGAAGCACTGGGCTGGATTCATGGCGCCGGCGGCATCGCGGTGATCGCTCATCCAGGGCGCTACGATCTTGGTTCCGTTCAGTGCGACCGCCTGCTCGGGGAGTTTGTCGCGCTAGGTGGCCGCGCGGTCGAGGTGGTGACCGGTTCACATGCCCCGGATGAATTCGTGACCTGGGCGCGCCATGCGCGGCGCTTCGGCCTGTTCGCCTCGGCAGGTTCCGATTTTCATGGGCCGGGGGAGGGTTACCGCGACCTCGGCAACGTGCCGGCATTGCCGGCCGGTTGCGAGCCGGTGTGGTCGCTGTTCTGAGGCCGGGGCAATCAGCACACGGCCAGCGGCCGACTCATCATGTCGCAGTATTTTTCAGTTCATCCGCAGAATCCGCAGCCGCGCCTGATCAAACGCGCGGCTGAAATCATCCGCGACGGCGGCGTGATCGTCTATCCCACCGACTCCTGCTATGCGCTGGGCTGTCATATTGGCGACAAGGGAGCGATGCAGCGCATCCGCACGATTCGTGAGGTGGATGATCGTCATCACCTGACCTTGGTCTGCCGAGACCTGTCTGAACTCGCCAGTTATGCGCGGGTCGACAACCGGCAGTTCCGCCTGCTGAAAACGGCAACACCCGGCAGTTACGTTTTTATCCTGGAAGCCACGCGCGAACTGCCGAAACGGCTGCAGCACCCGAAGCGGCGCACCATCGGGTTGCGTATCCCCGATCACCCGGTGGTGGATGCGCTGCTGGCCGAACTGGGAGAGCCGATCCTGTCCTCAACGCTGCTGCTGCCCGGTGACGAGCAGCCTGAAACTGACGCCGCGACCATCCGTGTACGTCTGGAACATCAGGTCGATCTTGTGCTCGATGGCGGTTCCTGCGGGCTTGAACCGTCGACAGTTGTCGATCTGACCGGACCCGAACCGGTGGTGACCCGGATCGGCAAGGGGGCTCTGGGGCCCTTGGGCTTGTGAGGCATGCGTTAGAATCGGGGCTGGCATCGGCCATGGTTCTGCATCCATTCAATGCAATTATTCGATAAGTTATTGTTTTATTGAATAAATCGTCAGGCCCGCCAGCCCCTACATTCACGTCAGCAACTCATGTTTGAAAACCGCGTTTTATCCGGCATGCGCCCGACCGGCGCACTGCATTTTGGCCACTACCACGGCGTATTGAAAAACTGGGTCAAGCTGCAGCACGAGCATCAGTGCCTGTTTTTTGTCGCAGACTGGCATGCCCTGACCACCCATTACGACGATCCGCAGACCATTGAAAACCACGCCTGGGACATGGTGGTGGACTGGCTGGCGTCCGGCGTTGATCCAGCCCAGGCCACGTTGTTCATCCAGTCCAAGGTGCCGGAGCACGCCGAGCTGCACTTGCTGCTGTCGATGATCACGCCGCTTTCCTGGCTGGAGCGGGTGCCGACCTACAAGGATCAGCAGGAAAAACTGGCCGAAAAGGATCTTGCGACCTATGGTTTCCTCGGTTATCCGCTGCTACAAAGCGCGGACATCCTGATCTACCGTGCCAACCAGGTTCCGGTGGGTGAAGACCAGGTGCCGCATGTCGAGATCACCCGCGAAATCGCGCGCCGTTTCAACCATGTTTTCGGCCGCGAGCCCGGCTTCGAAGAAAAGGCCGAAGCCGCGATCAAAAAGCTTGGCGCCCGCCGCGGCAAGCTCTACCGCAAGCTGCGCAACGATTATCTGGAGCAGGGCGATAACGAGGCATTGGACGCGGCGAGGGCGCTGCTCGAGGAAACGCAGAACCTGCCCTTGGGTGACCGTGAACGTCTTTTTGGCTACATCGAAGGTGGCGGCAAGGTGATCCTGACCGAACCGCAGGCCCTGCTGACCGAGGCAGCCAAGATGCCTGGCTTGGATGGCCAGAAAATGTCCAAGTCCTACAACAACACCATCGCCCTGCGCGAAACCCCGGAAAACGTGGCAAAAAAGGTCAAAACCATGCCCACCGACCCGGCGCGTATCAAGCGCACTGATCCCGGCGACCCCGGAAAATGCCCGGTCTGGCAGCTGCACCAGGTGTATTCAGACGAAGCAAAAAAGAAATGGGTGCAGGAAGGGTGCCGCAGCGCAGGCATTGGCTGCCTGGAATGCAAGCAGCCGGTGATCGACGCCATCGTTGCCGAACAAAGACCGATGCGTGAACGTGCCGAACGCTACCTGGACGACCCGACCCTGGTCCGCAACATCATCGCCGACGGCTGCGAAAAGGCCCGCAAACTCGCCCAGGAAACCCTGCGCGACGTACGCGAGGTCATGGGGCTGGATTACTCGCTCTAGTTGTGCGGCGCCCGGATTCGGGTGCCCGTTCAATCTTTTTGCTGCTGCCTAGGGTGTGCAACCAGTCCCGGGCCGGCTGATGGCTTTGATCGGAAATCGGGGTGGGGCTGCTTCGATCCTTCCGGTTCCGGCTCTGGATACCAACTCTGAATTTCACTTTGACTGACTCCGCCATAACTTTACATAATACACATTATACGAATCAAGGAGTACGATTCAGCGCAATAGTTTTCTGATTTCCACTGCCGGTTCAAGCCTCTTGCAAAGGAGCTTTTATGGCAAGCGGCAACATCCACCGGCGGCACGTATTACCCCTCAACGACCACGAAATCTGCGTCTTGCTGGGCGTTCTGTCCGAGATCATCGAAGAACCGAATTACTCGGCCAGCCTGAACGACTGCATCACCACGGCCAAGATTCACACCAAGCTGCGGCGTTTGCTCGGTGACCATCCAGAGTATTCGGTCATCAACGGGGCTGTGGTGCAAGCCTTGCATCACGACCGCGTTTTAAAGCCCGTCCAGTTCACTCCCGATCTGTTGTCGTCCGTAGACCATGGAGGTGCCGCCCATGGCCACGCTGCGCGTTAATCTGCCGCCACAGGGCCTGCCGGTCACCCGTGTCGCTCGCCTGATCGGCATTCCACTGAACACCCTCAAGCATCTGTGCATCTCGGGCCAGGTCCTGGGCGCACGCCGTGATCGTTTGACCTGGCAATGGTGGATGTTCCCGCCCGGCCTGCTGATCCGGAGGCCCCATTGAGCGCCCTCAGTGCTACAGCCTTCGTCTCCGGTGAGGACTTCAAGGATGCCCGTCTGCATGCCACGTGGACCATCCCTGTGGCCGCGGAACGGCTGCGCGTGACCCAACAGACCATCCGCAACTGGGAGGCCGGCGCCCGACGGGTGCCATTCACCGCGTTCGAGCTGGTCCGTGTGCTCGGCTGTCACTTTCTGCCCGGTAAAAACTGGCAGGGCTGGCGTGTGGTCGGCGACACCCTGTATTCGTCTGAGGGACTCGGTTTCAAAGCCTCGGACATGGGGTGGTGGGGCTTGACCTGTGCCCTCGCCCGTCATTGGCTCAATCGCCACCGTGAGCAGCCACAGCCCCTGCCTGCCGACCTGTCCTTGTTGCTGTCACTGCGCCCTGAGGATGAGTTACCGGAGCACCTGAGCGCTTTGAGAGGTGACTGCGCGCTTGCGCGCACCGCCTCTCAAAGTGCAACCACACCGCGCAAGGCGGTGTGGACGCCCCCGGTGGCATCGGGTCCCCCAAAACGCGCCCTCGCGAGTGGGCGCGCTTTTGGGGGCAACGTCCTCGCCGCGCCGGTTCAGGAGCCTGACGGTGTGTCTGTTCTCCAGACAGCCAAAGTCGGCTGTGCGGGTTCTTAGTAACAACCCGCACAAAGTGCCATGGATGACACTCAAAAAAAGGTCAATTTATGATTCAAGTCACTGAAAACAAAGGCAAAGTAGTTCCGATGCCCTCCAAAAAAACTGTTGCGCGCCGTCAGACCTTCCAAAACCACCCGTTTTCGCTGGTGACGGTGGCTGAGGCGGCCCGTCTGCTCGATGTCAGCCCGCAGCGTATCCGCTTCCTGCTGGCCTCAGGGCGGCTTGCAGGCACAAAAAATCCGGGGGGTCAGTGGACGGTTCGGCTGTCTCGATTGACCAGTGGGCGGCGTGGCCCTCGGCTGCTCGTTGATCGTCAGGGCTGGCTCCATGCACCCCGGCCAGACGCGCTGTTTCAAACCGCAGCGGTTTCCAGAAAGCGAGGCAACAACTTTGCGAAGGGTTAAGCCCCCACAAAACACCCCGTTTTATCATTCATAGGACTTAAGTGCTTGATTGGCAGTGGAAATTTACCGCGCTACACATTATGCGTAAATTAAAAGCTGATTCAATAAAGCTATTCATACAATATAAACGTTTAAATTCAGTTATTTACGCCTGCCCTCCGAAGTAATTTCTCAACTTCAGCATGCTGCCTTGAAACAGCCAGGCTCAGGGCTGAATGACCCGCTGTATTGACCAGTTTGGGATCGGCGCCATGCTCGAGCAGCAGCAAGACCATCTGCAGGTGGCCTTCGCGTGCGGCCATCATCAGCGCGTTAATGCCATTGTCTGCGGCAGCATTGACGTCGGCGCCCTTGCCGATCAACAACCTTGCGATATCAACCCGGTTGCGGGCGGCAGCATAGATCAGCGCCGTCCATCCGGGCTGATTTACCGGTGCTCCGGCATCCAGCAACATCCGGGTCACATCGGTATGGCCTTGGATGGCAGCCAGCATCAGCGCGCTTTCCCCGATCGGGCTGCGGGACTGCAGCCGCGGCATGCTGGCCAGGATGGCCCGGACAACCGCCGGTTTGCCTTCACGTGCCGCCATCATCAGCAGGGTTTCGCCCTGTGGGCTGACGGTATCGACGTCCATGCCTCGTCGCAGCAGATCGATGACCACATTTTCGTTGTCGTTGCGGATGGCGAGCAGCATGTCCTCGTAGGCACTGGCCTTGGCTTGGCTTGCAGGTAGAAGTATTGCGGCCAAAATCAGGGATAGGGCAGATATCCGAAAAAATTTCATAACTATTTGTTTATATTGAATAATTTATTGAAATTGGCTGTGGTCGCCGACGCAAGATCAGTCAGCGGAATACCACGCAGCCGGGCAATTTCCTCTCCGACATGGCGAACCAGGCCCGGTTCATTGGTTTTCCCACGGAACGGCACCGGCGCGAGATAGGGTGAATCGGTTTCGATCAGCATCCGCTCAAGCGGCACCTGACAGGCCACGGCCTTCAGCTCCCGGGCGTTCTTGAAGGTCACGATGCCTGAAAAAGAAATGTAGAAGCCCAGTTCCAGCGCCGCATCAGCAACAGCCTGGCTTTCGGTAAAACAGTGCATCACCCCGCCCGCCTGCTCTGCACCCTCTTCTCGCATCAGCCGCAATGTGTCTTCGGCGGCCGAGCGGGTATGGATGATCAAGGGCTTGCCGGTTTCAAGGGAGGCGCGGATGTGGTTGCGGAAACGCTGACGCTGCCATTTGAGATCGCCGGTCAGGCGGTAATAGTCGAGCCCGGTTTCGCCAATGGCAATGATTTTGGGATGGTTCGCGAGCTTCACCAGCTGGGCGACTGTCGGTTCCTCAAGATCGGGATAATCCGGATGAACGCCGACCGAGGCGTAGAGATTGTCGTGGGCTTCGGCCAGTGCCAGCACCCTCGGAAAATCCTCGAGGGTGACGCTGACACAGAGTGCGACGTCAACTGCGTTGTCGCGCATTTTCGCGAGGATATCCGGCAGCCGTCCGGCGAGTTCCGGAAAATCGAGATGACAGTGGGAATCAACAAACATGGGGGCAGTCAGGCGACACGGCGCACCGGATTGAGCAGCGCGTGGTAAGCCAGCAGCACACTTTCCATGTACAGCCTGGCATTCAGCGGATGCTGCACATGGCGTTGCTCGCGTGTCAGTTTGCGCTGAAGACGCAGTGCCGCCAGCGGTTCGATGCGGCGCGCCAGCAGGGTGATTTCTCTGGTGAAATCCGGGTTGTAGCGGATACATCCAAGCAAGCGCTGTTCAACCAGGTCACCGGTCCATTTCTGCAGCCAGCTGACAAAACGGTCCAGCGGAAGATCACGCAGCGACTCGGCTGCGACAAGCGGATCAAAACTGCTGTCCGCCAGCAGGTGCAGCAATTCGGAGCGCCCGGCCAGTTCATCGCCGGCACTGAGCGCCTCTGCGAGCAAGGGTGCGCCGGAAGCCTGGGCCAGTACGACCTCGGGTTGTGCAACATTCCGGGACTTCAGCCAGGCCAGCGCCTCGGCCGTTGCCGGACGTGCCAGCGGCAGTTGCCGGCAGCGGCTGAGGATGGTGCGCAACAGGCGCTGCGCCCGGTGGCTGACCAGGATGAAATGGGTTTGCGCCGGCGGTTCTTCCAGATTTTTCAGAAGGGCATTTGCAGCCGCAACATTCAGCGCTTCGGCCGGGCTGACCACGATCACCTTGCGTCCGCCGCGATGGCTCGAGACATGGATGAAATCATGCAACTCGCGCACCTGTTCAATGGTGATCCAGGTGCTCACCTTGCCCTCTTTTTCTTTCTGCTTGGCACCCTCCCCGGTTTCATCGGTCGGCATGTCGGCTTCGGGCTGCAGCATGCGGAAATCAGGATGGTTGCCGCCATCGAACCAGCCGCAGGAGGCGCACTGGCCGCAGGCACGACCGGTCGCCAGCGGCTTTTCACAAAGCAGGCTGCGCGCCAGTTCGATCGCCATCGCCTGCTTGCCGATGCCGCGCGGACCACGCAACAGCAGGGCATGCGGCAGGCTGCCGGCCTCACGCAGCAGATCGTTCAGCGGTGTTTCAAGCCACTGGACCATCAGCCGGACCCTTTCGCAGATTGGATGGTTTGTACGATGCCTTCGAGTTCCTTGCGGATCTCTTCAATGCTGCGGCTGGCATCGATGATGCGGATGCGCCGCGGATGTTCCCCAGCGCGGCGCAGGTAGGCGGCACGCACCCGTTCAAAGAATGCCGTCTGTTCGCGTTCGAAGCGGTCCGGTTCCCGCGCCGAACGACTGCGCGCCCGGCCGATTTCCGGTGCAAGGTCGAAATACAGCGTCAGATCAGGGTGCAGATCGCCCTGCACCCAGTGTTCCAGTTCGGCAATCCGTGCCCAGAGCATGCCACTGCCGCCGGACTGGTAGGCATAGGTGGCGTCGGTAAAACGGTCGCACAGCACACAACGTCCGGCTTCCAGCGCGGGGCGAATCACACGGACAATGTGTTCATTGCGTGCGGCGAACATCAGCAGTGCCTCGGTGTCGGGCTGGCGCGGCTCGCCGCCATGGAGCATCCATTCGCGCAGGGTTTCACCAAGCGCGGTGCCACCAGGTTCGCGCGTCACTGTCAGCGCCATGCCGGTTGTGGCCAGACGTTCACGCAGCCATTCCAGATGCGTCGTCTTACCGGCGCCATCCATGCCTTCCAGTGTGATGAACAGGCCGCGGCTCATCGTTTTCCCCGACGCTGGTATTGGTCAACCGCGCGTTCGTGTTCGGCAAGGGTCCTGGAAAACTTGGAGCTGCCATCGCCGCGTGCCACAAAATACATGGCATCGCTCGCGGCGGGATTCAGCGTGGCGCGCAGGGCTTCGAGTCCAGGCATGGCGATGGGTGTTGGCGGCAATCCGTTGCGGGTATAGGTATTGTAGGGCGTGTCGGTCAGCAGGTCGCGCTTGCGGATGTCGCCGTCAAACGACGGACCGATGCCGTAGATCACCGTGGGGTCGGTCTGCAGGCGCATGCCAATGCGCAGCCGGTTGATGAAAACCGCGGCGACCAGGGGGCGCTCGCTTGCACGGCCGGTTTCCTTTTCGACGATCGAGGCCAGGATCAGCGCTTCGTAGGGCGTTTGCAAAGGCAGATTTGCAGCCCTCTGCTGCCATTGCTCGGCCAGATGTTTCTGCATCAATCGGTGCGCGCGCTTGAGAATGGCCACATCACTGCTGCCGTCGCTGAAATGGTATGTGTCTGGGTAGATCCAGCCCTCTGGCGTCACCGCGTCGATACCGATGCGCTCTGCAGCCTCGCGGTCGCTGAGTCCCGTCAGTTCAGAATGGATTTTCGGATGAGCTTCGAGCGCCTTGCGCATCTGGGCGAAATTCCAGCCTTCGACAATGGTCAACGCGATCTGCGCCACATCACCACGGGTCATCTGCTTCAGCAGCTCCAGCGGAGTCATCGGCGCATTGAGTTCATAGTTTCCGGCCTTAAGCCGGCCGGCCTCCCCCAGCACCCGTGCCAGCAGTTCGAAAGGTTCGGGCCGGCCGATGACTCCGGCCGTGGCAAGCTGGGCCGACACCGAGCGCAGGCTGCTGCCGCTGCGCACGTCAAAAGTCATACTGGCGGCCGGCCACTGCAGGGCATGCTGTGCATAGGCATAAAGCCCGGTGGCCGCAGCCAGCGCGGCAAGAACTGCTGCAATGAGCATACGTTTAACGAGGCGCAGCATCCAGGTCATCCTGCGAGTTCGTCCAGCCATTCCTGCAGGTGATGCGCAACGGAGAATCCGGTCCATTGCCGTTCACCCAGCCTGGCCACCGGCCATACCCCGATCAGGCTGTTGACCAGCAGCATGCCATCGGCGTTCTCTAGCCGCGCGCGGTCGATGTGGTCGATACGCACGGAAAATCCATGGCTGGCTCCCGGCTCAATCATGGCCTGGCGAATTACGCCGGCAACACCACAGGCGGAAAGATCGGGAGTGACCAATGTGCCCTGCTCGATGATGAAGAGGTTGCAGCGGGTACCTTCGATCAGATGCCCGGCACTGTCACCGAGCAGTCCTTCCGCGATCTGCGGGTCGTTCCACTCCGCTCTGGCCAGCACGTTTTCGAGGCGGTTGAGATGTTTGATGCCGGCAAGCAGCGGCTGTGACGCCAGTATGGTGCTGCAGTAACGCACTGTGACGCCATCGCGGGACCATTGCGCGGGATAGTCCGGCAATGACGATGCGGAAACGATGCGTCGTGGTTGTGCGGCTTCAGGCATTGCATAACCGCGCCCACCGCTACCGCGGGTCACGGTGATACGTACGGCGCAATCCGGATGCCTGTCGGCGATTTGTGCAAGATCGGCGCGCAAATCCGCTTCTGCAGGTGGCCTGATACCCAGTGCGCGGCAGTCACCGGCAAGTTTGGCGTAATGCCGCTCCAACAACGGGGTGATACCGCCACGCAACGAAAGTGTGCGGAACACGCCATCGCCGTAGGCGAAGCCGCGGTCATCGACGGGAAGCTGGTTCCCGGGCTGGCCGTCAATCAGGATCACCACGAACCCGTCACGGCCGGAATCAGCAACCGGATTTCTCTCAGATCTTGCGGAACACCAGGCTGCCGTTGGTGCCGCCAAACCCGAAGGAATTGGACAGCGCGACATCGATCTTCATCTGCCGTGCGGTGTTGGGCACGTAGTCGAGATCGCATTGCGGGTCCTGGTTGACGAGGTTGATGGTCGGTGGCGCTACCTGGTCGCGGATCGCCAGCACCGAAAACACGGCCTCGATGCCGCCGGCCGCGCCGAGCAGGTGCCCGGTCATTGACTTGGTCGAACTCACCGCCAGTTTGCCGGCATGTGTGCCGAAGCAGTTTTTCAGCGCGATGGTCTCGGCAATGTCGCCGAGTGGTGTCGAAGTGCCGTGCGCGTTGACGTAATCAACCTGGTCGTGGGTCAGACCGGCGTTGCGCAGCGCATTGTTCATGCAGCGCACCGCGCCGGCGCCGTCTTCACAGGGTGCGGTGATGTGGTGGGCGTCGGCGCTCATGCCGTAGCCCGAGAGTTCGCAATAAATCCGCGCGCCGCGTTTTTTGGCGTGTTCGTATTCCTCGAGCACCAGCACGCCGGCGCCCTCACCCATGACGAAGCCGTCGCGGTCCTTGTCCCAGGGGCGGCTGGCGCCAGCGGGATCGTCATTGCGCGAGGACAGCGCACGTGCCGCACAGAATCCGCCGATGCCCAGCGGCGACACGGTGGATTCGGCGCCGCCGGCAATCATGATGTCGGCGTCGCCGTATTCGATCAGACGACCGGCTTCGCCGATGCTGTGGTTGGCCGTGGTGCATGCGGTGACCACAGAGATGTTCGGGCCCTGCAGGCCGAACATGATCGACAGCTGACCGGAAATCATGTTGATGATCGAGCCCGGCACGAAGAACGGCGAAATCTTTCGCGGTCCACCGGCTTTCAGCGCGTCGTGGGTGTCTTCGATCAGCGGCAGGCCACCGATGCCGGAACCGATACACACGCCGATCATTTCGCGGTTGAGTCTGTCGAGATCGAGCCCGGCATCCTTGATCGCATCGATGCCTGCAGCCAGGCCGTAATGGATGAAGGTGTCGAAGCGGCGTGCTTCCTTGGCCGGCAGGTAATTGGCGGGATCAAAGCCTTTGACTTCGCCGGCCACTTGGGAGGTGTACGGCGAGGCGTCAAAGCGCGAAATACGGCCGATCCCTGATCTGCCGGCGGTGATGTTCGACCAGGATTGAGGGATGCCGATGCCGACCGGGGAGATGATGCCCAGTCCGGTCACGACAACTCTGCGGGTGGTGGGGCGTGAGGAACTGGACATGGGACGACCGGATATGAGGGATATAAAACCGGGACCGGATGATTAACCGGCATTCAAATGGGATGCGGGGCGCTGTTGGGCGCCCCGCGTGTCAGTTTGCAGAGACCTGAGCCCCCGCTTCAGCTCAGGACTTCTGGTGCGATTTGATGTAATCAACGGCCTGCTGGACCGTGGTGATTTTCTCGGCTTCCTCGTCGGGAATCTCGGTCTCGAATTCCTCCTCAAGGGCCATCACCAGTTCGACGGTATCAAGGGAATCGGCGCCGAGGTCGTTGACGAAGGACGACTCGGTCTTCACGTCGGCCTCATTAACGCCAAGTTGTTCGGCAACAATTTTTTTCACGCGTTGCTCGATGTTTTCCATGTGCTTCCCCTTTCTCTTTCCTGTAACAGTTGCTGGCGGTTGGTGGAGCGGCCGGCATCAGAATTGCATGGCCGGTCCGGTTCCATTAAAAACAAAATTTTACCATAAACGGCGTTTAATTTGCCCTGCAAAAACAGCAGCTTACCCGCACGGTGTGAACGGCTTCACGCCCTGCTCAGGCCATATGCATGCCGCCGTTGACGTGCAAAGTGCAGCCGGTGATGTAGGCCGCGGCATCCGAGGCCAGAAACAGCACCGCGCCGGCGACGTCATCAACCACGCCGAGCCGCGCCAGCGGGATCTGCCCGACCAGCGCAGTACGCTGTGCTTCGGGCAGCGCACGCGTCATGTCTGTGTCGATGAAACCCGGTGCGACATTGTTGACGGTGATGTTGCGACTGCCGACTTCGCGTGCCAGCGCCCGTGCAAACCCTTCAACACCGGCCTTGGCTGCAGCGTAATTGGTCTGGCCGGCATTGCCCATGCTGCCGATCACCGAGGTGACATTGATGATGCGGCCGCTGCGCGCCTTCATCATGCCACGCACCACGGCCTTCGACAGCCGGAACACCGACTTCAGGTTGGTCGACATGATTGAATCCCACTCCTCGTCCTTCATCCGCATCAGCAGATTGTCGCGGGTGATGCCGGCATTATTGACGAGAATCGCGATCTCGCCGTGCTGCTGCTGGATGGCGCCAAGCGTGGCGTCGATCTGTGCCGCGTCGTTGACGTCCATCGCATAACCCTGGCCGCGATGACCCGCGGCGGCGAAGGCTGAGCTGATCGCTTCCGCGCCGGCTGCAGTGGTTGCCGTGCCGGCGACGACGGCACCGGCGGCACCCAGCGCCATCGCGATACCCTGGCCGATACCACGCGATGCGCCGGTGACCAAGACGACTTTGTCTTTAATCCCGTTCATTTCAGGGCCTCCAGCGTTTGCGCCAGCGTAGCGGCATCGGTCACTGCGAAGCTCTGCAGGTTGCCGTCGATGCGTTTGGTGAGTCCGGACAGCACCTTGCCCGGGCCGCACTCGACGACATGGGTAATGCCTTGTGCGGCGAAGGATTTGATCGTTTCCACCCAGCGCACCGGATTGCAGGCCTGACGCGCCAGTGCATCGCGGATTGCGGCAGGATCATCGATCATCGTGACATCGACGTTGTTGACAACGCCTATGCGTGGCGCATTAAAAGTCACATCTTGCATGCGTTCCCGCAGGCGCGCTGCTGCAGGCTTGAGCAATGAAGAATGAAAGGGCGCGCTGACCGGCAGCAGCAGCGCACGTTTGGCGCCACGGGCTTTTGCCGCTGTGGCAGCACGCTCGACCGCAGCCTTGTGGCCGGCGATCACCACCTGGCTCGGTGCATTGAAATTGACCGGCTCGACAATCTCGCCCTGTGCAGCTTCGGCGCAGGCGGCACGCACCGCATCATCATCGAGGCCGAGCACCGCGGCCATCGCACCAGTCCCCACCGGCACGGCCTCCTGCATCGCCTGGGCACGAAAGCGCACCAGCGGCACGGCATCGGCAAAACCCAGAACGCCGGCTGCAACCAGCGCGGTGTACTCACCGAGGCTGTGTCCGGCCACCAGTGCCGGCTGCGGACCGCCCGCGTCCTGCCAGGCACGGTACATCGCATAAGCGGCAGTCAGCATCACCGGCTGGGTGTTGACGGTGGCGCTGAGGTCCTCGGCCGGACCACTTTTAACCAGTTGCCAGAGATCCTGGTCCAGAGCTGACGAGGCTTCAGCAAACGTTTCGCTCACCACGGCGCTGTCCGCGAAGCCCTGCATCATGCCCACCGACTGCGAGCCTTGTCCCGGAAATACCAATGCCAGTTTCATCCGCATCATTCCTGATTGATAAAAAATATCAATTAAAACAATAACTTACGAATATTCAACACAGTCACCACTTGATCAGCACGGCACCCCAGGTAAAGCCCCCGCCAACGCCCTCAAGCATCACATGCTGCCCCTCGCGGATGCGACCGTCGCGCACTGCCTCGTCCAGCGCCAGCGGCACTGAAGCTGCCGAGGTATTGGCATGGCGATCGACGGTGGTGATCACCTTCTCCATCGGCACGTCGAGTTTTCGGGCGGTGGACTGGATGATGCGGATGTTCGCCTGGTGCGGAATCAGCCAGTCGATGTCTGATTTCTGCAGACCGGCGACCTCCAGCACCTCGAGCGCCACTTCCTCAAGCACCTTCACCGCGAACTTGAACACCGCGCCGCCATCCATCTGCAGCAGTGGCCGCCCGCTCACCGCACCACCGCAGACCGAACCCGGCACCGACAATATGCCGGCATGGCTGCCGTCAGCATGCAACCGTGAAGCGAGAATGCCAGGCTGCTCGCTGCGACGCAGCACCACCGCACCAGCGCCGTCACCGAACAGCACACAAGTGCCACGATCGCTCCAGTCGAGGATGCGCGAATAGACCTCGGCTCCAACCACCAGGATGTGGCGGTACTGGCCAGAGCGCATGAACTGATCCGCGGTGGCCAGCGCATAGACAAAACCGCTGCACACAGCCTGCACGTCGAAGGCCGGCATGCCTTTCACACCGAGCTTCGACTGCAGAATGCAGGCGGTGCCCGGAAAAACCATGTCCGGCGTCGTCGTGGCGACGATGATCAAATCAAGTTCTGCCGCATTGATGCCGGCCATCTCCAGCGCGCGGCGTGAAGCCTGCAGCGCGAGATCGCTGGCAAGCTCACCATCAGCGGCGATATGACGCTGGCGAATGCCGGTACGCTGCTGTATCCATTCGTCGGAAGTGTCGACTTTTGCCGCCAGCTCGGCGTTGCTGACCACGCGTTGCGGCAGATAGCTACCAGTGCCGATGACGCGCGAGCAGTAGGCAGTCATGCCCCAACCTTTTGTTGTGCAGCCATGCGCTGCGTGATGTGTTCAAGAAGCCCGCTGCGCACCTCTTCGACCGCGTGTTTGATCGCGAAACGGAAGGCATAGGCATCGGCCGAGCCGTGGCTTTTGATGACCACGCCGCGCAGGCCGAGAAGGCTTGCGCCGTTGTAGCGGCGGTGATCGACGCGGCGCTTGAATGCCTTCAACACCGGCATCGCCACCAGCGCCGCGGCACGGGTCAGCAGGTTGCGGCCGAATTCCTCGCGCAGGTAGGTGCCAAGCATCTGCGCCAGGCCTTCCGAAGTTTTCAGGGCGACATTGCCGACAAAACCATCGCAGACCACGACATCGGTGGTGCCCTTGTAGATGTCATTGCCTTCGACGTTGCCGTAAAAATTGAGCCCGCTGGCGCGCAGCAGTTCCGCCGCCTGCTTCACCGTTTCATTGCCCTTGATGTCTTCTTCGCCAATATTGAGCAGGCCGACGCTGGGGCGCGGCTTGTTTTCAACCGAAGCCACCAGCTCCGAGCCCATCACTGCGAACTGCAGCAGGTGTTCGGCGCTGCAATCGACATTGGCGCCGAGGTCGAGGATATGGGTGTGCCCCTTGACGCTGGGCAGCATGGTGGCAATCGCGGGACGGTCGATACCGGGCAGGGTTTTCAGCACAAAGCGCGAAATCGCCATCAGCGCGCCGGTATTGCCGGCGCTGACGCAGGCCTGGGCTTCGCCACTTTTCACAAGGTCGATCGCGACGCGCATCGAGGAGTCTTTTTTTGCGCGCAGCGCGGTGGCCGGCGGCTCATCCATCGTCACCACTTCGGTGGCGTGGCGGATGGTGAAGTGCTGATCGCTGCCGGCGCCCGCCTTGACCAGCTCCGGGCGCAATACGGCTTCCAGTCCAACCAGGATGAAACGGCATGACGGATCCCGCCGCGACCATTCAACGGCCGCGGGCACGGTGACTGAAGCACCGTGGTCGCCGCCCATGCAGTCGATGGCCACCGTGACATCCATCGTCAGCTCCTCCGCTTCCTGTCCCGGTTCTTGTGTGTGCCGAGCCGGGTTCCCAGACAACAGGCGAGTTATTCGCCCTTGGTCTTGATGACCTTCTTGCCGCGATAGTAGCCGTTGGGGCTGATGTGGTGGCGCAGGTGCGCTTCGCCCGAAGTCGGCTCGACGGCCAGCGCCGGTTTTCCGAGTGCGTCGTGCGAGCGATGCATGCCGCGCTTCGAGGGGGACTTCTTGTTCTGCTGGACTGCCATGTCGTTCTCCTGAAATTAATCTTTGTCCTTCTGGTCCGGGCCGTTCCTGCCGCGCAGCGCGGACAACGCTGCAAAAGGGTTTCCGGCCGCCGCCCCTGCTGCCACACGCGGATCATCCACGCATTGGCCATCGGTGTGTCTCACCGATATTGGCAGGGCCAGCAAAATCTCGTCTTCCAGCAACTGCAACACATCCAGATCTCGGCCTGCCTCGATCCACTCCGGTGCTTCAGCATCCTCATCGCCGGGAGGTGTGTCGCCTGGCTGCATCAGCAGCACCGTCGAATCCACCTTCAGCAGATGCGTCACTGCCTTCAGGCAGCGCCCGCATGACAGTGACATCGAACCTTCCGCTTTAAGCCTCAGTTGCGGCCTCTGGTGCGCATCATGGCCACCATGCAGGGTGAAAGTGAACGAGCCGTCTGAGCCGAGCAGGCGATCCTGCAGTCGAGGCAACGCCGTTACCGCGACATTGCCGCTACAGGTCCCGGCGCTGCGCGCGAACTCAAACGGATCTTCGAGGACGTGTGCTGCGACCGGTCCGGACATAAGCGCGGCATGATAATATTTTTGCGCTGCGATGTCAAAAATAATGCTTAAAAAAAACCTTGTGCGACAGATACTTAGCAACGGCACCTACCACAAAGGCCGAGCCGTTTCCGGTTCAAACCTCACCCGTGAAGCGCCCATGACATGACCGGATCCCCGCCCCGGCTGGTTCTTGCCTCGTCATCCCGCTATCGCAAAGCCCTGTTAGACCGTCTTGGCTTGCCTTACGTCAGCGTCAGCCCTGACATCGACGAATCGGCGCTGCCCGGTGAAATTCCCGATGTCACGGTGCGACGCCTGGCCCTGTCCAAGGCGCAACGTGTCGCAGCGGATTTTCCCGAAGCGCTGATCATCGGCTCCGATCAGGTGGCGGTACTTGAAGGCCGCGTATTGGGAAAACCCGGCAACCATGATGCGGCCGCAGCCCAGCTGCAAGCCATGAGTGGCAGCGAAACCTTGTTTCACACTGCGCTGGTGCTGCTCGATGCCGCCAGCGGCGGCAGTGACAGCGCCGTGGTGCCGACCAAGGTACGCATGCGCACCCTCTCCGCAGCGCAGATCGAACGTTATCTGCGTCGCGACGAACCCTATGATTGCGCCGGCAGTGCCAAGATCGAAGCCTTGGGTATCACCCTGGTCGAATCCGTCCACAGCAGCGACCCCACTGCGCTGATCGGACTGCCGTTGATCGCCCTGACCGGCATGCTGCTGCGAGCCGGCATCGAGTTGCCATGATCAACAGCAATACCGGAACCCTGTTCCTGATACCGGTGCCGCTGGGCGACGATGCCGATGCGCAGCTGGTGCTCTCGCCTGAAGCGGTGAACACGGCGCGGCACCTCACCCATTTTTTCGTCGAGAATCCGAAGTCGGCGCGCGCCTTCCTGAAACGCATCGCCTACCCCCTGTCGCTCCAGGCTGCCGTGCTGACGCCGCTCGACAAGGACAGTCGCGCGCAGGACATGCCGGCCTTGCTGCAGCCCCTGCTGGCGGGTGGTGATGGCGGTCTGCTATCAGAGGCCGGCTGCCCGGCCATTGCCGATCCCGGTGCCCTGCTGGTTCGCGCCGCACATGAGGCTGGAGTCGGTGTACGGCCGCTGGCCGGGCCGTCGGCGATCCTGTTGGCACTGATGGCTTCCGGCCTCAACGGCCAGCGTTTTGCCTTTCAGGGTTATCTGCCGGTAGATGCAGCAAGGCGCGCGGCAAGAATCAAGCTGGTCGAGCAGCGTTCACGGCATGAGGACAGCACCCAGGTCTTCATCGAAACCCCATACCGAAATGACGCGCTGCTCGCCGCGTTGATCGAACAATGCGCGCCAGACGCCCTGCTCTGCGTGGCCACCGGCCTCGGCGAACCCGGAGAAACCGTGGTCACCCGCAGCATCGCCGCCTGGCGCAAGCTCGACTGGAGGCCGGGCAAGCGCCCGGCGGTATTCCTTTTACTTGCCCCTAACGCAGCGAAAAACCGCTAAGGCCGGTCAGCCGCACCAGTGTTTCCGCGGTGGCGGCACCAAAGCGGCGGGCAAAACGCTCGGCAAAGTTCTCCTGCATCGTGTAATCGACGATGTCCTCGGCCTTGATCACCTCACGCGCCACGTAGTCGAGCCCACCCAGCGCATCGGCCAGACCAAGATCGATACTTTTCTGTCCAACCCAGAGCAGCCCCGAGAACATCTCCGGGGTTTCCTTCAGCCGCTTGCCGCGACCCTGCTTGACCACGGTGATGAACTGCTGGTGTATATCGTTGAGCATGGTCTCGGCGTGGGCTTTCTGCGAGCCCTGGATCGGCGAGAAGGGATCAAGGAAACCCTTGTTTTCACCGGCGGCGAGCAGGCGGCGCTCTACGCCGAGTTTGTCCATCGTGCCGGTGAAGCCGAAACCGTCCATCAACACGCCGATTGAGCCGATGATGCTGGCCTTGTCGACGTAAATCTTGTCGGCCGCGGCCGCAATGTAATAACCGCCGGAAGCACAGATGTCCTCAACCACCGCATACAGCGGAATTTCCGGGTGTTTGGCGCGCAGACGCTTGATTTCGTCATAGATATAGCCGGCCTGCACCGGACTGCCGCCGGGGCTGTTGATGCGGATGACGATGCCCTTGGTGTTGGTGTCCTTGAATGCAGCCTGCAGCCCGCTCATGATCTTGTCGGCGCTGGCCGGGCTGCCGGCAGCAATGACGCCGCTGATGTCAATCAGCGCGGTGTGACTGCCCGGCAGCGCATCCCGCTTGCCAAACCAGCCCATGCCGACAAACAGCAGCGCAAACAGATAGATCAGCAGCATCATCTTGAAGAACAGGCCCCAGCGCCGCGCAGTGCGCTGCTCATGGATCGCGGCAAGCGCCACTTTCTCCAACACGCTGCGCTCCCAGTCGGGTTTTTTTTCAGGAGAATCTGACATTATTTTTCCTTTAAAAACAATTATTTATTAAATATCTATGACGTAGCGCGTAACCACTGGCGCAGCGCCGGCAAATCATCGAGTAAAGCCAGCGGCGCGCTGCGCTGCAAGGCTTCACGGCCATGTGCACCATGAGTCAGCGCCAGCGCGGAAGCGCCGGCCGCCTGAGCCATCTGCACATCATGTGTGGTGTCACCTATCATCAAAGTCTGTTCCGCTGTGGTGGCGAGGCCGTCAATGATCGCCTGCAACATGCCGGGATGCGGCTTGCTGTGGCCTTCGTCAGCGCAGCGTGTCATGTCAAAAGAACCGGCCAGTCCGCAGTCCGCCATCGCGCGATCCAGCCCGCGCCGGCTTTTACCGGTGGCAACCCCGAGCAGATAACCTTCCTCGCGCAATTCATCCAGCAATTCACGTGCACCGTCGAATAATCGGGTGCCACCGTCGCGGCGCAGAAAATGCACGCGATAACGCTCGATCATGCG
Source organism: Betaproteobacteria bacterium Ga0077527 (assembly GCA_001464815.1). Classification (GTDB taxonomy): domain Bacteria; phylum Pseudomonadota; class Gammaproteobacteria; order Burkholderiales; family SG8-41. Next base: position 28,958 of record LNDW01000003.1, on the reverse strand, counting down.
CGGATAGTCGGCGACATCAAGTCCGGGGGCGACATGGGCCAGCGAATCATGCAGGCCCAGGCCGATCACATAACGTGCACGCTCATCGTCGGGTACTGGCTGGCCGAGGTCGCGACAAGCATCCTGGATCGCCTCGGCAATCGCTGCCGTCGAATCCATCAGTGTGCCGTCCCAGTCGAACACCACCAGCTCAAAGCGCTTCAACATGGGCCTTGCCTTCTCGTTTCACGCGTTCGATAAACTGCTGCAATTCCGCGGGCAGCGCAGCCTCGACAGACACCACCTCGCCGCTCAGCGGATGGCGGAAGGCAAGCTTGCGCGCATGCAGGAACATCCGCTTCAGGCCCGAGCGGACCAGTGTCTTGTTCAGTGCAAAATCCCCGTAACGGTCATCACCGAGTATCGGAAAGCCGAGGTGGGAAAGATGGACCCGGATCTGGTGGGTGCGCCCGGTCTTCAGCTCGGCATCGAGCAGGCTGTACGGGCCGACATGACGTTCCAGCCGGAAAATGGTCAAGGCAGGATCACCACCGGGCTTGACGCTGACCTTGCGCTCACCCGCCCCTGATACTCTTTTTTCCAGAGCCAGATCGACGATCTGCTTGCGCTCGGTCCAGCGGCCCCTGGCCAGGGTCAGATAGCGTTTTTCGGTTTTGCCGGCCTGTAGCTGGCGGTGCAGTTCGACCAGCGCGGCGCGTTTTTTGGCTAGCAGCAGCACCCCCGAGGTTTCGCGGTCCAGGCGATGCACCAGCTCCAGGAATTTGGGCGCTGAAACCTCGCTGCGCAGGGCCTCGATCACCCCGAAGCTGACGCCGCTGCCGCCGTGGACCGCCAGCCCTGCGGGTTTGTCGATGGCCAGCAACACCTCGTCCTCGAACAGCACCACCGGCTTGAAACCAGTAGCAGCCGGCCGGCGCGGCGTCTCAGGCCGGGCGACCCGGACCGGCGGCAGGCGCAGCAGATCCCCGGACTGGAGACGGTAATCAGGACCGATACGGCCACTGTTCACCCGCACTTCGCCGCTGCGCAGGATGCGGTAGACATGGCTTTTCGGCACTCCTTTCAGCAGCCGCATCAGGTAGTTGTCGATGCGCTGCCCGGCCGATTCCTCATCGACCACCTGCCGCATTCTGGAATCTTTACTTAACTCGTTCATTTACCTATACTTCTTGGCAGCGCCACCCGGCCGGGCGGCATGGTCACCGGATTCCGGAGACCCGAAGCAACAGCCTGTGTCAACGACTTCGCTACACTCGAATCGCGACACATGGCTCCACCCTTCAAGCCTCCCCGTGCCCCGGTACGCTCCGCAATGGATGACGCACAGCCGCGAATGCGGCGTCGTCGAGATTGCGATGAATGCCCGCTGCGCATGCCGCGGGTGTTGAACAGGCTGTAAAAACACCCGGTTAAGTCGCTCACCACTTGAAGTAGCGATGGTAGTCGAATTACGCGCTCAAGGCACTGACAGAATCCCGGAGCTGCGCGAACCGCGCGGCTCCAAGCAGGATGCAAACCAACTCCAGGACAGCGATCACCATAGACTCATCCAGTCATAACGGTTGAACCCCCTCGAGAGCCCCGCCTGAACGGCGCCGGCTGCATCAAAGCGGTTGCATCATCCCGTGCAAATCACCTGAAGTTCCTTGGGCGCGGGAGAAGAAGAAAATGAAACGCATGTTGTTCAATGCGACGCAGGCCGAAGAGCTGCGCGTCGCCATCGTCGATGGTCAGAAACTGATCGACCTCGACATCGAATCCGCAGGCAAGGAGCAGCGCAAGAGCAACATCTACAAGGGCGTCATCACCCGCATCGAGCCCAGCCTCGAGGCCGCCTTTGTCGATTATGGCCATGAGCGCCACGGTTTTCTGCCGTTCAAGGAAGTGGCCCGCGCCTACTTCAAGGCCGGCATCAACGTCAGCACCGCCCGCATCCAGGACGCCCTGCGCGAACGCCAGGAAATCATCGTCCAAGTCGACAAGGACGAACGCGGCAACAAGGGCGCGGCACTGACCACCTTCATCAGCCTCGCCGGCCGTTACCTGGTGCTGATGCCGAACAATCCGCGCGGCGGCGGCGTTTCCCGGCGCATTGAGGGCGAAGAACGTGCCGAACTGAAGGAAACCGTCGGCCAGCTCGACGTGCCCCAGGGCATGAGCGTGATCGCGCGCACCGCCGGCATCGGCCGCAGCGCCGAGGAGCTCAACTGGGACCTCGCCTACCTGCTGCAGTTGTGGCACGCGATCGAGGATGCCGCCAAGCAGCAGGACGGCGCCTTCCTGATCTTCCAGGAATCAAGCCTGGTGATCCGGGCCATCCGCGACTACTTCCACGAGGACATCGGCGAGATCCTGATCGACACCGCGTCGATCCACGAGCAGGCGGTGCAGTTCATGGGGCATGTGATGCCCAATTACGTCGATCGCGCCAAGCTCTACCACGATGACGTGCCGCTGTTTTCGCGCTTCCAGATCGAGCATCAGATCGAATCCGCGTTTTCGCGCTCGGTCAATCTGCCCTCCGGCGGCGCGGTGGTCATCGACCACACTGAGGCGTTGGTGGCGATTGACGTCAATTCGGCGCGGTCGACCCGCGGCGCCGACATTGAAGAAACCGCATTCCGCACCAACCTTGAGGCCGCCGATGAGGCCGCGCGCCAGCTGCGCCTGCGCGATCTCGGTGGCCTGGTGGTCATCGACTTCATCGACATGGAGTCGCAGCGCAACCAGCGTGAGGTGGAAAACCGCCTGCGTGACGCGCTGAAGTACGACCGTGCCCGCGTCCAGATCGGCAAGATTTCGCGCTTCGGCCTGATGGAGCTGTCGCGTCAGCGCCTGCGTCCCTCGCTCGGCGAATCAAGCCACAGCCCCTGCCCGCGCTGCCACGGCGTCGGCCACATCCGCGGCACCGAATCGACGGCGCTGCACATCCTGCGCATCATTCAGGAAGAGTCGATGAAGGACAACACCGCGGCGGTGCATGCCCAGGTACCGGTGGATGTCGCAACTTTCCTGCTCAACGAAAAACGTGTCGACCTGCAGATGTTCGAGGCACGCCACCGTGTCAGCGTGGTGCTGATCCCGAACATCCACATCGAAACGCCGAACTACACCGTGACGCGACTGCGCCACGATGACCTCAACAACAGCGAACCGCTGGCACCGAGCTACGAAATGGTGCAGGCACCGAGCGAAGAGGAAAAAGACGCTGGTACCGCCGAAGCCGCGGCGCCTCGCCCCGAGGCCGCGGTCAAGGGCATCACTCCGATGCAGCCGGCACCGGTTTCAGCGCCGCAGGCAGCGCCAGCGCCTGCGGCTGTGCCCGCACAGGCTGCTGCCGCGGGCGACGACGGCATCATTGGCAAGATCATGGGCTGGTTCAGGCGCAAGCCGGCGGCTGAAGCCGCCGTGACTGCAGGCGAAGCGCCGGCACGGGCTGCGCGTCCCCAGCGGGGTTCAGGTTCGGGCAGCCGCCCGCAACGCGGTGAGCGCAGTGACCGCGGCGAGCGCGGCGCCCAGGGCCGTGGTGAACGTGGCGAGCGCGGCGGCCGTGGCGGCCGCGGCGGCAACCGTGGCGGTGAACGCCATGAGCGCGGCGAGCCGCGTGCCGAAGGCCGTGGCGAGGACCGCCAGCGCCGCGGCCGCGACGTCCGCGGCGAACGCAGCACCGAGGCGCGCGAGAATCAGCGCCCCATAGCTACGGAAGCTCCTCAAGCCGCTGAACTTTCAGAGCAGTTGAACGCCGCACCGGTCGGTGATAACCAGGCCGGCGAGGAACGCAACGGCAATCGCCGCCGCCGCGGGCGCCGTGGTGGTGCCGAGCGTGGCGAGCGTAATGCCAACGGCGTCGACAGCCATGTCGCAGAGGGACAGGGCAGCGAAGCGCGGTCTCAGGGTGGTCGCGAACGTGAGCCGAGGGGTGACCGGGTCTGGTATCCGCGCACACCTTTTGTGCCGCATCCCGACGTTCAATCCGCGATCCCGAATCCGAATGCCGCGGCTGAAGAAATCACAAAAGAAGAAATCGTGCGCGAGTCAGTGCAGCACAGCGCCCCGGTCGCTGCTGAAGTGTCAGTTCCGGAGACGCCGGCGTCCGCGGTGCAGGCACCGGTGGTGCCGATGCCGGTAGCCGCGCCTGCCGCCCCGATGGTGGTTGCCGAACCGCCCGTTGCCGTCGAGCCGATCGTGGCGCAGGCCGCTGTGGCTCACGCCACTGTAGCGATCCCCGCCCCTGCGCTGAAGCTCGACTGGTCTTCCGGACTGCAGCAGGTTGAAACCCGCGGTGAACGTGTCGCGGCCGCCGCCAGTGCCGCCGATGACGGCGCCCCCAAACGCGTCAAACGCGTACGTCCGGTGCGGGACACGGTGAGCCAGGAGCCTTTGCAGCAGGTGGAAACCCGCAACTGATGGCAGTCACATGCAAGTGCTTGTTTTAAAATAAAAAAGGCACGCTTCGGCGTGCCTTTTTTATTGCTGTCACGGTGCAATTTCAAGCGCGTGATTTCTCGCCACCGAGTGCCTGAGTCAGGTCGCGCAGCAGCAGCGCGAGTTCGCCGCTCATCAGCGCAAAATCCAGCTCGAACTGCTGCTCGTCGTTTTCGACTTCGGCATCACTTTCGCGCTTCAGGATGTCAAGAAAGGACAGGCGCTTGATCTGCAACTGGTCATTGAGCACGAACGAAATGCGGTCGTTCCAGGTCAGGCCCAACTGCACCACGGTCTTGCCCGAGGACAGATGATCGCGGATTTCACGGCCGCCGAGGTCATGACGTGAATAACGCACCGTGGCCTTGCTGCCGTCATTGGCGCGCAGTTCCAGGTCCTGGTCGATGGTGAACACACCCGGCGCATCACCCTCGACCAGCCAGGAGGCCAGCGCGGAAGCCGGGGAACGTTCGGTTTCGAGGCGGCGCGCAGTGATGCTGTCATCACTGCGGCGGAACACCTCCATGAACTGTTCCGCCTTGGCTTCGCCGGAGGTATCCACCGCCAGCCAGCCGCCCGCGGCATCGATCCAGGCCCGGGTCTGGCGCCGTCGTACCAGCGCGCGCGGCAGCAGCTCGTTGAGCACCTGTGCCTTGAGGTCGCGCATCTGCTTGCGGCCGACCGGATGCGCCTGTTCCCGCGCGATCACCTCGGCACGGTCTTCGGCCTCCTGCCTGACGACCGAGGCCGGGAGCAATTTCTGCTCCTCACCCAGTGCGATCAGCCAGTGCCGGTTTTGCCGATGGACAAAAAGTCCATCCTCATGCGGACAGACCCAGCCGCGGCTTTCCATCTGGAATCCGCCACAGGGCTGCAAGCCCTGCGACGCCAGCTTGCGATCAAGATCGTCTGCTTCGCCGGCACCGGCAGGCAGGCGATAGGCCACCAGATTTTTGAACCACATGTCTGCGCGAAAAGGCTGGATTATAAATGAGCTTTGCCATCCGCCATGCTGCGCGATGTGAACTCGGCGTATTCCGTGCTGCGTACGGCCGCTACAATCGGTGTCATCCCCAAGATCGATTCCGGAGTCTCCAGTGGCACAAAAATCCCTGCACGAATTGACCGCGACTGAAATCGTTGCAACCGTCCATGCCGGCCGCGCAAGCGCCGAGGCCGTGGCGCAATCCTGCCTCGAACACATCGCGCGGCGCGAACCCGCGGTCCAGGCCTGGCAATTCCTCGATCCCGAGCTGGTGCTGCGTCAGGCGCGTGCCATCGACAAACGCAGCGAACGTGGACTGTTACAGGGTGTGCCGGTGGGTATCAAGGACATCATCGACACCGCCGACATGCCGACCGAATACGGCACTCCGATCCATGCCGGCCATCGCCCGCGCACTGATGCGACCTGTGTCGCGCTGACACGGCGTGCAGGCGGTCTGGTCATGGGCAAGACGGTGACCACCGAATTCGCCAACCGCCATCCCGGCAAGACCATGCATCCGATGGACCCGAAGCGCACGCCCGGCGGCTCTTCAAGCGGCTCGGCGGCGGCAGTGGGCGACAACATGGTCCCTCTCGCCATCGGTACCCAGACCACCGGCTCCACCATCCGCCCTGCCGCGTACAACGGCTGCTTTGGTTATCGCCCGACTTGGGGCGATCTGCGCCTGGCCGGCGTGATGGAAGCCGCGGGCTCGCTGGATACGCTGGGGCTGATCGCACGGTCGGTTGAAGACATCACGCTCTACCGCCACGTGCTCGCCGGTGAACATGGTGCGGCGCCCGCGCTGGACGCAGGCAAGCCGCCACGCGTTGGTGTCTGCCGCACCCAGTTCTGGGACAAGACCGATGCTGCGACCAAGGCCGCGATTGAAGGCTGTGCCGAGACCATGGCCAAGGCCGGCGCCAAAGTCAGTGACCTCAACCTGCCGGCCAGCTTCGACCCGATCGAGGAAATCCACCAGCGCATATCTAGCTTCGAGTTCGCACGCAACCGCGCCTGGGAAATCAACCATCACTACGAGCGCATCAGCCAGACGCTGCGTGACAACCGGCTCAAACACGGCCTCGCCTACACTTTCGCGGAATACCGCGAAGCCCGTGCCGATGCCGAAAAGCTGCGCCTGCAACTGGATGACATTTTCCGTGACTTCGACATCATCCTGACGCCTTCGGCGCCGGGGGTGCCGCCGGTAGGCCTTAATGCCACCGGCTCCGCGGCCTTCAGCTCGATCTGGACCGCGGCTCACACGCCGTCAGTGACACTGCCCCTGTACAGCGGCGAACAGGGCCTGCCGGTGGGAGTTCAGCTGGTGGCGCGGCGCGACCGCGACCACGCGCTGTTTGAAGCGGCGCTGTGGACCTGGCACGCCCACGGCAGGTAAATAACGGGTACCGGCCGCAGGTTTACTCGACGGTGATATTGGCGTCGCGGATCACTTTCGCCCACTTCGCCGTTTCGGCCTTGACGTAGGCAGTGAAAGCCTCCGGCGTGCTCGACGCCGCGACAATGCCGGATTCAAGCAGGCGTTTTTTCACATCCGGCTGGGCAAGCGCCTTCACCACCTCGGCATTGAGGCGGTTGACGATGTCGCGTGGCGTGCCAGCCGGCAGAAACACGCCGTACCAGTTGTTGACCTCGAAACCCTTGAGTCCGGCCTCGGCCACAGTCGGCAATTCGGGCATCAACTCGAAGCGCTGATTGCCGGTCATCGCCAGCGCGCGCACCCGCTTCGACTCGATGGCGCCAAGAGCGGTGCTGACCGTGGAAAACACGATCTGCACATTCCCCGACACCAGGTCGAGCATCGCCGGAGCGCCGCCTTTGTACGGGATGTGCACCATCTTCGCCCCGGTCAGCGCGTTGAACAGCTCACCTGCAAGATGATCCGTGGCGCCAGATCCAGAAGAACCGTAGTTCAACTGGCCGGGACGCGACTTGGCAAGTGCCACCAGTTCCTTGACATTTTTGGTCGGCAACGAAGGATGGATCACCAGCACGTTCAGCGCATTGGCCGCCTGGGTCACCGCAATCAGGTCGCGCTGCGCGTCATAGTTCATCTTTTTGTAGAGGCTGGGGTTGATCGCGATCGGGCCAATAGTACCCAGGGTCACGGTGTAACCGTCCGGTGGCGACTTCGCGCCCAGTTCCACACCGAGCATGCCTCCGGCACCACCGCGGTTGTCCACCACCACCTGCTGGCCCAAAGTAACGGAAAGGCGCTGTGCGATGGCGCGCGAAGTGATGTCGGCACCGCCGCCCGGTGCGAAGGGACTGATCCAGCGGATGCTGCGGTTGGGCCAGTTTTGTGCCGCGGCAAAGCCCGGCAACAGCAGGGTTGCACCCAATGCTGCCAGTGCAAGAAGGGGTTTAATCATTTGGTTCTCCAAGAAAGAAAGTCCCGGCTCAGACCAGTCCGCCGGCGGTGTTGAACAGGGCTTGCAATTCGTTTCGGTCGCGGGTCTTTGCCAGCGCGACCATCAGCAGGATGCGCGCCTTCAGGCCGCTCAGAAAACCGGAGGCTATCGCCCCCTTCGCGAGCAGGCTCTGGAAGGAGCCGGCATAACCCTTGCCGAAATGCGGCGCCCCGGAAGGCAGGCGCACACCAGCAACCACCGGGATGCCGGCTTCAATCGCGGCGCAGACCCCGTCGTAGAACGGCCGGTTGACGTTGCCGCCACCGGTGCCCTCGACCACGATGCCATCAACCCTGCCGGCGATGCAGGCCTGAAAAAACAGGTCGCTGGCACCCTGCGCCATGCGGATCAACTGCACATTGTTTTTGATGTGGTCGACTTCGATCTGTAACCGTCCTTCGGGTCGAGCAAAAAAAGCCACGCCCCCCTTGGACACTGCGCCGATCGGCCCCAGGTCACGCGCGCCGAAACAGGTCAGCACCTCGGGGTTGGTCTTGGTCACATCACGCGCGGCATGGATTTCGCTTCCCAGCGACACCATCACGCCACGCCCTGCCGCGGCGGGTGTGGCGGCGATCATTGCCGCATACAGCAGATTGCGCGGACCGTCAGGGTCGCTCTCGTCGGCATTACGCTGGGCGCCGGTCATCACCACCGGCTTGTCGCCGCCCACGGTTAGATCCATCAGATAGGCGGTTTCCTCGAGCGTCGCTGTGCCGTGGGTGACCACCGCTCCCCGCACCGCAGGATCAGCCAGCACTCTGCGCAGCGTGTCGCGCAGCGCGAAGGCAGTAGCGCTGTCCATCAGCGCGCTGTTGATGTTGGAGTGTTCGACCACCACCACCTCGGCGACATCGGCCAGTGCCGGCACCGCGCTGACCAGATCGCTCGCGCTGGCGGCGGAGACATGGCCGCCGAGCTTCGCGTCATAACGCGAGGCGATGGTGCCGCCGGTTCCGACCACGGCGATTTTGGGTTTTGTCATGTCACTCCCCTTTGATGCCGGCTGTTTTCACCACAACGGCCCAACGCTTGATTTCCTCCTCCACCAGCTTGCGGAATTCCTCGCCGCTGGTGGCGTAGATGTCGAGACCCATCGCGTCAAAACGCTTCTCGACATCGGGTTCCTTCAGGATGGCGCGCATCTCGTTGCCCAGCTTGTCGGTGACGGCCTTCGGTGTGCCGCGCGGCGCCAGCAGGCCCTGCCAGTCGAGCACGGCGATCTCACCGACGCCGGCCTCGCGCATGGTCATCACCTCGGGCAACTGCCTTGCCCGGGTTTTTGCCGCCACCGCCAGGGGGCGCAGGCGCTTGCCCTGGATATGCGGCAGTGCCGAGGTCAGCGAGGCAAAACTCATGGTGACGTTGCCGCCGAGCAGGTCGGCAACTGCGGGACCGCCGCCCTTGTAGGCGATGTGAGTCAGTTTGACACCGGTCTGCTGGGCGAAGAATTCACCGGCAAGATGCGGCGCACCACCGATGCCCGAGGATGCGAAGGTCAGCGCGCCGGGTTTTTCCCTGGCCTGCGCCACCAGTTCCTTGACCGATGTGATCGGCGACTTGATATTGACCACCAGCACGTTGCCGACCGCTGCGGACATCGTCAGATGGACAAAATCCTTCACCGGATCGTACGGCACCTTGAGCAGACTCGGGTTGACCGAAAAACGCAGCGACACCATGCCGATGGTGTAACCGTCGGGCTGTGCCGTGGCGATGGTGCTGGTGCCGATGATGCCGCCGGCGCCGCCGCGGTTGTCGATGACGAACTGCTGTCCCCACTTGTCACCAAGGCGCTGCGCAATCACCCGCGATGCGCCATCGCTGCTGCCACCTGGTGCGGCGGTGACCACCAGGCGCACAGGCCGGTTGGGATAGTCGGAGGCCGGCTTCTGGGCCTGCACAGCCCCAAGGTTGAGCATCAACAACACGCCGAGGCTGGAAAGAATACTGAGTTTTTTCATAAGTATTTGATTTTAAACAATAAAATATTAATCTGGGAAGTGCGCTCGTTGGCGCGACTCTGCAAAAGCAAGGTTCCTGCCAGTTGATCAGATGAAGTCCTCGCGCGGGAACACTGGCGGGATGGGTTCCACCGCATCCATTTCCGCACCAAACTCCTGTTCCATCGCCGTCATCGCCGACAGCAGGGCCGAAGCACGCAAGGTCACGTTGTCGAGGTCGGCCTCCGGAATCTCCAGGCCGACCGTCTGCGCGAGCAGGCGGGCCTGCTCGCGGGTGAGCGCGGGATTTTGTTTCATGTCTGCGCACCTTCACGGTTCAGTGCTTCAAGATCAGGACGCTGCCGCACCCAGAGCGAAGCCTGCTCATAAGCGTGGCCGATACGCAGCACCAGAGCCTCGTCATAAGGCTTGCCGGCGATCTGCAGCGACAGCGGCAGACCACTCTTAGTGAAGCCCATCGGCAGTGCCAGCGCCGGCACGTTGGCCATGCTGAAGGGATAGGTGCTGATCCGGCGCAGCAGCACCTTCTGCTGCATGGCATCCTCGGAATCGACGGTCTCGCGGCTGGATTCGATGCGACCCGGCGGATACAGGTTGGTCGGACAGACCAGAGCATCGACGTTCGCCAGCACAGTGAGTATTTCGTTGCGCACCAGCACCCGGCCGCGCATCGCGCGGTGATACACCGCCGCCGGAATCAGGCAACCTGCCGCCAGCCGGGTACGGGTGCCGACATCGAGGTCATGCCAGTGTGTGCGCAGCCATTTGTGCAGCATCATGGTCGCGATATCCGAATCGGATGTCAGCATCTGCAGCGGTACCGCGTATTTGGCGCGTGGCAGCGAAACTTCGACCAGCACGGCGCCCATATCTTCCAGGGTCTTGAGTGCCGCCTTCATCGCCGCCTGCACCTCGGCATTGGCGCCTTCGGGCCAGCACAACTCCCGCACCACGCCAAGCCGCAGTCCGCGGATATCCCGGCCCAGTGCCGCGCGGTAATCCGGCACGGCACGTGTTCCGGTCAGCGGATCGGCTGGATCATGCCCCGCGATGGCCTGCAGGAACAGCGCGTTGTCCTCCACACAGCGGGTGAGTGGACCGATGGTATCGGCGGTCCAGCCGTACATCACGCCGCCGTGGCGACTGACCCGGCCAAAGGTCGGGCGCAGGCCGACGATGCCGTTGGCTGCTGCCGGACTGCGCACCGAACCGCCGGTGTCCTCGCCAAGGGAGCCCGAAGTCATGCCGCAGGCCACTGCAATGCCGGAACCGCTGGAGGAACCGGCCGGATTGTGCGCCGGGTTCCAGGGATTGCGCGGTTGGCCGTGGGGAAAATCGACGGTGCCGCCCTTGCCGAATTCGTGCAGGTTCTCCTTGCCGATCAGAATCGCACCGGCGGCTTTCAGCCGTGTGATCACCGTGGCATCGTGATCCGGCACATGATCGGCCAGCACTTTTGAGCCCAGCGTGGTACGGATGCCCGCGGTGTAGAGCTGGTCCTTCACGCCAAAGGGCAGACCGTGCAGCGGGCCGCGCGAACGGCCGGCCATGATCTCGCTCTCGGCCTCACGCGCCGCCGCCAGCGCGGCATCGGCACAGACCGTGATGTAGGCACGCAGCAGCGGATTGAAACGTTCAATGCGTGCCAGGCAGGATCTGACCAGTTCGACCGGTGACAGGGATTTGCTGTGAATCAGCCGCGACTGCTCTGTGGCGCTCAGGTCGGAAATCGAGGGATTGGTGCCTTGGTTCATGGGAAAGATGGGGATAACGGATTACCAGTGGCTCAGCGTAGCCTCCAAAGCCGCATGCTGCAAGACGCCAGCAAGTGGACCTGTCCTGTCATGAAGCGCAAAAAAACAATGGCACCCGAAGGCGCCATTATCAGCAAGCCAAAAGATGAAAAAACTACAGTGCTTGCTCCAGCGCCTTGCGCTGCGCGGTCATCTCAGCCGGCAATCGCGATTGCAGTGTGCCAAAAAGCTGGTCGTGATCCTTGACCTCGGCGCGCCAGGCCTCATGATCGACATGAGTCAGGTTGTCGAAAGTTTCACGGGTGAAGCCGGCAAGCCCGCCCCACTCCATGTCTTCGTAGCGCGGCATCAAGCCAATCGGCGTATCGACCGCGCCAGCTTTGCCTTCGCAACGCTCGACCACCCATTTCAGCACACGCATGTTGTCGCCAAATCCCGGCCACATGAATTTGCCCTTGGCATCGCGGCGGAACCAGTTCACGGCGAAGATTTTCGGCGTCTGCTTGATGCGCTCCCCGATGCCCAGCCAGTGCTTGAAGTAGTCACCGAAGTGGTAGCCGCAGAACGGCAGCATCGCAAACGGGTCGCGGCGCACCACGCCAACCTTGCCGATGATCGCCGCAGTGGTTTCTGATGCCATGGTCGCGGCAAGATAAACGCCGTGCTTCCAGTCCTTGGCCTCGGTGACCAGGGGAACGGTGGTGGTGCGACGGCCACCAAACAGGAAGGCGCTGATCGGAACGCCCGCGGGATTTTCCCAGTCGGCATCCATCGAGGGAATCTGCGATGCGTGAACGGTGAAGCGTGCGTTCGGGTGTGCCGCAGCCCGGCCACTGTCAGGCGTCCAAGGCTTGCCAGTCCAGTCGGTCAGGTTTTTCGGCGGCTCCTTGCTCAGGCCTTCCCACCACACATCACCGTCAGCGGTCATCGCGACGTTGGTGAAAATGGTGTTTTTGTTCAGCGCGGCGAGGCAGTTGGCATTGGTTTCTTCCGAGGTGCCGGGCGCCACACCGAAGGCACCCGCCTCAGGGTTGATGGCATAGAGGCGGCCATCGGGACCGGGCTTGATCCAGGCGATGTCCTCGCCAATGGTGGTGACCTTCCAGCCCTGCAGCGCCTTCGGCGGCATCAGCATCGCGAGATTGGTCTTGCCGCAGGCGCTGGGGAAGGCCGCCGCGATGTAGTGCTTTTTGCCACCCGGCGGCTCGATTCCGAGGATCAGCATGTGTTCGGCCAGCCAGCCCTGCTCCTTCGCCATGATCGAGGCGATACGCAGCGCGAAGCATTTCTTGCCGAGCAGGGCGTTGCCGCCGTAACCACTGCCGAAGGACCAGATCAGTTTCTCTTCCGGGAAGTGGGTGATGAATTTGTGTTCCTTGTTGCTCGGCCAGGCAAGGTCTTGCTGGCCTGGGGCCAGCGGCATGCCCACCGAGTGCAGGCAGGGCACAAACTCGCCGTTGTTGCCGAGAAGGTCGAGCACCTTGCGGCCGATGCGCGTCATGATGCGCATGCTGACCACCACATACGGTGAATCCGACAACTCGACACCGATGTGGGCGATATGCGAGCCCAGCGGTCCCATGCTGAATGGGATCACATACATCGTGCGACCGCGCATGCAGCCCTCGTACAACTTGCGCATGGTTGCCTTCATCTCCTCCGGCGCCATCCAGTTGTTGTTGGGGCCGGCGTCTTCCTTGTTTTTGCTGCAGACAAAGGTGCGGTCTTCCATCCGCGCGACATCATCAGGGTCTGAGCGCGCCAGGAAGCAGCCTGGCCGCTTTTCCCGGTTGAGCCGGATCATGGTGCCTGCGGCAACCATCTCCTCGCACAGGCGGTCGTATTCCTCCTGGGAGCCATCACACCAGACGATGCGGTCGGGCTTGGTCATATGTGCCACTTCGGCAACCCAGGTTTTCAAACGCGCATGGGTCACGTAGGCGGGTGCGTCCAGTGCAGGCGCGAGTTGCGCCTGGGTCGCGGGTTGGTTCATCAGAGACTCCTCTCGACGAAAATGCGGAAAGCTTTGATTTTTATGATTAATCCCGAAGCGGCCCGACATTGATGCAGACCGTCGCAGAAAAAGGGCGGATTTTACCCGATTCCGGGTGCCAAGGTTCAGGCACCTGCCACGGACGCACGCTGACGCACAACCAATATGGCTGCGCCGGTCAACAGCAGAAACGGGATCGCGCCGTAGTTCATGATTTCCCAGCCACGGGCACTGAACAACCAGCCCGAGGATGCCGAACTGACTGCCATGGTGATGAAAATTGCCATGTCGTTGGCGCCCTGCACTTTTGCCTTTTCCGCCGGAGTATGAACTTCGGTGAGCAGCGTGGTGCCGCCGAGGTACATGAAATTCCAGCCGACGCCGATCAGCATCAACGCGATCCAGAAATGCATGACCTCGACCCCGGAGAGCGCGATGGCGACGCAGGCGAGACTCAGCAAAACGCCGGTGAACATCACCTGACGCACGCCAAAGCGCTTGATCAACGAGCCGGTGATGAAGGACGGCGCGAACATCGCGATGACATGCCACTGGATTACAAAAGCGGCATCGCTGAAGGGATGAGCGCAGGACTGCATCGCCAGCGGTGTGGCGGTCATCAACAGGTTCATCACACCATAACCGACCATGCCGGAGAGCACGGCAACGATGAACGCCGGCTGACGGGCGATTTCCGCCAACGGTCGGCCCTGAGATTTCTGCTCCTCGGCGCTGGTCCGCGGAATGCGCATCAGCCGCTGCAGAATCAGCGCGATCACGCAAAAACCGATCAGCGCAAGATAGCTGCCGAGGAATTCGGCCGGCAGCAGATCCTTGGTCAGCTTGCTGGTCTGCGGTCCCAGCACGCCACCAACCAGGCCGCCGGCCATTACCAGGGAAATCGCCCTGCTTTTGAACTCGCCACCTGAAACATCGGCTGCCGCGAAGCGGTAATACTGGCCCGAGGCGTTGTAAATGCCCATGATCATGGTGCCGGCGCAGAGCAGCCAGAAATTGTGGCTGTACACGGCGTAACCGCAGACCAGCGCACCGAGAATGCCGATCAGCGTGCCAATAGAGAAGCCGTTGACCCGCCCCACCCTGCGCATCAGTTGCGACACCGGCAGCGTGGTCAATGCCGCGCCGATCACATAACCGGTGACCGGCAGCGTGGCCAGTGACTTGTCATCGGCCAGCAGGTAGCCGGCGAGCCCGTTGATCGCGATGAGGATGGTGTTGTTGGTGAACAGCAGGGCCTGGGCCGCACAGAGCAGCGCGACGTTGCGGGTCTGGTCCTTCACCGGGGATGCCTTCAGCGTTTCTGGAACTGGGTTTTGCCGAACATCACTTCACGCGCCTTGTCGTCGACCGGATTGCTGTTCGACTCGGCCGAAAGCACCTGCAGCGCGCGTTGCACGGCGGGTCGGGCATTGATGGTGTCGAACCAGCGTTGGGCGTTGGGATAGGCGTTCATGTCGATGCCGCGGCTTTCAGCGCCGCGCATCCACGGGAAGATCGCCATGTCGGCGATGCTGTATTCGTCGCAGGCGACAAAACTCGATTCGGCAAGCCGCTTGTCGAGGATGTGGGTCAGGCGGTTGGCTTCGCTGGTATAACGCTCGATCGCGTATTCGATTTTGTCCTTGGCATAGCGGCGGAAATGATTGGCCTGGCCGAACATCGGCCCGACGCCGCCCATCTGCCACATCAGCCACTGGGTGCAGGTCCAGCGCTGGGCCAGGTCGACGGGCAGGAATTTGCCGTACTTTGATGCGAGATAGAGCAGGATCGCGCCTGACTCCATCAGCGACAGCGGTTTGCCGCCCGGACCATCCGGATCAACGATTGCAGGGATGCGGTTGTTCGGACTGATTTTCAGGAACCCGGGCTTGAACTGCTCACCGGTGCGGATGTTCACGCCATGCACACGGTACGGCAGACCGCATTCCTCGAGCATGATGTGGATCTTGTGGCCGTTGGGCGTGGCCCAGCTGTAAAGCTCGATCATTGCATCTCCCCGGTGCGGCGTTGTTGTCTATGGTTGGACGGCAGTATAGCCCAGCCGCCGCGCCTGAAGCCGCGGCTCTGATAAGCTGCGCCGCTTGAAACTTTCCACGCTCGACAATATTTTTCTTCCCGCGGGCACCGCAGCCGATGCACGCCCGCTGCTTGCCGCACGGGCACTGCGCGCCTTCGGTGACGGCTTTGTCAGTTTGCTGCTGCCCTACTATCTGACGCTGCTGGGTTACAACGCATTGCAAATCGGCCTGCTGGTCACTGCAACCCTGCTCGGCTCGGGCCTGCTTACGCTCGGCGTCGGTTTTATCGCCCACCGTTATCCGGCGCGGCATCTGCTTTACGCCGGCAGCCTGCTGATGGCAGCCACCGGCATCGCCGCCGCGACGGTCAGCGGCTTCTGGCCGCTGCTGATCGTCGCCATCATCGGCACGCTGAATCCGGCCGCCAATGACGTGACGCCGATCACGCCCCTGGAGCAGGCACTGCTTGCGCGTGCCACGACGGCCGAGTCGCGCACGGCGCTGTTTGCCCGGCACAGCCTGATCGGTGCGCTGGTGGCAGCGTTTGGTGCACAGGCGGCCGGGCTGCCCGAACTTGCGGGCAGCGATGATGAAGCCCGTCTCCAGGCGGTGCGCGCGATGTTCCTGTTATACGCACTGCTTGGCGTCGCCAGTTTCCTGCTCTATCGCCGTCTGTCACCACGGGTGGAAGCTGATCGCGAAGCACAGCCAGTGGCACTGGGACCTTCACGCGGCATCGTCTATCGGCTGGCCGCGCTGTTCAGCCTGGATTCTTTTGCCGGCGGTTTTGCCGTGCAGTCGCTGCTTGCGCTGTGGCTCTTCCAGCGTTTTGAATTGTCTGTAAGCGCCACCGCGACAATTTTTTTCTGGACCGGCCTGCTCACCGCCTTTTCCCAACTTGCAGCGGTACCTGTGGCCAGACGTTTCGGCCTGGTGAACACCATGGTGTTCACCCACCTGCCCGCCAACCTGTTCCTGATCATGGTGCCGCTGATGCCGTCGCTGGAACTGGCGTTGCTGTTCCTGCTGCTGCGCAGCGCGTTGTCTTCGATGGATGTACCGGTGCGCACTTCATACGTGATGGCCGTGGTGACGCCGGGAGAACGTGCGGCGGCGGCAAGCCTGACGGCGGTGCCGCGCAGCCTTGCCAGTGCGCTGAGCCCTTCACTGGCCGGTGCACTGCTGGCCGCCGGCACCTTCGGCTGGCCGCTGGTGATCTGCGGTTCGCTTAAAATCGTTTACGACCTGGCGTTGCTGCGCATGTTCAGCCGCATCAAACCGCCGGAAGAATGCTGACCACATCAAACCTCATCCTCCCCCTTGTGTGCTGGCCCCCAGCGCAGCCACACCCGCAGTCGCCGTAAATCATCCGCATCAAGTTCATCGCCGAGCAGCACGACATGGCTCATGCCTTTTGGGCGGTGTTCGATGTTGAGTACTGTGAGCCAGGCACCGACCGTACTGCTGCCGGCGATGCGCCCGGATTGCCAGAGGCCGTTGCCACGACGCAGTTGTAGCGTCTCACGGTCTTTAAAACGCAGGGCGCATACGGCAGTGGAACCCCGGCGCAAGGCATGGCGGCTGATAGTCAGTACCGCGCTGGCCAGCAGCACCAAGCCGGCCAGCCCTTGCAGCAGCAGGGGCGCAGGTAGCGTGCACAACAGCAGCAGTGCCACGCCGTGCGCCACGGCCAGCAATGCAGTCAGCCGCAGTGAGGCGCGCAGTTCGAGCTCGGGCAGGCGACGTTGATCCATGCCGGCATTGCACTCCATTCACCGTTCCCGGGCAATCACCCGGTGATATTTGTAAGCCATTGTTTTTATTGATAAATTATTTTAACCCCGAGAGGAGCGCTATCATCGCGCATGCGTCCGGCGAGGCGCCATTTTTTTCTTCCCTGCCCAGTTCATGCCACTCCACCAGCTCAACGATTTTGCCCTGCTGCGTTTCACCGGCAGCGACGCCCGCGATTTTCTTCATGGCCAGCTGACCTGCGATGTGCAGGCGCTGCAGCCGGGTCACAGCAGTTACGGCGGCTATTGCTCGCCCAAGGGACGCCTGCTCGCGACCTTCCTGCTGGTCTGTGACGGCGAGGGTTACACCATGCTGCTGCCGGCAGCGATTGCCGAGGCCATCCGCAAGCGGCTGACTATGTATGTGCTGCGCTCGAAGGTGACAGCCAGCCTGATGTCCGTCGCCCCCATCGGGGCCAGCGGTGATGACCTGGCAGCGGCGCTGTTTGAATTGCGGCTGGAAGTGCCGGCACAAATCCATCGGGCCGGGGGTTGTGCCATCCGCCTGCCTGGTGAACGCGTGCTGGTGATCGGCGAACAAAATCAGCCGGTACCCGCAGATGATGGCCACTGGCGCAGGCTCGACATCGCAGCCGGCATCCCTTTCATCGGGCCCGAAACACAGGAACAGTTTGTGCCGCAGATGGTGAACCTTGACCTGATCGGAGCGCTGAGTTACAGCAAGGGTTGTTATCCCGGCCAGGAAATCGTTGCACGCACGCACTACCTCGGCCGCCTGAAACAGCGCATGTATCGCGTCAGCGCTCAAGCCACGCTTTCCGCCGGTGACAAGCTGTATTGCGGGGAGCTGGGTGAGCAATCCGCGGGCATGATCGTCAGTGCGGTGCAGGACGCAAACGGCTGCGCAGCATTGGCCGTATTGCAGACCGCCAACGCGGCGACTGCCACCTATCACGCCGGATCGCTGCAGGGGCCGGTGCTGAAACGTGAAACCCTGCCATACACCATCCATTGAATAAGCAGGCTGAGGCGATGAGCTGGAATTACTATATTTACTACCGCGTTGATGCCGCCAAAACCGGGGCCTGCACGGTGGCCGCGGAATTTCTGTTCGATGCGATACGGCGCGAGACCGGCATCAATGGCCGTGTACTGAAAAAACGCAACGAGCCCTTGCTGTGGATGGAAATCTACGAAATGGTCGAGGACGACGCGAAGTTCGAATGGGCGCTGACCGAGGCGGTTGCGGCTTCCGGCATTGTGAAGCTGCTGCAAGACGGCAGCACGCGCCATACCGAATGTTTCAGCGCCTGAGCGCACTCACGCCGCGATGTGCCTGATCCTGTTCAGCTTCGACGCGCGCCGCGGATTTCCGCTGATGGTCGCCGCCAACCGTGACGAACACCATGCCCGTGCGGCGGCCGCCGCAGCGTTCTGGCCTGATCATCCGCAGGTATATGCCGGACGCGATCTCGAAAAAGGCGGCACTTGGATGGGTATCACCACCAGTGGCCGCTTTGCCGCAATCACCAATTATCGCGAAGGCCAGGCAGGCCCCGCAGCGCCCCGCTCACGCGGCGCCATTGTCAGTGACTTTCTGACCGGTGACGGCCATGCCGGTGATTACCTGGGCACGGTCGCCAGCGACGCCGCTGACTACAACCCGTTCAGCGTGATTGCCGGCGATTTGCGCGGTTTGTATGTCTACTCCAATCGCGGCTCTGCAGGCGCGCAGGCCATTGCCCCCGGTTTACACGGGCTGAGCAATCACCTGCTCGACACGCCCTGGCCCAAGGTCAGTGCGGGTATGGCTGCGCTCGCAGGCAGCGTCGATGACGATGATCCGGACCGGATTGCCGCGGCCATGTTTGCATTTCTCGGTGGCCGTGACGCCGCACATGACACATTGCTGCCCGATACCGGCATCAGCCGCCAGCGTGAACGCGAGTTGTCACCACCTTTCATAACCGGCGAGCGTTACGGCACGCGCACCTCAACAGTGCTGCTGGTCAGCCGCAGCGGCGATGTCATTTATCACGAAAAGCGTTTCGCGGCAGGTGGTATTGCTGCCGGCGAAGATTTGCGTATGTTTCGGCTCGAGTCAGCCGTTACAGCCTGAGCCGCATCCGCCGGTGAGGAATGCCGGCATCCTGAAATTCCCCGCCTTCAGCAATGAATCCGCGTCGCGCATAAAAACCCAGGGCATGAGTCTGGGCATTGAGCACCACTTCGCCCAGTCCGTGTTCACGTGCCACGGCAAGCAGCATATCGAGAATTGCGGCACCCACACCCTGTCCGCGCCACTCGCGCAGCACGGCCATACGGCCGATGTGCCCCGTTTGAGCCTCATGCAGCAGGCGGCCGGTGCCGATACCCTTCCCTGTGCCATCGATAGCCAGCAGATGCAGGCACTGCGTATCCCGGTCATCCCATTCCAGTTCCTCGGGCACCTGCTGTTCTTCGACAAACACCTTGTGCCGCACAGCGCGCAATTCAGGGGCATCGGCAGTCCATGACGTCAGAAGCAGCCTGTAATCCGGAAAGATTGGCATGACGTGAGATTATAATTGGCCATGCAAAATCTCTGGGACGATGCAATAGCACGCGAATACACCACTCCCTTGGCCCTGCGGGCCTGGACCTCCCGCCTTCTTGGCAGCGACCGGAATCTTGTTCTTTACGGTGGCGGCAACACCTCTTACAAGACGGCCGATACTCTTTACGTAAAAGGAACGGGCTCAGACCTGGCCGGAGTTCTGGAACCCCATTTCACCGCCTTGGACCTTGCTGCGCTGCGCGCGCTGCTCGAAGACCCCGCGCTTGATGACGCCGGAGTAATGCGCCGCATTGAAGCGTGCAAGAGGGAAACATCTGCGCCCAAACCTTCGATTGAAACCCTGCTCCATGCGGTCATTCCTCACCCTTGGGTAGAACATGCGCATGCCGATGCAATACTGGCTGTAGCCAACGTTGAGTCCTGCTTCGAAACCTGTGCCGAGGTGTTTGGCGAACTGGCGCCAGTCGTGCCTTATCGTCATTCTGGCGCGGCTCTGGCACGCGCATGCAAATCGGTTTATGAGACTTCAGCCACCCATAACACCATCGGATTGATACTTGCCTTCCATGGCGTGGTGGCGTTTGGCCGCGACGCAAGAGAGTCCTATGGCAATCTGCTGCGTTTGGTGAATCTGGCAGAGAATTGGCTGAAAAATAGAGGTGCCTGGCAATTGCCCGAAGATCATACGGCAGCAAAAGCCGCCTCGGCAGAGGTGCTGCGTGAACGTATATCTGCTGCGGCAGGGTTCCCGTTGAGCTTGTATATCGACCGCAGCCCGTTGGCGATGGCCTGGGTAAGGCGCGCCGATCTGGCAGAGGTGGCCACTCAGGGGCCGCCAACGCCTCAACATGCGATCTATACCAAGCGGCTGCCTTTGCTTGATGATGACGTTGAGGGTTATACCAGCAGATATCGTTCGAGTCTTGAACGGGAACTTGGCGCTGAAGCCCGTCATGTTGATGCCACGCCGCGTATCGCGCTGGATCCCGGGTTGGGTGTTTGCATTTTCGGCGTCAATCAACATTACGCTGCAATTACCGCTGAAATTTACCAACACGGCGTGGCCATCATGACCCGTGCTGCGGCGCATGGCCAATACCGTGCCGCATCGCTGGCCGATATCAGTTTTGCCGAACTGGAATATGGCGGCTTTGAACGTGACGTGCTGTTAAAACGTGCACCCTGACATTTGTCCTCCAAAACCTTGCCATGACCGCTTTTCATACCCTGCGCTGGACCGTCGATACCCTTGAATTGCTCGATCAGCGTTGGCTGCCAGACCGTTGTGAATATTTGCGCTGCGACAGCGCCCGTTCTGTAGCCCAAGCGATCCGCGATCTGGTGGTACGTGGTGCGCCAGCCATCGGCTGCGCTGCGGCTTACGGCATCGCCCTGGAGGCACTGCAACTGAGCGGAGCCTCAAAACGGCAGTTTGCAGACGGGATGGACAGCGCCTTCACCGTGCTGGCGCAAAGCCGTCCAACCGCGGTCAATCTCGCCTGGGCCTTGCAGCGCATGCGCGGCAGTGTTGCCCAGACAGCCGGCATGGATGGACGACAGCGCGCCGCCACCCTGCTGGCAATGGCGAAACAGATCGTCGACGAAGACCTCGACATCAATCGCCGGCTGGGCTCCTTTGGCGCTGCCCTGCTACCTGAACATGCCTGCGTGATGACCCACTGCAATGCCGGCGCTCTGGCAACCGCTGGGCACGGTACCGCACTCGGAGTGATCCGATCTGCGATCGAGGCCGGCAAGACGGTCGAAGTCATTGCCAACGAAACCCGCCCATTCCTGCAAGGTGCGAGACTGACAGCATGGGAACTGCAGCAGGATGGTATTCCGGTCACTCTGATTACCGACAGTGCGGCGGGCTACATGATGGGGCGACATCGGATCGATGCGGTGATCGTGGGGGCAGACCGTGTTGCGGCCAATGGTGATGTTGCCAACAAGATCGGAACCTACATGATGGCGGTGCTCGCACGACGCCACTGTATCCCGTTCTATGTAGCCTGCCCGCTGTCTACACTGGACATGGCGGTGGCCAGTGGAGCCGACATCCCCATCGAGCAACGCGATACGGCTGAAGTCGCCGGTTATCGCGATTTGCGCTGGGCGCCCGCGGACATCCACATCGCCAATCCTGTATTTGATGTCACGCCCGCCGAGCTGGTCAGCGCGCTGGTCACCGAAAAAGGGGTGGTGCCCGCACCAGGACGGGCAGCATTGGAAGCCCTGCTGGCCGGCTGACGCCAGCCATTACTTCAGATCGTCAGGCCACCGCTGACTTCGATCACTGCGCCGTTGATGTAGCTTGCTTCGTCGGAAGCGAGGAAGGCGAAGGTGTTGGCGATTTCCTCGGGCTTGCCGAGGCGGCCCATTGGCACACGCTCTTCGAGCGCGCTGATCACCTTTTCAGGCACCGTGCTGATGATCGGCGTGGAGATGAAGCCTGGGCACACGGCATTCGAGCGGATGCCCTTGCGGCCGAGCTCACGTGCCCAGGTCTTGGCCATGCCGATGACGCCAAATTTGGCGGCGGCGTAGTTGGTCTGGCCGAAATTGCCATGGAGGCCAACGATCGAGGATGAGTTGAGAATCACCCCCGACTGCTGCTCCAGCATCTTGTTGACCACTGCCTTGGTGCAGTTGTAGACGCCCTTGAGGTTGATCGCTATGACGTTGTCGAACTGTTCTTCGGTCATGTTCTTGACCTGGGCATCGGAGACAATACCGGCGTTGTTGACCAGCACATCGACACGACCCCACTCGTCCACGGTGCGTTTGACCATGGCTTCCAGCGATTTCATGTCGCGGACATCGGCCACCTGGCCTATGGCCTGGGAACCAGCAGCCTTGCACTGCTGCACGGTTTCGTCGATCCAGTCCTGCTTGATGTCGCAGACCATGACCCGGGCGCCTTCACGGGCAAATTTCAGGGCTGTGGCCTGCCCGATGCCGCGGCCGGCGCCGGTGATGATTGCTACCTTGTCTTTGAGTCGCATCTGTCGCCTATGTCGGTGTGAAGCGGGAGAATCCGCATTTGCGGCGCACAATTTAGCTGAATTTGGCGCGGCGCACAATGATAAGGCATTTATGATATAAGTATCTGTTTTTATTAAATAATATAATTAATTGTTGCGCATCAATTTGATGCGTTGAATGGATTGTCGCAGCGCATGCAGCGTACCTAAATTCAGGCAAGTCGCTGTTTATTCGAGAATTTCGAGTGGCAACCCTACGGGCACCTGGTCAAATAACCGGATGATGTCGTCATTCCGCATGCGTATGCAGCCAATGGAACCTGGTTTGCCCATTTCGGTGCTATCCGGGCTGCCGTGGATATAGATATAGCGGCGCATGGTATCGACTCCGCCCAGCCTGTTGAATCCTGGCTCACAGCCAGACAGCCATAGAATCCGGGTCAGAATCCAGTCGCGGCCTGGAAACTGTGCTGCCAGTTCCGGGCTGTAAATCTCACCCGTAGGTCTCCGGCCAACAAATACCGTGTTTGGCGGACTGTTCGCACCAATTTTTGCACGGACGACATGCCGACCCAGTGGCGTGCAGAAACTGCCGTACTGCTGTCCGACACCTTTCATGGCCGTTGAGACAAAAAAACTCTCGATCAAAACATTATTATCAATAAGATCAAGGGTTTGCGTTGAAATATTAATGTTTATTTTCAAGATTTTTGACGCCTTCTGGCAAAAAAATCCTGAAGCAAACGCACAGATTCCTCTGCCAGCAATCCTCCTTTGACCTCGGTATGGTGATTCAAACGGGGCTCGGCAAACAGGTCCAGCACGCTGCCGCAAACTCCCGTTTTCAGGTCACTGGCAGCAAACAGCACCCGGCGGATCCTGGCATGCATGATCGCCCCGGCACACATCGCGCAGGGTTCCAGCGTGACATAGAGGTCACAACCTGGCAGCCGGTAATTGCCCTCTGCAGTCGAGGCATCGCGCAAGGCCATGATTTCGGCATGGGCGCTGGGATCATGCCCGCGCAGCGGCTGGTTGCTACCGCGGCCGATGATCCGGCCGTCGCGCACCACTACCGCCCCTACAGGCACCTCACCGGCTGCGCCGGCATCGGTGGCCAGTTCCAGCGCCGCAAGCATGAATCCGGTGTCTTCAGCGCTGGCCATGATGGTTTCAGCCGGAAAAATGCTGGCGGTAGACCTCCGGCTTGAAGCCGGCCAGCAGTATGTCTTTGCCCTCCACCACCGGCCGGCGGATCAGCGAAGGCTGTTCCATCATCAATTTGATCGCCCGACGTTGATCGAGGTCCACCTTGTCAGCATCGGACAACTTACGGAAAGTGGTGCCGGCCCGATTGATCACGGCTTCCCAGCCCAGCGCCGCGCACCAGCGTTCTAGGCAAATACGGTCAATGCCGGCGGTCTTGTAGTCGTGAAAGGTATAGGCGACGCCCTCGCACTCAAGCCAGTCCCGGGCCTTTTTCATGGTGTCGCAGTTTTTGATGCCGTAAAGCGTCAAGGTCATGACTGCTGTTCGCCGCGGGTTATTCCCACTCGATTGTTAAAAGTCACATAACCCATTGATATTACTTGCAAGTATTTTATGGTGGGGAGAAATTGCCGACGCAGAGGCCGTCAAAATACTACGCTTTTGATTTTAAAGAGAAAATCGCCGGAAAATATTTTTTGGCGTTTCGCCAACTATCGGAGCCAATCGGCCGATTTTCGATCCCACGGTGCTAAATCGCACACTCGATTCGATCTCAAAAAGTACCGTCAGCACAAGCTACCACGCCTTACTGGAGCGATCCATCCCCGCCAACCAAAAGAGCCGGCCTGCTCCATTGGCATTTGGTCACGCCATCATTCATGCAAGTCCTATTTCGATCAGCATCGTTGCGTTGGATGACGAGAGCAACCGAACTCTGCGCCGTAGATTTCCACTTATGTTCATGTTATGTTCTGAAGGAGTTGCTAAACGGCAATACCGTCCCGGAAAGGACCAATTTTGGGACCGTTTGCAGGTAGGATGAATTCAGATGCTTGCGTGTCCCGAAACTCTGTCCCAAAAGAAGCTTATGAAAATAGGCTATGTGCGAGCTTCGACCGACGATGAGGACCTGAACCAGCAGCGCCGAGCCTTGCGCCTCGCTGGCTGCAAGAAGATTTTTGAGGATCGGACTTCCGGCACATCAACCAAGCGCCCAGGCCTCGACGAGGCGCTGGAACAGTGCGGCTCGGACGGTGTTCTCGTGGTCTGGAAACTCGACCGCCTCGGCCGCTCCCTTTCTCACCTCATCACCATTGTCCAGGAACTCGGCGACAAGGGCTGCGGCTTCCAATCCCTCTCCGAGAACATCGACACGACCACCGATGGCGGTCGCGGCGTGTTTCACCTAATGGGCTCCCTCGCCGAATTTGAACGGGCGCTGATCGCAGAGCGCACCAAAGCCGGACTGGCCGCGGCGCGCATGCGTGGTGTCCAAATCGGGCGCCGGAAGGCGATGAATACCGAACAGGTGAGACGCGCGCGCGCCTTGCTGGAGGCTGGCGAGCGTCCGGCAGATATTGCCCGCACGCTGCAGGTCGGGCGATCGACGCTCTATCGCGCACTCGACGTTCAACATGCCAGGGGAGGCCAAGCTGCATGAACGTGGTGCTGTCGAAACCGCTTCGCAAGCCCAAGTCTCTGGACCTAGAGCCGATCCGTATTGAATTGACCCGTGCGCGGATAATGGCGCGCGCGTGGTCTGAAACTATCCCCGAAACACGGCGCACTGGCCACGCTGCGAGGTTCGCGCGCGCCGCCCTGGAGATATTTGCCGAGGAAGTCGCGCCGGGGGTGAAATTGAGCCCACCCTTCGCAAATACGAAAGGCAAGCTGGACGCCACGGCGGAGCAACTAGCCGACTCCATGGGCCGCCTTGCGGCCGCTCTGCCCATCACGGAGGGCTGCAATGCCCTGACCAGCCTCTACACGACCCTCCTGCCCGGCAAGGAGCGCAGCTCCCTCGGGGCGTTCTACACTCCTGCCGCATTGACCCAGCGCCTCCTTGATCTGGCAACAGAGGGCGGGGTTGACTGGAAAACGGCGCGTGTGCTCGATCCCGCCAGCGGTGGAGGCGCTTTTCTTCTGGAAGCGGCCGCAAGGATGCGCGCCAGCCTGGCAGGCAGCGAGCCCGCCTTCATCCTCGCGCAGCTCGGCACCCGCCTTTCCGGCATGGAGTTGGACCCGCACGCAGCCTCTCTCTCGCAGGCCGCCTTGGAGATCACTCTTGCCGACCTCGCACGGGCCAGCGGCCGCGATGTGCCTGTATTCGTCAAGGTTTGCGACACGCTGGAAGAGCAGGCGCATGCGATCTACGACCTCGTTGTCGGCAATCCGCCCTATGGTCGGATACAGCTGACGGCCGCGCAGCGTGCCCGCTATGCTCGTAGCCTTTACGGCCATGCCAATCTTTATGGCGTGTTCACGGACATAGCGCTGCGATGGACACGGCCCGGCGGCGTCATCGCTTACCTCACGCCGACGAGCGTGCTGGGCGGGCAGTATTACGCTGCGCTCCGGAAATTGCTGGCCGAGGAGGCTCCACCCGTCGCCATCGACTTCGTCCATGCGCGCAAGGGCGTCTTTGAAGACGTGCTGCAGGAAACGCTTCTCGCCCTTTATCAGAAGGGCGGCGCCCGCACGCGATTCCAAGTGCATTACCTCAACGTCGACAGCGAGCGGCAGGCGCGGCTCACCAAGAACGGCAAGGTCGGCCTGCCCGCCGACGCGACCGCACCCTGGCTCGCGCCGCGGGAGCCCGCTCACGTCGCGCTGATCGCCGCGGCCGAAGATCTGCCGTCTCGGCTGGCTGACTGGGGCTATGAGGTTTCAACAGGCCCGCTCGTATGGAATCGCTTCAAGCCACAAATGCGCGCCAGAGCCGGCCGGGGCCTCCATCCCCTCATCTGGGCGGAAGCTGTGACCGCCGACGGCCGTTTCGTGTTCCGCGCCGACAAGAAGAACCATGCTCCCTTCTTCAAACCTGAAAAGGGCGATGAATGGCTGGTTGTCGACCGGAGCTGTGTGCTGGTCCAGCGCACCACTGCTAAGGAGCAGCAGCGCCGCCTCATCGCGGCTGAGCTGTCGCGGGAATTCATAGAGACGCATGGCGGCGTTGTCGTCGAGAACCACCTCAATATGGTGCGCGCGGTGGGCGTGCCGAAGGTCTCGCCGGCCGCCGTCGCTGCCGTGCTGAATAGCGAGACGATTGATCAGGTGTTCCGCTGCATCAGCGGCAGCGTCGCTGTTTCCGCCTTCGAGTTGGAAGCCATCCCTCTGCCCCCGGCTTCCGCCATGGCCCCGATCGAGCAATTGGTCCAGCGGGGCGCGACGCGAGCCGCAATAGAGAAGGCCCTGCGCGGCGCCTATGGACTTAAGGCATGAGCCTCCCGTCGCTTCTCCCTTGGAACGAAATCCATGCCCGTCTACCGGTGATTTTTCCGGAGGGATCGGCCAACCGCGATCGCTCGATTTGGGAGATTTCGGCGAAGACCATCTTCGTTATGATTTACGCCGGTGCTGTGGAAGGAACGGACAACTGGATACGTCCGGATCAGGTCACTCGCATGACCGACCAACAGGCCGGCCAGACCGGCGACGACGCGCGGCTGGAGTGGGCGAAGGCGTCGATCCGGCCGAGCAAGGCCGACGTGCCGGGCCGCTGGTACGCAGTAAACACGCGGGAATCGATCCGCGACGACACGATCCGATATGCGCTTATCCAGAACGGTGCGGTGATCGAGCGGCCTGGATTATCGACGACATCGCCGGCCGGGCGGTATGCGCTGCAAGCCGATTTCGCGGCGCTGCTGACACCCGATCTGGACGAGGCAACATTCATCGCAAAGGCGGCCGCCTGGCGGGCAAAGCACCTTAACGCCGGCGCGCTTGCCCGTATCGCTATCGTCCGCAAAGGCGCGGCCGGCGGCGGCGAGTATGAGCTCGTTACTTTTCCGAACGGCGAAACCCGCCGGATGACTACTGGCCCCAGCGCGGACATCTCAAAGGCCGTTATCGAGGTCTTTGCGCCGAAATTCCTTAAGAAGCCTGGCGTGATCGCCTTGAGCGAGAGCGGTAACAAGGTTGTCGCGCGGGATGACGAACTGGCCAAGGCGATCGGCCTGACGATCCCGGCCGACAAGAGCCTCCCCGACATTGTGCTGGTAGACCTGGGTCCCGCCCATCCCCTGCTGGTCTTCGTCGAGGTGGTACACACCGATGGGCCAGTGAATGAAGCGCGCAAGACCGCTCTGCTCCAGATTTCGGAGGGTGCCGGTTTTCCATCCGAGCACGTTGCCTTCGTGACCGCTTATCTTGATCGCGCTGGCCAGCCCTTCCGCAAGACGGTGAGTAGCCTCGCCTGGGGTAGCTACGCGTGGTTTGCATCTGAGCCGGACAACCTCATCGTCTTCAGCGGCAAGTCGCTTGCGATCGAGGGCAGCTGAATCTCTCGGCCGGCTGCGTTAGGCAAAACCTGTGTTTCTTGCTGCTAGAGATGAAACCGATAGAAATGGAGATCAGCTAATCGACCTCCGGGGGGAGCACAGTGAAAATAAGCCAAGTCCGAATTGAAAACTTTCGATGTGTTCAAGCCCTTGACGTGGATCTAGAAGACACGACGGTTTTTATCGGCGCCAACAATACCGGAAAGACTGCGATACTCGAAGCAGTCCGGATCGCCCTATCCCGGCGCTGGGGAAGGCGCGGCACGGGGTTTACCGAGCACGACGTTCATTCGCCCGGTGAGACGCACGATCCCAAGACGGCGCCTCCGGTTCGTGTGCTTCTCCGTCTGGAAGAAAAGGCGCCCGAACCTTGGGATGCCGACATGGTCGCGGCCCTGGATGATCTAGTCGTATTGAGTGATGCTGGCCGGAACTTGATTTCGCTGCGCGTAACTTGCGAATGGAACCAGGAGTCTGAGGCTTTCGAGCCAGCGTGGGAATTCCTTGACGCCGCCGGCCAGCCCCTCACGCAAAAATCCCAACGCGCCACGAACCTGTCAGGCTTCTTCG
>LNDW01000002.1 GCA_001464815.1 Betaproteobacteria bacterium Ga0077527 | reverse complement strand
TCGGCGCGGCGGCAGGACCACGGCTGCGCGAACTGGACCTCAATCCGGTGCTCGCCGGTCCGCAGGGCGCGACGGCGGTGGACTGGCTGATGGTGCTGGAATAAGCGGGCTGGATTGAGGGCCCTTAACTGAAACCCGAGCCGATGTCCGCATCCCCTTCCGCGCTGGCCCCGTTCCGCGTCCGCGCCTTCCGTTACCAGTGGCCGGCTGACCTGGCGACCTCCTGGGCTTTCGAGATGGAGACGCTGATCCTCGGCTGGTATGTGCTGACCGAGACGCGCTCGGTGCTGATGCTGACCATCTTCGCGTCGCTGCTCTATGTCGGCACTCTGCTGTCGCCGATGTTCGGCGTGATGGGCGACCGCATCGGCCACCGCAAGGTGCTGTGCGGGATGCGGATGATGTATGCGGCGCTGGCGTCGGTTCTGATGATTGCCGCGCTGCTGGGCCAGGTGACACCGACGCTGGTGCTGATGGTCACCGCACTGCTGGGACTGATCAAGCCTTCCGACATTGGCATGCGCACCGCGCTGGTCGGTGAAACCATGCCGCCGCAGCACCTGATGGCGGCG
Organism: Betaproteobacteria bacterium Ga0077527; assembly: GCA_001464815.1. Taxonomy (GTDB): domain Bacteria; phylum Pseudomonadota; class Gammaproteobacteria; order Burkholderiales; family SG8-41. Next base: position 18,366 of record LNDW01000002.1, on the reverse strand, counting down.
ATGGGCATCCAGCGTACCACCCAGGATTCGGCGCGGATTGCCGGCGCGCTGAGCGGAGCCGGACTGGTTGCACTGCTCGGCATGGGTTACGCCTATGTCGCGGTGGTGTCGTTTTACATCGTCAGCGTGGTGCTGACGCTCAGGGCCGGCGGCGAGCGCAGCAGCAATCAGGCCAGGGCTGCGCAGCAGGCCACACCCTGGCGCGATCTGCGCGAAGGCCTGAGTTATGTCTGGCGCACGCCACACCTGAAGGCGACGATGCTGTTTGCCTTCCTGCTCAACCTGACCGCGTTTCCGCTGTTCACCGGCCTGATGCCATACGTGGCGAAGGAGGTGTACGGCGCGACGCAGGCGACGCTGGGCACAATGGTGGCTTCGGCGGCCACCGGCTCGCTGCTCGGTTCTATTTTCATGAGCCGCTTCGGCAACATCTTCGCGCCGGCGCGGGCCATGCTGGTGTGTGGCGCGCTGTGGTTGATCGTGCTGCTGTTTTTTGCGCAGACCCGAAGCCCGGCCGAGGGTTTGCCGCTGCTGTTTTTGGCCGGCATCGCCCAGACCATGGGTCTGATTCCGATCAACGCGCTGCTGCTGCGCAGTTCGGACGAGCGTTACCGCGGGCGGATCATGGGCATCCGCATGATGGCGATCTACGGCAACCTGCCGGGCCTGCTGATCGCGGCGCCGCTGATCGCCAATTATGGTTATGCAGTGATGGCAACGGTCTACTGCGTGTTCGGCGTGCTGGTCACCGTGGCAATCGCGCTGTGGTGGCGCCGGCAGCTCTGGCAGCACGATGCCGCTGCCAATCGTAGATAAAATAATCAATAAAAACAATCAGTTATAGAGTCTTCCGGGGTGCCCCCAATGAATAGTCATTGGCTATTAATTGGATGTTAACAATCAATTGGCACTATTTATCGGCGATGCCTACCCTCGGTGCTCCACTGCAGCAGGCGCTCCGAAGCGCTGATGTTGCGGGGCACGAGTTGTGATGAATCAACGACCGAAGGAGAAATGACATGCCAAACGAAGCCCAATGCCCGTTCCACCAGAAAGCCGGTGGCGGTACCCAGAACCAGGACTGGTGGCCGAACCAGCTGAAGCTCGACATTCTCGACCAGCATTCCGCCCAGTCGAATCCGATGGGCGGGGATTTTGATTACGCGAAAGAATTCCAGAGCCTCGATCTCAATGCCGTGGTCAAGGACCTGCACGCGCTGATGACCGATTCGCAGGACTGGTGGCCCGCCGACTGGGGCCACTACGGCGGCCTGATGATCCGCATGGCATGGCACGCGGCTGGGACCTACCGTGTCGCCGACGGCCGCGGCGGTGCGGGCACCGGCAACCAGCGCTTCGCGCCGCTGAACAGCTGGCCCGACAACGGCAATCTCGACAAGGCGCGCCGCCTTCTGTGGCCGATCAAACAGAAATATGGCAGGAAGATTTCGTGGGCCGACCTGTTCATCCTCGCCGGCAATGTCGCGCTGGAGTCGATGGGCTTCAAGACCTTCGGTTTTGCCGGAGGCCGCCCCGACATCTGGGCGCCGGAAAAGGACATCTACTGGGGTTCGGAAACCACCTGGCTTGGAAACAAGCGCTATTCCGGCGACCACCAGCTCGAAAACCCGCTGGCCGCGGTGCAGATGGGCCTGATCTACGTCAATCCGGAAGGTCCGGACGGCAATCCCGATCCGGTGGCCTCGGGCCGCGATGTAAGAGTAACTTTTGCCCGCATGGCGATGAACGACGAGGAAACCGTGGCGCTGGTCGCCGGCGGACACACCTTCGGCAAGGCACACGGCGCGGGTGATCCCAAGCTGGTCGGTCCGGAACCGGAAGCGGCGCCGATTGAGGCGCAGGGCTTCGGCTGGATCAACAAGCTCGGCAGCGGCAAGGGTGTACACACCACGACCAGCGGCATCGAAGGTGCGTGGAAACCCAACCCGACGACATGGGACAACGGCTACTTCGACATGCTGTTCGGCTACGATTGGGAACTCACCAGGAGCCCGGCCGGCGCCCAGCAGTGGGTGGCGAAAAACGTGAAGCCGGAGCACATGATTCCGGATGCCCACGATCCGTCGAAAAAACATCCGCCGATGATGACCACGGCCGATATGTCGCTGCGCATGGATCCGGCCTACGAGAAAATCTCGCGCCGTTTCCACCAGGACCCCAAGGCTTTCGCCGACGCGTTTGCCCGCGCCTGGTTCAAGCTGACGCACCGTGACATGGGCCCGATCGCGCGTTATCTCGGCCCGCTGGTGCCCAAGGAAACGCTGATCTGGCAGGACCCGATCCCGGCCGTCGACCACAAGCTGGTCGATGACAAGGACATCGCGGCGCTGCAGGCGAAAGTGTTCGCTTCCGGCCTGTCGATTTCGCAACTGGTCAACACCGCCTGGGCTTCGGCCGCCACCTTCCGCGGCAGCGACAAGCGTGGTGGTGCCAACGGCGCGCGCATCCGCCTCGCGCCGCAGAAGGACTGGGAAGTCAACCAGCCGGCTGAACTGGCCCAGGTGCTGCAGAAGCTCGAAGCGGTGCAGAAGGAGTTCAATGCGGCACAGAGTGGCGGCAAGAAGATTTCACTGGCCGACCTGATCGTGCTCGCTGGCTGCGCCGCGGTGGAAGCCGCCGCCAAAAAAGCCGGCCACGACGTCAAGGTGCCGTTCACCCCGGGCCGCATGGATGCCTCGGCCGAACACACCGATATCGAGTCCTTCAAGGTGCTCGAGCCGCTGGCCGACGGTTTCCGCAACTACGCGCGCAAAGGTCTGGAAGCTGCCGCAGCCGAGCTGCTGGTGGACAAGGCGCAACTGCTGACCCTCACCGCGCCGGAGATGACCGTGCTGGTCGGCGGTCTGCGCTCGCTGAACGCGAACACCGGTCAGGCCAAACACGGCGTGTTCACCCGGCGCCCGGGAACACTCTCCAACGATTTCTTCGTCAACCTGCTCGACATGGGCACGCAGTGGCAGAAATCGGCAACCGAAGGTGTGCTCGAGGGCCTCGACCGCAAGACCGGCACGGTGAAATGGACGGCTACCGTGGTGGACCTGGTGTTCGGCTCGAACTCGCAGCTGCGCGCCCTGGCCGAGGTCTATGCCTGCGGCGATTCACAGAAGAAGTTTGTGGATGACTTCGTTGCTGCATGGAACAAGGTGATGGAGCTGGACCGGTTTGATCTGCAGTGACGGACAGGATTGCCGCCGTCCCAAAAAGATGGCGGCAGTGCCGGTGCCGGGCCTCACGAGGGCGGGGTGGGCGGAACAAAAAAACGGCGCTGCGGCGCCGTTTTTTGTTGATCGGACGCATTCCGTGGACGCGCTAGAATGGCCTCGCCACATAACCGGGGAAGGGGAGAACATGAAACGCTGGGCATCGGCACTTTTTCTGGCAGCCCTGTCAGGCTGGAGCTACGCACAATCGCAATCAAGCTTTGACCGCATCAAGGGCCGCGGCCAGCTGGTGATCAATTACCGCGAGGATGCAGCCCCGTTTTCGTATCACGACGACAAAAAACAGGCGGTCGGCTACAGCATTGATTTTTGCAGGGCCGTCGCCGACAAAATCCTCGCCCAGCCCGGCATGGGCAAGCTCAAGGTCGCCTATATCGCGGTGCCGGTGGACCGCATGCTGACCTATATCAACGAAGGCTCGGGTGATCTGCTGTGCACCGCCACTTCAGACACGCCGGCACGGCGCGCGCAGGTCGGGTTCTCGCGGCCGATCTACATCGATGGCGTGGCCGTCATGGTGAGGCGCAAGGATGGCGTCAAGCGCCTGGATGAACTCAAGGGCAAAAAGGTGAGCCTGATCCGGGCAACCACGGCTTCGGGCATCGTCGCTGACCATCTTAAAAAATCATCTGCCGGCTGGAAAATCGACGAAGTGCTCAACTCCGACAGCGCCATCAGCCAGATCCAGCTGGGTCTGTCCTCGGCCTATGTCCGCGACAGCGTGCCGCTGGCCTTGCAGCGTGCGCTGCTGCCTTCGCCGGATGATTTTGTGATCCTGCCCGAGCGCCTGTCCCGTGAATCGATTGCGATCGCCTACCGGCTGGGTGATGCGCAGATGCAGAAGCTGGTGGACGAGACCATTTCCGAGACCATTGCCTCCGGCAAGGCGCGCGAATGGCATGACCGCTGGTTTGTCGGCGCGATCACCGTCGGCAAGGCATCGGTGAAACTGGGCCTGCCGATGTCCGAGGAATTACGCACGGCGTTCGCTGCAAAAAAATAGCCTTCAGCACACCACCGGCAGTTCATCCCAGCGCGTGGTGTAGCGCGGCGAGCGCCGCGCCGACTGCATGCGCCAGGGTTGCGCGATGCCGGCGCCGGCGAAGCTGGCGGTGTTCATGCCCCAGGTCTTGTTGATGGCGTCAAGTGTCGCCATCAGCCTCGCCGAGCGCTGCCGTTCATAGCCGGAGAACAAGTCGCCTTGCGGCGAACCTGCCGGACGCAATCCACTGAGGCTGACACCGGCCTTCTTGTAGCGTAGGCCCGGTTTGTAAAGGCGGGCGAGGCCGTGCAGCGCAGCGGCGATCAGGCGGCGGGTGTCGTCGCTGGCCACTGTCAACGGCACCTCGATGGCGTGGTTGTAACGCTCGCCGCCGTCCTGCCGGTATTTGCCGGTATCAACAAACACGCCGACCCGGTTGCAGTGGCAACCCTGGGCGCGCAGCCGCTCTGCGGCACGGATGACATAGCTGGAAACGGCTTCGCGCAGTTCCGCCAGCGTGGTCACCGGGCGGCCGAAGCTGCGGGTGGCGATGACCTGGCCTTCGCGCGTGGTGCTTTCCTCGACGCCGATGCAGGGCAGGCCATTCAGTTCGGCGACAGTGCGCTCGAGGATCACGCTGTGGCGCTTGCGCAGCAGCCTGGGCGGCGCGCGTTTCAGGTCGAGCGCGCTGCGCAGGCCCATCGCATTGAGTTCCGGCGCGAGGCGGCGGCCGACGCCCCAGACTTCACCGATGTCGATGCCGGCCATGATGGCGTCGCATTGCGCCGCTGGTAATACATCCCAGTCGAAGCTGCCCTTGTGTTCGCGGCCGATCTTGGCGACATGGTTGGCGAGTTTGGCCAGGGTTTTTGAAGCACCGAAGCCGACACAGGTCGGCAGTCCCAGGCAGCGCTGGATGCGCCTGCGGATGTCGTATCCCAGTTTTGCGCTGTCGAAGGCAACCCCGCTGAAATCGAGAAAACACTCGTCGATGGAATACACTTCGCGCTGCGGCGCGAACTCGCCGAGCAGGCCCATCATCCGCGCGCTGATATCGCCGTACAGCGCGTAGTTGGAACTGAGCCAGACCAGGCCGCGGGAGCCGACCAGCGCGCGCACCTCAAAAAACGGCACACCCATGCGTACACCCAGCGCCTTGGCCTCGTTGCTGCGCGAGACCACGCAGCCGTCGTTGTTGGACAGCACCACCACCGGCCGGCCTTTGAGGCGTGGATCGAAGGCGCGCTCGCAGGACACGTAGAAATTGTTGGCATCGACCAGCGCGATGCGCGATGACATTAGATTACGTATCAAAATGAAACTCTCCCTCTCCCCGTTTACGGGGAGACAAGGGCACACTTGAAGCGAAGCAGGGTTGGGGTGAGGGGCTTCGCAAGAGTCGTTTTGTTACTCGCTCTTAGATCAAGGCGCGTGGATGACGTAGGCAACCACACCCCAGATATCCAGCGCGCGGTCTTCGCCGACAACGATCTCGGCGTAGTCGGGGTTTTCCGGCTGCAGCACAACGCGACCGCCGCGACGGCGCAGGCGCTTCACCGTCAGCTCGCCGTCAATCGCGGCCACCACCACCCGGCCGGATGTCGCTTCGAGCGAACGGTCAACGATCAGCAGATCACCATCATGGATGCCGGCCCCGGTCATCGAATCGCCTTTGACGCGCATGAAAAACGTCGCCTGCGGATGCAACAGCAGGTGCTCGTTCAGGTCGAGCCGGCGGTCGAGATGGTCGGTGGCGGGCGAGGGGAAGCCGGCGGATACGCGGCTGGCGCAGAGAGGCGACGGCGGGTGTGCAGCGGGTATGGAGCCATCAGGTTTCATGGACTGTAATTATATACAGTCCATGAAGCCTGCGGGCTGACCGGATTCAGTCCCTCTTCAACCCCGCGCTCTTGATCATCCTGGCGTTCTTGTCGAGGTCTTCGCGCAGGAAGGCGGTGAACTGCTCGGGGGTGCCGGGGGCGAAGCTACCACCTTCGAGGGTGACGCGTTTTTTGACTTCGGCATCGTCCATGGATTTCAGCAGCGCGCCGTGCAGCGTGCTGATGATGTCGGCGGGCACCTTGGCCGGGGTCAGCAGCGCATACCACTGGGTGAATTCGTAATTCGGCACGCCGGCTTCGTGCAGGGTCGGGATGTTCGGCACCAGCGGCGAGCGCACCTTGCTGGTGATCGCGATGCCGCGCATGCGGCCGGATTCGAGGTGGGGCAGCGTGGTGGTCGGGCCGGCGAAGGCGATATCGACCTGGCCGGCGATGAGTTCGGTGGCGAAGATCGACGTGCCTTTGTATGGCACATGCAGCAGGTCGACTTTGGCCATCGACTTGAACAGCTCACCCGCGAGGTGCGAGGTGCCGCCGATGCCCGATGAGGCATAGGTCAGTTTGCCGGGGCGCGATTTCACCACGGCGAGCAGTTGTTTGAGGTTGGTCGCCGGCACCGAGGGATGGACGACGAGGATGAAGGGAATCTTCGCGAACACGCTGACCGGTGCGAAGTCGCGCAGCGTGTCGTATGGCGGTTTGCCTTCGCCCCACACCGGGCTGATCACCAGCGGGCCCGAGCTGCCCCAGAGCAGGGTGTAGCCGTCGGGCGCGGCGCGCGCGACATGGTCGGTGCCGATACGGCCCGATGCACCGGAGCGGTTGTCGATGATGAACTGCTGGCCGAGCAACTGGCCCATGCGCTGGCCCGCGGCGCGGGCGAAGGAGTCGGTGGCGGCACCCGGCGGGAACGGCACCACGATGGTGACCGGCCGCCGCGGATAGCCCTGCGCCTGTGCGTGCCAGCTGTAGAGCAGCGCGGCGAGCAGCGGCAACGACATCAACACCAACTTCAGCAGCCGGGAATTATAGTAAGTAATTGTTTTAATTGACATATTTTTATTTCTGCAGCTAGTTGCCATGGCGGCGAATCCTTTCCGAAAAATCGCGGGCGAAGACCTGATTTTCTCCTTGTCCGTCGCGTTCATAGGCTTCGAGCCGCGCCGTAACGATGAAGTCTTTCTTGTCACAGGCAACTTTCGTGCGCATTTCCGTGCGGGTGCCCCAGCCACCACGTTCGAACAGCCAGGTCCAGGTGACTTCCGCCTCACAGGCCAGCGGGTCGCCTTCGACGATGCGGTAACGCTCGGTGGAGCGCGCTTCGGCAATCAGGTTCTCTATCTCGTCGTAACGGCCGCGTCCGCTGGAATCCGTGACTTCAACAATGGTTTCGTTCTTGCCCATGTCGGTGCGCACGATGCGGTTGCGGCCGCCGGCGGCAAGCGGCGTGCGCTTGAAGGCGGGCGCGGCCTGGACCGGTTTGAATTTCACTTTTGCATCTTCCTTGCGCGGCGGACGCACCGGCAGTTCGATGAAGCTCTTGCCGGCATGCAGCGTCAGTGTCACCGGCTCCGGCGAGGGCCAGATCAGCGGCCAGTAGGTGGTGGACACGGCGACACGCAGGCGATGGCCCTTGACGAAGGAGTAACCGGCGTCGGCCAGCGGCACGCGCACGGTGTAGCGCTGTCCCGGCTTGAGCTTGACCGGCTTGTCGGCGCCGTTGAGGTGGGTCAGGTTGAACACGCCGTAGGTGACGCGGGTCGAGGCGCCATCGGGCGCGACATCACAAAGCCGCACGCAGATGAAGGCGGTGGGCCGGTCCACCGACAGCGTCAGTGTCGCCACCGGCGTGCCGAGGATTTCGGTGGTCTTGGTCAGCGGTGCACCGTCGAAGCAGATCGACTTGCCGTCATCGGCACGCTGGTCACCGGGCATCTCGGGGCTGGCGCCGTGCTGGAACCAGGGCATCAGCTCGCCGCAGTCGAGGCCCAGGGTCTGCGGGGTGCAGGCGACGATCTTGGCGGCTTTGCCCTTATTTTTGTCTGTATGTTCGCCGAGTTGCCCGCCGCTGTTGAGTGACAAGCGCCTGGTCTTGATGCGTGACGAAGGCCACTGCGGTTCGGCCACCCAGCGGCCGGGGGATTCGGCGTAATAGTTTTTCGCCGGCACGGCCTGCGGCATCCATGCGGTGAGCATCGGCTCCTTCATGATGCCTTTGTCCTTGCCGCGCATCCAATGGTCGAACCAGCGCAGCGTTTCCTGCAGGAAGCCGATCGCCGGCCCCGGCACGCCGAGGTGACCGAAGCGGTGGCCCCAGGGCCCGATCAGGCCCTTGCGTGGCACCTTGAGTTTTTTCAGGGTTTCACCGACCGCACCAACATAGGAGCTGTCGGCCCAGCCGCTGACGGCGTAGAACGGGCATTTGATGCGATCGAAGTCGATGGCGCGGCTTTTCCAGTACTCGCCGTAGTTCTGGTGCTGCAGCGCCGAGATGATCTGCGGCACATTGCTTTCGAGGCGTGCCAGCCACATCGCACGCCATTTGTCGCCAACCTGCAGCGGATCGGGCGGGCGCGACTTGTAGCCGAACATCTGCGTCGACCAGCGGATCGAGCGCAGCAGCACCGAGCCGCCGCGGAAGACCTGGCTGTAGGTGTAGCGGTCAGGCGCGTAGGAGCAGGGTACGATGGCCTTCAGTTCCTTCGGCGCGCGATAGGCGGTCTGGATCGCCTGGAAGCCGCCCCATGAAATGCCGAACATGCCCACCTGGCCGTCGCTCCAGGGCTGGGCGGCAATCCACTTCAGCACTTCAAGAGTGTCGTCCTGCTCCTGCTTCATCGCGAACACGCCCTGCACGCCGTCGGAGTCGCCCGAACCGCGGATGTCGACACGCATGCAGGCATAACCGTGGCCGGCGAAATAGCGGTGGTGCATTGCGTCGCGCGGCGCGTAGATGTCGCGCTTGCGGTAAGGCAGCACCTCGATGATGGTCGGCACCGGCTTGCTGGAAGCACTTTCCGGCAGCCACAGCTTGGCGGCGAGCTTCACGCCGTCGGGCATCGGAATCCAGCAGTCGTCGGTTTCGGTCCAGCGATGGGGGAAGGTGGTGATGGTTTTCATGGAAGGTGTGCTCGCGGGCGTGGGCGGAGTTGCACAATCGAGTGTAGTCCCGCAGCGGTGATGCGGCAAAAAATCGCCTGCAGGGTCTGCAATGCTGACTTGCCGTCCAGTCGATGGACATCGCCGCAAGTTTGATGCCCAAAATGCTGCGGTATAGTCGGCGTGCAGGGCTCAGCTTGCAGTCAGTGCCAATAAAATAAATCCAGACATCGCATCCGGAGGAGGCATGGTTCGACATTTTGCAATCTGTTTTGCGTTGATCGCGACAAGCGCGGGTACGGCGATGGCGCAGGTGTTTCCGGTTAAGCCGGTGCGTCTGATTGTTGCTTCTTCCCCCGGCAGCGGTGTCGATATCCTGGCCAGGCTGGTAGCGCCGAAAATGGCCGAGGCACTGGGGCAGCAGGTGCTGGTCGACAATCGCGCCGGCGCCGGCGGTAATCTGGGCGCGGCGTTTGCCGCAAGGTCCGCGCCTGATGGATACACCGTGTTCATGGCGACACCCGCTCATGCCATCAGCGGCAGTGCTCCCGGCAATAAAACCGGCTACGATTTTTCACGTGATTTTTCACCGGTCAGCCTGCTGACCACGGGGCACTACATGCTGGTAGTGCATCCTTCGGTGCCGGCGAATGCGGTGAAGGATCTGGTGGCCCTGGCCAAGTCGCGGCCGGGAAAACTCAACTATGCCTCGGCAGGAAACGGCAACGCGACCCATCTGGCTGGAGAGCTGTTCAATCTGATGGCCGGTGTCAAAACAGTGCATGTGCCGTACAAGGGCGGTGGACATGCGCGCACCGAACTGCTGGGCGGACAGGTTGATTTCATGTTCCACAACGTTACTGCGGTGCTGGGTGATGTCAGGGAGCGGCGCTTGCGTGCGCTCGCGGTGACCGGTCCCAAACGGGCCTTGGTCGCGCCGGAAATTCCCACAGTTGATGAATCCGGCCTGCGTGGCTATGACATCACGTCGTGGTTTGGTGCGATGGTTCCCGCCTCGACAGCGCAGGAGACGGTGGCACGGCTACATCGTGATTTTGCAAGGACCTTGCAGCTCGGGGACATCCGCGAAAAGCTGTCGGTGCTCGGCTCCGAGGCCCTGGGCAGCACGCCGGCAGAGTTTGCGCGGCACCTTCGTGCGGAACATGACAAATGGGGTACCCTGATCCGCAAAACCGGTTTGCAGATCGACTGAAGGCGGCAGCGGTGCGGCGGATACCGCGTGTTAAGATTTTTCCGACATGAAACGACACATCGCCTGCATCACCTTCGACTTCGATGCGATCTCGGGCTGGATCGCCCGCGGCATGACTTCGCCGTCGCCGATCTCCCGCGGTGAATTCGGTCCCAACGTGGCCCTGCCGCGCATCCTCGAGCTGCTCGACCAGCAGGGCATACCGACGTCCTGGTATGTGCCGGGGCACACGCTGGAGACTTATCCCGAGCAATGCCGGCAGGTGTTCAAGGCCGGCCACGAGATCGGCCACCACGGCTGGACCCACCGTTCACCGGCGGCGATGACCCCGGAGCAGGAGGAAGCGGAGCTGGTGCGCGCCAATGACCGTATCCGCGAACTGACCGGGCAGGGCGCGCGCGGCTACCGTTCGCCTGCCTGGGATCTGTCCGAACATTCTGCCGACCTGCTGCTGAAGCACGGCTTTGTGTACGACAGCAGCATGATGGGTGATGACTACACGCCTTATCGTGTGCGCCGTGGTGATGTGATCGAGCTGGAGAAGCCGGCGGTGTTCGGCCCGGAGACTTCACTGATCGAAATGCCGGTGAGCTGGACGCTCGACGATTACCCGCACTTTGAATTCATCCGCACGCCGACCTGGATCCTGCCGGGCAACATGAACGCGAACAAGGTGCTGGACAACTGGGTAAACGACTTCGTCTACCTGCGCGACCACCTCGACTGGGGCGTGATCACCTACACCTTCCACCCCTTTGTCATCGGCCGCGGGCATCGCATGATGGTGCTGGAGAAACTGATCCAGACACTGAAGGATGGTGGTGCGGTGTTCATGAAGCTCGAGGATGCCGCTGCCGAATACGCAAAGCGAGCGCCCTTCAAGCCGCGCTGAGCAACTCAGCGCGGTGCTTAGCGGATAATGACTCTGTAAGCCATTGTTTTAATTTACTTTTTCTTCTTCGCCGTGGCGCGCTTGGCCGGTGCGGCCTTGCTTTTGGTCTTGGCCACTGGCTTGCGCATTTTTTTCGCAGCCACAGAAGCCGCCTTGCGTGCACCGATTTTCAGCGGCTTGCCGCTGCGCGCGGATTCGATGATGGATTCGAGCACGGTGACGCCGTGGATTTCATCGCCGCCGGCCACTGCCAGCGGCTGACGCGCGGCAACGGCCCTGGCGAAATGCTCCAGTTCGGCGCGCTCGGTGCTGGTTTCGGGGAAGGTCATCAGTTCCGGACGTTTTTTCTCGCGCAGATTGTCCGGATTGAGCAGGCAGACCTGCATGTTCCAGGTGCTGAGGTGCTCGACATCACCGACCTGCACCCAGCCTTTTGAACCGAAGACCTGCATGCGCCAGGTTTCTGCGGTGGCGATGAAGGTGCCGAGGTAGCCGCTGGCGCCGCCCTTGAAATGGAACAGCATCGAGGTGGTGTCGTCGATGCCGTAGTCGAGCGCGCGGCGGAAACTCTGTGAATACACGGTATCAACAGGGCCGGCGAGATAGAGCATGGCGTCAACCACGTGTACGCCGCGGCCGGTCATGCCGCCGCCGGGGCCTTCGTCCCGTTTCTGGCGCCAGTGGTCCTTCGGATACCAGTAAACGCTGGGGCCGCAGAAGTTGCCCTCGATGTGCAGCAGCTTGCCCAGCCGCCCGTCGTCGAGCATGCGGCGGATTTCCTGCAGTGCGGGCTGGAAGCGCCAGTTGTAGCCCACGGCCAGCGTGACGCCAGCCTTGGCGCAGGCACGCACCGCTTCCTTCGCCGACTCGGTGGTCAGCGTGAACGGCTTTTCTGTGAATACATGTTTGCCGGCCTTGGCTGCGGCAATGATCAGCTCGGCGTGGATGCTGTGCGGTGTGGCCAGCACAATCGCTTCGATGCCGGTGTCGGCCAGCATCTTGCGGTAGTCGTCATAGAGGCGCAGGCCGTTGCGGTCGGCGTATTCCCGCACGCGTTCCGGCGTGCGTACCGCGCCTGCGACAAAGCGGATGTGCTTGCTCTTGCCTTGCACGCTGTTGACGAGGTTCTGGCCCCAGCGGCCCAGTCCGATGATTCCGGCGTTGATCATGTTGTTCTCGCTGTCGGGAAATTGATCGAGGGTGACGGCCTGCATCCGGCAAAGGACCGGGCCATGGTCGGGGATTAATCTTCAGGGATGCAACGAGTATACCGGCGCAGCCGCAGGCGGCTGCCGGCCATCACCCGCCTTACTGCACCTTGATGCCGGCGTCCTTGATCACCTTTGACCAGAGTTTTTTCTCGGCCTGCACCACGGCGAGCAGTTGCGCCGGGGTGCTGCTCGCGGCCTCGACGCCGTCGCGGCCCAGGCGTTCCCGGACATCGGGCAGCGACACCGCCCGCACCAGTTCCTTGTTGAGGCGGGCGACGATGGGCGCGGGCGTGGCCGCGGGCACAAACACGCCGTACCAGGAATTCACCTCGAAGCCCGGCAGGCCCTGCTCGGCGATGGTCGGAATGTCGGGTGCCCCCGGGGAGCGCTTGAGGCCGCTCACGCCCAGCGCCTTCAGGCGGCCGGCCTTGACATGGGGAATCGCCGGCAGCAGCGGGCCGAAGCCGAGTTTGACTTCACCGCTGATCAGGGCCGGCAGCGCTGCGCCGCTGCCGCGGAAGGGCACATGGGTCATGCGGATGGCGGCCATCGAACCGAGCAGCTCGGCGGCGAGGTGGTTGGCGGTGCCGATGCCGGAGGAGGCATAGTTGATCTCGCCCGGCTTCGCCCTGGCCAGCGCGATCAGCTCGCGCAGATTGTTGGCGGCGAGTGTCGGGTTTGCCGACAGGATGCTCATCGAGTCGCCGAGTTTGGATACGGCGGCCAGGTCCTTGTCCGGATCGAAACTGAGCTTCTGGCCGATCACCGGCGCGATCACCAGCGGTCCGCCGGTGCCCAGCAGGATCGAGTGGCCGTCGGGCTGTGCCGCAGCCACGATCTCCGCGCTGACGTTGCCCCCGGCACCGGCGCGGTTGTCCACCACCACCTGCTGACCCATCGATTCGGAAAGCTTGTTGCCGACCACGCGGGCGATGGTGTCGCTGGGTCCGCCGGGCAAAAAGCCCACGACAAACCGCACGGGGCGCGTCGGGTAGGCCTGGGCCTGAGCCTGGAGGGGGATCAGGACACCGGACACTGCAGCAGCCGCTGCGAGCAGGCCGCTGATCGTTTTCGGAAACATGTGCATGGCTTTCTCCTGGTTGGGCTGTAATGGGGATGTTCAGTCGAGCACGATGCCCGATTGCTTGACCAGGCGGGCCCAGCGCCGGGCGTCTTCCTGGATCAGTTTCTCGAACTGGGCGATGGTGGTGTATTCAACTTCGATGCCCTGGTTTTCCAGACGCTCGACCACCGCCGCCACCTCCAGCGCCTTCCTGATCTCGAGGTTGAGCTGGCCGGTGATGGCCTTGGGCGTCGCGGCCGGTGCCATCAGGCCGTACCAGACCGGCACTTCATAGCCGGGCAGGGTTTCGTCGATCGTGGGCACCTGCGGCGCCGCCTTGGAGCGTTTGGCGCCGGTGACGCCGAGGGCGCGCAGTTTGCCGATCTTGACCTGCGGCAGTGCAGCCAGCACCGGCAGGAAACTGAGCTGCACTTCGCCCTGGATGGTGGCCAGGATGTTGAGCGCAGCACCTTTGTAGGTCACGGGCGTCAGTTGCACGCCGCTCATCACCGAGAACAGCTCTCCGGAGAGATGGTTGGTGGTGCCCTGTCCGGAATGGCCGAAATGCAGGCGCCCAGGCGGCTGGCTCTTGCCGTAGGCGATCAGCTCCTTGACGCTGGTCGCGGGCACCGACGGATTGCTCATCATCATCGTGGCGCCGAAGCCGATCACCGACAGCGGCGCGAAGGCCTTGATCGGATCGTAGGCGGGCTTGTTCCTGAAATTCGGGCTGATGGTGATCACCGGCTGGCCCATGAACAGGGTGTGGCCGTCGGGGTTGGCCTTGGCGGCGATTTCCATGGCCAAGGTGCCGCCGGCGCCGGGGCGGCCGTCGATGATGATGCGCTGGCCGAGCTGCTCGCCGAGCTGTGTGGCCATGGTGCGCGCCACAACGTCGCTGACCCCGCCGGGCAGGAAGCCGGTGATGATGCGCATCGGGCGGTTGGGAAAACTCTGGGATTGCAGGCCCTGCGCATGAGAGCCTGCCGAAACCAGCAACAAAAAACCGATGACGGCGATGCTGCCCGCCGGAACTGGCAACGATGCAGCGAAGTGCCTCATCCGACGCTGGCTCCGGTGTCCTTGACGATTTTTCGCCATTTCGGGATTTCGCTGCGTATCAGCGCAGCAAAATCCTCCGGAGAGCTTGTGGTCAGATCCACACCCTGGCTGATGAAGCGCGTTTTCATCTCTGCAGATTCAATAATGCGCACGACTTCGCGGTGCAGCTTGGTGATGATGGGGCCGGGGGTGGCCGCCGGGGACAGCAGGCCGTACCAGGGAGTGAAATCGTAGCCGGCCAATCCGCTTTCGGCGACCGTCGGCAAATCCGGTGCCTGCGGCGAGCGCTTGCCGCTCGAAATCGCGAGCAGCCGCAGGTGACCGCTGCGGACGTGGGGCGTGCCGGTGAGCAGATTGCTGAACATCAATTGTGATTCGCCGGCAACGAGGGCGTTGAGTGCTGCCGCATTGCCCTTGTAGGGGATGTGGGTGATCTGTATGGACGCCATTGATTTCAGCATTTCGGCGGCCATGTGGGTGGGGCCGCCGCTGCTGGCCGTAGCAAAGTTGAGGCGTCCAGGTTGCTGCCTCGCCACCGCCAGCAATTCACCCACGGTCCGCGCATTGACGGATTGATGCACAAACAAGCCCAGGGGCAGGGTGGCAATCAGGCTGATCGGCGCGAAATCCCGCACCGGATCGTATTCCAGCTTGGGATAAAGGCTCGGATTCACCGCATGCGTGCCGATGTGTCCGGTGAGCAGTGTGTGGCCATCGGGCGCCGACCTTGCCGCGACCTCGACACCGATGCGCCCGCCGGCGCCGCTGCGGTTGTCGACGACGACTTGCTGCCCCCAGCTTGCGGTCATTTTTTCACCAATGGCGCGCGAGATGATGTCCATCGGGCCGCCGGCCGCAAACGGCACGATCAGGCGGATCGGTTTGACCGGGTAATTACCAGATTGCGCGGCTACCGGTGTTGCCACAATGATGGCCATTGCCGGCAGCATCATCAATCCGGTGACCCGTTTAAATGCCCGCATGCGACCTCCCGTTGGTGGATCCGGGCGTTTATACATGACTCACTCCGTGCGCTGCAAAATCCATGCCGTGGCGGAACTTGATCTCAAGGCTCAGCCACGGCGCCCGACCACGGCGACATGACGTCCGAGATGCCCTGATGCTCGCCCGATTTCGGGTCATGCAGCACCGCGCTGGGGCAGGCAAAGTTGGTGGGGTACACCACCAGCTCGGTCATGCTCAGCGGGAAATGCGCGGCGAGCGTCTGTTGGGTGGCCTCGCTGTGGCGGGGATCGACCCCCACCGTATCGCCGCCGCTGGCGTCGATGCGTGGCTGGTGAAAGGCGTCCTGCAGACTCATGCCGTGGTCGATCAGGAAGGAACTGATCTGGTACACGGCGGGCAGTATCTTGCGGCCGCCGGATGCCCCGATCGCAAACCAGGGTTTGCCGTCACGGGAGGCGATGACCGGACACATGTTCGACAGCGCGCGTTTGCCGGGCGCCAGACAGTTCGGTGATTCTGGGCGCGGATCGAACCACATCATGCCGTTGTTCATCAGCACGCCGCTGGAGGGCAGCACCACCTTGGAGCCGAATACCGAAAGCAGGGTCTGGGTCAGCGCCACCATGTTCCCGTCGCGGTCGATCACATTCAGGTGGGTCGTGGTCGACGGGTCCTTGCGGTCGCTGTTGTCGCCCATGCTGGCGAGACGCTCGGTGTAGGCGTCGCGCAACGCGGCGGCGTAGGCGACAAAGGCTTCGCTGCCGGGCTTGCCCTGGGTGAATTTCATCGATCGCAAGGGTTCCAGCGCACGCAGCATCGTCGGGCCGGCAGTCAGCTGTGGCGGCAGCGCCAGTTTGGCGCCGTGGTACTCGGTTTCAATCGGAGCCACGATGCGCGCATGGAAATTCGCCAGATCACCGGCGCTGAGGTTGCCGCCCATGGCCTTGATGTCGCGGGCAATGCCGGCGGCAATCTCGCCTTCGTAGAAATCACGCGGTCCGGCTTCGGCCAGCCGGCGCAGGGTATCGGCCAGTCCTTTCAGTTTCAGCCGGCCGAGCGGGGCGCCGGCAGCGGTGACGGCAGGAAATCCGCCGGGCAGCCAGATGTCGCGGGTCACCGGGTAACGCGAGAGTTCCCTGGCCATCGTCGCGATTTTCAGCGTCAGATACCAGTCGATGGCGATGCCTTCGTCGGCGAGCGCTATGGCTGGCTGTACGACTTCGCGGAACGGCAGGGTGCCGAAGGTGTTCAGCGCAGTAGCCAGACCATCGACATGGCCGGGAATGGCGATCGACATCGGGCCGTGTACATTGCGATCATCCTTGACGCTGGGCCAGGTGAACAGGTCGCTGGTGTAACCGCCGGTCAATGGATAGTCGGCGGGGTTGAGGCCGTACGGCGAGATCGGTCCGAAATCGACCACCTGCACCCGGTTCTCTCGGGCGAGGTAGACCATCATGAAGCCGACGCCGCCGAGGCCGCTGTTCCAGGGTTCCACAGCGGCGAGTGCGAGGCCGGTTGCAACCGCGGCATCGACGGCGTTGCCCCCGGCGGCGAGGATGCGCGCACCGGCTTCGCTGGCGATGCGGTTCTGCGAGGCGACCACGCCGCCGCGCGAGGTGGCCAGCGGTTTGCCGACATTCCAGTTCTGTACGTAGTGGGGATTCATGGTGCGATACTGGATTCCGGTTGGTGTGGCGAGTGAGCAGCTTGGGCTATGATCCGATTGATGCTAATCCAAAAGCGCGGATGCCGGCCAGACCGGATTCCAGACGTCGAACTCCCGTTTGAAGCCGATCATGAGCAAGCATATTGTCTGTCTGACCTTTGATTTTGATGCCATCTCCGGTTTTATTGCCCGGGGTCAGACCACCGCAAGCTGGCGGTCGCGCGGTGAATTCGGTCCGCGGGTGGGTGCGCCACGCCTGCTCGCACTGTTCCGCAAGTACGGCATCCGGACTTCCTGGTATGTGCCGGGCCATACCATCGAGACTTTTCCCGCAGCGGTTGAGGCTGTGGTCGAGGCCGGCCATGAAATCGGCCATCACGGCTGGACACACCGCCCGCCGGCCAGCCTGACGCGCGAACAGGAAGAGGCGGAGCTGGTACGCGGCAATGAGGCGATACGGCGCATTTCTGGCCGTACGGCTCGCGGCTACCGTTCGCCGTCATGGGATTTGTCACCGCATTCGGTAGAGCTGATGCTGAAGCACGGCTTTGACTACGACAGCAGCATGATGGGCGACGATTACACGCCGTACTATGCGCGCCAGGATGATCATATTGCGCTCGAGGTGAAGGCCCGTTTTGGTCCGCCCAGCAGGTTGGTGGAAATGCCGATCCACTGGTCTACCGATGATTCACCGCATTTCGAGTTTGTGCGCACCGAAACCAGTCTGCGCCAGGGCCTGCAGAATGCCGGTGACGTGCTCGACAACTGGATCGGCGACTTTCTCTACATGAAGCGCACGGTTGACTGGGGTGTGCTGACCTATACCTGCCATCCGTTCATCATCGGCCGCGGTCACCGCATGCTGATGCTGGAGCGCCTGATCCGCCGCATCATCGATGAAGGCGGCGTGTTCCAGCGCGTTGACGAGACCGTCGATGAATTCAGGATGCGTGCTGCCAGCTGATCAGCGGGCGGTGGTTGTTGGCACCGCAAGGTCGCCCAGCGATCGGTGCAGGATGTAGGGAATCACCCCGCCGGCACGCAGCAGTTCGACTTCCAGCGCGGTATCCACTGCTGCAGCAGTCAGCAGCGTTTCGATGCGGCCGTCTGCGCGATGCAGCCG
>LNDW01000001.1 GCA_001464815.1 Betaproteobacteria bacterium Ga0077527 | reverse complement strand
CCACCACCGTGATTCAAAAGAGAGAGCCATGAGCCACCACAGCCCAGAGGGACCGCGCAAGGTGGTCGAGGTTATCGGCCCTGAGTTTGGTGAGCGCACCATCAACCAGCTCATTGAAAAGCTGCTGGTGTTTTTCACCGAAGGCAAAGGCAACGCGATTGAAGCCAACTTTGCCGTCACCAGCGCCGTCGGCGACTACGTCTTGCACTTCCACATGTGCGCGCACAAAGACGACGGCACCAGCAAGTCGCACAACGTCCACTGACATGAACAAATACGCCGCCCACAGCAAGGCACCGGCAGAGCCGGGCGGACGCTACAGCGTGGTTCACGGCTGCAAGAACAAGCGCCGCTACCACACCGAAGCGTTCGCCTGGCGCGTGGCAAAACGCGCCACCCGACAGCGCGGCCTGGCACTCCGCGTCTACCCGTGCCCGCTGTGCCAGGGCTGGCACATCACCAAAAGGAGAACCTTCACATGATCCGCCGCTTTCTGCTCTGGCTCACCGCGCGCCTGCCTGTGCGCGAGATCAAACACCTGGGCAAGCCTTACCTTGAGCGTTACTACGTGACCACGCTGTTCGGATTCTGGCGCGTCTACATTCACCGCTTCGTCGGCAGCGATCCCGACGGCCTGCACTCGCACCCGTGGCGCTGGGGCTTCACCGTCGTGCTCGTCGGCTGGTATATCGAGCTGCGCCGCTTCGGAACCCGCCCCGTCCGGTGGTGCGGCTTCGTCAACGGCGACACCTTTCACCGCGTGGTCAAGCCCAACGCTGACGAAGTGTGGACGCTGTTCATCCACAGCCCGCGCGTCATGGGCTGGGGCTTCCTGCGCGAACGCGGTGCCCTCGGCAGCCCAGACGTTCGTTACGAACAGGTCTATGTCGACAACCCCAAGGCCCACGCCAACTGGCACCTCACCGCGCCCAAGGGCCGCGACATCCGGGGCGCGGCATGACCCGCACCGTCAACCGCAATAACGCGCAGCGCTCCGGCTGGAAGATGGCCGGCGGCCGCGACGCCGGCCAACGCTACGTCGTGCGTTACCGCGACGGCATGGGCACCACACGCGCCTACGGCTTCACCGAAAGCCGCGACATCGCCGAACAGTGGGTCGAAGCCATCAACGCCAACGTGATGTGGGACAGCCCGCGGATCGTGGACCGACAAACCGAAAGGAAAAACAATGGCACTCGTTAAAGACATTGAAAAAGGCATTGAGACCGTCGGGCAGCTAATCGCGTCGCTGCAACGGTTCCCCGCTGACATGCCGGTGTGCAGTGGCCTTGATGATGCTCTGGCGGTTTACAGAGAGCAGCCGCAAAAGGGCGAGCTTGCCTACGGCACGGCTGGCCGCATCACGGTCGAAGGCGATGATGGGACTTGGGACTGCTGATGCCCCGCACCGTCTCCCTCGGCACGCAGGTCAAGCAGCTCGGCGGCCTGCTGGGCACCAAAGACCTCAACACCTGGGAACAGGACTTCGTGAAGTCGTGCGTGCGCTGGTCCGACAACGGCAACCGCACCAGCGGCATCACCGAAAAACAGATCCCGATCATCGAGCGCCTGTGGCGCAAACACTTCGCCTGAAAGGATCACGCATGGACCTTGCACAGCGCATTAACACCGAACTCGCCGCGTCCGCCGCGGCATCGGCCGCCGGTCATGATGAAGCCGCCAACCAGCACTGGCGCAAGTATGTCGAACTGCTGGAGCAGCAAACGGCCGAGCGTCGCGCCGCCCAGACCCCGAGCACGCCGGCGCCGAACCGCGAACAGGAGCGCGCAGCGTGATCAACAACAGCGTTGCCGCCGGCATAAAAATTAGCATCGAGGTTTTGATGAAATGGCTTAGGCATGAAGGCGCCAGCCACCCCGCCCACGAACACGTCACAAGCCTTGGCATTTCGCTTAGGAAAGCGGCTGATGAAATCGGTGAAGCCGCGCTCGAAGGAACGGAGCTACCGCTGCCGATGAAATACGCGCCCAAAAACGCCACAGAGATTTTGCTGTTGACCGAGGACCGCTACGGCAACATCGCATGGGTGATCGGGCATTGGGCCTGCGGCGGTGGTGAAGATCAGCCGCCTTTCGGGCCGGGCTGGTTTTACAGAACGCCGAGCGGGTTCATGGAGCTTTACAGCCACGACAAATTGTGCGGCTGGTTGCCGCTCCCGATTTTTCCTCGTCGGCAGCTTTTTCGCCAAAAGGAGAGCGCAGCGTGATCCCCGCTCGCCTCATCTTGAACAGGCCGCGCCCGCCGGTGTTCGTGAACACCGAACTGCCACCCGGAGTGTCCGGTACCGACGCAGCGCTGCAGGCCCTGGCTAAAGCTGACCAGCGGTATCTGGACGAGCTGGAATTGGCGTGGGTCAACGCCTACGGACCCAAGCCGGTCATCAAGGCCGAGTGGCTGTCGGGCGACCTGTCCGATGAAACCTGCCTGCCGCTGGCCGTATCTGTGCGTCGAAACATGGGCCCGGACGCGCTGACCCTGATCGAGTGGGCGATGGTTCAGCCTTGCCCTCAGTGCTGGGAGCGAGTGCGCCCGGTAAGCAACTGCCGTCATTGCGATGGTTACGGGCACCTCAACGATGACGGAATCTGGGACAGCTTCTATTGCGATTTTTTCGGCCGCGTCGTCTACACCGACGGCTGGCCTGCAGGCACGCTATGCAGCCCAGAGTAACCGGCACCGTGGTCCCAGAGACCAGACGCATCCAGCCAACCGCTGATCAGTGGCGCCTTGCTGAACGTGAAATGGAATCGGTCTTCGGCTCGGCGCATTTGCAATGCGACGGCTTTAACCTGCGTCTTTGCGTTAGCAGAGCAGGCACGCGAAAATTTACCATCTCTTTCTATGTTGACGGGTTTTTTAAAGGCGAATGGATAACCAAAGATTGTGAAGAAAGGCGCAGGTTTTTCAGGCCGGTGACGCGGCCTGTTTTTCCCGCCAAGTTCATCCGTGCAATGGCGAAAGCCGTCGGCAAAAAAAAGGCGCAAGCCGATTACAGCAAAAAAGTTACCTACTATTCTCCTTGCTGGGATTCCTTCGGCGCGTTGAAAAGACATCTGCTCAAGAACAACAAATCGGTCAGATTCGTCAGTATCGGCACTCTGGGGTCCACCAATGGTGGCTGACCCCGACCGTCGCCGCCGCGACCTGGCCAAGATTCACCTGGCCAAGAAGCAGCTCGGCCTCGATGACGACACCTATCGCGACATGCTGTGGGCGGTGGCGCGCGTGCGTTCCTCGGCGGATCTCGACTTCACCGGCCTGCAGCGCGTGCTCGATCATCTGCAGCGCCGCGGCTTCAAAGCAGTCGCCGGCCGCAAGCCGCATCCGGGACGGCCCGCCAACATCAACAGCGAAGACCGCGGCCCGCTGCTGCGCAAGGTGGAAGCACTACTCACCGACGCCGGCCGCGAGTGGTCTTACGCCGATGCAATGGCGAAGCGCATGTTTCACGTGGAGCGGTGTCAGTTCTGCGAACCCGGCCAACTGCGCAAGCTGATCGCGGCGCTCAGCTATGACCGCAAGCGGAGGGCCGGTTGATGGCCTGGTATCGCACCGCCGACGGATTGTCGATGCACATCAAATTCGGCAAAGGCGCGAAGGTGCCGCCGGCCTGCAGCGCGCGCCGCGACGACGGCACGCCCTGCGCGGTGATGTGCAACCTGCTGTGCGATTGGAAGGTCGGCCCAGGCATGACCTGCGATCAGCCGATCTGCGCCGACCACGCGCAAGAGGTCGCCCCGGACAAGCACCTGTGCCCCGCGCACCAGGCCGCGTGGGTTCAATGGCGGCGCGTTCGCGTCCATCCGGTATGACCATGAACGACAACTACCCCGAGCTCCTCGCCGACCTCGCCGCGCGCGTCACCGAAACCCTGGTGGGCGAGGGCCTCGACGCCCAGCGCGCCACCGAGATCGGCTTCAAGACCGCCGAGTCGGTGCGCCGCCACTGGGGCGGCCAGCAGGTGTATATCCCCATCGGCACCGAATTCGAGATCAGCCAGCGTGATCAGGCCATGTGGCAGGCGTTCAACGGCCACAACCACGAAGACCTGGCGCGCCAGTATCAGGTGTCGCTGGTACACGTCTACCGCGTCGTCAAACGCATGCAGGCCGTCGCCCGCGCCCGCACGCAGGGCGACTTGTTCAAAGGGGCCACGGTGGTATCCTCGGCCCCGCCGGCCACCACGCCCTGATCGCCGCCGCAATGCGCGCACGCAGTTTGCGCTAAATCGCAAACTGCACCGAATGCTTGGCAAGCGTTCCCCCGCCTTAAGTTTTAACCCGCGTTAAAAGCCTTCCGCGCGCGCGCTCGCCAACATGGCGACATGACTGCGGAAGCCATCCTCATTCAGAGCACCGCCGCGCGCCACGGCCTTGAGCCGGCGCTCGTCGCCGCCATCGTCCAGGTTGAGTCCGGCGGCAACGCCTATGCCTGGAACCCCGAGCCGCATTACCGCTGGTTCTGGGACGTGCGCCGCAACCGCCCATTTCGCACCTTGACCCCGGTCGAGATCAGCGGTGAAGTGCCGCCGCTCGATTTCCCCACGCTCGCCGGCGACCGCGACCAAGAGTGGTGGGCGCAGCAGGCGTCGTGGGGATTGATGCAGGTGATGGGTGCCGTCGCGCGCGAGATGGGCTTCACCCGCAAATACCTCACCCAGCTCACCGACCCCGAAGACTCCCTCGAATACGGCTGCCGCAAGCTACTGCAACTGCGGGGCCGCTTCGAAAAGGCGCACGGCATCGAGGGCGTGATCGCCGCCTACAACGCCGGCAGCCCGCGCCGCGATGCCGTCGGCAACTTCGTCAACATCGACTACGTGCGCAAAGTGATGGCCGCGTGGAGGGGCGAATGACCACACCCGCCTGCGGCAAATGCTGGTGGAAGTCGCGCACCCTCTGGGTCAACGCGATCGCTGCCGCCCTGGTCGCGCTGGAAGCCAGCACCGGCGTCCTGCAGCCGCGGCTGCCGGTCAACCTCTACGCCGCGCTCGCGGTCGCGCTCCCGGTGATTAACGCCGTGCTGCGCGTGCTCACCACACAGGCCCTGAAATGACCGCCGCGCAACTGCACCGCGTCCTTGCGCGCGCCGGCATCGTGCTGCTGCTGATCGGGCTGCTCGTCGCCGCCATCTTCTACGCCGGCAAGCTCCACGAGCGCGCCGCCTGGAACAAGAAAACCACCCAAGCCTCAGAGGCCGCCCGCGTCACCGAACGCGACGGCGCCGCCATCGCCAACACCGCCGAGACCGATCACCAGGCCAGCCGCAAACAACAGCAGGAGAACGCCGATGCCGAACTCAAAACACTCCGCGCCCAGCTCGCACTTGAGCCTCGCTGCCCTGTCTCTCGCCGCGCTGTGCGGCTGCTCGACGGTCGCCCCGATGTGCCCGCAACTGCCACCACTGCCGCCGTCACTGGCCGCACCCCCGCTGCAGTGGAAGCCGATGCCACCGAGCCCACCGTCGAAGCCCGCGCCGTCATCGAACACTGCGCCATAAACCGCCTCACCGTGTGCGAGCCCAACGCCACCCACGTCGAAGACCTGCAGCGTTTCTACAACCAGCTGCGCGACCGTTTTAACCGTCCTTAACAGGGGATTTTTATGCAAGCCCTCGTCCGCAAGACCCAAGCCTTCATCGCAGCACTCCTCATCGCTGCCGGCCTCGGCCTCTCTGCGCTGCCCGGCCCGGCGCAGGCCACATCGATCACCGACTACCTGGAGAACAAGCTGGTCGATTGGCTGTTCCGTGGGCAGTCCTTCACGCCACCGGCAACGTCCTACATCTCGCTGCACACCGCGAGCTGCAGCGACTCCTCGACCGGCACCGAAGTCACCGGCGGCAGCTATGCCCGCGTCGCCGTCACCGCCTCGCTCGCCAACTGGGCGGGCACGCAGTCGGCCGGATCGACCACCGCATCGAGCGGCACCGGCGGCACCACCAGCAACAACGGCGCGATCACTTTTCCAGCGCCCACCGCCAACTGGGGATCGATCACCCACTTCGGCATCTTCGACGCCTCGAGCGGCGGCAACATGTTGTTCTGCGCCGCGCTCACCACCGCGAAGACGGTGAACAACGGCGATGCCGCGCCCAGCTTCGCCGCCGGCGCGCTCACCGTTCAGATCGACAACTGATCGCCCGCAGGAATCGCCAGCATGGGTTTGCGCCACAACTACACGGCCACCGGCGTCAACGATGGCGCCAAGCAGGTGTCGAAGGACCGCTGGAATGAAGCCCATGTGATCGATCAGGGGCTGGATTTCCCCCTCAACGACGCACCGGCCACGCCGGCGGCCGACAACCTGCACGTGTTTGCCCGCAAGATCGGCGGCCGCATGATGCTCGCGCAGATGGGGCCTTCCGGTCTTGATACGGCGCTGCAGCCCAACCTGGGCGGCAACAAAGTGGCCCTGTGGATGCCGCCGGGCAACGCCACCACCGTGCCGGGTGTGTTCGGCATGGCTGCGCTCACCGCCACCGGCACAGCCACCGCCCGCACTGTCGCCACCACCAACATGCTCACGCGCATGACGCGCCTGGCGTATGTGAGCGCGGCCACGGCCGGCTCTCTCGCGGGCGCGCGCGAGGCGGCCGCCAAATACACCCTCGGCGCTGGTGGCGGCCTGGGCGGGTTCTTTGCCCGCTACCGCTTCGGCGTGTCCGACGCGGCCGCAGTGTCTGGTGCGCGCATGTTCGTGGGCTTGTCATCGGCCACCGGCGCGCCGACCAACGTCGAGCCCTCGACGCTGACCAACAGCGTCGGCGTTGCGCAGCTCTCCGGCAGCAGCAACCTGCACATCGTCTTCGGTGGCGCGGCGGCGGGCACGCCTGTGGATCTGGGCGCCAACTTCCCGGCGAACACGCTTTCGGCCGACGCCTATGAGCTGTCGATGTTTTCCCCGGCGGCCGGCAATCTCAACTGGCAAGTCACGCGCCTGAATACCGGTCAAGTCGCCAGCGGTCAGATCACCAGCGGCCTGCCGCTGGGCACCACGCTGCTTTGCCATCAGCTCTGGCGCACCAACAACGCCACCGCGCTCGCAGTCGGCCTCGACATCTGCGGCATCTACATGGAAACGGACTACTGATCATGTATCGGATTGACGCCGCGACCGGCGATATCCATTTCCCGGATGGCTTTGTGCTGGCATGCCCCTATGATGACCCGCGCTACCTCGAGTACGCAGCGTGGGTTCAGTCTGGCAACGAGCCGGAATTGTTCAACACGGTCGAGGGCGCGGCATGACCACGCCGGTATTTGACGGCGCCGTCTTTGACGACGCGCTGTTTGGTGGCGATGCCGAGCTCTTCGATGATGCCGTCTTCGACGCGCTGCTGTTCGACACGGGTGCCTCGGCCAGCGCCGCCCTCGACGGCGCCGCCAACGCCAACGCCACCGCCACCGGCGCGCTGACCACCGGCATCCCGCTCGCCGGCGCCGCGCTCGTGGTGAGCACCGCCACCGGCGCGCTCACCACACCGATCGCGCTCAGCGGCAGCGCCGCCGCGGTCGCCGTCATGAACGGCACGCTCACCACACAGATCCGATTGAACGTCGCCGCCGTCGCCCAGGCACTGGCACAAGGCGCGCTCTCCACCGGAATTCGACTGGCTGGTGCGGCGCAGGGCCAGGCCACCATGAGCGGCACGCTCAGCACCGGCATCCCGCTCGCCGGCGCCGCCGCGGCCGCCGCCGTGGCCAGCGCACAGCTCACCGCACAGATCCGGCTCAACGGCGCGGCCGTGGCGCAAGCGCTGATAAGCGCCGGCCTGACCACCGGCATCGCGCTCGGGGGCGGCGCCGCAGCAGCTGCAACGGCCGCCGGCGCGCTGACCACACAGATCCCACTGCAGGGCGCAGCGCAAGGTGTGGTCACCGCTTCCGGCACCTTGAGCGGCGACGGCGGCGCGATCGCGCTCGACGGCGCAGCAGCTGCACAAGCCACCGCCGCCGGTGCGCTCACCACCCAGATTGCGCTCAGTGGCGTGGCCGCATCGGTCGCCGCGGGTGAAGGCGCGCTCAACATCGAGATCCGCTTCGCGGGCAGCGCACTTGCCCAAGCGCTGGCAACGGCCGCGCTTGCCACCGGCATCCCGCTCGCCGGCGCCGCGCAAGGGCAGGCTGCGGCCGCAGCCGCACTCGCCACGCAGATCCTGCTCGGCGGCGCTGCCACCGGCACCGCGCTCGCGCAAGCCGCCCTCACCACCGAAGTGCGGTTGAACGGCGCCGCACTCGCGCAGGCCGCGGCCTCGGGCCTGCTGGTTGATTTCAAGGCGCTCGATCCGACCCCGCGCTTCGTTGCGGCCGCAGCACGCCGCCGCTTTGTGCAGCCGCGTCGCGCGCGCAGCTTTCGTTGCGCCGACGAGCACCGCGGATTTCGTGCCGGCGCCGTCGCCCGCGCCTTCACCGCGCCCACCCTTCTACGTCGTTTTAAAGCCGCATGAGCGCCGACTCCAAAGACCCCGACGAAACCATCACGCTCACCTTCCCGTATGCGGAAGAGCTCGACGGCGCGACCATCAACGCTGTCGACTACGTGACGATGGCCGTCATCAACGGCGTGGACGCGTCCGTCGCCACCATGCTGAACGGCGCGGCCACCGTTGACGGCGGCAACGTGCTGCAGTCGGTGAGGAACGGCGTGCACGGCGTCGATTACAAATCGCGCTGCCGCGTCACCACCAGCGACGGCCGCAAGCTCGTGCGCGCCATCGACCTGCCCGTGAGGAGCCGCTGACATGGCCGACCTCTACGACCAGGCGACCGAGCATGAAGAGCGCTTCCGCGCCCAGGCGCTGGCGGCACAGGCCCGCCGCACGCTGCGCGGTGTCAGCGCCACCCACTGCGTGCGCGACGACTGCGGCGCCGAAATTCCCGAAGCCCGCCGCCGCGCACTGCCCGGCGTCGAGCTGTGTATTGACTGCGCGATGCGCGACGAAAAAGAAAGGTCCGGCCGATGAGCACGGTGCAACTCGAACTCTGGCAACTCATCCTGTTGCTGCTCGCGTTTTTTGGCGCGGTCGGCGCCTTCGGCCGGGTGCTGCTCACCCAGATCGAAAAGCGGCTCACCGAAAAATTCAACACCCAGGAGCAGCAGCGCGCCGAGGCCACCGCCCGCTGGGACGCCCGCTTCAGCGAGCTGCACAAGGCGTCACAGGAAGAGTCGCGCAACTGGCACCGTGTCGAGCGCGAGCTGCTGAAGATGCAGGCCGAGCTGCCCCGCGAATACGTGCGCCGCGAAGACCACATCCGGTTTGAAACAGTGATCCACGCCAAGCTCGACGCGCTCGCCGCGAAGATCGATCTCGCCAACGCCTACCAAAAGAGGGACTGAACAACATGGACATGGAAAGAGTCCGCCGCGAAGCCATCCGCTGGCACATCCTGGTGGCGTTAAACAGCGGCCGGCCCGAAGCCGTCGCCGAGACCCTGATCCTCTCTGCGATTCAGGCCATCCCGATGCAATGCACCGCGCTCGAACTGCGCCGCGAGATGGACTACCTCGCCGACCGCGAGCTGATCACCCTCAAACGCAACGAGGCCGCGCCCTGGCTCGCCGATCTTACGCGCCACGGCGTCGACGTCGTCGAATACACCGTCGAGTGCGACCCCGGCATCGCGCGCCCGAAAAACTACTGGGCCGGCTGACATGCCCAAGCGCTCCAAGGTGGACACGCTGCCGGCCGAGGTCAAAGGCTGGCTCGACAAGTCGCTGGTCGTCGGCAACTTCGCCGGCTACGAGATACTCGCGGCCGAACTGAAGAGCCGCGGCTACGCCGTCGGCAAGTCGAGCGTGCACCGCTACGGCTCCAACCTGGAACGCAAGCTCGCCGCCATCAAGGCCAGCACCGAAGCCGCGCGCGTCATCGCCGAGGCCGCGCCGGATGACGCTGGCCAGCTCTCCGGTGCGGTGATGGGCATGATCCAGACCGAGGTCTTCAACGTCCTGGTCAACCTGCAGGAGCTCGAAGAGTCCGAAAACGGCGACGACGAAAAGTCGAAGATGGCGCGCGCGAAGCTCCTCTCGCAGCTCGCCAAGAACATCGCCACGCTGTCACGCGCCTCGGTCGCGCAGAAGAAACACGAGATCGAGATCCGCGCCAAGACGCAGGCCGCGGCTGACGCCGTGACCAAACTCGCCCGCAAAGGCGGCCTCTCAGCCGGCGCGGTGGACAACATCCGCCGCGAGATTCTGGGAATCGCCAACTAGGAGAACCGCATGGACAACCAACACCGCAAGATCACCGGCTACCGCGAGCTGAACGAAGCCGAGGTCGCACTGATGAACAAGATCAAAGCCCAGGGCGCGCAGCTCGAGGCGCTGCTCGGCGAGCTGCACATGCACGTCGGGGCCCAGACCATCGACGCCATGAACGCCGGCAATAAGGACGCGGAGGCCCGGATCGACCAGGCCCAGCCGAGCCGCTGGCTGGCCATCGCCCGCACCGATTTCCAAACCGGCCTGATGGCGGCGGTCCGGGCGGTCGCCCAGCCGGCCGGATTCTGACCCGGCCCAAATCGGTTTAAACGGCCTAGGGCGATTTCCGGCAAGCCACCCTACGTTCCCGAGCCCGGACCCCTTTTAAACCCCTTTTAAAAACCCGACACCAGCGCCTCTGGCGCGACTTTTTTGAAAAAGACCCCCCAAAAACCGCATAAACCGGCCAGGCCCACCCAAACCCGGGCCACTTCGACCCCGGACCGGCAGGCTTCGGCCCCGGTCCGGGCGGGGGTGTCGGCGGCCGTTCAGGCAGCGGTCTCGGCCACCGGGCCCGCGCCAGCCGTCCTGCTGCCCTTCCAGCAGCGCTGGGCGGGCGACCGCGCCGACGTGGCGGTCTGGGAGAAGTCGCGCCGGATTGGCGCCAGCTGGACCACGGCTTCGGACGCGGTGCTGACGGCCAGCGCCTCGGCCGAGGCCGGCGGCCAAGATGCGCTGTATATCGGCTACAGCGAGGACATGACGCGGGAGTTCATCGACGACTGCGCCATGTGGGCCGGCGCGTTCAACAAGGCCGCCGGCGCCATGCAGGAGGTGATGTTCGAGGACACAACCGACGACGGCGACGTGCGCCAGATCAAAGCCTTCCGCATCGACTTTGCCAGCGGCTTCAAGGTGCTGGCGTTGTCCAGCCGGCCGCGCTCGATCCGTGGCAAGCAGGGCCTGGTGATCATCGACGAGGCCGCGTTCCACGATGACCTGGCCGGCCTGCTCAAGGCCGCGATGGCCATGCTGATCTGGGGCGGCAAGGTGCGCATCCTGAGTTCGCACAACGGCGAGGACAACCCCTTCAACCTGCTGGTGAAAGACATCCGCGCCGGCAAGCTGCCTTACAGCCTGCACCGCACCACCTTCGACGACGCGCTGCGCGACGGCCTGTTCGACCGCGTCAAGCTGATGATGGGCGCGCGCATGAAGCACGCCACGGCCGACGCCTGGCGCACGGCCATCCGCGCGCAATACGGCGAAGGCGCGGCCGAGGAGCTGGACTGCATCCCGTCGATGGGCGGCGGCGTCTACCTGCCGCGCACGCTGGTCGAGCATTGCCAGTCCGACGAGTGCAAGGTCATCCGCTGGGCGAAGCCGCCGGAGTGGATGCTCAACCCCAACCGCCTGGCCGAGACCGACCAATGGATCGCCGACGTGTTGAAGCCCGCGGTCGATGCGCTGCCGAACGTGCGTTCGGTGGTCGGCCGCGACTTCGGCCGCAGTGGTGACTTGTCCATTGAAGGCGTGATGCAGGAGATCCGCCGCGGCTTCTGGCGCGCAACCCTCACGCTCGAGCTGCGCTGCATTCCGTTTGACGTGCAAGAGAAGATCAACCGCTGGCTGCTCGACCACCTGCCGCTCTTGCATCACGTCAAGTTTGATGCGCGGGGCAACGGCCAGCAGCTCGCCGAGGCCGCGCTGCAGCGGCTCGGCGTGGCGCGTGTCGAGTGCGTGATGGCGACACCCACCTGGTATGCCGAACACTTCCCCAGCTACAAGGGCGGGCTCGAAGGCCGCGCGATGGAGCTGCCGCGCGACGAAGACGAGATCGCCGACCACCGCCGTGTGGTGCTGAAAAACGGCTACCCGACGATGGACGCCGGCACCGACAAGGGCAGCGACGGCAAGCAACGCCACGGCGACCGCGTGATCGCGCGCGTGCTCGCCTGGGCAGCGACGCGCACCGAGGCCGCCCCCATCGAATTTCAATCCACCGGGCAGCGCCGCGTCGGCGCATCGCTCGACGGCCCCGGCCGCCGCTTTGACGCCGACCGCGGCTTCGGGGTGGTGGCCGGCGGCAATGACTTCGGAGGCTTTTAAACATGGCTGATTACGTGCAACTCGACAACGGCCTGGTCGTGCCGCTCGACTACGTTGAACGCGGTCGCGTGGAACGCGGCGAGGTGGCCACCACCCGCGACGGCCGCGACGTCACGCGCGGCTTCGTCTCGCCCTTCGAACACCTCGCCCCGCAGGACAGCGTGCTCATGGCGCGCGGCGCCGGCAATTACCAGATCTACCGCGAAGTCCTGCGCGATACCCAGGTGGCCTCCACCCTCAGCCAGCGCCGCCTGGCCGTGATCGCCAAGTCGTGGGAGGTCGAGCCCGGCGGCAAACGCGCCATCGACAAGGCCGCGGCCGAGTTTCTCAAAGAGCAGTTGAAGGCGGTGAAGTGGGACCAGGTCACCGCCGGGATGTTGTATGGCGTGTTCTACGGCTACGCCGTGGCCGAGATGCTGTGGGGGCGCGACGGCCGCTACATCACCATCGCCGGTATCAAGGTGCGCGACCGCCGCCGCTTCGCCTTCGATGGCGAGATGCGCCTGCGCCTGATGACCATGTCGCAGATGAACCCCGGCGAGCTCTTGCCCGAGCGCAAGTTCTGGAGCTTCTGCACGGGCGCCGACCACGACGATGAGCCCTATGGCTTGGGCCTCGCGCACTGGCTCTATTGGCCGGTGTTCTTCAAACGCGCCGGCATCAAGTTCTGGATGATCTTCCTGGAGAAGTTCGGCCAGCCCACGGCGAAGGGCAGCTATCCGGCCAACGCCACCGCCGAAGAAAAAACGCGGCTGCTCAACGCGCTCTCCGCCATCAACACCGACGCCGGCGTGATCGTGCCTGACGGCATGGCCATCGAACTGATCGAAGCCGCCCGCAGCGGCACCGCCGATTACGTCAAGCTGCACGAGTGCATGGACGCCGCCATCAGCAAGGTGGTGCTCGGCCATACCGGCTCCACCGACGCCACACCGGGCCGGCTCGGCGGTGAATCCAACGCGCACGACGTGCGCCAGGATCTGGTCAAGTCCGATGCCGACCTGGTGTGCGAGTCCTTCAACGATGGCCCCGCGAAGTGGCTCACCGACTGGAACTTTCCGGGCGCGGCTTACCCGCGTGTGTGGCGCGTCATCGATGAGGGCGAGGATCTGGAGAAGCGCGCCGAAGTCGACAAAACCCTGCACGACATGGGTTACGAGCCGGTCGACGTCACCTACATCAACGACACCTACGGTGGCACCTGGCGCAAAAAGCCGGCCGCCGCAGCGCCCAAAAAGCCCGAGCCCGCCAACGCGCTCGCGCCGGCGCAGCCGCAGGCGGGCGACACGCCCGCTGAATTCGCCGAACCCGGTGATGCCGTTGCGCAGGCCACCGCCGACCAGGCCGCACTCGCCAAGGCCGCCGACGAATTCGCGGCCAACTACGAGGGCCTCATCGGCGAGCGCATCAACGAGCTGCTTGCCTACGCCGAGGAAAGCGGCGACTTCGCCACCTTCCGCGAGCGCCTGGTCGAGCTGATGCAGACCGCGCCGCCCGAGCAGCTCGTGCAGTCGCTCGAGCGCGCCGGCTTCAGCGCGCAACTGATGGGCATGAGTGCTGCCGATGGCAATCGCCGCAAGGTTTGATCTCGCGCCCGAGAAGGCGGTCGAGTTCTTTCTCGGAAAGAAAGAACTCCAGGAGACCTTCGACTGGCGCGACATGCTGCACCAACACCACGACCGCGCCTTCACCATCGCCAAGATGATGGACCTGAGCCTGCTCGGCGAGGTGAAGCAAACCGTCGACCGCGCCATCACCGAGGGCTGGGCCTTCGAGCGCTTTCGCACCGAGCTCACGCCGCTCTTGATCAGCCGCGGCTGGTGGGGCCGCCAGGAGATGACCGACCCCGAGACCGGCGAGACGCGCCTGCGCGTGATCTACGACACCAACCTGCGCACGTCCTACGCCGCCGGCCACTGGTCGCGCATCGACACCAACGCCGACACCGCGCCCTATGTCATGTATTCGGCGGTGCTCGATGACCGCACCCGCCCCGCGCACGCCGCCTGGAACGGCAAGGTCCTGCGCCACGATGACCCGTGGTGGAAGACGCACACCCCGCCGAACGGCTGGAACTGCCGCTGCACCGTGATCCAGCTCTCGGAGCGGGATCTCAAACGCATGGGCAAAGACGGCCCCGACGAAGCGCCGCCAGGCGGCACACGCGAATGGACCAACCCGCGCACCGGTGTGGTGGAACAGGTGCCCGCGGGTGTGGACCCCGGCTGGGGTTATGCGCCGGGTGCGCAGTGGCGCGCCGAGGCGCTCGCGCTGGCGCGCGACAAGCTCGAGGCCGCCGATCCGCAGCTCGCGGCCGGCGCGATCCGATCGCTGGTGGCGAGCGAGGTCTTCAGATCCTGGGCGGCCAAGCCCGAGGGCCCGTTCCCGATTGGCCTGCTGTCTGACGAAGACGCCAAGGCCATCAACGCACCGTCTCGCGTGGTGGATTTCACGCCGGCCATCGCGGCCAAGCAGGCGCGAGAGCACAAGGAGCTGGTGGTCGATGAATACCACTGGGTGCAGGACGCCATCGAGCGCGGCCGCAAGCTGCAGGACAGCGACCGGTCAATCCGCTACGTGCTGGAAGACGAAGGCTACGTGACGGTGGTGGCGACCAGCCTCGACGGCCTGCGCACGATCTTGATGAGCTTTCGCCGCTTATCCAGGGAAGCGGCAAAGCGCGACCGTGAAATTCAGAGGCTGCTCAATGAGAAATAAAGCGAAGAAGGGAACGGGCGGTGGGGCCTCCCATCCGCGATGTTCTGCGGAAACCCCACAAAGCGCGCCAGCACCGGAGTGCCGTGCTACGGCCGGGAGAATGTCACCGTGTCACGCCCGTGAGCGCGCAGTATGGAGCCACGCCCGATGAAGATCAAGACCGAGGTCTTCGCCGGCGATGCCCAGCGCGCCTTCGCCCAGCTCTCGCTGCTGGGGCGCGACCCCACCGACGCGCTCGATGCCGTCGGCCGCGTGTTGAAGACCCGCGTGCAGCTCTCCTTCCATTCCGGTACCGATCCCTACGGCCGCCCCTGGGCGCCACTCAAGTCACGCAGCGGTCAGCCCCTGCGCGACAAGGGGCACCTCATGGGCAGCTTCGACTACCGCGTCGAGGGCAACAGCGTCGAGATCGGCACCAACATGGCTTATGCGCGCGTGCATCAGTTCGGCGCCACGATCCGCCCGAAAAGCAGCGACCCGAAAGCGCGGCTGCGCTTCCTGGTCAACGGTGTGCCCGTGTTTGTGAAAGAGGTGACGATCCCGCCGCGCGAGATGCTGCCCTTGAACGCGCTGCCGCAGGACTGGAGTGATGACGTGACCGCCGTCGTGGCCGATGTGATCGGCCGCAAGTGGTCGGCCTGAGTGATTTTTTAACCGCAGTTAAAAGACCTGTGAACGCACCACGAGGAGACTCTCAATCG